>NZ_RKMB01000002.1 GCF_003797765.1 Ramlibacter sp. WS9 | reverse complement strand
GTGTTGGAGGGGTGGGGGCGGTAGGGGCGACTGGTGGTGGCGGGCAGCGGTCCGAATGGCCGTAGCAGCTCTCCATGGCATGGGGAGTCGAATGACTCCTCAGCCGAGCACCAAATGGGCCTGTGTGCCGGCACGGCGAAACCACGTAACTAATTGACTTTACTGAGGTTTCTGCGCAGGATAAAATGAACCTTGTCGATCCAAACGGCCTATCAATTCGGATAGCGGCATGAAACTGGAAAGCAAGTTGCGGGTGTCACTGGCCAAGCGCGCGGACCACATCGTCCTGCGGCGTGAGCTCGCTCAGCTCGGGAGCAAGAGCCAACTCACGGAGGCCATCAACCGCCTCATCACCGCTGGCCGCCTTGTGCGCCTGAGTCCGGGTGTGTACGCGAAGGCAATTGTCGATTCGCAGGGCAAGTTGGAGTTGTCTGCCCCGCCTGATGTGCTCGCCCGCGAGATTCAAGCCAAAACCGGCCATGCCGCCAGCGTCCCGCAAGTCGAATCAAAATTGAGCCGCCCAGCCTTTCAACAGAAATTTGCCAGTGACTTGCCGCGTGCAGGCGGTGCATCGCCTTTCGCTGAGCGCCGGCGCAAGCGCCGTACGGGAACGTTCGAGCTGCCTGACGACGTCACTCAGCTGCCCAATAAGGGGGTGGGAGCGTTCGTAGCGCGTTTGGCAAAAGCTCACGGCGTCGTCTACACACGTACGCAGCTTGATGACTTCGCTGAGGCCGTCACCCGCCTTGCCGGGGATGACGAGCGCCTGGACGCGACAGGGAAGCTTCTTGCCACGCTGCGCAAGCAGTCCGTCATCAATGGTCCGCAGCTTGCCCGCCTGATGACCAACCACATGAGAGAGCAGCAAGATGCCGTTCGACCCGTTCGGGGACTTCCACATCGCCGGCTACCTTAGAAACATCGAGGCCGAAAAGGACCTCGCGCTGGTCAAGGCCCAGGAGAAAGTCTTCTTTGAGGCCCATCTTGAAAAGGCGCTCACCTTCCTCCACCGAATTCGGGGTCCTGTCACCTACGTGCACTTTCGCAAGGTGCACGAGATGCTCTTCGCAGAGTTCTATCCTTGGGCGGGTCAGGACCGTGAGCATCTAGGAGTGGCTACGCAGGTCAACAGGGGCGGCGTGGTCGATTTTGAGCGCGCGGATCGCATTGCTCAAGCAATCCAGTGGGGATTCGAAATGGGCAATAGCACCACCCAGATGCAGCAGAAGCCCGGCGCAATCATGGGCGCCTTCGCTTGGGCCCACCCGTTCCTCGACGGCAATGGGCGCACCATGATGCTGGTGCACACAGAGTTGTGCCGTCGAGCCAAGATACTGGTGGATTGGCCAGCAACGAACAAAGAGGCCTACTTGGATGCTCTCGCCCGCGAATTGAAGAATCCGGGCGGCAGGTATCTCGATGCATATCTCGGTCAATTCGTGCGGAAGGCCGGAGGATCAGATGACCTGGCGACGCAACTTCGCGAGCTCTCCGGTCTGGACGGCCTGACGGTCGCGAGCGCTGACGACGTCACGTACGACGCGAGCAACGAGAAGGCCATGGCGTCCTATCGCGAGACGAAGCGCTCGCGGGGCGAAGAAGCCCATCTGGCTGACGACCCTGCCATCTGACGCCACACTGCCATGCCCGTAGCTGCGCTGCGCGGGCATTGCGAAGCCGGCCAACGCCTGCCGATCAATCCCGATAAAACTCCGCCAGCGACCGCTCCGCAAAATCCATCTTGAGGACATCGGCCCCCCCCGCGGCTTGCTCGAACCGCTCCAGGTACGCGGCAGGAATGCTTCGGCACAAGCCCACCTCCGACCAGGTGCTGGCCTGCTCCGGGGTGCAGGTGTGCAGCGCGCCCGCCGCGCTGTCGATGTTCTCGGGGCGGGCATCGGGCCCGAACATGAACTCGTCGAGCCTGTGCTCGTGCCGAAATTTCCGCACGCCCGGATCGCGAAACTTGTTGCGCCGCAAGCGAAAGACAAGATGCTGCAGGCAGATGCAGGGGTAGTGCACCAAAAAGCCTTCGTGCAACGGGATCGTCATCCGCACCAGCTCCCAGTGCGCGAGCACGTGCATGCTCGTGTGCACGCCCTGCATCACGCGCGGCGCGTTTTTCACGAGCGACTTCCCGTGAAAGTAGCTGGACAGCCCGGCGCCCAGAAAGCGCGTGCGCTGGCCATAGTGGCGCGACTGCAGTTTCATGTCGAAGTTCGGCAGGCGGAGCAACCCGTCATGCCAGTGCGCACCCCCACGCAGGATGAGCCGCTCGACGTTCTGGAAGTGAAACTCTGAAACCTCACTCGGAGCGCCATCCAGCATGCGGCCGATATCGAGCGCGACGTGGGGAAACTCGTCGATGTCGATGTGCAGGAACCACTTGGCGTCAACCTGGGAGCGGGCGAAGCCCACGTTGCTCAATTGCCGGTCCGCGATATTCTCCGGCCGGCCGCCGAACGACCGCCAGAAGTCGTCGTCGCACAGGAACAATTTCGCGTGCTGCGACAGTTCGGACAACTCGGCTTCGGTGTAGCTGGCCGGGCGGTCGACGAAGTACACGCAAAGTTCCGCTCCGAGGAGCTTCATGTAGGCAGCGTGCAGGCGGATCAGCCACGCGGGCGCATGGACGGTCGTGACCGAAACCCACTGGAGCATCATTCCCTCTTCCTCGGCCGCGTGAAGGCAAATCTTAGCAGTTGCGACAAAAGACCATCCGCGCTCACGCCTGCGCGCCGGGTAACATGCGCCGTGCAACGCCGACAGCTCCTTCAATCGATCCCCGGCGCCTTGGGCGGCCTGTCCGTCTTCGGCGCCCTCGCGGATGAAACAGCCGCTCCCGCGAAGCCCGCGTTCCGCCCGGCCTCGCCGCTGGCCCCCGTCCGCGCCCAGCCCGACCGCCTCATCGACTTCGCGGTCTGCACCCGGCCTTTCCGTCCGCAAGGCCCACGCATCGAGGCGCAGCGGCTGCACGGCAAGAACGTCGTGCATCACTACGGCCACGGTGGCAGCGGCTGGTCTTTGTCTTGGGGCTCCGCCCTGCGCGCGCTGCCGCTGGTGCTCGCGACGCGCGAGCGGCACATCGCCATCATCGGCTGCGGTGCCATCGGCCTGACGACCGCCCGCGTGGCCCAGCGCGCCGGCCTGCGCGTGCGCATCTACTGCAAGGAGCGGCCGCCCGAAGTTCGTTCGTCCGCCGCCACGGGCGTGTGGAGTCCCGATTCGCGGCTGTACGCGGCCGAGCATGCGACGCCCGTCGTCGCGGCGCAGTGGGAGGCGATGGCGCGGGCTTCATTCAAGACCTGGCAGACCCTGTTGGGCCTGCCGGGCGAGCCAGTGGCCTGGCACGACGGCTACGTGCTGTCCGACATCCCGTTCGGCGAGCCGCTGCCGGACACCGGGCCGAACGACGAACCGGACTACGCGGAGCTGGACGCTTCCATTCAGGATTTGCGGCCGCGCGCGGTGACGCTGCGGCCCGAACACCATCCGTTCAAGGCACCCCACGTGCGCCGCTTCACGCAGATGGTCTTCAACCTGGCCAGTTACCAGCGCTTGCTGATGGACGATTTCCTACGCGAGGGCGGTGAGATCGAACAGCGCGATTTCGCGCATGCCCGCCAGATCGCCGGCTTGCGCGAGCGCACCATCGTCAATTGCACGGGCTATGGGGCGAAGGCTTTGTTCGGGGACACAACCATCGTCCCGATCCGCGGGCAGACGGCGCGGCTGGTGCCGCAACCCGAGGTGGACTACGCGCTGTACCTGCGCGGTGTCCACGTCTCCATGGTCCCGCGCCGTGACGGCCTGCTGGTCCAGGCGCAGGGCCCGCGCGACTTCAACAATGAGGATGCCCGCGTGGATCGGGCCGAGTCGGAAGAGGCGGTGCGGCGGCTGGCGGCGGTGTTCGCCTGACCGGCCACGCCTCTTTCAGATGCTGTTCGCGTCCAGGCTGGCGCGGCGCCCGACGATCTGCACCGGTGCCAGCGTGACGTGAGCCGGGCCGTTCGAGAAGGACACGGCCGCGGTGTGCACGGCCTGGTGGCTGGCGTCCTGCACGGCGAGCGAGGCCAGGGCCATCACGCCCACCACGGCCAGCGCGGCGGCCACGCGCGAACGCACGGACACGAGGGGTTGCAGGGCGGCGAAGCGGGTGGCGGCGGTGGTGTTCATTTGTGGGCTCCAGAAGGCGGGTTGGTTCGATGGAGTGGACTTTAGGCACCGCACCGGCCCGCCGCCAGCGGGATGCGACGGACTGCAGGCTGGCGCGACGAACCGCCAAAAACGGGCCCGAAGCTGCAGCCGCACTTGGACGTTCCGGGGTGCCCCCGCCATAATCCGGCGTCCGCTTTCGCCGCCTTCCGACGCTTTCTCCCGCCGCCTCCTTCCGCTCCCATGGCCCTCTTCGAACTCCTGTTGCTGCTGCTCCTGAGCGCCGTCGCGCTGGGCTGGGTGGCGCGCCGCTTCAAGTTCCCCTATCCCATCGCGCTGGTGGCGGGCGGCGCCGCGCTGGGGCTGGCCCCCAACCTGCCGCAGTACGCGTTCGATCCGCAATTGATTTTGGTGGCGGTGCTGCCGCCCATCCTCTACCAGGCCGCGCTCCTCACGTCGTGGACGGACTTCAAGGCCAACATCCGGCCGATCGGCCTGCTGGCCATCGGCCTTGTCGCGGTGACGACCCTGGCCGTCGGCGCCACGTTGAAGCTGCTGGTGCCGGAAGTGCCTTGGGCGGCGGCCTTCGTGTTGGGCGCCATCGTGTCGCCGCCCGACGCGGTGGCGGCCACGGCCATCCTGTCGCGGCTGAACATGCCGCGCCGCATCGTCACCATCCTGGAAGGCGAAAGCCTGGTCAACGATGCGTCGGGCCTGGTGCTGTACAAGTTCGCCGTCGCGGCGGTGCTCACCGGCGCCTTCTCGTTCATGGAAGCGACGGCGCAGTTCGCGCTGGTGTCGGTGGGCGGTATCGGCGTGGGCATCTTGCTGGCGTTCGTCTACATCGGCGTGCACAAGAAGCTCGGCGACCCGTTCATCGAGGTTCTGACGGTGCTCACCATTCCCTACACGGCCTACCTGGCGGCCGAATCGGTGCACATGTCGGGCGTGCTGGCGGTGGTTGCGGCGGGGCTGGTGCGGGGGCGCTACGCACCCGAGATCGTGTCGGCCGAGATGCGCATCATGGCCCGCTCGGTATGGAACCTGCTGGTGTTCCTTCTCAACAGCCTGGTGTTTATCCTGATCGGCCTGCAGATGCGCAGCGTGGTGGGCAACCTCGGCCAGTATCCGCCGGCGCTGCTGGCCGCCATCGCGGTCAGCATCACTGCCGTGGCGGTGGCTGTCCGCTTCGCCTGGGTCTTCCCGGTGGCCTACTTGCCGCAACGCCTGAGCGGCAACCTGCGCGACGCGAAGCCGCGCCCCGACAAGAACGAGCTGGTGATCATCAGCTGGTGCGGCATGCGCGGCATCGTCTCACTGGCCGCGGCGCTGGCGCTGCCGCTCACCTTGCCGGGCGGTGCGCCCTTCCCGCATCGCGACCTGATCATCTTCGTCACCTTCGCGGTGATCATCACCACGCTGGTCGGCCAGGGCCTGACGCTGCCCGCGCTGATCCGGCGGCTGAAGGTCGGTTCCAACTGGAGCCTGCACGACGAGCAACTGCGCGTGCGCGCGGCCATGAGCGCGGTGGCGCTCGCGGCCATCGACGAGGTGATGGCCGCTGAAAACGTTCCCGCGCAGTGGGCGCATTCGCTGAAGGCGGAGATCGCAGACCGCATCGCGCTGGCGGCGTCGGACGGCACGGAACTGACGCCGCGCATGGAGCTGGTCAACCGCCTGCAACACGCGGCCATCAAGGCCGAACGCGCGGAGCTGATCCGCCTGTGGCGAGCCAACGAGATCGGCGACGAAGTGATGCACCACTTGATGGAGATGCTGGACTACGAGCAGGCGCATCTGCCGAAGCTGGCGGCTGCGGCCGCCGCGAGCACCGGCTCCAGCGCGCCCCATTTGCAAGGAGAAGCCCCGTGAGCCGTGCCGTCGAACTGACCGATGTCGAGATCGTCATCCTCGAGCAGCTGCAGCGCGATGCGAGGCTGTCCAGCTCGGATCTCGCCGCGCAGCTGAACCTGACCAACACGCCCGTGTGGCGCAGGATCAAGAAGCTCGAAGAGAGCGGGCTGATCCGCGGCTATCACGCGCACATCGATGCGCGTCTCCTGGGCTTCGGCATCGAATCGTTCCTGTCCGTCAGCGTGCACACCCACGACGAGCGGCACATCCAGCAGTTCGAAGCGGCCGTGGCGGTGATCGACGAGATCGTGTCCTGCCACCTTGTCTCCGGCTCCGGCGACTACCTGCTGCGTGTCGTCTCGCAAGACATGGACAGCTACGCGGACTTCATCACCAAAGTGGCGGCTTCGTTGCCCGGCGTTCGCGAAACGCGCTCGGCATTCGCGCTTCGAACGCTGAAGCCGTTCGCGGGCTTGCCGATCCGCAAGGCCTCCAAGGAATAGTCCTGCCCCGGCCGCGCCTGGCGCAGGGCCGAAGTGAGCTGCTCCAGCACTTCCGATTCCAGCTGCCAGCAATGCCAGTAGAGCGGAACCGAAAGGCGGAAGCCTGGCAGCAAATCGACCAGCGTCTCTTGCTCCAGCCCTGGTGTGGCCAGTAGTTCGGGCACCACGCCCGCTCCCCAGCCGGCCATAACCGCACGCATCTGGGCTTCGGGGCCGGGCAACAGGAGCTGGCGCAGGCCCACCTCGCGCAGGCCGAAAGCCCGCCCGACGAATTCCGCCTGGATGTCGTCCTTGCGGTTCACCGCCACGAAGTCCAGCGCCGCGAAGTTGTGCGGTGTCAAACCCGCCGGGCAATGCTGGCTCGCGTACGCCGAGGCAGCCACGGCGGCGTAGCGCAGCGTCCCCAGCGGCACCACGTGGCAACCCCGGATCGCCTGCTTCATGGGGCTGACGCAGCCGACCACATGACCTTCACGCAGCGACTCGTGCGTGAAGTGGCGGTCGTCGCTGATGATCTCCAATAGCAGGCCGCGGCTCACCAACGCGTCGAGCGCAGGCAGGGCCCAGGTGGCGATGCTGTCGGCGCCGATGGCGATCGACACGCGCTCGGTCTTGCGGCCGGGCTTGGCCGAGCCCGGCGCGAGCTCGCGCAAATCGCGTTCCACGTCGGCGCGCAGCAGCCGCGCCTGGCTCGCGTGCTTCAGGACGACCGCGCCCGCGGCCGTGGCCTTCAGCGGGCGCGTTCGAACGATGAGCGGTGTGCCGATCCGGTCTTCGAGCGCGCGCAGGCGCTGGGACACCGCCGACTGCGTGATCGACAGCACCCGCGCCGCACCGTGGAAACTGCCTTCTTCCAAAATCGCCGCCACGCATTCGAGGGCGTCCGCGTCCAGGGGGCTCATGCCGTGCTTCTCACTTGGCTCGTGGGGCTCAGAACTTGTGGCGGATGCCGAAGTTCAACCAGCTGACGTTGACGCCCGCCGCACCGGAACCCAGCGCGCCGCCGGCGTCGTTGGTGATGCGCGAGTAGGACGAGTAGAAGTTGGTGCGCTTGGAGATCGGGTACGACGCGCCGATGCCCCAGAAGCGCGAGTCGGCGTTCGAAGCCAGCCGGTCCTGGTGCTGCATGTACGAGGCCATGAGCGTGGCGGCGCCCACCGGCGCGCTGACGCCCAGCATCAGGTCGCGGCTGCGGCCCGTGGTCGCGCCACCGGCGCTCGTGTCGCGGTTGTCCGCGAACGCGCCGTGGAGCTTCACCACCTTGAAGTCGTATGCGGCACCGACCAGCGCGCTGCGGTTGTCGCCCGCGTCGGCGCCGGCTGCCACCTGGCCCTGCTTGTGGTACGCCGCCACCGCGGTGAGTGGGCCGCCCTCATAGGTGCCCTGCAAGCCGAACTGGCTGCCGGTCGAGTGGCTGCCCGCCACTTCGCCCAGGCCGTACGCGACCTCGCCCGAGAAGCCGCCGAAGCTGGGCGTGCTGTAGTTGATCGTGTTGTTCATGCGCACGCCGTAGTGCCGGAACACGGCGATCATGCCGGAAGCGTCGCCGACGAAGCCCAGGCCGAAAGGATCGATCGCGCCCTGCGCCGAGAAGTACGGTGTGTACTGGCGGCCCAGCTTGACCGAGCCGAAGCCTCCGTTCAGGCCCACCCACGATTGCCGGTTGAACATCAGCCCGCCGCCGGCGCCACCGCCCGCACCTGTGGAAGCGTCGAACCCGCTCTCGATCTGGAACGAAGCGGACAAGCCGCCACCCAGGTCTTCCGTGCCCTTCAGGCCCCAGCGGCTGCCCGAGTCGATGCCGCTGGTCAGGCGCGTGGTGCTGGTGCCGGGGCTGAGCCGGGTTTGCTCCAGTCCGAGGTCGACGACGCCGTAGAGCGTGACGGCCGATTGGGCGCTGGCCGTGCCCGCGCACGCAACCAGCGCCGCGAATGCCAACAAGCCCTTGTTCCCATTGGGAAATGAACGCATGAAATCTTCCTTTCGTGGTGTCTCGGTTTTTCTGCAGATGGCGCAACGCCGCGGCGCCGCGTGTGATCGGAAGACTCCTGCCCCTCCCGATTGCCCGAGATTCTGCTGAGCAGCCCGCGAAAAACCTTTGCCGTCTTTGGCGTCTCGAAGCGCGAAATCGCAAAGCCTTTGCCGCCGGCGCATGTCATTCGCGCGCGCAGCCGCGCCCGTGCGCGCAACGCGCGGCAAGCGCACCGGTCGGACCTGGGCGACTACTTCATCAGCTTTTCACCGCAGTCGCACGAAGGGGCTTCGTTCGTGGACACGGCGATCGTCTCGGCGACGGGGGTGGTGCGCCGCTGAGCCGCCTTTCTGGCGGTCAACAATGGCTGGCGTTGGGGGCGTGGAGGCTGTGAGCCAGCGCGTCGATTTCGTCCCGCATTGTGAGCAGGCGAAGCCAGTCAGCGGGGATGCCGCCTACGCCGTAGTGCGCGCCAGCAATCTGGCCGCAGATCGCCGCCGTGGTGTCCGCGTCATCGCCCAGATTGACGGCCGCGAGCACGGCTGCCTCGAATGAGCTGGTATTGAAGAAGCACCAGAGTGCAGCTTCCAACGATTCGACACAGTAGCCCGAGCCTTTGATGTCTTCATAGGTGCGGTCCAGGAACTGCCCGGTCGCGATGGCAGCAACCTTCGGGCCGAACGGCTCAGGCGCACGAACGCCGAGGATGGCCGTCTTGTCGGCACCCATCAGAGCCTCCCGAAGCTGCAGGCCAAACAGGCGCGAGCAGTCGATCGCCTCGCGTGCTCCGTGAGTGGTGCGGGTGCTTTCGCCGGCGTAAACGAATGTGTCGTCTGCGCTGGCGCGGTAGTACATGGAGATCGGGGCGAGCCGCATGAGGGCGCCGTTGCCGGCCGAGCGCGGGTCAGGATCGCCAGCAAACGGTTCCGACGTGACGAGATAGCGGTCCAACGCTGCCGCGACCGTCATCCCGATATCGAAGCAGCGGCCGTTACTGCTGAAATAGCCCACACTGCGCCAGTTGCAGTACCGATTCATCTGATCGGTCGCATCGAACCCGCACCGATGGACGAGGCTGGCTGCAAGACACAGCGCCATCGAAGTGTCGTCGGTCCATTCGCCGGGGGCAAGGCCGAACGGACCTCCACCGGTCATGGTGGTAACGGGTGCGAACGTACCGCGCGGGTTGAACTCCACCGTAGTGCCGACTGCGTCGCCGCACGCCAACCCGAGCAGGCAACCGCGATACCGGTCGATTTCACTGATAGTCACTTGGCGGTGTCCTCGTCCGCCGTCAACCCAAAGAAGAAATCGAGGATGTGGAAGTGGTCGTCGTGGAACCGCGCTTCCATGGCGGCCAGCTGTTCGATCGGCACCCACTCGGCGGCCGATGCATCGTCGCTGGCCTGCACTTGTGGAGGCCGGCGCGCGCCCAGGTCGAACAGGTGCGCGTGCGTGATGACGCGGCCGCGCTGGCTGCGGTCCGGGTGGTCGAACACCTGGACGGCTTTCAGCGCATGGCGCATGTCGTCGTCGAGCAGCTGCATGCCGGTCTCTTCCTGCAGTTCGCGCAAGACGGACTGGTAGACCGTCTCGCGCTGCTCGAGGAATCCGCCCGGCAGCGCGTACAGGCCCTTGCCCGGGTGCCGCCCGCGCTCGATCAGCAGCACCTGCCCGCTGCACTTGATGACCGCATCGACGGTGACGAACACCGGCGGGTAGGGCGCGCTGCTCCACTTCGCCTTCTCGTCGCGCAGGCTTTCCCATTCCTGGGCCAGCACCGGGTAATGCGGCAGGGCCGCCCATGCGCGAAGGAATTGCAGCGTGGTGGCCGGCGCCAAGTCGACCAGTG
The DNA here is from genome assembly GCF_003797765.1 of Ramlibacter sp. WS9. Taxonomy (GTDB): domain Bacteria; phylum Pseudomonadota; class Gammaproteobacteria; order Burkholderiales; family Burkholderiaceae_C; genus Ramlibacter. The sequence goes on along the minus strand of NZ_RKMB01000002.1, from coordinate 602,391 downwards.
CCGCCAGCGCGGCGTCGAGCGAGGCGTCGGCGTGCGCGCCGAAGTAGGCGTCGCGCAATCCGCTGGCGTCGATGTTGCCTTGCCGCCCGGCGTCGTCGAGCGTCCATCCGGGGAAGGCGCGCAGGTACTGGCTGGTTGCGTCCTTGAAATGCCCGACCAGCACGACGGAGCCTGCGCCCGCGATTTCCGCCACGCCGCGCCGCACGGCCGCGACCCAGCGCTCCTCGTTGTAGTAGTCGCGCACCGGCAGGAAGCGCAGCCGCTCGCGCTCGGCCTCCGGCAGCGCCAGGCGAATCATCTCCGCGCGCTCCTGCCACGAGAACGGGTTTTTGGGCGAGCGCGCCTGGAAGGCGGAACCGAGAACGACGATGCACAGTGGCGCCGCGGCGAGCGCGCGCCGCAGCAGCGCCAGCTGGCCGTTGTGGAAAGCCTGGAAGCGTCCGACGAAAACGGCGGCGTCGTGCTGTTTGTTGGGTGTTGTCATGGGGCTCTCACGAAAATTTCGCCGCGATGGGCACTTGCCGTCCCGAGCCGAAGGCCCGTGCCCGGACGCGGATGATGGGCGGCGCTTGCCGGCGTTTGTATTCGTTGCGCGCGATCATCTGCTTGACGCGGGCGACCAGGGCGCGTCCGTCGTCCCGCGTGCGCAGGTCGCCGACGAAAGCAGCGGCGCTGTCGTACTCCCACGTTGCCAGGCGAGGCCCCTCGATCAGGAACTTCAGCACCTCGTCCAGCACCGGGTAGGGCGGCAGGCTGTCGGCGTCCTTCTGGCCGGGGGCCAGTTCGGCCGACGGCGGCTTGTCGATGATGGCCTGCGGAATCAACTCTCTGCCGGCCGTCTGGTTCATGTGTGCCGACAGCGCGAACACTTCCGTCTTGTACAGGTCGCCGATCAGGCCCAGCCCGCCGTTCGTGTCTCCGTAGAGCGTGCAGTAGCCCACGGAGATCTCCGACTTGTTGCCGGTGGTCAGCAGCAGGTGGCCGAAGCTGTTGGAGTATTCCATCAGGATGGTGCCGCGAATGCGCGCTTGCAGGTTCTCCAGCGGGACGCCCTGCAGCGCGGTGCCGAACGCGCCGTCGAACCCCGAAGCGAATCCCGCGACGAGATCGGCGATGGGGTGCTGCAACAGCGGTATGCCCAGGTTGCGGCAGAGGATTTCGGAATCGCTCACCGAGCCTTCCGACGAAAAGCGCGAAGGCATGGTGATGGCGGCGACGTTGCCGGCGCCGAGCGCTTCCACCGCGAGCGCGAGCGTCAACGCCGAGTCGATGCCGCCGGAACAGCCGACCACCGCCTTGCCGAAGCCGCAGCGGCGCGCGTAGTCACGCAGGCCCAGTACGACTTGCCGGCGGTAGAACTCCAGCGTGGGCAAGCCTTCGGCCGGGACAGCGGGTGGCGCCTCGCCCGCCGCGGTAAGAAAGCGGCCACCGTCGAAGAGCAGCGTGGTGACGTCTTCTTCGAACCGGCGCGCTTCCCATACCGCACCGGCTTGCGGCTCGACCGCGAACGAAGCGCCGTCGTAGACCAGCTGGTCATGCCCGCCGACCTGGTTCACGTACAAGATGGGCAAGGCGTTGCGCGAACTCGCGGCGGTGAAGATGCGATGCCGCTGCTCGCGCTTGCCGACGTTGGAGGGGCTCGCGTTGATCGACACCACCAGGTCGGGCGCCGCATCGCGCAGGCGGTCGAACGGGTTCACGCCGTAGTCCAGGCCTTCGTCGTTCCAGCCGTCCTCGCAAATCATCAGGCCGACCTGCACGTCGCGGATGCGCAGCACGCGGGCCACGTCCGGCCCCGGCTCGAAATGGCGCCGCTCGTCGAAGATGTTGTAGGTGGGAAGCAACTGCTTGGCGTATTCGAGCAGCACGTCACCGCCCTTGATCACGCGCAGCGCGTTGCGCAGCCGCTTGCCTCTGCCTTCGTGGCGCACCGGCAGGCCGATCACCCAATACAACGCAGGCATCTGCCGCGACGCGGCCAGCAGTTCCTGGAAGGCCGACTCCACGCGTTCCATGAAGCCTTCTTCCTCCAGCAGGTCGCCCGGATAGTAGGCCGTGAGCGACAGCTCGGGGAACACCACCAGCTCCGCTTCGTCGGCCCGGGCCTGGCGGGCGGCGGCGATCATCCGCGCCACATTGCCCGACATGTCCCCAATGGTGGGATTGATTTGCGCCGCCGTGATCTTCAGCATCGCAACCTCATGCCAGGGCAGTCACGTTGAACACCTGCCGCAGGTAAGCCAGGAAGGTCTGGTCGTCGCACAGCGTCTTGCCGGGGCTGTCGGACAGCTTGGCCACGGGCTGCGCATTGCAGCCGGTCAGCTTCATCACGATGTTGAGCGGCACCAGCCCGACGTCGTTGGTGAGGTTGGTGCCGATGCCGAAACCGGTTTGCGCGCGGTCGGCGAATGCGCGGTAAAGCTTCATTGCCGTCTCCAGGTCGAGGCCGTCGGAGAACACCAGGCGCTTGGTGTGACTGTCGATGCGCAGCTTCACGTAGTGCGCCAGCGCTTTCTCGCCCCACACCAGCGGGTCGCCGGAGTCGTGCCGCAGACCGTCGAACAGCTTGGCGAAGTACAGGTCGAAGTCGGCGAGGAAGGCGTCCATGCCCACCACGTCCGTCAACGCAACGCCGAGGTCGCCGCGGTATTCCTGCACCCAGCCCTCCAGCGCGGCCTTCTGGAAATCACGCAACCGGAAGCCCAGCGCCTGGTAGGTCTGCAGGTACTCGTGCGCCATGGTGCCGATGGGCACGAGGTCGAGTTCCTTCGCCAGCAACACATTGGACGTGCCCTTGAAATACTGCGGCACTTCGTTCTTGAAGGTGGCCACCACTTCGCGCTGCCAATCGCGCGAATAGCGGCGGCGCACACCGAAGTCGAAAAACTCGAAGGGGTGCCGGCGCGGCGGCTCCTTCTCGAAGGTGCGCAGGAGCGCGATCTTGTCCTGTAGGCGTTTGCGTCCTTGCGCCAGCGCCGCGTCGCGATCGAACCGGCGGAAATACAGCTCGTTCACGATGGCCAGCACGAAGATCTCGAAAGCCATGGTGTGAACCTGCGGGCCCAGGGAGCGGATGTGCAGCACCGGGCCTTCGACGCTGGCGGTGATGAACTCGCGCTGGAAGCGGAAGATGCGCATGAAGTCGACGAAGTCGCTCTTGATGTAGCGCAAGGCGCCCAGGTAGGCCAGCTCGTCCGGCTCGAAGCGCAGGCTGCACAGGTGGTCGAGCTGTTCGTTGACGTCGCCCAGAAGTTCCGCGAGTGGATAAGCAGGCTCGTTGCGGCAGACGAAGCTGTACTCGGCCTGCGTCTGCGGGTGGCGGTGCAGCATCGTCTGCCACATGGTGAACTTGTAGAGGTCCGTGTCCAGCAGGCTGCGGATGATGGGGTCCATGGTGACTTCCTCTTGATGCCGTTCAGGCGTTGTCGTTCAAAGTGGCCAGAACCTGCGCCGCCGTATTCAGGGCCACGCCGCGGCGGGCCATGTCTTCCAGGAAGGCGGCGTGCTGCGCCTCGAAGCTCCCCACCGGGCTCATGCAATCGGTGACAAGCACGACCTTGGCCGCATTGCCGGATGGCAAGTGCTCGACGATGTGTTCGGTGGTCGCTTTCACGCAGTGGCTGCTGGCTTCGCCGGCGATCACGATCAGGTCGGCTTCGTCGAGACTGGCGATCAGGCGCGTGTTGAGTTCGGTGTCCGGGTCTTCGCTGTCGGGCACTTCCGCCTGCATGGCGCTGTAGTGCTCCGTCCAGGGGTTGCTGCCCTTGCCGACCTTGCGCACCATGGCCAGCCGTGCTTCTTCCCAACCGTTGTACGTGGCTTTCACGGCGGCGTGCACGTTGTGGCCCCAACTGCCGATCTCGCAGTGCACGGGCCAAACCATCAGCGTGTAGCGGCCGCGCTCTTCCAGTGCGTCGAGGTACGCCAGCGCGCGGGGCAACGCAGTGGTATCGCGCGGCAGGTATTCGCCGCAGCGCACCTGGGCGGCGGTAATCGGGGTGAATGGCGTCACCTCGCCGCCACTGCCCGTCTTCCAGAACATCGGGTGCGCGATGTCGAACCGATGGTGCGAGTCGAGCGTGACAGTGATGCCCGAGATGCCGGCCGAGCCCTTCTGGATGAGATCGGCCAGCCGCAGCATGTCGGCGTGTGCACCGGCCACGGGCAGGGCGGGCGCAATGGGCTTTCCTGTCACGGGATCGTTCGGCCGCCAATCGGCAGGCAGGTCGCAGAAGTCATTCTGCGGGTCGATGATGAGGAGCTGGATATTGCGTTTCATAAGGCCTCCGAGTGTCATGCTAATGGACCAGCCGGCCCTGCACCGGCGAAATCGATACTGTGGCTTCCATGCCGGCGGTAAAGCGCAGGTAATCGGCCTCGATGCCGTCCGAGAAGATCACGCCGTTGTCCGGCATGCGCGAGCGCACCCGCAGCGGATCGTTGCTGCCGAAGCGGCCGTGCACCAGGCTGGTTTGCGAGGCGCGGCTGGGGAATGGTTCGCGCACCGCGAAATCCAGCGCGGGTGCATCCCAGGCCAGCGGCTGGTATGTCAGCTCTTGGCCGGGCCGGCCCAGCGATTGCGCCAGCGCCATCGCGCCGGTGACCAGGCTTTTCATCCAGGCCGTCGAGCCCAGGCCGGTGGAGACGATCAGCCCCGACGAAGACTGGAATTCGCTTCTGCCGCCATGGCTAAGCTCGTACAGCGCCGAGGTGTGGCTGTGCGGGCCGATGAACAGGTCGTTGACAGCGCGCAGGGTCTGGCCGTCCGACAGCGTGACTTGTGCCATGGTGACGGCCTTGATGGGCCGAACGGCTGCCGCCACCTCGGGCAAGACCCTGCCGAGGTCGTGCGGTGCGAAGGGCAGCAGCACGCCATCCCAGCGCGCGGGTTCCGGGTTGACGCCAATGAGCGGCTGGCCTTCCAGGTACTTCATCGTGTTGGCGACCACCCCATCCTGCCCCAGCGCCACCACGATGTCGGAGGCGCCGAAGACGAAGTTGGGCAGCATCTGCCGCTCGATGATCTGGTGCCGGCCCCAGGTCTCCAGGGCCTGCGCGGCGGTGCGCAGGCTGCTGGCGTAGGCCTCGTTCTCCACGAGGTAGTCGCCGAAGTCAGCGCCCAGATGCTCGACGTAGAACTTCGCTTGTGCCAGCGTGTTGTGCCGCACGACCAGTTCTTCCAGGCGTGTGCGGCGCGTCACCAGCACCACCTTGCGCTCCACGCCACCAACCAATCGCGTTTGCGTGTTCACACCACCTCCTTGCGCATCAGCGAATTCAGCAGCTCGGGCGACATGTTCAGCTGCCCGATGCGCTCAGCCCGGTCGGCGATGCCACCGAAGGCCTGCGCGATCAGCTGGGCGGGTTGCATGCCGACAGCCGCCAGCGCCTGCACCACGCGCGGGTCGGCTTTCTCCAGCGCCTGCATCAAGGTGCTGACCTTGTGCGCTTCGGCCTCGGCCAGCATGCGCGTGTTCTGCGCCTGGCCTTCGACCAGGTCTTTGCGCCGTTGCTCGAGTTCGATGTCCGATCCCATTTGTTCGCCGCGCAGTTCGTTGCCCCGGCGCATGACGGCGGCCTTGGCTTCCATCTGCGCCTCCTGGATCTGGTGCTTCTTCTGCTCCACCGCGATCTCGGTGTCCAGCTCGTTCTGGCGGACGGCCCGCTCGTTCTGCACCGACGCCATGCGCCGCAGGTAGACCGCGTCGTCGGCCGCCTTCAGGTTGGACTCGCGGGCCTCGGCTTCGAGCGCCCGTGCGATGTCGGGCGTGGGCTTGATCGCGACGATGGACACGCCCAGGATCTGCAGGCCCAGCGCGTCGATCTCGGCCTGCGCACCCAGTTGCTGCTGCGCCGCGCGGGCGATGGCGGCGGACGCCTTGAGTGCCTGTTTCAGGTCCAGTGCCTGGACCGCTTGCTGGATGATGACCTTGGCCTGCATCGCCACGCGGTCGGCCAGCCGCCGCGGATCGTCCGAGGCATAGCCCTTGCCGTTGGCAGCCAGCGAAAAGTCCATCATCGCGGCCGTGCGCCGCGGGTCTTTCACCCGGAAGCTGATCTCGCCTTGCACCGTCACGCCCTGGAAGTCGCTGGTGACGAGCTCCAGCATGAAGTCGCTGGCCTGGCTGGCGACCGGCACCGCCACCAGGCTGCTGCTGGGCGCGTAATAGAAGAAAGACAGGCCGGCGCCCTCGCGCACCACGCGGCCCTTGCGGAACTGCAGCAGGTGGGTGGTGGGTTGGGCCTTGATGAACCGGAAGCCGAACATGATGTGCTCCTTGTGAGTTGTATTGTGCAACCTTGATAAGTTGTATAGTACAACTCAATAGGGCGAAGTTCAAGTTCTTTCTGAAAGGGCGCAACGGCCCGGAGTGTGGGGAGGGCCGTCCGGCCTCAGCCGCCGGCGCTGTCGCGGGGGCTGAACGTCCGGGGGAACAGGGTCGCCTGCGAGCGGTCACGCAGCCGGTAGCCCATCGCGGGCCGGCCGAAAGCGCCGTCGACCATGCCGGCTTCTTCCATGAACGCGCTGTCGAGCATGCGCTTGCGGAATGCGCTCTTGTCCACGGGCCGGCCCAGCACGATCTCGTAGGTGCGCTGCAGCTGGGGCAGGGTGAACGGTTCGTTGAGAAGGAACGCGGGCAAGGACGTGTATTCCACCTTGCTGCGCAAGCGTGCCAGGGCGGCGCCCAGGATCTCCCCATGGTCGAACGCGAGCCGCTTGCGCGACGCCGACTCGGCTTCGGCCCACTCGACCTCCTGCGCGTTAGCACCCTTCTGCAGCGTGACGCCCTGGGCCGGGATCAGCGCGAAGAACGCATGCGTGGCTGACCAGCCGCGCGGGTCACGGTCGGCGCTGCCCCAGCTGCCCAGCTGTTCCAGGTAGGAAGTCGAAACGCCCGTCTTCTCGGCGAGCTTGCGCGCGGCGCAGCCCTGCAAGGTCTTGTCGCGCGCGACGTCCACGAACCCACCAGGCAGGGCCCAACGGCCGGGAAAAGGATCGGAAGGCTCGGCCGGCCGGCGGACCAGCAGCACCTTGAGCGCATCTTCCAGGATGCAGAAGATCACGATGTCGACTGTGACCAGCGGGCGGGGGAAGTCGAGCGCGGTAGTTGGTTTGGCAGACCGGGTCAAGCAGTGGCCCTCTTTGTGTGAGTGTCCGGCCCATTATTGTCCTGGACCCCTTGGCATGGCTGCGCTTGACACGAGTTCAATTATACGTATACTATGCATATAGTAGAATGACCCGACAGTGGCAATGCGACTTCTGCGCACATGTCTACGACGAGGCCCTGGGCGACCCGGACAGCGGCACCGCGTGGAAGACGTGCCCGAGGACTGGTTCTGCCCGGAGTGCGGGGCCGGCAAGGCGGACTACGCGCTGATGGAGATGAGCTGAAGTGAAAGCCCGCCTCCGAAGCGCCTTCGGCGCCATGGAAAGTTGGAAATGCGGCTCGGGACCGCAACCGGCATTCGAAAGGAAGTTGTGATGAATCCTCGGCGAACAGGCGCTTTCATTCTGGCGGCGGCCGCTGCGGCGACCCTGGCGGCCGCATCGACCATCGACGCAGAGCCGCAAGGCCACGCGGCCGCGCCTGCCGCCCATGCGGTGCCCTACAACCACCCCGTCAACACGCCGACCGACGCGACCTGGGGCAGCGTGTTCAGCGCGAACTGGCGCTGACGGGTCCCGTCGGAGATGCTCATGCGCGCCAAGGCTTTGGTCCTCGTGCTTGGCCTCGCGGCGGCGTCGTGGGCCCTGTGGTCGAACCCCCGTCCGGCACCGGCAGCCGAGCCTGATCTGGCAAACTCCAGCGCCATGTCGCAGGACTACCGCACCAGCCAGTTCGCCGCGCGCACCGGCTGGATGACCTATCGCGAGCTCTGGTTCACCCACGCCGCTCGCTAATTTCCATAAAGTTGCCTCCATGATCAAGCGTGAAGTCGTCGTCCTGGCCGCGGCCAGATCCCCCATCGGAACCTTCGGCGGCTCGCTCGCCGACATCGAGCCGCACGAGCTCGCGGGCACCGTGATGAAGGAGGCGATCGCCCGCTCGGGCGTCGACCCGAAGCAGATCAACTACGTCACGGTGGGCAATTGCATCCCCACCGACAAACGCTTTGCCTACGTGGCGCGGGTGGCCAGCATCCAGGCAGGGCTGCCCATGGATTCCGTGGCGATGGGTGTGAACCGCCTGTGCTCGTCCGGCTTGCAGGGCATCGTCAGCACCGCGCAGAACATCCTGCTCGGCGATTGCGAGTTCGGCATCGGCGGCGGCGTCGAAGTGATGTCGCGCGCCGGCTACCTGGCGACGACGATGCGCAACGGCGCGCGGATGGGCGATGCCGCAATGGTCGACATGATGGTGGCCACGCTCTCGGACCCGTTCGGCGTGGGCCACATGGGCATCACCGCCGAGAACCTGGTGTCCAAATGGGGCATCACCCGCGAGCAGCAGGACGAGCTGGCGGTGGAGTCGCACCGGCGCGCCGCAGCGGCCATCGCCGCGGGCCACTTCAAGTCGCAGATCGTGCCTATCGTGACGCAGACGCGCAAAGGCGAGGTCACCTTCGACACCGACGAGCACGTCAAGGCCACAACCACGCTCGAAGCCCTGACGAAGATGAAGCCCGCGTTCAAGAAGGATGGCAGCGTGACGGCGGGCAACGCATCGGGCATCAACGATGGCGCCGCGTTCTTCGTGCTGGCCGATGCAGAAGCAGCGCAAAAAGGCGGCTACAAGCCGATGGCGCGCCTGGTTTCCTATGCGGTCGCCGGCGTGTCCAACGAGATCATGGGCGAAGGCCCGATTCCGGCGACGAGGCTTGCGCTCAAGAAGGCCGGCATGACGCTGGACCAGATGGACGTCATCGAGTCGAACGAGGCGTTCGCTGCGCAGGCGATCGCGGTGTCGCGCGCGCTGGAGCTCGACCCAACGAAGACCAACCCGGACGGCGGCGCAATCGCGCTGGGCCATCCGATCGGCGCGTCAGGGGCGGCGATCGCGACCAAGGCGCTGTACCACCTCCAGCGCACCGGCGGCCGGTATGCGCTCGTGACGATGTGCATCGGCGGCGGCCAGGGGATTGCTGCGATCTTCGAGCGGGTGTGACCGCCCCCTGCTCCTTTTGAGCGGGGTAGATGAACGTCCTGGCCCGTCAGCGGCCTATCGACTGTGCCCCGTTGACCTTGGCGGCTTTCTTGTCGAAAGTCCACAGCGGCAACTCACCGGCCTGCGCCGCCAGCGCGACGTGCAGGCAGTCCGCGAAGTCGGCGGCGTTCTCCCGGTATAGCTGCAGCGCAACCTCGAGAGCGCGCTCCGATTCGAAGGTCAGCTCGGCGGCCGAAAACAGGCTCGACAACACCTGCATCACCTCCTCTTTGGTGAATTCAAAGCTCGCGCGCAGTACCCACTCCAGTTCCAGTGTCACGGTCACCGGCACGAACAGCGTCTGGCCTTCGCTGACGCATTTGCGGATAAGCCGCCTGGCCGCGGCCAGCTGCGCTGCGTCGTCCTCAACGACGTAACGGACCAGGGCGTTGGTGTCGAGCGCCGGCATCAGCGCCAGGGGTTCATCGCTTCAATGGCAACACGCTTGCCCTTGGGCGCCTTCAGCATGCCGGCCATGTCGAGGATGGACTTGGTCTTGGCGCGAACGATGATGGTGCCGTCAGGCATCACGGACCAGACCAGGCGCGTACCCGCCTCGGCGTGCACAAGCGCCCGGATATCCGCCGGTACCGTCGTCTGCCCCTTAGCGGTGATGGTGGACTCGGCCATATGCCTCTCCTTACTTGATCGAACATTGTAATGCGCATCTTCCGGACCTGACACGGAGCGGGCAGACCCCCGAGTCCGTCCGGAACAGGCGGCCGGAAGGGCCTGCTGAGCTGGCACAGCCCTTGCATCTCATCTTGGATACAAGATTGGATGCTCGAAGATGGTGCAAGTTGCGCTGCCGGTCGATTCGCTGCCCCAGACGCCTTCCGGCGTGGCCGAAGGTGCGGCCGCGGCCTGGATCACGCGGCTTGACTTCCCCTTGGCCGGCAGCGAAACCGGCCCGCTCGCCGGCCTGACCTTCGCCGCCAAGGACAACGTCGACGTGGCCGGCATGCCGACCACCGCCGGCTGTCCGGCCTTCGCCTACCGGCCGGTCGAACACGCCACGGTGGTGCGCAAACTGCTCGCGGCTGGTGCGCGGGTGTTGGGCAAGACCAACCTCGACCAGTTCGCCTGCGGCCTGAACGGCACGCGCTCGCCCTATGGCGCCGTGCCCAACGCGTTCAACCCTCTTTATGTATCTGGCGGCTCCAGCTCCGGCTCCGCCTATGTGGTCGCGACGGGGCAGGTGGACTTTTCGCTGGGCACTGACACGGCGGGCTCCGGGCGCGTGCCGGCGGGGCTGAACAACATCGTCGGCATCAAACCGTCGAAGGGCTTGATCAGCGCGCGCGGCGTGGTGCCGGCGGCGCAGAGTGTGGATTGCGTTTCGATCTTCGCGCGCACGGTGGGCACGGCGGTACGCGTGCTGCAGGCGGCGATGGGGCATGACGTGGCCGACCCGTATTCGCGCCCGCTCAAGCTCGCCACGCAGCCGTTCGGCAAGACATTTCGCTTTGGTGTTCCGTCTTCGCTCGAGTTCTTCGGAGACGGGCTCGCGCAAGCGGCGTTCGAAGGCGCCATCGCACGCTTGCGGGAACTGGGCGGCACGCCTGTGGCCATCGACTACGAACCGCTGGCGCAAGCCGCCGCGCTGCTGTACGAAAGCGCGCTGGTGGCGGAGCGCTACACGGCGGTGCGAGCCTTCTTCGACGCGAACGAAAGCGAAGTCGTCGAGCCGGTGCGCGGCATCCTCGCGCAGGGTCGCGAGTACAGCGCGGCCGATTTGTATGAGGCGCAGACGAAGCTGCAGGCACTGGGCCAGCAGGCCGCGGCCATGTGGTCCTCCATAGATGTGCTGCTCGTGCCCACCGCCCCCACGCACTACACGATCGCGCAGATGCAAGCTGACCCGGTGGTGCTGAATCGCAACCTCGGCGCTTACACCAACTTCGTCAACCTGCTGGACTACGCCGCGATCTCCGTGCCCAGCTCGATCCGCCCCGATGGCCTGCCGTTCGGCATCACGTTGATCGGGCAGTGCGGCAGTGATTGGCAGCTGGCGGAACTGGGGCAGCGGTACCACCATGCGACGGGGTTGACGCAGGGTGCGACGGGGGAGGCGTTGCCACCCGCTGTGTCGATACCGGCGCTGTGCCCCCACCCCAACCCTCCCCCAAAGGGGGAGGGAGTGCGGACGGTGAAGGTTGCCGTCGTCGGCGCGCACCTGTCCGGCATGCCGCTCAACGACCAACTCAAGGAGCGTGGCGCCACGTTGGTCGCCACCACCGAGACCGCGCCGCACTACAAGTTCTTCGCCCTGCCCGGCACGGTGCCGCCCAAGCCCGGGTTGCTGCGCGTCGCGCCGGGCACCGGTGCTCGCATCGCGCTGGAGATCTGGGACATGCCCGTGGAACACTACGGCTCCTTCGTGTCGCTGATCCCCGCGCCGCTGGGCATAGGCACGCTGGAGCTGGCCGACGGCAGCAGCGTGCAGGGTTTCCTCTGCGAAGCGCTGGCGACGCAAGGCGCACAAGACATCTCGCATCTGGGCGGCTGGCGCGCCTACATAGCTTCCCTCGCCAAACCCTGATCCCCATCCTTGCAAAAGCGTCCACAGGAGCCACTCCATGAAGTCCCTTCCCTCCCAATTCAAGCGCCGCTCACTGCTCAAGGCCGCGACGCTCGCGCCAATCGCGGGCTCGGCGTTCGTGGCCGGCGAAGCCGCCGCGCAGGACCGCAAGGACACGCTGATCATGGCCAACGAGTTCGGCCCCAACATGCTGGACATCCACGGCCTGGGCGCCAACCGCCCGAGCTACGGCGTGGCGTGGAACGCCTATGACCGGCTGATCTCGTACGGCAAGAAGAAGCTGCCCGACGGCAGCAGCATGTACGACTTCACGAAGTTCGAGCCCGAACTGGCCGAGCGCTGGAAGGTGGACGCGGACGGCATGGGCGTGACGTTCTACCTGCGCAAGGGCGCGACCTTCCACGACGGCACGCCCGTGACGGCCAAGGACGTGAAGTGGAGCTTCGACCGAGCGCTGGCGATGGGCGGCTTCCCCACCTTCCAGATGAAGGCGGGCTCGCTGGAAGACCCGGCGCAGTTCAAGGTGGTTGACGACTCCACCTTCCACGTCAAGTTCATCCGCAAGGACAAGCTGTCGATGCCCGACCTGGGCGTGCCGGTCGCGTCGATCTACAACTCGACGCTGGCCAAGAAGAACGCGACCGAGAAGGACCCGTGGGCCGCCGACTGGCTCAAGACCAATGAAGCCGGCGGCGGTGCCTACAAGGTCGAGAGCTGGAAGCCGGGCCAGGAGCTGGTCTACACGCGTTTCGAGGAATGGAAGAACGGCCCGCTGCCCAAGATCAAGCGCATCATCCAGCGCGACATCCCGTCGTCGGGCAACCGCCGTGCGCTGCTGCAGAAGGGTGACATCGACATCACCTACACCCTGCCGCCCAAGGACTTCGCGGACTTCGCCGGCGACAAGGGCAAGGTGAAAGTGGTGAGCCTGCCGGTCGAGAACGCCCTGTTCTACCTGGGCATGAACACCGCCAAGCCGCCATTCAACAACGTCAAGGTGCGACAGGCCGTGGCCTATGCGATGCCCTACGACAAGATGTTCGAGTCGGCGTTCTACGGTCGCGGCATCAAGCAGTGGGGCGGCAGCAACGACCCCAAGGCGCCGGTGTGGCCGCAGGCCCACGGCTACAAGACCGACATCGCCAAGGCCAAGCAGCTGATGACCGAATCGGGCGTGGGCCCCATCGAAACCGTGCTGTCGTACGACCTGGGCTCGGCGACAGTGTCCGAGCCCACGGCGATCCTGGTGCAGGAAGCGCTGGCGCAGATCGGCATCAAACTGACCATCAACAAGGTGCCCGGCGCCAACTGGCGCGCGGCCCTGCTGAAGAAGGACATGCCCATCATCCTGAACCGCTTCGGCGGCTGGCTGAACTACCCGGAGTACTTCTACTTCTGGTGCTACCACGGGCAGAACGCAGTGTTCAACACCATGAGCTACCAGAACGCCACCATGGACAAGCTGATCACCAACGCGCGCTTCGCCGAGAGCAAGCCCCTGTACGACGGCATGGTCAAGGACATGATCAAGCTGGCCTACGAGGAAGTGCCGCGCATTCCGCTGGTGCAGCCGATGATGGACGTGGCGATGCAGCCGACCATCAGCGGCTACACCTACTGGTTCCACCTGGAGCCGGACTATCGGCAACTGGTGAAGGCGGCGAGCCCGGCCTGACATGTTGACCCCCACGTTTGCGGCTACGCCGCTGCTCTGCCCCCCGAGGGGGCCAAGGCCGTCTAGGGGCGGCCCGTCGACGGCCTGAGCCCCTCATGCCCCTGTCCATCCTCAAACGCCTGCTGGGCGCGTTGCCGAACCTCTTCGGCATCGTGCTCATCACCTTCCTGCTTACGCGCGCGCTGCCGGGCGACCCGGCGGCGTTCTTCGCCGGCCCGGCCGGCACGCAAGAGGCAGTGGAGCAGGTGCGCGAGAAGCTGGGGCTGAACCGCACGCTGCCCGTGCAGTTCTGGATCTACTTGAAGGACCTGGCACGCGGCGACCTGGGCAACGCCCTGTCCACCGGCCAGCCGGTGCGCGAGGAACTGTTGACGCGTCTCCCTGCCTCGCTCGAGCTGGTGCTGGCCTCGCTGCTGTTCGCGGTGAGCATTGCGATCCCGCTGGGCATCGCCGCCGCGCGGCACCCGAATTCATGGATCGACCATGCCTGCCGGCTGGTGACCACGGCAGGCGTCTCGCTGCCCACCTTCTTCACGGGCCTCCTGCTCGCGTATGTCTTCTATTTCCTGCTGGGATGGGCGCCCTCGCCGATCGGCCGGCTCGATCCGTACCTCACCGCGCCCAAGACGATCACGGGCCTGTACACCGTCGATGCGCTGCTCGCCGGCAACTTCACGCTGTTCATCGCCTGCGCCAAGCAGATGATCCTGCCGGTGCTGACGCTCGGCATCTTCGTGCTGGCGCCGATCGCGCGCATGACGCGCGCTTCCATGCTCGCCGTGCTGTCCGCGGACTTCGTGCGCACGGCCCGCGCCTCCGGCTTGTCCACCACCACGGTGCTGGTGCGCTACGCCTTGCGCAACGCGCTGCTGCCGGTGGTGACCACCATGGGCATGGTGTTCTCCTTCCTGCTCGGCATGAGCGTGATCGTGGAGAAAGTGTTCGCCTGGCCCGGCGTTGGGTCCTTCGCGCTCGAGGCGCTGGTGGCCAGCGACTACGCACCGGTTCAGGGCTTTGTGCTGACGATGGCGGTGCTGTACACGCTGCTCAATCTGGTGATCGACATGCTGTACGTCGTGATCGATCCGCGTGTGAGGCTGGGGGAATGAAAGCGATGACGGACACCAGCGGTATCGGCTCCTTCTCCCGCTCGCGGGAGAAGGCGGGGGATGAGGGTGCCGCGAAGCCCTCACCCCAGCCCTCTCCCGCAAGCGGGAGAGGGAGCAAGAACTTCTGGTCGCACGCCCGCTACGTTCTCTCCGACAACCCCTTCACACTCGTCGCAGCCGTTCTTTTCGCGATGTTCGTGCTGCTGGCCGTGATCGGCCCATGGGTCGTGCCGTTCGACCCGCTGGCTACCAACGTGGGCAAGCCCATGTCGCCGCCCAGCTGGCAGCACTGGTTCGGCACCGACTCCCTGGGCCGCGACATCCTGTCGCGCGTAGTGGTGGCGACGCGTGTCGACTTCGTCATCGCGCTGTCGGCCGTCGGTGCCTCGTTCGCCATCGGCGGGTTGATCGGCTCCGCCGCCGGGTACTTCGGCGGCTGGCTGGACCGCATCGTGATCCGCCTGTGCGACATGGTCATGAGCTTTCCGCTATTCGTGCTGGCCATGGGCATCGTCGCCGCACTGGGCAACTCGGTCTTCAACATCATCATCGCCACGGCGGTGGTGAACCTGCCGTTCTACATCCGCGTCGCGCGTACCGAGGTCAACGTGCGGCGCGAGTCCGGTTTCATCGAGGCCGCGCGCCTGGCCGGCAACGGCGACGCGCGCATCCTGCTGTGCCACCTGATCCCCAACGCCATGCCGCCGATGATGGTGCAGGTGTCGCTCAACATGGGCTGGGCCATCCTGAACGCGGCGGGCCTCTCGTTCATCGGCCTGGGCGTGAGCCCGCCGGCGGCCGAGTGGGGAATCATGGTGGCCGAGGGCGCGACGTACATCATCTCCGGCGAGTGGTGGGTGGCGTTGTTCCCCGGCTCGGTGCTGATGTTGGCGGTGTTCACTTTCAATCTGCTGGGCGATGGCCTGCGCGACCTGATCGACCCGCGGAGGAGGACATGAACGCCCTGCTGGAAGTCAACAACCTGTCGCTGCAGTTTCGCACGCGCGGCGGCATCGTGCATGCGCTGCAGGACGTGTCGATCAGCATCGACAAGGGCGAGACAGTGGGCCTGGTGGGCGAATCCGGTTCCGGCAAGAGCGTGCTCTCCTATGCGCTGCTGGGCCTGTCGGACGCCGCGGCGCGCATCACGCAGGGCTCAGCGAAGTTCGACGGCATGGACCTGCTCGCGGCCAAGGAAGCAGACCTGCAGGACATCCGTGGCCGCGAAGTGTCGATGATCTTCCAGAATCCGAAGGTCGCGCTCAATCCGATCCGCAAGGTCGGCCACCAGCTGGAAGACGTGTTGCTGCGCCACACCACGGTGCGTCACGCCGACGCGAAGGCGCGCGCGATCGCCTGCCTGGCCGAGATGAAGATTCCGGACCCGGAGCGGCGTTACCACGCGTACCCGTTCGAGCTTTCAGGCGGGTTGTGCCAGCGCGTGATGATCGCGCTGGCCCTGGCCTGCGGCCCCAAGCTGCTGATCGCCGACGAGCCGACCACTGGCCTGGACGTGACCACGCAGGCCGCGATCATGGGTTTGATCCGCGAGAAGGCGCGCACGGTCGCGGGCGGCCACGCGATGGCGACGCTGCTGATCACACACGACCTCGGCCTGGCGCGCGACCAGTGCGACCGCATCGTCGTGATGCACGCGGGCCATGTGGTCGAGTCCGCGCCGACCGAAGAATTGTTCCTGCGGCCGCAACATCCCTACACCCGCCAGCTGATCGGCGCGACGCCGGTAGGCCGCGCCTCCTTGAGCGAGTTGGTGGCCGTGCGCGGCAACCTTCCCGACCTGCGCCGGGCCGATTTGCCGGCGTGCCGCTTCGCTGAACGCTGCGCGCACGTGACCGATGCTTGCGCCGGCGAGCTGCCGAGCGTGGCGGACGGCCACCATGTCGTTCGGTGCCATCATCCCGAGGTCACCGCATGACCGCCGCCCTGCTCGAAGTCATGGACCTGGTCAAGCGCTTCCCCGTCAAGACCCCGCAGGGCAAGGGCCTGTTGCACGCCGTGGACGGCGTGAGCTTCCGCATCGAGAGCGGCGAAACGGTGGGCCTGGTCGGCGAATCCGGCTGCGGCAAATCCACGCTGGTGCGGCTGCTCACGCGCACCCTTCCTGTGAGCGAGGGCCAGATCCGCTTCCTGGGGGCCGACCTCGGTCTGGTCGATCCGCATCTGATGCCGCAGCACAAGTCGCGGCGCGAAGTGCAGATGGTGTTCCAGGATCCGCACGACAGCCTGAATCCGCGCTACACCGCCTTCGACACCATCGCCGAGCCGCTGCGCCTGCTCGCGGGCGTGCGCGATGCGAAAGAACTCCGCGCCCAGGTCGAAGAGATCGCCACGCTCACCGGCCTCCCGCTCGAACTGCTGCAGCGTTTTCCGCATCAGCTCTCCGGCGGGCAGAAGGCGCGCGTGGGCATCGCGCGAGCGGCCGTGCTGCGCCCGCGCCTGCTGGTGCTGGACGAGCCCACGGCGGCGCTGGACGTTTCGGTGCAGGTCGTGATCCTGCAGCTGCTCGCCGACCTGAAGCGCGAATTGGGCATGAGCTTCCTGTTCGTCTCGCACGACCTGAACGTGGTGCGCCTGCTGTGCGACCGCGTGCTGGTGATGTACCTGGGCCGCGTGGTCGAAAGCGGCCCGGCCGCCGAGGTGTTCGCCAACCCGCGCCACCCGTACACGCGCGCGCTGATCGCTTCCATCCCCGGCACCGGCCACAACGCGGCCGAACACCTTTTGCCCGGCGAGGCGCAAAGCCCGATCCAGATGGCGGGCGGCGCGGCACCGACGCGCTGCAGCTTCCACGGGCGCTGCCCGCACGGCGTGGCGCAATGCGAGCGCGACGTGCCGCCGCTGCGCGCTGTTGCGACGGCGCGCGAAGTCGCCTGCCACTTCACCGAAACCTTGCCGGAGTTCTGAGCATGGACGCTGCCGAAACCCTCGCCTATGTCAAAGCCGCCGCGATTGTGGTGCGTCTGCCGCTGGATGATGCAGCCGCGCAGCGCGTGGCCGAACACATGAGCCGCACCGCGGCGATGGCACGGATGCTGGACGGCGCCGAACTCGCGCCCGACCACGAGTTGGCCGAGATCTTTCGGCCGGCGCCGTTTCCGAAAGCCGTGCCATGAATACCGCTGCTTTGCTGCGCGCCGTCGCAACAGGCGAAACCAGCGCCCGCGAGGTGTGCGACGCGGCCTTGGCCCGCATTGAGGCCACGGACGGCCGTGTCAATGCGTTCACCGAGAAGACATTGCGCCGCGCGCGCTCTGAGGCCGACGCTGTCGATGCGATGCGTGCGCGCGGCGAGATGCTGCCTCCGCTGGCAGGCCTGCCCTACGCGGTGAAGAACCTGTTCGACATCGAAGGCGTCACCACGCTGGCCGGCTCCAAGATCAACCGCGAACTGCCGGCCGCTTCCGCCGACGCGGTCCTGGTGCAGCGCCTGAAGGCCGCCGGTGCGGTGCTGGTGGGCGCGCTCAACATGGACGAATACGCCTATGGTTTCACCACGGAGAACACGCACTACGGCCCGACGCGCAATCCGCACGACCTCGCGCGCATGTCGGGCGGCTCGTCGGGCGGTTCGGGCGCCGCCGTCGCCGCCGGCCAGGTGCCGATGACGCTGGGCTCGGACACAAATGGCTCGATCCGCGTGCCCTCTTCGCTGTGCGGCGTGTGGGGCCTGAAGCCCACGTTCGGGCGGCTCTCGCGCCGCGGCACCTACCCCTTCGTCTACAGCATCGACCATCTCGGCCCGCTGGCCGACAGCGTCGAGGGCCTCGCGCTGTCGTACGACGCGATGCAAGGGCCCGACCCGCTGGACGCGGGCTGCCACGCACTCGAAGTGCAACCGGCAGCCGGGGAGTTGGCGCAGGGCGTGCAGGGCCTGCGCATCGGCATCCTCGCCGGCTATTTCCATGACAACGCGACGCCGGCGGCGCGATCGGTCGCGGCACTTGCCGCAAAGACCTTGGGCGCGACGGAAGAAGTGCAGTGGCCGGATCCCGCGCTGGGCCGCACCGCCGCCTTCATCATCACCGCCAGCGAAGGCGGCAGCCTGCACCTCGCCGATCTGCGCACCCGGCCGCAGGACTTCGAGCCGATGTCGGTCGACCGCTTCATCTCCGGCGCGCTGCAGCCGGCCGACTGGTACATCAAGGCCCAGCGCTTTCGCCGTGTCTACCGCGACAAGGTCAACGCGTTGTTCGAGAAATGGGACGTGCTGATCACGCCGGCAACGCCGGTGAGCTCGCCCGTCATCGGCACCGACTGGCTGGAGATCAACGGCGTGAAGCATCCGAGCCGGCCGGCGATGGGACTGCTGACGCAGCCCGTCTCGTTCGCGGGCTGCCCCGTGGTCGCCGCACCGATGTGGCCGGAGGGCACGGGCGGGATGCCCATCGCCGTGCAGCTCATTGCCGCACCCTGGCGCGAAGACCTCGCGTTGCGCGCCGCGATGGTGCTGCAGCAAGCGGGCGTGGCGCATCTTGCCCTCACCCCAACCCTCTCCCAGAGGGAGAGGGAGTAATGCCCATGGACATCAACCTCCCCGACGTGCTGGCCGAAGTCACGGCCGTCTTCGACCGCTACGAAACCGCCCTGGTCACCAATGACGTGCCCGTGCTCGACGAGCTCTTTTGGGACAGTCCGCACACGCTGCGCTACGGCGTGGGCGAGAACCTCTACGGCTACGACGCGATCAAGGCCTTCCGCGCTGGGCGTCCCGTGCAAGGGCTGGAGCGTTCGATCCTCAAGACGGTCATCACCACCTACGGCCGCGACTTTGCCACGGCCAACGTCGAGTTCCAGCGCGCGGGCGGCAACAAGACCGGCCGCCAGAGCCAGACCTGGATGCGCACGCCCCAGGGCTGGCGCGTCGTCGCCGCCCACGTCAGCCTGCTGCCCGCGCCGCCGCCGCTTGCATGAATCCTGCTTTCACGTCCCGCAGTACTTCTTCAACTTTCATCCCCCGGAGAGACTCATGAGCTTCAAGTCATTCAACCGCCGCGATTCCCTCAAGACGCTGGCCGCCCTGGGCGCGACCGGTCTTGCCCCGCTGGCGTTCGCGCAAAAGCCCATCACCGTGGGCGTGATCTATGTCGGCCCGCGCGACGACTACGGCTACAACCAGGCCCAGGCCGAAGCGGCGGCCATGCTCAAGAAAATGCCGGGCGTGAAGGTGGTGGAAGAAGAGAACGTGCCCGAGACCGCAGCCGTGCAAAAAACCATGACCGGCATGATCGCGCAGGATGGCGCGTCGCTGGTGTTCCCCACCTCGTTCGGCTACTTCGACCCGCACATGCTGGCCGTGGCCGCCAAATTCCCCGACACGCGCTTCGCCCATTGCGGCGGCATGTGGACCGAGGGCAAGCACCCCAAGAACACCGCCAGCTACTTCGGCTACATCGACGAATGCCAGTACCTGAACGGCGTGATCGCCGGCCACATGAGCAAAAGTGGCAAGCTCGGCTTCATCGCCGCCAAGCCGATCCCGCAGGTGCTGCGCAACATCAATGCCTTCACCATGGGCGCGCGCTCGGTCAAGCCCGGCATCACCACCAACGTGATCTTCACCGGTGACTGGTCGATGCCCGTCAAGGAAGCCGAAGCCACCAACAGCCTGGCCGACCAGGGTGTGGACGTGTTCACCATGCACGTCGATGGGCCGAAGGTGATCGTCGAGACAGCAGCCAAACGCGGCAAGATGGTCTGCGGCTACCACGCCAGCCAGGCCAAGCTGGCGCCCCAGGCCTACCTCACCGGCGCCGAGTGGAACTGGCTCACGGCCTACACCAACTTCATCGAAGCGGCGCGCAGCGGCAAGCCGCACCCCAACTTCGTGCGTGGCGGCCTGAAGGACGGCTTCGTCAAGATGTCGGCCTATGGCCCTGCGGTGACGGACGCGGCCAAGAAGGAGGCCGACGCCACCAAGGCCAAGATGATGGCCGGCTCGTTCGACATCTTCAAGGGACCGTTGAAGGACAACAAAGGCGCGACCACCATCCCCGCCGGCAAGTCGTACAAGCAGACCGACCTTGAGCTGGAGAAGATGAACTACCTGGTCGAGGGCGTGATCGGCTCGGTCGGCTGACGCTCACGCATGCGAACCGCACTCAAAGAAGCCCTGCTGCCTGTCGCGGCCATCGTGGCCGCGCTGCTCGTGTTTGGCGTCTTCGTGTGGTTCGCGGGGGTCAGCCCGCTCGACGTCTGGCTGTTGCTCTTCAAGGGCGCGTTCGGCGACTGGTACTCGTGGCAGAACACGCTGCAGCGCGCAGCGCCGCTCATGCTCACGGCGCTGTGCGTGGCGATCCCCGCGCGGGCGGGGTTGGTGGTCATCGGAGGAGAAGGGGCGCTGGTCCTGGGCGGTCTCGCGTGTGCGGGGCTCGCCCAGGCCCTGCCGCTTCCCAACAACGCGGCCGGCACGGTGATGGTGTGCCTGGCCGGTGCGGCTGCCGGCGCGCTGTGGGTCGCGCTGGCCGGCTGGCTGCGGCAATTCCGCGGCATCAACGAAACGATCAGCAGCCTGCTGCTGGCCTATGTCGCGATCGGCCTGTTCAAGCACTTTGTCGAAGGGCCGCTGCGCGATCCGGCGAGTTTGAACAAGCCTTCGACCCATGCGTTGAAAGACGGCATGCTGATCAGCGGCATCGGTGGTTCCGACGTGCACTGGGGACTGGTGCTGGGCGTCGTCGCCTGCATCGTGGCGGCGCTGTGGCTGCGCTGGACGCCATCGGGATTTTCGGTGCGGGTGGTGGGCGGGAATTTGCGCGCCGCGCAATTGGTGGGGCTGCCGGCGTCGCGATTGATCCTCCTGGCCTGCGCGTTGGGCGGGGCATGCGCAGGCTTGGCCGGCGCGGTGGAAGTGGCGGCCGTGCACACCAGCGCCAACGCCGCGCTGATCGCGGGCTACGGCTATGCCGGCATCCTGGTGGCGTTCATCGCGCGGCAACAACCGCTGGCGGTGATACCGGTCGCGATTCTTTTTGGGGGCTTTGGCGCAGCGGGCAGCTTGTTGCAGCGCAGGCTGGGTTTGCCGGATGCGTCGGTGCTGCTGCTGCAGGGGATAGCCTTCGTGTTCATCCTGGCGAGCGAGGCGTTGAGGGATGTGGACTGGAAGGCCGTGTTTGCGCGGCTCGGGCGCTTCGGCCCGGCCGAACCTTCGCCAATTGTCATTGCCGGCTCGACCCGCAATCCAGGCCTATGACCGCCGACCAACTCCTTATCTTCTTCGCCGGCATCCTCGGCGGCGCATTGCGCGTCGGCGCGCCGTTCCTCTTCGTCAGCCTCGGCGAATGCCTCACCGAAAAATCGGGCCGCATCAACCTGGGCCTGGAAGGCGTGCTGGTGCTCTCGGCCATGTCGGCCTTCGGGGCGTCCTATCTGTCCGGCTCCGCCTGGATCGGTGTGCTCGCGGCCGCGGCCACCGGTGCCCTGCTCGCGACGCTGCACGGCGTGCTGTGTTCGCTGCCTCGCGTCAACGACATCGCGACCGGCATCGCGCTGATGCTGCTCGGCATGGGGCTCGCGTTCTACCTCGGCAAGCCATTGATCCAGCCGCAGGCGCCGCAACTGCCCGCCATCGCGCTGGGCAACTGGAGCGATTCGGCGGCGGTGCGTTCGGCACTGCAAGTCAATGCGCTGGTGCCGATCGGCCTGGCCCTCGCCGTTGCCCTGTGGTGGGCTTTCGCCAACACGCGCGCAGGCTTGTTGGTGCGCATGGCCGGCGATTCGGCTCACGCCACGCGTGCTTTGGGCTATTCGGTGTCGGGCATCCGCATCGCCGCGACAGCCGCGGGCGGCATGATCGCCGGCCTGGGCGGCGCGTCATTGACGCTCTTCTATCCCGGCAGCTGGAACGAGGGCATCTCCAGCGGCCAAGGCCTGATCGCGGTCGCCCTGGTGATCTTCGCGCGCTGGAGCCCGCTGCGCTGTGTCGGCGCGGCGCTGATGTTCGGCGGTGCCG
Organism: Ramlibacter sp. WS9; assembly: GCF_003797765.1. GTDB lineage: Bacteria > Pseudomonadota > Gammaproteobacteria > Burkholderiales > Burkholderiaceae_C > Ramlibacter. The sequence continues at coordinate 579,947 of NZ_RKMB01000002.1, read as the reverse complement.
GCGCGATCGGCCCGGCGCTGCAGTCCGTCGGCGTCGGCTGGGGCTACCACCTGTTCAACATCGTGCCCTACGTGCTCACGCTGGTCATCCTGGTGTTGACCTGCAAGCCCGGGGGCAAGGTCGCGGGCAGCCCCGGCGAGCTCGGCGCATCGAACTAGGAGTCATCACATGACCGGACTGGGCGGACTCAACAAATCACCGAACGGCGTCGTGGTGGGCCTCGTGCAGCTGCAACTGCCCGTGGTCCAGACGCCCGCTGACCTGGCCGCGCAGACGCGGCGCATCTGCGAACTGGTGGGCAAAGCGAGGCGCAACCTCTCGGGGATGGACCTGGTTGTGTTTCCGGAATACTCGCTGCATGGCCTGTCGATGGACACGGCGCCCGCGATCATGTGTTCGCTCGACGGCCCGGAAGTCGCCGCCTTCAAGCGTGCTTGCGTGGAGCACAAGATCTGGGGCTGCTTCTCGATCATGGAAGCCAACCCCGGCGGCAACCCTTACAACAGCGGCCTCATCATCGACGACACCGGCGCGATCAAGCTGTACTACCGCAAGCTGCATCCCTGGGTGCCGGTTGAACCGTGGGAGCCGGGCAACCTGGGCGTCCCCGTGTGCGACGGCCCGAACGGCAGCAAGATCAGCCTCATCATCTGCCACGATGGCATGTTCCCCGAGATGGCGCGCGAGGCTGCGTACAAGGGCGCCGAGATCATCATCCGCACCGCCGGCTACACCGCGCCGATCCGCCATGCGTGGAAGATCACCAACCAGGCCAACGCGTTCAGCAACCTCGCCTACACGGCCAACGTGTGCATGTGCGGCAGCGACGGCAGTTTCGATTCGATGGGCGAGGGCATGTTCTGCAACTTCGACGGCAGCGTGTTGGTCGAAGGCGGGGGCCGGCCGGACGAGATCATCACCTGCGAACTGCGGCCCGACCTGGTGCGCGAGGCGCGCAGCGGCTGGGGCGTGGAGAACAACATCTACCAGCTCTACCACCGCGGCTACGTGGCGGTGAAGGGCGGCGCGCAGGATTGCCCCTACACCTACATGCACGACATGGCGGCGGGGCGCTACCAGCTGCCGTGGCGGGTGCAGGTGACCGACGGTACGAGCTGCGGCTTCGATGCGCCGACGAGGCAATACAAGGGGCCCGAGCAACACCCGCTGGTGCCTGATTCGGCCGCAGTCGCCATCAAGAAAGCTGCTTGAGAAGAACCATGGAACGCTTCATCCCCGCCAACCCCTACGCCTGGCCATACAACGGCGACCTCACACCGGCCAACACTGCGCTCGTCGTCATCGACATGCAGACCGACTTCTGTGGCATCGGCGGCTACGTCGACAAGATGGGCTATGACATTTCGCTCACGCGTTCACCGATCGAGCCGCTCAAGAAGCTGATGGCGGGCATGCGCAAGGCGGGCTACCACATCATCCATACGCGGGAAGGCCATCGGCCCGACCTGTCCGACCTGCCCGCCAACAAGCGTTGGCGTTCGCGCCAACTCGGCGCGGGCATCGGCGACGACGGGCCTTGCGGCAAGGTGCTGGTGCGCGGCGAGCCAGGCTGGGAGATCATTCCGGAGCTTGCGCCGCTGCCGGGCGAAGCCATCATCGACAAGCCGGGCAAAGGCTCGTTCTGCGCGACCGACCTGGAGCTGATCCTGCGCACGCGCGGCATCGTCAACCTGGTCCTCACCGGCATCACCACCGACGTCTGCGTGCACACCACCATGCGCGAGGCCAACGACCGCGGCTTCGAATGCCTGGCTGTGTCCGACTGCACCGCCGCCACCGACAAGGGCAACCACGAGGCGGCGCTGAAGATGATCACCATGCAGGGCGGCGTGTTCGGTGCGCACGCGCCGTCGCAAGCCGTCCTCGACGCAATCGCATGAACTCCCCGGCTCTCACGCCGAACGCGGGCGCCATGGCGCTCGAAACCTACGAGCTCACCAAGCGCTTCGGCACGTTCACCGCGCTGGACCACGTGACGATGAAGGTCGCGCCGGGCACGGTGCACGCGCTGCTGGGCGAGAACGGCGCGGGCAAGAGCACGCTGGTCAAGTGCGTCGCCGGTTTTCACCGGCCGGAAGAGGGCGCGGTGATGATCGACGGTCGCGAGCACGACGTCGCCAATCCGGTCGTCGCGCGCATGCTGGGCATCGGCATGGTGTATCAGCACTTCACCTTGGCACCGGGCATGACGGTCGCCGAGAACCTGCTCTTGGCCGGGGGCAAGACGCCCGCACTGATCGACTGGAAAGCCAAGCGCGCGGAGCTGGAGCAGTTTCTTTCTTCGACGCCGTTTCGGCTCGACCTGGACGCACGCCCCTCCGAGCTGGCCGCGGGAGAAAAGCAGAAGCTGGAACTGCTCAAGCAGCTGTACCTGCGCCCGCGCCTGCTGATCCTGGACGAGCCCACTTCGGTGCTCACGCCGCAAGAAGCCGATGAGGTGCTGGGCCACGTGCGCGAGTTCGCGCGCAGCGGGCAGTGCACGGTGTTGATCATCACGCACAAGTTCCGCGAAGTCATGGCGTATGCAGACGACGTGACGGTCTTGCGCCGTGGAAAGGCCGTGCACACCACCGGCGTGCCCTACACGGGGCCGGCACTGCTGGCGCGCCACATGGTGGGCGAGGCCGCCGAGGACGCCATCGCCGAAGAACATCTCTCGCAGGTTCACGCGGTCCGCGCGCCCGTGCCAGATGCGCCAGGCAAGGTCGGTAAGGCTGAGCACGCGGACCAAGCCGCGCTGGAGGTGCGTTCGCTGAAGGTGATGGGCGACCGCGGCACGCTGGCCGTGCGCGATCTCAGCCTCACGGTGCATCCCGGGGAGATCCTCGGTATCGCCGGCGTGTCGGGCAACGGCCAGCGCGAACTGGTGGAAGCCTTGGTGGGCCAGCGCGAGCGCGCGAGCGGCGAAGTCCGCGTGATGGGCCAGCCGTATGCCGCGCGGCGCGAGGAGAACCATCGCCTGAAGGTGCGCAGCCTGCCGGAAGAGCCGCTGCGCAACGCGTGCGTAGGCGAACTCTCCGTCGCGGAAAACATGGCGCTGCGCGACTTCGACCGCGCACCGCTCTGTGCAGGCGGTCGGCTCCGCTTCACGCATTGGCGCAGCCGGGCCCGTGACTGGATCGCCGCTTACGGCATCAAGACGCGGGGCGAGCAGGCGCCGATCCGCAGCCTGTCCGGCGGCAACGTGCAGCGCGCCGTGCTGGCGCGTGAACTCAACGGCGACATCAACGTGCTCATCGCCGCCAACCCGGTGTTCGGCCTGGACTTCGCGGCCGTGAAGGAAATCCACACCCGCATCCTCGGCGTGCGCGCGCGCGCCGGCGCGGTACTGCTGATCAGCGAAGACTTGGATGAGCTGCTGGAGTTGGCTGACCGGATCGTGGTGATGAGCGACGGCCGCATCGTCCACGAGACCACCGCCGCCGATGCGCAGCGCCATGTCCTGGGCGCCCACATGGGCGGCAGCATATGAACCTCGCGAAGGAGTCCGAATGAAACTCGACGCCGCGCCCTTCCCCTACGACTTCACCCTCGCGCATACAGCACTCGTCATCATCGACATGCAGCGCGACTTCGTCGAGCCCGGCGGTTTCGGCGAAAGCCTCGGCAACGACGTCTCGCTACTGCAAGCCATCGTCCCCGCGTGCCAGCGCGTGCTGCATGCCTGGCGCGCAGCCGGCGGCTTGGTGGTGCACACACGCGAATCGCATCGGCCCGATCTCTCCGATTGCCCGCCCGCCAAGCGCGACCGTGGCAATCCCTCGCTGCGCATCGGTGACCCAGGTCCTATGGGCCGCATCCTGGTGGCCGGCGAGCCGGGCAACCAGATCATTCCTGAGCTCGCGCCGCAGCCCGGCGAGATCGTCATCGACAAGCCCGGCAAGGGCGCGTTCTACGCCACGCCGCTCAGTGGCCTGTTGCGCGACGCCAAGGTCACGCACCTGGTTTTCATGGGCGTGACCACCGAGGTCTGCGTGCAGACGTCGATGCGCGAGGCCAACGATCGCGGCTACGACTGCCTGCTGCTGGAAGACTGCACGGAAAGTTACTTCCCGCATTTCAAAGCCAGCGCCGTGGAGATGATGCGTGCGCAAGGCGCCATCGTCGGCTGGACGGCGACGAGCGAGCAGTTGATCGCCGCACTGGCGACGGATGTAACAGGGCAACGCTGATAGAGTCTGCGCCGTGCACACCACCACCCGCCGTCCCCCGCCCGTGACCGAAGCGCCCGCGCACCGCTCGCGCGCCGACGAGGTCTACGCGCAGCTCAAGCGCGACGTGGCGGAGTTCAATCTGGTTCCCGGTGACCGCTTCACCGAGAACGAACTCTCCGAACGCCTGGGCGTTTCGCGCACGCCGGTGCGCCAGGCGCTGTTCCGCCTGCAGCAGGAAGGCTATGTCGAGGTGCTGTTTCGCAGCGGCTGGCGTGTGCTGCCGTTCGACTTCGAGCAGTTCGAACAGCTCTATGACCTGCGCATGGTGCTGGAGACCACTGCCGCGCATCGCCTGTGCGCCGACGACCGGCGGGTGGACCGTGAATTGCTCGACGAGCTGGTGGCGATCTGGCTCGTGCCCGTCGCCGAGCGCAGCAGCGACATGGTGCAGGTGTCGCAGTGGGACGAGGAATTCCACTGCAAGCTGGTCACCGCTGCCGGCAACGCCGAGATGGCCAAGGTGCATCGCGATGTGACCGATCGCATCCGCATCATCCGCCGGCTCGACTTCACCAAGCAGGCGCGCATCGACGCCACCTACGAAGAGCACGCCAAGATATTGAAGGCGATCCAGCGCAAGCGCGGCGACCAGGCCGCGATGCTGCTGCGCGCGCACATCGAGACCAGCCAGGCCGAGGTGCGGAAGATCACGCTGCACCAGGTGCATCTGGCGCGGCAGGGCGGGTTGGCGAAATAGCGTTCGTCATCCCCGCGAAGGCGGGGATCCAGGGCTTCCGCCTGCGCGGGAATGACGGGTGCGTTGCATCTGCGGTAATCTTCGAGCAGCAACTCACCTGCGAAGGACGCCGCGCATGATTTCATTCGACCTGCAGGGACGCACCGCCATCGTCACCGGCGGCTTCAGCGGCCTGGGTGCGCATTTCGCGCAGGTGCTGGCAGAGCACGGCGCCCGCGTCGCGCTGCTTGGCCGCCGCATCGACCTGGGACGCGAAATGGCCTACGCGCTGGGCGCGAAGGTGGACCGCCCCGACGACATCCGCGCGTACGAGACCGACGTCACCGACGCAGCCAGCGTGTCCAACGCGTTCTCGCAGACCATGGCGGACTTGGGGCTGCCCACGATCGTCGTCAACAACGCGGGCACGGTGGCGCGTGGCCAGAGCGCGGAGCTTCCCGAGCAGGACTGGGTCAATGTGATCGACGTCAACCTGTCGGGCGTGTTCCGCGTCGCGCAGGCCGCGGGCCGGATGCTGATCAAGGCCGGCCAGCCGGGCACGATCATCAACATCGCGTCCATCCTGGGCCTGCGCGTGCGGCCGCAGGTGGCGCCTTACACCGCCAGCAAGGCGGCGGTCGTGCAGCTGACCAAGGCGCTGGCGCTCGAGTGGGCCGAGCACGGCATCCGCGTGAATGCGTTGGCGCCCGGCTACTTCGAGACCGACATCAACCGCGACCTGCTGCGCTCGCCGGCCGGCCAGGCGCTGATCGCGCGGGTGCCACAAAAGCGCATGGGCAACTACGCGGACCTGGACGGCGCGCTGATGCTGCTCGCGTCAGACGCGTCTTCGTACATGACCGGCGCGGTGATCCCGGTGGACGGAGGACACCTGGTCAGCAGCTTGTGAAGCGTCTGCAGGTCGGCGCCGGGAACACCAGGTCCGGAAACGGCCAGCGTGAATTCCTGGAGGCAGCACCATTGGAGTTCACAAGAGACTTCCAATGCCGCCCACACTCCCTCGCCCCTTCACCGCCCTGGCTTGGTCCAACCTTGCCGCCCAGTCGGCCGAGCAACTGAGCCTGGCCGCGGTGCCGCTGGTGGCGGTGCTTGTGCTCAACGCGGGACCCGGCGAAATCGGCGCGCTGGCGGCGGTGCAGACGCTGCCCTTTCTTTTGCTCTCGATCCCGCTGGGGCTGCTGGCGGACCGGGTGTCGCGCCGGCGATTGATGGTTTGGGCCGAAGCTTTGCGCGCGCTCTCGCTGCTCGCACTGTTGGCGATGGTGCTGGGCGGGCAACTTTCGTTCGCCGGCCTGGCTGTGCTGGGGTTCCTGGGCGCGGTGGGCACCGTCGGCTTCAGCGTCGCCGCGCCGGCACTGGTGCCCGCGCTGGTGCCGCGCGAGTCGCTGGCGCGTGCCAACGGCCGGCTCGAACTCGCGCGCAGTGCGGCGTACGCGGGCGGTCCCGCACTGGCGGGTGCATTGGTCACGTGGGCCGGGGCATCGGCTGCCTTCGTACTGGCGTCGGTACTCTCGGTGTCGGCGCTCTGCCTGCTGTGGGGATTGGCCGAGCCGGTGCGGGCCGCGGCGGCCCCGCGCCACCCGCTGCTGGAAATCCGCGACGGCGCGCAGTTCGTCTGGCGCCAGCCCTTCCTGCGCCCGATGCTGCTCACCGGCGTGGCCTGGAACATCTCATGGTTCGTGCTGCAAGCGGCGTATGTGCCCTATGCGGTGCGGGCGCTGGGCCTCAGCGCGCAGGCCGTCGGCGTGACGCTGGCGGGCTATGGCGCGGGCATGGTGGTCGGCGCGCTGCTGGCTTCGCGCATCGTCGGCGCCATGCCCTTCGGCCGCGCCATCCAGTTCGGGCCGGCGGTTTCCGTCCTCGCGGCGGCGATGGTCGTGGCCACGCTGCTTGTGCCATCAGGCGCGCTGGTTTTCGCCGCGTTCTTCCTGTTCGGTGCCGGCCCGATCATCTGGACGATCACCTCCACCACGCTGCGCCAGAGCATCACGCCGGGCGCGATGCTGGGCCGCGTGTCGTCGGTGTTCCTGACGGTGAATGCGGGCTCGCGCCCGGTGGGCGCCGCGCTCGGCGGACTTGTCGGCGCGACCTGGGGCGAGGCGGCGTGCCTGTGGCTGGCACTGGCCGGCTTCATCGTGCAGGCGGTGGTGATTCTGGTTTCGGCGTTGAGCGAATTGAGTGTGCTGCCGGAGCCGGCGCACTGAGCCTTCTATTGCTCGTACATGCAGTGGGTTAAAGCTGCATCTGGCACGGACCGGCCGACCAAGTCTTCCGCCAATGGCAGAAATTCGATCTCTTCAAATGCGGCATGGAGCGTATAGGCGGTGACCAGGCGGCGAGCGAGCAACGTACAACGTGCGCTGGCCGCGCCGAAATGGAGGTGTTCGAGTTCTTCCCTGAGTTGGACCCAAACATCTTCGATGGTTTTGTGTTCCGCTGTCATTCGCCGCACCATCGCTTCGATTGCACCAACGCGAGGGGTCCCGCGCGCAGCGGTGAGCACCGACGGGAAGAGCTGCGTCTCCTCAAGTCGATGATGGGGTACGACCACGTCATCGAACATGGCAATGCTGGCTTGCACCGCCGAGGAAACGGCGTCACGCGCGACTTCGCCCCGCGCAAGCTGCGACAGCCGCTCCAGGGCCCCCAAAATGCGCACATGTGATTCAGAGAACTTGTTCATGCTGATCCCCGGGCAGTGCCGTCGTTTCAGAACGTGGCCGCAAGAGATTGGACGTCGTCGGAGTGGGCAACCCGCTGGGAGAGTCGGCAAGAATATTGCGAGCAAGGGGCAGGAACTCGGATTCTTCCAGGAGGACATGACGAGAGTAGTCACGGAGCAAGCGGGTGAGCAGTGCTTCATCTATCTGCACAACAGGCACTTCAGCGAGTGCTCGAAGCCCCGGGGCGACCCTGGCCCACAATTGCTCCACGTTTCTGTGCTCGGCGGCCAGCTGGAGCGTCAATGACTGGACTTGCTCCCTCTCGGCATCGTTGCGAACTCCGAGAAGAACGGCAGCAAACAGAACCTTCTCTTCGGTTGCGTGGTGGGGCAGCATCTCATCCTCGATCTTTGCGAGGGCGGATGCAGCCACGCACTGCGCTTGTTGAAGCTGCGCGAATAGCGACGGCAGCCCCGCAAGCAACATGAGCTCCGTCAGGAACGCATCGTGCGGCTGGCTCAGCAATTGCAACTGGGCTTCGCAGATCCTGTGGGCAACCTCATTTGGGTAGTTCAGTAGAGTGTGGTCCATATCTTCCTCCCCGGACGACTGATGAATCTCGGACTGTTGAATCTAGCTGTGCAGCGCGACTTTCAATTGACATAGGTCAAATGGTCGGACATTCAGACTCGGCTGAGCGAAACTTTTGAGAGCTATTGCCGGGCGGAAGGTGCAAAGCCGCATCACGCCGCGATGCGTGCCAGCTCTTGCTGCTGCTATATCGCGAAAGCGCCCCTCAGGCCGGCGCGCGCACGAACTGCTTCGGGTCGTAGAAGAACTGCTCCTGCGCGATCTTCTGGCCTTCCCAGCGCTGGTAGGCCAGCTCCTCGATGCGGCCCGTCGTGCCGTCTTTCCAGGTGAAGACGAAGATCCAGCGGATGACGACATGGTCGCCGTTCACGAACACCGGACGCACACAGGTCGAGTGCACCGACGCCGCGCGCGCGAGGGCCGCCGCTTCATGCGCGACGAGAGTGTCGCGGCCAACGCGCGGCGCCCCCATGTTTTCCTGCATCGAGGCGTGCTCGGCGTAGAACTCCTGGATGGCCTCGACATGGGCATTGCTTTCCACGCGGGCGATGAAATGTTCGAGGGTGTCGGGAGAAGGCATGGGCTAGTGGATAGATGCTGCTGAGGACGCCATGATGCCGCGAATGCCGTCCGCTTGCTCGGTCGGTCCAACGTGACGAGGTGGGCCTGCGTCGCGCCGAGTAATCATTAAACGCCTTGCCGTTCCCGCAGGCGATCAATCAGCTCATTGGTGACCAGGGCGCCGCGCGCGGGCAGCGGATGAATGCCATACGCCGCAAGCGGTCCCGGAACGGGCGGAGGCTGTGTGGGGGCCGGCTCTCTTGCTTCTTGTGCCAGCGTCCGGCGCGCCAAAGCGCTGATGACGCTGCCGAGAGACTTCCCTTCCAGCCGGGCGACTTCCGCCACGGCAAGAAGCACGTCATGCTCGATGTCCAATGTGGTCCGCATGCCGTGATGCTGACGTATCACGTGCCAAACAGCAAGCGACAACCACCCAACTCAACCGTTGCTCAAGTGAGGTCCCACGACCTTAGCGAGCTCGAACATCGTCACCTGCGGCTTGCCGAAAACCGGCAGCAGCTTGGCGTCGGCATTGATCGAGCGCTTGTCCTTGGCGTCCTGCAGGCCGTTGGCCTTGATGTAGTCCCACAGCTTCTTGATCACCTCGGTGCGCGCGAAGGGCCCGCCGCCGATGACGGCAGCGAGCGCAGCGCTAGGGGCCAAGGTGCCGGTCTTCGGTGCCCTGGGTGCGGCCGCCTTTTTCGCGGGCGCGGCCTTCTTGGCCGGCGCTTTCTTGGCGGCGGCCTTTGCGGGCGCGCCGTACTTCGCTGCCGGCTCCTTCGCGGTGGGCGCCTTGCCCGCGGCCGTCTTGCGCGGCGGGAATTTGCTCGCGCGCGGTTCGAACTCGAAGGTCACCTTGCCCTCGTCCTTGTTCCACGCCAGGAAGGCCTTGAACGCGCGGCGCGTGCGCATCGAGACGAACTTGTCGAGCAAATCGGTCTTGCCGGTGGCGAGCAGCTTTTGCATCTGCTCGCGCTCCACCGGCTGCTGCAGGATGACCTGGCCGGTCTTGAAGTCGCAGCTCGGCGTGGCCTGCGCGGCGGTGGGCACCGACTTCTCGCAGACGTAGTTCTTGCCGAATTCGAACACCCGTGCGCCGCATTTCGGGCAGGGGCCCAGCGACTGCTGGCTGCTGAAGTCGATGATCTCGCCGGTCTCGGCCGGGTCCTGCTCGTTGCCGAAGTCGAACTCCAGCTTCCAGTTCTTCTCTTCCTCGTTGTACTTGAGGATGATCTCCGAGGTGAAGGGCCAGCCGGCCTTGGAGCGGAAGCCTTCGAGCGGGCCCACCTTCTTGTCGCGCAGCAGCGTTTCCACTTCCTCGATCTCGAAGGTGCGGCCGGCCGGCGTCTTGCCGAACGAGAATCCACAAGCATCCGTACCGGCGCCCGACTTGCCGGTGCAGGTGAAACGGCGATAGTTTTCGCGGACGATGCCGCCGCAGTTGGGGCAGGGCGTGGTCAGCGTCGTGTAGTCACCGGGCACCGTGTCGCGGTCGTACTCCTTGGCCTTCTTGACGATGTGCTTCGTCATCTCGCCGATTTCGCGCATGAAGGCTTCGCGCGAGAGCTTGCCGTGCTCCATCTGCGCGAGCTTGTATTCCCACTCGCCGGTGAGCTCGGGCTTGGAGAGTTCTTCCACGCCCAGGCCGCGCAACAGCGTCATCAGCTGGAACGCCTTGGCCGTGGGAATGAGCTCGCGCCCTTCGCGGAACATGTACTTCTCGTTGATCAGGCCTTCGATGGTCGCGGCGCGCGTTGCCGGCGTCCCCAAACCCTTCTCCTGCATGGCCTCGCGCAATTCGTCGTCATCCACCAGCTTGCCCGCGCCTTCCATCGCGCCGAGCAGCGTCGCTTCCGAATAGCGCGCGGGCGGTCGCGTCTTGAGGCCCTTGGGCTCGACCACTTCGGCGCGCACCATCTCGCCGGGCTTCACCGCGACCAGCGTCTTGTCGTTCTCATCGCCTTCCTCGGCGACTTCCTTGCCCCAGATGGCCAGCCAGCCCGGCTTCACCAGCACCTTCCCGACGGTGCGGAAGCTGTGGCCCACGGCCTGCGAGATGCGCGTGGTCACCATGAACTCGGCGCTCGGGAAGAACACCGACAGGAAACGCTTGACCACGAGGTCGTAAAGCCTCTGCTCGGCATCGGACAGGCCGCTAGGCGCCTGCAGCGTCGGGATGATGGCAAAGTGGTCGCTGACCTTGGCGTTGTCGAAGATCCGCTTGATCGGCTTGACGTAGCTGCCCTCGATGGCCTGCTTGGCGAACGGGGCCAGGTGCTTCATGCCGCTGTCCTTGAGCATGCCCATGGTGTCCTTGACCACCGCCAGGTAGTCCTCGGGCAGGTGCCGCGAATCGGTTCGCGGGTAGGTCAAAGCCTTGTGCCGCTCGTACAGGCTCTGCGCCAGCGCCAGCGTGGTCTTGGCCGAGAAGCCGAAGCGGCCGTTGGCTTCCCGCTGCAAGGACGTGAGGTCGAACAGGGCCGGAGAAGCCTGGGTGGTCGGCGTCGATTCCTCGGTGACCGTGGCGGCCTTGCCGCGCACCGCGTCGGCGATGGCCTGCGCTTCCTTTTGCGACCAGACCCGGTCGGCCTTGATTTCGGCGTCGTCGGGGTTCTTCTTCCACTTCGGGTCGATCCACTTCGCCTGGTACTCGCCGGCTTCAGCCAGGAAGGTGGCGTGGATTTCCCAGTAGTCGCGGCTGATGAATTTGCGGATCTGCTCTTCGCGCTCCACCACCACGGCCAGCGTCGGCGTCTGCACCCGGCCGACGGTGGTGAGGAAGAAGCCGCCGTCGCGCGAGTTGAAGGCGGTCATTGCCCGCGTTCCGTTGATGCCGACCAGCCAGTCCGCCTCGGAGCGCGAGCGCGCCGCGTCGGCCAGGCCCGCCATCTGCTTGTCGCTGCGCAGGCTGTCGAAGCCGTCGCGGATGGCTTGCGGCGTCATGGATTGCAGCCACAGGCGCTTGACCGGCTTGGCGAGCGGCTTGGCGCCACCGGCGTATTGCTCGATCAGCCGGAAGATCAGCTCGCCCTCGCGGCCCGCGTCGCAGGCGTTCACCAGGTCGCTCACATCCTTGCGCTTGGCCAGCTTCACCACGGCGTTCAGGCGCGTCTTGGTCTTGTCCACCGGCTTCAGGTCGAAGTACGGCGGGATCACCGGCAGGTGGGCAAAGCTCCACTTGCCGCGTTTCACGTCGAACTCTTCCGGCGCCTGGATCTCGACCAGGTGGCCCACCGCGCTGGTCACGACGTATTTCTCGCTCTCGAAATACTCGTCGTGCTTGTCGAACTTGCCCGCGACGGGCGTGAGCGCCCGCACGATGTCCTGCGCCACCGACGGCTTCTCGGCAATCACCAAAGTCTTAGTCATCTGGCTCATCAATCCTGTAGTTTCCCTGCCCTTCGGTCACGGCGACCTCCGGCGTCCTTACAATCGGCGCTTCCCGCGCGCATACGCGCACGCGCGCACGTGTGCATATTTAAATTAACAGAGTTTGGGCAATGGCAGGCAAGGCAGAAGTTTCCGGCAAGAAAATCCAGACCCGCAAGTCGGGCGTGCACGGCAAGGGGGTCTTCGCGGTGCAGGACATTCCCGAGGGCGAAACCATCATCGAGTACGTGGGTGAAATCATCACCTGGAAGCTGGCGCAGAAGCGCCACCCCCACGACCCCAATGATCCCAATCACACCTTCTACTTCCACGTCGATGAAGACCGTGTCATCGACGCCAAGGTGGGCGGCAACTCCTCGCGCTGGATCAACCACTCCTGCGACCCGAACTGCGAGGCGGACGAGGACGAGGGCCGGGTCTTCATCAAGGCCCTGCGCAACATCAAGTCCGGCGAAGAGCTGAATTACGACTACGGCCTGATCCTGGACGAGCCCTACACCAAGAAGATCAAGGCCGAATACCCTTGCTGGTGCGGCGCCAAGAGCTGCCGCGGCACCCTGCTGGCGCCCAAGGAAAAGCCGAAGAAGAAGCGCAAGAAGCGGAAGGATTGATGTGTGAGTACCGCCGGGCCGCCCCAAGGTACGAAGGCCCCCTCGGGGGGCAGCGCAGCGGCTTCGGCCGCAAGCGTGGGGGCATCTACTTTTCCCGCGGAATCGATCTGGGAGGCCGTGTCGCCCCGGCTGCCGGGCTTCACGGTCGAGATCCTGCCGCAGGTGGATTCCACCAATACCGAGCTGATGCGCCGAGCCCGCGCCGGCCGATTGGAGCCCGTATTGCTGGTCGCCGAGCAGCAAACCGCCGGCCGCGGCCGGCTGGGCCGGGGCTGGGCCAGCCAAACGGGGGACTCGCTGACGTTTTCCCTGGGGTTGCCGTTGGCGCCGGCCGACTGGTCGGGGCTTTCGCTGGCGGTGGGCGTGAGCCTCGCGGAGAGCCTGCACCCGCGCGTCCAGCTGAAGTGGCCCAACGACTTGTGGCTGGACGATCGCAAGCTGGCCGGCATCCTGATCGAAACCGCCAGCTTCGGTGAGCCGCGCGAGGCCCAGCGCTACGCGGTGATCGGCATCGGCATCAACATCGCCGAACGCGACGCCACGGGCCTGTCCACACCGCCAGCCTGGCTGCGCGAAATCCTGCCCCAGGCGACAACAGCCGGTGATGCCCTGCTGCGCATCGCGGCGCCCTTGGTGCAGGCCGTGCAGGCCTTCGAGACGTTTGGATTCGCGCCGTTCCAGGCTCGTTTCAACGCCCGCGACACGTTGCGCGACCGGCCTGTGGTGCTCTCGGACGGCACCGCCGGCACTGCGCACGGCACCAGCGAGACCGGCGCGCTGCTCGTGCATACGGCGCGCGGCATGAGCGCCATCACCAGCTCCGAGGTGAGCGTGCGGCCGGCTGTGCCCTGACCCGTCCCGATGATGCGCCTCACCGTCCTTTTGCTGCTGCTGGCCAATGCCGGCTATTTCGCGTGGTCGCAAAACCTGCTGGCCTCCTGGGGCTTTGCGCCGGCGCAGCAGTCGGAGCCGCATCGCGTGGAACAGCAGATCAAGCCCCAAGCCGTCCGGGTGCTGAGTGCCGACGAATCCCGGCGCATCGACGTATCGAGCGGTGCGCTGCGGCCGCAGGAATGCCTGCAGGCCGCGCCGCTGGACGACGGCCAAGCCACAACCCTGAAGGCGGCGCTGGAGTCCTGGCCGTCCGGTTCATGGTCGCTGGAGCCGACGGTCGAACCGGCCCGCTGGATTCTCTACATGGGCAAATACCAGACGCCGGAGAACGTCGCGCGCAAGCGGGCCGAGCTGCGGCAACTGGGCATCTCGTTCGAGGCCCTGGCCAATGCGACACTGGAGCCGGGCCTGTCGCTGGGCGGTTTCGCCACGGAAGCCGAAGCGACCCGGCAACTCGAATCGCTCGCGCAGCGCGGCGTGCGCACCGCCAAGGTGGTGCAGGAGCGCGCCGAGGTGCGCGGCCAGCTGCTCAAGCTGGCGGCCGTCGACGACACCCTGCGCCCGCGCCTGGACGAGCTCAAGGCCGGCCTGGGCGCGCGCACCTTGCGGCCCTGCCGCTAAAACCGAAGAATTTATCTCATGACACTGAAGCTGTATTTCGGGCCGGGTGCCTGCTCTTTCGTTCCCCACGCCCTGCTGGAGACGGCCGGCGAGCCGTTCGAGCCGGTGCTGGTGAAGCTGCACAAGCAGGAGAACCTCGGTGCCGAATACCGGGCCATGAATCCGCGCGGCCAGGTGCCGGTGCTGGTCGACGGCGGAGAGGTGATCACGCAGATCGTCGCCATCGTGAGCCACCTGAACGAGCGATTTCCGCAGTGCAACTTCCTGCCGCGCGAGCCACTGGCGCGCACCCGGGTGCTGGAAACATTGGCGTGGATGAACAACACCGTGCACCCCACGTTCACGCACGTGTTCATGCCGTACAAGTTCACCGACGACGAGTCCGCGCAGGCGGCGATCAAGTCGTTCAACGCGAAACTGTACGGGGGCATGCTCGGTGAGATCGAAGCGATGGCGCAGAAGGCCAGCCCCTACCTGGGCGGCGAGCACTTCGGCCCGCTCGATGCCTATGCGCTGACCTTGTTGCGCTGGGGTGGCTTTGCCGGGCATGACCCGCAGGGCTTTCCCGCGCTGTGGGCACTCGTGCAGCGCGTGGCGGCGTTGCCCGCTGTGGCGCGCGCCATCGAGCGCGAGCGGCTGCAGTTGAATGTCTACAAGGCTGCCTGAGCTGCTCCTTCGCGGGCGTCGAGTCCATTTGCTGGCAACACGAATCGCACGTTGACCCGTGTGCCCGGCGGCACATGCCCAGGGCGGGCATCTTCGAGCTGGATCTCGGCGTTGTGCTGCCGCGCGATCTCCAGCACGATCGGAAGTCCCAGGCCTGATCCATCGACATTCGTGCCGAGCGCGCGGTAGAACGGCTGCAGCACCAGGTCCCGTTCGGCTTCGGGAATGCCGGGCCCCGAATCCTCCACCTGCAGCATCAGCACATGGCCGAACGGGTCGGCCAGCACCCGCGCCGTGATGACCCCGGGCGTTTCGGCGCTCGAAGGCGTGTAGCTGATCGCGTTGTCCAGCAGGTTGCGGATCATTTCCTTCAGCAGCGTGGGGTTGCCCTGCAGCGCGACGCCCTCGGCGCCCGGCTCCGCGCCGTCATAGCCCAGGTCAATGTGCTTGCCCATCGTGCGCGGCAGCGAGTCCTGCACCGCTTCCATGGTGAGCTGCGCCAGGTCGCAGGGCTGGCGCGCCAGGACATGGCCGCTGCTTTCCGCGCGGGCCAGCGCGAGCAGTTGGTTCACCGTGTGGGTTGCGCGGATGCTGGAGCGGCCGATCTGCTTGAGCGACTGCTTCAGCTCCTCGGCATTGAAGCCTTCACGCTGAGCCAGGTCGGCCTGCATGCGCAGCCCCGCCAGCGGCGTCTTGAGCTGGTGCGCCGCATCGGCGAGGAAGCGCTTTTGCGTCGCGATCGAATCCTTGAGGCGGGTCAGCAGGTCGTTGACGGACGAGACGAGCGGCGCGACTTCGAGCGGCACCGTGGTGTCGTCGAGCGGGCTCAAGTCGTCGGGCTTGCGCGCACGGATGCGTTCTTCCAACTGCGACAGCGGTTTGATGCCGCGGACCAGCGCGAGCCACACCAGCAGCACGGCCATCGGCAGGATGACGAACTGGGGCAGCATCACGCCCTTGATGATTTCGGTGGCCAGCACGGAGCGCTTCTCGCGCGTTTCCGCCACCTGCACTAGCGACGGCTGGGCACCGGGCAGGTCGAGCCGGACCCAGGTGTACGCCACGCGCACGTCGAGCCCACGCATCTCGTCGTCGCGCAGCCGCACTTCGCCGACCAGCGGGGTCTCTTCCTCGGGTGGGTGCGGAAAGTCCCGCTCGCCGGAGAGGAACTCGCTGCGCGGGCCCAGCACCTGGTAGTAGACCTGGTCGGAATCGTCGGCGCGCAGGATCTCGCGCGCGGGCTGCGGCAGGTTGAATACGACACGCTGGTTCTGCACTGTCACCAACTGCGCCAGCGCTTGCACGTTGAATTCGAGCGCGCGATCGAAGGGTTTGCCGGCAATGCTCTGCGCCACCAGCCAGGTTAGCGCCAGGCTCACCGGCCACAGCAGCAGAAGCGGCGTGAGCATCCAGTCGAGAATCTCGCCGAACAGCGAGCGCTGCTCGCGCTGAAATAACTTCACCACCCCCGAAGCGCCTTCGGCGCCTCCCCCTCAAGGGGGCGCCACCAGCGGCCCGGCGAAGCCGGTTCCGCGGTGGCCCCCGAATGGAGCCGGGGTGGATCGTTAGGCATCAAGGAATCTTCTCGAGGCAGTACCCGAGGCCGCGCACGGTGGCGATGCGGATCGGGCCCTTTTCGATCTTCTTGCGCAGCCGGTGGATGTAGACCTCGATCGCGTTGTTGCTGACTTCTTCGCCCCACTCGCACAGCCGCTCGACCAGCTGGTCCTTGCTCACCAGGCGGCCCGCGCGCTGCAGCAGCACTTCGAGCAGGCCCAGCTCCCGCGCGGACAGCTCGATCATCTTGCCGTCGATGGTGGCGACGCGCCCGGCCTGGTCGTACACCAGCGGGCCGTGCTTGATGGTGCTGCTGGTGCCGCCCATGCCGCGGCGCGTGAGGGCGCGCACGCGGGCTTCCAGCTCCTGCAGGCTGAACGGCTTGGCCATGTAATCGTCGGCGCCGTAGTCGAGGCCCTTGACGCGTTCTTCCACGCCGTCGGCGGCGGTGAGGATGAGGACGGGCAGCGAAGAGCCG
This sequence comes from Ramlibacter sp. WS9, assembly GCF_003797765.1. GTDB lineage: Bacteria > Pseudomonadota > Gammaproteobacteria > Burkholderiales > Burkholderiaceae_C > Ramlibacter. The sequence continues at coordinate 562,983 of NZ_RKMB01000002.1, read as the reverse complement.
CGGCCGCGCAACTTGCGCAGCACCTCGAGACCATGCATCTTGGGCAGGCCCAGATCGAGGATCAGCAGGTCGAACTCATTGTTGGTCATGAGTGCCGCGTCGGCTTCCGTGCCGCTGGCGACATGGTCCACGGCCGCGCCGGAGGCGCGCAGCGTCCGCAGCAGGCCGTCGGCCAGCACCTGGTCGTCCTCGGCAATCAGTATCCGCATGGCTGTCTCCTGGTCGGCGCCGATCTTGTGAGCGCTCTGAGTCAAATTTTAGGCTGGGACATCCTACTTGGCACTGACGAAGGTCAACCCTGCCGCTTACGCCGATGGGCCAGCATAAGCCTCCAGGCCGATCATGACCACCGCCGCAACCTCATGGCCCACCTCGGCGCGGAATTCCGTTTCGGCTTGCGCCACCGCTTCCTTGAAGGCCTGCAGCCAGGCCAGGCCGGTGGCGGTGAAGCGCACGCGGCGCGCCCTGGCGTCGAGCGGGTCGGGTTCGCGGGTGACGAGGCCCCAGGCTTCGCATTGGTCGACGAGATCGCCCATCGCCTGCTTGCTCATGCCGGCGCGCTGGGCCAGCTCGGTGAGGCGCGAGCCTCCCAGTGCGAGGTGGCGCGTGACGTGGACGTGGGCCGCGCTGACCTGCGAGCGGGCCGCCAGGTTCGACAGCGCCAAGGGCACGTCGATGTTGTGCGCCATCAGCGCGAGCACCCGCTCGTCGAAGCGGCGTGCGGCGTGGCCCAGCAGGCGGCCCAGGTGCGTGAGGCGCCAGCTGTCGTCAGCGGTCGCGGGGATTTCGGGCATGTCTGAATCGTAAGGCAAACTGACAAAAAAACTCGTTTACTTCTTTCAACCCGGCGCGTTAAAGTACTGGTCAAGCATCCAGCCTGTGAATTCAACCACTGGATGAGACACCTCAACCTGTTGATTCACAAGGAGATTTTCAAAAATGGACGCTCAAGTCAAAGGAACCCGTATCGCCGCCGACAGCGAAAAGTCCAAGGCCTTGCAGGCTGCGCTGGCGCAGATCGACAAGCAGTTCGGCAAGGGCACGATCATGCGGCTGGGCGAAGGCGAGAAGCTGGAAGACATCCAGGTGGTGTCCACCGGCTCGCTGGGCCTGGACATCGCACTGGGCGTCGGCGGCCTGCCGCGCGGCCGCGTCATCGAGATCTACGGTCCGGAATCGTCGGGCAAGACCACCCTCACGCTGCAGGTCATCGCCGAAATGCAGCGCCAGGCCGGCACCTGCGCCTTCATCGACGCCGAGCACGCGCTGGACGTGCAGTACGCGCAGAAGCTGGGCGTCAACCTGTCGGACCTGCTGATCAGCCAGCCCGACACCGGTGAGCAAGCCCTGGAGATCTGCGACAGCCTGGTGCGTTCCGGCGCGGTGGACCTGATCGTGATCGACTCGGTCGCCGCGCTCACGCCCAAGGCCGAAATCGAAGGCGAAATGGGCGATTCGCTGCCCGGCCTGCAGGCCCGCCTGATGAGCCAGGCGCTGCGCAAGCTCACCGCCACCATCAAGAAGACCAACTGCATGGTCATCTTCATCAACCAGATCCGCATGAAGATCGGCGTGATGTTCGGCAGCCCGGAAACCACCACCGGCGGCAACGCGCTGAAGTTCTACGCCTCGGTGCGCCTGGACATCCGCCGTACCGGCACCATCAAGAAGGGCGAAGAGGCGATCGGCAACGAGACCAAGGTCAAGGTCGTGAAGAACAAGGTCGCCCCCCCGTTCAAGACGGCGGAGTTCGACATCCTGTTCGGCGAGGGCATCAGCCGCCACGGTGAGATCATCGACATGGGCGTCAATGCCCATGTGCTCGAGAAGTCCGGCGCCTGGTACGCCTATAACGGCGAAAAGATCGGCCAGGGCCGCGACAACGCGCGCGAGTTCCTGCGCGAGAACCCCGAACTGGCCCGCGAGATCGAGAACAAGGTGCGCGACTCGCTGGGCATCCCGCTGCTGCCGGCGGACGTCGAAGCCGCGGAGTGACTCACTCGTGCAGCGGCCGCAGCTGTCACTGAAGGGCCGGGCCCTGCGCCTGCTCTCGGGCCGGGAACACTCCCGAAGCGAGCTGGAACGCAAGCTGGCGGGTCACGAAGAAGAGCCCGGCCAGCTGCGCCGGGTGCTTGATGAACTCCAGGCCCGGGGCTTCATCGACCATCAGCGGGTGGCCGACTCCGTGGTCCATCGCCGTGCCGGCAAGTTGGGCGCCGCGCGGGTGCGGCAAGAGCTGCAAGGCAAAGGTCTCGAGCCCGAGCTGGTGGCCCAGGCCGTGGCCGGCCTGCGTTCTTCCGAAGTGACGCGCGCGCTTGAAGTGTGGCGCCGCAAGTTCGATGCCCCGCCTGCCGATGCGGCCGAACGAGGCAAGCAGGCGCGGTTTTTGGCGGCGCGAGGGTTCGATGGCGACGTGATCCGCCGTGTTCTCGGCGGCACCGTCACCAACGACTAACGCGTCATTCCCGCGAAGGCGGGAATCCAGGCCCTAGCTAGAGCCCCAGCATCAACTTCAGGTTCTGCACCGCGGCACCGCTGGCGCCTTTGCCCAGGTTGTCCAGCCGGGCGATCAGCACGGCCTGCCGGTATTCCTCGTTGGCATAGACACGCAGTTCCATCTTGTTGGTGTCATTCAGCGCCAGCGGATCGATCTTCCCGCCCTCGGTCGCCGGTTGCACCGTCACCCATTCGCTGCCGGAATAATGCCTATTCAGCGCGGCCTCCAGGTCGGCGCCGGTGGGCTTGCCGGGTAGCATGTCCAGATGCAGCGGTACTTGCACCAGCATTCCTTGACGGAAATTGCCCACCGCCGGGATGAAGATCGGCCGGCGGGTCAGGCCCGTGTATTTGACGATCTCGGGCAGGTGCTTGTGCTTCAGGCCGAGGCCATAGAGCTCGAACGCCGGCGCCGTGCCGGCTTCGTAGGCTTCGATCATGCTGCGCCCACCACCCGAATAGCCGCTCACGGCCGGCAGCGCCAGAGGGAAGTCGCGCGGGATGATGCCGGCGTCCACCAGCGGTCGCACCAATGCGATCGCACCGGTCGCATAGCAGCCGGGGTTGCTCACGCGCGTGGCCTTGGCGACGGCCTCGCGCTGGCCGGCGGCCAGTTCCGGGAACCCGAACACCCAGCCTTCGGCGGTGCGATGCGCCGTCGACGCGTCGATCACCCGCGGCCCGCGGCCGGTTTCCTTTTCGATGGCGTCGATGACCGCCACGGATTCGCGCGCCGCGTCGTCGTGCAGGCACAGGATCACCAGATCGACGCCGGCCATCAGCGCGCGCTTGGCGGCTGGGTCCTTGCGCAACTCGGGCGCAATGCTCACCAGTTCAACCTGCGGCATGCTTTCCAGCCGCTCACGGATCTGCAAGCCGGTGGTGCCGGCTTCGCCGTCGATAAAGACTTTGGCCATCGTTTTTCCTGTGGAAACTGCTCATCCCACTGTAAGCCACACGTGGGGTTTGGTGCGTTGCAGCATGATACAGTTGCGGGCTGCTCCTTGCAGCCGCTCCCGCCAAAGACCAAAGCCCCGTCGTAGGGCACCACCCCCACCCGTTCCTCGAGAGACACCTCATGAAGATTCACGAGTACCAAGGCAAGGAAATCTTGCGCAATTTCGGGGTGCCAGTGCCCCGCGGCATCCCGGCATTCACCGTACAGGAAGCGGTGGAAGCCGCCCAGAAACTCGGCGGCCCGGTCTGGGTCGTCAAGGCCCAGATCCACGCGGGCGGCCGCGGCAAGGGCGGCGGCGTGAAGGTGGCCAAGAGCATCGACGACGTCAAGCGCCTGGCCGGTGAAATCCTGGGCATGCAGCTCAAGACCCACCAGACCGGCCCCGAAGGCCAGAAGGTCCGTCGCCTCTACATCGAGGACGGCGCCGACATCCAGAAGGAATACTACGTCTCGGTCGTGACCGACCGCGCCACGCAGAAGATCGCGTTCATCGCTTCCAGCGAAGGCGGCATGGACATCGAGGAAGTGGCCCATTCCACCCCCGAGAAGATCATCAAGGTGTTCGTCGATCCGCTGGCCGGCCTCACCGCCGCGCAGGCCCAGGAAATCTCCGACGGCATCGGCATCCCGGCCGGCTCGACGGCACAGGCCACCGACGTGCTGCAGAAGCTCTACAAGTGCTACATGGACACCGACGCGTCTCTGGTCGAGATCAACCCGCTCAATCGCGACGGCAAGGGCAACATCACCGCGCTGGACGCCAAGTTCAACTTCGACGCGAACGCGCTGTTCCGCCACCCCGACATCGTCGCGCTGCGCGACCTCGACGAAGAAGATCCGGCCGAAATCGAAGCCAGCAAGTTCGACCTGGCCTACATCAGCCTGGACGGCAACATCGGCTGCCTGGTGAATGGCGCGGGCCTGGCCATGGCGACCATGGACACCATCAAGCTGTTCGGCGCCGAGCCGGCCAACTTCCTGGACGTCGGCGGCGGCGCCACCCCGGAGAAGGTTACCGAGGCCTTCAAGATCATGCTGAAGAACAAGAAGGTCAAGGCCATCCTGGTCAACATCTTCGGCGGCATCATGAAGTGCGACACCATCGCCACCGGCGTCATCACTGCCTGCAAGGCCGTGAACCTTTCCGTGCCGCTGGTGGTGCGCATGAAGGGCACCAACGAAGAGCTGGGCAAGAAGATGCTGGCCGAATCGGGCCTGCCCATCATCAGCGCGGACACCATGGCCGAAGCGGCCCAAAAAGTTGTCGCCGCAGTCAAAGCAGCCGCCTAAGGAATACCAGTCATGTCGATCTACATCAACAAAGACACGCGCGTCATCACGCAGGGCATCACCGGCAAGACCGGCCAGTTCCACACCGAGAAGTGCCAGGAATACGCCAACGGCAAGAACTGCTTCGTCGCGGGCGTGAACCCCAAGAAGGCCGGCGAATCGATCTTCAACATCCCGATCTACGCGTCGGTGAAGGAAGCCGCCAAGGAAACCGGCGCCACCGTCTCCGTGATCTACGTGCCGCCGGCCGGCGCCGCCGCCGCGATCTGGGAAGCCGTCGAGGCCGACCTGGATCTGGCGATCTGCATCACCGAAGGCATCCCGGTCAAGGACATGCTGGAAGTGCGCAACCGCATGAAGGAAAAAGAGGCCAAGGGCGGCAAGAAGACGCTGCTGCTGGGCCCCAACTGCCCGGGCCTCATCACCCCCGACGAGATCAAGATCGGCATCATGCCCGGCCACATTCACCGCAAGGGCCGCATCGGCGTGGTCTCGCGCTCCGGCACGCTGACGTATGAAGCCGTGGCTCAGCTGACCGAAATCGGCCTGGGCCAGTCCAGCGCCGTGGGCATCGGCGGCGACCCGATCAACGGCCTGAAGCACATCGACGTGATGCAGGCGTTCAACGACGATCCGGAAACGGACGCCGTGATCATGATCGGCGAGATCGGCGGCCCCGATGAGGCGGACGCCGCCCGCTGGTGCAAGGACAACATGAAGAAGCCGATCGTCGGTTTCATCGCCGGCGTCACCGCGCCCCCGGGCAAGCGCATGGGCCACGCCGGCGCGCTGATCAGCGGCGGCGCCGACACGGCGGACGCCAAGCTGGAAGTCATGGAAGAGTGCGGCTTCAAGGTCACGCGCAACCCGTCCGAAATGGCCAAGCTGCTGAAAGCCCTGCTGTAGAGAGTTCTGCGGTTTTCCACATCCGAAAGCCGATCGTCCTGACGGACAATCGGCTTTTTTGATTCGAGCTGTTCTTCCGGAGACGTCCCAGCATGGAAGCATTCCTGACCGCCCCTTTCTGGATTGCCGTCGGCCAGATCATCCTGATCGACATCCTGCTGGGCGGCGACAACGCCGTCGTCATCGCATTGGCCTGCCGCGGGCTGCCGCCCACGCAGCGCAGGCTGGGCATCATCTACGGCACCATGGGCGCCATCATCCTGCGGGTGGTGCTGATCGCATTCGCGTTGGCCTTGCTGGCCGTCCCTTACCTCAAGGTGGTTGGGGGGCTGCTCCTGGTGTGGATCGGCGTGAAGCTGCTCGTGCCCCATGAAGAGGAAGACCACGGCAACATCGCCACCAGCGACAAGCTATGGGGTGCCGTGAAGACAGTGATCATCGCCGACCTGGTGATGAGCGTGGACAACGTGCTGGCCATCGCGGGCGCCGCCGAAAGCGCGGGCAGCCACCAGTTGCCGTTGGTGATCTTCGGCTTGCTGGTGAGCATCCCGATCATCGTGGCAGGCAGCCAGATCGTTCTGAAGCTGATGGACCGCTTTCCCATCATCATCACGCTCGGCGCGATGCTGCTGGGATGGATCGCCGGCCAGATGATCTACACCGATCCGGCGATGAAGCCCTACCTGCCTGCCGACAAGGCTTGGGAATACGCCGCGGCGGCAGCGGGCGCGATCCTCGTCCTGATTCTTGCCAAGGTGTTCAAGCCGCGCGCCGCGGCGCCTGCCGACGCTGGGTGAATGGCGCGCGGCACGGGCGAAATTGCAACAATTCGTTCCGAAGCCGTGACAAAGTCGCTTGTCCGGCGAATGGGCGTCTGTTAACGTCCAAACAGAGGCCTGCACCCCTTTCCTGGCGTCGCGGGTGTGGAAACGCTGCGAGTCCGCGGTGTTTTGAACAGTTCTCTGACGAGGGGCCAGTGAGCAAATCTTCTTCAGCGAAACGTGGCCGGTTCTGGCGTGCGGATTGGTTCGCGGGCGTCCTGATCGTGGTGGCGGTCTTCATGCTCTGGAAGGCCACCGACGCTTTCGAGACGCTGGAGCGCCGTTTTTATGACATCGCGAGCGTGCAGAGCTCGCGCCATCCGTCCGACCGGATCGCCATCATCGCCATCGACGACCAGAGCGTCGCCAACATCGGCCGCTGGCCGTGGCCCCGGGACGTGCACGCCGAGCTGATCGACAAGCTCGCGGCGGCCAAGGCCAAGACCATCGCCTACAACGTCTTCTTCACCGAGCCCCAAACCGAGCGCGGCCTCGTTTACATCCGCAAGATCAAGGAAGCGCTCGGGCCGAACGCGGACGAAGAGGCCGTGGCCAAGCTGATGGCCGAAGCCGAGAGCGCCCTCGACAACGACGGCAAGTTGGCTGCCAGCATGGCCAAGGCCGGGAATGTGCTGGTGCCGTCTGCTTTCGTGCTGGGCGAGCCGCTCGGCAAGGCCGATAAGGACCTCCCTCCGGCGGTTGCCAAAAGCACGATCGATGAGCGGAACGGTTTTTCGTGGCCCGCCTTGCAAGGCCAGTACCCGATCGAAAGCATCGCGAACGCCGCTGCGGGCTTGGGGCACCTGAACCAGACCAATGACGCAGACGGCGCCGTGCGGGCCGACCCCCTTCTCGTCAACTATTACGGTCGCGCCGTGCCTTCGATGGCGCTTCTGGTTGCCGCAAAGAGCCTGAACCTCGGCACCCCGGACATCAAGGTCATCGCGGGCGAGGGCCTGCAGGTTGGCAAGCTCAAGGTCAAGACCGACGAATTTGCCCGCATCCTGCCGCAGTTCTATCGCAGCCAGGCCGGCAAGCCGGCGTTCGCTGTCGATTCGTTCTACGACGTGCTCAGCGGCAAGATCCCCGCCAGCAAGTACGCAGACAAGATCGTTCTGATCGGCCCCACAGCGCAAGGCGTCGGCACCACTTTCCCGGTGCCCGGTTACCCCGCTCTGAGCCCTGCGGAAATGATGGCGCACGTCACCTCCAACATCCTCAGCGAGCATTTCGTCGTCGAGCCGAGCTGGGGTGTGCTGGCGTCATTCGCGGCGTTCCTGCTGGTGGCCGCGTACTTGATCGCACTGCTGCCGCGCCTGTCGGCGGGCATGGGCGCCATCATCACCTCCGCCCTGTTGGTGGTCTTGCTGGCTACCGAATTCTTCCTGCTGTCCGGATCGGCCTTGTGGCTGCGTTTCGTCATGCCGGCGGCATTGCTGGTCATCGGCCATCTCGCCCTCACCACCAAGCGCTTCCTCATGACCGAAGCGGGCAAGCTCAAATCGGACGAAGCCTCGGCCGAGGCCAACCGGATGATGGGCCTGGCCATGCAGGGCAAGGGCGACCTGGACCTGTCGTTCGACTACTACCGCAAGGTGCCCCTGGGCGACGCGCTCATGGACAACCTGTACAACCTTGCGCTCGACTTCGAGCGCAAGCGGCAGTTCAACAAGGCGCAGGCCGTGTACGAGTACATGGCCACTTACGACAAGGGCTACAAGGACCTGCAGAGCAAGATCAGCCGTGCCAAGAACCTCTCAGAGACCGTCATCCTCGGCAGCGGTGGACGCCCCGGCGGGACCATGCTTCTCGACGGCGGCGGGGTCGAGAAGCCGATGCTGGGCCGCTACCAGGTGGAAAAGGAGCTGGGCAAGGGCGCGATGGGCGTGGTCTACCTCGGCAGGGATCCGAAAATCGGCCGCGTGGTGGCCATCAAGACGATGGCCTTGGGCGACGAGTTCGAAGGCGAGGAGCTCGCCGATGCGCGCGAACGGTTCTTCCGCGAAGCCGAGACCGCGGGCCGGCTGCAGCACCAGAACATCGTGACCATCTTCGACGCCGGCGAGGAACACGAGCTGGCCTACATCGCGATGGAGTTCCTCAAGGGCAAGGACCTGGCCGATGTCTGCAAGGACGGGCACCTGCTGCCCGTGCCCAAGGTGCTGTCGATCGTGGCACGCGTGGCCGAGGCGCTGGCGTACGCGCACCGGCAGAACGTGGTGCACCGGGACATCAAACCGGCCAACATCATGTACGAGTTCGACAGCGACACGGTGAAGGTCACCGATTTCGGCATCGCACGCATCACCGACTCGAGTAAGACCAAGACCGGCCTGGTGCTGGGCACGCCCAGCTTCATGTCGCCCGAACAGATCGCGGGCAAGAAGGTGGACGGGCGCTCCGATATCTATTCGCTGGGTGTGATGCTGTTCCAGATGCTTGCCGGCGTGCTGCCGTTCCGCGGCGACTCGATGGCGGAGCTGATGTACAAGATCGCGAACGAGGAAGCGCCCGACATCCGCATCATTCGCCGCGAAATTTCCGAGCGGCTGGCCAACGTGGTCGCGCTGGCCCTGAGCAAACGGCCCGAGACCCGCTACCAGGACGGCGACCAGTTCGCGGCCGACCTCCGCTCCATGCTGGCCGAAATGAGCGGCGCGCCGTTGCCCGCGCCTGCGCCGCGGTCCGCCCTCGCGACGCCTCCGGGCGTCGTGATGCGGCCCGACAACGAGGTCAATGTTCCCAACTTCGACAAGACCGTCGGGATGGCCACGAGCGTCCGCCCGCCCAGGGGCGAACCCGACTTCGAACCGACCGTGGTCGGCATGCGGCGGCCCGCGGTCCCCGCGCCGGGCTATGATCCGACGCAGAAAAAGGATGGGGGCGATCCGGCCTTCGCCAAAACCGACGTGGTCCGCAAGCCCGGCGGGTCCGGCGGTGCGGGCGGCGCATGAACCACCTTGAGGCTTGATCCGGCAACCTATGAACTACGAGTTTTGCATACGCACCGACCCGGGTCTCGCACGGGAGAACAACGAAGACTCCGTCACCTTCGACGAGCCGGTCCGCCTGGCCATCCTGGCCGACGGAATGGGCGGCTACAACGCCGGCGAGATCGCCAGCGGCATGGCCACGACGTTCATCAAGTCGGAACTGGGGCGCTGGTTGTCTCAGGCGGGTCGCCACGCCAATGCCCGCGAAGTGCGCCGCGCCATGGAAATCTGCGTCGACAACGCCAACCGATCGATCTTCAACGCCGCCAATTCCAACCCGCAGTACAGCGGAATGGGCACGACGCTGGTATTGGGCGTGTTCCAGGACGGCCGGGCGATGCTGGGGCACATCGGGGATTCGCGCTGCTACCGCCTGCGCGAGGGCGAATTCGTCCAGATTACCAAGGACCACTCGCTTTTGCAGGAGCAGATGGATGCCGGGCTCATCACGCCGGAGCAGGCGGCGACCTCCAGCAACAAGAATCTGGTCACCCGCGCCCTGGGCGTGGAGGACGCAGTGTTGCTGGAAGTCAACGAGCACAAGGTCGAACCGGGCGATATCTACCTGATGTGCTCGGACGGCCTGTCGGACATGGTGGATGATGAGGGCATCGCCAAAATCCTCGGAACGGACGCCCCGCTGGAACAGAAAGTGGCCCAATTGATCGACGCCGCGAACGCCAACGGCGGGCGCGACAACATATCCGTGCTGCTGGCCCAGGCCAACACCGAATCGAAAAAACGCGGCTTGATTTCCAGATTGCTGGGAAAATAGTCTTTCGTACTAGTTCGCAGATAACGAGTTATATAGACAGGAGCAGACCATGCCGAAAATGATCGTTTCGATCGACGGTGTTGTCATCAAGGAAGTGCAGTTGACCAAGGACCGGACCACTCTGGGGCGCCGGCCTTACAACGACATCGTGATCGACAACCTAGCCGTCAGTGGCGAACATGCGGTGCTGCAGATGACCGGCAACGAGGTCTACCTGGAAGACCTCAACAGCACGAACGGCACCTACGTGAACGGCAAGGCCGTGAAGAAGCAGCTGTTGCAAAACAGCGACACGGTCGAGATCGGCAAGTACAAGATCAAGTACATCAACGAGGTCGCCGGGCCGACCTTCGAGAAGACCATGATCCTCAAGGCCGGCGCCGTCGTGCCGCCGTTGCCCGCGCCTGCCGTTGGCGCAGCGCCGGCGCCGGCGCCGGCCCCGGCGAGCGTGAGCCCCGGCGCGCATGCGCACGCGTTGGCGTCTGATCTCGGCCAGCTGAGGGCCGCCATCAAGGTGCTGTCGGGTGCGGCTGCCGGCCGCGAGGTGCCCCTGGTCAAGGTCGTGACCACGATCGGGAAGCCCGGCGTCGCGGTGGCTGCCATCACCAAGCGGCCCCACGGCTTCGTCGTCGCGCACGTCGAAGGCACGAACAAGCCGACGCTCAACGGTGCGGCCATCGGCGCCGACCCCGTGACACTGAAAAACGGCGACCTCCTGGAGCTGGCGGGGACGCAGATGCAGTTCGTGCAGGCCTGACCGCCGCGCCGCGCAAATGCCGGCTGCACGTCACGCGAGAACGAGGCCCTGATGGGCCTGCTTGCCAAGCACTGGTCGAGGATCGCGGTCACGCTGATTCCGCTGGTGTTCGCCTTGCTGCACGCGACGGGCGCCATGCCCGTCCATGTGCTGCAGCGCCTGGATGACATCATCTATGACGCCCGGCTGCGCGCCACCATGCCGCGCACGCTCGACGAGCGAATCGTCATCGTCGATATCGACGAGAAAAGCCTGGCGGAAGTCGGATGGCCCTGGTCGCGCCACCGGTTCGCCGAGCTCGTCGACGAGCTGTTCGATCGCCAGAAAGCGGCGCTGGTGGGTTTCGACTTCGTCTTTGCCGAGCCCGACGAGAGCTCGGGGCTGAAACGCCTGCGCCAATTGGCGCAAGGCGAGCTCAAGGACCAGGCCGGGTTCACGCAGAAACTCAGCGAACTGCAGGAATCGCTGGACTACGACGGCGTGTTCGCGAAGTCGCTGGAGAAGCGCCCGGTGGTGCTCGGCTACTACCTCACCAACGCCAAGGAGCCGCGGCGCACGGGCGTGCTGCCGGCGCCCGTGATGGAGCGGGAAGCACTGCGCGGGCGGCCGATCAAGTTCACCAGCTGGAACAGCTACGGCGCGAACCTCGACAAGCTGGCCAAGGCGGCGCCGATGGCCGGCTTCTTCAATTCGATGGTGGACATCGACGGCGTGGTCCGTTCGGTCCCGCTGGTCGCGGCGTACAACGACCAGTTCTACGAATCCCTGTCTCTCGCGATGTTCCGCATGCTGTCGGGCATGCCCACGGTTGAGCCGGCCTTTCCTCACGAGCGCTGGTTGGCGCGCACGTACCAGGGCCTGGAGGGCATTCGCCTTCGCCTGGGCAACAAAAGCCTGGGCGTCCCCGTCGCGGAAGGCGTCACCATCCTGGTTCCCTTCCGCGGTCCGGGCGGGATCAACGGCGGCTCGTTCCGGTACGTCTCCGCCACCGACCTGCTGTTCAAGCGCATTGCACCCGACACCCTCAAGGGCAAGGTCGTCCTGGTGGGGACCACAGCCCCCGGCCTGCTCGATATCCGGGTGACGCCCGTGGGCGAGGCCTACCCCGGTGTGGAAACACACGCCAACCTGATCTCCGGCCTGCTCGACGACCGCATCCCGGTGAAGCCGGACTACACGCTGGGCTACGACGTCGCCATCCTGGTCGTCGCCGGACTCGCGCTCGCATTCGGCTTGCCTTTGCTGTCGGCGCCTCGGGCCGTGCTCCTGAGCGCGGTCGTCATCGGCGCCGTGGTGGGCCTGAACTTCTGGCTGTTCCTGGGCCAGAGCCTGGTGCTGCCACTGGCGGCGGCTTTGGTCATGGCCGTCACGGCCTTTGCGTTGAACATGAGTTACGGCTACTTTGTGGAAAGCCGAAGCAAACGCGAACTGGCCCACCTGTTTGGCACCTATGTCCCCCCGGAACTGGTGGACGAAATGGTCAAGGACCCGGGCAGCTACACGATGGCTGCCGCCAGCAAGGAACTCACGGTGATGTTCTGCGACATGCGGGGCTTCACGAAGATGTCCGAGACCATGGAGCCGACCCGGCTGCAGGAGCTTCTCAACGGCATCTTCAGCCGCTTGACCGACCAGATCCAGCAGAACCGCGGCACCATCGACAAATACATGGGCGACTGCGTGATGGCCTTCTGGGGGGCGCCCGTGGACATTCCGAACCACGCGTCCCTGGCCGTCAAGGCGTCCATGGAAATGGCCAGCGCGGTACGCAAAGTCAACGAGGAACACCGGGCCAAGGGGATCCCGGAAATCGGCATCGGCATTGGCCTGAACACGGGAACGATGTGCGTGGGCGACATGGGCTCGAACGCCCGGCTTGCGTACACGGTAATCGGCGACGCGGTCAACCTCGGCTCCCGCCTGGAAGGGCTGTCCAAGGTGTATGGCGTGGACATCGTGGCGAGCGAAACCACCCGCCGGCTGGCGCCGGAATATGCCTGGCAGGAGCTCGATCGGGTCCGCGTGAAAGGCAAGGAGCAGGCGGTTGCCATCTACCGGCCGGTCGCCCCCGCCGACCGGCTGGAAAAGCCTTACCAGGACGAGCTCAAGACCTGGGCGGCCTTCCTGAAGGCCTACCGCGCGCAGAACTGGGAGCAATGCGACGTGCTGATGCTCAACCTGCAGCGCATGAATGCCAAAAAATACCTTTACGAGTTGTATTCAGAGCGTGTAGCCTCAAAGAGGCTGCTGCCCTTCGACCCTGAGTGGGACGGGGCAACGAATTTCGAAACCAAGTAAGGAAACCCTTGAAGGTCCGCGTATTAGGCTGCTCCGGAGCGATCGCGAAGGACTGTCGCACGACGTCCTTCCTGATCGACTCGGACGTGCTCGTTGACGCGGGCACCGGGGTCGGCGACCTGACGTTGCCCGAGATGCGCGGCATCGAGCATGTGCTGCTCACGCACTCGCACCTGGATCACGTCGCGGCGCTGCCCCTCATGATCGACGCGATCGCGTCGCAGCTGACCAAGCCGGTCCGCGTGTACGCGCTGCCGGGCACGATTGCGGCGATCAAGGCCCACATCTTCAACAACGTGATCTGGCCCGATTTCAGCCGCATCCCGTCGCCCGACAAGCCCTTCATCAGCTTTCACGAGATCCAGGTCGGCGAAACATTGGACATCACCGGCAAGCGCATCGAGGTCTTGCCGGCGGTGCACACGGTGCCCGCGGTGGGCTACGCGGTGACGGCGGGCAAAGGTTGCTGGGTCTTCACAGGCGACACCGAGCGCAACCCCGCGTTCTGGCGGCGCATCAACTCGATGAACGTCGCCGCGCTGGTGATCGAGACCGCATTCTCCAACCGCGAGCAAGACCTGGCCCGGCGCAGCCTGCACCTGTCGCCGCACGCTCTGGCCGAAGAGCTCGACTGCATCGACAAGAGCAAGTCGTTCCCGATCTACATCACGCACACCAAGCCGGCCGAGACCGAATTGATCATGGCCGAGATCCAGCGGTTCGACCAGACGCAGCCGTTCGGCCCGAACGTCACGCACGACATCCGCTGGCTCAGGGCGGGACAGGAATTTGATCTATGAGCACGTGGAAGCCCCATTCATGAACGCCGTTTTGAAGGTGCCCGAGCGCGACTCGCAGGCGTTCTTCGACTCGCTGATGCTGCCCCCGGAAAAGCGCGGCGTGTCTTTCGAGGCGCTGTTCTACAAGCAGCTCCAGGTGGTCACCACGCGGATCCACGAGACCGAGAACATCGACCAGATCATGCTGGAGGCCAGCCAGGACATCTGCAAGCTGTTCAACGCCGACCGGTTGACGCTGTATGCGATCAGCGAGGACAAGGCCTCCATCATCTCCAAGCTGAAGACCGGCCTGAACACCAGCAAGGACTTGAAGCTGCCGATCAGCGCGCAAAGCCTGGCCGGCTACGCGGCCTTCAGCAGGCAGCTGATCAACATCGCCGATGTCTACGACGACGAAGCGCTCAAGCGCATCCATCCCACCTTGTCCTTCCTGAAGGAAGTGGACAAGCGCTCGGGCTATCGCACCAAGCAGATGATGGTGGTGCCGATCCTGGACGGGAGCACCTTGCACGGTGTCCTGCAGGTCATCAACAACAAGAGCGACCAGCCGTTCGGCGACCTCGAGGTCGAGGGCGCCACACAGCTGTGCAAGACCCTGGCCACCGCGATCCGCCAGCGGATGCAGAGGGCCGACGAGGGCCAGCGGCGCCGCGCCACCAAATACAGCGGACTGGTCATGGCCGGTGTGCTGACCGAGGACGAACTGCAGGGTTGCATCCAGAAAGCGCGCGAGGAAGCCAAGCCGGTCGAGCACTTGCTGATGCAGGACTTCCGCATCCGCCCGGCGCAGATCGGGCCGTCGCTGGCCAAGTTCTTCGGCGTGCCGTACGAGCCGTTCAATCCTGGCCGCATCCGCGTCGACGCGCTTCAGGGTCCGCTCAAGCGCGACTTCGTCGAGGAGCAGGGCTGGATCCCCCTGGAGGAATCGCCGGAGGGGCTGGTCGTCATGTGCATGGACCCGGAGGCGGTTCGCGGCTCGCGCATCGTCCCCCAGGTTTTTGCGCGCTATTCCAAGTTCTCGTACCGGGTCACCACCCAAACCGAGTTCGAGGAAACGCTGGCGCAACTGTACGGCGCCGAAGAAGGCGCGTCCATTGACGACCTGCTGGCCGATCTCAGCGCGCCTGTGGACGACGAAGGCGGTGAAGAAGGCGATGTGATGTCCGCCGCCGCGGACAACGAACTCGTCAAGTTCGTCAACAAGGTGATCATCGACGCCTACAACCAGAAGGTGTCGGACATCCACATCGAGCCGTTGCCCGGCAAGCAGAAGACGGGCATCCGCTTTCGCATCGACGGTACGCTGCAGCCGTACGTCGAGGTGCCCTCGCATTTCCGCCAGGCCATGGTCACGCGGCTGAAGATCATGTGCGACCTGGACATCTCCGAAAAGCGCAAGCCCCAGGACGGCAAGATCAAGTTCAAGAAGTTCGGCCCGATCGACATCGAGCTGCGGGTCGCCACCATCCCATCGGCTGGTGGGGTCGAAGACGTGGTGATGCGTATCCTCGCGGCCGGCGAACCGATCCCGCTCGAGAAGCTGGGCCTGACTGCCCACAACAAGGAGCGGCTGGAAAAAACCGTGAGCAAGCCCTATGGCCTGTTCTACGTGTGCGGACCCACCGGCTCGGGCAAGACCACGACGCTGCACTCCATCTTGAAGTTCCTCAACACGCCCGACACGAAGATATGGACCGCGGAAGACCCGGTCGAAATCACGCAGAAGGGCCTGCGCCAAGTCCAGATCAACCGCAAGGCAGGCATCGACTTCGCGCTGGTGATGCGGGCTTTCCTGCGCGCGGACCCGGACATCATCATGATCGGCGAATCACGCGACAAGGAAACGGTGTCGATGGGCGTGGAAGCGTCGCTCACCGGCCACCTGGTGTTCTCGACGCTGCATACCAACTCCGCGCCGGAGTCCATCGTCCGCCTTTTGGACATGGGGATGGACCCGTTCAACTTCGCCGACGCGCTGCTGGGGATCCTGGCGCAGCGCCTCGCCAAAAAGTTATGCGATTGCAAGACCGAGTACTTGCCCGACGCCGACGAGGTCAAGCTGTTCGTAACCGAATACGCCGAAGAATTGCGGCATTCCTCGGCGTGGAAAACCGACTACGCCGGCGAGGCCAAGAAGCTCTATGACAGCTGGGTGAAGACCTATGGCCAGGACGGCCGGCTGAAATTCTTCAAGGCCAACGGCTGCGAGAAATGCAACAAGACCGGTTACAAGGGGCGCATCGGCCTGCACGAATTACTGGTGGCCGAAGACCACATCAAGCGCCTGATCCAGGAGCGCGCCCGCGTCTCCGAGCTGTTCACGCAGGCCGTGGAGAGCGGCATGCGGACCCTGAAAATGGACGGCATGGAAAAAGTGATGCTGGGGCTCACTGACTTGAAGCAGGTGCGGTCGGTTTGCATCAAGTGAGTCGAATGGCTGGGGCCAAATCCGGCCAAAATAGCAATCCTCATCGTTCAGCAACTCCCAATGTTTTCATTTTTTGACGCAAGTTCTGCCAAGGAGTTTGGCGCGAGCCTGGCTCGCTATTACATGGAACGAATGCCCTTGAATGTGGCACTGAAGGAAAAGCAGTTCGCCGTCAAGTCGCTGAAAGTCATGGACCAGATGGATCTGCAGGTGAAGAACTACAGGCAGAAGAACAAACTTAATTTTTACAAGACGGCCCAGATGGGGAACGCCTTCAAGTGGGCATTGAAGGACGCCGGGTACGACGACTCTTATATCGACAAGCTGACACAGTGGCTTGTGGTGGCGGTCAAATCATGAAGCCCGCCTTCTCCGCGATGGTGCCGCTCCATGCTTAGGTGGCTCGCAACCAAGTTGGAAACCAAGCGCGCAAGCCTGCAGTCGCGCCTCGAAGGATCCGTTGCGCCGGCGGCGACTGCAAAGCCGAAGGTCAGTTCCGCCGAGTGGCGCCAACGCGGCAACACTTATCTCAAGGAAGGCAATCTGCAGCAGGCTGCAAATTGCTATCGGCGCGGGTTGGAGAGCGACCCCAAAGACGCAACCTGCTACTCCAACCTCGGTTACGTCCAGAGCGAACTGGGACATGCCATCGTGGCGCAGGAAATGCTCTCGCAGGCCGTCAAGCTCAATCCAGTGGATTATGACGCGCACTACATGCTCGGCAATCTGGCGCGGACCCGTGGCGAATGGCTACAAGCGACGGCCTGCTACCGGGAAGCCCTGAGAATCAATCCCGGCTTCGACACATGCCGGCGGGATCTTTGCATTTCACTGGCGCAGATGGGCCGAATTCAAGAGGCAACCGCTGTGCTCGAGCAAGGCCCTGCATTTGCGCCGGACACGGCGGACTTTCATTACTTCAGGGGTAACCTGCGCCTGGCGGTGGACGAGTGCGACGAGGCGATCGTTCATTTCCGGCAGGCCGCGCAGCTGCAACCTCAGGACTCATCGATTCTCATCAACCTGGGAGTGGCGCAGCTCAGACGGCGCGAGGTTTTCTCGGCAATACAAACCTACCGAAACGTTCTTGAGTTCGAGCCAGACAACGTGCAGGCTCATGCAAACCTCGGTGCGGCGTTTCAGCAAAGCGGCCAGTTGGAGCTTGCCGTCCAAAGCTACAGGCGCGCATTGCAAATCAACCCGGAGTACCTGAATGCGCACCAGAATCTTTTGTTTTCGCTGACTTACTTGTCGGACCTGTCGCCGGCGGATTACCTGAGTGAGGCACGGCGATACGGAGCACGGGTGACGGCACGTGCCAAACCCTACTCCCAGTGGCTTTGCCCGCCGTTCGAGGAGGGGGCGCGACCTCTGAGGGTGGGAATGGTTTCCGGGGACTTCCGCACTCACCCCGTGGGACTTTTTCTCGAGGGCATTCTGGCGAATCTCGATCCCGCCAAGTTGACGATCGTCGCCTACTCGGCCAGCGCCACAGAAGATGTACTTTCCGACCGGCTCAAAGGTCTCGTTTCTGAGTGGAACTCGGTGGCCGTTCTGCCGGACGATGAATTGGCAAGGAAAATTCATGCGGACCGCATCGACATCCTCGTGGATCTCGCCGGCCATACGGGACTCAATCGACTGCCGGTTTTCGCGTGGAAGGCGGCGCCCCATCAGGTCGCGTGGCTCGGATACTGGGGCAGTACGGGCGTATCGGAAATTGACCACATCCTCGTGGACCCGGTATCCGTGCCCGCAAGCGATGCTCAGTACTATTCCGAGCAACTTTGGTACCTGCCAGACACGCGTTTGTGCATGAGCCTTCCTACGAGCGGCGCCGCAGATGAGGTAAAAGACTTACCCGCCTTGCGTAAGGGGTACATCACCTTCGGCTCGTATCAGATCTTGAACAAGATCAATGACCGCACCTTGGCCCTCTGGTCGAAAGTGCTTGCGCAGCTTCCTACTTCGCGCCTTCGACTTCAGAGCTTGCCACTGGCATACGGCGAAGCAGTTGCAAACATGAAAGAACGGCTGACCGCGGTCGGTATCGACATTGCCAGAGTGGACCTTCATGGCGGCGCGCCTCGTGAGGCTTACCTGGCGTCCTACGATGAAGTCGACATGATTCTCGACACATATCCTTTCCCAGGCGGAACGACCACAGCCGAGGCCTTGTGGATGGGTGTACCGACAGTCACCCTTACAGGGCACTCGTTACTGGCGCGCCAAGGCGAAAGTCTCTTGCGCTGTGTCGGTCTTGCTGACTGGGTTGCTAGCAGCGAAGAGGAATACGTGGAGATCGCGGCACAGCACGCTAGCGACCTGAAATCGTTGGGCGAGGTGCGCGCCGGTTTGCGTCAACGAGCGATCAATTCGCCACTTTTCGATTCCGCAAAGTTCGCCCGCAATTTGGAAGACGCGTTCGTGGGCATGGCCCGCGAACACGCTGAGAGGTGACAGGAAATGTCCGGTTCTGATGAAAACGACCAAAATTGTCGAGTTGGCAAAGCACACAGTGTCGAAATGAGCTTGTTTTCACCTGATTTGAGGGCAGAGCAGGCTGGCACAAAGCGTGCATATACGCTCCGCAACATTTTTTACCCAAGGAGTTTTCCATGAAGCGTTCCATGCAGCAGGGTTTTACCCTTATCGAACTGATGATCGTGGTCGCGATCATCGGTATTCTGGCGGCGGTGGCCTTGCCGGCTTACCAGGACTACACGGTCCGTGCGAAGACCAGTGAAGTCGTTCTGGCGGCGTCTGGCCCGAAGGGCGCGATCGCTGAAGCCTATCAAACGCTTGGTCACATGCCTGCTGTCGCGTCGGCCGGCTTGTCGGCGCATACGTCGCCGTATGTCGCGAGCGTGGCATATACAAGCAGTGTCACCAACGTTGGTGTCATTACCGCGGTCGCTTCGGCCAAAGAGCCCAAGATCAGCGGAAGCAACGTCGTCCTGACCGGCACGGCCGACTCTGTTGGCGTGATCACCTGGGTTTGCACTGGTTCCATTGCGGCCAAGTACCTGCCGGCAAATTGCCGCTAATCAACGGTCTGTAGTAAAAAAGCTCCGCTGCGGCGGGGCTTTTTTTTGCCCGCACACTAGGCGCATGTTGACCTTCGCGAACCGTTCCTTGCTACTTCAAGCTGCGGTTTTGCCTGCGGTGAGCCTGCTTCTTCTCGCCTTGTACTGGCCCGGCCTGCAAGGTGGCTTCATATTCGATGACTTTTCGAGCATCGTCGAGAATCCGGCTCTGAGGTCGACCGACGGCTCGATTGCTTCCCTGACGACGGCCGCAAGCAGTGGTATTTCAGGCCCCTTGGGCCGGCCACTGAGCATGTTAAGTTTTGCGGCAAATCTCCACCTTTTCGGCGCCGCTCCTTATTCATTCAAGGTCACCAATCTAGCCATCCACATCGCCAACGCGGCGCTTTTTTTCGTGATCGCGTTGCAGTTGGGACGGTGGGTGAATCGCACAAGCCGCGTCCGCGCATGGCTTCTCGCGGCAGCTGTGGCGGCCGCATGGGCAATGCATCCGCTGAACGCCATGCCGGTGCTATACGTCGTTCAGCGCATGACCAGCCTGTCGGCGCTTTTTTCACTTTGCGCGCTGTCACTCTGGCTTTTCGGAAGGCAGGCACAAGGCGCGCGAGGAGTGCTTGCGATGGCGGCCAGCATCCTGGTTCTATGGCCCGCCGCCGTCTTTTCAAAGGAAACCGGGCTCCTGCTGCCGGCCCACATATTCCTGTGCGAGTGGCTCGTCCTTGGCACGTTTCGAACGGTTCCGACGCGCCTGAAATGGTGGGCCGCGGCGATTGCGGGTGTTTTGCTTTCGACGTTGTGCTGGGCCAAGTGGGGATTCATCACCGCAGGGTACAGCGTGCGGGATTTCGGCATGGTGGAGCGGCTCATGACAGAAGCCAGAGTGCTCTGGTTCTATGTGGGACAGCTTCTCTTGCCCGCGCCGCACTTCTTCGGCTTATTTCACGACGACATTCCAATTTCACGCGGGCTTTTCGCGCCGCCTGAAACCTTGTTGGCTATTGCGGGCTGGGTGGCGGTCGCGATGCTCGCCTTTTGGCAACGCGCAAGACGGCCGCTATTCGCGTTTGCGGTGTTTTGGTTCCTGGCATCCCATGCTCTGGAGTCAACGTTGTTCCCGCTGGAAATTGCGCACGAGCACCGCAACTACATCGCGTCATTCGGAATAGTCCTGTGGCTCTTCAGCTTCATGTTGCCGGTTCAGGCGAATGCTCGTTGGCCAGTTCCCCGGTTGGTCCTGGCGATCAGCTTTGTATCATTTTGCGGGCTGGTAACAACCCTCCGGTCCATGCAGTGGGCCAATGAATTCCTGCGCTCTCAGGCGGATGTGGCTAACCATCCCAATTCGGCGCGCTCCAACTTTCAAGCGGCCTCGGCCATCATGCAGAGAACCTTCGAGGCTGGCGGGGGCAATGCGCTGGCCTATCAATCCGTGCAGTTCTTTTACCGACGCGCCGCAGAACTCGACAAGAACGGCAAGGCTGCTTTGGTCGGACTCGTCTATCTCGACTGCATTACCGGTGTGCAAAAAGACGCTGCCCTTCGAGCGCGCTTGCTGGAGCGGTTTGTTTACGGCCGCTACAGCCTAGGCGATCGTGGAATCGTGCAAAGCCTCTCAGGCCTTTTGGTAGAAGGGCGTCTATGCATGGACGACAACGAGGCTAAGGCGCTGATCGAGGCTGCCCTGTCGAATCCGTACGCTGACGCCACGACGCGTGCGATGATCTATGCGGTAGCGATGGACTACGCCGTCGCCCGACTGAATTCCGTTCCATTGGCGATAGGGTACGCACAGGCTGCTGTGGCGAGCGATCCGGGCAGCGCGGCGCTTCGATCCAATTTGATTCGCCTGCTGCTGCGGGCCAACAGGGTGGAGGAAGCGCGGCGAGAATACACTTGGCTGATCGAAAATTTTCATGCTGTGCGCGACCGACCAGTCTTGAATGAACTGAAGACGCTGGTCGAGTCGATGGGAACAAGTGCAAACACGAACTGACAAGCCGGCTGACACGTATTCCATCGTGATTCCGGCCCGCAACGAAGCTGAGGGACTGGCAAAACTGTTGCCGGCATTGGCTGTGTACATGCCCCAGGGCGCAGAGATCATTGTCGTCAACGACGGTTCGGATGACGCCACGGTTTCCGTATGTGCGAAGCACGGGGTGCGGGTCGTGACCCATCCCTACCCCAAGGGGAACGGGGCCGCCGTCAAGAGCGGCGCTCGTGCCGCCACAGGCGACGTACTCATCTTCATGGATGCGGACGGACAGCACAAACCGGAGGACGTACCTCTGCTTCTGGATGAGTTCCGCCAGGGCTATGACATGGTCGTCGGCGCGCGGCAGTCAGGCTCTCAAGCAGGCTTGCACCGTGCGGCCGCCAACGACATCTTCAGCCGCTTCGCCAGCTGGATGGTCTTGCAGCCGATCGCGGATCTCACTTCGGGGTTTCGGGTGGTGAATGCTCGCCAGTTCCGCCAGTTCCTGTATTTGTTGCCCAATGGGTTTTCGTATCCGACGACAATCACGATGAGCTTCTTCCGTGCGGGCTACAGCGTGGCCTACGTTCCAATTCATTCGCCGCGCAGGAGCACCGGCGCGAGCCACATTCATCCGCTGCGTGACGGCGTGAGATTCCTGTTGATCATCATCAAGGTTGGCACGCTCTTCTCGCCGCAAAGGCTTTTCCTGCCCATCAGCGCAACGTTTTTTCTGACGGGGCTCGGCTACTACCTGTACACCTATCTGACTTCCGGCCGCTTCACTAACATGAGCGCATTGCTTTTCATTTCGTCCGTCTTCACATTCCTCATCGGCGTCGTCTCCGAGCAGATCTCCGCGCTGCATTACAAGAACATCGATGCGCAAGATCGCGACCAGGACTGAACACGATTTGATGCGCAGTTGAAGCGCGCAAAGTGGAACGCAGGCCACAACGCCCATGCCATTTAACACGCTCAGCTTTCTGCTGTTTCTGATTGTCGTGTTTAGCGCGCACAGGATCGCCCGGAGCTGGAGAGCCAAGAAGCTCATTCTTCTGGCGGCCAGCCTGCTTTTCTACGCCGCGTGGAACCCACCATTCATCCTCTTGCTGCTAGCCATCACGGTGGTGACCTGGTGGCTCGTACGACTGGTCCAGCTCCAGGAATCGGAAGCAATTCGAAAGCGGTATCTGGTCGCGAGCGTCTTCGTCCTCCTCATCCCGTTGGCCTACTTCAAGTACGCCGCCTTCGTGCTCGAACAGTTCGTTGCGGCGCTCGCGGTGGCGGGCGTGCAGTTCAAGCCTGCGCCCTTCGATGTGATGTTGCCGATCGGCATTTCCTTCTACACCTTCCACGCCTTGTCGTACACGATTGACGTCTATCGGCGGCAGACGCTGGCGCCGGCTTCGCTGCTGGACTTCGCGTTGTACATGAGCTTCTTCCCGCAGCTAGTGGCCGGACCCATCGTCCGCGCAAGCCACTTTCTTCCTCAACTTGACACGCCAAGGACCGTCACGGGCCAGCAAGTTGGATGGGGTCTTGCTCTGTTCGTGCTCGGTCTTTTCCAAAAGACCGTGCTCGCCGACACCATTTTCGCTCCGGTGGTGGACCAACTCTACAACTCACCGCAGAGCGCCAGCGCGTGGGATGCCTGGGCCGGCGTCTTGGCGTTCTCAGGGCAAATCTTCTGCGACTTCGCCGGCTATTCAACATGTGCCATTGGCTTGGCCCTGTGCTTCGGCTTCATCTTCCCACTGAACTTTCGCTCTCCATACGGCGCGATCGGTTTTTCCGATTTCTGGCGCAGGTGGCACATCTCGCTGTCCTCGTGGCTGAGGGACTACCTCTATATCCCGCTGGGAGGAGGCCGCGGAACGACGCTTCGAGTCGGCCGAAATCTCATGGTGACCATGCTGCTCGGTGGTTTGTGGCACGGCGCTTCGTTGATGTTCCTGTTTTGGGGCGGCTTGCATGGTACCTATCTGCTGCTCGAGCGGCTTGGCCGGCGACACTTGCGGTTGATCGGCCGATACTTTTCGAGTGCCGGGATGGCGGTGGCTACGTTCCTGGTCGCCACCTTGACCTGGATACCCTTCAGGGCCTCTGACGCGGGCAACGCTCTCGCAGTTCTCTCGGCGCTGGCGCGGCCTGGCTTCCCTGATCTTCCACCCGGCACTTTGTTCGCGTCCTCGGGCTGTTCACTGGCGCTGGTGATCCTGCACATTTGGGGTCGGGACCGCACCTCAGGTGGTTGGTTTCTTGCAATCCCGCGCCCAGCACAGACTATGCTCTTGGGGATCTGCCTGATTGGCATCTTTCTGGTGTCCGGAGGTGAGCCGCGTGCTTTCATTTATTTCCAATTCTGAGTGGCCCCCCCCACGCGCTTGGAAGCTGACTATTGGCGGCGCGTTGTTGACATTACTCGCCTTTGTCGCGACGACAGAGATCATTTTGGCGCGAAGAGGTTTCGCTCCCACGGTCCATGACACCCAGGCGCTCTGGCTCAAGGAGCGCGAGCGGGCTTCCGCACTCGGCAAGCGTGCTTTGATCCTGGTGGGGGCCTCTCGGATCCAGTTAGACATCGACTTGGACATCCTGCGTAGGACCACCGGGCTCGAGCCCGTGCAGCTGGCCATCGATGGCAGCTCGTACGTTCCGGTGCTGGAGGGCTTGGCACATGACCCGTCAATCCGAGGTACCGTCGTTCTCGATCTGATACCCGGCCCAGTTTCACTTGAGCGGCAATCGTCGGGAGCGAGTCATGATTTCCAAGCTGAATACGAGACCAGTGCCGACGGGAAAATACGGTGGCCGACCTACCGGGACATCGACGCGCGGATGTCCGATGCCATGCGCAATCACCTGATCAACTACGCCGACGGCGGGCGCCCGTGGGATGCCTTTCAGAACCGCATCATCAATCCCGAAGCAACCCCACAGTACCTGTCAACTTTCGCGGATCGCTCTCGGCGCGCCGACTACCAGCGCGTGAAGATGCCCGATTTCTATTTGAGCCGAGTTCTGAGGCACCTTGGAAATCCCCCAGAGATCGACACAAGCCTGCCAGCCGATCGCCTCGCGCAGAAAGTGGAGGACTACGTGAGCCGGCTCGAACCAACGGCGGCGAGTGCACAAACGACGAAGGGACTCGTCGACCTGGAGCGCACCGTGGCGGCCATTCAATCCCGTGGCGGCAAAGTCATCATCGTCAGCTTGCCGACCAGTGGTCTTGTTCACGAAGCAGATACCAGGCGCTTTCCCAAATCCCTGTACTGGGATAGGGTGGCGGCCACCACAAGCGCCCACGCTATCCATTCGCAAGAGCACCCCGAATTGTCGCGCTTTGCTTGCCCGGACGGATCCCATCTGGACCAGCGTGATGTGCCGGCATTCACAACCGCGTTTGTCAGGGCTGCGGGCCTTGGTTTGGATCGTTCGCCATGAACCCGGCTCTGCACGTGCTGATGACCAGCACGTCGTACCCCGAGGGCCCACAGGACTGGCGCGGACGTTTCATCGCAAACCTCGTCACAGCGTTGGCCGCGCGTGACGACATGACGCTCTCACTGTGGGCGCCTCCTGGCCAAATTCCCGCCGCGGTTGCGTCTGCTTCCACTTCGGCAGACGCCGAGTGGCTGGCCCGGCTGGCGCAGCGGGGCGGCATTGCGCACTTGATGCGCGTGCATAGGGTCCAGGCCATAGGAACGATCCTTGGCCTGGTTTTGCGGCTAGGGCGCGCCTATCGCAAGCAGCGCGCCGACGTGGCACACGTCAATTGGCTGCAGAACGCGCTGCCGCTATGGGGCAGCACCACACCCGCGTTGATCACAGTGCTCGGAACGGACTTCGCTTTGTTGCGGCTACCAGGCATGAAGATGCTATTGCGCGCTGTGCTGCGCCAGCGTCGCGCCATACTCGCGCCGAATGCGGAGTGGATGCGGCCGGCACTGGAGCAGGCTTTTGGTGACTTGGCCGAAATTCGCCCAATCGCTTTTGGCGTCGACGATTCGTGGTTTGAAATGGTGCGGCCAATTCCGACGGACTCGACGCGTCATTGGCTGGCCATCACGCGCCTTACCAAAAACAAGATCGGCCACCTGTTCGATTGGGGTGATGGATTGTTCGGCCCGCAGCGGCAGCTGCATCTTTTTGGCCCGATGCAAGAACAAATTGACCTCCCTTCATGGGTCCAATACCATGGCCCCACCCATCCGGCAGAGCTACAGGAGCGATGGTTCCCCATGGCGTGCGGGCTGATCACATTGAGCCGCCATGACGAAGGGCGCCCGCAAGTGATGCTGGAGGCAATGGCTGCCGGATTGCCAGTGCTTGCGTCCGACTTGCCGGCCCATCGCGACGTGTTGCAGCATGGCAAGACCGGCTGGCTGGCGGCCGGCCCGGGCCAACTGAGCCAAGGCCTCGAATGGCTGGAGGACCCCGTCAATAACCGGGCAGCGGGGCAGGCCGCGCGCAGGTGGGTCATGGACTCCGTCGGGACCTGGGCCAGCTGCGCCGGGCGGTATGCCGCCGCGTATGCGAGCCTTCTGGAGCGCCGGACATGAACGGGCGCAGCGTGCTACTGCTTGGAGGCACGGGCTTCATCGGGACCGCATTGGGGACTCGCCTTGAGCAGGAGGGGTTCGTTGTCCATACGGTGGGCCGTACCGACATCTGGCGGCTCGAACAATCGCTGCGCGTCTGCGGTACGGTGGTTCATCTGGCCTCCGCGACGACGCCCTCATCATCGGCCGGCCAACCCGCCCTCGAACTTGAAAACGTCGCCTTGACCTCGCGACTCCTGGGAGCCCTGCAGCCTCATCCGGAGACGCACCTGATCTACTTTTCGTCCGGCGGAGCCATTTATGGAAATCCGCTTCGCCTGCCAGTGCCGGAAGATGCACCGCTTTTTCCGCTTTCGGACCACGGCGCGGCCAAGGCATCGCAGGAAGCGCTCTGCAAGGCCGCACACGATCAAGGTCGCGCCGTCTCCATCCTTCGGCCCTCCAATGCCTATGGAGCAGGCCAGAAGCTAAAAAGCGGGTTCGGCTTGGTGCGCACCTTGCTCGACCACGCGTTTCACGGCACCACGCTGGAGATCTGGGGCGACGGAGAAAACGTGCGGGACTACATCTATATTGACGACGTTGTCGAAGCGACCGTACGCTTGATCAGGCTTCCGCACGATCGCAGAACGTACAACCTCGGCAGCGGCATCGGCGCAAGTGTCAACCAGCTGCGCCGCATGGTCGAACTCGTGTCAGGCAGGCCGGTGAACACGGTCTACCGGGCTGCTCGCAGCATCGATGTTC
The DNA here is from genome assembly GCF_003797765.1 of Ramlibacter sp. WS9. GTDB lineage: Bacteria > Pseudomonadota > Gammaproteobacteria > Burkholderiales > Burkholderiaceae_C > Ramlibacter. The sequence continues at coordinate 536,127 of NZ_RKMB01000002.1, read as the reverse complement.
GCGGCGTGGTGCTGGACACATCGCGTATCCGGCAGCATCTCGGTTGGCAACCGAAAGTCTCCCTTGCGGATGGCCTCGATCTCGCCTGGAATTGGCTGAACAAGAAATGACGGCGCAACGGCCCCTGGTTTCGGTTTGCGTTGCCAACTACAACGGAATGGACGTCATCGACGAGTGCCTACGCTCGATCCTGGAGCAGCAAGGCGACATCGCCGTGGAGATCCTTGTCCACGACGACGCGTCCAGCGATGGGTCCGCAGCGCATGTGCGGCTGAAATATCCCGCGGCGAAGCTGCTAGAGAGCTCGGAAAACGTAGGATTCTGCATTGCCAACAACCGCATGGCCGCAGTGGCCAGTGGCGACTACCTGCTGCTTCTCAATAACGACGCGGCGCTGCATCCGGACGCGCTGCAACACCTGCTGTCCGCGGCTCGCGAACTGGATACGCCAGCCATCTTGACTCTTCCGCAATTCGATTGCGCCAGTGGGGAACTGCTCGACCGGGGCAGCATGCTTGATGCCTTCCTTAACCCCGTGCCCAATCAGGACCCGCGCCGCGAAGACGTCGGGATGGTGATGGGGGCGTGCCTCTGGATCCCATGCGCCCTCTGGAGAGAGTTGGACGGCTTTCCCGAATGGTTCGGGAGCATTGGCGAAGACCTGTACCTTTGCTGCCGTGCCCGCCTGATGGGATACCGGGTCATCGCCGTACGGGCGAGCGGCTACAAGCACCGTGTCGGCCACAGCTTTGGCGGGGGAAAGGTGGATCAGGGCCGCCTCGTCACCTCCTTCCGACGCAGGGCGCTCTCCGAGCGCAACAAGTCCTATGTGATGGTGCTGACCTGTCCGGCGCCTCATTTCGCACTGCTTTTTCCCCTTCATCTCGCGGCGCTGGCGTGCGAGGGAGCGGTGCTGACTCTCATCAAACGGGACCTGCGCGTGTGGCGCGAGATCTATGGAGCCTGCCTGATGTCGCTCTGGAAACAACGGCATCTGCTGCGCGAGCGCCGCCGATGGGTGCAGGGCAACCGGCGCAGCACCGCCCGGCAATTCTTTTCGGTTTTTCAGTGGATTCCGTACAAGCTGCAGATGCTATGGAAGCATGGCATCCCGGCCGTGCGGTAGCGGGCCTCTATGCAAGGCGTGAGGAGCCTGTGCGGGCGATTTCCCCGGGGAACTGAGCATAATGGTCTCTGCAGCGTGGCTTATGCATGTCAGGCTGATCGCAGCGCGGATATTGGCCCCAAGAGTACTGGAGAAACTTGATGATCCGAACCAACGTGAGACGTGCCGGGACGCGCTTGGCCCACATGCTCCGGCTCCAGCGTATGCCGGGTTGGGACCGCTTCGTGGCAAGCGTTCGGCCGCTGCTTGTGGAACCTTCACCCAAGCGCAGTTACGCTTCGAAGCTCGCGGCGGAGATCCGGACTTTCGAGGGCGTGGAGAAGGTGGCAAATCTACCCGAGATTCACGGCTACTGGGCCGGCAAATACGTGAAGCCGATGCTCGAGAAGTTCGATTTCACGAACGACACTGAGTTTCTACTCAAGCATGCCGACGAAGTGCTGCGGGTGGCCGCAGGACGACCCACACGAATCATCAACTTGGGTTCGGGTAACTGCGAAGTGGAGGTCAAGTTGGCGCGGTCACTGCTCGACAAAGGGCACAGCAATTTCACAATTGAATGTGTCGACCTCAACGCCGCCATGCTCGGCCGCGGCAAGAAGCTCGCGCAAGACGCGGGCGTCGACGGGTTGCTGCGCTTCACCGCGACAGACATCAACAAGATTCGGCTTGAAGGCGCGTATGACGTGGTGATCGCCAGTCACGCGCTGCATCACTTCGTGGCGCTGGAACACATTTTCAAAGAGATAAAAACACACTTGCGTCCCGACGGCTATTTTCTTGCGCACGACATGATCGGGCGCAACGGGCACATGCGGTGGCCGGAAGCCCTGGAGGTTGTGCACTCGTTCTGGTCGGAGTTGCCGGAGCGCTGCCGCTACAACAACCTGCTGCGCCGGCACGAGCCTCTTTACATCAACTTTGATTGCAGCACTGAAGGCTTCGAGGGCATCCGGGCGCAGGACATTCTCCCCCTGCTCGTCGAGCATTTCGATTTTGCGCTGTTTGTGCCGTTCGGCAATGTGATCGACATATTTGTGGACCGCTGTTTCGGCCACAATTTTGACCCGACCGACGGCTGGGCCACCGATTTCATCGATCGAGTGCAGGCAAAGGATGAGGAGCTCATTCATGCCGGCAAGATCACCCCCACACATATGTTTGCCGCAATGAAGATCGGCAAAGTCGAGCAGCCGCGCTTTCACATGCATCTGACGCCTCAGTTTTGCGTCAGAAACGCCAGCATTCCGCCCGGCTAGCAAATCAAGGCGATCCGCGGTAGCGTATCGCGCGACCAAAGACCGAGGCTTGGCTGTTCCTCGCGGGGTCAGGCCTGTCCAGACCCTCCCGCATTCGCTTGCGCCCGGACGGCGTCGACCTTGCTTTGCAGCAGCAACTGGCTGCGCGAAATCAGTTCGACGTACTGCCTGTTCCCAAACCCCCACAAGGTCGACGTGTCGTCTTCCGAGTGCCCGACGATGAAGGGAACGGCGGTAACAACTCTCAAGTTGTCCCTGCTTTCCAGGTATCGGTCTACTGTGTTGCTCCGCGGATTCTCGTCAGATTCATCCCATGCGATCAGCAGATCGTAGATCGACCGGTTGTAGATGTTGAACACCATGCTGGTCATCTTGTCGAGATGGGCAAACGTTAGTCCGCCGTGTTCGGCAACGCGACTGACCGTCACGTCCGGGTGAAGATGGGCGATCAATCCGGCGAACACATCCCACTGCCCGTCGATCGAGTCCAGGTAGTCATAAACCACCGCCAACGAGTCTTCCGCGGCGCTCGTCAGCACCACATCGTCTTCGCAGATCAACAGCCGGGGAAGGCCTGCACGCTTGGCACGCTGTAGCAAGTACTTGTAGCTGAGCCCGCAACCTATCCAGCCCTGCGCCCCGCGCATGCCATCGAACAATTCGTATGCCGATTGGCCCTGGGCAAGAAAGGAATTCCGTCGAGCCATCGTCTCCGGCAGGCTCAAGCAGATACGCCCCGTCGAGAAACGCGGAGGCTGCGCCTCGGTGCTCGACATGGTCTCGAAATCGGTCAGCCCGAAGGCCAGCAGGAACCGATCCAGGTAGAAAGCGGAAGCCGTCGCGCCGACTGTTTCCGCTTCGCCGGCTTGCGCCTCTGCTGCCGGGTCGGTTTCGTCACTGAGGAGGCTTTCGATGGCATCGATCATGGCCCCAACGTCGCCGACCTTGACATAGCGGACGCGGGCCTCCAGCTCCGGGTAATCGCTTCGGTCAGAGCTGCTCTCCGACACCACGGAGACGCCCAGCGAAAGACACTCAGAGATTCTCGTGGTTTCAAGCAGCGCGTTCTCGTAGTAATGGATGTTGACGACGACACGCGCTCTCAGCAGCTTGTCGTACAGCTCGCGGCCGAACAGGTTGCCGACGATGGTCACATTGAACCGCTCGCCAAGCTTGCCGAGGATGGTGCGGCGGCGCTCGTTGTTGACGTCACCATAGAACAGCACGTCATAGTCTTTCCTGCCGGAACGGTCGAGATTTAGGCCGTGTTCGGACAGCAAATCCAGGTAGTCCGGCACGGGCGCGATCGGCAGGTAAAAAATGTTCCCATAAGGAATTCCCTGACGTGTCAGGTAGTCGATGTTGATTCGCGAATAGTCCAGGATGGCCACCGCGTTACGCAGCTGGTCGAGGTATCGCGGCGTGAACCATCGTGTGCTGGTGGACTGCTCCATCTGGAAGGCGATCATGTTCATTGGTAGCCTCGCGAACATCTGCGGGCTGATTACCAAGTAGATCGCATCTCCATAGCCCAACGAGGGCGGCGATGTAATGATTGAAACGCGGAAGCCCCGTCGGGCTAGCCCGTGATTCAGCATGTGCGCGACAAACATCGCGTGAGGGGTCGTCAGGATTGCCACCTGCTTGCTCTGGGCCAGAGTGGCAAGTATTTTCTTGCGCTGCAATAGCGCTACCTGGGCCTGCCTCGCCTTCAAGGTTTGACGCACTTCAGTGAAGAGTCCAGCGAAGCCTGTCGTCCTGAGGAGCAGCCAAGCGAGTCGCGCTACCTTGCGAGTCGCCGCGACAAAGCCGCCATTGTCTTTTGTGTAGCGCTGAAGGGCGCGAATGGTCTGCCGGATCACGCACGCCCCGTTATGCTGTTCAAAAAAGCCGCCAACGCATCAGTGTGGAGGCGCGGTAAATCATCGGCCGGAGACGTACTTCATCCGCGACCAATCTTGCGCGCAAAATTGTAAGCCACGCGAAATGGCGCACTAAGGCGCCACGAAGACGAGGCTTTGACGCGGATAATCTCCGCGCGCAACGCAGCGATTTCCACGCGCAATCCTGCGATTTCATCGTGGAAGGTGGTCGGAAAGGTGAATGAATATATCGGCCCATTCAGCAGTGCGGAATAGGGGGACGCAGACCGATCTTGACCAGATACCATGTCCTGGAGAGCATCCTCAAAAGCTGCGGCTGTCCGGAAGTCTTCCTCCGAGAGAACCAGTCCCAAATTCTCCAGGATTTTGATCACGCCTTCGCGAAAAGTGAGGCCATTAAAAGCCGGCGAAGCAGGGCAGGCGCCAATGGAGTTGACGAGCCCTCTCGTCAATACCCAGGCGAGTGGCACAGGTGTTCCGGCTTCCCACTCGAGGTCGATGTCGAAGAATGTTCCGGAACTGTCACGCACCAGGTTTGAGGGAAGGGCATCCAACCGCGCACCCGGGACGAACTTCTTGCCATCCGGGCCAAGCAGTGACTCTGCCAGGAGACGTTCTACCCAGGGGGCCGCCCATCTCGCCACTGCTTCGGGGCCCCCACCGCGAGCCATGATGGGTTGCAGTTTCGTCGCATAGAGTTGCCCCGAAACGTATGACGCATGCATCGCGGGCCGATGGCGCAACTTCCATTCGCCCATATGGTCGGGAGGCGACGCACTCTGGAACAACTGGCGTTTCACAACAGCAATGCCATTGCCGTCTGGCCGGAAAAGTGTCTCGGTCTCGTATGCGGGAAGACGCCCCGCGCTGTAGGTCCGCGCGAACCAATCGATTCGTGCCCGGCGCCCCGGCCGCTTCCGGCTGGCCGTGACCAAGAATGAGTTGGCATGATCTTGCAGGAGCCCGTTGCGCGCCAATGGTTGCCAGACGAGATTCTCGTGGAACGCCCGGGACGCGCCACCGCTGTAGTCACGGCTAAAGCTGCGATACAGCAGGTCGGCGACCTTGAAATCCGGGCGCTCGAAAGCCTCCGACGTCAAGACGATGCTCGGAAGCTTGTAATCCGGAAACGGATACATGAATGCAACATCCGAAAGGCCGGCGGCCCCCAAGCGGGACTCCAGTTCCCTCTTGCCAAAGGTGACCGCCGTGCCGGCACCATAAAGATCTTGGACTCCGTAGTACGGAACGCCCGCGTGATCTTCGGCACAGCCGTTCAGGTATTTCAATCCGAGTTGGTTTTCGATGGCCAAGATCAGGGAGCCTTCCTCTTTCAGGAGGCTTTCAGCCTGACCAATGCAGGCACCGACTGGGTCGTCCGCTTCAATGAAGCGGGGTGCGTATTCCAGCACTCCGATAAGAGTGACAAAGTCGAACTTTTCAGCTGCCCTGAAGTCTGCAATGTTGCCGCAGCGAACGCTCACATTGGGAAGATCCCGGCAGCGCTCTGCGGCAATCTTTGCGCGGCGGGGGCTGCCCTCCAAGGCGATGATCGTTGCGCCGGTTTCACCGAGAAAGCGAGTAATTGCGCCGCAGCCGCATCCCAGTTCCAGGACCCTGTCTGTCGACTTCAATTCAAGATGCCGCAGCAGGTTATGCCGTCTGGGGCTTAGGTGATACTCACTCGGCCAATCCTTGATCGCGGCCGCCAACTCAGACGAAGCTGCACTGAGATCGACCGCATTTCTCAGCACCGAATAAAGATAGTCTTCAACCTCATCACCGTCTGAATACGAGATGCCATGGGGTGTCTGGTCTGACTCGCTGCCCCGTCTTGGGTCGAGCCGAATCTGTGTAGTCATGAGACCGGTGTGCGCACTTGATGCGCCAGCAAATCATCCTGAAATAGCCAGCGAGGCTTGTACGGTTGCGTTTCTTTCATTGCGCGGCCTTTCTTGCCTTGAAAAGGCCATAGGCCGGGTTGGATACGGCGGGAAGCGGATCGAAATTTTCCAGAATGTACTGATGAGTCAGCGGATGAGTATGGCGGAATTGCAAGGCAGCGTTTCCATCCAACGAAAAGTTCCAGATCAGCGCAAACTGAGGATTTGAAGCCTTAATCCGTTCGATTTCTGCGCGCTCGAACGAGTCGGAGCGCGGCCAAAGCGCATAAATCTCCCACATCGGCGACTTGCGTTGGAGCAGGGGATAGGCGCCCGGCCAGTTGGGCGCGACGACAAACGCCTCCCCGTTCTGGGCATACTGGGTGGCCAAACGGCGGAGCAACGCAACATCGTCTGCGGTAACCCGGTCCACACGCAATTGGTCGCCGGAAATTTCCACATTAACGCAGCGCCCGTTCCGGCATTGCCATCCTGGGTGAAATATGTGCATTACCCAGAAGCTTGCGGCACAAAGCAGGAGCGCGCCCGGCCATTTGATTCTTGCGGCCTGCGTCGCCAGCACGGCGAGGCAACCTATCAGGAAGGGAAAGATGCCCAGAGCCAGGTGGCCGACGTCCGCGCGGGAATAGGCATAGTGCGCGTACGGAAGCGCTAGCCACGCTGTCGCCGCCAGCACGGGAATCACCGGTTTGGCCTGCCATTCTCGATAAATCACCCACCCGATGGAAAACGCGCCGAAAAGAATCGTCGCCAGGAAGAACAGGCCCACCAGGACATCCCGAATCGCATGGCCAAACGGTGCAGTGGAAAAGTTTGCTTGCCATGGCCACGGTACCGGCAAGGGGAGATTTGTCGCCTTGACTTCAAATACGTAGCGGATGCTTTCCCAAAACGCTGCGGCGAAGCCGGGTACCAACAACGCCATCAGGAGTATGGGTGAGAACCCAAGCAGCACGCCCGTCGCCCAAATCGCCAGGCCCTGGCACGCGCCTGGCCCGCCGGGGCGCTTCATGCTCAACCAGCCAATGGCGCCAATGCTGGCTACGCCTGCATAGACGCCGTGGTTTCGGCCAAACATGGCGACAAAGCCTACGCACACGCCGCTGAGCAAATAACGTCTTCCAGTCGGATTTTGGATGAGATAGGCCAGTATGCCGATCGACAGAATGGACGCCGACGCATCAAAAAGTTTGTGGCGGGGAAACATCCATAGGGCCAACACCGCCGCGGACAGGAGCAGATAAGGGCCGTCCAGCTTGCGCGCTGTCTTGTCGACCCGCGACAACAGGAGCAAGCCTGTAAACAGGCCAATGACCTGAAAGATTGCGACAGCTCGCCGCAAGGCCACGATGCCACTGTCGCCCCACGCGCTCATCAGCGTCGCTGACCAGTAATATCGAGCCGGATCGTAGGCCATGAAGTCACGGATCGGCACTTCTCCCAACATGACACGCTGTGCACCGTACCAGAGGAATCCCTCGTCCCACAGGCTAAAGCCTGCCTTGCCTTGCCACCAAAAGAGGCACGAGACCACCAATACGGCCAACACGGCCAACTGGAGGCGATAAATATGCGTGAGCGCAACCCGGAATACCGCGGGTAGGCCATTGCGCATTTGCATCGCCAACTTCATTTCAGGGCTTGTGTGCGGGCCGCCATCGCTACAGGAGGGTGAAGGTGGAGCGGACGGCGACCTCCTGTGACGGGGTGAGCGGATGCGCAATGTGAAAGTCGATCGAATCGTAACGCCGGTCGTGGGCGATCAGCCCGTCTTGCGTTTCGCCAGCCACGCCCACTGAAATCAAATAGTGCCCCGAATCGAAGAAGGGATTGAAGCGAAAGCATGCTCGCACGACGTCGCCCGCTTTTTGCGCCCGAACAACCGCAGCCCCGGGTGATTGGAGCGAGTTGGCGGTAAAAAGCTGTGCGCCGTCAGCCGACTTCACAGTCAGGCCATAAACCGGTCGATCGACGATGGCGTGATATCGAATAGTAAGCACAAGTTCTGTTTCAAGGCCTGCAAGAAACTTGTCGGGATTCACGACGCCAGCTTGCGTCAAGGAAATATCGTCGATCGTGGCTGCGCCGCCACCCCAGCGCGTCTCGCTACTGACGTAGGCTGGATGGTCTGAGAACTGGTCATCTTTGGCCGGCCTGTCAATGACCCGTGCCGCACCCTTGGCGATTCTATTTGTGTATGTCGTCAGTGTTTCTGATGTACTGCCGTCGGCGAGCAGCGTACCGGAATCCAGTAGCAGCACCCGGTCGCAAAAATGGCCCACTTGTTCCAGGGAATGCGTCACGAGAAGTATCGACCCGCCGCTTTTCTGGAAGCCTCGTATGCGTTGAAAACATTTGGACTGGAAAGCCGCATCTCCGACGGCAAGCGCTTCGTCAACGATCAGGATGTCCGGGTCCACGTGGATGGCGACGGCGAATGCCAATTTGACGAACATGCCACTGGAATAGGTTCTGACTGGCTGGTCGATGAATTCGCCGATTTCGGCAAAGGCTGCGATATCGTCAAAACGTGCGGCCATTTCTTTCTTGTCTATCCCGGACACCGCTCCCTGGAAGTAAACATTTTCCCGCCCCGTGAATTCGGGATTGAATCCGGAGCCCAATTCGAGCAAGGCCGAGATTCGTCCGTTCGCCTCCACCTTTCCTGAGGTAGGCTTCAAGACTCCACACACAAGTTGCAGCAAGGTGCTCTTGCCCGAGCCGTTGCGGCCGATGATGCCGACTGTTTCCCCCTTCTTGACATCGAAAGAGACGTCTCGCAAGGCGGTGAATTCTCGATGCAGGCGGATCCGGCCGAACGACAATGCCTGCTTGATGCGGTCGCCGGGATGGCCAAACACACGGAAGGTCTTGCCGAGGTTCTGCGCCGAAATCGCAAGCTCAGAGTGCATCGGCAAACTCGTCACGGCTGTGCTGGAAGAACGCGTACCCTAGCATGCAGGCCGCCATGCAGAACCCCAATGCCACGCCCCACGCACGCCAGTCGATCGATTGACCCGTAACGGCGGAACGGGTACTTTCAATCACTGTTCCAAGGGGGTTGTAGTCGTAGAAGGGACGCAGCGCTGCAGGCACGGCGCTCGCGGGATAGAAGACTGGCGATACGAACATCAGCATCTGCACGAGCATGGGCACGATCTGGGTCATATCCTTGATATACACGCCCCAGGCAGCCACGAACCAGGAAATTCCAAGCGCGAGCAGCAACAACGGAAGGAGTAAAAGAGGGAAAAGCAGTGCGTGTGCGTGGAAATTGCCCGACCAGGACAAGGCGGCCAGGAGTACGAGAAAATTGAAAGTCCCATGCACCAGTGCGACTCCAACTGGAACAACGGGCAGGATGTGCACAGGAAAGATGATTTTTTTGACGAAGCTCGGGTAGCCCCGCACTGACGTCGGCGCGCGTGAAACTGTCTCCGCAAAAATGTTGAATGCGATCAATCCACAGTAGAGCAACAGCCAAAAAGGCATTCCTCCGGTTTGCTCGGGCCAGCGGGACTGGAAAATGTTTCCGAAGACAAAGGCAAAAACCGCGAGCATGAATAGCGGACTCAAGAAAATCCACAACACGCCGAACACGGCGCCGCGGTAGCGCAGGAGAACGTCTCGCTTAATGAGCTGCGCAAGCAGATAGCGGTGGCGCCAAGTGTCGGAAAAAGTGCGCAATGGGTGCAACGCGATGAAGCTCATGACTGTAGTGGCGTGACGGCAGGTCATCAGCTAGGGTCGCTCGCGGGCGCATGCGCTGAATGAGGCCATGCTGCTTACTGTAGCAGTCCGTCCCTCGGCAGAACCGGCGGATGAGACGATTCAGGAAATATGATGCCCCTCAAATCGCCAATCGTGCCAAGAATTCTGGCGTCGTACCTTGTGGTGCGCGAAGGGTTCAGCCATGTCACTACAGACGCCATACCGCCAACCCCGCCGCCCTCAACTCGTCGCTGTCGAACTTCGCCCTGACGTCGATGAAGCAGCCGCCCCGTTTCAACTGCCCGACGTAGGCCGAATGAGGCCTCGCCAAAAAGTCCTGATGCGCGACGGCCACAACCACCGCGTCCGCCACGGGCAGTGACTCCCACGCCATCAGCTCGATCCCGTATTCCCCGCGCGCCTCGTCCGCGTCGGCGACCGGATCATGCACATACACGTCGACGCCATACGCGCGAAGCTCCGTGATCAGGTCCCACGTTTTCGAATTCCGCAGGTCCGGCACGTTTTCCTTGAAGGTAATGCCCAGCACGTTCACCTTGGCGCCCTTGATGTGGCTGCCAGCCTGTATGAGCTGCTTCACCGTCTGCTCCGCGATGAATTTGCCCATGCTGTCGTTGATGCGGCGGCCCGCCAGAATCACCTCGGGATGGTAGCCCACCATCTCTGCCTTGTACGTCAGGTAATACGGGTCGACGCCGATGCAATGGCCTCCGACCAGGCCCGGGCGGAAGGGTAGAAAATTCCACTTCGTGCCGGCAGCTTCCAGCACCTCCAGCGTGTCCAGGCCGATCCGGTTGAAGATCACCGCCAGTTCGTTCATCAACGCGATGTTCAAGTCGCGCTGGGTGTTCTCGATCACCTTCGCCGCTTCGGCGACCTTGAGCGACGAAACGCGATGCACACCTGCCGTTACCACCCTCTCGTACAGGGCTGCGACGCGCTCTAGTGTGCCGGGGCTGTCCCCAGCCACCACCTTGATCGTGTTGGCCAGCACGTGCTGCTTGTCGCCTGGGTTGATTCGCTCGGGTGAGTAGCCGACATGAAAGTCGCGCTGCCACTTGAGGCCGGAAACGCGCTCGAGAATCGGGATGCAGACTTCTTCCGTCGCGCCGGGGTAGACGGTGGATTCGTAGATGACGGTCGAGCCGGCCTTGAGGCTCGCCCCCACCACTTCGCTGGCGTGGACCAGCGGGGAAAAGTCCGGCTTTCGGGCCGCGTCGATGGGCGTCGGCACGGCGATGATGAAGAAGGTGGCACCGGCGAGTTGGTCAGCGTCCGTCGCAAAAGAGAGTAGTTCGGCCGCGCGCAACTCCTCGCCTGTGACGGTGCCGCTGGGGTCGACGTGCTGGCGATAGCTATCGACTTTGCGCGTCGACAGGTCGTACCCGATCGTCGGCATGAGCTTGCCGAACGCCACGGCCAACGGAAGGCCGACATATCCCAGTCCGACAATTGCGATTTTTTCCATGCGTCATTCGGCCATCCCGGCTACTGTAGCATCGGCCCTCGGGCAAAATCCAGGCCATGCAAACCCGTGCCTCGTGTCTCCACGTGTCGATCGATGACCTTTCAGGTGAGTGACCCGCCGGTGCCGCCACGTGTTCGTTCGCTGCTTTGCCTGGCTTGCCTGCTGCTGCCGTGGATCTCTCCCTTCGCGAGTGGTCCCTCGTCCTCCGTTGATCCCTGGCTGCTAAGCGCAACGTGCGTGGCGCTGGTTTTGGCCATCCAGCCGCCCGCGCGGCTGAATCCCGTGTTGGTGCTGGCCCTCGCCCTCCTGGCTGCTTGGACCGCAATACGCACCGGCTTGTCCCCTGAATCCCTGGCCCTCGCCGCAGCCTGCCTGCTGATCCTCATGGCCGCCGGTGCGGCCGCCGGCGGCTCCAGCCGCGCAAGCTTTATCGATGCAATGGCGTTCGCCTGGCTGCTCGCCGCCGCGGTCAGTACGGCGATGGCGCTGTGCCAGTACTTTGGCGTCGAAGCATCGTTCGCCCCCTGGATCAACAGCTCCTCGGCCGGCGAAGCCTACGCCAACCTGCGTCAACGCAACCAGTTCGCGTCGCTCACCGCCATCGGCATGGCGTCGCTGCTCTGGTTGTCCCCGCGCAAGCTCGGCGCCTGGACCGCCGTGCTTGCGATGGCGTGGCTGGCCGCGGGCAATGCCGCAACCACCTCCCGCACCGGGCTCATGCAGATGCTGGTGCTGGGCGTGCTGGCCTGCGCCTGGCCCGGACCGCGCCGCGCGCGTGCAGCGCTCTTTGGCGTGGGTCTCACAGCCTACCTCGTGGCAGCGCTCGCATTGCCGGCGCTTCTCGAGGCGCTGACTGGCGTCGCCGGCAACCGGCTGTGGGAACGCGTCGCGGCCGTCGACGCTTGCAGCAGTCGCACCGTGCTCTGGTCCAACGTGCTGCACCTCATCGCTCAGCACCCTTGGCGCGGGTGGGGTTGGGGCGAGCTGGATTTCGCCCACTTCACCACCTTGCACCCGGGCGCGCGTTTTTGCGACATCCTCGACAACGCGCACAGCCTGCCCTTGCACCTGGCAGTGGAGCTGGGCGTCCCGGCAGCGCTGATCGCTTGTGTCGGCCTGCTGTGGGCGGCCCTGCGAGCGCGGCCATGGAGCGATGCCGATCCGGTGCGCCAGATGGCCTGGGGCGTGCTGGCGGTGATCGGGCTGCACAGCCTGCTGGAATATCCGCTGTGGTATGGCCCGTTCCAGCTTGCGTTTGGCTTGTGCCTGGGCCTGCTCTGGGGCGTCAAGCCCGGCCCACCATTGCGTGCGGCGGGTGCTCGGGCCCGAATGGTCAGCGCGGGGCTCGCGGTCACAGTCGTGGCCGCCTGTGCCTATGCCACGTGGGACTACCGGCGCGTGAGCCAGGTTTACCTGCCGCCCGAATCGCGCACGCCCGCCATGCGTGACGACCCGTTGCCGCAGATTCGCAAGTCCTGGCTGTTTCGCAATCAGGCGCGCTTTGCCGAACTGACGATCACGCCGCTAACACTGAACAACGCGGCATGGACGTACGAGACCGCGCGGTCCCTGCTGCACTATTCGCCCGAGCCGCGGATCATCGAAAAGGCGCTCGAAAGCGCGCTGGTACTGAAGCGCGAAGACGAACTGCTGATGGACTTGGCGCGCTTCAAGGCAGCATTTCCTGAAGCCTACGACAAATGGTCGAAGGACAGAGGAGGCCGCGGCTCCGCGCCGCCGGGTCAGCCGGCGACTTAGTGCCCTTCTCTCCCTCTGCCCGCGGGAGGGCTAGGGTGAGGGTTATGTGGCGGTGGCGCGAATCGGTGTTCGAGCGCAAAAGGACCATCCCACCGAGCTGGTGGTCGCGCTGGGGGCGAGAGCAACGAGCGAGTCGAAATCGATGCGAGCAAGTATCCGTGCATTAGGCAATGGCAACCAAGCTGCACACCGATGAAGCCCGCAGCGCCCATCGCAAGCGCAAGTGGATTGCCGAGTCGCCCAGCGGCTGGATCAAGAACGGGGAAGAGGAACCAATGTCTTAGTTGATGCGATTGCCGACGGCCTCGCTGAGTATCTTAATGACGAATTCCTGCTGCGTTTCCGTCAATCCGCTCCAAAGCGGTAGCCGTATGAGCCTTTCCGAGACAGCCTCGGTCACTTCAAGGCTTCCGTGCGCGCGACCATATCGCAGCCCCGCAGGGGATGAGTGAAGCGGAACATAGTGGAAAACTGCCGCAATACTTGCCGACTTAAATCGATCCAACACGTGTTGGCGGTCGATCTGAGGTGACAGCACCAGATAGTACATGTGCGCGTTGTGGACGCAGCCTTCAGGCACCGCGGGCCTGCGCACGGCGCCGCTCTCCTGCAGGCCCTTCAGGCGCTCGTGGTATCGGTCCCATGCAGCCAAACGCGCCTGCGTTATTCGATCCGCCTGCTCCAACTGTGCCCAGAGGAATGCAGCGATCAGTTCGCCCGGCAGAAACGATGACCCAACTTCTTGCCAAGTGTACTTGTCGGTTTCGCCCCGGAAGAAACGGCTGCGGTCTGTCCCCTTCTCGCGGATGATTTCCGCGCGGAGGTTGAGTGCTGGATCATTTACAAGCAAAGCGCCACCTTCGCCCGAGATGACATTCTTTGTTTCATGGAAGCTGTATGCGCCAAATTGCCCGATGCTGCCGAGTGCGCGTCCTTTGTAGGTGGACATGACGCCCTGCGCAGCGTCCTCGACCACTGCCAATCCGTATTTTCGGGCGATCGCCATGATCGTGTCCATCTCGCAGGCCACGCCCGCGTAGTGCACAACCGCGATGGCACGAGTGCGCGGAGTGATTGCAGCTTCTATCAGCGCTTCATCAAGATTCAGCGTGTCGGTACGGATATCCACAAACACTGGTACGCCGCCCCTCAGCACGAAAGCGTTTGCCGTCGACACAAAGGTGTATGAGGGCATGATGATTTCATCGCCGGGACGTATGTCCATCAACAGAGCGATCATTTCCAGGGCCGCTGTGCACGAGTGCGTGAGAAGTGCCTTGGAGCAACCGGTATGCTGTTCGATCCACCGATGGCACCGGGCAGTGAAAGGGCCGTCGCCCGCCAAGCGGCCGTTGAGGTGGGCCTCGGCGATGTATTGAAGCTCGTTCCCCGTCATGTGCGGCCAGTTGAATGGGATGCGTGAGTTTTTCATGTCAAGTCCGATCAATGACCCGCGCGGGCTGGTGCGCCGGCTTCCTTGCCACCAAGAGCCTGGAGCCCCCCACGGGCAGGTCGATGCCCGCCCTGATCATGCCCCGCTCGCACGCGAGTGCACTCTCAAGCGCGGTGTTCAGCCAGGGCCGGATCTTGAATTCGGCCTGGGGGTCATAGCGCCCGGCCGCACGCTGGCGGTGTGCGAGGCGGGACACCATCATGGCCGGCAGCAGCGCGCTGACGAAGGACGTGCTGCGCACGATTTCGAATCCTGCTGCGCGGACCTTCTGATGCAGTTCCGCGGCGCGGTACCGCCGGACATGACACGCGTATTCGTCTGCGGCACTCCACAGCCAGGGGTGCTGTGGCACCGTCACCAGGATGCTGCCACCCGGTTTGAGCGCGGCATGCATCGCGGCCAGAACGCGCTTGTCCTCTTCGATGTGCTCGATGACATCGAATGCCCCGATGACGTCGAATTCACTCACGAAAGGAATATCGCGCGCGTCCATTTGCACGAATGTGGCGGAGGGCAGGCGCGTGGCGGCAAAAGCGAGGCCTGCGACGAAAATCTCGCTCCCGAGCAACCGCGCTTGCGGGAATGCCTTGGCGACTCCCGAAAGCACGTAGGCAGTCCCGCAGCCGATTTCCAGCAAAGACCGGAAGTCGGTGCAGTATTTGCCGATGGCCCACTGGATGAGGGCGTTCCTCCCCCGGAACCAGAAGTTGGCATCCTCCAGCTGCGCCAGCTCTGAGAAGTACCCCGCCTTGAAGCCACCCCCATGATGCGCCTGCTCGGGAGAGTAGGCGGTGAACCCGTCGAGTTCCGAGGGCGCATGGCCGCACGCTGGACAACGGCTGGCGCTGCTTTCGAAGCTTGCATGGCAACGCAGGCACAGTTTCACGAATGGTCTCTCGACTTCGACGCAGCGTCGCCGAACACGAGGTGCCTGAAGGTGACGAAAAGGAACCCAGCAACCGCGACGATGCCGATCGCCTGGGCCAACTGGTGCGGGATGGACAGGCGGTCGACGAAGACGTACAGGATGGCAAGGTTGATCAGGTATCCCATGCAGTGGGCCAGAACATATCGCATGCCGGCTTTGGTGACGCTGCCGCCGTGCTTGAAGGTGAGCTGGCGGTTACCCCAAAAACCAATGCACGCGCCCGCGAGATAAAGCAATGACATGGCCACCTTCGGCTCGGCGCCCTGATGCGTCGCAACCAGGTAGACCAGGTAGCCTGCCGCATTACTGAGCACGCCGACAAAGCCATAGCGCAGCAGTTGGGTACCCAGCGCGTGCCGCTTTGCCGCCGGAGGCGCCTCATTCATGCGAAGCCACGGCCAAGCCAAATCCCGTCCTGCCATACCCGTTGCCGTTATAGAGCATGTAGCGCTCGCCGCCATGCTCGAATACAAACGGGTACTCGATCATCTCGGAGTCCCAACCTTCTTCGGCCACGGCAATGCCGGCTTGGGCAAGATCCAGCGTCCAGGCGCCACCATCGGGACTGCTCGCATACCCGATACGATACGCCGGCCCGGACCCGCTCCGATAGGAAAACCACATGTGGTGGCGGCCCGTCGCGTCCACCAAGACTGTCGGTCGCGAGAACGCCTGCGCCGTGCCGATGCCATAGGGAATCGCCACGTCTTCCTTGCGCCAGTGTTTGCCGTCGAAGGAGGAGGCCCGCTTGATGACGTGAACCATCTCGCCGTTGCCGCCATCCCAGGCAAGGGTCGACCCGTACCACATCGCGTAGCCATGCCCGCCGTCCTCGCGCACGACCCATGGATACGAGAGGCTCGCTGTGTCGTCGTGGTCGAGCGGCAAGAACGGCACTTCGCCGTCCAGCGAGAGTCCCAGGTCATTGTCCACTCGCAACCGGCCGATCTCACCGTACCAGTGGGCGCCGGCCGGATTGCGCCAGCCCATGAAAAGCATGAAGCGCCCCTCGGGCGTCTCGTAGCAGTTGCCGATACTCACGCCATCGGCGAAAAAGCTGCCCTCGGCGCCATGTACGAATACGGGCTCGGGATGGTCGTGCAACACCCGGCGCCGTACGACATCGATGTCAACGGCGCCGACGGAAGACCGATTCGCGCTGTCGCGGGCACAGTAGAAGACACGGTAGACGTCTCCCTCCAGATGGACAGGCAGTGGATTTGCGGCGTGCGTCAGAAGCTTCGCGTGGCGCCCGCTATCGTTGGGACAGAAGAGCCGTCCCAGTTTTCTCCACGAGACCGTCATATGCCGCGCAGCCGCCCGCTCGGCACTTTCGAACGCTCCGTGGCCGGACCGATGTAGACCCCATCTGGCGCTGCATCGGCGAGCAGCAGCGCACCGGCACCGACGACGCACCGGTCGCCGATCCGGATGTGGTCGCGCAGCGTCGCGTTGACGCCGATAAAGCACTGCTTGCCGATCGTCACCCCGCCAGACACCACCACGTGGGATGCGAGAAAACTGTGGTCGCCGATCGTCGAGTGGTGGCCAATGTGGTTGCCGCTCCACAGCGTGACGTTATCTCCAATCCGTACGAACGGCTGGATGGTGTTGTCCTCGAGGACAAAGCAATTGTCTCCAATGGCACCATCGTTCTGGACACTGGCGGCGCTGCTCACGTAGCTCGGCAGGCGATAGCCTTTCGCTTTGCACGCGAGAAATTTGTCTCGTCGGACTGCATTCAGTTTGGAATAGCTCAGGCCGACGAACATGTCGAACTCGCCAGGCGGGAAGTGGTTGACAACCTCGTCGAACGCGACGACCGGTAAATCGCAGAACACGGGCTTGTCCATGTATTCGGCGTCGACGGTGAAAGCGGCGACCTTATAGTCGGAGTCGAGGTTGAAATACCGGTGCGCCAGTTGGGCAATGTCGCCCGTTCCAAAAACCACAAGCCGCTTCTTCATGGTACTTTCCTGACCAGGATCGTGAACTCGTAAAGGCCGTAGTCGTGCAGCAGCGCCACGTTCCTTGCGTATCGTCGCTTGCACAAGTCGAACAGCTCACAAGGGTCTGCGTAGTAGAGGCCCGGGCGCATGCGATGCGTGTCGGAGTACTTGGTCAGGCAGTTGAACGAGAATCCCAGCCGGCTCGTCCTGTCGAGTTCGTCGAGCGTCCGGTAGACGTAGTCAGACCATTCGTCGTCAGCGTGGCCAAGCCTGACGTTGAAGATGCCGCTGGCGATGCCGTAGTCGCTCACCACGTCAGGAGCACTCGCCTGCAGCAATCTTGCAGTGCGGCTTTCCCTCAATCGCTCGCGCGCCGCAGCGATCATGCTTTCGGACAAGTCGACTCCAAGGTAGCTGAAGTTGTACTGCTGAAGCAGCAGGTAGTCGTACAGCGCGCCATAGCCGCACCCGAGGTCGGCGACGGAGAAAGGGCGTGTGCCGTCGACTAGCCTGCAAACTTCGCGAAATCGCTGTGCCTGTCCTTCCTCCCCATTCCAGTCGACACCGCGGGCGGTCTGCCCATGCTCCGACAGTTTGAGCGAGTAGTAAGCAGCCACGTCCGACAGGAGCGCCTCGTTTTTAAACTCATCCATGAACGAGCTCCGGCGCGGGACTTGCCTCGAAGTAGATGACCAGGGCACTCTCGGACTTCGAGAACGCCTTTTGCAAGGCGTTGAACGGCGCCATTGCCATGCGGTTCAGAAACAAACCAAGGATGGGAGGAAACCGCGTTTTAAACTTGACGTCACGCGCACCGGATTGTTTCGTACGCTCCAGCAGCGACATCGACAGCTTCGAACCCTCGTGCTTGCGGACAATGGCGTTTGACAGCGGCAACAGAAGATTGGAGAGTGGGTAGGTCAAGCCAGCGACGTGCATGAGGCGCCAGCGGTTCGTGTTTGCCAGCGCCTCGATGCTGGCTTGCGTGTACCGCCGGCAATGCCCGGCGATGTCATCCTCGATGCCCCAGTGTGCCGGAGAGCCGGGAACCAGGCCGATCATTTTTCCGGAAGGGTTCAGAACCTCTCGGGCGCGGCGCATGAACTCGAACTGTGCCGTTTCGTCGAGGTGCTCCATGACCATGCACGAGATCACGAGGTCCACTTGCGGCGACACCACGGTGCTCCGGGAGAGAAAGTCCCCGTGGAAAGCGGCGAAGCGCCCCTGCGCAATCTGAGCTGCGAAGCGGTGTTCGAGCTTCGCCACGGTCGTCGCTTCGAGGTCGCAGGATTGGCCACACCACCCGCGATTGAGCAGCATCTGCGTGATTTCGCCGCTGCCCGGTCCCACCTCGATGAACCGGCCGGGCGGAGTCCGTCCAAGCCGCTCTTCGAGGTACATCATTTGAAGCAGCGTTCCCGGGGGAAGTACGTTCATGGACGAAATCCTCGATGCGGGGCGGAGCGCAGGAGTTCAACCATCTTGCATCAGCTTGTACGGCTTGCGAGATAGTGCGTCACCGATGCCGGCTCCTGGAAGGCGAAGCCCAGGATTTCTCTCGCCTGGGGAGTCAGTCCCGATTCGTCCAGATTCCCGGGGATGCGTATTTGCTGCTTGAAATACGGAATGCTGAAAACATGATTGACGGCCCGCCGTTCGCGGCCGCTTCCGTTGTGGCCGCCCGAGTGGAACGCCATGCAGTCCATCAGCAGGAACTGCCCCGCTTTCGCCTGGACTTGCAGCGCGTTGCGCTCCACAAACGACGGGGATGGAAACGCCGCCGACTTGTGCGATGCAGGCAAGACAAAGGTTGCACCATTCTCTACCGTGAAATCATCGATGCAGAAGAGTGCGTTGACCGCCAGAGGCGTGGACGAGACGAAGTGCTGGTAGGGCAGGTCGCGATGCCATGCACCCTGGTTGTATCGTTGGTTCGGCGGATTGATGATGCCGTTCTGCTGATTCAGCAAGAACTTGCCAGGAATCAGCGCCCCCACGGCTGCCAGCAGTTCGCGACGCAGCGCCAAGTCGAGGAAAGCGCGGTCATGCGCCATCAGCAAGCGGATGTTGTTGTGCTCATCGATCGATTCGAGGGCCGCCTGCCCGTGCTGCCGCACATAGCGCAGGCGAGCTCCGTCGAAGCATCGCGACAGGCGTCCGAGGTCTTCGGCCGAACATCCGGACTCCAGTACCGCGTAGCCGAGCGACCGCACCTGTTCTATCGCCTCGTTCAGACTCGATCCGGCGGTTGTCCGCTCGAGTACGCCATACGAAGCTGACGGGACCGCTCCCCGCGGAGAATCGTTCATAAGGCGTCCCCAGCACTCGCTCCCCCGCGGTACACCCGTCGAACGACGGTGTAGGGCCTTTGCTTCACCTCGGAGAAGATCTTTGCGATGTAGATTCCCTGAACACCCATGAAGAAGATAATGAGGCCGGAAAACAGCCAGATGGACGCGACGATCGACGTGTAGCCGTCGGGTGGGGCCGAGGCAGAAAAGTACCGCCCGACGAGGAAAAATATGAACAGCATGGCTGACAGCGAGATCAACAGTCCGGCGTAGAACGTCATTGCGAGCGGCACGCTGCTGAAGGATGTGACTGCGTTAACAAGGTGGCTGATCTTGCGCGATAGCGAATAGGTGGTTGGACTGACAGACAGCTTTTGGACTGGCAGTTGCGTTTGCTTGAAGCCCGTGATGATCCAGAGCCCGCCAATATTCACCTCTCGTTCGCGATGCAACAGAAGCGCGTCGACATAACGGCGGCTCATCAGGCGGGCGGTCACGATGTTGTCGGGTTGCGCGATCCCTGTCAGCAGCCGGAACACTTTGTAGAACATGCGCCCGCTCAAACGCTCGAAGGCCCGTCCCTTGCGTGGCCCCTGTACACCGAACACGACATCGGCGCAGTCACGGTCCATGTTCTGCGCAAACAGTGAGAGCCACTCGGGCTGCTCCTCCAGATCGCTGTCGACAAGGAAGACTTTGTCCCCCCTGGCGGCCGCCAGGCCCGTCATCATCGCTTTGTGATGGCCGAAGTTGCGGGAAAGATCGACGACGACGAGATGCGGGTCGGCTGCCGCCATCTGCACTGCGACGTCGAGGCTTCTATCGGGTGAGCCATCGTTCACGAGGACGATCTCGTAGTCGTCGCCCGCGAACTGTCCGGCCGCGGCACCTGCGCGCGCGCAGAACTCGGCAACCCAGTTCTCTGACTGGTAAAGCGTGGCGACGATGGAGAGCTTCATGGCCTGACGTGCCTCATGAAGTCCGGGGCATTTTTCCCGCAATTAAAGAGGAGATCCAGCACCGTCACCTCATGGACGAACGCGCCCCACAGCTGGGAATACTCGCGATACCCGGAATAGTCGAACCAGCGCACGCCGATGCCCCGCTCCTCAAAAACGGCCGGATCGAGATAGTCCTTTGCACCGGGCCCGGAAATATATTCATCTGCACCTGCCTGTGCGCAAATATCGGCAAGCCGCTCGGATTTGCCTTCTGACAGCAAATAGTCGGCCGAGCTGCTGATGACGGTCCGAATCCCGAGGAATGCGCATATTGCCTCTAGCAGGCAGCGATTCAGCACCGAGAGGTGCGTCCGCGCGGCAGACGAACGATAGAGCGGCTCCAGCCACCGGGCGACAGTCTCGAAATGAGCGGCGCGGCGGTAGTTCTGTTCCAGCCCTCTCCAGTGCGTCACGGCCCAACCGGTTCCGTCAATCTCGGTCTCATTGATCTTCTGGTTGTATTTGCCCTTGGCTAGCACGGGTACGCTGAGCCACTGGACGCCTTGGGGCGTCTTGATCCGGTTGCGGTTGCGCCAGTCCCTGCGTGTGTACTGCATGTCATCGAACAGTACGAACTCATCTACCATCGCAATCAAGTCGAAGTACCCTTTCCAGGGAATGTAGTTGGACTGGACGATGGCGATCTTCTTCATCGATGATCCGGGGTCAGCGTCGCTGGGGTTCTGCTGAACAATGATAGCGCACGCTCACGGGGCAGATAATCCGCTGGCCTCGCGGACAGCGGTCTTCGGAATGCCTTAGAAGGTAGTGGTCTCTGGCTTCCTCGACCAGAGCTCGAACCGGCTACCTCCGGATAAACATAAAACGCCTTCATTGGGCCAGGCGTTGGACAAGACTAAGTTTTCTGGTCAAAAAGGTCTTTAACCGGCGACGTAGTGCCCGGATTTGCCGCCCTGCTTCTCCAGCACCCGCACCCCCGTAATCGTCATCCCACGATCCACCGCTTTGCACATGTCGTAGATCGTAAGCAGGGCCACCTGCACAGCCGTGAGCGCTTCCATCTCCACCCCCGTCGGGCCCACCGTTTCGACGGTGGCCGTGCAGGCGATCGCGCCGTGCCCGCCCGCAGCCGGGCGCTCCACCAGGAATTCCACCGCAACCCGCGTCAGCGCGAGCGGATGGCACAGGGGGATCAGGTCGCTGGTCTTCTTGGCCGCCTGGATGCCCGCAATGCGCGCGATGCCCAGCACATCGCCCTTCTTGGCCGTGCCTGATTCGATGATCGCCAGGGTGGCGGGCAGCATTTCGATGCGGCCGCCGGCGACGGCCACGCGGCGGGTTGCCGGCTTGCCGCCCACGTCGACCATGTGGGCCTGGCCTTGTGCATCGAAATGTGTCAGCGAGCTCATGATGTCCTTGTAACCGGCGCGGGCAAAACCATTTACGCTGTGTTCATCTTCTTCTAGCATCATACGCACATGATCCTCTGGAAACACCGGCTGCGGGCGGGCGGCATGCGCTTGCGCGCCGCCCCGTTGGGCGCGGCGCTGATGGCGGCTTGCCTGCTGATGCCGGCCCGCGCCCAGCTCCCCACCCTGGGCGACCCAAGCGACATGGCCGTGAGTGCCGAGCGCAAGCTGGGTGAGCGTGTCGCCCGCGAGCTGTACCGCGATCCGGACTACATCAACGATCCGGTGCTCGACGAATACGTGCTCGAGATCTGGACCCGCCTGCTGGCGGCCGCGCGCACCCGCGGCGAGCTCACCTCCGAACTGGACGATCGCTTCGCCTGGCAGGTGTTGCTGGGGAAAGATCGCGTGATCAACGCCTTCGCCGTGCCCGGAGGCTGGATGGGCCTGCAGCTCGGTCTGGTCAACGTGACCGTGACGCGCGACGAACTGGCGGCGGTGCTGGCGCATGAACTCAGCCACGTGACGCAGCGCCACATCTCGCGTTTGATGACGCAGCAGAGCCGGCAGGCACCGATGATGCTGGCGGCCATCATCCTGGGCGCGCTCGCGGCGGGCAAGAGCCCTGACGCGGCCAATGCAGTGATCGCGGGCGGCCAGGCGCTCGCGATGCAGAACCAGCTGAACTTCTCGCGCGACATGGAGCGAGAGGCCGACCGCGTCGGCTACGGCGTGATGACGCAGGCCGGCTTCGACGCCCAGGGCATGGTCAGCATGTTCGAAAAGCTGCAGCAGTCCGCGCGCCTGAACGACAACGGCAGCTTTCCCTATCTGCGCACCCACCCGATGAACACCGAGCGCATCGCCGAGGCGCAGTCGCGCCAGCAGCTTCAGGCTCGCGCGCCGGCAGCGCCGGCGCCGGACCTGGTGCACTCAATGATGGTCGGCCGATCGCGCGTGTTGTCGAACCCGGGCATGGACGGCCTGCGCGCGTATGCGGCCGAAGCCGACGGGCCGCAGGCGGCGGCCAGCGACCGCTGGCGGCAGGTGGGCATCCTCTACGCCGCCGCGCTGGCCAGCACCAAGCTGCGCGAGCCGGCGGCGGCATCCCGTCTCGTGGCGCGTTTGCAGGCAGCCACGGCGGGCGACGCGCGCGCATCGCGCACCGCGAAACTGCTCGCGGCCGAGTTGGCGCTTGCCGCCGGCGACGCCACACGCGCGGCCGGCATGATCGACCCGGCCGACAACCATCGCCCCGAAGTGATGCTGCTGTCGCAGGCCCGCATCCAGAGCGGGCGCGCTGCCGATGCCGCCCCACGGCTGCAGACCTGGGTGGCGCTGCACCCGCGCGACGCTCAAGCCTGGCAGCTGCTAGGCGCCGCCTACACGGCGCAGGGCCAGACATTGCGGGCCATCCGCGCCGAAGCCGAGGTGCAGGTGGCCCACCTGGACTACCAGGCGGCAATGGACCGCTTCAAGGCAGCGCAGGATGTGGCGCGCAAGTCGGGCGGCGGTGGCGACCACATCGAGGCTTCGATCATCGACACCCGCGCGCGGGCGGTGGCATCACTTCTTCGAGAACAGGCTCTCGAGCGCTGACTCGATCACCACGCCGATCAGCGAATAGATCAGCGAGCCGATCAGCGCGGCAACAAAATCGCGCACGTGGAAGCCGTCCAGCAGTCCCGCGGCGGCCCAGAACATCAGCGCGTTGATGATGAACAGGAACAGGCCGAGCGTGACCACCGTGACTGGCAGGGTCAGCACCACCAGGACGGGCCGCACGATGGTGTTGAGCAGCCCGAGGACGAGCGCGGCGATGAGGGCCGCGGTGAACGTTTTGACCTCGACGCCGCTGTAGATGTAGGCGACAAGCAGCAGCGCCGCGGCGCTGAGCATCCATTTGGCAAGAAGCTTCATGGCCGGCAGCATACACCGCGCCATGCGGGTCGCATGGCGCGTGGCGGGCTGCGTCAGGCGGCCGGTTGGCGGCGGGCGGCGTACCAGCCGGCGAGCAGCACGCCCGCGACAGCGGCGGCGTACGTGCCCCAGCGCGCCGCGTCGTGACTGAAGACCCCGCGCAGCAGCGGTTCGTCGACGATCATCTTGGCGGCCGTGAACGCCAGCACCGCGGCGCCGGCCTGGATGATGATGGGGAAGCGCTCCACCAGCTTGAGCACCACGGTGCTGCCGAAAACGACGATCGGGACGCTGACGAGCAGCCCGATCACCACCAGGTCCATCTGGCCATGGGCCGCACCGGCGACGCCGAGCACGTTGTCGATGCCCATCAGCGCGTCGGCCACGACGATGGTCTTCATCGCGCCCCAGAAAGTGCCGACGACCGGGCCGTCGTGCTCGCCGCCGCCGTCGTCGGCCAGCAGCTTGTAGGCGATCCACACCAGGCCCAATCCGCCGATGAGCATCAGGCCCGGAATCTTCAGCAGCCAGACGACCGCAACGGTCATGACCGAGCGGACCAGGATGGCGCCGACCGTTCCCCAGGCGATGGCCTTTTTCTGGAGATGGGGCGGCAGGTTGCGCGCCGCCAGGGCGATCACGATGGCATTGTCGCCGGCCAGAACCAGGTCGATGAGGATGATGGCCAGCAAGGCTGTCCACCAGGCGGTCGATAGAAATTCCATGAAAAACGCTCCGAGTTGCTGTTCGATGAACAACCCCATACGGGAACGGTGCGAGTACGTGCTTTGGCGGGAACCAAGATCGCTTCGACCGAACCCCGTTCAGGGTTTCAATCGAAGGTCTGGCTCGGCATGGCGTGGCGCCAGTGCCCGACAAGCCGGAAGTGCACGCACTTCGTAATGACGACTTGCCGATACCCGGCGCGTTGAAGCGCCGGACGGGAGCTACTCCCCTTCGTGCCCGTATTAAAGCACAGGACGCCCAAACTGGGCACACTGAGGCGCTATCATCCGCCTCCCCTTGCGCTCGTTACATGGCCGGAATCCACATCACCGACATCGAAGCCGCCATCAACTTCTGGCGCGAAAAGAAGCCGTCGCCCGACGGCGTCACGCTCGCGCCCGAGTTGCGGGCGCTGGCGGAGGTGTATGCGCTGCTGATCTTCTATCACGAGGACGAGGCCGATGAGAAAGGCTTTCCGCCGGCCGCCTACGCTGCGTGGAAGGCTTGGTACGACACGACGCCGGATACGCCCTGCATCGCCATCTGCTCGACCAGCCAAGGCGACGCCGACTGCAAGGGCTGCGGGCGCACCTTCGAAGAGGTGCAGCACTGGCCCGCGATGACGCCGGCCGAGAAGCGCCAGACCTGGCGGCGCATCACCCTCGAAGGTGATGCTTGGCGCTTCAACAAGTACTCTGAAAGGGCAGCCGAAGGCCCTGGTGAGCCGCCAGCGTCCGCCTGAGTCCACGCAATGCGGAAGTTGACCCAGGCCCCCAACATCGCCATTGCCGCGCTCTGGGCCGATGCGCTGCGCCAGGCGGGGATCGAAGCTTCCGTGCAGCGCTACTACCTCGGTGCCGCTGCCGGCGAGCTGCCGCCCGACCAGTGCCTGCCCGAGGTCTGGCTCACGCACGATGAGCAGGAAGTGGAGGCACGCGAGTTCCTGCACGGGCTGCAGCACGCGACTCAGCGGCGATGGCTGTGTGCGTGCGGCGAGACGGTGGAAGGCGGGTTCGAGCAATGCTGGAACTGCGGCCTGCCCATGCCGGCCTGAAGACGCTATTTCCAGCGCAGCGGCTCGATGTCGACCGTGTTCTTGCCGTCACCCAGCATCAACGTGCCTTCCTGCACCGTGGCCTGCAGTTGCATGCTGCGCTCGGCCAGGGCCGCCAACGCCTGTGAAGCGACCGTGGGGACGCGGTAGACGCTGAGGCTGTGCAGGCGGGTGAGCTTGGTCTCGATGCCGCGCCACCACACTTCCGCGGAGTGGGCGAAGCAATACAGGCTGACTGCATCGGCTTTGCTGCAAGCCTTTGCAATGGGCTTGTCTTCCGGCTGCCCGACCTCGATCCACAGCCGCGTGCGCCCGGTGAAGTCGCGCAACGACACGTCGGGGTCGTCCGGGTTGGACAGGCCGGCGCCGAAGGTGAGCGTCGCGTCTCCGTTGCATTCGGTCTGCACGCGATACGCGTTCAATGCCAGCGCGACGAGGCGGATCATCATCCGCTCGTCCGTCTCGCTCGGGTGACGCGCCAGCGTGAGCTGGTGATCCGCGTAGTACGCGTGATCGATGTCGGCGATCGAGAGGTTCGCCTTGAAGATGGTTGATTTGAGGGCCAAGCTAGCTTCGTTTCGCGAGTTCGGCAGCCTTGCCGGTGTAGGTGCCCGGGGTGAGCGCCAGCAGCCGCTCTTTCTCCGCTTCGGGGATTTCGAGTGAGCGGATCAGGCGGTGCAGGTCTTCCGGTCGCACGCTCTTGCCGCGTGTGACTTCCTTCAGCTTCTCGTACGCGCCCTGCACGCCGAAGCGCCGCATCACCGTCTGGATCGGTTCGGCCAAAACTTCCCATGCCCCGTCCAGGTCGCCCGCCAGCGCTTCTTCGTTGATCTCCAGCTTGCCCAGGCCGATGCCCATCGAGTGGTAGGCCAGCGCGGCGTAGCCCAGCGCCACGCCCATGTTGCGCAGCACCGTCGAATCAGTCAGGTCGCGCTGCCAGCGCGAGATCGGCAGCTTTTCCGACAGGTGGCGCAGCAGCGCATTGGCCAAGCCGAGGTTGCCTTCGGCGTTCTCGAAATCGATCGGGTTGACCTTGTGAGGCATGGTCGACGAGCCGATCTCGCCTTCACGCAGCCGCTGTTTGAAGTAGCCGAGGCTGACGTAGCCCCACACATCGCGCGACCAATCGATGAGGATGGTGTTGGCGCGAGCCACCGCATCGAACAGTTCGGCCATGTAGTCGTGCGGCTCGATCTGGATGCTGTACGGCTGGAACGTGAGGCCCAGGCCCAGCGGCTCCGGCGCCTCGATGAGCTTTCGGCTGAACGCTTCCCAATCGAAGTCGGGCCAGGCCGAGAGATGCGCGTTGTAGTTGCCCACCGCGCCGTTCATCTTGGCCAGCAGCTTGACGCCGGCGATCTTCTCGCGCGCGGCTTGCAGGCGCACCACCACGTTGGCCACTTCCTTGCCGACCGTCGTTGGGCTCGCGGTCTGGCCGTGGGTGCGGCTCAGCATCGGCACCTCGGCATACGCGTGCGCCATCTCGCGCAGCTTGGCGATGACGGCGTCGAGCGCGGGCAGGATCACCTGGTCGCGCCCGCCCTTCAGTTGCAGCGCGTGGCTCGTGTTGTTGATGTCTTCGCTGGTGCAGGCGAAGTGCACGAACTCGCTGGCGGCCTTGAGCTCCGGCCGTGCCTCGAACTTCGACTTGATCCAGTACTCCACGGCCTTGACATCGTGGTTGGTCGTCTTTTCGATCTCCTTGATCGCAAGGGCGTCCGCCTCGGAAAAGTTCTTCACCAGCCCAAGCAGATACGTGCGCGCACCCGGCGACAGCGGCTTGAATTCCGAGAACCCGGCATCGGAGAGTGCGATGAACCAGCAGACCTCGACCTGCACGCGCTTGTGCATGTAGCCCTGCTCGCTCATCAGCGGGCGCAACGGCGCGAGGCGGCCGGCGTATCGGCCGTCCAGCGGAGACAGGGCGGAAATGTGGGATAGCGTCATGGGGGAAACCGTGGGAGGCTGCAAAACGTGGGAGGCGGGTGTGGGCAGGCGGGTCCCCGCGATTGTAGGGGGCGGCCCCGCACGGGACTGGTGCACGGCCCCTGTCGTGCGCGTGCCACAAAATCCGGGAGCGCTCCGGCTAAAACCCGAGGGTTACACGGGCGCACGGGAACGAGACAAGCCACGTCGGGTCCTCTCGCTAAAATGAATCATCGCGATAACTCGAATACCAAAGAGAGCTTTTCATGAAACTGATCGGAGCCACCGCCAGCCCTTACGTGCGCAAGGTGCGTGTCGTAATGGCTGAAAAGAAGCTGGACTACGATTTCGTGATGGAAGATGTGTGGGCCGCTGACAGCACCATCGGCCAGTCCAACCCGCTGGGCAAGGTGCCTTGCCTGGTGATGGAAGGCGGCGAGGCGCTGTTCGATTCGCGCGTGATCGTCGAGTACCTCGATACGTTGTCGCCGGTCGGCAAACTGATCCCGGCGATGGGCCGCGAGCGCGCGGAGGTGAAGACCTGGGAAGCACTGGCGGACGGCGTCGTCGACGCCGCGATCCTCGCGCGGCTCGAAGCCAACTGGGCGGGGCGTACCAAGGCGCAGCGCAGCCAGGCCTGGATCGACCGGCAGCTGGCCAAGGTGCATGCGAGCGTCAAGGCCATGAGCCAAGGCTTGGGCGAAAAGCCCTTCTGCGCCGGCATCTACCTGAGCCTGGCTGACATCGCTGTCGGATGCGCGCTCGGCTACCTGGACTTCCGCTTCCCCGAAATCGATTGGCGCGGCACCTACCCCAACCTCAGCAAGCTCCACGAGAAACTGATGCAGCGCCAGAGCTTCATCGACAGCAAACCGACCTGACGGCTGACGCCACCCCCCCCCGCAGGGGCACCGGCCAGCACGCAGCAACGCGCAGTGCGGCCCCCTATTAAAAAACCCGGCTCAGCCGGGTTTTTTCATCTGATCAGAGCACATGAAAAACGCGTAGCGTTTTTCATGTGAATAAATTGTGCTGCGAAGCGCCCCGAAACGAAGGAGGGAGGGAGGGAGGAGGAGAAGAGTCGCTCCAGGATTACAGCCGGGCTAAATGCTCCCGGAAGTCTTCGCAGCACGAAAAACAATTCTTATGACGAGCACTGCTCGTGTGCTGAGTAGAGTGGGGACGGATTGCCCGGGTTCCAGTCCCCGACCGCGCCGAGAGGTAAATTTTTGTGAACCGGCTCGGCAGTCGATCGGCCTAGCGCGGCCCGCTGTTCACTTCGCGGCCAATTGTTTTTCGATCTCGCCGACCAGGACCGCGTCATCGGGCACGGTGCGGGTGCCGTAGCTGGCCACAGGCTTTCCGTCGCGGCCCACCAGGTATTTGTGGAAATTCCAGAGGGGCTGGTTCCCCGTGGCCTGGGCAAGCTGCCTGAACAGCGGGTTGGCGTCCGCGCCGCGCACGTGCGAGGCGCCGAACATCGGGAATTTCACGCCGTAGGTGTTCTCGCAGAAGTCCGCGATCTCCCTGTTGCTTCCCTTTTCCTGAGCAAAGTCGTTGGACGGGAAGCCGAGCACCACCAGTCCCCGGTCCTTGTACTTCGCGTACAGGGCTTCCAGGCCCTTGTACTGGGGGGTGAAGCCGCAGAAGCTCGCCGTGTTGACCACCAGCAGTACCTTGCCCTTGTATTGGCAAAGTGTCTGGGGCTTCTCGTCTTGCAAGCGCGGAAATTGATGGTTCAGCGTGGCGGGGCAGCTGGCATCGGCCGCACGCGCCGGCGCCGCGAACGTCAACGCCGCCGCAGCGGCGGCTAAAAAGAAGCGGAAAGTGTTCAAGAAGAGCCACCTTTCGGACGGTAGTGTCCAATTGTCAAGCTGTTTTCACGTGGCCGCTTAAAATGTGGGCATTCCGAAAGCAATCATGCTCTACCCCGAACTGTTCAAACAACTCGAATCCGTCCGCTGGGACATGGACAAGGACATTCCCTGGGACACGTTCGACGCCAGCAAGCTCTCCGACGAGCAGGCCCAGACCATCAAGATGAACGCAATCACCGAGTGGTCGGCCCTGCCCGCCACCGAGATGTTCCTGCGGGATAACAAGGACGACAGCGACTTTTCAGCCTTCATGTCGATCTGGTTCTTCGAAGAGCAGAAGCACTCGCTGGTGCTGATGGAATATCTCAAGCGGTTCCGCCCGGAGCTGGCACCGACCGAGAAGGAACTGCACGAGGTGCGTTTCGAATTCGAGCCGGCCCCAGCGCTCGAGACGCTCATGCTGCATTTCTGCGGCGAGATCCGCCTGAACCACTGGTACCGCCGCGCGAGCGAGTGGCACACCGAGCCGGTCATCAAGCACATCTACACCACGCTGTCGCAGGACGAAGCCCGCCACGGCGGCGCCTACTTGCGCTACATGAAGCGGGCCATCAACAACTTCGGCAACGAGGCCAAGGCTGCTTTCTCCAAGGTCGGTGTCCTGATGGCCAGCGCCCGCCGCACGGCGCAGGCGCTGCACCCCACCAACCTGCACGTCAACAAGGCGCTGTTCCCGCGCGACACGATCCAGAGCCGCTTGCCCAACCCGGAATGGCTGGAGCACTGGCTGGACACGCAGATCAACTTCGACGCGGTCTGGGAGAGCAAAGTCGTCGAGCGCATCCTGCACAACATGAGCCTGCTGATGGACCGCAGCTTCAAGAGCGTGCAGGAGCTCAATCGCTACCGCAAGGAAGTAGCCGCGCTGCTGATCGCCAGCAACGGCGTCGGTCCCACGCCGAGCACTGCCTGATCGCAAGCATGTCATTGCGGGCCGATCCCGGAGGGATCCTTCGTATCCCCCGCAATCCATAGCGGCGTGCCATCCTCTTCATTCATCGACAAGATCGTCGCCCGCACCGACGCCGCGTCGCGCGTGGCCGCGCTGCCGCAGCCCGTGGTCTTCACCAACGGCGTCTTCGACGTACTACACCGCGGCCACGTCACCTACCTCGCGCAGGCGCGCGAGCTCGGTGCCAGCCTTGTGGTGGCGCTCAACTCCGATAGCTCGGCCAAGCGCCTGGGCAAAGGCCCGGACCGTCCTCTCAACAACGAGCGCGACCGCGCGCTGGTCATGGCCGCGCTGGAGTCCGTGAGCCTCGTCACCTGGTTCGATGAAGACACGCCGCTGCAGCTCATCATGCAGCTCAAGCCGGCCATCCTGGTCAAGGGCGGCGACTACGACATGAGCAAGCTGGCCGAAACCGCCGTGGTGGAAGGCTATGGCGGCAAAGCATTGGCCATCCCTTTCGTGGACGGCTACTCGACCACGGCGCTCGTGCGCCGTATCCGCGAGAAAAGCTGACTCACGCAGGTTTCGCTGGCACCTCGGTGTCCGGCGGCACATGGGGCTTGCGCCGCAGCTTGCCCGCCAACCGCTTGATGAAATGCTCCAGGTCGTCCAGGTAGGTGAAGACGACCGGCACCACCAGCAGGCTCAGCACCGTGGAGGTGATCAGCCCGCCGATCACCGCGATCGACATCGGTGAGCGGAAACTCGGGTCGGCGATGCCGAAGCCGATGGCGATCGGCAGCATGCCCGCGCCCATCGCGATGGTGGTCATGATGATCGGACGCGCGCGCTTGTGGCAGGCGTCGAGCAAGGCGTCGAAGCGCGACAGGCCGTGGTCGCGTCGCGCGACGATCGCGTATTCCACCAGCAGGATCGAGTTTTTCGTCGCAATGCCCATCAGCATGATCAGGCCGATCAGCGACGGCATGGAAAAGCTCTTCTGCGCGATCAGCAGGCCGACGAATGCACCGCCCAATGCCAGCGGCAAGGCGCACAGGATGGTGACCGGGTGCAGGAAGTCCTTGAACAACAGCACCAGCACGATGTAGATGCACAGCACGCCGGTGAGCATGGCCAGCCCGAAGCTCGCGAACAATTCGCCCATCACTTCGGCGTCGCCGACCTCGATCACCTTCACGCCGGCCGGCAGGTTCTTCACCGACGGCAGCTCCTGGACCGCGGCGGCCACGTCGCCCAGCGGCAGCCCGGACAGCTCGATCTCGAAGTTGACGTTGCGCGAGCGGTCGTAACGGTCGATCACGGCCGGCCCGCCGACCATCTCCAGTGTCGCGACCTGGCCCAGCATCACGGGGCCGCGCGCGCCGGGCACGGCCAGGCGTTCCAGCAGGCTCAGGTCCTTGCGGGCGCTCTCCTCGAGCTTGACCACGATGGGAACTTGCCGCTGCGACAGGTTGAGCTTGGGCAGCGCGATGTCGTAATCGCCCGCCGTGGCGATACGCAGTGTTTCGCCGATCGCGCTGCTGGTCACGCCGAGGTCGGCGGCTTTGGCGAAGTCCGGCCGCACCGCGATCTCCGGCCGGATCAGGCTGGCGGTGGACGCGACGCTGCCCAGGCCGGGGATCGTGCGCAGGTCCTTCTCCACCGCCAGCGCGGCCGCGCCCAGGGCCAGCGGGTCTTCGCCCGTCAGCACCAGGATGTACTTCTCGCCCGAGCCGCCCAGCCCCACCTTGCTGCGCACACCGGGCAGTGGCTCGAGGGCCGCGCGGATCTTGTTCTCGATGCCTTGCTTGCGCGGCCGGTCGCCGCGGTCGGTCAGCAGGACCGTGAGCGACGCCTTGCGTGCTTCGGCCGCGCCGCCCGGGGCGAACGGATCGACGCCGACGCTGCCGCCGCCGATGGTGGTGTAGACGCTCTTCACGTGCTCCACCTTGGAGATCATCAGGCGCGCCTGTTCCGCACTGGCCTTGGTCTGCTCCAGGGTCGAGCCCGGTGCCAGCTCCAGGAATACCTGGGTCTGCGAGTTGTCATCCGGCGGGATGAAACCGGTGGGCAGCAGCGGGATCAACGCCACCGAGCCGAAGAAGAACAGCGCCGACAGGATGAACGTGGCGAGACGGTGGCGCATGCTCCAGTTCACGCACTTCATGTAGATCTGCATCCAGCGCGCATCCTTGGCCTCGCCGGTCGCGATCGGCTTGAGCATGTAGGCCGCCATCATCGGCGTCAGCACCCGGGCCACGACCAGCGAGGCGAACACGGCGAGTGAAGCGGTCCAGCCGAACTGCTTGAAGAACTTGCCGGCGACACCGCTCATGAAAGCCGTCGGCAGGAACACCGCGATCAGCGTGAAGGTGGTCGCGATCACCGCCAGGCCGATCTCGTCGGCCGCCTCCATCGCGGCCTGATACGGCGTCTTGCCCATGCGCAGGTGGCGCACGATGTTTTCCACTTCCACGATGGCGTCGTCGACGAGGATGCCCACCACCAGCGACAGTGCCAGCAGCGTCACCACGTTGACCGTGAAGCCGAGCAGGTGCATGCCGATGAAGGCGGGGATCACCGACATCGGCAGGGCGATGGCCGACACGAAGGTGGCGCGCCAGTCGCGCAGGAACAGCCACACGACCAGCACCGCGAGCGCGGCGCCTTCGAGCAGCAGGTGCAGCGAGCCCTGGTATTCTTCTTCCACGGGCGTGACGAAGTCGAAGGCCTGGACGAGTTCCAGGTCCGGATGCTGTTGCTTCAGCTCCGCGAGCGCCTTGTGCACGGCGGCGCCCACGGTCACTTCGCTCTCGCCTCGGCTGCGCGCCACTTCGAAGCCGACCACCGGCTTGCCATTGAGCAGGGCCGCGGAGCGCGGCTCGGCGGTGGTGTCGGAGATGGTCGCCACGTCCTTGAGCCTGATGCTGCGGCCGGGGCCGCTGCCCGAGCCGGCCAGCGACAGCTCCAGCTCGCCGATCTCGCGCGCGGTCTGGACGGTGGCCAAGGTGCGCACCGTCTGCTCGCTGCCGCCCACGTCGGTGCGGCCACCGGCACTTTCGGTTTGCACCTGGCGCAGCTGGCGCGAGATTTCCGCCGCCGTGCCGCCCAAGGCCTGCAGGCGTGCCGGGTCCAGGGCCACACGGATCTCGCGCGTGACGCCTCCGACGCGATTGACAGCGCCCACGCCGCGCACGGCGAGCAATTTGCGCGAGATGTCGTTGTCGACGAACCAGGACAGCGCCTCGTCGTCCATCCGCTTGGAGTAGACGGTGAAAGCCAGCACCGGCTGGCTGGCCAGGTCCATCTTGGTCACCACCGGGTCACGCACATCGCCCGGCAGGTCGCCGCGAACACGCGATACGGCGGAGCGAACGTCGTCCACCGCTTCCTGCACCGGCTTCTCCAGCCGGAACTCGGCGGTGATGGTCACGACGCCGTCCTGCACCTTCGTGTAGATGTGCTTCAGGCCTTGCAGCGTTGCGATCGCATTTTCGATCTTGCGTGCAACGTCGGTTTCCATCTGCGCCGGCGCCGCGCCGGGCAGCGAGGCGGTGACACTCACCGTCGGCAGGTCGATGTCGGGAAAGTTCTGCACCTTCATCGCGTTGAAGGACAGGATGCCGCCGAAGGTCAGCAGCACGAACAGCATCACGGCCGGAATCGGGTTCTTGATCGACCAGGAGGAGACGTTCATCATGGGTGACGCTCCGTTCAGCGCGACGCGGCGGAAGCGGGGGCGCTGGCGGCACGGCCCGCACCCAGCGCTTGCGTGCCGACCACGCGAACCATGTCGCCGTCGTTGAGGAAGCCCGCGCCGGCCGCCACCACCCGTGCATCGGGGGCCAAGCCGCCCACGACTTCCAGCTGGTCGCCCGCCAGGCGCCCGGTCTGGACCTTCACCTGGCTGACCCGGTTGTCCGTGTTCAGCCGGTACACATAGCTGAAGCCGTCGCGCACCACCACCGCAGCTTGCGGCACGGTGAGCGCGGGGGTCGAGCCCAGGTCGAACTCGCCGCGCGCGAACATGCCGGCGCGCGCGCTGGCGGGCATGCCGGGCAGCGGCGTGACGTCGACGTAGACCAGGGCTGCGCGGGTTTGCGGATCGACCGTGGGGCCGATGGTGCGCACCCGGCCCGACAGGCGCGCGCCACTCGCCGCCGTTACCAGCGCCGTGGTGCCGGTCGTGATGCGGCCCAGCTCTTGCGACGTGACTTCGGCGCGCCATTCGAGCCGGCCCTGGCGGATCAGCCGGAACAGCTCGGTGCCGTTGCCCACCACCGCTCCGACGGTGGCGTTGCGCGCGGAGATGATGCCCGCGTCCGGTGCCCGCACGTCGCCCTGGTTCACGCGAACCTGCTGCGCCTGCAGCATGGCCCGCGCCGCGCCGACTTTCGCCTGCGCCGTTTTCTCGGCGGTGAGGTACTGGTTGATCTGCGAAGCGCTCAGGGCGCCGGTGGTCTCCAGGCTGCGCGCGCGCTGTGCGTTGGCGGCGGCATCCGCAGCTGCGGCTTCGGCCTCGACGAGATTGGCGCGGAACTGCGCCAGTTCGGCCTGCGGCGTGCCTTCAGCGAAGCGTGCCAGCACCTGGCCCTTGGCCACTCGGTCGCCGACATTCACGTTGACCTCCGCGATGCGCAGGCCCGGCGCTTCGGCGCCGACGATGGCTTCCTGCCAGGCGACGATGTTGCCGTTCGCGGACAGCTTCACCGGCAGGGTGACGCGCTGCGGCTGCACGGCGGTGACGGTGAGCGCCGGCTTGACGGTCGGCGCGTCCTTCTTGTCTTCGGCGTGGCTCTTGCCGGACACGGAAAGCAGGACGCCACCGGCAACGAGCACGGCAAGGGCGATGGCCGCCAGGGCCTGGGGCTTCAATTCGATCTTGTTCATAGGGCTTGTCGTTCTTGTGGGATCAGGAGCGGGGCACGGCAGGCGCGACGGCCGCTGCGGAGTCTGGGCGAGCCCAGCCGCCGCCGGCGGCGCGGTACAGGGCGATCCAGGCCGCGACACGCTCGCGCTGCAGTGCGACCCAGGCGGTCTCGGCGGCCAGCGCCGTGCGGCGCGAGTCTTCCAGCTCCACCAGGCTCGCCAGGCCGCTGCGGTAACGGGCCTCTGTGGCCGCAAACGATGCGCGATAGCCTTCCGTGGCATTGCGCGCGTCCTCGGTGCGCGAGCGCGCGCTTTCCAGGTTGACCAGCGCCTCCTCCACTTCGCGCACGGCCTGCCGCACGCGCGCTGCGTACAGCAGCGCGGCTTCTTCGTAGCGTGCCTGCGCGGCATCCACGTTGGCAGCCCGGCGCCCGCCGTCGAACAGGGGCAAGCTCAGGGCCAGCGGGCCGATCGACCAGGTCTGCAGGTCGGTGGTCACGCCGCCGGTGCGCACACTGCCCGCCGCGATCGAGCCCGACAGGGAGAGCCGCGGGAAGCGTTGGGCGCGGGCGTTGCCGACTTCGGCGCTGGCGGCCACGACTTCGCGTTCGGCCTGGTACACGTCGGGCCGCTGCGCGAGCACCTGTGCCGGCACCGACGCGACGGCCAGTGCACCCGCGCGCGACGGCTCCGTCCAGGCACCGGCCAGCTTTTGCCGCAGCACCGGCTCGGCCATCGCGGTGAGCGCCACCAGCGACTTCACTTCGATGTCGCACAGCGCACGCTGTTGCGTCGTGCGAGCCGATGCCTCGGAAGCGCTGGCTCGCGCAAGGGCGGCCGTGGCCGGCGCGGTGAAACCGGCGCGCGCGCTCAGGTCGGCCAGCCTCGCGGTTTCGGCGCGCGACTTGGCGTCGTTGCCCGCCACCACCAGTTGCTGCTCGCAAGTGCGCAACGCGACATAGCTGTTCGCGGTTTCGGCGGCCACGGAGACGCGGGCTTCATGCCAGCCGGCCTGCGCGCTGTCCAGCCGGGCCTGCGCGGCGTCGGCCGTTGCGCGGTTGCCGCCGAACAGGTCGATCTCCCACGCGGTCTGCAGGCCACCCTGGACGATGGTCGCCAGCGGCGCGGGCGGCTGGTTGTTGCCGCGCTGGGCGGACGCCGTCGCGTCCAACGTCGGGAGCAATGCCGCGCCCGCAGCCACGCGGGTAGCGCGCGCTTGGCGAATGCGGGAGGCGGCTGAAGCGACTGTGGGATTCGCCGTCTGCGCGGACTCGATCAGCTCGACCAGCAGCGGGTCGTTGAACTGCTGCCACCAGGCCGTGAGGTCGGTCAGCGTGCCGTTGTGGGGCAACGGGGCGTACCACTGCGGCGGGGCCGCCGCTTGCACGGCGTCCGGCGGACGAAGGCTAGAGCAACCAGCCAGGCACAACGCCGCGAGTGCCGCGGCGATCGATCGTTTCTTCATGGTTCCTTCCCTGGGTCGGGGCTCGCATATCGCCTGGCGTCGGCCTTTTTGCGGCCGTGGCTGAGCGTGTGCAACCTATGAGCCTACCATTGCTTGGTACGGCCTGTTCCCATCCGGTTACCGTCTGAAACGCGGCGTACTGACAGTTTTGCTGACAGACTCAGCTGAACACAGCGGCCCAAAGCGCGAGCACCGCTTGGCGTTCTGTTTCCAGCGCCCCGGCCGGGACTTGGGTCGGCTCTTCATTCAAGCGCGCCTTGTGCTGGACGCGCCGCAGTTCGCGATAGGCTTTGGCAGCGTCCTGGCCGACCCCGGCCGGCAGCAGCCCGCAGGCTTCGGCGCGCTGCAAGAGCGCGATGTTCCCGACGTTGGGGACGAGCTCGGGATGCGCCGCAGCCTGGGAGAGGACCAGGAACTGCACCACGAACTCGGCATCGACCATGCCGCCGTCGCTGTGCTTGACGTCGAAAAAGCCGCGACGAATGGGGTGCGCTGAGCGCACCTTCTCACGCATCGAGATGATCTCCGCCCGCAAGGCCACCGCGTCGCGCGGCGCCGTCACGACCGCCTGCCGAACCGCGTCGAAGCGCACACGCAATGGTTCGTCCCCCACCACGCAGCGGGCGCGCGTCATGGCCTGGTGTTCCCAGGTCCATGCCGTGTTGCTGCCTCGGCGCTGCTGGTAATTGTCGTAAGCCTCGAACGTGGTGATGAGGAGGCCCGAGTTGCCGTTGGGCCGCAGCGCGGTGTCGATCTCGAAGAGGTCGCCCTCGGCCGTCTTGGTTCCCAGCCAGTTGATCAGTTTGCGCACGAAAGCGGCATAGGCTTCCGGGGCCGCCTCGTGCTCGTCCTCGTAGACGAACACGATGTCGAGATCGCTGCCGTAGCCCAGCTCCTTGCCGCCCAGCTTGCCGTAACCGATGATCGCGAACTGCGGCGTCTCCCGGTGGCGGTTCTTCAGGCGTTTCCAGCACCAGCGCGCCGTCACGCGCAGCACCGCATCGGCCAATGCGCTCAGGTCGTCGGCGACCTGTTCGACCGTGAGCAGGCCCTCCACATCGCGTGCGAGCGTACGGAACATCTCCGCGTGATGCGCGCGCCGCAACAGGTTCAGCAAGGCTTCGTCGTCGTCCTCGCCGGTGATTTGCAGCGAGCGTCGGCGCTGCTCGAGTTCATTCTCGAAATCGGTCGCGGTGAAGCGCTCGGTGACGAGCTGGTCGCTCGCCAGCTCGTCGATAACGCCGGGGTGCTGCAGCAGGTAGCGTGCCGGCCAGCGGGCCGCGCCCAGCAGGCGCAGCAGCCGCTCATGCACGCCGGGGCGCTCCAACAGCAACGCAAGGTAACTTTCTCGCCGCAGCAGCGGCTCGATCCAGTCGGCCATCCGCAGGGCGGCTTCTTCCGTGACGCGGCCTTGCTCCAGCCACTGGCCGGTGCGCGCGACCAGCCGCGACAGCCGCGCGCGTGCATCCTCGCGCAATGCCTGCACCCGCGGGTGACGCGACCAGGCGCCGATGCGCTCGCGCAGCACCGCCGGCAGTTGTTCGAGCACCGTGTCCAGGTCGGGCGGCGGCATCTTCGAGCCCTTCGGGCCACCGCATCCCTTGCATTCACCGGCACCGCCGAGCAGCGTGTCGAACTCCTGCGCGACCAGTTCGCGGTGGCTGTCCAGCTCGTGCAGGAACGGGCAACAGTCGGCGAAGCCCATGGTCCGGGCGATCCAGCCCAGATCGTCGTCACATCCCATCAGCACGTGGGTCTGCTGGTCGTCCAGGTACTGGATGCGGTGTTCGACCCGCCTCAGGAATTCGTAGGCGCGCGCCAGAGCGTCGGCCGTGGCTTGCGGCATGAGGCCCGCGGCGGCGACGCGCTGCAGCGCCTGCAAGGTGGGGCGGGTGCGCAGCTCGGGATAGTGGCCGCCGCGGACCACCTGCAGCAGCTGCACGGTGAATTCGATCTCGCGGATGCCGCCGCGCGACAGCTTGACGTCGTTGGCGCGCTCTGGTCGCCCGGCGCTGCGCTTGGCCGCATGTTCACGGATCTGCTTGTGCAGCACGCGCAGCGAATCGAACACGCTGTAGTCCAGGTAGCGGCGGAACACGAACGGCAGCACCGCGGAGCGCAGCCCCTGCGCCGACCCGCTTTCGATGCAGGCGCGCGGGGCGACCACCCGGCTCTTGAGCCAGGCGAAGCGCTCCCATTCGCGGCCCTGCACCTGGAAGTATTCCTCCAGCGCGCCGATCGAAACCGCGGACGGGCCGGAGTTGCCATTGGGCCGAAGCGCCAGGTCGACACGGAAAACGAAGCCATGCTCGGTGGTGTCGCCGATGAGCCCGTAGATGGTTTTGACGGCCTTGGCGAAGTACTCGTGGTTGCTGATGCGCCCACGCCCGCCTTCGACGCCGGCGGTCTCGCCGTCGTGGTCGTACACGTAGACCAGGTCGATGTCGGAAGACACGTTGAGTTCGCGCGCACCGAGCTTGCCCATGCCCACCACCCACAGCTGCGAGCGTTCGCCCAGGGGCCCCAGCGGTGGGCCGTACTGGGCGTCGAGACCGCGCTGGGCTTCCTCGCAGGCGATGTCCAGGGCGAATTCGGCGAGCTCGGTCACCGCGGTGGTGATGACCGGCAGCGGCGCCTGCTGGTCGCAGTCCAGCACCATCAGCCGCTCCATCACCAGTTGGCGCACGATGCGCAACGCGGTGGCGGGATCGTCGCCGCGCGCGCGCAGGGCCGCATACGTCCCAGCGATCAGGTCGCGAGTGGGGTGGCCGGTGGCCAGCAGCGGCAATTCGCCAGCGTATCGCCGGCGCAGCCGCTGTGCGAACCGCGAATGGGCCGATAGCGGCACCGCATCGGGCGCCGCCTTGTCGCCGGCATTCGGCGATGCGCCGCATTGCGACGACACGGCGTCGCCGCCTTGCGAACCCAATCGACCGGCGAGGGTCATAATTCTTGAACCATCGAAGTTTTCATGAACGCCAGCCCGCCTTTTCCGTCACGTCCACTGAAGGCATACGCCACGATCGCGAAAGGGTTGTTGTGGCTTCTCATGACAGGCTGGCTGGTGCTGGCGCTGGCCTGGGGGGCGCTGCATGGCTGGATTGTGCCCCGAATCGGAGAGCTTCGCCCTGACCTGGAAGTGGAGGCCGGGCGGGTCCTGGGGGTACCGGTTCGCATCGGCAGCATCACGGCGCGCAGCGAAGGCCTCATCCCATCGTTCGAGCTGATCGACGTGGTGCTGCTCGACCCGCAGGGCCGGCCCGCACTGCGCCTGCCGCGGGTGCTGGCGGCGCTGTCGCCGCGTTCGCTCTGGAACCTGGGCTTCGAGCAGCTCTACATCGACCGCCCCGAGCTGGACGTGCGCCGGGCGGCCGACGGCAAGATCTTCGTCGCCGGCCTCGACTTTTCGCGCAGCAGCGACAACGACGGCCGCGCCGCCGACTGGTTCTTCCAGCAGACCGAGTTCGTGATTCGCCAGGGCACCGTGCGCTGGACCGACGAGATGCGCGGCGCCCCGCCGCTGGCCCTGGCCGAAGTGGACTTTGTGATGCGCAACGGCGCACGCCGCCATGCCCTGCGGCTCGACGCCACGCCGCCGGCCGAATGGGGCGACCGCTTCAGTGTGCGCGGCCTGTTCCGGCAGCCGCTGCTCTCGACCCGGCACGGCCGCTGGCAGGACTGGGACGGCCAGCTGCACGCGGACTTCTCGCGTGTCGATGTCTCCCAGCTGCGTCGCCACGCCAGCGTCGGCGTCGAGATTGCCGAGGGCCGCGGTGCCGTGCGCGCCTGGGCCGACGTGGCGCGCGGCCAGCTGGTCGGCGGCGCGGCCGACATCGTGCTGGCCGATGTGAGCACGACGCTCGGAAAGGCGTTGGCGCCCCTGGCCCTGCGCACGGTGTCGGGCCGCCTGGGCGGCAAGCGGCTGGAGGGCGACGGCTTCGAGTTCCAGACCCAGCACCTGCAGTTCGAGACGCGCGAAGGCCAGCGCTGGCCCGGCGGCAACGTCTTCGTCACCTGGTCTCCGGCCGGCGGCCAGCGCCCCGCGCGCGGCGAGATTCGCGCCGACAAGCTCGACCTGTTCGCCCTGAGCCAGGTGGCGACGAGGCTGCCGCTGGGCGC
Source organism: Ramlibacter sp. WS9 (assembly GCF_003797765.1). GTDB lineage: Bacteria > Pseudomonadota > Gammaproteobacteria > Burkholderiales > Burkholderiaceae_C > Ramlibacter. The sequence continues at coordinate 495,157 of NZ_RKMB01000002.1, read as the reverse complement.
GGCAACGCATTCGGCCTTGGCCGCCTACGCGCCCAAGGGCCTGGTGGAAACCTTGCAGGCCAAATGGCAAGGCCCGCTCGACGGGCTGCAGTCTTACCAGGCCAAGGGGCGCGCCGTGCGGCTGGAGGTTGCCGCGCGACCGGCCGAAGCCGCAGCCAGCGCACCCGCCCGCGCGGGCTCGCCCGGCATCCGCGGCGCATCCATCGACTTCGACCTCACGCAGGCAGGCGGCAAGGGCAAGCTGGCCGTGCAAAAAGGCGCGGTCGATGTTCCCGGTGTTTTCGAGGAGCCGGTTGTGCCGGTGGACGACCTTGCCGCCGACGTGCAATGGCAGATCGACGGCCCGGCCATCAGCACTTCGGTGAGCAATCTCAAGTTCAGCAACGCCGACGCGCAAGGCGAAGGCCAGGCGACGTGGAAAACCGGTGAGAAGGGGCGTGCGCGTTTCCCCGGTGTGCTGGACCTCCAGGCCAGCCTCTCGCGAGCCAATGGAGCCCGGGTGTGGCGGTACCTGCCCCTGGGCGTTTCCAAAAACGCGCGCGACTACGTGCGCGAATCGGTCGTGCAAGGCGCGGCCACCGGCGCGAAATTCCGCGTCAAGGGCAACCTGCAGGATTTCCCGTTCAAGGACCCGAAGCAGGGCGAGTTCCGCATCACGGCCGAAGTGCAGAACGTCACCTACGCGTATGTGCCGCGCACCGTGGGCAAGGGCACGGCCACGTGGCCGGCGCTCACCCAGTTGTCCGGCCAGCTGCTGTTCGTGGGCAACGGCATGGAAATCAGGAATGCCGTGGGGCGTTTCATGGGTGCGCCGGGCTTGCAGGTGAAGGCCCAGGCGCAGATTCCGGACTTTCGCTCCACCGTCGTCGGCGTCACGGGCGACGTGCGCGGCCCGCTCGCACAGTCGTTGGGGTTCGTGAACGCATCGCCGCTCGCGGCGATGACATCACAGGCGCTCTCCAAAGCAAGCGCCACGGGCAATGCCGACTTGCGCTTGCTGCTGGAACTGCCGATCGCCACCATCGACAAGTCGAAGGTCCTAGGCACGGTCACGCTCGCGGCCAACGACATCCAGATCACGCCGGACACCCCCCTGCTGGCGCGCTCGCGTGGGGCGGTTACTTTCACAGAACACGGGTTTGCCCTCGTCGGTGCGCAGGCGCGCGCGCTCGGCGGCGATGTGCGGCTCGAAGGCGGCACGCGCGGGTTGCCGACCGCGCCGCTGCCTGCCAACACCGATGTGACCGTCTTGATGCGGGCGCAGGGTACGGCCACCGCGGAAGGGCTGCGCCAGGCCAAGGAGCTGGGCTTTGTGTCGCGCCTCGCGAGGGACGCGAGTGGCAGTGCGCCCTACACCGTGACGCTCACCATGCGTCAAGGCATGCCCGAGGTCGCAGTCGCGACCAGCCTGCAAGGCATGGGGCTGGCACTGCCGCCCCCGATGGCGAAGGCGGCAGACACGGCGCTGCCCATCCGCTACGAATCGGCGCTGGTGCGCGACGCGGCGGCGAAACAGCAGGACCAACTGACGTTCGAGCTGGGCCGCGTCGCCACGGCGGTCTACATCCGCGATATCTCGGGCCCCGAGCCGCGCGCGATCCGCGGCGCGATCGGCGTCGGCCTCGCACCCGGTGAAGCGCCCAGCCTGCCGGAACAGGGCGTGATCGCCAACATCAACCTCGCCGCACTGAACGTCGACGCCTGGGAAGCCGTGCTGGCCCGCGCATCCGGCGGTGACGCCGCGGCGTTGCGCGCACCTGCGGGCGGCGCGGCGAGCAGCTACCTGCCCACAGTGATGGCCGTGCGTGCCAAGGAACTGACGGCCGAAGGGCGAACCTTGCACAACGTCGTGTTGGGCGGCTCGCGCGACGGCGGCGTCTGGCGCGCCAATGCCGAGGCCACCGAGCTGAACGGCTACGTGGAATACCGCCAGTCGCCGTCGGGGCTGGGCGGCGGCAGGCTGCATGCGCGGCTCGCGCGCCTCTCGCTTGCGGCCTCGGACGCCAGGCAGGTCGAGTCGCTGCTGGACGAACAGCCTGAAATCCTGCCGGCAGTGGACGTGGTAGTCGAGGATTTCGAGCTGCGCGGCAAGAAGCTGGGGCGTCTGGAGATCGACGCAGTGAACCGGGGCGCCAACGCGGTGGCGCGCGAAGGCGGCGCACGCGAGTGGCGGTTGAACAAGCTCAATCTCACGATGCCCGAAGCGGTGTTCAATGCCACAGGAAACTGGGCCAGCGTGAACGCGCAAGCGGCGCCTGCGCCCGCGGCTTCGCGTCCCGGCCAGCGAGCCGAACGCCGCCGCACGGTCATGAACTTCAAGTTGGACATCGCCGATTCCGGCCAGCTGCTCGCACGCTTCGGCATGAAGGACGTCGTGCGGCGCGGCAAGGGACGCATGGACGGCCAAGTCTCCTGGCTGGGCTCGCCGCTCACGCTGGACTACCCGACGATGAACGGCAATTTCTACATCAACGTCGAAGGCGGCCAGTTCCTCAAGGCCGACCCGGGCCTGGCCAAGCTGCTGGGCGTGCTCAGCCTGCAGTCGCTGCCGCGCCGGCTGGCGCTGGATTTTCGCGACGTGTTCACCGAGGGTTTCGCGTTCGATTTCCTGCGCGGGGACATCACCGTGCAGCAAGGCATTGCCGCCACCAACAACCTGCAGATGAAGGGCGTGAATGCAGCCGTGCTGATGGAAGGAAAGGCGGACATCGCGCGCGAAACCCAGGACATCAAGGTGGTGGTGGTGCCCGAGATCAACGCGGGAACGGCTTCACTGGTCGCGACCGTGATCAATCCCGCCATCGGCCTGGGCACGTTCCTGGCGCAGATGTTCCTGCGCCAGCCACTGATCAGGGCCGCCACGCAGGAGTTCCACATCGACGGCACGTGGGCCGACCCGCGCATCACGCGCGTGGATCGCAATGCGAGCGCGGCGGCGGAGAATCGCGTCGATGCGGCCTCGGAAGCCAAAGCAGGAAGGACAAATTGAGCATGCGAGTTGCTGCCATCCAGATGGTGTCGGGTATCTCGGTGCAGGGCAACCTGGCGCAGGCTCGCGTGCTGCTCGAGCAAGCGGCAAACGCCGGCGCCGAGCTCGCGGCGCTGCCGGAATATTTCTGCCTGATGGGCCACAAGGACACCGACAAGCTGGCGGCGCGCGAGAGCGTCGGCCAAGGTGCGGTGCAAAGCTTCCTGGCCGGCACGGCGAAGGAGCTGGGCATGTGGATCGTCGGCGGCACGCTGCCGCTGGCCGCCGGCGACGACGCGCATGTACGCAACACCAGCATGGTGTTCTCGCCCTCCGGAGAGCGCGCCGCGCGCTACGACAAGATCCATCTTTTCAAGTTCGACAACGGCCGCGAACGGTACGACGAATCGCGTGTGATCGAATGCGGCGGCGACACCGTTGCCTTCGACGTGCAGAGCCGAAGCGGCCACCGCTGGCGCATCGGCATGTCGGTGTGCTACGACCTCCGGTTCCCCGAGTTGTACCGCGCACTCGCCGCCGACGTGCTGCTGGTGCCCAGCGCGTTCACCTACGTCACGGGCCAGGCGCATTGGGAATTGCTGCTGCGGGCCCGTGCGGTGGAGAACCTGGCTTACGTGGTGGCCCCCGCGCAAGGCGGCACGCACGAGAACGGCCGCCGCACCTGGGGCCACAGCATGGTGGTCGACCCCTGGGGCTTGGTGCTGGCGCAGCAGGACGAAGGCGCGGGCGTGGTCATCGCCGAACTCGACCCCGCACGCCAGGCGCAGGTGCGCGCGCAACTGCCGGCGCTGGAGCACAGAGTCCTATGAGCCGCTGGGCCGAAGCGCTTAGCGCGGAGGTTTCCTCGTGAGCGCTGTGGCGCCGCCGGTGCCCGTGATGGCGACGGGCCGGCGCCGCCCGTCGGGCTACGTGCGCTGGTCGCTTTGGGTGCTGTTGATTGCGCTGGTGGCGTCGCTGCTGGTGACGCTCGTCTGGCTGGCCGGCCGCTATGAGGCGAGCCAGGTGCAGACCAAGCTGGAGCGCGACACCGCCGATGCGCTCGGCGACATCCGCGGCGCGCTCACCCGCAACGTGCAAAGCCTGCAGGCGCTCCAAGCGGGGCAGCCCTCGCCGGCCGTCTGGAGTGCGCGCGCGAGCCAATTGCTGCACGAGCATCGCGAATGGATACGCCTGGAATGGCGAGACTCGGCCCTGGGCACTGTGGCGTTCATGGAGACGCCCTACCGCTCGCCGCCATTCGCGCGGCTGGGCCGTGCCAACGCGCACGCGGACGTCGCGCTGGCCTGCGCCAATGGGCGCCGCGTCAGCGGACCGGCCTATTCGAGCAGCTACTTTCTGCCGCAGCTCGACGGGCTCGGCCTGGAGGTGATGGAGCTTTGCCTGCCGCAGGTCAGCGCGGGCCAGCTCACCGGCTATGTGGTCGCAACCTATTCGCTCAGTGAAATCCTCGCCGGGCTGGTCGGGCCGCAGCTGATGCGCAGCCAGGAAGTGTCGTTCACCGAAGCCGACGGCACGCGCCTCGCATTGCACGGCACGGCGCGCCGCGGCAACCGGGTGTTTTCGTCGCAGCAATTGCTGGACCTCCCGGGCAACACCATGGTGCTGCGCATGGACAGCTGGCGCGGCGCGCCGGACCTGTTCCCCAACGTGCTCACTGCGCTCGTCACCGCCATGTCGATCGCGCTGGTGTCGGTGCTGGTGCTGCTCGGCAAGGACACTCGGCGCCGCCTGCGCGCCGAGCAGGACCTGGCCGACGCGCTGGCGTTCCGCAAGGCCATGGAGGACTCGCTGGTGACTGGACTGCGGGCGCGCGACCTGGAGGGCCGCATCACCTACGTGAATCCGGCGTTCTGCGCGATGGTAGGCTTCTCGCCCGACGAGTTGCTGGGCCACACGACGCTCGCGCCGTACTGGCCGCCTGAGCTCGCGGACGAGTATCAAAAGCGCCAGGAAGTGCGCCTCTCCGGCCACAACGCACCGCCGCGCGAGGGCTTCGAGTCGGTGTTCATGCGCAAGGACGGCTCGCGCTTTCCGGTGCTGATCATCGAAGCGCCGCTGATCAATCACTATGGCGTGCAGACGGGCTGGATGAGCGCCTTCCTGGACTTGAGCGAGCAGCGGCGCGTCGAGGAGCTGTCGCGCGCCAGCCAGGAGCGCCTGCAGGCCACCGCGCGGCTGGCGACGGTGGGCGAGATGGCGTCGCTGTTGTCGCACGAACTGAACCAGCCGCTGGCCGCGATCTCCAGCTACGCCACCGGCTCGATCAACCTGCTGCAGCCCCAGGCCGGCGCACCGGCGGCCGCGCTGGCCCTGCCCGACATCGAAGTGGCGATGCGCCGCATCGCGGAACAGGCTGAGCGCGCCGGCAAGGTGATCAAGAGCGTGCATGACTTCGTGCGCCGCCGCGACAAGGAGCGCGAGCCGGTCACGCCGCAGGAATTGCTGGACGCGATCATGCCGCTGGTGAGCCTGCAGGCGCGCAAGCTGGGCGTGCGGGTGGAGACACGGCTCAAGAGCGGTCTGCCCGCGGTGCTGTGCGACCGCACCATGGTCGAACAGGTGCTGCTGAACCTGGCGCGCAATGCGATGCAGGCGATGGACCAGGTGCAGGTGCGCGATCCTTCACTGGTGATCGAGGTCAAGCGCGCTGTGCCTGTGGGTGAGGCGACGCCCGGCAAGGCGTGGCTGGAGTTCTCGGTGGCCGACGTGGGGCCCGGCATCCCCCCCGAGATTCAGCGCCAGCTCTTCACACCGTTCTTCACCACCAAGGCCGAAGGCATGGGCCTCGGCTTGTCGATGTGCCGCACGGTGGTGGAACAGCATGGGGGATTCCTCGGGTTCGAAGCCAACCGTCCGCAAGGTACGATTTTCATGTTCACCTTGCCGGTCGATCCGCACAACAACGACAGCCCCTGATGCAGCCCACCCAGAACGCCACCGTGTTCATCGTCGATGACGACTCCAGCGTACGCGAAGCGCTCGCATGGTTGCTGCGCTCGCGCCACCTGCTGAGCGAGTCTTACGGCGGCGGCGAAGAATTCGAGGCGATGCTCGCCGCCGGGTACACGCCGGCGCAGCCCGCATGCCTGCTGCTGGACGTGCGCATGCCGGGCATGAGCGGCCTCGCGCTGTTCGACAAGCTGGCCGAGCGCGGGCTGGTGGAAGTGATCCCCACGATCTTCCTGACGGGCCATGCCGACGTGCCGACCGCGGTCGACATGGTCAAGCGTGGCGCTTTCGACTTCTGCGAGAAGCCGTTTTCCGACAACGCCCTGGTCGATCGGGTCGAGCAGGCACTGCGCAAATCGGAAGGGGTGCTCACGGCCCGTCGCGAAAAGACGTTGCTGCAGAAGCGGCTCACGGAACTCACGGAACGTGAACGTGACGTGATGCGGCTCGTGGTCGAAGGCCTGCCCAACAAGCTCATCGCCGACCAGCTCGACATCAGTGTGCGCACGGTCGAGGTGCACCGGGCGCGCGTGTTCGACAAGATGGAAGTGAAGTCCGCCGTCGAACTGGCGAACACGTTGCGCAGCCTTTAGCGCATCGGCTCAAGGCTCTTTCTTTTCGGTCTCGTCGCGCGCCACCAGCTCGCCCTTTTTGCGACCGGCGAACATCGTCCACCAGACGATAGCGACCAGCAGCACCAGCGCGAGCAGCGCTTCAAGCAGAATCAGCAGCATGAACCGTTTCCTTGGGATTGCGGCCATTGTAGGAATGCTCGCGGCCTGCGGCAGCGTGCCACTGCCTCCCATGGATGAGCCGCCGCCCGCGCGTCCCGTCCCAAGTGCCGCATTGCCGGACCCTGCAGACAACGCGCCCCTGCCCCCGGCCCTCGTGCACGGCAAGAGCCGCTGGCAGCCCGTGCGCTGGGCGGAGCTGCCGGGTTTCGCCGACGACGCGCTGCACGAAGCCTGGAACGCGTGGCTGAAGAGCTGCGAGCGGCCCGGCCCGGCGTTCGCGCCGTTGTGCCCCGAGGTGCGGCGGCTTTCGATCGCCACGCCGCAAGAACAGCGCGCGTGGATGACGCGGCGGCTGCAGCCCTATCGCGTCGAGCCATTGCAGGGCGCCTCCGAAGGCCTGCTCACGGGCTACTACGAGCCGATGCTGGAGGCGAGCAGACAGCCCAGCGCCACGCATGCGGTCCCGCTCTTCCGGCCGCCGGCCAACTTGGCCAGCCGGCGTCCCTGGTACTCGCGGCAGGAGATCGACACGCTGCCGGAGGCGCGTGCGGCGCTGCGCGGGCGCGAGATCGCCTATCTCGCCGATCCGCTCGACGCGCTGTCGCTGCAGATCCAGGGCTCGGGGCGCCTGCGCATCACGGAGCCGGACGGCAGCCTGCGCACGGTACGCGTCGCGTTTGCCGGCACGAACGAGCAGCCCTATCGAAGTGTCGGCAGCTGGTTGCTGCAGCAAGGTGCGCTGCGCGACGCGTCCTGGCCCGGCATCAAGGCCTGGGCGGCGCAGAATCCTCAGCGCGTGAACGAGATGCTGTGGGCCAATCCGCGCGTGGTGTTCTTCCGCGAGGAGCCGCTGCCGGACCTCGACGCGGCGTTCGGGCCGCGCGGTGCGCAGGGCGTGCCGCTGACGCCGGGACGCTCGATCGCTGTCGACAAGGAAAGCATTCCGTACGGCACGCCGGTCTGGCTGGCCTCGTCGGGGCCGGTGACCAGCTTGCAGCGGCTCGTGCTGGCGCAAGACACCGGCAGTGCCATCACGGGCGCGGTGCGCGCCGACTACTTCACTGGCTGGGGCCTCGAGGCGGGCGAGGTGGCCGGGCGCCTGAAGCAACCGCTGAGGTTGTGGGTGTTGTGGCCGCGCTGACGAGCGGCTCTCGCCCACAAAACGTCCCGCGCGCCCCACAATCACGGCCCATGAAGAACCTCGCCTTTGCGGCCATCGCCGCCGCATGCTTGTACGGATGCGGCACGCCGCCCCCGATCTCCGCTCCTGCTTCGAGCCCGGCCGCGGCGCCGGTGCCAGCACCCGCGCCCACTGCTGCGCCCGCTGCCTCAGGCTCCGCGCCCCAGCGTGCCGCAGGTTTGCCGCTTTACCGGTGCGACCAGGGCGTCGAGTTCACGGTGCGCTTCGCCGACGACACGGCCGTGGTGGATGCAGGCCCGCGGGGCAACGATGTTCTGCTGCGCGACGCCGGCGGCGCCACGCCGCAGCAGACCGTCTACAGCAATCCGCGCATGCGCGCCGAGTTCGGTTTGGGCGTGACCGGCCGCGAAGCATTGCTGCGCTATGCGCAGCCCCCGCTGTCGGTGCATTGCAAGCAGGACTGAAATCGCGGTCTCAGGATGACTTTGCGCCCAGGTGGGCGAGTGGCACGCTGCTGCTGGCCTTGACCTCGCCCAGCGAAAAGCTGGTGTGCAGGTCCTTGACGTTCGGCAGGTTGATCAGCACTTTGCGCGCGAATTGGGAGAAGGTGTCGAGGTCGCGTGACACCACCTGCAGCTCGAAGGTGCCGGCGCCGCTGATGTAGTGGCACGACACGATCTCGGGGATTTTCCGGATCGCCTCTTCCATTTCGCGGGTGAGTTCGCCGGTGTTGCGGTTGGCGTCCAGCCGCACGAAAGCCAGCACGCCCAGGCCGATCTTGTGGCGGTCGATCTCGGCGTGATAGCCCTTGATGAATCCCGCCTCTTCCAGCGCGCGAACTCGGCGCCAGCACGGCGCCGCGGACAAGCCCACCCGCTGCGCGAGTTCGGCATTTGAAAGGCGCCCGTCGGCCTGCAATTCATTGAGGATGGCGACGTCAAACTTATCGAGTGTTTCCATGATTGCCGATTTTAAGCAAGATTCTTTCTTGATCAGCCAATAACACGGCATAGAAAGCAAAGACATATCTGAGGCGCGGGCATACACTTTGCAGTCCACTAGAGGCGCCCGCCTATCCGGCGGAACGATTCTTCCCGCACCCGGCCCACAAGGCCTCGTTCCCACGAAATCACTGGAGACAAGACGTCCATGAACGCCCCGCTGCCCGAACACATCCGCAAGGCCCTGGAAACCGTCACGCTCGACGACAAGTACTCGCTCGACTACGGACGCGCTTTCATGAGTGGCGTGCAGGCGCTGGTCAAGCTGCCCATGCTGCAACGCCTGCGCGATGCGCAGCAGGGCAAGAACACCGCCGGCTTCATCAGCGGCTACCGCGGTTCGCCGCTGGGCGGCTATGACCAGGCGCTGTGGAAGGCCGACAAGTACCTGAAGGCGCAGAACATCGTCTTCCAGCCGGGCGTCAATGAAGAATTGGCCGCCACCGCGCTATGGGGCACGCAGCAATTGGGCTTCACGCCCAAGGAAACGCACAAGTTCGACGGCGTGTTCGGCATCTGGTACGGCAAGGGGCCGGGCGTGGACCGCAGCGCCGACGTCTTCAAGCACGCCAACATGGCGGGCACCACGCCCTGGGGCGGTGTGATCGCGGTGGCCGGCGACGACCACGTCGCCAAGAGCTCCACCGCCGCGCACCAGAGCGACCACATCTTCAAGGCCTGCGGCTTCCCGGTGTTCTTTCCGGCCAGCGTGCAAGAGATTTTGGACCTGGGCATCCACGCCTTCGCGATGAGCCGCTATGCCGGCGTCTGGTCGGGCATGAAGACGATCCAGGAGATCGTCGAGTCCGCATCCACCGCCATGATCGACCCCGAGCGCGTCGACATCCGCATTCCCACCGATTTCGAGATGCCGCCCGGCGGCGTGCACATTCGCTGGCCCGACACGGCGCTGGAACAGGAAGCGCGCCTCTTCGACTACAAGTGGTACGCGGCGCTCGCATACATCCGAGTCAACCGCCTGAACTACAACGCCATCGAGGGCCCGAACGACCGCTTCGGCATCATCGCCAGCGGCAAGGCCTACAACGACACGCGCCAGGCGCTGTTGGACCTGGGGCTGGATGACGACACCTGCCGCCAGCTGGGCATCCGCCTGCACAAGGTCGGCGTGGTGTGGCCGCTGGAAGCGCAGATCACGCGCGAGTTCGCGCAGGGCCTGCGCGAGATCCTGGTGGTGGAGGAAAAGCGCCAGGTCATCGAGTACCAGCTGAAGGAAGAGCTCTACAACTGGCGGCCTGACGTGCGCCCGGTGGTGGTCGGCAAGTTCAATGAAGTCGAAGGAGACTTCTCGGGCGGCGAGTGGTCCATGGCCAACCCGACCGGCAACACGCTGCTGCGCGCTAATGCGGACCTATCCCCTGCGCTGATCGCCCGCGCCATCGCGCAACGCCTGAAGAAGCTGGGCGTGGACGGCGATATGGGCGCGCGCATCGACGCGCAACTCGCGATCCTGGAAGCCAAGGAACGCTCGATGCAGGTGCTCGAAGTCAAGGGCGACCGCGCACCGTGGTTCTGCTCGGGCTGCCCGCACAACACCTCCACCGTCGTGCCCGAAGGCTCGCGGGCCATGGCCGGCATCGGTTGCCACTTCATGGCGACCTGGATGGACCGCGCGACCATCGGCTTCACGCAGATGGGCGGCGAGGGCGTGCCGTGGGTCGGCCAGGCGCCGTTCACCAAGGAGAACCACGTGTTCGCCAACCTCGGTGACGGCACGTATTTCCACAGCGGCCTGCTGGCGATCCGCCAGTCGATCGCTTCGGGCGTGAACATCACCTACAAGGTCCTCTATAACGACGCGGTCGCCATGACCGGCGGCCAGCAGGTCGGCGAGCGGCCCGAGGGCCATTCAGTGATCCAGATCGCGCACAGCCTGGTGGCTGAAGGCGTCACGCGGCTCATCGTCGTCACTGACGAACCCGAGAAGTACACGATGGCCAAGCTGCCCCCGGGCATCGAGGTGCGCCACCGTGATGAACTGGACCGCACGCAGCGCGAATTCCGCGAGATTCCAGGCACCACCGCGATCATCTACGACCAGACCTGCGCCACCGAAAAGCGCCGCCGCCGCAAGCGCGGCACCCTGGTCGACCCGGCCGTTCGCGTCGTCATCAACGACCTGGTGTGCGAAGGCTGCGGCGACTGCAGCGTCAAGAGCAACTGCTTGTCGGTGGAGCCGCTGGAGACCGAATTCGGCCGCAAGCGCACCATCAACCAGAACACCTGCAACAAGGATACCAGCTGCCTGAAGGGCTTCTGCCCGAGCTTCGTCACTGTCGAAGGCGGGCAGCTGAAGAAGAAGGCCAAGGACAAGACGACTTCACCCTTCGCGCTGGGCGAACTGCCGCAGCCGCAGCTGCCGAGGATCAACGGCGCCTTCGGCATTGTGGTGGCGGGCGTGGGCGGCACCGGCGTCATCACCATTGGCCAGCTGCTCGGCATGGCCGGCCACATCGAAGGCAAGGGCATCGTCACGCAGGATTCGGCGGGCCTGGCGCAAAAGGGCGGCGCCACCTGGAGCCACGTGCTGATCGGCGAGCGCGCCGAGGACATCCGCACCACCAAGGTCAGCATGGCCGGAGCCGACCTGGTGATCGGCTGCGACCCGATCGTCACGGCTGGCAAGGAAACCGTGCTGCGCATGCGCGAGGGCCGCACGCACGTGGCGCTCAATTCGCACAGCACGCCCACCGCCGCATTCGTGAAGAACGCCAACTGGGCCAATCCCGCCGACGCCTGCGCCGCGGAGATCGTGCATGCGGTCGGCCCGGCCGGTGTCTCGGCGTTCAACGCCGACGTGGCCGCCACCAAGCTGATGGGCGACAGCATCTACACCAACCCAATGATGCTGGGCTACGCCTGGCAAAAGGGCTGGCTCCCGCTGGAATACGCATCGCTGATGCGCGCGATCGAGCTCAATGCCGTGGCCATCGACAACAACAAGGCCGCCTTCGAATGGGGCCGCCGCGCCGCGCACGACTGGGCGTCGGTGGAAAAGCTGCTGGCCCCAGCCCAGGTGATCGAGTTCAAGAAGCGCGAAACCCTGGAGCGCATGGTGACGCGCCGCGTCGAGTTCCTCACGGACTACCAGAACGCCGAGTACGCCGCCGATTACAAGGCGTTCGTCGAGAAGGTGCATGCCGCGGAAGGCCCGCTGGGCAAGACGGCGCTGACGGAGACCGTGGCCCGTTACCTGTTCAAGCTCATGGCCTACAAGGACGAGTACGAAGTCGCCCGCCTGCACACCGAGACCGGTTTCCAGGAAAAGATCGCCGCCATGTTCGAGGGCGACTACAAGGTCAACTACCACCTGGCGCCGCCGATGATCGCCAAGCGCAACGACAAGGGCGAGCTGCAGAAGAAGAAGTTCGGCCCGGCGATGCACACCGCATTCCGCGTGCTGGCCAAGCTCAAGGGCCTGCGCGGCACGGCGCTTGACGTTTTCGGCCGGACCGAGGAGCGTCGTACCGAGCGCGCCCTGATCGTGGAGTACCGCCAGAGCATCGAGCGGGTGCTCGCTTCGCTTTCGGCCGTCAACTACGGCCTGGCCCTGGAGATCGCCCGCATTCCCGAGCAGATCAAGGGGTACGGCCACGTGAAGGAGCGCAATTTGGCGGCAGCTCGCGCGCAGTGGAACCAACTGATGGCGCAGTGGGACCAACCCGAGGCGCGGCGCCAGGCTGCCTGACGGGCAGGAAAGCCCTGCCGGGCGGCGCGACGGGTTGGGTTACAACTTATTACCCAGGGTGCCGCCGCATACAATCGAACGCTCTCCGCACTGCGGCACATTAGGGTGCCGGCTTGTGCGCGGGCGTTTCGCCACCACATCACTTTTTTGCCTGGAGCCGCTGTGTTCATTTCTTCCGCCTATGCCCAGACCGCCGCCGGCGGCGACATGCAGTCATCGTTGATGAGCATGCTGCCGTTGGTGCTGATGTTCGTGGTGCTGTATTTCGTGATGATCCGGCCGCAGATGAAGCGCCAGAAAGAAGCCCGCGCCATGGTCGAGGCGCTGGCCAAGGGCGACGAGGTGGCGACTGCCGGCGGCATGATCGGCAAGATCACGAAGCTGGGCGACGTGTACCTGGGCGTCGAAATCGCCAATGGTGTCGAAGTCCAACTGCAGCGCAGCGCTGTCGTGCAAGTCCTGCCCAAGGGCACGGTCAAGTAAGGCCCGACACGGGTGCATCGCACCACGTGTCCTTCAGGTTTCAAAAGATGAACCGATATCCGGTCTGGAAGTACGCGATCATCGTGGTCGCCCTGCTCATCGGCGCGATCTACACGCTGCCCAATTTCTTCGGCGAAGTGCCGGCGGTGCAGGTGTCTTCGGGCAAGGCTACCGTCAAGGTGGACGACACCACGAAGACCCGCGTGGAGCAGGCGTTGGCCGCGGCGCAGATCAAGCCGGAATCCGTCGCGCTGGAAGGCACATCGGTCAAAGTGCGGCTGGACAACGGCGACGCGCAGCTCAAGGCCAAGGATGCGATCCAGAAGGCCCTGGTGCCGGATCCGAACGATCCTCCGTTCGTCGTCGCGTTGAACCTGGTTTCGGCATCGCCGAAGTGGCTGACGGCGCTTAACGCCGCGCCGATGTACCTGGGCCTGGATCTGCGCGGCGGCGTGCACTTCATGCTGCAGGTCGACATGCAGGCGGCGCTGACCAAGAAGGCGGAGGCTCTCGCGGGCGATCTGCGCAGCATTCTCCGTGAGAAGAGCATTCGGCATGGCGGCATCAACCGCAACGGCCAGTCCATCGAGGTGCGCTTCCGCGACGCGCAGACGCTGGAAGCGACGAAGGCCGTCTTGGCCGACCAGTTTCCGGACCTGCAATCGGTCGATGCGGCGGACGGCACCGAATACAAGCTGACCGCGACCATCAAGCCTGAAGCGGCGCGCCGCGTACAGGACCAGGCGCTCAAGCAGAACATGGTCACGCTGCACAACCGCATCAACGAGCTGGGCGTCGCCGAGCCGGTGATTCAGCAGCAGGGTCTGGACCGTATCGTGGTGCAGTTGCCCGGCGTGCAAGACACGGCCAAGGCCAAGGACATCCTCGGCCGGACGGCGACCCTGGAAGTGCGGATGGTCGATGAAAGCTCTGAGGCGCGCGCTGCGGAGGCAGGTTCCGGACCGGTGCCCTTCGGTGCCGAGCGCTACCTGGAGAGAAACGGCCAGGGCGTCGTGGTCAAGAAGCAGGTGGTGCTCACGGGCGACAACCTCACCGACGCGCAGCCGGGTTTCGACAGCCAGACGCAAGAGGCCGCCGTGCACCTGACGCTGGATGCCAAAGGCTCGCGCATCTTCAAGGACGTGACCCGCGAGAGCGTCGGCAAGCGCATGGCCATCCTGCTGTTCGAAAAGGGCAAGGGCGAAGTGGTCACAGCGCCGGTGATCCGCAGTGAGATTGGCGGCGGCCGCGTGCAGATCTCCGGCCGCATGACCACCACCGAGGCCAACGACGTTGCCCTCCTGCTGCGCGCCGGTTCGTTGGCCGCGCCGATGGAAATCATCGAGGAACGGACCATCGGCCCGAGCCTGGGCAAGGAAAACATCACCAAGGGCTTCCACAGCGTGGCGTGGGGCTTTGCCGCGATCTGCCTGTTCATGGCCGGCTATTACATGCTGTTCGGCATGTTCTCCGGCGTGGCGCTGGCGTTCAACCTGTTGCTGCTGGTGGCGGTGTTATCGATGCTGCAGGCGACGCTGACTTTGCCCGGCATGGCGGCCATGGCGCTCGCGCTGGGCATGGCCATCGACTCCAACGTGCTGATCAACGAGCGGGTACGGGAAGAGTTGCGAAGCGGCGCCTCGCCGCAGGCGGCGATCAGCGCCGGCTATGACCGCGCCTGGAACACCATCTTCGACTCCAACATCACGACACTGATCGCGGGCCTGGCGCTGCTCGCGTTCGGCTCGGGTCCGGTGCGCGGCTTCGCCGTCGTTCACTGTCTCGGCATTCTCACGTCGATGTTCTCGGCCGTGTTCTTTTCGCGCGGCCTGGTCAATCTTTGGTATGGCCGCAAGAAGAAACTCAAGACCGTGTCGATCGGCACCGTCTGGCGTCCCGGCGCGGATGGCGCTATAACCAAAGCCGAGTAAGGGGACGGATTAAATGGAGTTCTTCAAGATCCGCCGCGACATCCCGTTCATGGAGAACGCGTTGATCTTCAACGTCGTCTCGTTCCTGACGTTCGCGGCCGCGGTGTTCTTCCTGTTTCACAGGGGCCTGCACCTGTCGGTGGAGTTCACCGGTGGCACGGTGATGGAGGTGAGCTATTCGCAACCCGCCGACGTCGAAAAGGTGCGCACCATCGTGGCCGGGCTGGGTTATTCCGACGTGCAAGTCCAGAATTTCGGCACTTCGCGCGATGTGATGATCCGCCTGCCCGCGCCGAAAGTGAGCGCGGGGGCCGAAAAGGGCGTTATTTCCGCGCAACAAAGTGAGAAAGTGTTATCGGCGCTGAGGGCCCAGGACAAGGAGGTCGTGCTGCGCCGCACCGAGTTCGTCGGCCCCCAGGTCGGTGAGGAACTCGCCACCGACGGCCTGAAAGCCCTGGCTTTCGTCGTCGCGGGCATCATGATCTACCTCGCCTTCCGCTTCGAATGGAAGTTCGCCGTGGCGGCCATCATCGCCAACCTGCACGACGTGGTCATCATTCTGGGCTTCTTCGCGTTCTTCCAGTGGGAGTTCTCGCTGGCGGTGCTGGCGGCGGTGCTGGCGGTGCTGGGCTACTCGGTCAACGAATCGGTCGTGATCTTCGACCGGATCCGCGAGAACTTCCGGCGTTACCGGAAAATGACGACGATCCAGATCATCGACAACGCCATCACGTCGACCATCAGCCGCACCATCATCACCCACGGTGCGACGCAGATGATGGTGCTGTCGATGCTACTGTTCGGCGGCCCGACGCTGCATTACTTCGCCCTGGCGCTGACCATCGGCATCCTGTTCGGCATCTATTCCTCGGTGTTCGTCGCCGCCGCCATCGCCATGTGGCTGGGCGTGAAGCGCGAAGACCTGGTCAAGTCCGCCGGCCGCAAGGACGAGGACCCGAACGACCCCAACGCGGGCGCTACCGTCTAGGGCCCGGGACGCCGCCGACGTGAACGCGCCGCCGCAACTGCCATCAGACTCTGGGGCACGGCTCGCGCGCGAGACGCGCGAGCAGTTCGTGGCCAAGTTGCAAGCCGCAGTCGCGCCGTTGTATCAGGCGCTGCGCAGCCGCATGTCGGAACTGGTCCAGGCCAGCCCGAGCACCCGTGAGATGCACGAGCGCCGCGACGCGATGATGTCCTTCGAGCGCGGCGGGCAAGGGTGGGCCAAGGCGGTCGTCGACGCCTGGCAGAAGGCGCTGATCCCGCCCACCGCGACCGCGCGCATCCGGCTCGAATCGAAGAGCCTGGAACTGATCGGCGACGACGTTGTGGAGCAGAAGATCCTCTCGTCGCGCCTGGCCTTGGCCATCGGCGAAAAGGCGAGCTTCGAGCTGAACGACCTGCGCGTCCGGATGCAATACCTCGAGGGCGGCAACGAACTGGCCAGCACCGACGTGCTGCGGCCTGAGGCGCTCGCCCAGATGCTGATCGAGCAATGGATTGCGGCTGGCCTCACCCGCGAAAGCTGGACGCTGGTGCAGGACGTAATCCATAAACACATCCTCGAGCATGTGACCGAAGCCTACAAAGCGGCCAACCAGCTCCTCGTCAGCCGCGGCGTGATGCGCGACATCGATTTGAGCACGCGCGTGCGGCGCGGCGCATCGGCGCCCGGTGCCCGTCACGGCGGTGGCCCGGACGCCCAGCACGAGCGTGGTGCCGTCAACTCGGACTTCAACGCAGGCGCAACCAGCGGCGGAACTGCATCTCCCGATTCGCGGCCCGATGCCGGCATGCGCTCGCGACCGGGCGGTGGAGTGGCCGACGAGACGCGGTTGATGACATCGAACCCGCCCCTGGCACGGGCCCGTGCGCGCGCCAGCGGCGTCTTGGGCCGGCTCAAGCGTTTGCTGTCGGACCAGGTCGTGGGCTACGACAATCCGCCGACCCGGCCGTCACCGGCCCTGGCCCAGGCGCTGGCCAACCAGATCACCCAGATCCAGGCGATTACCGAAGCTGCCGGCGTTGGATCCACCGTCCACGAAATCGTCGTGTACGACGATGCGGCCGTGCAGCAGGTGGCGACCGACATGCGGCGCCGCACCGTCGAGCTCAAGCAGAAGGCCGAAACGTCGAACGAGAAGGCCACGATCGAGATCGTCGCGCTGATGTTCCAGAGCATTCTTTCAGAAGAGCGCATCCCGCCGGCAATCCGCGTGTGGTTCGCCCGGCTGCAGATGCCGGTGTTGCGGGTGGCCATCTCCGAGCCCGAGTTCTTCGGCACGCTGGAGCACCCGGCGCGGCAGCTGATCGACCGCATGGGCTCGTGCGTGATGGGCTTCGACGCCGCCGCGATCGGTGGCACCGCGCTGGAAGTCGAGATCAAGCGTGTCGTGCAGGTGATCGAGCAGTATCCAGAAACGGGTCGGCGCGTGTTCCAGCTGGTCTACGACGAATTCCAGAGATTCCTCTCCCGCTTCCTCACCGACAGCGCCCCCACCCAACGGCTGGTGAGCGTCGCGCAGCAGGTCGAGCAGAAGGAGACCTTGGCAATCCAGTACACCATCGAGCTGCGCAGCATGCTGGCCGACCTGCCGGTGCGCGAAGAGATCCGCGAGTTCCTGTTCAAGGTGTGGGCCGAGGTCCTGGCCCTGTCGGCCGTGAAGAACGGGCCGCAGCACGAGGAAACGCTGGCGCTCAAGACGTCGGCATCCGACCTGGTCTGGGCCGCGAGCGCCAAGCCCAACCGCCAGGAGCGCGCCAGGGTGATCCAGGACCTGCCCAAGCTCCTGCAGCGGCTGCGCCAGGGCATGACGCTGGTGAACATCCAGGGCAAGGCGCAGGAAGCGCACATCAAGATCATCGGCGACACGCTGGCCGACGCCTTCCTGTCGAAGACCGAGGCCATCCCGCACGCGCAGATCGAAGTGATGGCCAAGCGGCTGGCCCACCTCGAAGACTACGTCGCGAAAGACCCTGCGACCGATTTGCCGCTGGATGCGGACAGCATCGAGCTGATGCTCGGGATCGACGCTTCCTCCATCGAGGTCGTGGCGGACGGGGGCTCGCGCCCCAGCGCGGCGATGCTGTCGTGGGCCAACGAGCTGCAATTGGGCACCTGGTTCGCGCTGGACCACAACGGCGCGACGATCCAGGTCCAGTACGTCTGGCGCAGCGACCGCAGGCAGCTGCACCTGTTTGCCACGATGGGCGGGCGCAGCTACCTCATCCAGGCGCGACGGCTGGCGGCCTACCTTCAGGCCGGGTTGCTGCTTCCTGCGGAAGAAGAGGCGCTCACCGTTCGCGCGACGCGCGATGCGCTTGCCAAACTGGACGCGAACCCCGAGCGCCTGCTTCACTAGAACCGAAGCTCAGTGAGCGAGCCTGCCCTCGGCCGGATCGCACAACTCGTCCAGCACCAGCGCGTCCGGCTCTTCGCCGAAGCTCCAGTACACCATCAGCACGATGATCTTGAGGTCATCCAGCGACACCGGGTCGCCCGGCGCGGCCATGGCGCGATCGATGACGATCTCGCGCATCGCGGCCGGCAGAACGCCCGATGATTCGAGGAACGAGACGAAGCCCAGGCACTCGGCGCCCAGGTGGTCTTGCTCCTTGATGGAATAGACGCGCATGCTGGCGGCCGATTGCACGGCCGGGGACGGAGCGTGCTCTGGTGGATCGTTTTCGCGGCTGCTTTGCGCAGCGAGGTTCAGGCCGTCCAGCCAGACCAGCGCATCATGGATTTCGTCCGGCTCGAAACCGTGAGCGCTGAGCTTGCGGCCCAACTGCTCCAGCTCAGGGCAGGCATCGCCGCGCCAGTAGTGTTCGTACACATAAACGAGCACTTCAAACATGCCCCAATATAGCCCAGAAACTTTGCGGCGGCAGCAACGATGCGCAAGCCGGTGTTGCGCCGCGGCCTCAGCGGCACCGGCTTAACCGGCTGCCACGCGCTGGAACAGGCCGCCGGGCAAGCGGGCCACATCGCCATCGAGTTCAAGCTCCAGCAGGCGGGCCTGCAGGTCGGCCGCCGAGATGCCTGTGCGTGCGATCAATGCATCCAGGCTCACCGGATCGAACCCCAGCGCGGCGAGCAAACTGTCTTCGGGTTCCTCGTCTTGCGCGTCGGAAGCCTGTGCCTTCACCGCGACCCTCGATGCCGTGAGCTTGCGACCGTCCGGCATCGGCAACTCTTCCAGCACGTCCTGGGCGGACTCGACCAGTTTGGCTCCCTGCTTGAGCAGCAGATGGCAACCTCGGGACTGCGTCGAGTGGATGGAGCCCGGGATGGCGAATACCTCGCGTCCCTGTTCGGCGGCCATCCGCGCCGTGATCAGCGAGCCGGACTGCAATGCGGCTTCCACCACCAGCGTGCCCTGGCTCAGCGCCGAAATGATCCGATTGCGGCGCGGAAAGTTGGCCGCGATCGGCGGCGTGCCGAGCGGGTATTCGCTGACGATGGCGCCCCGCAGGGCAATCCGGTGGGCCAGTTCGAGGTGGCGCTTGGGGTACACGCGGTCGAGGCCGGTGCCGACGACGGCGATCGTCGCCAACTGGCCTGCGCCGGCGCCCTCCAGCGCGCCTTCATGGGCGGCGCCGTCCACACCCAGCGCCAGGCCTGAAACGACCGTCAGCCCCGCTTGCGCCAGGCTGCGCGAGAACTGCCTGGCATTCGTGAGGCCCTGCGGCGTCGGGTTGCGGCTACCCACGATGGCGATGCCCACCGGCCAAGCGTCGGGCAGCTGGCCCATGGCGTACAACATGGGCGGCGGGTCTTCGGTGGCCAGCAGGCCCGGCGGGTAGCGGGCGTCCGCCAGCGTCAGCACGCATCGGCTCTGGAACGGCTGGGCCTCTTCAAGCCACTGCCAGGTCGTGTCCGTCAGCGCTTCGAGCCCGGCCGGTTCGCGTTGCAGGGCCTTGGCCTGGGCCACGGTGACGACCTGCTGCAGCGCTTCTTCGGACTGGCGGAAGATGGCCTCGGGCAAGCCGAAGGCGGCCAACAGGCTGCGGGCCGCCAGGTTGCCGACGTCAGGGGTGAGCGCCAGGCGCAGCCAGGCCGCGAGCTCGCCGCGCTCCATGGGCGCAAGCCTAGCGCGGGTTGACGACGCCGTCGCCGATCTTGACCGTGTCGTTGATCTCGAGGATCAGCGCGTAGGAAAGTTTTTCGTACGGCCGGAACACCATCAACAGGCCATTGCGCTCGTTGGGCAGCTTGATGTTGGTGTGCTCGCCGGGCTGGGAGCGGTCGATCTTGCGCTGGCCGTCTTTCAGGATGGCCAGCACGTGGCCCATCTCGATGCCATCGGCGGTGCCCTTGTTGATCACGACCACCTGGTTCTGCCCGGCGATTGCCACCGCGTTGCCGTACACGGACACGATGGTGCCAGTCATGGGGCCGGACGGCGCGTGCGGCACGTAGCTGAGGAACTGGCGCGGCGGTTCCGGCAGCAACCGGTCGCCCACGCGCATTTCTTCCTTGGCCGACACGATGTCGATCGTCCCGGCGATGATGGTGTTTTCGTCCTTGCCACTGCTGACACGGACCATTTCGTTGGTTTCGCTGCGCACCAGCGCCGCCTTGCCCAGGTACATCGCCTCGTAGCCCAGCACGGTTTTCGTCACCGGGTCCCGCAGCGGGCGGGCCTCCCGGAACACCCGGTAGGCGTCGTCGCGCCCTTCGACGCGCTGCTTCAACGGCGTGGCAGCGAGGCCGCGGGCATAGGCGCGGTCACCGCGCGTGATCAGCACCCGGTGTTCGGGGGCGGCCACGATGCGCGGCGCCCGCATCAACTCCGCCTCGTCGATGATGATCGGCTCGGACAGGAACGGCTCGATCAGGTGCGTTTGCAAGGTTGGCACCGAGGCGTCGCCGGTCAGCGCTTCGACGCGGGTGCGCGGGCTCACGCGGATGGTTTCGGTCGGGACCTCGCCCTGGGCGCTGCGCACCCTGAGGCGTGCAAGCCCGTCCACCTTTTCCAGCACCAGGTGCTGTCCGGGATAAATGCGGTGCGGGTTGCGCACCTCTTCCATGTTCATGCCCCAGAGCTCGGGCCAACGCCACGCGCTCTTGAGGAAGAGGCCCGAAATGGCCCACAAGGTGTCGCCGCGCTTGACCGTGTACTCGTCCGGCGCGTTCGGCGCCAGCTCCGACAGCGGAATGCCCGCTTGCGCCACCTGCTGGGCCGTGGATCGCTGGCCAGGGGTGATGGGGAAGTTCTGCGCCAGGACAGGCGAGCTCAAGAGGACAGCTGCCGCAGCCAGCGCCGTCCAGGTAAGCAGGGCGCGGCCGCCGCGGGAATCGGGTGCCGTCATCGGGATATTGCTGTGTTGGTGCATTGCGGGCCGCGACCGTCGGCCAGGGGGCCGGAGGCAGTCGAAAGTCTTGACAAAGTACTGGCGATTCTGCGCTCAAGCCCTTGATTGGGCAACGTTTATGGCATCCGGACTGTGCCGGAAAAGCCAAAAGTGGCGAAAATAGCGACACCTTTCTGGTTTTCCTATGGCCCTCCTTCCCATTCTTTACTACCCCGATCCCCGACTCCACACGGTCGCCAAGCCCGTCCAGGCCGTTGATGCGCGCATCAAAAAGCTCGTCGCCGACATGCTGGAAACCATGTACGACGCGAACGGCATCGGCCTGGCCGCGACCCAGGTCGACGTGCACGAGCGCCTGGTCGTCATCGACATCTCCGAGGATCGCGACCAGCCCCTGGTGCTCGTGAACCCCGAGATCACCTGGGCCAGCCCGGAAAAGAAGCTGAACGAGGAAGGCTGCCTGTCGGTGCCCGGCATCTATGACGGCGTCGAGCGGTCGACGTCGATCAAGGTCACGGCTCTCGATGGCGAAGGGCGTTCGCGCACCATCGAGGCCGAGGGCACGCTCGCCATCTGCATCCAGCACGAGATGGACCACCTTCTGGGCAAGGTGTTCGTCGAGTACCTCTCGCCCCTCAAGCGCAACCGCATCAAGACCAAGATGCTCAAGGCCCGGCGCGAAACCGAACGCGCCTGATTCCGAGCGACTCGCAGGAGCAGTCCATCATGCGCAAACTGTTGTTGGCCCTCCATTTTGCCCTCCCTTTGGCCTTGCTGTTCGGCTGCGCAGGCAACCCGTTTGCGGGGTATGACATTCCACCCGGCACGCCGCGCGACGCCGTCGTTGCGCGGATGGGCGGGCCTTACCGCGTGGTGCGCCTGCCCAATGGCGGTGAGCGCTTGCAGTACACATTGCAGCCGGTCGGCCGGCACGCCTGGATGGTGGACCTGGACAGCGGCGGCAAGGTCGTGCAGTCGCGCCAGGTGCTGACGGAAGCGAACTTCCACCGCATCGAGCCGGGCAAGTGGACGCGGGACGACGTGGAGCGCGAGTTCGGCCGGCCCGCCTGGGTCGACGGCGTCGCCAGCTGGAACGGCCCGGTGATGACCTACCGCTGGCGCGACACCGCCAACAGCGACATGTTCTACTACGTGTACCTCGACCGGCAGAACGTGGTGCAGCGTGCGCACCCGGGCATGGAATTCATCAACGCGCCGAACGATCGCAATTAGCTCTACAACAACAAAGTGCGTGTCATCTTCGCGGGTACGCCCGACTTCGCCCGCGTCGCGCTCGAGCGCCTGCACGCCGCCGGCTTCACCATTCCCCTCGTGCTGACGCAGCCGGATCGCCCGGCGGGCCGCGGCCTGAAGCTGCAGGCTTCGCCGGTCAAGCAGTTCGCCCTGGCACACGGCATCGACGTGGCGCAGCCGCGCAGCCTGCGGCTGGACGGCAAGTACCCGGAGGACGCGGCGGCTGCGAAGGCCGCCATTGATGCGGCCAACGCCGACGTGATGGTTGTCGCCGCGTACGGACTGATCCTGCCGCAATGGGTGCTGGACGCGCCGCGCCTCGGGTGCCTCAACATCCATGCATCGCTGTTGCCGCGCTGGCGCGGCGCCGCACCCATCCACCGCGCGATCGAGGCCGGCGACAGCGAGACCGGCATCACCATCATGCAAATGGACGCGGGCCTGGACACGGGCGACATGCTGGTGACCGAACGCATCGCCATTGCGCCGCTCGACACCACAGGTTCGCTGCACGACAAGTTGGCCGTGCTGGGTGGAAGGCTGATCGTGGAAGCGCTGGAGATCGCGGCGTGCGGCGGTTTCCGGCCCGTGAAGCAGCCCGAAGAAGGCGTCACCTACGCGCACAAGATCGAGAAAGCCGAAGCCGCTGTGGATTGGTCGCAGCCGGCCGAAGCGATTGCGCGCCGTATCCGCGCGTTCGATCCCTTCCCTGGCGCCAGCAGCGCGCTGCAGGGCGAGACGATCAAGCTGTGGGCCGGCGAACCGGTTGAAGCAGCGCCGAGCGGCGAGGCATTGCCCGGCCGCATCGAATTCGTGAGCCCCGAGGGCGTCGACGTGTGCTGTGGCCAGGGCACGCTGCGCCTGACGCAGTTGCAGCGCGCCGGCGGCAAACGCCTGCCTGTGGCAGACTTCCTGCGCGGCTTCGATCTGAAGCCCGGCATGACGTTCGAGCCCCGCCCCGCCTAGCTTCCTCGTGTTCTTCCTCCGTTCCAACTACAGCCACCCGGCGTTCCGCGAGGCCGCGCGCGAAATGGCGCCGCTGGCCACGAGCGTCGCGGCCTGGGGCCTGATGACCGGCGTGGCCATGGTGAAGTCCGGCATGAGCGCCTTCGAGGCGCTGGCCATGACGCTGCTGGTCTATGCGGGCAGTTCGCAGCTGGCCTCCATTCCGCTCATCGTCGCGGGCGCGCCGGCCTGGGTGATCCTGGCCACCGGCTTCTGCGTCAACCTCCGCTTCGTGGTGTTCAGCCTGCACCTGCGGCCCTACCTGATGCACATGCCGCGCTGGCGCCGCATGGTCAATGGCTACCTCACGGCGGACATGAGCTACGCCATGTTCACCCACCGCTTTCCTGAACCGCCGCAGACCGATGAAGAGGGCCGCGAGCAGGAGGCGTTTCTGTCTGGCAATTACTTCACCACCTGGACCAGCTGGATGCTGTCCAGCATCGCCGGCATCTTCTTGGGCAACCTGATTCCCGCGGCCTGGGGCCTGGGCTTTGCCGGCGTGCTGTGCCTGGTCGGCATCCTCTGTTCGCTGGCTAACACCCCGCTGCGGCGCCTGTCGGTACTTATCGCGGGCGCCGCGGCGGTGGCTGCCTACGCATTGCCGCTCAAATTGAATATCGTGTTCGCGATTGCGGTGGCCGTGCTGGTGAGCTTCTGGCTGGAAAAGCGGTTGCCGCCGGCGGCGAGGACTGCGTCATGACTGGAACCGACCTGTGGACGATGGCGGTGATCGTGGGCCTGGCCTGCATCACCGTGCTCACGCGCTGCTTCTTCTTCATCCTGGACCGCGCCTGGACGTTGCCGGGATGGGCCGACCGCGCGCTGCACTACGCCCCAGTCGCGGCGCTGGCCGGGGTGATCGCGCCGGAAGTGGTGATGGCCGGGGGCCAGTTGGTGGGAACCTGGCAGGACGCACGGCTGTTCGCGGCGCCGGTGGGTGCTCTCCTGTACTTCTGGCGCCGAAGCGTGCTGCTCACCATCGCCGGTGGCATGGCGGTGTACTTGCCGCTGCACCTGGTGCTCGGCTGGTAACTGGGCAGGTAACTCGGCAGGGATGGGGCGCCCTAAAATCGGCGGTTTTCCTCTATTAGATCCGCCATGAACGTCCTGCGCTTTACCGATCTCTGTGACCAAGGCAAGGCGCGCGGCCAGCGCGTCTTCATCCGCGCCGACCTCAATGTGCCGCAGGACGACGCCGGCAACATCACCGAAGACACGCGCGTGCGCGCGTCGGTGCCCTGCATCGAGCTGGCGCTGAAAGCCGGCGCGGCGGTGATGGTCACCTCGCACCTCGGCCGGCCCACCGAAGGCGCTTTCAAGCCCGAGGACTCGCTCGCGCCTGTTGCCAAGCGCCTGGGCGAACTGCTGGGGCGCGAGGTTCCGCTGGTGGCGAACTGGGTGGACGGCGTGCAGGTCGAGCCGGGCCAGGTCGTGCTGCTGGAAAACTGCCGCGTCAACAAGGGCGAAAAGAAGAACGATGCGGAACTCGCCAAGAAGATGGCCGCCCTGTGCGACATCTTCGTCCACGACGCTTTCGGAACGGCACACCGCGCCGAAGCCTCCACCTACGGCATCGCGCAGTACGCCAAGGTGGCGTGCGCCGGCCCGCTGCTGGCCGCCGAGATCGATGCCATCAGCAAAGCGCTGGCCAATCCGAAGCGGCCGCTCGCCGCCATCGTCGCCGGCTCCAAGGTGTCGACCAAGCTCACCATCCTCAAGTCGTTGTCGCGCAACGTCGACCAGCTGATTGTCGGCGGGGGCATCGCGAATACCTTCATGCTGGCGGCGGGCCTGAAAATCGGCAAGTCGCTGGCCGAGGCCGACCTCCTTGAAGAAGCCAAGGCGGTCATCGAGGCCATGAAGGCGCGCGGCGCCGAAGTGCCGATCCCCACCGACGTGGTCACCGCCAAGACTTTCGCAGCCGACGCGCCGGCCACCGTCAAAGCCGCAACCGACGTGGACGACGACGACCTGATACTCGATATCGGCCCGCAGACAGCGGCCCGCCTGGCCGAGCAACTCAAGTCCGCCGGCACCATCGTCTGGAACGGGCCGGTCGGTGTGTTCGAGTTCGATGCGTTTGCCCACGGCACTGAGACCATCGCCCGCGCGATTGCCGATTCGAGTGCGTTCAGCATTGCGGGCGGCGGCGACACGCTGGCGGCCATCGCGAAATACGGGATCGAGAAGGACGTGAGCTACATCTCCACCGGGGGTGGCGCCTTCCTGGAAGTCCTGGAAGGCAAGACGCTGCCAGCGTTCGAAATCCTGCAAAAACGCGCGGCCGGGTGAAACAGTTTTACCTTCGCTTGCGCATCGGCTGGGGCTTTCGTACCTGACATGTAACGCTATCTCGGCGAGAATCCGAAACTTAATTACATAACCGTATCGGAGACTCCATGGCCCGTCGCGCCACCAAGATCGTTGCCACCCTCGGCCCCGCGTCCAGCGATCCGGCTCTTCTCGAGCAGATGATTCGCGCCGGCGTGAACGTGGTGCGGCTGAATTTCAGCCACGGCACGGCGCAGGACCATATCGACCGCGCGGCCACCGTGCGCGCGGCCGCCCAGCGCGCCGGCCGCGAGGTGGCCATCATGGCCGACCTGCAAGGCCCGAAGATCCGCGTCGGTAAATTTGCTGAAGGCAAGGTCACGCTGGAAGGCGGCATGAAGTTCGTGCTGGACGGTTCCCGCACCGAACTCGGCGACAACATGGGCGTGGGACTGGACTACAAGGAATTGCCGCGAGACGTGAAGGCCGGCGACACGCTGCTGCTCAACGACGGCCTGATCGTGATGACGGTGGACTCGGTCAAGGGCGAGCAGGTCCGCTGCACCGTCAAGGTGGGCGGCGTGCTGTCCAACAACAAGGGCATCAACAAGCAGGGCGGCGGCCTGACGGCGCCGGCGCTGACGGCCAAGGACATGGAGGACATCCGCACCGCGATGAGTTTCCAGGCCGATTACGTGGCCGTGAGTTTCCCCAAGAACGCCACCGACATGGAAATGGCGCGCCAGTTGTGCAACGTGGCCGCGTCCGACTATGGCCACCGGCCGGGCCTGATCGCCAAGATCGAACGTGCCGAGGCGATCCCGAACCTGGAAGCCATCTGCCGCGCCAGCGACGGCATCATGGTCGCCCGTGGCGACCTCGCCATCGAAGTGGGCAATGCCGCGGTGCCGGCGCTGCAGAAACGCATGATCCGCATGGCTCGCGAACTCGACAAGGTCGTGATCACCGCGACCCACATGATGGAGTCGATGATCACCAACCCGGTGCCCACCCGCGCCGAGGTGAGCGACGTCGCCAACGCGGTGCTGGACGGCACCGACGCGGTGATGACCTCCGCCGAGACGGCCAGCGGCAAGTTCCCGCTGGAGACCATCATCGAGATGGCCAACATCTGCTCCGAGGCCGAGAAGGCCGAAGACGTCAAGCTGGACGCGGACTTCACCGGCATGACCTTCGGGCGCATCGACCAGTCGATCGCCATGGGCGCGCTGTTCACGGCCTACCACCTGGGATGCAAGGCGATCGTGGCGCTCACCGATTCCGGTTCCACCCCGCTGTGGATGAGCCGCCACCGCATCCACATCCCGATCTACGCGCTCACGCCCAAGCTGGAGACGCAGCGCAAAATGGCGCTGTACCGCAACGTGCGGCCGCTGCTGATGGACCAGAGCGCCGAGCGCGACATGGCCCTGCGCGACGCCGAAGCGCACCTGAAGAAGCGCGGGGTATTGTCTTCGGGCGACATCTACGCGATCACTTGCGGCGAGCCGATGGGGGCTCCCGGCGGAACCAACATGCTGAAGATCTGCCGGGCGGCCTGAAACCGAAGCCGCCCGCCGGGCGTACTGCAGGCATGAACGGCCGCGCAACGCTTCCACGCATCAACCGCCGCGCCGGCCTCGCGGCCCTGCTGGCCGCGCCGCTGGCGGGCTGTTCAGCGTCCGGTGTCCTCGACGCGTTCGTCTCCCGCGACAGCTACCGTGGCCGCGAGGGCGTGGCCTACGGCCGGCATCGGCGGCAAAAGCTCGACATCTACCTGCCGCTCGACGCGAGCCGGCCGCGTGCACTCGTGGTCTTCTTCTACGGCGGCGGTTGGACGCGCGGAGAACGCGCCGACTACCGGTTCGTCGGGGAAGCGCTGGCCGCTGGCGGTGTCGCGGCCATCGTCGCGGACTATCGGTTGAGTCCCGAGGTGCGCTATCCGGCGTTCCTGGAGGACTGCGCGCTGGCGGTGAAGTGGGCTTTCGACAATGTGCTGCCACTCGCCGTCGACCCGGATCGCATCCACCTCATGGGCCACAGCGCGGGCGCGTACAACGCCGCGATGCTGGCGCTGGACGGGCGCTGGCTGAAGGCGGTCGGGCTGGTGCCGCGGCAGCTGTCGGGCTGGATCGGCGTGGCGGGCCCGTATGATTTCCTGCCGATCCGCAATCCGGACGCCCAGGTGGCGTTCAACTGGCCGGCGACCGCGCCCGACACTCAGCCGCTCGCTCATGTGTCGCCGATCGCGCCACCCACATTGTTGCTCGCCGCGCGCGAGGACGACACCGTCAACCCGCAGCGCAGCACCGTCGGGCTGGCGACGGCGTTGCGCAAAGTCGGGGTGCCGGTGCGCCACAAGCTGTATGACCGGGTGGGCCATTCCACGGTGCTGGCCGCGATGGCGGGGCCGCTCGACTGGCTGGCGCCGGTGCGTGCGGACGTGCTGGCTTTCCTGGAACCGGCCGCAGCCCCGGTGCGTGCCTAGCTCGATTGGGTGGTCCCGGTGCAGGCCGGACGCACTGGCGCGCCTGGGTCGACGGGGTAAAATCCAGGCAGTTACCACGCGGTTACGGGCTCATCGCCTGGGGCCGCGTTGCCTCTGTTTCCTTCAAGCTTACGGACTACCACCATGCCCATCGTCTCCATGCGCGAACTGTTGGACCATGCCGCCGAAAACGGCTATGGCATCCCGGCCTTCAACGTCAACAACCTCGAGCAGGTCCAGGCCGTGATGGAAGCGGCCAAGGAAGCCGGCGCACCGGTGATCCTGCAGGCCAGCGCCGGCGCCCGCAAGTACGCCGGCGAGGCCTTCATCAAGCACCTGATCCAGGCGGCGGTCGAGGCGTATCCCACCATCCCGCTGGTGATGCACCAGGACCACGGCCAGAGCCCCGACGTCTGCCGCGGCGCCATCGACCTGGGCTTCTCCTCGGTCATGATGGACGGCTCGCTCGAAGCCGACGGCAAGACCATCGCCAGCTACGACTACAACGTCGACGTCACGCGCAAGGTCGTCGACATGGCGCACAAGGTCGGCGTCACCGTCGAAGGCGAGCTGGGTTGCCTGGGCAGCCTGGAAACCATGAAGGGCGACAAGGAAGACGGCCACGGCACCGACTCCACGATGACGCGGGAGCAGTTGCTGACCGACCCCGAGCAGGCCGCCGACTTCGTCAAGCGCACGCAACTGGACGCACTGGCCATCGCCATCGGCACTTCGCATGGTGCGTACAAGTTCACGCGCAAGCCCACCGGCGACATCCTGGCCATCGACCGCATCAAGGAAATCCACCGCCGCATCCCCAACACGCACCTCGTGATGCACGGCAGCTCCAGCGTTCCGCAGGACCTGTTGGCGCAGATCCGCCAGTACGGCGGCAAAATGAAGGAAACCTATGGCGTGCCGGTCGAGGAAATCCAGCACGCCATCCAGTTCGGCGTGCGCAAGATCAACATCGACACCGACATCCGCTTGGCCATGACCGGCGCCGTGCGCAAGTTCCTGGCCGAGAACCCCGAGAAGTTCGACGCGCGAGAGTGGCTCAAGCCCGCGCGCGAAGCCGCCAAGCAGATCTGCAAGCAGCGCTACATCGAGTTCGGCTGCGAAGGCCAGGCCGGCAAGATCAAGGGCGCGCCGCTGCAGGTGGTCGCCGCCAAGTACGCCCAGGGCGAGCTGGCGCAGGTCGTGCAGTGAATTGAACGGTCATTTTCCGGGCGTTCGCAGTGATAATGCGGGCACCTCGAGATGGCTGCAAACAAAAAACAAGCTCAGGCGACGGAGCCTTCCCCGATATTGAACGGGCCGTACGACGAGCCCGCGCTGCACTACGCCACCGCCGAAGACGGCAGCCTTGACTATGAGCGGCCGTTACCCGGCCGCCGTGTCTTTGCCCCGCTGACCCCTCAGGTGCCGCTGGGACGCACGGCTCAGGCCAGCATGTTCGACGTGAACGACTTGGCTGGCCAGTACCGGGACCAGTTGGTCAATCTTGCCCGCGAGCAGGTGAATGCATGGCGTGCGGGCGGATATGAAGGCGTGACCAGTCGGGTCACTCTGGGCTTACTTGACTACTGGTTTCGGAATCCCGAGCGTCCGGCGCACAAGCAACTGTTCTTTGCCCAGCGCGAAGCTGTGGAAACCGCCATTTGGCTAAACGAAGTTGCTCACAAGTCCAATGCAGGCACTCATGTACTCGGGCAACTGCGCCTGGCAAACGAATCCGTCGGTGACGAAGCCAGCATCCTGCCGCGCGTCTGCTTCAAGATGGCCACGGGTACGGGCAAGACAGTTGTCATGGCCTGCCTGTTGCTCTATCACTACCTCAATCGCTGCGAATATCGCAACGACACACGGTATGCTGACTACTTTCTGATCGTTGCTCCCGGCGTGACCATTCGCGACCGCCTCGCGGTGCTGCGCGTCGACACTCTGGCCGAGCGAGACATCGACGCGGCCGACTACTATCGCCAGCGGCAACTGGTGCCACCTGTGAGCGCGGGCTTGCTGGCTGGGCTGAACGCCCGTCTGGTCATCACCAACTTCCATGCCTTCGAAGCACGCCAGATCGGCGGCAACAAGAGAAGCCCCATGGACGGTAAGATTGGCGCCGATGGTAAGAAAACTCAAGCGTTGGAGAACGCCGCTGAAGTCTTGCGTCGCGTGCTTCCGGGGTTCAAACCCGGCCGTCGCTTGCTGGTCATCAACGACGAGGCGCACCACTGCTACTTGCCGCGAGCCAAGGGCCGCGATACCGACGAAGAGGCGAGCGCTACCGAAAACCAGCGCGCCGCCGTCTGGTTTTCCGGGGTGCGCGAAATCGGGCGTCGATGGCAGCTTGCCGGCGTGTATGACCTCTCCGCTACGCCGTATTTTCTTTCCGGGTCCGGTTGGCCGGCGTATTCGTTCTTTCCGTGGATGGTGTCGGACTTTGGCCTCATCGAAGCGATTGAGGCAGGCCTGGTCAAGATTCCCTTCCTGCCAGTCAATGACAACGCGCAAACGCTGGACGAACCGACGCTTCGGAATCTCTACGAAGCCTGTAAGGACGGTTTGCCCACGAAGGGCCAGCGCACCGCGCGGCTAGAGGCCAAGGCAAAAGACGGTGGTAAGAGCGAGCTGGCCGAAGCGCCGCCGCAACTGCCGCCGCTGCTCAAGCAGGCGCTGGACCAGTTCTACGAACACTACGCAGCTTATGACAAGGGGCTGCGTGAACAGGGCGAGCGCAGGCGTGACATGTTCACTGCCCCGCCCGTATTCATCGTGGTTTGCAGCAACACGACCGTGTCGAAAGAAGTCTACAAACTCATTGCTGGCTACGAAACGCTGTCGCCCGACGGCAAGCCAATGGTGGTTCGTGGTGCGCAAGATCTGTTTTCCAACTTCGATCCACAAACTCGGCAGCCGCGCCATCGACCCCCTACGCTGCTGATCGATTCGGATGCATTGGAGCACTCGGGGCAAGTGAACGACGAGTTCAAGAAGGTCTTTGCCACTGAAATCGAGGAGTTCAAACGGGAATTTCGCTTGACCCAGCCCCACCGGTCGATTGAAGCGCTGACCGATGCGGACTTGCTGCGCGAAGTAGTGAATACCGTGGGGCGGCCGGGCAAGCTGGGTCAGCACATCCGCTGTGTGGTCAGCGTCGGCATGCTGACCGAAGGCTGGGATGCGAACACCGTGACGCACATCGTTGGCATCCGCGCCTTCGGCTCCCAGCTGCTGTGTGAGCAGGTTGCCGGCCGCGCATTGCGACGGCGCGAATACTTCATCGACCCCAAGACGGGCAAGTTTCCGCCGGAGTACGCCCACATCATCGGCGTGCCGTTCAAGTTCTTCAAAGGCGGGTCGGCCGACTTGCCCACGCCGCAGGACATCAAGTACCTGCGCGCCGTGCCTGAACGCGCCGAACTGACCATCGAGTTTCCCAACGTGCTGGGCTACAAGCTCTCGCTGGAAGTCGATGCGTTGGACGCGGATTTTTCCGGCGTGCCTGTTTTTGAGGTCAACCTTGCTCGTTTGCCAACTCAGACTACATTGGGCACCGCCTTCTCGGCAGACACCCAGGAGCTTCGCCTCCAGGTGGACCGCATGCGCGACCAGGAAGTCATCTACTGGGCGGCACGTGCGACTTTGGCTCGCTTCTTCAAGAACGAGCTGGGGACGATGCAGTTCGAGCATTTCAAAGATTTGCTGCGCATCGCGGGCCTTTGGTATGCCAGCAAGATCGACATCGTCGGCGGTACGGACCCGGCGCTTCGCCGTCTTGTACGCTACTACGACGAGCACGCCGTGGCCGCCAGCATCTACCGGGGCATCGAGGCGGCGGGCTTGCAGAGGCAGGCGCATCAATCCGCTGATAAGACCCCGCGCATCGTTCCGCTTATCAATCGCTATAACCCGCGCGGCAGCACGGCGAACGTGCAGGCGAGTACCGCCAAACCCGTGTTTGTCACCAATCACAGTCCAGTCAATTTTGTGGTGGCCGATACCGACAGCTGGGAGCAACTCGCCGCGAAGACTTTTGAGCAGACGGACGCAGTGGAAAGCTATGTCAAGAACGCTTTCCTCGGCTTTGAAATTCCTTACACGGACAAGGCAGGCAAGGACCGTCGCTACGTTCCCGACTTTCTGTGCCGAATCAGAACCCTGGGCGGGCGCCGATTCAACCTCATCGTCGAAATCACAGGGTTCGCGCAGGACAAGGAACTCAAGCGCTATTTCACCTTGCAGCGCTGGTTGCCCGCCGTCAACGCTCAGCGCGACCAATTCGGTGGCCTTTCCTGGTACTTCCTGGAAGTCACCGACATTCAACGGCTGAAAAACGAGCTTGATCCGACCATAGAACGCATTGGCCGCGAGGTGGACGCGCAGGAAGCCACTGCCTGGGACGTCATCCAGCTTCTTGCGGAGTTGCCTGACGATGTATTCGATGCCATCCGCGAAGTACGGCCCCAGGAGCACCGCCCTGGTCTGATTGACGAAGAAGAAGATCCCGTTTGATGCCCAAGTATTTGCTCGACACCAACGCCTGTATTGCTGTGCGCGACTTGAAACGCGGCAAACTGCCCAACGACCCAGCGGGGCGTGATCGCTTGCAACGGCTGCAAGCTCGTTTGCAGGCCGTCGCGGCGGCTGACATCGCCATGTCTGCCATCAGCATGGGCGAGCTGCGCTTCGGTGCGGACAAGAGCGGTGCGCCGCAGAAAAATCACGAACTGCTGGACAAACTGGGGCAACTCGTCACCGTTATGCCGCTGGCCGAGCCCGTATGCCGCCACTACGGCCAGATCCGGCAGTTTCTGGAGGCGCAGGGGCAAAAGATTGGACCTAACGACAACTGGATAGCGGCCCACGGACGGGAGGCCGGCTGTACTGTCGTCACCGCAAATACCGGCGAATTTTCCCGAGTGCCCGGGCTCGTCATCGAAAACTGGACGCAATAGCCATGGCCACGCGCAAGAAGCCCGCCGCTCCGCCTTCCGCCAGCCGGGCCAGTGCGGGCGAGACCGCCATCGGCAGCTATAAGCCGGTGGACGCGCTCAAGCACGACAAGGGGCTAGAGCCGGTGGCCCGGCCTTTCATCCCAAGCAGCGAAGAAAAGGGCCAGGAAGCCGAAGCCATTGCCGGTCTGCCTACGCGCAAGGAGGTACCGCTGAACCCCGTCACGCGCCGCGGCCAAGACCCGGAGCTGTACTGGATGCACAAGTACGGCGAAGACGATGCGCAGCAGCAGCTGGATGTGGACATTCGTAGCCTCTACCGCCACGAGCACATCGCGCCGGAAAAGATCATTGCCAGCCTGTACAAGCTGCGCGGCCGTGATGACGCACAGAACGAGCTGTTCACGCACGAGCTATTTGGCAACCCGCTCGCGATGGACGAGTTGGATAAGCCGCTCTCCTATTACAAGCAGCCCAATAAGTGGCAGAACCGGCTGATTCAGGGTGACAGCTTGCTGGTGATGAGCAGTCTGCTGGAGCGCGAAGGCATGGCGGGGCAGGTGCAATGCATCTACATCGATCCGCCATATGGCATCAAGTACGGCAGTAATTGGCAGATGCGGCTAAATGATCGGAATATGCCAAATGGGGATTCTGACGATGCCTTGTCGGGCGAAGCGGAAGTAATTAAAGCATTCCGAGACACGTGGGAGCTGGGGATCCATTCTTACCTGAGCTATTTGCGCGATAGATTGCTTGCGGCGCGAGAGTTGTTGTCGTTATCAGGCTCATGCTTTGTCCAGATCAGCGACCAAAATATGCATCTAGTTCGGTCCGTTATGGACGAGGTGTTTGGTAGCGAAAATTACCTGGGCCTCCTGAGTTTCAAAAAGAAGGGAAGTCAATCCGGCGATTTCGTGCCCCCTATTAACGAGTACCTCATTTGGTATGCGAGGTCTAAAGCTGATGCGAAGTTTCGAGCGATCTACGTACCGCGAGATGTTCTGTCGGGCTACGAAGCGGGATTTACTACAGTTCAGCTAGCAGATGGGAGCACGCGTCCTCTTAGTAAAGCTGAAGTCAACGGCACCGCGGCACTGCCGCCGGGCGCGCGAATATTTCGAGCGAACCCAATGTTTAGCGACAAAGGCGGGCCCAACGAGCCTGTAGAGATCAACGGGAAATCCTACCCATCTGGCGGAAATTCTTGGAAAGTCAGTCCACGACAAATTCCTAAACTCCACGTCGACGGACGTGTCATCGTCCAAAAGACACGGCTCCGTTTTAAAAGCTTTGCCGATGACTTCCCGCTGACGGCAATGTCGAATCTATGGCTAGGCCTTGGCGGTGCGACGGACAAGCAATACGTGGTTCAGACCAACGTTGAGGTTGTGAAGCGTTGCATTCTTATGACCACTGACCCCGGCGACTTGGTGTTTGATCCCACGTGTGGTAGCGGCACTACCGCTTATGTTGCGGAGCAATGGGGTCGACGCTGGATTAGCACTGACACGTCACGCATCGCACTCAACATTGCGAAAACCCGGTTGATGACCGCAACCTATCCCTGGTACAAGCTAATGGATGTGGCTGGACAGGACGTTCGGCACGGTTTCAAATACAAGCGAGTCACCCGTATAACGCTCGGTTCTTTGGCCAACGATGAGTTGCCTGAAGTTGTGGAGCTGGTGGACAAGCCAGAGGAGGACAACAACAAGCTTCGCGTCGCCGGTCCTTTCACAGTGGAAACACTTCAAGCCGACGAGCCCATCGCGCCAGATCAGATGGCAGCCACGGAGCACGATGCCGACAGCACCCAGCGCTTCATTGACCGCATCTTTCAGCACTTGAAGACCGCCGGCGTGAAAAACGGTGCCAAGCGTGAAACTGCGGTATTCACCCGCGTGGACATCATCAACGATCCGGAGGGGGCGTTGCATGCTGAGGGCTGGTACGGCACAGCAACCGGTGAACGCAAGGCGTATTTCCACATCGGGCCGCAATTTGGCACCGTGAGCCGGGTCGCGGTCAACGACGCGGTGAAGGCCTGCGCCCGCCGCGGTGATGCAGATTGGCTGTTGGCGTTGGGTTTCGGCTTCGAGAGCGATATCGAGAACAGGTCGGTCACGCGCCGCGTCGGCAGCTTCGAGGTGACCAAGGTGCGCATGCATGATGACCTGATGCAGGAAGGCCTGATCAAGAAAGACAAGAAGGCCGCGTCTTTCGTGACGATCGGCGAACCGGACATCGGGCTGATCCGCGAAGGCGGAATTGTGCAGGTGGAAATCCGCGGTCTCGACATCTACGATCCGATACGCGACGAAGTCAAACCGCGCAGTGCATCCGACATCAGCTATTGGATGCTGGACGCCGACTACGACGGCTCCAATTTCGTGCCCTCACAGGTGTTCTTTTGTGGCGGCGACAAAGACGAGTTCGACAAGTTCAAGCGCGGGCTGTCAGGTCTGGCAGCCGCGAGTGTCAAACGAAACGCTGAACGGATGCTCAAAATCGAGATGGACGACGAGGCGTTCGAGCGGGTGTATGGATTCCGGTCGCATCCCCTTCCGGAGCAGAAGGGCAAGAAGATTGCGGTTCGTGTAATCAGCCAATTCGGTGAGGAAAGTACGAAAGTACTGACGCTGTAGCGTCGACGCAGCCGAGCGCAAAGCTGCGTTGAGCGAAAATCGCGTCAGTTCCCCCTTCACATTCGTTCCGCCCTATGACCGCCGCCCTGCACACCTCCGCCCTCGCCTCGCTGCCGCTGCTCGCCCGTGGCAAGGTGCGCGACAACTACGCCGTCGGCACCGACCGCATCCTGATGGTCGCCAGCGACCGCCTGTCGGCCTTCGACGTGATCATGGGCGAGCCGATCCCGGGCAAGGGCGAACTGCTCACGCAAATGGCGCTGTTCTGGTTCGGCAAGCTGGGCCACCTGTGCCCCAATCACCTCACCGGTGCTGCGCCCGAAAGCGTTGTGACGCCGGCCGAAGTGCCGCAGGTCACGGGCCGCTCGATGCTGGTCAAGCGCTTGAAGCCCATCCCCGTGGAGGCCGTGGTGCGCGGCTACCTCGCCGGCAGCGGCTGGCAGGAATACCAGGTGTCGCAATCGGTGTGCGGCGTGCCGCTGCCGGCGGGTTTGAAGAACGCGAGCAAGCTGCCGCAACCCATCTTCACCCCGGCGGCCAAAGCCGAGGCCGGCCATCACGACGAGAACATCAGCTTCGAACAGATGGTCAAGATCACCGGCCCCGAGCTGGCCGCGAAGATTCGCGACATCAGTATTGCGATCTACCAGGAGGCGGCGGCCATCGCCCTCACCAAGGGAATGATCATCGCGGACACCAAGTTCGAGTTCGGCCTCGACGACGCGGGCACGTTGGTACTGATGGACGAAGTGCTCACGCCGGATTCGTCGCGCTACTGGCCCGTGGAAGGCTACGAAGCGGCGTTCCAGGCGGGCAAGAACCCGCCCAGCTACGACAAGCAGTTCGTGCGCGATTGGCTGGAGCAAGTGCGCATCAACGACAAACCCTGGGACAAGACGCCGCCCGCGCCGCGGCTGCCCCAAGACGTCATCGACAAGACGGCGCAAAAGTATCGCGAAGCACTCCAGCGCCTCACGGCCTGAGCGGCGCAGCTCATCGGTCGAACAGATCGTTTCGGATTTCTCCTTCGGGCGCTGCTCTGCAATGCCCCGCGTCGCTATGCTGGGCGCTCACTTCGTTGGAGACCCGCATGAAGACCCTGCGCACCGCATTCGCCTGCAGCCTCGCACTCACTGCCGTTGCCATGGCCCTGCCTTCATCGGCCCAGGTGTCGGAAGGCAATTGCATCCTGGCCGGACGGCTCACCCTGGAACAGCGCTGGGCGCCCAAGCTGCCCGGCATCGAACTGCTGGCGCAGGACGGCAAGGCCGTCAGCGGGGCCGACAAGCAGCAGCTGGCCGGCATCAAGCAAGTGCGGCTGACGCAACCCGCGCTGCTTTCGCGCTGCGACGGCAGCCGCGAACTGACCCGCGCCGACGATCTGCCGGTGCAGCCCAAGGCGCCCGTGCCCGCCGCCAGCGCGGGCCCCGGCCTGCTGGCCGTGGAGGCGGTGAGTTTCCCGAAGCTGCGCACCGGCGGCGAACTCGTCGAGCTCAAGCTCGCCGTGCCGGCGGAGCGGGTGGTGATGTTGACGAGGTAACTGGATCCCCGCCCGCGCGGGGATGGCTCGGCCTTGCCGCTTCGCAGCGATGGAGGGTCAGCTCAGGACGACGCTCGACAGCCGGCGGCGATAAGTCGCCACCGTCGGGTCGTCGGGCGGAATCTGCCCATCCGCCACCTTCTGCTTCGGCGGCTCGATCACGTCCAGGATCGCGATGTAGGTCTTGCGCGCGAGGTCGTCGTTCCAGGCCTTGTCGCGCATCAGGATTTCCAGCAGCTCGTCCATCGCGTCGGTCCAGCGCTGGCTTGCCATCAACAGCCGCGCCTTCGCGAAGCGCGCGTCGAAGTCGCGTTTGTTGGCGGCGATGCGCGCATCGGCATCGGCTTGCGCCTTGGCCGCATCGCCCGCGCCATGCGCGAAATCCAGCGCGTCCATCAGCCTTTGCAGCGAATCGAAACGCCGCACCAGCGCGGTCTTGGCAATCACGGGCGCGAAGGCCACCTTGGCGTCGTCGACGCGGCCGGCCAGCAGCAGCGCCTTGACGTAACCGAAGCGCGCCTCGTCGTCGGCTGGGTCGGTCGCAACGTCGTGCTGCAGCCGTTCCAGCTGGGCGTCCGGCGACATGTCCTGTGCCGGTTCCTCGATCTCTTCTTCTTCCTCTTCCGGACCGGCCGCGGGCACGTGCTTGTCGAGGAACTCCTTGATCTTGCCTTCCGGCAGCGCGCCCATGAAGCCGTCCACGGGCTGGCCGTTCATCAGCAGGATGCAGGTGGGAATGCTGCGGATGCCGAACGCGCCCGCGAGCTGCTGCTCCTGGTCGGAGTCGATCTTGACCAGCTTGAAGCGGCCGGCGTACTCGGCTTCGAGTTTTTCGAGTAGCGGGCCGATCACCTTGCAAGGGCCGCACCAGGGGGCCCAGAAGTCCACCAGCACGGGCAGGGTCATCGAGGCTGCGATGACCTCGGTTTCGAAGTTTTCAAGGGTGACGTCGATCATGGGGAGCCAGTTCTGTGTGAAACCTTAAAATTCAACCTTTAGAGGATTCTATGAACCCCCACGCTCACTTTGTTCGCTGCCCCCAGACGGGGCACTCCTCCGTCGAGGCGGCTCTGCCGGAGGCCCATTGAGCGCTATACAGATTGGCGTGGTGATGGGGTCCAGCAGCGACTGGGAAACCATGCAGCACGCAGTGGCGATTCTCCAGGAATTCGGCATCGCCCATGAGGCGAGGGTCGTCTCGGCCCACCGGATGCCCGACGACATGTTCGCCTACGCCGAAAGCGCGGCCGCGCGCGGCCTGAAGGCCATCATCGCCGGCGCCGGGGGCGCGGCCCATCTGCCGGGCATGCTGGCGGCCAAGACGCCCGTGCCCGTGCTCGGCGTGCCGGTGGCGAGCAAGCACCTGCAAGGGGTCGATTCGCTGCACAGCATTGTCCAAATGCCCAAGGGCATTCCGGTCGCCACTTTTGCCATCGGCCAAGCCGGCGCCGCCAACGCCGCGCTGTTCGCGGTCGCCATGCTGGCCAACGAGGACCCCGCGCTGCGCGCCCGGCTGGATGCATTCCGTGGCAAGCAAACAGAAGCGGCGCGCGCCATGACTTTGCCGCCAGCGCCATGAAGAATGAGAAAGCGGTCATCCTGCCGGGTGCCACGCTGGGCGTGATGGGTGGCGGCCAGCTGGGCCGCATGTTCGCGCACGCCGCCCAGCGCATGGGCTATTTCACGGCGGTGCTGGACCCGGACGCCGACAGCCCGGCCGGGCTGGTGAGCCATCACCATATCCATACCGACTACCTCGACAGCGACGGGCTCGGCCGGCTGGCCCAGCTGTGCGCCGCCATCACGACCGAATTCGAGAACGTGCCGGCCCGCGCGCTGGAGACGCTGGCGGCGCAGCGGCCGGTCGCGCCCGGCGCGGACGCCGTGGCGATCGCGCAGGACCGTGCCCGGGAGAAGGCGCACTTCACCCGGTGCGGCGTTCCCTGTGCACCGCACGCACTGATCGAAACGCGCGAGCAGCTTGCGGCCGTCACGGACGACCTGCTGCCGGGCGTGCTGAAGACTTCACGCCTGGGCTACGACGGCAAGGGCCAGTTGCGCGTCAAGACCCGCGAGGAATTGACCGCGGCTTGGGACGAACTCAAGCACGTCGCCTGCGTGCTGGAGAAATTGCTGCCGCTGGCGGCCGAGTGCTCCGTGATCGTCGCGCGCGGACGCGATGGCCAAGTGGTCAACCTGCCGCCGCAGCTCAACCTGCATCGAGGGGGAATTCTCGCGGTCACCGAGGTGCACGAGGGGAACCTGCCGCCGGCCCGCGCCGCCGAGGCCGTGGCGTCGGCCCGGGCGATTGCCGAGGGCCTGCAGTACGTCGGCGTGCTCTGCGTGGAATTCTTCGTGCTGGCCGACGGCTCGCTGGTGGTCAACGAAATGGCGCCCCGGCCGCACAACAGTGGGCACTACAGCATGGACGCGTGCGACGTGTCGCAGTTCGACTTGCAAGTCCGCGCGCTGGCGGGCCTGCCGCTGACCCAGCCGCGCCAGCACAGCCCGGCTGTCATGCTCAACCTGCTGGGGGACCTGTGGTTCACGCATGGCAACGACGAGCAAACACCGCCCTGGGACGAGGTGCTCGCGCTGCCCGGCACGCACTTGCATTTGTATGGCAAGCAGGGCGCGCGCAAGGGCCGCAAGATGGGCCACCTGAACATCACGGGCCCGACCGCCGCGGCGGCGCGCGCCACGGCGCTGCAAGCGGCGGCGCTGCTCGGGATCGAGGCGTTCTGAACGGGCTTTCATGATCGAAGACGGCGCTTCCACCGCGGCCATCGAGCAGGCCGCCCGTTTGCTCGCGGGCGGCGAAGTGGTCGCGTTTCCCACAGAAACGGTCTATGGCTTGGGCGCTGACGCCGGCAGTGACGGCGCGGTCGCGAAGATCTTTGCCGCGAAAGGCCGGCCCAGCGACCACCCGCTCATCGTGCACGTGGCCGACGCCTCGGGCGTCGCGGCGTTCGCGTCGGAAGTACCTGCCTTCGCGCACAAGCTGGTAGAGGCGTTCTGGCCCGGCCCGCTGACGCTGATCCTGCATCGCCGCGACGGCATCGCGGCTGCCGCTGCCGGCGGGCAGGCTTCCATCGGCCTGCGTTGCCCGGCCCATCCGGTCGCGCATGCGCTGCTGCTCGCGTGCGCACAGGCCACGCCACCGGTGGCAGGCCTGGCCGCGCCCAGCGCCAACAAGTTCGGCCGGGTGAGCCCGACCACGGCCGGCCACGTCGCCGCCGAGTTCGGCGAAGAGTTGCTGGTGCTGGACGGCGGCCCGTGCCGCGTCGGCATCGAATCGACCATCGTGGACTGCACCCGCGGCGTGCCGGTGCTGCTTCGGCCCGGCGTGCTGACGCGCGAGCAGGTCGAGGCGGCTTGCGGTGAGGCGCTGCGTTCGCCCGACGACATGGACGGCCAGGCACCCCGCGCCTCCGGCACGCTGGAATCGCACTACGCGCCGAACGCTCGCGTCCGGCTGATGGATGCCAAGTCGCTGCAGACCGCGCTGGACGTGCTGGGGCCGGACGCGAAGCAAATCGCAACCTATTCGCGCGCCATCCTGCGCACGCGCTCCGACAAGGTGCTGCGCCGGCGCATGCCCGACGATGCCCAGGAAACCGCGCGCCAGTTGTTCGCGGTGCTGCGTGAGTTCGACGCGCAGGGGGTCGGCCTGATCTGGGTCGAGACGCCGCCCGACGAGCCGGAGTGGGAAGGCGTGCGCGACCGCCTCCAAAGGGCCGCCGCCGGCTGACCGGGCGGGCCTGGGTAAACTAGCCCCAAGTCCTTATTGGAGAATTGCATGTTACGTTTCTGGAAGCGCCGCGCCCTGCTGGCGCTGGCGTCCGCTTCTGCCGTGCTGATCGCTGCCTGCGGCGGCGGGCAGATCGAGTCCCAACTCAAGCCTTCGCGCATCGTGGTCTTCGGCGACGGTTTCAGCGACCTGGGCCAGGTCGGCGGCAAGAAGTACACCGTCAACGCCGTCGGCATCAACGTCTGGACCGAGGAGATGGCGGCGGGCTACGGCATCACATTGACCACCGCCGCTGCCGGCGGAACTTCCTACGCCACGGGCAACGCCCGCGTCAACACGCACCCCGATGCGGCGGGCAACAACGCCACGCCCACAGTGGCCGAGCAGATCACCACTTTCCTCGGCAGCGGCGGCGTCGGCAGCAATGACCTGCTGGTGGTGGGCGGCGGCATCTCGGACATCATTGCCGAGGTGGGGCAGCTCAATGCCGGCACGCAAACCGAGGCGCAGACCGTCGCCGATGTGCAGCAGGCCGGGCGAGACCTGGGCGCACAGGTGCGCAGGCTGGTGCAGGCGGGCGCCACCCACGTGATGGTCACGGGCACATACGACCTGGGCAAGTCGCCCTGGGCCACGGCCACCAGCCAGAACGCGCGGCTGACGGACTTGTCCACCAAGTTCAACACCGAACTGCTGGTCTCCATCGTCGACCTGGGCAACACC
This sequence comes from Ramlibacter sp. WS9, assembly GCF_003797765.1. Lineage (GTDB taxonomy): Bacteria > Pseudomonadota > Gammaproteobacteria > Burkholderiales > Burkholderiaceae_C > Ramlibacter. The sequence continues at coordinate 453,264 of NZ_RKMB01000002.1, read as the reverse complement.
GTGCTATACGTGGATGCCGCGCTGCTCTACAACCTGATGGCGCAGGTGCCCGAGGCGTACAGCCTGACCGATTCCACCAACCCGGTCTGCAACTCGATCGACTCCGGGCCCGGCATCGGCATCGGCGCCGGCGAAGTGAACTCTTCGCTGTGCACGACCAGCACGCTCGTCAACGTCAACTACGGCCCCTTCCTGTTTGCCGACAAGGTCTACCCCGCCACGGCCGGCCACATCAAGTTCGGCGACTATGCCTACCAGCGGGTCAGCGCGCGCTGGTAACCCAGAGCGTGGCCATAAAAAAAGCGCCCCGAGGGGCGCTTTTTCGTGGGGGCAATTGCCCGGCGCTCAGAGCCAGCCGACGACACGCATCTGCGCGATGACGTAGTTGGCCAGTAGCTGGTGGCCCAGCGGCGTGGGGTGCACGCTGTCCGCGAACGCATAGCCGGCGGTGTCCGGGGCGATGGTGCTGGCGGCGGTACAGGCAATCGAAGAGCCTTGCAACGGGTTGGCCGGCGATGTCGTGCTGCACGCTGGCGTGGTGTTGTTGGTGATGCCGTACTTCGAGGGGTTGGCGTACTGGTCGCGCCCTTGGGTGTAAGCGTCGATGTACAGCGCGCCGCTGCTATTGAGGCCGGTCTGCAGCTGGCCATTGAACGTCGTCACCAGGGTGTTGACCAAACCGCGGCTCTGCGCGTCAAGGGATGCGCCGAACGGCGTCTGCGCGACGTCCGGCAGGTTGACCACCACCACGTAGCGCGCGCCCTTGGCGAGGACCTGCGCCTTGACCAGGCCAGCCAGCTCCGCCCCGGCGGCGCCCATGCTGGCGGCGGCGGCATTCACCGCGGCGTTGGTGGCGGCCGCGCCACCCGCGGCCACGGCGTTCTGCACATCGGTGCTCCAGCCGGCCGCGATGGCGGCGCCCACGGCCCCCGCGCCGCCGCCACCCGCCGCAGCGATACCGCCGAAGTTCATGAACAGATCATTGCCGCCGGCCAGCACCGTCACCAGCTCTTTGCCGGAATAGGCGCCGCCGACCTTGCTCAGGTGCGTGCTCATCTGCGTCGTGAGCGGCACGGCCATCAGGCCGAGGTTGACCTGGTTGAACGGCGCGGCCTGCAGCGTGGCGCTGTTCGGGCCGTAGATGCCGCTGACGCGTGAACTGCCTTGCGCGTAGTTGGTGCACGCCGTGTGGTTCGTGACCGCCGCGCCGGTGAGGCCGGGGATGTTCGTCAGCAGGCCGGTCTGCGCGGCACAAGGCGCGGGCGTATGCACCGCGGCCGCCACCGTCTCGGTCCAGGTTGCTGCCGGGTTCACGGTAAATTCGCCGCCGCCGACGGCCGCGATGGTGCCCACCCTGTAAGTGCCCACGTCGCTCAGGCTGTCGCCGAAGCTCACGGTGGAATTGACTTCGATGCCGCCGTCACCGCCGCCGCAAGCCACCAGCACCACGGCTGCCGCCAGCGCGGACAGTTTCAATCTCAAGCTCATGTTCGAATCTCCTTGGTTTTTACGAAAGCGAACGACCGTTCGATTTTTCGAAAGGAAATCGTAGAGGCCCGGACCGGGCCGGCCCAGCGGGTATTCACCGAGAAATTCTGGGGACCTGACTCCAGCGCGACTTGCCCGCGCTTCACCCCGGCTCAGCGGTAGCGCAGCTTCATCGCCAGGATCGCGATCGCCAGGGCCAGCGTGATGCTGTTGGCCACGACGATCGGCCATGCCCCGAGCAGCAAGCCATACGCGAGCCACAGCGCCACGCCGCTGGCGAACACGCTGTACATGCCCAGGGAGATGCCGCTGACGTTGCGGGTGCGGAAGGTGAGCCACGCCTGCGGCACGAAACTGCAGGTGGTAAGGATGGCGGCGAGGTAGCCGATCAATTCGGGAGCGGACATGGATAAGGGAATTTGGGAAATCACAGATCGCGCGCAGCCCAGTCGATGAGTGCGTCGATTGCCGGCCGGACGGCGCCGGCCTGGGGATGGTTGGCGATGGCAACCAGCACATAGCGTTTGCCGCTGGCGGCGTGGACGTAACCGGCCACGCCCGCCACGTCGCGCAGGCTGCCTGTCTTCAAGTGGGCCAGGCCTGCGCCCTTGCCGCGTGTGCGGCGCATGGTTCCGTCCACGCCCGACACCGGCAGCGAAGCAACCAGGTCCGGCATCAGCGGTGACGCCCACGCCAACTGCAGCAGCCGCGCGAGTTCGGCGGCGGTGATGCGCTCGTCGCGCGACAGGCCCGAGCCGTTGCCGAAGTTCGGGGAATCGGCCACGCCCAGCCGCTCGCGCCACCACTGGCGCAACACCTCGCGCGAACCCTCCACCGTGCCCACGCCTTTTTGCTGCAGGCTCAAGGTGAGGAAAAGCTGCTGCGCCATCACGTTGTTGCTGTACTTGTTGATGTCGCGAACCACTTCGGCCAGAGGCGGTGATTGCATCTCGAACGCGGGCACCAGCCCGGCGGGCACACGGCCTTCGCGAACCTGGCCCGTCACCGTGCCGCCCAGTTGCTGCCACATGCCCACGATGGCGCGCTGCGTGTAGCTGCGAGGGTCCGCATACGCGAGCGGCCAGGTCCTTTCGCCGCACGCCAGGGGGTAAGTGCCCGCGAAGGCGATGCGTGCCGGGTCGTTGAAGTCCGCCTTCAAGCCGCCACGCCAGTCGGCGCATGTTTCCTGCGATAACGCGACCGTGCCCGGAACCTGCAGCCCCGCCATCGGCGGCTCGACGTGGACCCGGGCCTGGCCGCCCAGCGGCGTGAAGGTGATGAGCACGGACTTGTAATTGACCAACAAGGCATCGGGCGCGGCGTTGTAGGGGCGCAGCGGTTCGCCATCAAAGGCACCCGGGTCCTGCGGCACGGTTTCGAAGGCGCTGCGGTCCAGCACGATGTCGCCCGCGATGGTGCGAATGCCCAGGCCCTGCACCCGGCGCAGCAGCAGCCACAGCCGTTCGGCCACCAGCTTCGGATCGCCCCGGCCCCGCACGTACAGGTTGCCCTGCAACGTGCCGCCCTGCACCGTTCCTTCGACGTAGACCGGCGTGGTCCAGGCGAAGGCCGGCCCCAGCAGGTCCAGTCCCGCAAACGTCGTCGCCAGTTTGGCGATCGATGCGGGGTTGACGGCAACTCTTTCGCGATGGGCTAATCGCGGCGGCGACTTGCCCTCGGCATCGACCACCAGCAGCGTGACCGCATCGCGCGGCAGTTTGGCGCGCACCAGCGCGGCATCGACTTCCGGCGGCAGGCCCTGGCCCCACGACGGCAGCACGGCGAGTGCCAGCACGCAGCAGGCGGCGAAGCGGTGAATCATGCGGCGATTATCCGGCGCCTCGATAATGGCAGGCTTGCCTGAAAGCCATCGCCCCGTGAACTTCAAACTGCTTGCGTTCGACACCAGCACCGAGATACTGTCCATCGCGGTTCAGGGCGGCAGCGCGCCGGCTGGTGAGCCGCTGGTGTACCGGGGCGCGGGCGGGGCACAGGCTTCGGCGTCGCTGATTCCGGCCATCCACGGACTTCTGTCGCAGGCCGGCCTGCGGCTGGATGAGCTGGACGCGATCGTGTTCGGCCGCGGGCCGGGTTCGTTCACCGGGCTGCGCACCGCCTGCTCGGTCGCCCAGGGCCTGGCTTTCGGCGCCGATGTACCGGTGTTGCCTGTCGATACCTTGCTGGCGGTCGCGGAAGAAGCGCGAGCGGCGGTGGGTTGGGAGAAGGTGGTGGCGGTGCTCGACGCGCGGATGGACGAGGTGTATTCGGCCGCATACCAGTGGGCCGACGGGCGCTGGCAGCAAGATGGCGGCTTCGGCGTGGGCCGGCCCGAAACCGTGGTGGTTGCCGAAGGTTGGGCGCTTGCCGGCAATGCGTTTTCGGCCTATGCGGGGCGGTTGCCGGGCGAGGCGCCGCGCGTCGAGGCGTTGCCAACGGCCACGGCGTTGCTGCGGCTGGCGCCGGCACTGCTTGCCGCCGGTCAGGCCGTGCCTGCCGCTCACGCGCTGCCTCTCTACATTCGCGATAAAGTGGCCCAGACTACCGAAGAACGCGCGGCCGCGCGCGCCGCAACCACCGCCACCTCATGAGTGCCGTTTTCAAATCCGTCGAAGCGCAGTTTGAGCCGCTCACCGAAGCGCGGCTGGACGAGATCGTCGCGATCGAGCGTGCCGCGTACGGGCATCCGTGGACCCGGGGCAATTTCAGCGACTCGCTGCAATCGGGCTACCAGGCGCAGCTGCTCACCGCCGGCGCCACCGTCATCGGCTATTTCGTGGCGATGAAGGGTGTCGATGAAGTCCACCTGCTCAACATCACCGTGGCGCCTGCTTTGCAGGGCCAGGGCTGGGGCCGGGTGCTGCTCGATGCCTTGGCGGTGTGGTCGCGCGGGCAGGGCGCGCAGTGGTTGTGGCTGGAAGTCCGCGTGGGCAATGTGCGGGCGCAACGCATCTACGAACACCATGGCTACCGCCGCGTCGGCGAACGCAAAGGCTACTACCCCGCCGACGGTGGCAAGCGCGAAGACGCGGTGGTGATGAGCCTGAAGCTATGAGCCTTGATCTGGACGACCGTCAGCGCGCGATGCTGGGCGAAATGGGAATCCGGCTTTTTGAGCCGCTGGAAAGTGCGCCCGCGGCTGCCGTGCCGGTGGCGGTGCCCGCCGTGCGGCCCGTGAGAGCCGAACCCGCAAGAACTGAGGCTGCAAGAGCGCCGATACCGTCACGCACCGAGCCCAGCTCTCGCGAAGCCGCGCCAGCACCGGCTCACGCCCTCGTTCAGGCCCCGCGAGCGGACGCTGCCGGTGTCGAATTGATGGAATGGGACGCGCTGGCCGAGGCCGTCGCGGCTTGCCGCGCCTGCGGCCTCTGCGAGGGCCGGCGCAACACCGTGTTCGGTGTCGGTGACCGCCGCGCCGACTGGCTGGTGGTGGGCGAAGCCCCGGGCGAGAACGAGGACCTGCAGGGCGAGCCCTTTGTCGGCCAGGCGGGCAAGCTGCTGGACAACATGCTCAAGGCTTTGGGCCTGGACCGCCAGCGCAAGGTCTACATCGCGAACGTCCTGAAGTGCCGGCCGCCCGGCAACCGCAACCCGCAGCCGCAGGAAGTGGCCCAGTGCGAGCCGTTCCTGCGCCGGCAGGTGCAGTTGCTGCAGCCGAAGATCATCCTGGCGATGGGGCGGTTCGCGGTGCAATCGCTGCTGGGCACCGAGGAGCCGATCGGCAAGCTGCGCGGCCGCCGGCACGAATACATGGGCGTGCCTGTGGTGGTGACCTATCACCCTGCTTACCTGCTGCGCAGCTTGCCGGACAAGGCCAAGGCCTGGGCCGACCTGTGCTTGGCCCAGGAACTGATGCGCGCTCAGGATTGATCGATGTGGCCCCCACGCTGGCCACTTCGTGTGCTGCGCTGCCCCCCGAGGGGGCTTCAGTCTCCTTGAGGCGGCTCGGCGGAGACTGAGCTGGCGGGCGTGCGGTGGGCGCGCGGTTCGATCGTTCGCGCGCCGTAGTCGATGCCGCTGAAGACCGCGTAGTCGGCGAGCGTGCGTTCCTTGCCCAGGCCATACACGCCCAGCGGCTCACCCGCCAACAGTGCCTGGAGCCGGTTGCGCGAACGCTGCTCGAGGGCCCACCAGGTCTGCGCGCGCTGGGCGTCATGCGACTCGTCCCAATGAAGCGGGCGCGGCGGTGCGCCGGAGTCAGCGTTGTTGTACAGGTGGTAGATCGGCATCGCCGGCATGTGGAAGACGTCCCAGCCATGCGTGAACAGGCGCGCCGCCAGCGCCTGTTCCTCGCCATGGAAGTAGAACCAGGGGTCGTATGGGAAGGCCTGGACGAAGCGGCCCGGGGCGAACAGGCAACCGGCACCCAGGTGGTAGCCCGGCACGGCCTGGTTGCTGTCCAGGGGGTGGGCTTCGAACCCCAGCACAGGGTGGTCGGGCTCGAAACTTGCGCCCGGTTTCACGACATGGAACAGGACTTTGTCGGTCGTCGGGCGCTTGACCGCGCGCTCGCCCTCGAACACGAAGGGGTTCGGATAGGCCGACACGGCAAATCCCTTGCGTCCTGGGAGCAGCCGCAGCGACTGCGCGATCAGGCGCTCGTCCCAGTGCGGATCGAAGTCCATGTGCGAATCGATCTGGAAGAACCAGTCCTCGCCGTCGTACAGCGACATCGCAATGGCGCGGGCCCAGCACGGGCCGCGGGCATAGACCGGCTCGAAGCGCATGTAGCTCAGCCGGGCGGGGGATACGTCGCCCGCCACCGGCGCTGGCGCTGCCGCCGGGCTCTGGTCGACGATGCCGAAGTGCAGGAGTTCCGGCCAGCGTGCCGTCGCCACGGCGCGCGCGAGGGTGAAGCCCAGGAGGGGGTCGCAGTAGGAAGCGATGCTGACGAAAACGCGCATGGTCCATGTTATCCGGGCCCTACGGCATCATGGGCAGCGTGTGACATTTGGCGCAGATGTGCATCACTTCGCCCGATTTCCGGTGCAGCGCGCGGACACAGCCGTTGTTCCGGCCATACGGCTGTGCTACCGTCGGATCGACCATGAAACTTCCTGCCCAACTGCCCTCCCGCGCTGGCAGAGCCGGCCAGCCTGCCTCGAGCCCTGCTGTTGCGGGTTTCCGCCCGGCGGGGATGGCGCTCGCGGTCGCGGCGGCGTTTGCCGGCGCCGGGCAGGCGCTGGCACAGCCTTCCGGCGCACAAGTCATCTCCGGCCAGGCGAGCTTGCAGCAGCAAGGCAGCAACCTGGTCGTCACCACGCAGAATGCGGCCGGCACCAACCGCTCGGCCATCAACTGGCAAAGCTTCTCGATTCCCGCCGGCAGCGCCACCCGCTTCGAGCAGCCCAGCGCGGCCAGCCTGTCGATCAACCGGGTGCTGGGCAACAACCCCTCGGCCCTCTTCGGCACCCTGTCGTCCAACGGCAAACTCGTCCTGGTCAACCCCTCGGGCATCGCCGTGGGCACCGGCGCCGTCATCGACACCGCGGGCTTCAGCGCCTCCACCTTGCGCATGAGCGATGCCGACGCGCTGGCCGGGCGCCTCGTCTTCGGCGGCGACGGCTTGCCCGGAGGTGCCCTGAACGTGGAAGGGCGCATCCTCGCGCGCAGCGGCGACATCGTCCTCATCGCCCCGAACCTGCAGACAGGCGCCAACGCATTGCTGCAAGCGCCCAACGGATCGGCCATCCTCGCGGCGGGCCAGAAAGTCGAGATCACCGGGCGCGGCCTCGAAGGCATCCGGCTGCAAGTGCAGGCCCCTGGAGACCAGGCCATCAACCTGGGCACCCTGCAAGGCGACGCCGTGGGCATCTTTGCCGGCTCGCTCAAACACAGCGGGCTGATCCAGGCCAGCGCCATCAGTGCCGAAGGCGGCAAGGTGATCCTCAGGGGCCAGGACACGGCCGACGTCGCCGGCAGCGTCACGGCAACGAATGCAGCGCAAGGCGGGCAGGTGCACGTCACGGCCAACAAGGTCATGCTCAGAAGCGGGGCGGTGATCGACGTGAGCGGCGCGCAAGGCGGCGGCGAGGCCCTCATCGGCGGAGGCTGGCAGGGCGCGGACAGCCGCATCGCCAATGCCGGCACGACGACGGTGGAGACCGGTGCGACGATCAAGGCGAATGCGACGGACAGCGGCCATGGCGGTACCGTCGTCGTCTGGTCCGACGATGTGACGCGCGTTGGGGCGCACATCGAAGCCAAGGGGGGACCGAACGGCGGTGATGGCGGCAAGGTGGAAACCTCGGGCAAGGGCTCGCTGGTGTTTCGCGCCACGGTCGATACCTCGGCACCCAGGGGCCGCGCGGGTTCCATCCTGCTGGACCCGCAGGACATCACCATCGTCAGCGGGAGCGGCGGCGCGGACGACGGCCTGCTGGCTGACAACGTCATCGGCGCGGGTGAACCGAACACCACGACCGACGTCACGATCTCCGAGCAAGTCCTGGAGGGCCTCACGGGCAACGTCACGCTGCAGGCCACGCGCGATGTGGTGCTGAGCAATCTCGCCGACGACACGCTGAACATGCTGACGGCGCCGGGCTTCACTTTCGCGATCAGCGCAGGCCGCAACATCATCGCCAACGCGGACGCCAATGACCGCTTCCAGACGGCGGGCGGCGCGGTGGTCATGACCACCACCAACGGTGCGATCGACATCGGTGGCGTCAATTCCAAGGGCGGCAGCGTCACACTGACGGCAGGCGGCGCGGCGGGTGACCTATCGGTGCGCGAAATCCGCACCACACCCGCGGCAGGCAGCGGCGGCAATATCGACCTGACGGCAGGCGGCAGCGCCATGTCACTGGGCGGGGGCCACATCGACGCGCGCTTCAGCGGGACCGGCACTTCCGGCAATGTGACGCTCACGTCGGCTGGCGCTATCGGCATGCAGGCCGGCAAGACGATCTATGCGAACGACCTGAAGATCAGCGCGGGCACGGGCGTCGGAGACGGCTCCACCGGGCCGGCCGAGATCGAGGCCACGCGCCTGGGCGTCTCCAATACCGGCGGCGGCCCCGTGCGCCTGCAGCAGAACGGCACGGGCGCCCTGTCGATCGACGACCTGGGCTTCGGCATCGGCATCCAGAACCTGGGGGCGGGATCCGTCGTTTCCGTCACGGCGCCGTCCGCTCCGATCACCGTCAATGCGGACGTCTCCACCAATGGCGGCGCAATCACGCTCGGCGGCAACACCACCAACGCCGATGCCCAGGGTGTGCGTATCGACGAGTCCGCTGTGACCTCTTCGGGCGGCGCCATCAACGTGAGCAGCTCCAGCTCAGCGGTGAAGCTCGTCGGCGCCACTCTGGATGCGGGCGGGGGCAACATCCAGGTCAGCGCGAGCGGCGCCAACAACTTCCATTCGCTCGCGATCGTCAACGGCACGGTGGCTTCGCTGGTGACGACCAGCGGCTCAGGCACCATCGACATCAGCGGCAACTTGACCAGCGGCGGAGCGAGCGCCGGCAGTTCCGCCGCCGGCCTGCTGGTCACCGCATCGACCATTTCCGCCGGCGGCGGTGCGATCACGCTGAAGGGTGATGCCGGCTGGACGTCGGGCGTGGCGCAGGTGTCGCGCGGATTCCGCCTCGACTCCGGGGCGAAGGTCACGGGCGCCGGTGCCATCAGCCTGACCGGCCGCGCGGGCGCGAGTGCCTCGGCCACCAGTGCCGGCGGCGAAGTCGCGAACGGCGCGACCATTTCCAGTTCCGGCGGCAACGTCATCCTGTCCGGCACGCTGAACAATCCATCGATCCTGGACGGCACCGGGTTGCTGGTCAACGGCAAAGTCCAGTCCGGCACCTCCGCGCAGGTCACGCTGAACGGCGCGGCGATCGTCGGGGGCAGCAGCGGCGTCGGCGTCAAGGTGGGATCCACCGGCAGCGTGATGGCCGGCCTGGGCGGCCTGACGGTGACGGGAAGCGTCAGTTCATCGACCACGGCCACCAACATCGTCGCCGCATCGTTGGCGGGCACGATGACGTCCCCCGGCAACATTGCCGTCACGGGAACGGCCTCCGCGCCGAGTGCCTCGGGCGTGATCGGGGTCGCGTTGCAGGGCGCCCTCACGGCCACTGGCGCCGGCACCATCACGATCACCGGCTCGGGCGTGCCCGCGCCGGCGCCAGCGAGCTCGCGTGACATCGACGTGGTCGGCACGACGCTCGCGAGCGCGGGCGGCGAAATCAAGTTGGTGGGTGACCGCCTGAACGTCGCGAGTCCCGTCAATTCGGGCGCGGGCCGCACGATGCTGGTGCCGTTCACAGCCAGCCGCGAGATCACGCTGGCCGGACCGGGCGGCTCCGAGTCATCCGCGCTCAATCTCGCCCCGAGCGAGTTGAACCTCATCACGGCTTCCGTCATCGTCGTCGGCGGCTCCGCCTACAACGGCGGCATCACCATCGGCAACACCGGGGGCACGGTCGCTCCCGTCAACGCGCCCTCGCTCAGCCTGATCAACGGCACGGGCGGCAGCATCACGCAGACCGCGCCGCTCACCGTGGCCAACCTCAACGCAGACGCGGCGTCGGTGACGCTGATCAACGCGGCCAACCAGGTCGACCAGATCAGCGGGCGCTCCACGACGGGCACGTTCCAGTTCGTCAACAGCAAGTCGGCGCTGACCGTCGGCACGGTCGACGGCATCACCGGCATCGACTCGGGCACCTCGGGAACCGTGCTGAACAGCGCCGGCACGTTGAACCAGACCCAGCCGATCAAGGCTTCGCTGCTGACCGTGAACACCGTCGGCGGCATGGACCTCAGCCAGTCGTCGAACCAGTTCGGCGGGCTGATTGCCTTCAACACAGGCTCCGGCGACATTCACCTCCACAACGGCATCCCCATCACGATCACGACCCTGTCCAACACCGGCGGCGGCCGCATCGACATGGACAACGCCGGCGCCGTCACGATCGCATCGGGCGCGATCAGCGGCGACAGCGTGGCCACCGGCGGTGCGGCCGCGACCGCGGCGATCAGCCTCGTGTCGACGCAAGGTATCCATGCGACGGGCGGCGGCACGCATGTCGGCGCCACCGCCGGCGGCTCGGTGTACCTGCAGGCCGTGGACGGCCCCATCGGCAGCACTGTCGCACCCGTGGGCGTCTCCGCCGGCGGCGGTGTGTGGGCGGAAGCACCCGGCACCGGCGGCGATATCCATCTCAGTTCAACGAGCGCGGCCTTCCTGGTGGGCGGGCTCATTGCTTCCGGTTCGGCGTCGATCGCCGGCCCGGGTACGGCGACGCTGGATCTTCACAACGCCGACGTCGTGGGAACGCTGGACTGGAGCGGCTTTTCCACGGCCACGCTCGGCACCGGCAGCGGGCTGATCACGGTTGGCGGCATCATCACCGCCGGCAGCGATGTGGCGCTGGCCGGAACGCTCGCGCCGGGCGGCTCGGGCGGGGTGTCGTCGATGAACGTCGCGGGCAATTTCACGGTCCTGGACGGCGCGACGCTCGAATTCGATCTGGTGAACACCAGCAGCCACGATGCGATTTCGGTCACGGGCAATGTAACTTTCCCTTCGGGTGTGGGCGGCAGCTCGGTCGTGCTCAACGGGGCGGTGCAACCGCCCGACGGCGTCTACACCTTGATCTCTGGAACGACAAGCGGCACGGACAACCTGCCGGCGGTGTCCGGTTCGGTGACGAACGCCACCGTGGCATTCGGCGCGCTGAAGGCCACCATCGCGGCCACACCGACACCGTCGCCGAGTCCTTCGCCATCGCCGAGCCCTTCGCCATCGCCGAGCCCTTCGCCATCGCCGAGTCCCTCGCCGTCGCCGAGTCCTTCGCCGTCACCGAGTCCTTCGCCGTCCCCGAGTCCCTCGCCGTCACCGAGCCCTTCGCCGTCACCGAGCCCTTCGCCGTCACCTACGCCGGCGCCAACTCCGGCCCCTCCGCCATCGGCCAAAACCATACTCGACCTGCTGAACGGCGACCATGCGCTTGCCAGCCGGGTTATCGCGGAGTTGCAGTCGAATCCGCTCACCACCTTCGTTTCCCTGTTGCTCCAGGAAGAGAAGAACCAGCAGGCGGGCCGCACGCCGCCGGACAACATCGTCTACGACAACGAGTGCAAGAGGTAGCGCGCCCGCCGGGCTCCAGCGCGCTGGCCGCTGGCGGCAGGTTCAGAACCGCGGCAGGTCCGGGTGCGAGATCCGGCCGCCGCGCACCAGCATCTTTCCGTACTCCGCGCAGCGGTTGAGCGTGGGGATCACCTTGCCGGGGTTGAGCAGCCCCTTGGGATCGAAGGCGCGCTTGAGTGCGAACATCTGCTCGCACTCCGCCGCACTGAACTGCACGCACATCGAGTTGAGCTTTTCCACGCCGACGCCGTGCTCGCCCGTCACGGTGCCGCCCATCGCGACGCTGGTCTCCAGGATGTCGGCGCCGAACAGCTCGCAGCGGTGCAGCTGGTCGGGGTCGTTCGCATCGAAGAGGATCAGCGGGTGCAGGTTGCCGTCACCCGCGTGGAACACGTTGGCGCAGCGCAGTTTGTATTTTTTCTCCATCTCTTGGATCGCCAGCAGGATGTCGGCCAGCCGCTTGCGCGGGATGGTCGAGTCCATGCACATGTAGTCGGGACTCATGCGACCCGAAGCGGGGAAGGCGTTCTTGCGACCGCTCCAGAAGCGCAGCCGCTCGGCCTCGTCTCGGCTGACAGCAATGGCCGTGGCACCCGCCGCGCGCAGCACCTCGCTCATGCGGCCGATCTCTTCTTCCACCTCTTCGGGCGTGCCGTCGCTCTCGCACAGCAGGATGGCCTCCGCGCTGAGGTCGTAGCCGGCATGCACGAAATCTTCCACGGCCGCCGTCATCGGCTTGTCCATCATCTCCAGCCCGGCCGGAATGATGCCCGCGGCGATGACGGCTGCTACCGCGTCGCCGGCTTTGCGCACGTCATCGAAGCTGGCCATGATGCAGCGCGCCAGCATCGGCTTGGGCACCAGCTTCACCGTCACCTCGACGGCCACGGCCAGCATGCCCTCGCTGCCGATGACGACGCTGAGCAGGTCGAGCCCGGCGCAGTCCAGCGCCGCGCTGCCGAACTCCACCGGCTCGCCCGCGGCGGTGAAGCCGCGCACCTTCATGACGTTGTGCAGCGTCAGGCCGTACTTCAGGCAGTGCACGCCGCCGGAGTTCTCCGCGATGTTGCCGCCGATGGTGCAGGCGATCTGGCTGGACGGATCGGGCGCGTAGTACAGGCCGTGCGGCGCGGCGGCCTCGCTGATGGCGAGATTGCGCACGCCGCACTGGACGACGGCCGTGCGCGCGACCGCATCGAGCTTGACTACGCGGTTGAACTTCGCGAGCGACAGGGTCACACCCAAGGCATGCGGCATCGCGCCACCCGACAGCCCGGTGCCTGCGCCACGCGCCACCACCGGCACGTCGAGCGCATGGCAGGCGCGCAGCACGGCCTGGACCTGTGCCTCGGTCTCCGGCAGCACGACCACCAGCGGCCGCTGGCGATACGCTGTCAAGCCGTCGCACTCGTAGGGCGTGGTGTCCTCGCGCTGCCAGAGCAGTGCGTGGGCCGGCAGCACGGCTTCGAGCGCACGCACCACCTGAGCCTGGCGGTCGGCGCGTTCGGCGAGTTGAGGATCGGGCGGGGCGTTCATGCGGCGTACTTCGCAACAGCGGATTCGTCGAACTCTACTCCGCTGGCGGTCACGCCTTCGACGTCCGCCATGCTGGCCAGCCCATGTGTGCCCAGCAGCTTTGCAGTTCGGTGATCTTCATGCCGCCAATGTAGGCCGCGCGGGCCGCCGGCGGGCTGAAGAATTTTTCAGCGGCGGATGAAATTGTGCGCCGCAAACCCTCGCTGGGCCGCTCCCAAGGTGGGCTGCGCCCCCTCGGGGGCAGCGAACGCAGTGAGCGTGAGGGTCATTCAGGCCGGCGCGGGCGTCGTCTGGTCGTTGTCCACCGTGTGAGGCTCGAGGTGATGAACCACCTTCTTCGGGTCTTCGAGCAGGCGGTCCAGCGCCCAGTTCAGGCGCTGCATCAGGCGCTGTTCGTCGACGTCGCCTTCGGGTGCGAGCTCGATGGCGCCGTCCGGGGCGCCTGCCGACACCACGCGAAAGCGCAGGCTCAGGTCCGCGGGCAGCTGGTGCACCCGCTCCAGGCCGCGCGCCACGATGTGCTGCGCCAGCGCGCGGCGCGCATCGTCGGGCTGCGGCCCTTCGGTGAGGATGGCGAAGCGGGTGTCGGACACCCGGCAAACTGTGTCTACTTCGCGCACCACCTGGCACAGGCGCGAGGCTGCAATCACCAGCGCGCGGTCCCCGGACTCGCGCCCCTGGCGCGCGACGATGTCGCCATAGTTGGACAGGTCGACCAGCAAGATGGCGCAGCGGTGGCCCAGGCGCCGTGCACGGCGCAGCGCATCGCGCAGGCGTAGGCGCAGCACGGGCGTGACCGTGAGCCCGGTCAGCGGGTCGGTGCTGTCCAGCGCGCGCAGCCGTGCATGGGTCTCGCTGAAGTCCTTGGCCCGCCAATGCAGGATGTACAGCAGCAGGGGGATCTCGATGGCAGAACCAATCAGCACGGCGTACTGCGTGGCCCAGCTGTCGGGCAGCACGCCGGCGGCCCGCAGCGCCGGGAACGGGTAGCTCAGGTGGATCGGCAGGAAACCCAGGAACAGCCAGCCCGAGTACCGTTCGCCCTTGCGCCAGGTCCAAAGGCACAGCGACACGCTGAGCACCACCGACGCGAGGCCATAGACGTTGAGGATGGTGTAGGCGACAGGACCGGTGAAGACGATGTAGAACACCGGGAAGGCAAGGCCGAACAGGGAGAAGCCCACTACCGCGCGGTCCACCCGCTGGCTGTGGCGCGGCAGCGCCGTGGCCTGCCGGATGAACCAGATGCCCGAGCCGGTCATCAGCAGCATGAACTGAGCCGGCGCCGCATCGTTGAACCAGGCCCAGTGCGGCCACAGGAACAGCCCGCCCAGCCCGGTGAAGGCCAGCTGGAACGCCAGCATGCAGGCCACGTACATGCAGTACGCATCGAACACCGGGTCGCCATACAGGCGGGCGTGGATGAATCCCACCACGAAGACCAGCAAGCCGAACCCCAGATAACCGCCTATCAACAGGTAGGTCCACTGGCGCTTGAACTCCAGGCTGTCTTCGGTCATCAGCTGCAGGAACGGGCTGGCGGGGGCCGGCCGGTTCTCCAGCCGCAGCCAGACCTGGCCGGTCGGCTTGGCCTGCATCTCGAACAGCGGCGAGTGGTTCGGGTGCGACCATTGCGCGACCGGCACATGGTCGCCGGCCCGCTGCTCCTGCCAGAGCCCGTCGGCACCCTGCGAGAACAGGCTGGCGCGGTTGACGACCCCTGCCCCCGACAGCAGCAGGTACCAGCGCCGCGACGCGTCGAGCGTGGGCACCTCCAGCCGCATCCACAGCGCGCCGGTACCCAGGGAAAAGGACCGGTGCCGCTCCATGGCCTGCAGCTTCACGCCGTTGCCGGACGTGATCTCCTGGATCGACATCTGGCCCGACTCGTCGATGAAATACCGGCTTTGCAGCGTGATGTCGAATTCGCCGTCGATTGCCCAGGCAGGCCGCAACGCGGTCAATGCCACCAGGGCGGCCAGTGCGGCCAGCCGCAGCAGCCAGCGCAGCATGACGGGCCGGTGCGTGTGGGTGCTCACGGCACGGGACTCCATCGGCCTGTGGTCGTCAGGCGGTCTTCCATCCGGTTCACCCATCCGGGCGCCTGGGCGTCGTGGTGCCATTGCGCCACCGCACCGTGCATCGGCTGCAGCAGTTCGTCCGGCAGGGCCAGCGGGCGGGTCTGGTCCAGCAGGAAGCGGGTCAGCAGGTGGTAACCGACGATCCGGGTGAACATGCGCGCCAGCGAGAACCGCGGCAGCACCAGCCGCACCACGCCGTCGACCAGCCGCACCGCGGCCAGCGCGACGCGGAAGGTGACCCAGGTCAGCAAGCCCACTCGCTCGTCGGCACCAATCTCGCGCGCCGTGTCGGGCCCGACCAGCCAGCGCGTCAGCGGCACCGGCAAGTGGCGGATCACGGGCAGCCGGATCGAGCGTGCCATGGTGTCCATCAGCGCGCGGCCCAGGCCGGGCCGCACGTCCGGCTTGGACGGGTCGGCGCGCGCCGTCGCCTGCAGGCCCTCGAACATCGCCGCGGCTTCTTCCATGGTGTGAGCCATCAGCTCGTCGCGGATGCCCAGCACATGGCCCGCGACGTTCCAGGCATGCAGCGTTGCTTCCTCCTCTTCCCTGGTCAGAGGCAGGCCCAGCGTGCGCATGCCCCGCAGAAACACATAGCCGAACGTCAGCAGGGTGTATGCCAGCTCCAGCTGGCTGCAGGGTACCCCTTGCCGGGGCACGTCCCAGCCGTGGGCGAGCAACGCCCGGTACAGGTTGGCATCCGGTTTGACGGGCGCCGATGGTTCAATGCGGCCGCTTGCTTCCCGCGGCGAGCCGCGCAGGATCAGGTGGCGGATGGTGGCGTGGATGAGGCGGACCTTGAGCACCGTCGCGATGCCACCACCGGAGGCACCAGTGAGGCCGTCCTTCATCATCACCGGGAACACCATCGCGGCGGTCTGGCGGATCCGGTGTTCGGTGTGGGCTTCCAGCTGCCCGGCCACGTGCAGCACTTCCGAAAGCTGCGGCAGCACGTAGCACTCCGGCAGGCTCGCGCAAAACAGCAGCACGCATGACAGCGGGCCATAGTCCATGAAGACAGTTTCGGCCCGCTCGACGTCCGCCGGACGGGTCCATTCGGGCAGCCGGCTGCCTTCGTCGATGTAGGCGCGCAGGGCCGCCACCACGTCGGCATCGGCAGAACCAGGCGCCGGCGCCCACGAGGCCAGGTTGCCGTTGGTGGTCCAGCCCGCCATCAGTCGCGTGGCCTGGCCCAACCGGGCCATGCCCGGCCCCGTGGCACCCGTGGCGCCGGACCACGGGCCAACGATGGCAGCCACGGTCCGGTCGGCCAAAGGATCGGCCTCGCGCGCCATGGCACTCCAATCAGCTTGCGCGCTCCTCATGCTGAGCCTCCGGGAAGCTGCCGGGCCCACTGCGACCAGGCCATCAAGGCGATCACGCAGGGGATGCCCATGGCGTAGAACGCGATGATGCGCAGCGCCACCGGCTGCGTCAGCGCGACCTGGAACACCAACAGGCCGGCGTAGACGAGGATGGGAACGATCGCCGCGCGCCGCGCTTGCGCGCCAGCCACCACCCCCGCCTGTGGCCGGGCGATGGCCTGAAACAACACGACGATGGTGAAGCTCACGATCATCCAGCCCTCGAATCCTTTCACAGTCTCGCCGAACCAGCCGCCGTCCTTCTCCGTCATGATCCAGGCCTTGAGCACGTACACGAAGTACGGGTCGGCGCCCAGGTCGAAAGCGGTGACGATCATGGCTGCCAGCAAGGCGGCCAGCGCGCCGGCCTTCCAGCCCGAAGCCGGCGGCACCGGCTGGCGCCACAGGACCAGGCAGGCCATGAGGAAGCCGACGTAGCAAAGCCCGAACCACATCAGCGGGATCGCCAGGGGCACCGCGCCCAGCCGCGGTCCCAGCACCTCGGTGTAGTGGTAGCTGCCGAAGAACCAGCCAAGCGTGGCGCCGCATTGCTCGGCCAGCCAACCCAGCACCACCGCGGTGGCCAGGAAGATCCATGCAGCGCGTGTGCCGAGCAAGGTCCGGGACGACCACAGGCAGGCGCCGCTCAGCGCCAGCGAGGCGAGTACAAGCGCTACGGAAAGCAGTGGATAGGCGCGTGCCGTCCACAGCACGAGCGCAAGCGCGAGCGCCAGCAGCACAACGATGTCAGGCTTGATCCGCCAGGAAACCAAAATCCACTCCTACAAGCAGCCGGCGAGGGCTACGCACGCCTTGTAACATTTTAGGGCCGACCCCACATCCCCCAGTCGGAGGAACTCAGGCCAGGCTCTTCCTGAGCCACTCCGCAAACGCGGCGCATTCCCAACGGTCCATGGTCCCGGTACGCCAGCACAGGTAATGCGCATGCGGGCTCGGGACATTGCGCTCGGAAATGCGTTCCAGCGTGCCATTGTCCAGCCAGGGCTGGCCGAGTTTCAGCCGCACCAGCGCGATGCCCAGCCCCTGCGCCGCCGCGTCGCACATCAGGCCGATGTCGTTGAACGACGAGCCTTCGCCCGGCTCACCCGTATCGACGCCATGGGCGAGGAACCAGGTGCGCCAGGGCTCCAGAGGGCTCTTGATCAGCTTGGCCGCCAGCAGGTCCTCGATGGTGTCGAACGGGCCGTTGGCGCGGATGTAGCTCGGGGCCGCAAGCGGCGTCACTTCGTCCGTCATCAGGCACACATGCTCGACATCGGCGTAGCGGCCGGTGCCGTAGCGGATCATCAGGTCGGCGTCTTCGGCCACCACGTCCAATAGCGGGATCGACACCTGCAGCGTGAGGTCGATCTCCGGGTACGCCTCGATGAAGCCGCGTAGCCGGGGCATCAGGATCGAACGGGAAAAGGTCGGCGTGACCGCGACGCGCAACTTGCGTTTGCCCTGCGCACCGTCCTTGCCCGGGAAGCGCTCCAGGCTGGCAAGCCCTTCGCGCACATGGGCGAGGTACTCGCTGCCGTCGGTCGTCAGCGAAAAATCCGCGCGTCCGAACAGCTTGGTGCCGATGATCTGTTCCAGCTGCTTGACGCGGTGGCTGACCGCGCTGGGGGTCACGCACAGTTCCTCGGCCGCCAATGTGACAGACCGCAGCCGCGCCAGCGCCTCGAACGTCAGCAGGCATTGGATCGGCGGGATGCGTGCTGTCATGCGGGCCGCTACTTGAAGATGACTGTTTTGTGCCCGTTGATCAGCACGCGGTGCTCGCTGTGCCACTTCACCGCGCGCGCCAACACCTGGCTTTCGGTGTCGCGGCCCTGGGCCGTGAGGTCTTCCACCGTCAGGCTGTGGTCCACGCGGGCCACGTCCTGCTCGATGATCGGGCCTTCGTCGAGGTCGGCCGTCACGTAGTGCGCGGTGGCGCCGATCAGCTTCACGCCGCGGTCGTGCGCCTGGTAATAGGGCTTGGCGCCCTTGAAGCTGGGCAGGAAGGAGTGGTGGATGTTGATCGCGCGGCCGGCGAGCTTTCGGCACAGGTCGTCCGACAGGATCTGCATGTAGCGGGCCAGCACCACCAGCTCGGCGCCTTCGGCCTCGATGATCTCGAACTGCCGCGCCTCGGCTTGCGCCTTGGTGGCGGCCGTGACCGGGATGTGGTGGAAAGGGACGTTGTAGCTGGCCGCCAGTTGGTAGAACTCGCGGTGGTTGGAGACGATCGCCGCCACGTCCAGCCGCAGCAGCCCGCTCTTCCAGCGAAACAGCAGGTCGTTCAGGCAATGGCCTTCCTTGCTGACCATGATCACGGTGCGCATCGGCTGCGTGGTCGCGTGCAGCTTCCACGTCATCTTGAGCGGTTCGGCGAAGAACTTCAGCTGCGCTTTCAGGTCCTCGAACGTCAGCTGGTCGCACGCGAACTGCACGCGCATGAAGAACAGACCGGTGTCGTGGTCGTTGTACTGCGCGGCCTCTTCGATGTTGCCGCCGCGCTCCAGCAGGAAGCCCGAAACGGCGTGGACGATGCCCTGCCGGTCGGGGCAGGAAAGGGTCAGGATGTAGGCGCGATTCATGGGGATGGATTGTCGCAGGAGCCAGCAGGGGGAAAATTACAATCGCCGATCATCCCCATGAAGCTTCCCCTACGATTCCCGCGCACGGCACGCGCCGGGCTCCTGGCCGTTGCGCTGGCCGTGTGCGGTGCGCCCGCCCACGCGGGGCCAAGCCTGTCGCCGGCCATCGCCAAGGCTTTCGAGCCGCCGGAGCGGTCGGCCGAGTGCTTCGACATCGCGCATGCGCACGACAAGCCCGAAGCGTGGCTTTGCCGCATCAACCCGAGTTCGCGCACGGCGCCCTCGTTCGTTCTCTTCGGCGACAGCCACGCCCTCCAGCTTCTGGGCGCCTTCGACGCTGCGGCCCGGCAGGCGGGCCGCAGCGGCGTGTTCACGGGCTACAGCGGCTGCGTTCCGCTCCTGGGCGTCTATCCGCTGACGCGCCCGGACCAGGCCGTTCGCAACTGCGCGGCATTGAACCTCCGGATGCTCGACCACGTCGGCCGCTCCGGCATCAAGGATGTGTTCCTGGTGGCGAAGTGGAGCTACTACACGGACATGTGGCAAGGCACGAGCTACCTGAACGCCATCGGCCTCGCGCCGGGCGAGGAGGTGTCGGTACGCAACAGCCGCAGGGCCTTCGAGCAGGGCGTCCTCGACACCGTGAAGGCTTATCGAGCGCTGGGCGTTCGCCTGCACATCGTCCCGCAGGTGCCGCAGCAGATGCTCGCCCCCGAACAGGCGTACACGCGCGCCATGCTCGAACAGGATGGCGCCGCCGCGCGCCTGCGGGCGCTATCGGTCCCGCGTGCGCGCCATGCTCAGCTGCAAGCATTCGCCGGTTCGGTTTTCGCCCGCGCCGTTGGCGGCGATGCGGTCAGGATCATGAACTTCGACGACCTGTTCTGCGACGCCGAGGTTTGCCTGATCGGCACCCCCGCAGCCTCTTACTACCAGGACCCGAGTCACTTGAGCGGCGATGGCGCCGCCCGCCTGGTGCCCGCGCTGGCCCGGGCGCTGTCGGCAAAAGGCCCAACGAGCCGATAACGGGTGGCCGATGCCACAATGACTTCATGCGGGCGGCCGATGCGGCCCCACCCCTGAGACGAAAGGAAAGACCATGGCCTACAACGACTTCTCCATGGACAACCACTGGTTGCCCTTCACCCCCAATCGCGGATTCCGAAAGGACCCGCGCGTCTTCGTCGGGGCCGACGGAATGACGTTCACCACGCACGACGGCAAGAAGGTGGTCGACGGCATCTCCAGCCTGTGGTGCGTGGGCGCGGGCCACAACCGCAAGCCGATCAACGAAGCCATCAAGAAGCAGCTCGACACGCTGGACTACGCCACCGCGTTCCAGGCGTCGAACGACCAGGCCTTCAAGGCCGCCGAGATGATCGCCGCGATGGCGCCCGGCGATTTGAACAAGGTGCTGTTCTGCAATTCCGGTTCTGAGGCGGCGGACACGTCATTGAAGGTCGCGCTGGCGTATCACCGTGCTCGCGGCGAAGGGCATCGCAACGTCTTCATCGGCCGCGAGAAGGGCTACCACGGCGTGGGCTTCGGCGGCATGAGCGTGGGGGGCATCCCGGCCAACCGCAAGGTGTACGGCAGCGCCTTCTTGCCGCGCGTCGACCACATGCGCTTCATCCACGACCCGGTGAACAACGCGTACGTCCACAACCAGGAGCCGGTCTGGCAGGAAGACATCCTGCTGGAGCTGGAAAACCGCATCCTTCCGCTGCACGACCCGAGCAACGTGGCCGCGATCATCGTCGAGCCGGTCGCCGGCAGCGCGGGCTGGTACCTGCCGCCCCAGGGCTACCTCAAGCGGCTGCGCGAGATCTGCGACAAGCACGGCATCCTCCTGATCTTCGACGAGGTCATCACCGGCTTCGGACGCATGGGCACCAACTTCGCCGCGGACTACTACGGCGTCGTGCCCGACATGCTGAACTTCGCCAAGGCCGTGACCAACGGCGTGATCCCGCTGGGAGGCGTCGTCTGCCGCGACAAGCTGTACGACGCGATGATGAAGACCGAAGCACCGGAGCATGTGATCGAGTTCTTCCACGGCTACACCTATTCGGGCCACCCGGTCGCCTGCGCCGCGGCCATCGCCACGCTGAACCTGTACAAGGAAGAGAGCCTGTTCCAGCGCGCCGGCGAAATGGGCAAGCTGCTGGGCGATGCCTTCCACAGTACGTTCAAGGGCCTGCCGAACGTGGTGGGCATCCGCAGCCTCGGCCTCGCCGCCGCGGTGGAACTGGCGCCGATGGCCGGCCTGCCGGGCAAGCGCGCCTACGACATCTTCGTCGACTGCTTCCACAACGGGGCGCTCGTTCGCCCGGCCGGCGACGTGTTGGTGATCGCACCGCCGTTCATCGTGGAGAAGTCGCACATCGACCAGCTGGTCAACACGCTGGCGGACTCGGTCCGCAAGCACGCCTGAGCTGCCCACCCGGAGGGCCCGTGCTCAGGGAGTGGGCTTGCCCTTGAGCTGCTCGCGCAATTCAGCGCAGTAGTCCTTCTTCGGCGGCTCGGCCGGCAGCAGCTCGGCGCGCACGCGCAGCGCGGGCGGCAAATGGCGCGGCACGCCGAGCGTTGCGTCGACGTGGCCCGCACCCGCCAGCAGCACGACGGTCTTGCCCGGCACGGCGGCCTGCGCGATGGCCTGGGCCATGGCGCGGTCGCGCGCGATCTGCACGCGCGTCATCGGGCCGATCTGTGTGTCGGGCAACAACCCGCAGTGGCCCTCGCGGACGGCAGAACGCTGGGCCTGCAGCACGTCGTTGGGCACTGAAGCATCGAGCGCGGCGTCCACCATTGCGTTGCGCATTTGTGATCGCGGCAGGTTTGCCCCGATGACGGGCACGCCGGCGCGCACCGCGGCCATCACCGCGGGCGCGTAGGCTTGCCACGGCCACCCGGTGTCACTCCACTGCAGCGCGATTCGCACGTCCGCTTCGGCGGCTTCGCGGGGCAGGCCGGCGGTCGAGCGGCCCTGTTCGGCCATCTCGATCGCCACGCCAGCCAGCGCGCCGCGCGCGCCCAGCACTTCGATCACCCGGCGATGCATGCCCTGGTGCGTGGGCGCATCGTGCTGTTCGCCCAGCAAGATCGCGTCTGCCGGCAGCAACGCGGCCACGCGGGCCTCGATGGCCGGCATCGCGGGCATTGGAAACGGATAGGGCGATGCGCATCCGACCAGCAACAGCAGCACGATGGCGTGAATTCGACAGCCCATGCAACGATACTAAAGCCACTCGCCCGCGCATGTTCTCCACCTTTCCCGCCCGTGTGGCCCTCACTCTGCTGCTGGCTCTGGCGGCCGCGCTGCTGTGCCAGTGGCTGCGCACACCTCTGCCCTGGATGATCGGTCCCTTGGTGGCGACGGCCGTGGCCTCGGTGCTGGGCCAGCCCACGCGCAGCTTCGGCCCGCTGCGCAACGCCGGCCAGGCCATCATCGGCGTCGCGCTGGGCCTGTACTTCACGCCCCAGGTGACGGCCCTGGTCGCGAGCCTGTGGTGGGCCATCGCGCTGGCCATCGTGTGGGCGCTGGGACTGGGCTGGGCCTTCGGCCGGTGGTTGCATCGCGGACACGCGGCGCGCATCGGCGGCACGGCCGACGAGCAGCGCGCCACCACCTACTTTTCGGGCGCGATCGGCGGCGCCTCCGAGATGACCTTGCTGGCCGAGCGCGAAGGCGGGCGGACGGACCTCGTGGCGGCCGCGCACAGCTTGCGGCTGCTCATCGTGACGCTCGTCGTGCCATTTACCTTCACGTTCGCGGGGCTGCACGGGCTGGACCCGACGCTTCCCGGGCTGCGTGAAGTGCATTGGGGCGGGCTGGCCGTGCTCGGCACGGCGGCTGTCGCGGGCGCGTGGCTGATGCAGCGCACCGGCCGAGCCAACCCGTGGTTCATCGGCGCCCTGCTGGTGGCGATGGGTTTCACCATGGCGGGGGTGGAAATGTCCGGCCTGCCGCAGTGGATGACCAACGCCGCGCAGTTGCTGATCGGTGTCAGCCTGGGCGTGCGTTTTTCCGCCGACTTCGTCCACACCGCGCCGCGCTGGCTGGCCTCGGTTGCGGTGGGCACGCTGGCGATGATCGCGCTGTGCGCGGCCGTGGCACAGCTGCTGGCCTGGGCCACGGGGCTGCACTGGGCGACGATGGTGCTCGGCACGTCGCCGGGCGGCATCGCCGAGATGGCCATCACGGCCAAGGTGCTTCAGCTGGGGGTGCCGGTGGTCACTGCTTTCCAGGTGTGCCGCCTGGTGGCGGTGCTGGTACTGGTGGAACCGATATATCGATGGGGCATCCGGCGCTGAAAGGCAGGGCTTGCAGCGCGCAGAGAATACTTTTTCAGTGCATCACGAGTGGGTTCTGCGCCAATTCGGCGTAACCGTCCAGCGTTTCTTCCACTTCTTCCTGTGTGGGCGTTTTCAGCTGCCAAGCGTTGATCTGCCGCTGGAACGCCTCGGCCCAGGAACCGTCCAGGTAGACCTCCTTATTGGAGCGCTTGTCGACGATCTCGAAGCCATGGCGCGCGATGCGGGGGGCCGGTTCGCCCTCGATGGGTTCATTGGCCTGCATGTGCACGACAACGAACGAGTCGGAGTCATAGAGCATTTGCATGGTACTTATTCCTTCTGCCTGGTTATCTAGCAACGTTTGGGCCGGTTTCAAGGTGGACCGGGCAAACGTGAAAAACTCCCACAGAAATCAAGCGTAGGTACCTGATCGTCTACCCCCTGTCGGTGGACGCCCACTGCTGATCAACCGAATCGCCGTTCGGCTGTGTCAGACGCAGGCGCACCGGGGCGTAGTCCATGGTGGGTGCGAGCCACAGCTCGACTTTGGTGTCGTATTCCTTGCGCGGGTTGCGGATGAGCTTGAGCGTGGCCACTTTGCCGCCGGGCAGCTGCAAATGTTCGTCACCCTCGACGGTGAACACCCAGGGCTCGGAGTCGCGCGTGCCGGCGGTCTGGATGGTGGTGTGCGTGCCCGGCGGGAATTTGCCCGGGCTGCCCGCGATCATCGCGGCGAGCTGCAGCAGCACGCTGAGCCGGTCCTGCGCGCCTGCAACCAGTGGCGCATCGGGCCGGTTGCTGCTGAAGGTGACCTTGCCCTTGTCGCGCTCGAAATGCGCGGCTTCCTCGGAGCGGCCCTTGTCGGAAAAGCGCAGCGGGGCGAGCCCCTCAGGCGTGACGCGTCCCACGCTGTGCTGCGAGCGCGACGGCAGCAGCGGCGCGCTCACTTCCAGCCGCGCCTCGTAGCTGTCTGCATCATGCCGCCAGTGCAACTGCCCATTGGCCTGCACGGACAGGCTGCCCTTGCGCACCTCGACCTTGTAGTTGAGGCGCATCGACCCCGGCAAGGCGATGGCGGCGATGGTCGGCGCAGCCGCGGTTTCCCGCGTTGCAGTTGCGGCAACGATCTCGGCGGGAGACTGCGTTGCTGGTGTGGGCGCTGGAGCGATGAGTTCTGCCGCTGGTGCGCGCTTCACCGGCCGCGCGGCAACGGTCTGGGGCTTCGGCGTTGGTGGGCGCGCGGGAGGTGCCACCGTGGGCTGCGCCGCCACGGCAGCAGGCGGCGCCGCGAGCGCCACCGTGCGCGTGACAAAAGGCCGCGCCGGCGCGTGATCGGGGGCCTGAACCGCGCCCGGCGAGGCCCGCAGCAGCACCGCGTGAGCCACCAGGACCGCGGCCGTCAGAAGCAGCAGCGCCCTGGCCGGGATCGCAGTCATCCGCGGTAGCCCAGATCGCTCGACAGCTGGCCGGCCGCCGCGCGCAAGGGCCTCTCGACAGCGCCGCCCCAGGCCGGATCGAACGTGCCTGTGGGACCGAGCGCGACGATGCCCAGCGCGATGTGGCCGTCAGAGTCGAACACCGGCGCGCAGAAGCCGACGATGCCCGGCAGCAGCGTGTCGACGACGCGCGCCGCGCCGCGCTGGCGCACTTCGTCGAGCATCGCCCTTGCGTCGGCCAGCGTGCCCGGCACATCGGAGCGGCCCTGCTTCTGTGCACGCGCGATCTCTTCCTTCAGCATCGGCGTGATCGCGTCCTTCGACAGCCAGGCCGCGAAGCAGCGGCCGGTGGCCGACGAGAGCAGCGGCATGACGTCACCCAGCCGCAGATTCACCGTGACGGCTTGCGGAGACTCTTCCCAATGCACGATCGTCGGGCCATGGTTGCCCCACACAGCGAGCGCCAGCGTGTGGCCCACCTGCTCCATCAGCGGGGTGATGCGCTCGCGGGCCAGCTTGACGGCGTCCAGCCGCGAAAGCGACGCGAGCCCGAGCTTGAGCGCGGCGGGCCCGAGGTCGTAACGCGTGCTGCCCGCGTCCTGCGCCACCAGCTCCAGCCGCTGGAAGCTGACGAGATAGCGATGCGCCTTGGCCGCGCTCATGCCCGCGGCCGCGGCCAGGTCGCGCAGCATCAGCGGGCCTGCAGCCTTGGACAACACGTCCAGCAGGGCAAAACCCACCTCGACGGACTGGATACCGGCGCGTTCTTTCATCCCGGGTAACTTCCTGTAGAATTACGATTAGGTAAATTCATTTCACAATGCGTAACGGTCTAGGGACTGTAGCGCATCGCAACTCCGGGGTCACTCCGATGAAGCTCGCGACATACAAAGACGGTTCACGCGACGGCCAGCTGGTCGTGGTTTCGCGCGACTTGAGCACGGCTCATTATGCGACCGGCATTGCCGACCGCATGCAGCAAGTGCTGGACGACTGGGGCTTCCTGTCGCCGCAATTGCAGGACTTGCACGAGACGCTGAACAACGGCAAGGCGCGTCACGCTTTCCCGTTCGATCCGGCGCAATGCATGGCGCCGCTGCCCCGTGCGTACCAGTGGGCCGACGGCTCGGCGTACATCAATCACGTGGAGCTGGTGCGTCTGGCGCGCAACTCCGAAGTGCCGGCCAACTACTACACCGAACCGCTGATGTACCAGGGCGGCAGCGACGACTTCATCGGCCCGACCGATGACGTGATCGTGCCCAGCGAGGAGTACGGCATCGACTTCGAAGCCGAAGTCGCCGTGGTCACCGGCGACGTGCCGATGACGGCCACGCCGGAACAAGCCGTCGAAGGCATCCGCCTTGTGATGCTGGCCAACGATGTATCGCTGCGCAACCTGATCCCCGACGAACTGGCCAAGAGCTTCGGCTTCTTCCAGAGCAAGCCCGCCACCGCGTTCAGCCCCGTCGCCGTCACGCTCGACGAATTCGGTGACGCCTGGGACATGGGCCGTCTGCACCTGACCATCCAGAGCATCTGGAACGGCCGCACCGTCGGCATGTGCGACGCCGGCAAGGAAATGACTTTCCATTTCGGCCAGCTGATCGCCCACATCTGCAAGACCCGCAACGTGCGCGCCGGCAGCATCGTCGGCTCGGGCACGGTAAGCAACCGCGCAACCGAAACGAACGGCAAGAAGGAGTGGACCAAGGGCTACAGCTGCATCGCCGAGAAGCGCGCGATCGAGACCATCCTGGACGGCAAGCCCTCTACCGCCTACATGAAGTTCGGCGACACGATCAAGATCGAGATGAAGGGCAAGGACGGGCAGAGCGTGTTCGGGGCCATCGATCAGAAGATCGCGCCGTTGGTTGTGAAGAAGCGCTGAGTTTTCCCAGACAATCGCCTGAGGATCTCACCTCTCGCGAATGCAAACATCACCAGAACAACTTGCCGTGTGGTTGGCCGAGCCGGAAGGGGTGCGGCTTGAGTTCAAAGAGGCGAAGCATCGCTTCGACTTCGACAAACTCGTGTGCTACTGCGTGGCGCTCGCGAACGAAGGCGGCGGCAAGATCATTCTAGGCGTCACAGACCGCAGGCCAAGAAAGATTGTGGGCACCGCGGCTTTCGAGGAGCCTGGTCGCACCGAAGCTGGGTTGCATAACCGCCTTTCTCATCGCGTACCCATCGAAGAGCTTCTCACACCGCAGGGCCGCGTGATCATCGTTCATGTGCCGAGCCGACTGCCCGGCACGGCCTGGCAATTCGAAGGGCGGTATTGGAAGCGGGCGGGTGACGACCTGGCTGCGCTGGGCGATGCTGAACTCAGGGCCATGTTTGCCGAAACAGGCCCGGACTTTTCGGCCGAGCTTTGCGCGGGCGCTGTTGTTGCCGATCTGTCGCAGGCCGCCATCGCACTATTTCGCGATCGCTGGGCGCAAAAGAAGCGGGATGCGCGGATCGGTGGCTGGAGCGATACCGAAACGCTGACGAACGCGGAGCTGATGATCGATGGGCAACTGACGTACGCAGCGTTGATTCTGTTCGGAACCCGCGCGGCCCTCGGGCGATGGCTGGCGCAGGCGGAACTCGTCTTCGAGTATCGATCTTCCGATGCTTCTGGTCCTGCCGCCGATCGCGAGGAATATCGCGAAGGCTTCATGGCCTGGCAGGACGCTTTGTGGGCAAAGATCAACTTGCGTAACGACCGACAGAGTTACCAGGATGATTTCTTCCGGATGGACTTGCCGACCTTCGACGAAATTCCGGTGCGCGAGGCTGTGTTGAATGCCGTGGCCCATCGCGACTATCGCCTGGGTGGCTCGATCTTTGTGCGGCAGTTTCCGAAGCGGCTGGAAGTCGTGAGCCCGGGCGGGCTGCCTCCCGGCATCACTCCCGAAAACATCCTTGATCAGCAGAACCCGCGCAATCGACGCCTTGCCGAAGCTTTGGCCAAGTGCGGGTTGATCGAGCGCTCCGGCCAGGGCATGAACCTGATGGTCGAGAGTGCTATCCGCCAAGGCAAGCCGCTGCCCAGCTTCGCCGGCACGGACACGCACGAAGTGCGTCTGACGCTCGAAGGTGGCGTGCGTAACCCTGCATTCGTCCGGTTCATGGAACGCCTGGGGCCTGATACTTTGAACGCGTTGTCCACGCAGGACTACCTGGCGTTGGAATGTCTTCAGCACGAGCGGGAACTGCCTGCACACTTGAAAGCGCGCTTGCCTGGGTTAGCTGCAATGGGTGCAGTGGAGATATTGGGTCGCGGCAAGGGCGCGCGCTACATCCTCTCGGAAGCCCTCTATGCAGCGCTGGGTGCCAAAGGGACGCACACGCGCAAGAAGGGCCTCGATCACGAAACCAACAAGGCGCTGCTCCTGAAGCATTTGTCCAAGCAGGACACAGCGGGATCAGCTTTGGCTGAGTTGCGCCAAGTACTTCCTGCCCTACCTGAGAGCGCTGTTCAGGCCTTGTTGAGCGAATTGCGCGAAGAAGGTCGCATAGTCCTGGAAGGGCAGCGGCGGTGGGCTCGTTGGCGGACAGTAAAGACCGACGGCGTCTAACACACGACGTGTTTAGTGATCTAAACAAATCGTTTAGAGTGATAAAAAACTCAATAAAAACAACAAGTTATAAAGACGTGTCTTGGCCAGCCGCTTGCTTTATGAACCTTTAGCGATGCTCCGCGCCGTTGCACTACCCTAATCGGGCTTGGACGCCAATGCATCAGCTAGATGCTCCTGCGTGATCTGACCGGCGACAAGACGCTGGCGCAGGTCGGCGCCTTTCGCATTGGGGCTCAGTTTGGCCATTGCGCCTTTGAACGGACGGAAGTCATTGACCATCGTCTGGTCGATCAGGGTATTGCGGTCGACCAGGAACAGGATGCGTTTCTTGGCACCGCTTTTCCACAAGCGCCAGATGATCTGGAATGCGGTGTAGGTCTTGCCCGTGCCAGTTGCCATGACCAGCAAGGCGCGCTGCTGGCCACGCGCGATGGCTTCCACCGTGCGATTGATCGCGTTGACCTGGTAATAGCGCGGAGTCTTGCTGGGCGAGTATGGGTATTCGGCAATCTGCGTGACCTGCTGGTCCCAACCCTTCCAAGCGCAGTAACGCTGCCAGAGTTCCGCAGGGGTCGGGAACTGCTCCAGCGTCAGATTTTCCTCAAGCACTCCTGAGGCCAACGTCTGATCGCGGAAAACAAAACCGTCGCCGTTGCTCGAAAAACTGAAAGGCACATCCAGCAGCTGCGCATAGTTGATGGCCTGCGCCATTCCGGCGCCGAGCGCGTGGTTGTTGTCCTTGGCCTCGATCACGGCGAGTGGGATGTTGGCCTTATGGCAAAGCACGTAGTCGGCGCGGAGAACCGACTTGAGATCACGACTCGATGATTTGCCCCGGACGACCACCCGGCCCGGTCCCAACGTGTACTCACGAAAAATTTGCTCGTGCAAATCCCATCCCGCTTGCTGCACCGCAGGCGTAATGAATTTGTCGCAAATATCCGTCTCGGACAGGCTCTTCTTCGTCACTCTTGAGCATCCCTGGCGGATGGTAACAAGAGGATGTCGCAAGTCCAACCGATCGGCGGCGTCGCGGTGCGATCATTTGCGAATGGACGACCTGCACAACCTCGCGCGTTTCGTGGACGCTCAGGCGCCTCTCTACGGGCAGGTGCTGGACGAGCTGCGGGCCGGACGCAAGCGCAGTCACTGGATCTGGCTCGTTTTTCCGCAGATCGCCGGCCTGGGCCACAGCGCGATGGCGCAGCGGTATGCGATCGCCTCGCTCGGGGAGGCGCAGGCCTATCTGGCGCATCCCGTGCTCGGCGCGCGGCTGCGTGAGTGCAGCGCACTGGTGCTGGCGGTGCAGGACCGGCCGGTTCACGACATCTTCGGCTCGCCCGACGACATGAAATTCCGTTCCTGCATGACGCTGTTTGCTTCTGCCGGCGACGGCAGCGGCGTCTTTGGGCAGTGCCTCGAAAAGTATTTCGGCGGCCAACCCGACCCATTGACGCTGGAGCTTCTCTAGGCGACCGATGGCCTGGGGCTGGATCCGGCGCGCCACGCAACAAGCGCGCGCAGCATTCCGTCCTTCGCTTCGGGGTTGGCGAAACTGGCTTCGATCGAGTTACGCGCCAGGCTTCGCACCACTTCGCCGTCCCAGTCGAAATGCTCCGCGCAGAGCCCGTATTCGCGCGGCAGGGACGTGCCCAGGAGACTGGGGTCGTCGGTGTTGATCGACACGCGCACGCCGGCCCGCCGCAGCGCGTCGATGGGGTGCGCCGCCAGAGACGGATAGACCTTCAGCGCCAGGTTGGAGCTGGGGCAGATGCCCAGCGCAATGCCGCGCCGCACGAGCGTGTCCACCAAAGCCGCGTCCTCGATCGCACGCACACCATGGTCGACACGATCCGCGCCCAGCAAGTCGACGGCGTCCCACACCCCGTCCGGGCCGCTGGATTCGCCCGCGTGCACCGTGCGGCGCAGGCCCGCGCCGGCGGCCCGCCGGAACGCGTCGGCAAAGCGAGGCCCCGTGCGGCCCGCCGTCGCCTCGTTGCCATCGACGGACAAGGCCACCACACGGGGATGCCGCCATGCGATGAGGTTGTCGACCAGTTCGGCCGCCTCGTCCGGGGTCTGCGTGCGCAGCAGGCTGACGCACAGGCCGACGCCGGGCAAGCCGTCCTGTTCGGCCTCGCGAAAGCCCGCCTCCAGTGCATCGAACAGCGCGCGAAGGCGTCCGTGCCAGGCGCTCCAATGGGTGGGGTTGATGATGAGATCGGCATAGCCAGTTCCGTCGCGCGCCAGCCGCTCGCAAAAGGAGCGTGCCAATTCGGCGGCGCGGTCGGCCGTGGAAGCCAGGCCGCACGCCCAATCGAGAAACTCGAGGAAGTCGGCCAGCCCGGTGAAGTCGAGCAGTCGCTCGCGCGGACGCGGAAGCGCGACGCCGGCTTGCCGGGCCCATCGCTCGAGGACGGCCGGCTCGAACGTGCCCTCCAGATGGACATGGATCTCGGCCTTGGGCAAGGCGCGCAGCACGTCAAGGGATATGGACATGCAGCGATCTTGCCGCGGAGCATCGCCCGCGGCATACGGCGGTGCGTATAAGCGTGATGCGGCCGCGGCCTTACAGCCGCAGCCAGGGCGTGCCGGTCTCTTCCGCCTTGGCCTTGGCCAATGTGTCCAGGAACGTGTCGCACCACCAGTGCACGTCGTAGCGGCGAATCGTTTTCATCAGCGCCTCGTAGCGCTCCCTGCGCTCTTCGAGCGGCATCTGCAGCGCCATGTTGATCGAGCTGGCGGTGCCTTCCGTGTCGTAGGGATTGACCAGCAGCGCCTCGGGCAACTGCTCGGCGGCTCCGGCGAAGCGCGACAGCACCAGCACGCCCGGGTTTTCCGGGTTCTGCGAAGCGATGAATTCCTTGGCCACCAGGTTCATGCCGTCGCGCAGCGGCGTCACCAGCGCCACGCTGCTGGCGCGGTACAGGCCGGGCAAGCGGGCGCGCGCCACCGTGCGGTGCATGTAGCGCACCGGCATCCAGTCCAGCTCGCCGAAGTTGCCGTTGATCGAACCGCACAGGCTTTCCAGCTCGTGCAGGATGTCGCTGTAGGCGCTCACGTCCTCGCGGCTGGGCGAGGCGATCTGGATCAGCGTGGCGCTGTTGTGCGTTTCCGGATTGCGTGCCAGCAGCTCCCGGAATGCGCGCATGCGCTGAGGCAGGCCTTTCGAGTAGTCGAGCCGGTCGACGCCGACGAGCAGTTTGCGGCGCGAATATTCGCGCTTCATGCGCTCGTACATCTCGCGGCCTTCGGGCGCTTCCGTCAGCGTGTTGAATTCGTCGACGTCGATGCCGATCGGGAAGGCGCCGGCCTGCACCGTGCGGTTGAACGCGCGCCAGCGGCCTTCACCCAGGTTCTGCGCATGCGCCTCCGTCTGCACGTACTCGCAGAAGTGCGAGTGGTCGGACTTGCTCTGGAAGCCGACCACGTCATAGGCGAACAGCGCGCGGATCAGCCAGTCGTGGCCGGGAATGGCGGCCAGGATCAGCGGCGGCGGCAGCGGGATGTGCAGGAAGAAGCCAATGCGCTGGTTGCATCCGAGCGCGCGCAGCTCCGCTGCCAGCGGGATCAAGTGGTAGTCGTGGATCCAGATGATGTCGTCTTCGCGCAGCATCGGCGCGAGCTTGCGCGCGAAAAGCTGGTTCACGCGCCGGTAGCCGGCGATGTAGCCGGCGTCGAAATCCGCGAGGTCGAGGCGGTAGTGGAACACCGGCCATAGCACGCCGTTCGAGTAGCCGAGGTAGAACGAGTTGTGGTCCTCTCGGCTCAAGTCGACCGTGACCAGCTTCACAGGGCCTGCCTGCTGCGTGTGCATCGCGCCTTCGCCGGCAACGCCGCCATCGGCCGCCTCCACGATCTTGCCGCTCCAGCCGAACCAGAGGCCGCCGGTGTTGCTCAACACCTCGGCGAGCGCGACCGCCAGCCCGCCGGCCGCGGTCTTGCGCGGGTCGGCGAGGCGGTTGGAAACAACGACCAGACGGCTCATGTTCTCTTTAGATCACCGTGTCCCACGGCGCGGAAAGCCGCACCGCGGCGTTGATCAACCCCACCATCGAATAGGTCTGCGGGAAGTTGCCCCACATTTCGCCCGTGACGGGGTGCGTGTCCTCCGACAGCAGGCCCAGCTTGTTGCGGCTGGCCAGCATCACCTCGAAGATCTCGCGCGCCTGGCCCTTCCGACCGATCCGCGCCAGCGCGTCGATGCGCCAGAAGGTGCAGATGTTGAAAGCGGTTTCAGGCTTGCCGAAATCGTCGGGCGCCTCGTAGCGCCGCATGTACGGCCCGTCACACAGCGACTGCTCTAGCGCGTCCACGGTGGCAATGAAGCGCGCATCGTGCGGATCGATGAATCCCACTTCCGCCATCAGCAGCGCGCTCGCGTCCAGGTCGCGCCCGCCGAAGCTCTCGGCAAAGGCCTGACGCTTCTCGCTCCAGGCTTCGCGCAAGATGCGCTCGCGGATCACGTCCGCGCGCTCGCGCCAGTAGCGGATGCGGTCGGGCAGCTTCAGTGTCGCCGCCACTTTCGCCAGCCGGTCGCACGCTGCCCAGCTCATGAGCACGGACGAGGTGTGGATGCGCGCGCGCGTGCGCAGCTCCCACATGCCGGCGTCGGGCTGGTCGTAGACGCGGAAGGCCTGCTCGCCCACCGCTTCGAGGTAGCCGAATTCGACCTTGCCCGCGCGGCGAAAGAGGCGGTGGTCATGGAACGACTGCGACGCACCCAGGATGATGTTGCCGTAGACGTCGTGCTGGAAGTGTTCCTGCGCCTGGTTGCCCACCCGCACCGGCCCCTCGCCGCGATAGCCGGGCAAGTGGCCGAGGATCGCCTCGGGCAGTTGTTCTTCCTGGCCGATGCCGTACAGCGGCTGGATGTGGCCGCCGCGCGAGCGCACCACGATGTTGTTCAGCCAGCGCAGGTAGTCTTCCATCGTGCCGACTTCTGACAGGCTATTGAGCGCGCGCACCACGAAGAACGCGTCGCGCAGCCAGCAGTAGCGGTAGTCCCAGTTGCGTCCGCTGTTCGGTGCCTCGGGAATGCTGGTGGTCATCGCCGCGATGATGGCGCCCGTGTCTTCGAACAGCGACAGCTTCAGCGTGATCGCCGCGCGGATCACCGCGTCCTGCCATTCGAGCGGAATGGCCAGGCGTCGCACCCACGTGTTCCAGTACGACAGGGTTTCCTGCTCGAAGCGGCGCGCCGTCTCTTCGATCCCGCCTTGCAAGGTCTCGTCGGGGCCGAGGATGAAGTTCATCTGCCGATCCACCACGAAGAACGTTTCCGACAGGACGTAGTTCAGCGGCGCGTCGGTGTTCAGGCGAAGGATCTGCGTGCCCACGTAGCGGATGTGGTGGCTGCCTTGCGTCACCGTCGGCTGCACGCGTCCCCAGTCATAGCGCGGGCGCATCACCACCCGCACGCGCGGGGTGCCCGACAGAACCTTGACACGGCGGACCACCGTCAGCGGCCGGAACATGCGGTCGCGGCTGGAAAAGCGTGGTGCGAGATCGGTGATCTCGATGCCGTGGCCCTGCTGGTCGTAGAGCCGTGTGCGAAGGATCGCGGTGTTGGGGATGTATTCCTGCTCGCTGCGCGCGAAGTTCTCGATCTCGAAGGCCCAGATGCTCCCGCTCTCGCCGCCGTCCAGCAGTGCGTTGAACACCGGGTCGCCGTCGAAACGCGGCAGGCAGCACCACACGATGCGCCCGCGTTCGTCGATGAGGGCGCTGTAGGCGCAATTGCCGATCACGCCCAGATTGAGGGACGGCGTGTGCGGGGGCGTGACGGAGCTCATGCGGAGACCTTTCCGGCCTTGGCGGCCACGGCGGCTTGGAGTTGGTAGCGCAATGCGGCGGGGGAGGCCAGGCGCTGCCACGCCACGGTGGCGCCTTCGCCCACCTTGACGCCCAGGCCGCGCAGCCGCTGCACGGTGGAGAAGCCGACCTCGTCGGTGAAGTCGTCGCCGACGAACACCGGCGTGCGGCCGGCAAACGGCGCCTCTTGCAGGAAGGCCTCGATCGCATGGCCCTTGCTGGCGCCGCCCGGCTTGGCCTCGGCCACCATCTTGCCGCGAAGCAGCGTGAGGCCCGGCGACCGTTCCACCGCGGCCTGCATCGTCTCCAGGCACAGGCGCTCGAGCTCGGGCGCCTGCCGGTAATGGAGCGCCACCGAACCGCGCTTGTTCTCGACGCGCAGTTGCGGGTGTATCGCGGCCAGGCCCAGCGCCGCCGCTTCGACTTCCTCCAGCGGATGCGTCGACATCAGCGTCACCCCGCCATCGGCGGAGCGGCGCTCGGCACCGTGCACCCCGGCGGCCGGCAACTGCAATGGGCGCAGGAAGGCGTCGATCTGCTCGATTGGGCGGCCGGAAATCAATGCAATGGCGCCGCCCAAATAATTCTTCAGCGATTCGAGCGTCGCGACGAGGCCCGACGGAACCACCACGGCTTCGGGCTGGGGCGCAAGGTCGACCAGGCTGCCATCGAAGTCCAGGAAGAGCGCGCAGGACGGGTGAAGGATGTCCACAAAATTCATCGTGGCTTACCGTAGCAGGGGCCCTGGTAGAGCACTAGGCGGCGTGAACGCTTAGCTGCGTAGGACTGCACCTACGGTTCGATGGGAAATCTGCTTTTGGCTGGCATATCCTTGCCAAATTACGCAACACGACAGGCCCTTCTATATGGACTATTCAAGCTATCGAACCCTCGCCATCACCCGCCGAGGCCCCCAGGACACCGTGCTCGACATCCAGATGCGCGCGCTGAACGGCAAGCTGCCGACGGCGGGCCATGAGGGCCATGGCGAGCTGGCGCAGATCTGGCGCGACATCGGCGCGGACGACAGCGTGCGCTGCGCGGTGTTGCGCGGCGAAGGCCTGGGCTTCTCGGGCGGCGGCGACCTGGCGCTGGTGGAAGACATGGCCGCGGACTTCGAGGTTCGCACGCGGGTCTGGAAGGAAGCACGAGACCTCGTCTACAACGTGATCAACTGCGACAAGCCCATCGTCAGCGCGCTGCACGGCCCGGCCGTGGGCGCGGGGCTGGTGGCCGGACTTCTGGCCGACATCTCCGTCGCTGCAAAGAGCGCCAAGATCGTCGACGGTCACACCCGCCTCGGCGTTGCCGCAGGCGACCACGCCGCCATCGTGTGGCCGCTCTTGTGCGGCCTGGCCAAGGCCAAGTACTACCTGATGCTGTGCGAAGCGGTGAGCGGCGAAGAGGCCGAGCGCATCGGCCTGGTGTCGCTGGCGGTCGACGACGACCAGGTGCTGCCCAAGGCCTACGAGATCGCCGACAAATTGGCGCTCGGGTCGCAAAGCGCGATTCGCTGGACGAAATACTCGCTCAATAACTGGCTGCGCCAGGCGGGGCCGGCGTTCGATACCTCGTTGGCGCTCGAGTTCATGGGGTTCGCCGGGCCCGACGTGAAGGAAGGCATCGCGTCGCTGCGCGAGCGGCGCGCGCCGAAGTTCTGACACCACGCCAAGCGCCATAAGCTGCCGGCGGCGATAATCGGCGGATGCAAGCCCTGCGCAACGCCTCGTTCTTCGCCCGCCTCGTGCTGGCGTGGTTCGCGTTGTCGTTGGGTGTTGCCATTGCGTCGCCCATCGTCAAGCCGCAAGCCGTGGAGCTGATCTGCTCGGGCGGCGTCGTCAAGCTGGTGACCCAGGGCGACGATGGCAGCAAGCCGGCGGGCCCGCACACGCTGGACTGCCCGCTGTGCGCGGCGACGGGCGCACCACCCGTTCCGGCGCAGGACGCGGCCCGTGCCGAGCTTCCGCTGGGTCACGTTCTTCAATCGATTCCCGCAGCGCGCATCGCCGCGCTCACCGCCGCGCCGCTGCCCGCGCGCGGCCCCCCCGCTTCCGCCACCTTCTGAAGAGCGTCCCGGTGCAAAAGCGCCGGTGACTTGTTTCGTTGGTTCCGCGGAGTTGCCTTGCTTCCCACCCGTCTTGCCCTGGCTCTGGCCACGGCCTTCCCTTTCATTGCGCAGGCGCATGAGCCGGCGCCGCCGCCGGTGCGCTCGCTCGGCACGGTCACCATCACCGGCGGCCAGCCCACGTCGCTGCCGACTCAGCTTCCCACCACCATCGAGCGCGTGACCCGCGAGCAGATCGAGCATTCGATCAATGCGAACGACAGCGAAGACGCGCTCAAGTACCTGCCCAGCCTGCTGGTGCGCAAGCGCTACATCGGCGACTACAACCACGCCGTGCTGTCGACCCGCGCTTCGGGCACCGGCAACAGCGCGCGTTCGATGGTTTACGCGGACGGCATCCTGTTGTCCAACTACCTCGGCAACGGCGCGGCGTTCGCGCCGCGCTGGATGCTCGTCACGCCGGAGGAGATCGAACGCGTCGACGTGCTGTACGGCCCGTTCTCCGCCGCGTACCCGGGCAACTCGGCGGGCGCGGTGGTGGACTTCGTCACCCGCATGCCGCGCCAGTTCGAGGCCCACGC
Organism: Ramlibacter sp. WS9; assembly: GCF_003797765.1. Taxonomy (GTDB): domain Bacteria; phylum Pseudomonadota; class Gammaproteobacteria; order Burkholderiales; family Burkholderiaceae_C; genus Ramlibacter. Next base: position 416,353 of record NZ_RKMB01000002.1, on the reverse strand, counting down.
CAAGATCGGCTTCTCGCACCAGCCGTTCGCACTGTACGGCAGCGAGGGCGGTTCTTCCGGCAAGCAGGCCAGCGCATCGCTGGGCAACCGGAGCGGGCCCTGGGCCTGGCGTTTGAACGTCAACCGGGGCGAGAGCGAGGGCCAGCCGCTCACATTTGCCACGCGCCTGGTGAGCCAGGGCGCCACTCCCACGGGCGCTGAGACGCAAGTCACGGGGGCGGTGCCGGGCCTCAACCGCAACAATCAGCCGTGGCACTTGCTCGGCGCCGCGACGCAGTACCACTCGGTGCAAGACCACCTGAAGGCGCGTGTGGCCTACGACTTCTCGCCGACGGTGCGCGCGACCTACACGCTGGGCTGGTGGCACAACGTCTCGGAAGGCCGGCCCGTGAGCTACCTGCGCGATGCGGCAAGCAACGCGGTGTACAGCGGCAAGGTGAACATCGGCGGCCGCGCCTTTACGCTGGCGCCGGGGGACTTCGGCCTGTCGAACGAAGACCTCACGCATGTGATGCACGGTTTGTCCGTCAAGAGCCACACGCACGGCACCTGGGACTGGGAGATCGCGGCCAGCCGCTACGACTACGCACGCGACGTGCTGCGTGCAGCCACGGTCGCGATGCCGGGCGCGCTCGCGGGCGGCGCCGGCCGCATCGTCGACGGCGGCGGCACCGGCTGGGCCACGCTGGCGTTGAAAGGTACATGGCGGCCGCAAGGCGGCGAGGGCCCGCACATCATCGACTTCGGCCTTCACGGCGACACTTACCGGCTGCGCAGCATCGAGAACGCCACGAGCGACTGGATCGCCGGCTCGCCCGGAGCAATGAACCAGTCTTCCAGCGGCGAGACCCGGCTCACCAGCCTGTACGCGCAGGACACGTGGAAGATCGCGCCCGAGTGGAAGGCCGTCCTGGGCGCGCGCTTCGAGCAATGGCGCGCATCGGCGCCCGCGGCGACGCCGGTCGATCGCCGCGAGAGCCACGTCTCGCCGAAGTTCGCGCTCGCATATCAAGCCAGCGAGCGCTGGGTGCTCAAGGCCTCGGCGGGACGGGCGGTGCGCATGCCCACCGTGTCCGAGTTGTTCCAGCGCGGCACCACCAGCGCGGGCGTCGCGGTCACGAACGACCCGAACCTGAAGCCGGAACGATCCTGGACCAGCGAGCTGACGGCCGAGCGCGACCTGGGCAAGGGGCTGCTCCGCTTGACGGCATTTTTCGAGCGTACCCGCGACGCGTTGTATTCGCAGACCAATGTGACGGTCACACCCAATGTCACCAGCGTGCAGAACGTCGATGAGATCCGCACGCGCGGGCTGGAGCTGGCGCACCAGGAGGCCGATGTCTGGGTCAAAGGCCTGGAACTGGCCTCCAGCCTGACCTGGACCGACTCCATCGTCACGAGGAACGCGAAGTTCCCGGCCAGTGTCGGCCAGTGGCAGCCGCGCATCCCGCGCTGGCGCGCCTCGGCCGTGGCCACCTGGCGGCCCGACGACAAGTGGTCGTACACGCTGGGTGCGCGCTACAGCGGCCGGCAGTACAGCACGCTGGACAACTCGGACGCGAACGGCTTTGCCTACCAGGGTGCAAGCAAGTACTTCACCGCCGACGTGCGGGTGCGCTACCAGATCAGCCCCAACTGGTCCGCCGCATTTGGCATCGACAACCTGAACAACTACAACTACTGGAATTTCCATCCCTATCCCCAGCGCACGTACAGCGCTGAACTGAAGTTCGATCTATGAAAAACCTCTCTCGTTTCCTCGTCGCCTTCTCCGGCTTGGCCGCTTCGGCCGCCGGCTTTGCCCATGTCTCGCTGGAAGAGCCGCGCGCGGAGGCGGGCCGGCCCTACCGCGCGGTGCTGCGCATCGGGCACGGTTGCGACAAGGCCGCAACCACGTCGGTCTCCGCGCGTCTGCCCGCCGGGTTCCAGGGCGCCAAGCCCGAGCCCAAGCCGGGCTGGTCGGTGAACGTGCAGGGCGACACTGCGACCTGGACCGCGGCCACCAAGGAAGCCTCGCTTCCCGACGGCCAGCGCGGTGAGTTCGTGGTGACGGGCACGCTGCCCCGAACCGCGGGCCTGTTGTGGTTCAAGGTGCTGCAGACCTGCGAGCAGGGCAGCCTCGACTGGGCCCAGGTGCCGGCCGAGGGCACGTCCACGGCGGGGATGAAGACGCCCGCCGCGCTGCTGCAGGTCTTGTCGCCCGCCGACTTCGCGCTGGCCCAGTCACTGCCGAAAGTGGAAGGCGCCTGGGCCCGCAGCACGGTGCCGGGCCAGCAGGGCACCGGCGCGTTCATGCGGCTGAACGCCAGCAAGCCGATGCAGCTGGTGGGCGTGTCGACGCCGGTGGCCGGCACCGCTGAGGTTCACGAGATGAAGATGGAAGGCAGCATCATGCGGATGCGGGCCGTTCCGCACCTGGACCTGCCCGCAGGCCAGACCACCGAGCTCAAGCCCGGCGGCTACCACATCATGCTGCTCGACCTGAAGCAACCGTTGGCCGCTGGCAGTGTGGTGCCGTTGACCCTGCTCTTTCGCGACGCGAGCGGCGCGCAGAGCAAGCTGGAGGTGAAGGTGCCGGTGGCAACGACCGCGCCGGGCGGCGCAGCGGCCCCGACGGATGGGCACAAACACTGATACAGGCGGCGTCGCCAGCACAGGGCGCTTGCGGTAAGCTGTCAGCACTACACAAACCCAAGCGGAGCGGCCATGAGCGACAACCAGAATTTCGGGTTCGGCAAATTCGTCCCGGGCTTTGATTTCTTGCAGAACCTGGCCAAGGGCGCGTCGCAGACGCTGCCGCAGATGCCCAACCTGTCGAATTGGGTTGCGCCCACGCTCAACCTCGAGGAGCTGGAAAAGCGCATCGGCGAACTGAAGGCCGTGCACTTCTGGCTCGACCAGAACTCCAAGGCGCTGGGCGCCACGATCCAGGCGCTGGAAGTGCAGAAGATGACGCTGGCCACCCTCAAGGGCATGAACTTCAACATGGGCGACGTGGCCAACGCGCTCAAGCTGAAGGCCGCCGACACCATGTTCAGCGGCGTGCAGAAGGTCACCGAGACAGCCGCGGATACCGCCGATGCCATTTCCAGCGCGGCTTCCGACGCGGCTGCCAAGTCGAAGGCCGTGCGCAAGACCAGCAAGGCCAAGTCCGCGGGCTCGGCGTCCACGGGCGTGGTCGATCCGCTTCAGTGGTGGGGCGCACTCACACAGCAATTCCAGCAGATCGCGGCCGGTGCGATGAAGGACGCGGCCACCCAGACGGCGGTGACCACCGCCAAGAACATGGCCACCGGCGTGGCCAAGGAAGCGATGAAGTCCGCCACCGGGATGGCCAAGGCCGCAACCCGTTCGGTGACAGGCGCGGGCCGCAAGCCGGCCGCGAAGCGCACCGCCAAAAAATCGGGCGGGCGCTGACCGCCGAGCGAGGCCGCCCGTGAAGCTCTTCCCGTTCGGGCACGCGACCCACCCGCAGTGGCAGATGGCCGCCGGGCTGGTGCTGGCGCAGCTGCGCGCCCAGATGGCGTTGCGCGACTACGCGCAATCGCCGACCCTGGGCCTGCTGTACGTGACGGACCATTACGCACCGGCGGCGCAAGAAATCCTCGATCACCTCGGCGCCGAGTTGCCCGAGGTCACCGATTGGTCAGGAACCGTGGGCGTGGGCATCGCGTCGTCGAACGTCGAGTATTTCGACGAGCCGGCCCTCGCGGTGATGCTGTGCGACCTGCCGCCTGACCAGTACCGGGTGTTTTCCGGTGTCGCACCGCTCGCGGTGGGCGACGGCATGGGCTTCGAGCCGCACACCGCGCTCGTCCATGCGGACGCCAGCACGCCCGACGTGGCGGACCTCATCGCCGAGATGGCGGGCCGCACGGCCACGGGCTACCTGTTCGGCGGCCTGGCATCGAGCCGGACGGATGCCGTGCAGTTCGCGGTGGGCGGCAACGGCAACATCAAGGGCCAAGGTGCGGCGGGAGGCGTCTTCAGCGGCGGGCTTTCTGGCGTGGCTTTCGGCGAAGGCATCGCGCTGGTGTCGCGCGTGACGCAAGGGTGCCAGCCCGTGGCGGCACAGCGCGTCGTCACGGCCGCCGACGGCAACCTCATCACCGAACTCGACGGCGAACCCGCGCTCGACGTGCTGCTGCGGGACACGGGCATCTCGCTCGATCGCCCCCAGGAAGCGATGACGGCCCTGCGCGCCACGCTGGTGGGGCTGACCGAAGCCGGCGGCGATGCCATCGGCCGAACCGGCAATTTCGGTGCCGACGTCGTCGTGCGCCACATCATCGGGTTGGACCCGGGCCGGCGCGGCGTCGCGATCGCCGACCGTGTGGCCGTGGGCATGCGCATGGCCTTCTGCCGGCGCAATGCCCAGGCCGCGCGCGCGGACCTGACGCGCATTTGCGCCGAGATCCGCGAGGAACTGGAGCCGGAAGAGATGCCGCTGCCTGTGGCCGCGGCGCTGGCAGCGCCGGAGGCGCAGGCCGCGCCGAGCCCGGCGCGCCGGATCGCGGGCGCGCTGTATGTGAGCTGCGCCGGCCGCGGCGGACCGCATTTCGGCGGTCCCAGCGCCGAGTTGCAGATCGTGAGGCGGGCATTGGGTGACGTGCCGCTGGTGGGTTTCTTCGCGGGCGGCGAGATCGCCCGCCACCACCTGTACGGCTACACCGGCGTGCTGACGGTGTTCCGCTGATTCATGGGTCGCCGGCCTTCACAGGGGTTGCCTGGCACCTGGGCTGCGGTGCGCTGGGCCATGCAGGCCGGCGCCGCCGGTGGGGGCACGTCGCGCCCGCGCCTGGCCTGGCGGGCCTTCGTGGCAACGATGGGACACCGCCCGGCCCTTCGCCGCTGGATGGAGCTCGTGTACGAGCTGCATTCGCGCGGCATCGTCGAGGATCCCCAAGCCGAATACCTGCGGGCGATCCGGCCCTATGTGCATCGCGGCACCGGGTTTGCCGATCGGATCGTCCAGCTCGTCGACCACATGGACTGGCTCGAAACCGCCTTCCATGCCAAGGCCTTCGAAACCATCGCCTCAGGCCGGCCTCTGGTGCTGGCCGAACTCGCCGCGCCGCGCGGCTACGACTTCATGCGGTTGCAGATCCAGCAGGCTCCGCCGCAAAGCCCGGAAGGTGAATTGCTGCTCACGCTCAGCCTGCAGCGCTCGGCCGACATACAGCACAAGCCGCAGCCCGTCGACGCCGGCGTGCTCGCGTTCAGCCGGTTCCGCGTCGACGGTGTTGCCTGCCTGGTGATCGGCGGTGTGCGCGGTCAGCGGCATCCGGTGGTGCGCGTGAGCCCGATGGAAGTCAACCAGGCGCTGCAAGGCTGGAAGCCCTCGGTGCTGATGATCCGGATGGCACAGGAGCTGGCTCGCCACTGGGGCTTGCAGCTGATCGGGCTGGACCCGGCGGCGCATCGCCTGAACGGCTGGTCCTACAAATGGACAAGGCGTTACCGCCACGCCGCCAGGCGCATCTTTGGCAGCTACGACGGCTTGTGGCAGCACTTCGAGGCCACCAACGGTCCGCCGGGCTGGGTGATCGTCCCCATCAATTCCGACGAGAAGCTCGCGGCCACGGCGTTGTCTCCGGAAAAGCGCGCGCGCCAGACCCGCCGCGCCGACTACTGGATCCGCACCCGCAACCTGCTGCGCGCGCAGTTCAGGCTGCTGCTGCAGCGGCCGGGCCGCGAGGCGCGCCTGTCGCGCGTGACCGAGCAGCACGCCCGCGACAGCGCCGCAACCGACAGCGTGCTGGAGTCGGACCTGTTCGCCGACGACAACCTGGTCGTGCCGTCCCGCGTTCTGGAGACTGGGCCCGGCACGCTGGTCTAGGGCCCCGCGTCTCGCACCCGCCCGCGCTCAGCGCTTGAGCGCCACGAACGCGCCGAACTCCCAGCTGCGCATCGCCAGCAGCAGCGTGTAGCCCTCGCGGTCCTTGTCCGCCAGTTTCTGGTCGGCCTGGTGCTGCTGCGCGAAGTCCTGCGCCACACGCTGCATCCGCTCGAAGAAGGACGGCGCCAGGCTGCGGCTGACCGATCCATGCACCAGCAGCACGCCTTCGCCCAGGCCGTCGAAGCCGCCCGAGAAGTAGTCGAGCACCGCGTTCTCGCGGAAATAGTTCATCACCGGGCCATGCGCGCGCCAGCGAAATGTCTTGGCCAGCTTGAGCCGGTAGCGATTCAGCGGCCGCAGCTGGATGATGCCGATGCGATCGAGCTGCACGAAGTACTTGATGCACTCGGCCTCGGTCAGCCGGTAGTAGCCGACGATCTGCTCGAGCGTCCATTGCGAGAGCACGCACAACGCGCACAGCAGCAGCTTCTTGTCGGCAACGACGGCCCGCTCCTGCTCCTGCGTCATTTCCTTCAGCAGGGGCTGCGCGTCCGCGACGCGCCGCGCGAGTTCCGCGAAGTCCAGCTTGAGTGCCCGGCAGATCGCGTCGATGCGCGACAACGGCATGTCGCCCTTGGCCAGCATCCGCTTGACGCTCGATTCGGCCATGCCCAGCGCCCGCGCCAGGTCGGCGTACGTCATCTGGGCGGATTTGAGCTCCTTCTTCAGGGTGAGGACGAGATCGGCGGTGGTGCTCATGGCGTGCAGGTATCGAAATGCGATACCTAAAGGGCTGTGATGATGAAATGTATCGTAATTCGGCCGTTTTCAGCATCGCTATTTGCACACTCCGCCCATCGACCCCCAGGAGAGGAAGAAGATGAGAGCGACTTTTTCGGAAACCGTGCTTGCGCTGGCCTGCTGCGCCTTGTTGGCAGCGGCGCTTTTCGCCCCGGGCGTGGTCCAGCCGGGCCACTACCATGCGTTCGCGGACGCGCGGACGATTGCGGGCATCCCCTTTGCGATGGACGTGGTCTCCAACCTGGCCTTCGCAATCGCCGGCTTGGTCGGCCTGGGCTATTTGTGGGCGCTGCCGCCACGCAGCCTGAGCAACATGCAGCGCGCCATGGCTGTGCTGTTCTTCATGGGTCTCGTCCTCACGGCGGCCGGGTCGAGCTGGTACCACTGGCAACCCGATGATGCCGGCCTGGTGATCGACCGCCTCGGCATGGCCGTGGCCTTCGCGGGGATCCTCGGACTCGCAGCCGCGGACCGGGTGAGCGACCGCGCGGGTGCGGCGCTCGGCCTGGGTGTGTTGCTGCTCGCGCCGATTGCGATCAAGACCTGCGCAGCGACCGGCAACGTGCTGCCGTGGACGTTGCTGCAGTTCGGCGGCATGGTGCTGGTGGGTTGGTTCGCCGGATTGCGGCCGCTCCATGGCGCTCTTGGCATCCGCTGGGCATTGGTGATCCTGGTCTACGGCGTGGCCAAGCTGTCGGAAATCAACGATCACGAGGTGTACGAACTCACGGGCCATTGGGTCGCCGGTCATACGCTCAAGCACCTCGTCGCGTCGCTGGCGGCGTGGCCCGTCATCATGGCGATTCGCGCACTGGCCGAATCCAGGCAGAATGCCCCAGGATTCGCCCGCATACAGGGCGCTACCCCGCGCCGGGCAGGCCGCGCGACGGCCAGCCAATAGGAGGAGCTTCATGGAATCGACCATCGCCGACGTGGGCGCGAGCGCTCCCGCTCACGCCCACCCGAACCAGTTCGCGCTGCTGAAGCAACGCCGCTTCGCGCCGTTCTTCTGGACGCAGTTCTCGGGCGCCGCCAACGACAACCTGTTCAAGTTCGCGTTCACCGTGATGGTGACCTACCAGCTGCAGATTGCATGGTTGCCGCCGGCGATGGCGGGGCTGGTGATCGGTGCGCTGTTCATCCTGCCGTTCCTGCTGTTCTCGGCCACGAGCGGACAGCTGACCGACAAGTACGACAAGACCACGATGATCCGGTTCGTCAAGAACCTGGAGATCGCGATCATGGGCATCGCGGCCGTCGGTTTCTACAACGACAACGTGGCCATCCTTCTCGCGTGCACCTTCCTCATGGGCTTGCACTCGACGCTGTTCGGGCCGGTGAAGTTCGCCTACCTGCCGCAAGTGCTGAACGAACGCGAGCTCACGGGCGGCAACGGCATGGTGGAGATGGGCACCTTCGTGGCCATCCTGCTGGGCAACGTGGTGGGCGGGTTGATCGTGGCGATACCGGAAGTGGGCCGCCAGGACGTCGCGATCGCCTGCGTGCTGCTGGCGTTGGTGGGCCGGGGCATCGCGCAGTTCATCCCGTCCGCGCCGGCGACCGACCCGGGCTTGAAAGTCAACTTCAACCCGATCAGCGAGACCGTTCGCAACCTCAAGCTCGCGCACGAAAACATCGTCGTGTTCCGCTCGCTGCTGGGCATCAGCTGGATGTGGTTCTTCGGCGCCGTGTTCCTCTCGCAGTTTCCGAGCTTCGCCAAGGAAGTGCTGCACGGCAACGAGCAGGTGGCTTCGCTGCTGCTGGTGGTGTTCTCCATCGGCATCGGTGTGGGTTCGCTGCTGTGCGAAGTGCTGTCGCGCCGTCACGTGGAAATCGGCCTGGTGCCGCTGGGCGCCATCGGCATGAGCGTGTTCGCGATCGACCTGTACTTCGCTTCGAACGCCGTACCGCAGTTCTACGTGCCGACGACTTTGGGTCTGTCACAGTTCCTTGGCTTCCCTGCTCACTGGCGTGTGATGGCCGACCTGGCGCTGCTCAGCCTGTTCGCCGGTCTCTACAGCGTCCCGATGTACGCGCTGATCCAGCTGCGCAGCCAGCCCACGCACCGCGCGCGCATCATCGCCGCGAACAACATCCTCAACGCGCTCTTCATGATCGCGAGTTCGGTGATCGCCGGGCTGCTGCTCAAGTTCGGCATGACCATTCCGCAGATATTCCTGCTGGTCGGGCTGGCCAACGCGGTGGTGGCGTTCTACATCTTCATGCTCGTGCCCGAGTACCTGCTGCGCTTCATCGCGTGGATCGCTTCGCGCATGGTGTATCGCTTCAAGGTCACGGGCGACGATCACATCCCGGTCGAGGGCGCGGCGGTGCTGGTGTGCAACCACGTGAGCTTCGTCGACGCCGTGTTGCTGATGGCGGCGAGCCCGCGGCCGATCTACTTCGTCATGGACCACCGCATCTTCCAGGTGCCGGTGCTGGGCGGGCTGTTCAAGCTGGCCAAGGCGATTCCCATCGCGCCGCGCAATGAAGACCCGGTGGCTTACGAAGCCGCATTCGAGGCCGCGGCCAAGGTGCTGCGGGGTGGCGACCTGCTGGCGATTTTCCCCGAAGGCGGCATCACTCGCGACGGCACGCTGCAGGAGTTCAAGGGCGGCATCATGAAGATCCTGGAGCGCCAGCCGGTGCCCGTGATCCCGATGGCGCTTACCAACCTGTGGGGCTCGTTCTTCAGCCGCGTCGAAGAGGGCGGCGCGATGGTTCGGCCGTTCCGGCGCGGGCTGTTCAACCGGGTGGGGTTGAATGTCGGCGCGCCGATCGCACCGGCCCAGGTGCAGCCGGCCGTCTTGCAATCCGAGGTTGCGAAACTGCTGGCCGCCGGTTAGATTTGCCCCAAGAATCGAACGCGAACGTCTGGAAAGGTATTTTCATGAACACGCAATCCGGCGAAGCGCCGAAGGCCGCAGTGGCCGACACTTTTCAGCTCACGCCGCCTGAAGTCATCACGCCTGTGAGCGAGCAGACCGCCCGCACCGCGGTGCCCATGAAGGCCGAGCTCAAGACGGCCGTGGAAGATCAGGTCGATCGTTTCATGGAGGGCCTGCTGAACGAGGACGTGCAAAGCGAGGCCTTCAAGGCCCGGCTCGACAGCGCCTTCGCGTTGGGCCGTGAAGAGGTTTCGGTGGCCTCGAGCCTGATGCAGGGGCGCCTGATGGAGCGCAACTTCGCCGGGATGGAAGACACGACGGCGTTCAAGGCCATCCAGGAGATGCGCGGGCACCTGGACGAGCTCAACCCCGGCAATGACGGCGATCTGTTCCAGCCGCAGAAGCTGCTCGGCTTCATCCCCTACGGCAACAAGCTGCAGAACTACTTTCGCAAGTACGAGAGTGCGTCGGGCCAACTGCAAAAGAGCATGCAGCAGCTCTATTCGGCTCGCGACGACATGCAGCGCGACGTGGTGGACCTGGAAGCGACGCGCACCAAGCTCTGGGATGCGATGCAGCGGCTGGGCGGCGCCATTCACTTTGCGGAGACGCTGGACGCGAAACTGCATGCCAGGGTCGAGGCGCTCAAGTCCACCGATGCGGTGCGGGCCAAGGCGCTCGAGCAAGAGGTGCTGTTCTACGCCCGCCAGAACCTGCAGGACATGTTGACGCAGCAGGCTGTCTGCACCAACGGCTACCTCGCCCTCGACGTGCTCAAGAAGACCGCCCGTGAAATGATGAACGGCTGCAGCCGCGTAGCGACTACCGGGATGAGCGCGCTGGCGGTCGCCCAGACCGTGGCGCGCGCCACCGGCAACCAAATCAAGGTCATGGAGATGCTCACCGGCGTCAATAGCTCCATCGAGAGCCTGATCGCGGAGAGCGGGCGCCAGCTGAATACGCACGTCGACAAGACGGCGCAATTCGCGCAGAACCCGATGGTCGGGATCGAAAAACTCAAGGAAATGTTCGACCAGACGTTCAAGGCGATGGATGCCATGGACGCTTTCCGATCCAAGGCCATCGACGTGATGGGCCAGAACAACGCGATCATCAAGGAGCAGCTGGCCAAGGCCGACGGGTATGTAGACCGCGTGCGCCAGCAGCAGGCACGTGAGGCGACCCAGCTGGGTTCCAGCGGCCCCGTCGCGCTCTAAAGATTCCGATCAGGCCTTGAGGCCTTGCCACAGCCGGTCGAACACCTGCTGGAACTGGTGAACGAGCCGCGCATCGTCGGTGGCCACCAGGTTCTCCTCGTTGTGATAGCACGCGCTGCGGGTCCAGTTGTAGCTGCCGTTGAGGAGCCACTGGCCATCGAAAATCGCGAACTTGTGGTGCATGTGCGCGTCGGTGCGGTCCACCACAATGGGAACGCCCGCCGCGCGAAGGCGCGCCACGTCGCTGCCGGCGTCGAACTCCTTGGTGTTGTCGGTGATGAAGCGCAATGCCACGCCCCGCTCCAGGGCCGCCACCACCTCTTGCGTGATCCGGTCGTCCGACAGCGTGAACACGCACAGGTCCACCGCGCGCCGGGCGCCGCGAAAGTGCCGCACCAGCGTTTTCAGGCAATCCTCACCGGGGCTGAAGCAGGCATAGGCCTGGGGCAAGCGCGCGTCCGGCCGCGCCACATCCAGCGCGCGCATCACGCCTTCCAGCCAAGCCAAGGCCTCCTGCGGCGTCGCGCCGGCGAGGCTCGCGCGCGCCATCTCGAAAGCGCGATTGCGCAGGTGACGGAAGGCCTCCTCGGGCGGGTCGACCTTCTTCAGCGCGAGGGCGAATTCCCTCCGTTCGCCGTCGCTGAGCCGCAGGTCGGACAGCGAGCTTTCCAGTTGTGCCACGAGCGCGGCCTGCGCGGCGGGCGTCATCGTGAGCACTTCAAGTGTCCTTCTTCGCGGGCGCGGCAGCGGGTGCGGTGCGGATGGTCCGCGGGTCCAGTTGCTTGGCCATCAGCTGGTCGATGCGATCGCGAATCGACTTGTCCAGGTCGAGCCGCTTCTCCGTCGCGTTGATGAGCGGCATGATGATCTTGCGGTAGGTCACGGCCAGCTGAAGGACCGCGTCGGCCATCTGCATGGCCGGGTCGGCTTCCGACGGCCCGGGCTTCAGCTCGTCGACCGCGCGGCTGATGTCCAGCAGGGCGTTGGCGACGCGCGTGCTGCCATCCGCGTCCTCGCCGCCGGCTTTTCGCTGGCGCACGAACTCGCCGCAGATCGTCCTCCAGCGCTCCGATTCCTCCGGCGTGGCGCTCCCCATCAACTGGGCCAGCTTGAGCAGGTTTTCCTGCGCGCCGGTGGTGAGGGTCTGCGCTTCGCCGCGATAGTGGTCGCGCAGCAGCCCGTCCAGCTCGGCATCGGTCATCAAGGGCGTGATCTTGCCGGCCAGCTTGGCCATGTTGCGGTAGCTGCCTTGCAGCTTGAACGGCGGCTCGGTGCGGTAGGCGTCGCGCTGCGCGGCCGACTCGATGTAGGCCAGGTTGACCTTGAGCAGCAGGTCCCGCGCGCGGAACAGGCGCTGCAGCAGCGCCTTGAGTTCCTCTAGCTCCGCCTGGCTGTAGCCATGCGTGAAGCTGCCGCCGGCAACGTCTTCGCCCTGCGCGAGTTGCACCAGCCGATACACGTCGGCCGGGTCGCGAGACGCAAGCGGCTGCAGCGCGGCGTTGCTGGTCAGGCTGTTCTCGATGTAGGAGAGCGAGAACAAGGCCTGCTGGCCGCCGAGCACATCGCCCAGGTTGTAGATGTCCGACCGGTTGGCCAGCATGTCGGGGATCTTGAAGACATCGCCGGATTCGGTGTAAGGGTTGCCCGCCATCGCGATGGCGAAACGCTTGCCGCGCAAGTCGTAGGTGCGCCCTTCCCCCTCCCACGTGCCTTCGATGCGGCGCGTTCCGTCGGCGAGGCCAATGAACTTCTGGAGGAACTCGGCACTGGTGTGCTGTATGTCGTCCAGGTACAGCATCACGTTGCTGCCCATCGCCAGCGCGAGGTTGATTTTTTCGAGCTCCTGCCGTGCCGCGCTGTTCGTGGCGGACGCAGGGTCGATCGACGTGACGGCGTGTCCCAGGGCCGGGCAGTTGATGCGCACGAACACCAGCCCGAGCCGGTCCGCCACGTATTCCAGCAGCGTCGTCTTGCCGTAGCCGGGCGGCGAGATCAGCAGCAGCAGACCCATGCGGTCGGTGCGGTTGCCCTCGCCGGCGGTGCCGATCTGCTTGGCCAGGTTGTCGCCGACCAGCGGCAGGTAGGTGTCGTGGATCAGCCGGTTGCGAACGAAGGTGGAAAGCGGCCTGGCCTGGAATTGCCCGAGTTTCAGCCGCGCTTTCTCTGAAGTGATCAGCTCGTGCCGCAGCCGCTGCATCGCGGCGAATCCCGGAACCACACCTTGACGGTGCTCGGCGAACCGGCGTCCGAAGTCGTTCAGGTTGAGCGCCAGCTTGCCTTCGACGATCCGCGGGTGCTCGCTGCGCAAGCCGCTCACCTCGTGATCGAGTTCGGCATTGACGCGCTGCCGCTTCACCGGCACCGCCAGCAGGCCCGCCGCATCGTCGGCCCAGGCAAGCGCCTGCGGTTCGCGGGCTGCTGCGAAAGCCGCAACCCAGCCGCGGGCCAGGCGCCAGCGCTCCGCCGGTGTGGAGGCCTCGATGTCGCGTTGCCAGGCCGCGAGCTGGCCGCCGCGTTCGAGCTCGCGCAGCAGCGCGGCCGCGAGATCCTCACCGGCGCCGCTGATGCACCATACCTCGGCGCCGCCTTCGCTCGCGAGTTCGCGCACCAGGTACGCGGCGGCCTGTGCGCACAGCGCCGAAGCCGGTCCACCCATGCCGTCAACGGCAGTGGCACCCGGCGGCTCGAACGCGATGGCGGCAGCGAAGTCCGACAGTGCATTCGCGCACTCCGTCTCCAGTTGCTTCAATTCATCCGTGGCGCCGAACAGCTGCTGCACCTGGATGGCGGCGCGCGCGCGGCGCTGAAGCGTTTCACGCTCGCCGCCGAAGCGGCCGTCCTGCCAATACAGGAGCGCCAGGGCGCGCTCGGCCGGGCCCCACGCCAGCAGGCCCGCGGCGTCGCGCATGCGGACCAGGGCCGCCAGGATGCGCGCGGCGTCTTCGTCGTGCACGCCCTTTTCGTAGCCTTCCTGGTAGCGCTGGCCGGCGAAGGCGCGCGCCTGCAACAGCAAGCCCGCGTGGCCTTCGTCTCGTTGCGCCGCCTGCTCTTGCAAGAGGCTCCAGTCCAATGCGTCCTGGCCTTGTTGCGCCGCATCGAGCATGCAGCCGGCCAGGTATTCGGCGCGCGCCATCTGCGGCGTCTCGGAAGGCAACGCCTGGTGCCACCACGCTTTCAGCGCGTCCAGCCGCGCATCGGCGGCCGGCACCATGTAATCGGTGCTGGTGATGTGGAAGGCGAGCGACTCGCCCTGCGGTGCCAGCGTCAGGTCCAGCGGTTGCCGGCCGATGGTGAACAAATGGCGTCCGAGCCGCAGCGTGTCGCCGTCCTCGGACACCAGCTCCCGGCGGTCGCGCACGGCGCGCAACGCCTGGTCGCGGCAGGTCTTCAGCCGGGTGTCGACGTCATCGGCCTGCACCTGCGCCTTCACGGCGCGCAAATCGCCGATCAGGTTGCGCAGCTTGGCGATCAGCATGTCCGCGGCGAAGTAGCTGTGAACTTCCTCCAGCGCCGAGAACTGCGCGGTGCGCCGCTGTGCACCGTCAAGGATGCGGCCCGCCGCGTCCATGAGCCCTTGCACGCGCTGCTGGCGCGCCTGCGCCAGGCTTTGCTTGCGTGCCGTGAGCGCTTCGTAGACGGCCTCGCGCTTGGCGGCGATGTCGGCGAGGAACGTGTCCTGCTCGGCGAACCGGCCTTCCAGTTCCTCGAGCTGGGCCAGCAGGCGCGTCAGTGCTTCATCGCATTTTTCCGGCGAGTCCGCGAAGTCGAGCGCGTTGTCCACGGCCTGGCCGAACAGCTTGAACTGCGCGCCGAACTCGGCCGCGGCTTCACGCGAGCCCATGGCCTTGCGCCGATTCCGTGCGTCCGCGCGCAGCCGGTTGATCTCGGTGTACAGCGCGGAGATCCGGTCGAGGATGCCGGTGCGCAGCACAGCGTCACCGCCGGGCAATCCACCCAGTTGCTCGGCCAGCAGGTCCAGCCCCGCGGCGGTCTCGTCCAAGGCCTCCAGCACGATCGCCAGGCCCTGGCTGGTCGATGCGGTCTGCAGGTCGGCCGCGAGCTTGACCAGCGATTGCTGGTGGTTGGCGAAGGCTTTGTCATCGCCCAGGAACTGCATCGCACGTTCGCCGACGCGCTGCTGCTCCGCGGCCAGCGCATTGTTCATCGACTCGATGCGAGCGAGGTCGGTGTAGCGCAGTTCCTTGAGTGTTTCCAGGTGGCCGCGCCTTTCGCGCAGCCGTCCCAGCGCCGAGATGAAATCTTCGGGGCGGCGCCACAGCGTTGCCGCGATCTCCACCATCAGCGCTTTCTGCCGGGCCTCGCCTTCTTCCAGCGCCTTTGCGGTTTCGCGGCGGATCTGGTCGACCTTCTCGAACTCGGCCAACGTGCCGCGCGCGGTATCGCCGATTTCGCGCAGCTCTTTCAGGGGCTCGCCTGCTTCGGCTTCATCCAGCCAGAAATACGCATCGGACACCCGCGTGCACTGGCGGATCAGGTCCTCGTAAGCCGCGCGGGTGGCGACCTGCTCCCGCACCGCGCGTGAGATGCCCATGAGATCGGAAATGCCGCGCACCAGGTCGGCATTGCCGATGCGCGCGAAGAGGCCCGTGCCGGCCCGGGCAGCGCCGGCGTGCTCTTCGCTGGCGAACGCGGTTTGCCACAACTGCATCGGATGCATGCGCGCGGGCTCACTCGCACCGGCCTGGAACACCAGGACCCTGCCGTCCGAGAACATGGCGTAGCCGTTCGCGAAGAGTGGCGCGGCCAGTGTCTTGTCGATCAGGTTGTAGGTGAACAGCGCGTAGTGCCCGCTGCCCGGACGGTAGAAGACGTACAGCACGTCCTCACCGTTGGGCGAGCGCAGCATGCGCTTGAAGCGAAGGTTGTCCGCGACATCGGCGGGCAGGTCGAAGCGCTTGAACTCGCCAGACTGCAGGTAATAGCCGCCGGGAAATACGATGCCGTGGTCTTCGGGTAACTGCACGCAAGATTCGCCGATCGCATCGATGCGTTCCACTTGCTGCGTCCGGATGTTGAACACCAGGTAACGGGTCGACAGCTCGCGATAGGGCTTGACGCGCAGCAGCACCAGCAGGCCCAGTTTGGCGTAGGCGATCTCGGCGTCGGCCAGCGACTGGTTGGCGTCCTCCACCGGCTCGCTGTAGATTCCGCGGCCCGATTCGGTGTTGTTCTCGACCTTGATCGTCAGGTCGCCACCCACCGTTTCGACGAACACGGTGTCGAGGATGTTGACGTGCGGGTGCTTGCCGCCCACATGGTCTTCGCGCGTCGTGGCCGTCCACTCGAAGTCGTGGCTGGGCGGCAGGGCGATGTCGCGCTCGCCGCGGTTGTCCAGGTAGTGGATGGTGCCATCGGCATCCACCTGCCAGCGGAAAACACGCAGGTCGTGCAGCTGCTGGCCGATCTGGAACGCGGCGAGCAGCTTGCCGGGCACGACGCGCAGCTGGATCAGCTGCGCGTTCTTGTAGTAGGCGTACAGCTCCTTGAAGTCGGAGGCAAAGCGCGCATCCTCGAGGAAGCTGCCGGGCAGCGGCACGCTCTCGAGGTCCTGCGCGCCTTCGCGGCTGGCCAGCCGGTACAGCCCGAACACGTCGCCGACAGCGGTTTCCTTGCGCAGGCCGATGAACACGTTGTAGCCGAACAGTAGCTGGTCGCCGATGCGCACGATGTCGCGGGCCACGCAGTTGTTCTCGGTGCGGGCCAGTGTGCGCAGCACCAGCGCCTGCTCGGCCCGGCCGAACTGCGCGAGGCGCGCATCGTTGAGGACCTGCGACTTTTGCCGCAGAGCGTCCCCTTGCGCGGACAGGCGCGTTTTCAGCAGCTCATAGCTGCCGCTCGCGGCGACCAGGCCGGCGGCCGCGTCGGCGGGGGAGGTGGCGAGGGAGGTCGCGGGCGCGTCCATGCGCTGCTACCGCAGGAATTTCTTCATGCTTGGCACCGGTCAGTCCGCCTTGCGGCTGTCCTTGTCCTTGACATCCTTGTTGACCTTTGCGACCAGCGAGGCCAGCGTCAGGTCCTTCAGCTCGCCCGACGATGAGCCCAGCGCGCCCACCAGGCGATTGACGTCGTCGACCATGTTGCGGTCGCCGGACAAATGGTCTTTCAGCGCGATCTTGAGCGTGTCGCTCTTGGCGATGGCGCCGTCCAGCCCCTTGCCGATGGCCAGGGCGCTCACGAAGCGCTCGAAGTAGGCGCCGTCGCCTCCGACCATTTCGATCTTGGCATTGCCCACGGCAGTGCTCAGCACCTCGGCCTGGTCCTTCGCGATGGCCATCTGCGCGTCGATGGCCTTGAGCGTCTCCACGTGGAGTTTTTCCAGCCGCATGCGGAATTCCTCGTGGTCCCGCGTTTCCGGGCTCATGGCCTTCATGGCTTCGAACTTTTCGCGCAGGCCCTTGGCCTCCGCGGAGAAGCGGGCCTGCACGGTCTGGGCTTCGGCCTCGCCGGCCTTGATGGTCGCTTCCGCGCCGGCAGCGCGAACGTGTATCTCGGCCATGCCGAGCTTCTGTTGGCCCTCGGCCTCGGCCTCCAGTTTGGCTTTGAGGCCCGTGGCCTCGGCTTGCGCGCGCGCCTCGATCACGTGGGCCTCGGCCATGCCCTGCTTCTGCGTGGCGTCCGCCTGCACCATCATCACCCGCGCGGCAGCCAGGCCTGGGGCGGCGCCCAGCGCTTCCATGCCCTCGGCTTCACGCTTCTTCGACTCGGCCGTCTTCTCGGACACTTTCAAACGGGCGTCGGCCAACGTCACTTCCTCGGTCGCCTTGTGGCGGGCGCGACGCTCTTGCCCCTCCGCGGCTTTCACCTCGGCAATCAGCTTCTCTTCGGCCTGGCCCTCGGCGATGATGATCGCGGATTTCTTCGTGCGGTCGGCCTCGGCCACGACGCGAAGCTCCTTGATCGCTTCTTCCTGTTCGGCCACCGTGCGTTCGACCACGATCCGCTCGCGCACCACGTCCGCGATGGCCTTGCGCTGCACTTCCAGCGCGCGTTCCTTGTCGATGCGCTGCAGCGCCACTTCCTTCTCGCGGTCCACCACTTCGAGTTCGCGGGCGCGGGTGACTTTCTCTTCCTCGATCGCCACGGCCCGCTTGCGGTTGTTCGCGGCCACTTCCTGCTCGCGGTGCACGTTTTCCTGCTGCACCGACACCAGCTGCTCGCCCTGCAGCCGCGCGAGTTCGGATTTGGTGCGCTCCTCCGCCTGGATCTTGGCGGTCTCGGCTTCTTCGCGCGCGCGGACGGTGGCGATTTCGCGGTGCTGGCGGGCCGTGGCGTCAGAGGCCTGGCGGTCCAGCTCGAGCAATGCTTCCTGCGTTTCCACGTTCTTCTTCTTGATCTGCATTTCCTCGTTGCGGCGCAGCTCGTTGGTGCGGACGTTTTCCACGGCCGTCAGTTCGGTGATCTTCTTGATGCCCTGCGCGTCCAGGATGTTGCTGCCGTCCAGCTTGGACAGCGGCGTCTGCTCGAGGTAGTCGATCGCCGCGTCCTCCAGCACGTAGCCCGACAGGTCGTCGCCGATCTGGCGAATGATCTCGTCACGGAAGTTGTCGCGGGCCTGGTACAGGTCCACGAACTCCATCGACTTGCCCACGGTCTTCAACGCCTCGGAGAACTTGGCCGAGAAGAGGTCTTCCAGAATGTCCTGGTTGGACGCGCGCTCGCAGCCGATGCCCTGCGCCACCTTCAGCACGTCCTCGGCGGTCTTGTTCACGCGAACGAAGAACTTCACCTTGATGTCGGCGCGGATGTTGTCCTTGCAGATCAGTCCTTCGTTGCCGGAGCGGTCGATCTCGATGGTCTTGACCGAGATCTCCATCAACTCGGCCTTGTGGATGATCGGGTACACCATGCAGCCGGTAAAGGTGACCGTCGGCTCCGCGCGCATCGTGTTGACGATCAGCGCATGCCCCTGCTCGATCTTGCGATAGAACTTCGCGAGCATCGCGAACAGGCCGAGGATGAAGATGGTGATGGCACCGGCGGCGACGAAGATGGGTTCCATGAAACTCCCCTGGGGGTGAAGTGGCGGACAGGCAGGTTTGCGGGAATGAAGGCGTTGGCGGCGGCGGTCCGGACTACTACGTCTCGGGCTCGATCAGGTAGCGGGCGGGATCGTCCTGGTAGGCGACGATGCGCGCGGCGGCGCCGCGCTTCAGGTTGTTCGGCGTGCGGGCCCACACCCGGATGTTCAAATTGGCTCCGCGCTGCGCCACCTCGGCACGGCCGGCCTGCTCATCGACGACCTGGGTGAGAACCTTGCACGGTTGGCCCACCAACGACGCATTGTGCTGGGCGGTGTGGGTCACGAACAGGCCGCGCAACGGCTTGATCAGCCTGGAAGTGAGCGGCACCGCGATGGAGAGGCTCGCGAGCGCGAGCAAGGCACCGCCCACGTAGCCAAAGGCGCCCGCCGGCAACAGGGGCAACAACCACATGCCTCCCAGGCAGCTGAGCACCCATGCGATGAGCACGAGCAGGCTGACTGCAATGGAAGTGGGGACGCCCTGCAGGCCGCAAGCCACGACATAGCTGGCGAGCGTGCCGATGTCGGCATCGTTCGCGTGCCCGTCATGGGCTTCGTGACCGCCGGCCTCGAAGTCGACGGCGCCGAGAAGGGCGAGCACCCAGTAGAAAAGCGCGACGACCAGCAGCGTGGTGAAGATCGCTGTGGGGAATGACGCCGCTGTATCCAGGAATCCCATGGTTTCCTCCCGCAAGGGGCTGTCTACTTTCTCATTCTTCTTCGACTGCGACGCATATTAGCCCAACAAGTGCTGCGTGAATCGCACCTACGTGCTGACCTTGATCTTGCGAAAAAATTCTCCGTGAAATATTCATCGGAAATCGCCGGCCCCGCGGAAGGCGGCCGGCTTGCCGGGCTCCGGCGGCGTCACTGTTTGATGTGAAGCAGCGGGTTCTTGCTCGGCCCGAACTTCTCGTGGAGGAACCGCGAGTGATTGAGGAAAGCCTCGGCATCCTGAGAGGCGAGGTCCTCCGTCAACTGCAGCACCTTGGCGCTCAGGTCGTCGACGGTGGCGCGGAAAGTGTCTTCAGCGGTTTGGCCGTTGGCCAGAATCTTGGAGCGCGCGAAACGCGGCGGGATCGACAGATAGGTTTTGAGCGCCTCGGGCAGGTAACTGAGGACGATGTGGCGGGCCTGGAAGGTCTCCTCCAGCGACAGCTTGCCCTTGCTGCGGTCCCACTGTTGCAGCAGCGTCTGCAACTGCGTGCACAGCTCCAGCACGCGTGCCTGCAGGCTGGCCGACAAGCGATCCTCCGGGTTGAAGCTCACCAGCCCGCGCACCGCGTGCAGCGCCTTGTCCATGGCCTCACGCGCGTCGCCCGAGTCGGCGTCGAATTCCAGCTCGTCCCAGGGCGGCGTTCCCAAACGCGGATAGCCGAACCAGAGGCCCGCCACCGCGAAGCCGACACCGTAGCCAAGCGGTGCCAGCAACCACCCGCCCCACAGCGCCATGCCCAGCGCCTGCGGCGCCAGCCCCGCCGTGGCCAGGGCGATGCCGAACCAGTTGGCGGGCGAGGTGAGGAAACGCTCGATGCGACTCATTGTGTCTCCCGACGAGCCGCCTCTAGGGAGACACCGGCCCCCTCGGGGGGCAGTGAGCGAATGCGAACGTGGGGGCTCATTGATACGCTCGGATGTCCTTGAAGACGCCGTAAAGCGGAGTCTTGCGGGCGTCGAAAATCCGCCCGCCGGTGACGCGCACCAACTCTTTCAGTTCCTTCTCGTTGGCTTCGCCGAAAACGACCATGAAGACGGGAATGGCCCGTACGTCTTCCGGTAGTTGCTCGTACGCAGCCTTGAACTGCGCGAAATTGCGGCCGCGGTTGTTTTCCCCGTCGGTGAAGGCAACGACCGAGTATTGGTATTCCGGGTGCTTCTTGCGTTCCAGGTGCATGTTCTGCAACGCCTGCAGCACCGAGTCGTACAGCGCAGTTGAGCCGGTCATCCGCAGCCGTTCGGCATAGTCGCGCACCTGGCCCAGCACTGCCTTCTTGGCTTCCGTATCGGCTTGGACCTGCACGCCGCGGGCCGCGGGCTTGCCGGCCGGCACATGGAACAGCTCGGGCTGGCCCGGCTCGTCGGAGAAGGGCAGCATCCAGATCTTCTCGCGGCTGGTCAGCCGCGCGATGCGCCCGGTCAGCGATGCGTCGTCGCCGGCCATGTACTGCAGGGCCTGCACCAGCTGCTGGCGCCGGCCGTGCGCGTTCATGCTGCCGCTCACGTCCAGCACGAAGGTGGACGCGATCGGCGCGCGGAACTCGTTGAGGTAGGCGTCGATGAGGCCGTCGGCCAGGGCCCGGTCGGGCGAGAACGGCAGTTCGACGAGCATCGCGCCTTTGGGGAACAGGTCGGCCTGCGCGCGCGCGACTTCGCCGTTGACCGGCCGCCGCAGCGTCACCTTGGCCAGCCACGTTTGCGCCGATTCGCCCTTGAGGTAATCGACCACCTTCTGGTAGTCGGCGCGCCGCGCGTCGTTGAGCAGCATGAATGGATAGTCCGCGGTGGCCACGCCTTCGTGCGGATACACCAGGGTCAGCGGCTCCTTGAGACTGCCGGACTGGTTCAGCGACAGCAGCCAGCTTTCATAGTTGATGAAGGCGTTGACCCGGGTGTTCTGTTGTTCGATGAACTTTTCGCTCAGGTACGTGCTGTTGTCGCCCGGCAGCTTGTAGCCCTTGATGAAGGCAGCGATCGCGCCCCGGTCGACATCCGCCGCCGTCAGCGCTTCCGCTTTGCCCGCCGCCGCGGCAGCCACACCCTGTAGGGCCATGAAACCCTGGTTCGAGGTGGCCGGGTTGGACAACGCGTATTTGAGCTTGCCGTCGCGCGCCGCCAAGGCAATGGTCTTCCAGGTGACGCTGGCGGCGGCTTGCGGGTTATCCCAGCCCAGGGTCTTGGCGTGGCTCTGGCTCACGCCCACCACCACCGGCGACAGCATGATCTTTTCCTGCAGCTTCACGCGCGCCTGGCCTTGCGGGCTGGACAGCAGGTAGCGGGCGTTGGCGAACCAGGCGCCGTCGGCGTTGGCGTTGCCGGTCAGCACGGCTTCCGTGCTTTCCATGGTGCCGCCGAAGGTGAAGCGCAGCGGCACGCCCGTGGCCTTTTCCACCATCTGCTCGAGCGGCTGGATGTCGCGCAAGTCGCTGGTGGCCAGCACGCGAAACACCGGCACGGCCACCTGGGCGGCGGGAGCAGGCGCCGGGGTTGGCGCCGGAGCCGGGGAGGCCGGGCGCTCGCCGCAACCGGCGAGTGCAACGGCGAGCAGCAGGCACGCGCTGCGGATCCAGGACACGGTCATGAGCAACTCCTGTGAGGGATGGATACGCCGGGCGCTAGCGGCCCATTTCAGCGGCGACGACGTCGATCATCTCGGCCATGATTTCATAGCTGGGCGGATCGATGACCTGGCTGACCCGCTCTTCCACCGCCAGGCCCGCGCCCTTGGCGGCGCGGGCGAAATAGGCGGCGTCCCCGATGCGAAAACCGTAGTCCACCGCCAGTTGCTGCAACACCGGGTCGGTACTGAGCGCTTCGCCCAGCCCCTTGGACTTTTCATTGGTGGCCAGGAAGACGACCTTGTTGAAGATGGTGGGCTGCGGGTAGAGCAGCACCATGTCGGGGCCGACGCCCTTCTTGGCCAGTGCGTAGCTCACCATCTGGTTTTCGTAGATGAAGGCCAGCGGCGTCTTGCCGATGCCGATCGACACGTAGTCGTCGAAGTTGCCGTTAACGTAGTTCTCCTGGTAGCCCTGGCGCTTGAACAGTTCGGCCGCGCGCCGCGCGACCTTCTGCGCCGCGGCGCGGTCGCTCACAACGTCCCCGCCGTTGATGGCGTGACTGACCAGCGCGAGGTACATCGCGGCGGAGTTGCTTCGCCGCACGTCGGTGGTGGAAACGAGCACGCTGCGTCCGACGTCATAGGCTTGCGAGCCCTGCAGGTCCTTCCAGCGTTTGCGCTCCAGCATGACCGCCACCAGCTTGGCCATGTCGACGCTCCACACCTTGGGCTGCGTCTCCTTCGCCATGCCATTTGCGGCAAGCAGCTGCGCCACCGGCGTCCACGAGGCGATGACCAGCGGCGAATAGAAAGGCGAGTAGGCGGTGGTGGTGACGTTGCCCTTCTTTGCCGCGTCGCCGATCTGGTTGGCCGCCACCACGCCCGAAGGAAAGAAGAAGTCGGGCATCTGGCCGGGCACGGCCCGCGCCGCCATGTCGCGTGACCCGATGCGGGTGACGCTGACCCTGTAGCCGCGTTCGGCGAGGGCCTGGACGACCTTCGGGTCCTTGAAATAGGGCTCGACGTCCAGCGCGATCAAGCCGGTGAGTTCGACGATCTGCGCCGGCCGCGCCGCGGCCGGCGGCGACAGGCGCTGCTGCTCCGTCCGTTGAAACGAGAACCACGCAGCCCCGCCGAATGCAGCCAGCAAAGCGATGGTCACGATGATTCTTGTGGCCTTTTTCATTCTTGCCCTGTAGTCTGGGGTTTATAGCGCATAGACACTGTTTTGCCGCACAGGGTCCACCGTCGATCGACTTTGAATCAGTGTCGCAAAGTTTGGCTGAAAAGAGTATCGAAAATCGATACCTTTTCGGCATATTGATGGCATCCAGACAAAATTATGCGACTTCCTGGTCTGCACCATCCACACTCCCCCACATGTTCAACCACCTCCAAGAGGTCTCCATGCAAGTCCTGATTCACCGCGATTCCAAAGCCTGGCAACTGCAGGTTTGGGTGTCCTTCGTCATTGCCGCTTTTCTCTGCGGCGTCGGCCTGGCGTACCTGCCCGGCAAGGACCTGGATCGCGCCTTCATGATCATGGGCTACTTCTTCTGCCTCTCGGCCGCCTTCGTGCTGGCCAAGTTCGTGCGAGACAGCGAAAAGAGCAAGGCCGAAGGCCGCGTCGCCGACACGCCCATGTTCCGCGTCGTGGTCTGGGGCGGTTTCTTCCTGGCGATGGCGCTCACCGGCTGGGGCCTGCTGCGCATGGAGGTCAACGAAACCTACAAGGCTTTTTTGGGCGTGAGCTGGCTGTACCTGATCACCTGCACGTTCACGTTGGCCAAGACGCTGCGTGACGCGCACGAAGCCGACCTGAACGAAGCGCGCCGCCAAGGCCGGATGTCGCGCGACGCGGCCGACGCCGCTGCATGATCCATTCCCATTTTTCGAAGGAACCTCCAAAATGAAGAAGAGTTTGATCGCCGTCCTGGTCGCCTTGAGCGCCGTCATCGCGGCGCCGGCCCGCGCCCAGAGTGAGGCGTCCGCCGTGAGCGCGCTGTCCGCATTGCCGCTTGCGTCGGTGGTCGTTGTCGGCGCCAGCGCAACGGCAGGGGCATCGCTTGCTGTGCCGGCGATGCTGTCGGCGGCCGGCGCGGTGTTCGTCATCAAGGCCATCGAGGTCGGCGCGCTGAGCACGGTGTACGTGCTGGAACGCGCCTCCGATGGCGCTCGCGTCAGTGTGGAGGTCGCCGGACGCGGCATGGCCAACGCATCGATGGCTGCCGGCACCATGGTGACGGTGAGCGTGATCGGAGCCGGCGTGATCCTTTCCGTCGCCGGCGAAGCGATCGCCTTCGTGCCCAACGCCCTGGGCCGGGCGTTGCTGCACAACGAACGTCTGACGGACTGAGGCGGCGATGAAGCACACCCTTATCGCCGCGGCAGTGGCGGCCGCGGCCCTCACCACCCCTGCGGCGCATGCCGGCCGCTCCTGCGAGTCCAAAAAGCCCGGCGCACAGACGATCGAACGCGGACTCGTGCTGGCGGAGCGCACGGCGGCCGCCCTGGACGCCAGCGGCGCCGACGTCGTGGTACTGGCCCGCGCCGGACAGGACCTGAGCAAGTACGGCCTGCGTTACTCGCATCTCGGGTTCGCCTACAAGCAACTGGGCCCCGATGGACGCGGCGCGGTCTGGCGCGTTGCGCACAAGCTGAACCACTGCGGCACCGCCGATTCCGCGGTCTACCGCCAGGGCCTGGGCGAATTCTTCCTGGACGACTTGTGGCGCTACGAGGCGGCATGGGTCGTGCCGTCTCGCGAAGTGCAGCAGAAGCTGTTGCCGGTGCTGCAAGACAACGGGCGCGTGGCCGCGTTGCACCACAAGCCGTACAGCATCGTCAGCTATGCCTGGGGGCAGCGCTACCAGCAGTCCAACCAATGGGCGATCGAAACGTTGGCTGGAGCGATGCAACCCGGTGTGCCATCGCGCGGCGGCTCGCAGGCCTGGCTGCGCAATGCGGGCTACGAGCCGTCGACGCTTAAATTGGGGCCGCTCACTCGGCTCGGCGCCCGGGCGAGCGCGGCCAACATCGCTTTCGACGACCACCCTTCCGAAAAGCGTTTTTCCGACCGCATCGAAACCGTCACCGTGGACTCCGTGTTCCAGTGGCTGCAGCGCTCGGGCCTGGGCGCCGCGCCGGTCAGCATGCGATTGAATTGAGAGAGGAGCTGTGAACCGCCGCGGCTACACGCCCCGCGCCCGGTCTTGCTTGAACCGCTGCACGAACGCCGCGAAAGTACCGGCGTCCAGCGCCTCGCGAATCTCGCGCATCAGGTTCAGGTAGTAGTGCAGGTTGTGAATGCTGGCCAGCATCGGCGCCAGCATCTCGCCGCAGCGCTCCAGGTGGTGCAGGTACGCGCGCGAGAAACCGCCCGATACTGTGCCGTCGGCGGCGGTGCTGCCCTTGCAGGCGTAGCAGGTGCAGGTTTCGTCGAGCGGCCGCTCGTCGGTGCGGTGCTTTGCGTTGCGAAGCTTCAAGTCGCCGAAACGCGTGAACAAGTGGCCGTTGCGCGCATTGCGGGTGGGCATCACGCAGTCGAACATGTCCACGCCATTCGCGACGCCTTCGACCAGGTCTTCCGGCGTGCCCACGCCCATCAGGTAGCGTGGCTTGTTCGCCGGCAGGCGGTGCGGCGTGTGCGCCATGATGCGCAGCATCTCTTCTTTCGGCTCGCCGACGCTGACGCCGCCGACGGCGTAACCGGGGAAGTCCATCTCGACCAGCGCGTCCAGCGACTCTTCGCGCAGATGCTCGAACATCCCGCCTTGCACGATGCCGAACAGCGCGTTGGGGTTTTGCAGCCGCGCGAATTCGGTCTTGCAGCGGTCCGCCCAGCGGCGGCTCAGCTCCATTGAAACGCGCGCCTCGGCGTCCGTCGTGATGTGGCCCTTGGTGTCGTACGGGGTGCACTCGTCGAACTGCATCACGATGTCGCTGTTCAGGAGCGTCTGGATCTGCATCGAGATCTCGGGTGTGAGGAACAGCTTGTCGCCATTGACCGGCGAGGCGAACTTCACGCCCTCTTCGCTGATCTTGCGCATCTCGCCCAGGCTCCAGACCTGGAAGCCGCCGGAGTCGGTGAGGATCGGCTTGTTCCACGACTCGAAGCGATGCAGCCCGCCGAACTGCTTGAGCACGTCCAGGCCGGGACGCATCCACAGATGGAAGGTGTTGCCGAGGATGATCTGCGCGCCCATTTCCTCCAGCGAGCGCGGCGTCACACCCTTGACGGTTCCGTAGGTGCCCACGGGCATGAAGATGGGCGTTTGCACCACGCCGTGGTTCAGCGTCAGGCGGCCGCGGCGGGCATGGCCGTCGGTCTTGAGAAGTTCGAATGAGAGCATGGGGGTTCAGGCGGTCCTGTCCAACAGCATCGCGTCGCCGTAGCTGAAGAAGCGATAGCGCCGCGCGATGGCGTGGCGGTACAAATCCATGATGCGATCGTAGCCCGCGAAGGCGCTGACCAGCATCATGAGGGTGGAGCGGGGCAAGTGGAAGTTGGTGACCAGCCGGTCGACGACCTTGAATTGAAAGCCCGGTGTGATGAAGATGTTGGTGTCGCCACTGGTCTCGCCCGTGGCTGCCCACGACTCGAGCGTGCGAACCGTGGTGGTGCCCACGGCAATGACGCGGCCACCGCGTGCGTGTGCTTCTTCGATCGCGAGCCGGGTTCCGGCGGGCACGTCGTAGCGCTCGCGGTGCATGGTGTGGTCGGCGATGTTGTCGACCTTCACCGGTTGGAAGGTGCCGGCGCCCACATGGAGTGTGACGCTGGCGCGCTGCACGCTGCGCGCTTCGAGCTGCGCGAGCAAGGCCTCGTCGAAGTGCAACGCGGCCGTAGGCGCTGCAACGGCGCCGGGATTCTTGGCGAACACCGTTTGGTAGCGTTGCACGTCTTGCGCACTGTCGCCATGCTCGATGTACGGCGGCAGCGGCACGTGGCCGTGCTGCTCCATCAAGGCATAAGGCTCGTCGCTGAGCGAGAAGCGGAACAGAGGTCCGTCGTCGCCGGGCCAGCGGCCTTGCAGCGTGGCGCTGAACCCGCCAACCATGGCGAGTGTGGTGCCCACGAGCGGCTTCTTGCTGACCTTCATGTGGGCCACGACTTCGCGTCCCTGCAAGACGCGTTCGATCAGCAGTTCCACCTTGCCGCCGGTGGGCTTCTCGCCGAAGAGGCGGGCCTTGACGACCTTGGTGTCGTTGAAGACCAGCAGGTCGCCGGCTTCGAGCAAGGCGGGCAATTCGCGGAAGATGCGGTCGACGGGTGCGGCGCCCGTGCCATCCAGCAGGCGGGAGGAGCTCCGCTCGGCAGCTGGATGCTGGGCGATCAGTTCGGGGGGCAGGGCGAAGTCGAAGTCGCCGGTGGTGAAGGTGCGCATGCGCTTGAGGGCCGGACGGACCCGTTCCAAGTGGTTGGGGAAGAGAAGGCAGAATTGTCCCATGCCCGACACCAAGGCCCCCAAAGCCGCATTGAGCGAGCCGCAAAAGGCCCTCATCAAGCTGGGCCTCGTGCGCGACATCGACCTCGCACTGCACTTGCCCCTGCGCTACGAGGACGAAACGCGTGTGGTGAAGCTGCGCGATTGCCGCGAAGGCGATACCGCGCAGTTCGAGGGCACGGTCACGGCTTGCGACGTGACTTATCGCCCGAGGCGGCAGCTCGTTGTGACCGTGGACGACGGCAGCGACACCTGCGTGCTGCGCTTCTTCAATTTTTATCCGTCGCAGCAGAAGTCGCTGGCTGTTGGCACGCAGGTGCGCGTGCGCGGTGAGCTCAAGGGCGGCTTCCTGGGCTGGCAGATGGTGCATCCCACGTGCAAGCCTGCCGGCGGCGAATTGCCCACTGCACTCACACCCGTGTACTCCACGGTCGCCAGCCTGCCGCAAACCTACCTGCGCAAGGCGGTGCTGGGCGGCCTGGCGCGCGCCGACTTGTCGGACACGTTCCCCCCCGGCGTCACCGAAGCACTCAAGCCGTTGGTTGGGGCCCCGCGCGAGGCGCTCACTTTCCTGCACCAGCCCGGCCCGGAGGTGCCGCTGGCGAGTTTGGAGGACCGCAACCATCCCGCGTGGCAGCGGTTGAAAGCGGAGGAGCTGCTTGCGCAGCAGCTGTCGCAACTGCAAAGCAAGCGCGAGCGCGAGGTGCTGCGCTCGCCCGCCCTCGCGGCGAAACCCGGCGGGCTGCATGAACAGCTGCTGGGGGTCTTGCCGTTCCAGCTGACCGCGGCCCAGCGCCGTGTGGGGGAGGAGATCGCGCAGGATCTCGGTCGCAACCTCCCAATGCACCGTCTCTTGCAGGGCGATGTCGGTTCGGGCAAGACCGTGGTGGCGGCGCTCGCGGCCGCGATCGCCATCGACGCCGGTTGGCAGGGCGCACTGATGGCGCCCACGGAAATCCTGGCGGAGCAGCACTTTCGAAAACTGATCGGCTGGTTGGAGCCCCTGTTCGCGCCGAAGGGATTGCGTGTGGCGTGGCTGACCGGCAGCCAGAAAAAGAAGGAGCGCACCGAAATGCTTGCACTGATCGCCAGCGGCGAAGCCGCGCTCGTCGTCGGGACGCACGCGGTCATCCAGGACCTGGTGCAATTCAAGAACCTCGGCTTGGCCATCATCGACGAACAGCATCGCTTCGGCGTCGCGCAACGACTGGCCCTGCGCGCCAAGATGAAGGACACAGGCCAGGAGCCCCACCTGCTGATGATGAGCGCGACGCCGATCCCGCGCACGCTTGCGATGAGCTACTACGCCGATCTTGACGTTTCCACGATCGACGAGTTGCCGCCGGGCCGCACGCCAGTCATCACGAAGCTGATCGCCGATTCGCGCCGTGACGAGGTGACGCAGCGCATCCGTTCGCAACTGGCCGAGGGGCGGCAGGTTTATTGGGTTTGCCCGCTGATCGAGGAAAGCGAAGCGCTGGACCTGACCAATGCCACCGCCACGCACGAAGCGCTGAGCGCCGCCCTGCCGGGCGTGATGGTCGGCCTGCTGCACTCGCGGATGCCGGTGCCGGAGAAGAAGGCGGTGATGTCGCTGTTCACCGGTGGGCAGATGGGTGTGCTGGTATCGACAACGGTGATCGAGGTGGGCGTCGACGTGCCGAACGCGTCGCTGATGGTGATCGAGCACGCGGAGCGCTTTGGCCTGTCGCAGCTGCACCAACTGCGCGGCCGGGTCGGGCGTGGCGCTGCGGCGTCAGCCTGCATTCTGCTGTTTTCCACCGGGGAGAGCGGCCGCCTGGGCGAGACGGCACGGGCGCGCCTGAAGGCGATGGCGGAAACGGCCGACGGTTTCGAGATCGCGAGGCGTGACCTGGAGATTCGCGGCCCCGGCGAATTCCTGGGCGCACGCCAATCCGGTGCGCCGTTGCTGCGTTTCGCCGACCTTGCGACCGATACGGAGCTGCTGGCGTGGGCCCGCCAACTGGCGCCGATGATGCTCGATCGCTATCCTGAACTCGCGGAAAAACACACCGCGCGCTGGTTGGGAGGAAAATCGGAATTCCTCAAGGCCTAACCGTGACCCTCACCGAACTCAAATACATCGTTGCCGTCGCCCGCGAAAAGCACTTCGGCAAGGCCGCCGAAGCCTGCTTCGTTTCGCAGCCGACGCTTTCGGTGGCGATCAAGAAGCTCGAGGACGAGCTCGAGGTCAAGCTGTTCGAGCGCAGCGCGAATGAAGTGACGGTCACAGCGCTGGGCGAGGACATCGTGCGCCAAGCCCAGAGCGTGCTGGAACAGGCCGCGAACATCAAGGAGATCGCCAAGCGCGGCAAGGACCCGCTGGCCGGGCCGCTCACGCTGGGCATCATCTACACGATCGGCCCTTACCTGCTGCCGGACCTGGTGCGACAGGCGATCTCGCGCACCCCGCAGATGCCGCTCATGCTGCAGGAGAACTTCACCGTGAAGCTGCTGGAGATGCTGCGCACCGGCGACATCGACTGCGCCATCATGGCCGAACCGTTTCCCGATACCGGCTTGGCCGTCGCCCCGCTGTATGACGAGCCCTTTCTTGCGGCGGTGCCCAGCACGCATGCGTTCGCGGCGAAAAGCACCATCACCTCGCAGGAGTTGAAAAGCGAGACGATGCTGTTGCTCGGCAACGGCCACTGCTTCCGCGACCACGTGCTGGAAGTCTGCCCCGAGTTCGCACGCTTTTCCAGCGACGCCGAAGGCATCCGCAAGAGTTTCGAAGGATCGTCGCTGGAAACGATCAAGCACATGGTGGCCGCGGGCATGGGCGTGACGCTGGTGCCACGGCTCTCCGTGCCAAAGGAAGCGCTGGATCCCAAGCCGCGGCGCCGCAAGGACGACCAGTCCTTCGTCAAATACATCCCCTTCGACGGCGACCCGCCTACCCGCCGCGTGGTGCTGGCCTGGCGCCGAAGCTTCACCCGCTATGAAGCCATCGCGGCGCTGCGCAACGCCGTATACGCCTGCGAACTGCCGGGCGTGAAGCGGCTGTCCTGAGCTCATCCGCGCCCGCCGCCGCCCGTGCTGCCGGTGTGCGCCGGCTTCCCTAGAATCGCCACGATGAATACGCTCTACCAGCCAGGGATTTTCGAGTCCGTGCCCGCCGTGGCACGGTACGTCCTGTTCAGCTTGACCGAGCAGGGGGCGAACGCCCAGGCCATCAAGGATGCCCTGGGCCGCCTGTCACCGCTGGCGAATGGCAGCGACGTCGTGATGGGCATGGGCCCCTCGCTCGTGGCCGCGCTGGGCGTGGAGGTACCCGGGCTGCACGAGCTGGCCGAGATGTCGGGCCATGGCGTCAAGGTGCCCTCCACCCCCGGCACGCTGTGGTGCTGGGTTCGTGGCGACGACCTGGGCGACCTGCTGCACCTCACGCGCAAGGTGCAGAAGGCGCTGGCCCCCGCGTTCGCCATCCGCCATGTGGTCGACGCCTTCCGCCATGCGCTTGGCGAGAGCGGTCACGGGCACGACCTGACTGGCTATGAGGACGGCACCGAGAACCCTGTGGGCGAGGCGGCGGAGGAAGCGGCATTCGTGCATGGGCAAGGCGAGGGGCTGGACGGCTCCAGTTTCGTTGCCGTGCAGCAGTGGGTTCATGACCTCGACGCTTTCGAAAAGTTGGCGGATGACGAACGCGATCACCACATCGGCCGGCGCCTCGCAGACAACGAGGAGATCGACGACTCGCCGACCTCGGCGCACGTCAAGCGCACGGCGCAGGAAAGCTTCGATCCGCCGGCCTTCATGCTGCGCCGGTCGATGCCGTGGATGATGAGCATGCAGGCCGGCTTGATGTTCGTCGCCTTCGGCCGATCTCTCTATGCCTTCGAGACCCAGATGCGCCGCATGGCGGGCCAGGAAGACGGGGTGGTCGATGCGATCTTCGGCATCTCCAAGCCGGTGAATGGGGCGTGCTTCTGGTGTCCGCCGATGCGGGATGGCAAGCTGGATCTTCGCCAAGTCGGGCTGTGATGTTGCGAGAGAAACTCGATCTGTACCTGGACCTGATCCGCTGGAACCGGCCAGCCGGCTGGCTGCTGCTTCTATGGCCGTCGCTGAGCGCCCTGTGGATCGCCGCCCATGGGTTTCCGGGCTGGCACCTGCTGGCGGTGTTCACGCTCGGAACCATCCTCATGCGCAGTGCCGGCTGCTGCGTCAACGATGTGGCCGACCGCGAGTTCGACCGGCACGTCAAGCGCACTGCTCAGCGCCCGGTGACGCGAGGCGCCATCGCGCCGCGCGAGGCGTTGTTGCTGGGTGCGGCGCTGGCGCTGGCCGCTTTCGGCCTGGTGCTGACCACCAACGCGGCCGCCATCACGTGGTCGTTCGCGGCGCTGGCCATCGCCATCGTCTATCCCTACGCCAAGCGATTCGTCTCGATGCCCCAGGCGGTGCTGGGCGTGGCGTTCAGCTTCGGCATCCCGATGGCGTTCGCGGCTGTGCAGTCGCGCGTGCCGCTGGTGGCGTGGGTGCTGCTGTTGGGCAACCTGTTCTGGGTGGTCGCCTATGACACCGAATACGCGATGGTGGACCGCGACGATGACATTCGCATTGGCATGAAGACATCGGCCATCACCTTGGGTCGCGCAGATATTGCTGTGGTCATGCTCTGCTACGCAGCCTACCTGGGCATTTGGGCGGCCGTGCTGATCGACCGGATTCCTCTGGCTATCGTGCTTTTGACGACGGTAGCGGCAGCCGCGCATGCCGTCTGGCACTTCACGCTGATACGAGGCCGGGAGCGCGAGGGGTGCTTCAAGGCCTTTCGCGTCAACCACTGGCTCGGGTTCACGGTGTTCGCCGGTGTCGTCGCCGGCTATGGACTGAAGTAATCGGCTGAAAATGGTCAGGCGCCGAACTCGTCGCCCAACTCCTTGGCACGCTGCCGCGCCGCGTGCAGAGCCTTCACGAACCGCGGCTGCACTTGGTCCTGCTCCATGGAAGTGATGGCCGCATAGGTTGTGCCGCCCTTGGAGGTGACGCGCTGGCGAAGCACTTCGGGCGGATCGTCGGACGCTTGCGCCAGTTCTGCGGAACCCACGAAGGTCGCGACCGAGAGCTGATACGCCTGCTCCCGCGTCAAGCCCATTTCGACGCCGGCTTGGGTCATGGCTTCCAGGAAGAAGAACACATAGGCGGGGCCCGAGCCGGAAAGCGCGGTGACGGCGTCGAGGTGCGCTTCTTCCTCCACCCACAGCGACGCACCCGTGGTGGCGATGACTTGCTCGACGCGCGCCTTGTCGCCCTGCGACACGCCGGGGCGCGCGAACAGCGCTGTCATGCCTTTGCCGACCAAAGCCGGCGTGTTGGGCATGGACCGCACGATGCGCTCGGTAGCAAGCCACTGAGCGATGCTGTCGGAACGAATGCCGGCGGCCACGCTCAAGTGGAGCGCGTTGCCGGTGTACGGCTTGGCCTGGGCGGCGGCATCCTTGAACGTCTGGGGCTTGACCGCCCACACGACCAGCTGCGCGCGCGCCAGTGCGGGGCCTGCTGCGGCCTGTGCGGTGATGCCGAACTGTGTGCGCAACTTGTCGCGCGCCTCGGCGAAAGGCTCGACCACTTCGATTTCCGCGGCAGACAAGCCCTGCCGGATCAGCCCGCCGATGATGGCGCTGGCCATGTTGCCGCCACCGATGAAGGCGATGGCTTGCGAAGTGTTGTTTTGCGTGGTGCCGGTCATGACTCAAGTCTATCGCCGGCGCCCTCGGGTTCTCCATGGAAGCGGCGAGCAGCGTGTCGTAGAGAATGAGGCGCATGAATCGACAGCACCTGGTTTCGCAGCTGGCGCGCACCATCACCTATGACGTCGCGATCATTGGCGGCGGTGCGACGGGCCTGGGGGTGGCGCTGGACGCTGCGGCCCGTGGCTTTTCGGTGGTGCTGGTCGAGGCGCATGACTTCGCCAAGGGCACGTCGTCGCGGGCCACCAAGCTGGTCCATGGCGGGGTGCGTTACCTGGCACAGGGCAACATCGCCCTCGTCCGCGAAGCTCTGCACGAGCGCACGACGTTGCTGAACAACGCGCCGCACCTGGCGCAGCCGCTGCCGTTCGTGATGCCTTCGTATCGCTTCTGGGAGACGCCGTTCTATGGGGCGGGCCTCAAGATGTACGACGCGTTGGCCGGCAAGGCGGGCCTGGGCCCCACGGAATTCCTCAGCCGTGAGCAGACGCTGGCCTGCCTTCCCACCGCCTTGGCAAAGGGGTTGAAGGGTGGTGTGAAGTATTGGGATGGCCAGTTCGACGACGCCCGCCTTGCTCTGGCGCTCGCCCGCACGGCCGCGTCGCGCGGGGCCTTGGTCGTCAACTACTGTGCGGCGACCGGATTGCGCCACGAAAGCGGCAAAGTGGTGGGGCTCACCTGCAAGGACCAGGAAACGGGGCGAGCCTTTGACTTGAGCGCGCGCTGTGTGATCAATGCAGCAGGTGTGTGGGTTGACCAGTTTCGCCAGAAAGACGGGGATGCGATCGGCCGGCCGGTCAAGCCGATGGTGGCGCCCAGCCAGGGCGTGCACATCGTGGTGGACCGGGAGTTCCTGCCCGGCGACCATGCGCTGATGGTGCCCAAGACAGCGGACGGGCGTGTGCTGTTCGGGGTTCCGTGGCTGGGGAAAATCATTCTGGGAACGACCGACACGCCCCGGAACGACCTCCCGGAAGAGCCTCGTCCGTTCAAGGAAGAGCTGGAATTCATCCTCCAGGAGTCGGGCCGTTATCTCAATAGAGCGCCTGCGCGCTTAGACATCCGCAGCATGTGGGTCGGCCTGCGACCGCTGGTCAAACCTCAGGGGGAGGACGGCGACGACACCAAGGGTCTCAGCCGGGAGCACACGGTTCTCGTCAGCCGCAGCGGCCTGGTCACTGTGACCGGCGGCAAGTGGACGACCTACCGCGCCATGGCGGAAGATGTTCTGGACAAGTGTGTTGAAAGGGGTTTGCTGGAAAGAACCAGGTCGGGAGTGACTGCTGACTTGCGCTTGATCGGCGGGGACGGATTGCCGGCCAAACGTCCCCGCATCAGCGACGCCCAGGGCCCCCATTCCTACGGCAGTGAGGCTGCAGAAGTCGCCGCGATGACGGGCGCCGGCAGGGAACTGGGCGCCGGACTGACCGAAGCGATGGTCCGGTTCGCCGCGCAAAAAGAATATGCCCGGACGGCAGAAGACGTGCTGGCCCGGCGCTGGCGCCTGCTGTTCCTGGACGCCAGGCTGGCCGGGTCATTGGCAGCCGAGGTCGGCGCCATCCTGCAGCAAGAGACAGGAGTCGATCCGCAAGTGAGGGCTTTTCAGGATTTGGCGCGGCTTTATCTCGCCTTTCCTTCGTAACCCGTTTGACACCCGCCCGAAGGTTTGCCATAATCGCGGGCTGCGCTTTAAAAGCGCGCAGATGAATGTGTGCCTCGTGGGGTACATGACCCGCCTAATCGAAGGCTGCTTTTCGCGAAGCGAAAGCGGCTGCCGACAGGCCCAAGACTGACCTGGAGCGATCCAGGTACAAGTTGGGAATATTTGAAATGATCCAGACAGAATCCCGGCTCGAAGTCGCCGACAACACCGGTGCGAAGTCCGTTCTTTGCATCAAGGTGCTCGGCGGTTCCAAGCGTCGCTACGCAAGCGTTGGCGACATTATCAAGGTGAGCATCAAGGAAGCCGCGCCCCGTGGCCGCGTGAAGAAGGGCGAGGTCTACAGTGCCGTCGTCGTTCGCACCGCCAAGGGCATCCGCCGCTCCGATGGCTCCCTCGTCAAGTTCGACGGCAATGCCGCCGTGCTGCTCAACAACAAGCTGGAGCCCATCGGCACCCGCATCTTCGGCCCGGTGACGCGCGAGCTGCGCACCGAGAAGTTCATGAAGATCGTGTCCCTGGCCCCTGAAGTTCTGTAAAGAAGGACGCGTCATGAACAAGATTCGCAAAGGCGACGAAGTCATCGTGCTCGCGGGCCGTGACAAGGGCAAGCGTGGCAAAGTGGTGCTGCGCAAGGACGATGACCACGTCATCGTCGAAGGCATCAACATCGTCAAGAAGCACACCAAGCCGAACCCGATGAAGGGTGCGACCGGTGGCATCGTCGAGAAATCGATGCCCATCCACCAATCCAACGTGGCGATCTTCAACGCCGCCACGGGCAAGGCTGACCGAGTGGGCATCAAGACCGACGGCGACAAGCACGTTCGCGTCTTCAAGTCCAGCGGCGAAGAAATCAAGGCGGCATGACCATGGCACGACTGCAACAACACTATCGCGAGAAGGTGGTCCCCGAGTTGACCGCCAAGTTCGGCTACAAGTCGCCGATGCAGGTCCCGCGCCTGACGAAGATCACCCTGAACATGGGTGTCTCGGAAGCCGTCGCCGACAAGAAGGTCATGGACAACGCCGTGGCCGACCTGACCAAGATCTCCGGCCAGAAGCCGGTCGTGACCAAGGCCAAGAAAGCCATCGCCGGTTTCAAGATCCGCGAAGGCCAGGCCATCGGCACGATGGTGACGCTGCGCGGCGAGCGCATGTGGGAATTCCTGGACCGTTTCGTCACCGTGGCCCTGCCGCGAGTGCGTGACTTCCGCGGCATTTCCGGCCGCGCTTTCGACGGCCGTGGCAACTACAACATCGGCGTGAAAGAGCAGATCATTTTCCCCGAGATCGAGTACGACAAGGTCGACGCCCTGCGCGGCCTGAACATCTCGATCACGACGACGGCCAAGAACGACGAAGAAGCCAAGGCGCTGCTCGCCGGCTTCCGTTTCCCCTTCAAGAACTGAGGCGAACCATGGCAAAAATGGCTTTGATCGAGCGCGAGCTCAAGCGAGACAAACTGGTCGCCAAGTACGCTGCGAAGCGCACGGAGCTGAAGGCAATCGCCAACGATTTCAAGAAGAGCGACGAAGAGCGCGCGGCTGCCCGCCTGGCGCTGCAGAAGCTCCCCCGCAACGCGAACCCGACCCGCCAGCGCAACCGCTGCGCGATCACGGGCCGTCCGCGTGGCACGTTCAAGCAGTTCGGTCTGGCACGCGCCAAGATCCGCGAGATGGCCTTCACCGGCGACATCCCGGGGATGATCAAGGCCAGCTGGTAACCGGCAGGAGAGACAGATATGAGCATGAGTGATCCCATTGCCGACCTGCTGACCCGCATCCGCAATGCGCAGATGGTGGCCAAGCCTACGGTGTCGGTTCCGTCTTCCAAAGTGAAGGTGGCCATTGCCCAAGTCCTGAAGGACGAGGGTTATATCGACGGCTTCCAGGTCAAGACCGAAGCCGGCAAGAGCGAACTTGAAATCGCCCTGAAGTACTACGCCGGCCGTCCGGTGATCGAGCGCATCGAGCGCGTGAGCCGTCCCGGCCTGCGCGTGTACAAGGGTGCGGGCGCCATCCCTCAGGTCCAAAACGGCCTGGGCGTGGCGATCGTCACGACGCCCAAGGGCGTGATGACCGACCGCAAGGCGCGCGCTACCGGTGTCGGTGGCGAAGTTCTTTGCTACGTCGCCTAAAGGGAAGGAACTAAAAATGTCCCGAGTCGGAAAAATGCCGGTCGCCGTCCCGCAAGGCGTGGATGTGCAGATCAAGGAAGACCAGATCAGTGTCAAGGGCACGGGCGGCGCGTTGTCGCTGACCCAGAACTCGCTGGTCAAGATCACGAGTGAAGGCGGCAAGCTGAGCTTTGCTCCTGCCAACGATTCCCGCGAAGCCAACGCCATGAGCGGCACCATGCGCCAGCTGGTGAACAACATGGTGCAGGGCGTGACCAAGGGCTTCGAAAAGAAGCTGACCCTGATCGGCGTGGGCTACAAGGCCCAGGCACAAGGTACCAAGCTGAACCTGACGGTGGGCTATTCGCACCCGGTCAACATGGAAATGCCTGCCGGCATCACCGTGGCCACCGCGACACCCACTGAAATCGTCGTCAAGGGCGCAGATCGCCAACGCGTTGGCCAGATCGCCGCCGAGATTCGTGCTGTTCGTCCGCCCGAGCCCTACAAGGGCAAGGGCATCCGCTACGCGGACGAGAAGATCACGATCAAAGAGACCAAGAAGAAGTAAGGGGCAGCACCATGTTGACCAAAAAAGAGCAACGACTGCGCCGTTCGCGCCAGACCCGCATCCGCATTGCAACGCAAGGCGTGGCGCGTCTGACCGTGAACCGCACCAATCTGCACATCTATGCCACCGTCATCTCCGAAGACGGCAGCAAGGTGCTGGCCACGGCCTCCACCGCACAAGCCGATCTGCGCAAGTCGCTCGGCGGCGCGGGCAAGGGCGCCAATGTCGCCGCAGCCCAGCAGGTGGGCAAGCTGATCGCCGAGAAGGCCAAGGCCGCCGGCGTCGAGAAGGTCGCTTTCGACCGCGCAGGTTTTGCGTACCACGGCCGCGTCAAGGCGCTGGCCGATGCCGCCCGCGAAGCCGGCCTGCAGTTCTAACGGACACGGAAAAACATCATGGCAAGAGTTCAAGCGAAAACCCAAGGTGACGGTCCCGAAGACGGGATGCGCGAGAAGATGATCGCGGTCAACCGCGTGACCAAGGTGGTGAAGGGCGGCCGTATCCTCGGTTTCGCCGCACTGACCGTGGTCGGCGACGGCGACGGCAAGGTCGGCATGGGCAAGGGCAAGTCGAAAGAAGTGCCGGCTGCCGTCCAGAAGGCCATGGAAGAGTCACGCCGCAACATGACCAAGGTGTCGCTCAAGAACGGCACCATCCACCACACGGTGTACGGCCAGCACGGCGCGGCCCGCATCATGATGTCGCCGGCGCCCCGCGGTACCGGCATCATCGCCGGCGGCCCGATGCGCGCTGTGTTCGAAGTCATGGGCATCACCGACATCGTGGCCAAGAGCCACGGTTCGACCAACCCCTACAACATGGTTCGCGCCACGTTCGACGCGCTTCGCAAGTCGACCACGCCCGCGAACGTCGCGGCCAAGCGCGGCAAGTCGGTCGAAGAGCTCTTCACCGCCTGACCCGGAGTATTCACATGGCAACCGAAACCAAAACCGTCAAGGTCCAGCTGGTCCGCAGCCCGATCGGCACCAAGCAATCGCACCGCGACACGGTGCGCGGCCTGGGCCTGCGCAAGCTGAACAGCGTGAGCGAACTGCAGGACACCCCGGCAGTGCGCGGCATGATCAACAAGATCGACTACCTGGTCAAGATCGTCTAGAGGTATCGAGATGGAACTCAATAACATCAAGCCCGCCGATGGCGCCAAGCACTACAAGCGCCGTGTCGGCCGTGGTATCGGCTCCGGCCTGGGCAAGACCGCGGGTCGCGGCCACAAGGGACAGAAGTCCCGTGCGGGCGGCTACCACAAGGTTGGCTTCGAAGGCGGCCAGATGCCGCTGCAGCGTCGCCTGCCCAAGCGTGGCTTCAAGTCGCAAACGGCCAAGTTCAACGCCGAAGTCACGCTGGCTGCTCTCGAGCGCCTCGGCGCGGCCGAGGTGGACCTGCTGTCCCTGAAGCAAGCCGGCCTCATCGGCGAGATGATCAAGAACGTCAAGGTCATCAAGTCCGGCGAGTTGAAGAAGGCCGTCAAGGTGACGGGCATTCTCGCGACCGCGGGTGCCAAGGCTGCCATCGAGGCGGCCGGCGGCAGCGTGGTCTGATTGGCTGAATTGAAGGATACCGACAGTGGCAACTAGCGCTCAAATTGCGAAGACCGGCAAGTACGGCGACCTGCGTCGCCGGCTGGTCTTCCTGTTGCTTGCGCTGGTGGTTTACCGCGTCGGCGCGCACATTCCTGTACCCGGTATCAACCCGGACCAGCTCGCAGAGCTGTTCAAGGGCCAGCAGGGCGGCATCCTGAGCCTGTTCAACATGTTCTCGGGCGGCGCGCTGTCGCGCTTCACGGTGTTCGCGCTGGGCATCATGCCGTACATCTCGGCCTCGATCATCATGCAGCTGCTCACCTACGTCGTGCCGACGTTCGAGCAGCTGAAGAAAGAGGGCGAAGCCGGCCGCCGCAAGATCACGCAGTACACCCGTTATGGCACGCTCGGCCTGGCACTGTTCCAGTCGCTCGGCATCGCGATGGCGCTCGAGGGCTCGGCCGGTTTGGTGATGAGCCCGGGTCTGGGCTTCCGCCTCACGGCGGTGATCAGCCTGACGGCCGGCACGATGTTCCTGATGTGGCTCGGTGAGCAGATCACGGAGCGCGGCCTGGGCAACGGCATCTCGATCCTGATCTTCGCGGGTATTGCGGCGGGGCTTCCCAGCGCAATCGGCGGGTTGCTGGAGCTGGTGCGAACCGGCGCCATGAGCATCCTGGTCGCCGTTCTGATCGTCGCGCTGGTGGGTCTGGTGACCTATTTCGTGGTGTTCGTCGAACGCGGCCAGCGCAAGATCCTCGTGAACTACGCGCGCCGGCAGGTGGGCAACAAGGTCTATGGCGGCCAGTCCTCGCACCTGCCGCTGAAGCTGAACATGGCCGGCGTGATCCCGCCGATCTTTGCGTCGTCGATCATCCTGCTGCCTGCCACGGTGGTTAGCTGGTTCGCGACGGGTGACAGCCTGCGCTGGCTCAAGGACATTGCCGCGACGCTTTCGCCTGGCCAGCCGATCTATGTGATGCTGTATGCCAGCGCGATCGTGTTCTTCTGCTTCTTCTATACGGCCCTGGTGTTCAACAGCCGCGAGACCGCAGACAACCTGAAGAAGAGCGGCGCGTTCATTCCGGGTATCCGCCCGGGCGAGCAGACGGCCCGCTATATCGACAAGATCCTGGTCCGGCTGACGCTGGCCGGCGCGGTGTACATCACCTTCGTCTGCCTGTTGCCCGAGTTCCTGATCCTGAAGTACAACGTGCCGTTCTATTTCGGCGGCACCTCCCTGTTGATCATCGTGGTCGTGACGATGGACTTCATGGCGCAGGTACAGAATTATTTGATGTCGCAGCAATATGAGTCGCTGCTGAAGAAAGCCAATTTCAAGACCTCACTGGGCGGCTGAAGAACAATGTCGAAAGACGATGTCATCCAGATGCAGGGTGAGGTTGTGGAGAACCTGCCGAACGCGACGTTTCGCGTGAAGCTTGAAAACGGGCACGTAGTGCTCGGACATATATCGGGAAAGATGCGGATGCACTACATCCGGATCCTCCCTGGTGACAAGGTCACCGTTGAGTTGACGCCCTACGACTTGTCGCGGGCACGGATCGTGTTCCGCGCGAAGTAAGCGCACAGACTGAATTTAGGAGAGTAGCAATGAGAGTTTCGGCTTCGGTCAAGAAAATTTGCCGCAACTGCAAGATCATCCGTCGCAAGGGCATTGTTCGCGTGATCTGCACGGATCCGCGCCACAAGCAGCGCCAGGGTTGATTAGAGAGTTATAGGAAAGACGCACATGGCACGTATCGCTGGCATCAACATTCCGCCGCATCAGCACGCCGAAATCGGCCTGACGGCTATCTTCGGCATCGGCCGAACCCGCGCTCGCAAGATTTGCGAAGCCACGGGCATTCCGTATTCCAAGAAGGTGAAGGACCTGACGGATAGCGATCTCGAAAAGATCCGCGACTCCATCGCCCAGTTCACCATCGAGGGCGACCTGCGCCGCGAGACGACCATGAACATCAAGCGTTTGATGGACATCGGTTGCTACCGTGGCTTCCGCCATCGCCGCGGCCTGCCGATGCGCGGCCAACGCACGCGCACCAACGCACGCACCCGCAAGGGTCCGCGCAAGGCCGCTCAGGCCCTCAAGAAATAATCGGGAAAGAGATAAGTCATGGCAAAAGCTCCCGCCAATAACGCAGCGCAGCGCGTGCGCAAGAAGGTTCGCAAGAACGTGTCCGACGGCGTCTGCCACGTTCACGCGTCCTTCAACAACACGATCATCACGATCACCGACCGCCAGGGCAATGCCCTGTCGTGGGCGTCCTCGGGCGGCCAGGGCTTCAAGGGCTCGCGCAAATCGACGCCCTTCGCAGCCCAGGTGGCTTCGGAAGTCGCCGGCCGCGCCGCGATCGAGCAAGGCATCAAGAACCTCGACGTCGAGATCAAGGGCCCCGGCCCCGGTCGCGAGTCGTCGGTGCGTGCACTGGCCGCGCTGGGCATCCGCATCACGTCGATCGCCGACGTGACCCCGGTTCCCCACAACGGCTGCCGCCCTCAAAAGCGTCGTCGTATTTAATTTTTAACCAAAGCCCACCGCCATCGGCCCAGGCTGATGGCTCCCGCGGTGACAACATTGTTGCCGGCCGCGGCAGATGATGAAAAGGAAGCAAAGTGGCACGTTACCTCGGCCCCAAGGCCAAACTCTCCCGCCGTGAAGGCACCGACCTTTTCCTGAAGAGCGCCCGCCGCTCGATCCAGGACAAGGCCAAATTCGACTCCAAGCCCGGCCAGCATGGCCGCACTTCCGGCCAGCGCACGTCCGATTTCGGCCTGCAGCTGCGCGAGAAGCAGAAGGTCAAGCGCATGTACGGCATCCTGGAGCGCCAGTTCCGCCGTTACTTCGAAGAAGCCGATCGCCGCAAGGGCAACACCGGCGCCAACCTGCTGTTCATCCTCGAGTCCCGCCTGGACAACGTGGTGTATCGCATGGGTTTCGGCTCCACGCGTGCCGAAGCGCGGCAGCTGGTGTCGCACAAGGCCGTCACGGTGAATGGCAACCCAGTGAACATCCCGTCGTACCTGGTCAAGACCGGCGACGTGATTGCCATCCGCGACAAGTCCAAGAAGCAGAACCGTGTCGTCGAGGCCCTGCAATTGGCCCAGCAAGTCGGCTTGCCCGCTTGGGTCGAAGTGAATGCCGACAAGGCCGAAGGCGTCTTCAAGAAGGTGCCGGACCGCGACGAATTCGCGGCCGACATCAAGGAAGCGCTGATCGTGGAACTGTACTCGCGTTAAGCGAGTACAGAAGGAGAAAACGAGGCCGCTGTGCGGCCTCGTACTCGTAGTTTTTCGTTCCTTGCGCGTGGGGCACCGCGCGCAGGGCACTTCACCAGCCTTACCGGTGTAACGAGCCGGGGGTATTGAGAGGAAGTCCTGCATGCAAACCAACCTGCTGAAACCCAAAGCCATCAATGTGGAACAGCTTGGCACCAACCGTGCCAAGGTGACGCTGGAGCCGTTCGAGCGCGGCTACGGCCATACCCTGGGCAACGCACTGCGCCGGGTCCTGTTGTCCTCGATGGTGGGTTATGCGGCAACGGAAGTCACCATCGCCGGTGTCTTGCACGAGTATTCGTCGATCGACGGCGTCCAGGAAGACGTCGTCAGCATCCTGCTGAACCTCAAGGGCGTGGTCTTCAAGCTGCACAACCGCGATGAAGTCACCTTGTCGCTGCGCAAGGATGGCGAAGGCGTCGTCACGGCTGCCGACATCCAGACCCCGCACGACGTCGAGATCATCAACCCCGACCACGTGATCGCCCATCTGTCGCAAGGCGGCAAGATCGACATGCAGATCAAGGTCGAGAAGGGCCGCGGCTATGTGCCCGGCACGATGCGCCGCTATGCGGACGAGCCGACGAAGTCGATCGGCCGCATCGTCCTCGATGCCTCGTTCTCGCCGGTCAAGCGCGTCAGCTACACGGTCGAAAGCGCTCGTGTCGAGCAGCGCACCGACCTGGACAAGCTGGTGGTCGAGATCGAAACCAACGGCGCGATCACGGCGGAAGACGCGGTCCGCGCCTCGGCCAAGATCCTCGTCGAGCAGCTCGCCGTGTTTGCGCAGCTGGAAGGCAGCGAGCTGGCTGCGTTCGACGCCCCGGTTCAGCGCAGCTCGCAGCAGTTCGATCCGATCCTGTTGCGCCCTGTCGACGAGCTCGAGCTCACCGTGCGTTCGGCCAACTGCCTGAAGGCCGAGAACATTTATTACATCGGTGACCTGATCCAGCGCACCGAGAACGAGCTGCTCAAGACCCCGAACCTGGGCCGCAAGTCGCTCAACGAAATCAAGGAAGTTCTTGCCTCGCGTGGCCTCACGCTCGGCATGAAGCTCGAGAGCTGGCCGCCCGCCGGCCTGGACAAGCGTTAAGAGAGAAAGAGGCCGTCGTTTCGGCCTCGATGGTGAACTGGCAGTACCTGATCCGGCTGTCTTTTATTGATAAAGAAAGGAACACACCATGCGTCACGGCCACGGCCTTCGTAAACTCAACCGCACCAGCGAGCACCGCCTCGCGATGTTGCGCAACATGATGAACTCGCTGCTCCAGCACGAAGTCATCAAGACCACGGTCCCCAAGGCCAAGGAACTGCGCCGCGTCGTCGAGCCCATGATCACGCTGGCCAAGGAACCCACGGTGGCGAACCGCCGCCTGGCATTCGACCGCCTGCGCGACCGCGACATCGTGACCAAGTTGTTCGCTGAACTCGGCCCGCGTTACCAGACGCGCCCGGGTGGCTACACCCGCATCCTCAAGATGGGTTACCGCGTCGGCGACAACGCGCCGATGGCACTGGTCGAATTGGTCGACCGCCCTGAAATTGCTGAAGGCGAAGCCCCTACAGCCGAATAAGCGGGCGAGAGCCGCGTATAATTCAAACATCGACGCGCGATGGAGCAGCCTGGTAGCTCGTTGGGCTCATAACCCAAAGGTCGCAAGTTCAAATCTTGCTCGCGCAACCAACATGCTAGCGGTCTCCGCCAGCAGCAAACGCCCACTCAACAGTGGGCGTTTTTGTTTGTACTTTGTGGTTTGCGCAATAGGGTGTGGATGCGCGGAACGGGCGCGAGATCGAGCGCCGTGAGATCGTAGATCGCAAGCGTCACATCGCTGCCCATTGCACGATTGCAAGTGGTGGATGTGGTGAAGAAAAAATGGTGCGGCTGGCGGGGATCGAACCCACGACCCTTGGCTTCGGAGGCCAATACTCTATCCACTGAGCTACAGCCGCAATTAAAGTGCGAGCGCGCATTATCCCTGATGCTTGAGGTGTCCACGCCACACACGATGCGCTTAGGGTTAGCCCCGACCCGCCAGCTATAATCAAAGGTTGATTTAAACGCCCCGCCTAATTTGAGGACGCCATGAGCGACAGCACGCAGGAAGAAGCCCACACCGGCCCGATCAAGACCCCGAAACAACTGCTGCTCGCGGTTTTTTTCTCTTTCGTCATTCCTGTGTTCGCCATCATCGGCCTCGTGGCCTATGTGGTGAACGAAAACAAGCCGGCCGGCAGCAGGCAGGCTGAGAGCCACGCCCTCGGCGGCGTGACCGCACAGGATCTCGACAAAGGCGTGGCCGAACGCATCCGCAAGGTCGGCATGGTCGAGATTCGCGACGCCAACCGGCCGCTCAAGAGCGGCGAGGAAGTGTTCAAGGCCCAATGCACAGCGTGCCACATGCCTGGCGCCGCCGGCGCGCCGAAGGTGGG
Organism: Ramlibacter sp. WS9; assembly: GCF_003797765.1. Classification (GTDB taxonomy): domain Bacteria; phylum Pseudomonadota; class Gammaproteobacteria; order Burkholderiales; family Burkholderiaceae_C; genus Ramlibacter. The sequence goes on along the minus strand of NZ_RKMB01000002.1, from coordinate 371,499 downwards.
AGACGCCGCGGCCTGGGGCGCACGCATCCGCACTGGCTTCGACGCGCTGGTCACTTCCGCGCTGAAGGGCAAGGGCGCCATGCCTGCACAAAGCGGTGGCGATTTCAACGACGTCGAGATCGCGCGTGCAGTGGCCTATCTGGCCAACACAGGCGGTGCCAAATTCGCCGAGCCCAAGGCTCCGGCTGCTGCAGCGCCGACGGCCGCCGCATCCGGCGCCGCTGTGGTGCAGACGGCTGCGGCAGCAGCAGCGGCCCCGGCTCCTGTCACGCCTGCCCCTGCAGCCGCAGCTGCACCCCAAACGGTCGCAGCCGCTGGTGGCTCTGGCGAGGCACTGTACAAGCAAGCCTGCATGGCCTGCCACGCTGCTGGCGTTGCCAACGCTCCGAAGCTGGGCGACAAAGCCGCCTGGGCACCCCGCGTCAAGCAGGGCATGCCGGTGCTGGTACAAAGCGTCCTCAAGGGCAAGGGCGCGATGCCACCCAAGGGCGGCAGCAGCGCGTCCGAACCCGAGCTGCGGGCGGCGGTCGAATACATGGTGAACAGCGCCAAATAAGCCTCGCGCTCCAATGTCAAAAAGGGCCGGTCGCTGATCGGCCCTTTTTCGTTCAGGTGCGCTGCGCGGCCGGCCGCAACGCAGCAGGGCTGCACACATACCCAAACCGCTCCGGCAGCTCGGCGGACGGCATCTCCTGCGGTGTCCAGCGCCCTTGTTCGATGGCGTCGGCGGCCTGCATGACGTCCAGCGTGTGGACGAGTCCGAAGCCCAGGTCGCAGTCCAGGTAAAGCCGTCCCAGTTCGTCGACAAGGCAGCGGCGCGCATTGGCGCCCTGGCCGGTGTGGGAAGTCACTTCGTGCGCGGCGTCCAGGCGCCACACGAGGGGCGTCAGTTCAAGTTCAACGTAGACGCGTTGCGGCCCGTTCTGAAAGAACCACTGGCCCTGGGCGTCGTGGTCGTAATTGCGATGAATGAAATCGACCAGCTTTTCGTGGCGCAGCAGCGAACCCTTGTTCTGCGGGAAGGGCCCCGCCGCCTGTATGCGATCGTCGCGCATATACCAGTTGCCCCGTGCATCCAGCCCGAGCCAGCCGTAGCAGTGGGGGACATTGGGCCATTTGGCGATGGCCTGGCGAACGATGTCATCCATGGTCAGGGATTATCCGCCGCGCACCAACTCAGCCGCACAAAGAAAAAGGCGCCGCAACAGCGGCGCCTTGTGAGCGGCGTCTCGTGGTACGCCTGATTCGAATCTAATTCGTATTCTGGGGTTGTCTCCTCGGTCCCTCGCCCTCGCGGACTTTTAACGCCCGCTTGCGAGTGGACGGACTCTAGCGTTCGCACCCCCGTAGTGCATCAGGACTTTCCCGCCCCGCTCCCGCCACCTGAACCGCGGCTTGGCGAGCGTTCGTGGTGCAAACGGTAAGCATGCGTACCATGTGGCACGACTTATGCGAAAGCACCTCCGTTGGGCAAACTTATCAAAGGACAAGAGCCATGAGGGAAATTGCGCGTCGTGCATTGAGCCGTGGGGTCCTTATAGCCGGGTTGACGTTGGGCGCATCGCTCGCGTGGGCGCAAGCGCCTGTCGCGGGCACCGAGCCGGCACCGGGCGCTGCCGCCGTGGCAGCCACGGCGGCCCTCCAATCGGCAGTGTCGGACGCCAAGCCCGCGCAGCCCCCGGCCGCCCCAGCACCCCTCACACGGCCTGGCCTAGTGGCGCAAGACACGTTGAACGCCGCAGATACGGCCTGGATGATGACGTCCACCGCTTTGGTGCTGCTGATGACTCTGCCGGGCATCGCGCTGTTCTATGCCGGGATGGTGCGCAAGAAGAGCGTGATCAACACGATGGCGTGCGTGGTGGCCATCGCCGCGATGATCAGCCTGCTGTGGTTCGCGGTCGGCTATTCGTGGGCCTTCACGCCGGGCAACAGCTTGCTGGGCAACGGCAGCCGCCTGTGGTTCGAGGGACTGGACTACCTGAAGGAGCCGGGCAAGGTGATGGTCAGCCACATCGCCCCCAACATCCCTGAATCCGTCTACGCCATGTACCAGCTCACGTTTGCCATCATCACGGCGGCGTTGGTCGTGGGCGCCTTCGTCGAGCGGATGAAGTTCTCCGCCATGCTGTGGTTCATCGGCATGTGGTCGCTGCTCGTGTACGCGCCGATCGCGCACTGGGTCTGGGAGCCGGGCGGCTGGCTGGCCCGGCTCGGCGCCCTTGATTTTGCGGGTGGCTCCGTGGTGCACATCAACGCCGGAGTGTCCGGACTGGTTTGCGCGTACTTCCTGGGTCCGCGCCGCGGCTACGGGCGCGAAGCCTTCGAACCCTTCAACCTGGGCCTCACGATGGCCGGCGCGGGCATGCTGTGGGTGGGCTGGTTCGGCTTCAACGCCGGTTCGGCCGTGGCAGCGGACGGCCGCGCCGGGCTGGCGATGGCGGTCACACACATCGCCGCCGCCGCGGGTGCCATGGCCTGGATGTTCGGCGAATGGATCATCCGCGGCCGGCCTTCGCTGCTGGGCCTGTGCTCCGGGCTCGTTGCGGGCCTGGTGGCCATCACGCCCGCAGCCGGTTTCGTCACGCCGCGCTCGGCGCTGCTGATCGGCACGCTCGCCGGCCTGGCCTGCTACTGGGGCGCCACCGCGCTCAAGCGGCTGCTGCGCGCCGACGATTCGCTGGATGTCTTCGGCGTGCACGGTATCGGCGGCATCGTCGGCGCGCTGCTCACAGGCCTGCTCGCCAGCAAGCCGATCTCGGGCGTCGAAGGCAGCATCGTCACCCAGGCCATCGCGGTGCTGGCGGTGAGCGCGTACAGCCTGGTGATGAGCGCCGTGCTGCTGTTGGTCACCAAGCTCATCGTCGGCCTGCGGGTGGACGAACAAACCGAGTTGACCGGGCTGGACATCGCGCAGCACCGCGAGCGGCTGTCCAGTTAGCGAATGTCCCCAACGGAGGTCCCCATGCTCGTCAGCCAGAAACTCGCTATCGCCGCCCACCTGCATGTGATGCTGCGGCGCAAGACCGGCCGCGTGACCGACACCGAATGGATGGCGGGGAATCTCGAATATGCGCTCGAGGTCGTTCGCTTCGCCCGGGCCAAGGCGCTGGAAGACGGTCACGCCGAGCTGACGGAGTGGGCGGACAAGCTGGAGCGCGCGGTGCTGGAGCCGACGCCCGCGCAGCGCGTGCCGCTGGCGCAGACGGCGGCGCACCTGCTGAAGGACCGGAGTGCGGCCGCATCCGTGACGTCGCACGCGGTGCATGCCCCTGCCAGCGAGTTCAGCCACTCGGTCATGCCGGAAACCGGTTTTGCCGACTCCGTCCTGGAACCCGGAAAGACACCCCGACCGCGCGATCCGAATGTGCCGCGCTACGTCGGCGGCATCCGCTAGCGTTAACAGGCCCTAGGCGCGCGCGGCGTCGCGCAGGATCCACTCCGCGGCCTTCTCCGCCATCATCAGGGTGGGTGAGTTGGTATTGCCGCTGGTGATCGTGGGCATGGCGCCCGCGTCCACCACGCGCAGGGCCGTGATCCCACGCACCCGCAATTGGGAGTCGAGCACCGCCATGGGATCGTCGTCGCGCCCCATTTTGGTGGTGCCCACCGGATGGAAGATGGTGGTGGCGATGTCGCCCGCCAGCCGGGCCAGTTCGTCGTCGCTCTGGAACTGCAGGCCGGGTTTCCATTCTTCCGGCTGGTACTTCGCCAGTGCGGGCTGCGACACGATGCGGCGCGTGACGCGCAATGAATCCGCGGCGATCTTGCGATCTTCAGGCGTGCTCAGGTAGTTGGGCGCGATCGCCGGCGCATCCTCGAACTTGTTCGAGCGGATGCGCACGCTGCCACGGCTGGTCGGGTTCAGGTTGCAGACGCTGGCCGTGAACGCATTGAAGCTGTGCAGCGGCTCGCCGAAAGCATCCAGGCTGAGAGGCTGGACGTGGTATTCGATGTTGGGATAGGGCTGGTCGGGCGAACTGCGCGTGAAGGCGCCCAGCTGCGACGGCGCCATGCTCATCGGCCCGCTGCGCTTGAGCGCGTACTCCAGGCCGATCTTCATCTTGCCCCACCAGCTGTTGGCCAGTGTGTTGAGCGTGGTGACGCCGTCGACCTTGAACACCGCGCGGATCTGCAGGTGGTCCTGCAGGTTTTCGCCCACCCCGGGCGAATCGTGCACCACAGCGATGCCGCGCTGCGCCAGCAAACCAGCGGGGCCAATCCCGGACAACTGCAGGATCTGCGGCGACCCGATGCTACCCGCGCACAGAAGAACCTCCTCGGTGGCCGTCACGGTCGCCATCTCGTTGCCCGTCCACACCCGTGCACCGGTGCACCGTTTGCTGCCGTCGGCTTGCGTTTCGATGACGAGGCGGCTCACCTGCGCGCTGGTCCACATCTCGAAGTTGGGGCGGCCGTAGCAGGTAGGCCGCAGAAAGGCCTTGGCCGTGTTCCAGCGCCAGCCCGCTTTCTGGTTGACCTGGAAATAGCCCACGCCTTCGTTGTCGCCGCGGTTGAAGTCCTCGCTGTGGGGCACGCCGGCCTCCTGCGCCGCTTGGGCGAATGCGTCGAGGATGTCCCAGCGCAGGCGCTGCCGCTCGACGCGCCATTCGCCGCCCGCACCGTGCGCGGCATCGGCGCCCTTGTAATAGTCCTCGTGCTTCTTGAACGCGGGCAGGCAGTTACTCCACGTCCAGTTGGCGTCGCCTGTGGCCTGCGCCCAGCTGTCGTAGTCGCGCGCCTGGCCGCGCATGTAGATCATGCCGTTGATGCTGGAGCAGCCGCCCAGCGTCTTGCCGCGCGGGTAGCGCAACTGGCGGCCATTCAGTCCCGCGTCCGCCTCGGTGTTGTACAGCCAGTCGGTGCGCGCATTGCCGATGCAATACAGGTAGCCCACCGGAATATGGATCCAGTGGTAGTCGTCCTTGCGCCCCGCTTCGAGCAGCAGCACCCGCTTGGACGGATCCTTGGAAAGCCGGTTGGCCAGCAGGCAGCCGGCCGTGCCGGCGCCGATGATCACGTAGTCGAAGGTGGTGTCACTCATCGGCGGAGCTTACTGCGCTGGCTATCCACGAAACTTACTTGGCTGTGGGCATGACGAATTCGGCGCCTTTGCCAATGCTTTCCGGCCAGCGCTGCATGATGGATTTCTGCTTGGTGTAGAACCGCACGCCTTCCTCGCCGTAGGCATGCATGTCGCCGAACAGGCTCTTCTTCCAGCCGCCAAAGCCGTGCCAGGCCATGGGCACCGGGATCGGCACGTTGATGCCGACCATGCCGACCTGCACGCGCCGCGAGAACTCGCGCGCCACGTTGCCGTCACGCGTGAAGCACGAGACGCCGTTGCCGTACTCGTGCGAATTGACCAACTCTGTCGCCGCGGCCAGGTCCTTCACGCGCACGCAGCCCAGCACCGGGCCGAAGATTTCTTCCTTGTAGATCTTCATGTCGGGCGTGACGTTGTCGAAAAGCGTGCCGCCGATCCAGAACCCGTTGTCGCATCCGGCACCTGCCTTGGCCGCCTGGAACTTGCGGCCGTCGACGACCAGCTTGGCGCCTTCGGTTTCGCCGTGGCCGATGTAGCCGGCGATACGGCTGGCCGCCGCCGCGCTGACGATGGGACCCATCTCAGCGTCGAGTTCGACGCCATTCTTGATCTTGAGTTGCTCGGTGCGCTCGGCGAGCATCGGCAAGATCTTGTCGGCCGCTTCACCCACCAGCACGGCCAGCGAGATCGCCATGCAACGCTCGCCAGCGGAGCCGAAGGCCGAGCCGATCAGCGCATCGACGGCCTGCTCCATGTCGGCGTCCGGCATCACGACCATGTGGTTCTTGGCGCCGCCCAGCGCCTGCACCCGCTTGCCGTGGCGCGCGCCGGTCTCGTAGATCTTCTGCGCGATTGTGGTGGAGCCGACGAAGGAGATCGCCTTCACGTCGGGGTGTTCCAGCAACGCATCCACCGCGTCCTTGTCGCCCTGCACGACGTTGAAGACGCCGTCGGGCAGGCCCGCTTCTTTCAGCAGCCGGGCCATCATGAGCGACGCCGACGGATCGAGCGGGCTGGGCTTCAGGATGAAGGTGTTGCCGGCCGCGATCGCCACGGGATACATCCACATCGGCACCATCACCGGGAAGTTGAACGGCGTGATGCCGGCCACCACGCCCAACGGCTGGCGCATCGTCCAGTTGTCGATGCCGGTGGAGACCTGGTCGGTGTAGTCGCCCTTGAGCAGTTGCGGGATGCCGCAGGCGAACTCGACGATGTCGATGCCGCGAGTGACTTCACCCTGCGCGTCCGTGAACACCTTGCCGTGTTCGGCGGTGATGGCGTGCGCCAGCTCGTCGCGATGGCGGTTGAGCAGTTCCAGGAACTTGAACATCACGCGCGCACGCCGGATCGGCGGCGTGTCGGCCCAAGCCGGGAAGGCGGCTTGGGCAGATGCGACGGCCGCAGCGACCTCGGCATTGTTGGCCAGTGCGACCTGGCCGGAAACAGCGCCGGTGGCCGGGTTGAAGACATCGGCTCGGCGGCCGCTCTGGCCGGGCACCACGCGCCCGCCAATCCAATGTTCGATCGAGGCGGTGGTGGCGTTGGAAAGGGTCTTGTCCGGGGCGTTCATGCGGGGCTTTCGATAGGGGAACAACGGAGCGCCAGTCTATGCCTCGCCGGGGGCTTTGAAAATAGCGGTTTCTTGACTACATTGTTCAATTAACTGAACAACAAGAGTCTCATGAGCACCCTCGCCGCACCGGTCTTTTCCGATCTCCACCTGCTCACCGTGCTGGCGCAGACGCGAAGCTACACCCAGGCGGCGAGGCGACTGGGCGTGTCCAAGGCGTCGGTCAGCATGCGCATTGCCGAGCTGGAACGCGCAGCGGGCGTCCCGCTGGTTCGCCGCACCACGCGCTCGGTCGGCCTGACGGAGGCCGGCCAGCTGCTGGTCGACGAGACACAAGGCGCTTTCACCCGGATCGAGCAAAGCTTCGCGGGGATCAAGGATTCGGCGGGCAGACCGCGCGGCCTGGTGCGCGTCACGGCGCCCGTGGCCCTGGGGCGGCAGCACATCGCGCCCGCGCTTCCCGCGCTGCTGCGGCAGTACCCGGAAATTCGCCTCGAGCTCGACCTCAGCGACCGCTTCGTCAACCTGGCCCAGGAGGGCTTCGACCTGGCCGTGCGCCACACCCAGTCGCCGCCGGAAACCCATGTCGCCTGGCGCCTCTGCGGCTCGCGCTCGCTGTTGGTGGCGAGTGCGGCCTACCTGCGCATGCACGGCAAGCCGTCCCACCCATCCGAACTGTCGGGCCACGCGTGCCTGGCCTACCTGCGCGACGGCGGTAGCCAGAGCTGGTCGTTCGAGAAGGAGGGCGGCCGCAAGCCCGAGCGCGTGGCGGTTTCGGTCAGCGGGCCGCTTCGTGCCAACAACAGCGAGGTGTTGCGGGACGCTGTGCTGGCTGGGGTGGGGATCGGCTTGCTGCCGGACTTCAGTGCGGCGGGACATCTGGGTGCGCGTGAGCTGGTACCGCTGTTGCCCGGGTGGCGTCCGCTGGGCTTTTTCGGAGAGGCGATCTACGCGATCAGGCCGTGGTCGGCTCAGGTGCCGCGCGCGGTGCAGTGCGTGGTGGACCACCTGCGCAGCCAGATGGAAAAGGGATTCCAATGAAAGCGCAACCGAAGCCCGGAGTCCTCGTGCGGGTCGAGCCGGACCCAACCTGGCTCTGCCATAGGCGCATCGTCGCTCAGCCCTGATCCGCAAGCCACTGCGGCGGCACACGCACTGGCATCGTCAAGAGGATCTGCCCCATCCCCTTGCCCAATGGGTCATTGCGCAGTGACGCCATACCGCCGCCGTCGAGCGCCCGGGTGCACAGGAAATTCATCGCGTGGATGCCGGGCACATCGAAGCGCGTGACTGTCCCATGCACCAGGTGAGCGAGCCATTGCGCGACGCGCTCCTCGGTGAGCTGCTCGCGCAACAACGGCAGCCACTCGGGCTTGCGCGCGATGATGCCGATGTTGGAGCTGTCGCCCTTGTCGCCACTGCGGCCCCAGGCCAGGCGGACAAGAGGGACTTTGGCGAAAGGCCCGTCGATGGGCGTCGCCGGCGGAATGCTTGCGGTGGAAGCTGGAGGCACAACCGGCTGACCCGAAGGCACTTCAACCGGAAGAACTTCGTCGCCGATCACCACCCGCAGTGCCAGCCGCGCCTTGTCCAGGAGAAAGGCGAATTGCTTGATCGCCGGTGCGGGCCGCGGCCGCCCGTCGGCGCCGGTCGTGCCCGGAGCCCATGAGGTGCCCGCCGGGGCGATCTCGCGTGCGAAGATTTCAAGCGCTGCCTTCTGGGGATGCATCACCGCGACGCGGAGCACGGCTTCGCGCACGTGCGCCGTTCTTGCGTGCGGGCCGAAGTTGCCTTGCTCCGAGCCCAGCACTTCGATGAGCGTTCGGCTGAAGTCGGCCAAGCCGTTCTGCGCGAACAATTCGCGCGAGCGTTCGAGAATTGCCTCGCCGGTGCGCTGTGCCTTGCGGGCGGCGTCAACGCCGACGACGGTGAGCTGCGCGCTGCATCGGAATCCGTCCACGTACGTCGACGACACCTTGTAGGCCGGCCCGGGCGCGATGCCGTGCGCACCTTGCACCCGCACACGATGCTCGCCCACCTGTTCCAGCCGGACTTGGGAGAAGTCGCAGGTGACGTCCGGCAGCAGGTAGCGCCGAGGGTCGCCGATCTCGTAGAGCATCTGCTCGGCGATCACTGCGGTGGTCACCAGCCCGCCGGTGCCCGGTGGTTTGGTGGCGACGAAGCTGCCGTTGGCATGGCATTCGAGGATGGGATAGCCGATGTGGGCCCAGTCAGGCACCGACTCCCAATCCGTATGCAGGCCGCCGGTGGCCTGGCAGCCGCACTCGATGATGTGCCCGGCCAGGCTGCCGCGCGCGAGCCGGTCGTAGTCGCGCGCGTCCCAGCCGAACTCGTGCATCAGCGCGCCCAGCGTCACGGCGCTGTCGACGCAACGGCCGGTGATGACGATCTGCGCCCCGGCATCGAGGGCCTGCTTGACCGGCAGCGCGCCCAGGTAGGCATTGGCGGTCAGCACCTTGGCGGGAAGGCTCGCGCCGCTTTGCAGTTCGGTGATGCCTTCTTCGCGCAGCTGCGGCACAAGCGGCATGGCGTCGTCGCCCTCGACCACCGCGACCTTGACGCTAAGGCCTTGCTCGGCTGCCAGCGCCGCGATGGCCTGTGCGCAAGCCTGCGGATTGACGCCGCCGGCGTTGCTGATGACGCGGATGCCTTGTGCCATCACGTCCTTGAGGATGGCCTTCATCGTGACCGTCACGAAATCGGTCGCATAGCCCAGCGCGGGCTCCTTGGCGCGCTGCGCGGCGAGGATGGACATGGTGAGCTCGGCCAGGTAGTCGAACACCAGGTAGTCGAGCTGGCCCAGTCTCACCAGCTGCGGCGCGCCGACGCTGCTGTCGCCCCAGAAGCCCGATGCGCCGCCGATGCGAACCACCTTGTCCGCCGTGTTGCCGGCCGTCATTTGCCCGTCCATTGCGGTTTGCGCTTTTGCTGGAAAGCCTGCTGGCCCTCCTTGGCATCCTCGGTCAGCGTGAACAGGGCGATCTGGCTTTCGGTGAAGGACACCGATTCCTCGAAGGCCATCGATTCGATTTTTTTCATGGTGTACAGGCCGCGGCGAATGGCGGCGGGCGACTTGTCCAGCAGGCGCTCCAGCAGCCAGTCGAGTTTGGCGTCCACATCGTCGTCGACGTAGTTCACCAGGCCGTATTCGAGCGCCTGCGCGGCCGTGAGCGGCTCGCCGGTCAGGCACATCTCGGCCAGCTTGCGGCGCGGGACCAGGTGCTGGAGCACCGACAGCACCTGCGCGGGGAACACGCCCACCTTCACTTCCGGCAGGCCGAACACCGCATGGCTGCCGGCCACAGCCATGTCGCACATCGAAAGCAGGCCCATGCCCCCGGCCATGCAGGCACCGTTGACGCGGGCAATCAGCGGCACCGTGCTGGCCTTGGCCTTGCGCAGCAGCAACGCCAGGGTGACGTAGGGTTCGGAGTAATCGGCGGTGAAGGCGTGGGCCGCCTGCAGATCCGCGCCCGCACAGAACGCCTTGGTGCCCGCACCGGTGATGACGATCGCCCGCAGCGAGCGGTCGGCTTGTGCCTCATCCAGGGCCTGGCCCATGCCAGCGAGCACACCGTGGCTCATCGCGTTCCGGCGCTCTTCGCGCTGGATGGTCAGCCGCAGCACGGCGCCATGCCGTTCGGCCAGCAATTCGGGGGTGGAGGTCTCGCTCATCCAGTTCCTTCTCGTTGCCGCTTTTATACGCCGTGGCGTGCGGCTGTTGTGTCACTGCCGCGCCAGGCGCCGGTGGGCGCACGTGCCGGGCACTCTGCAGTTAGGATGGCGGGTTACTCAGGAAGCCCCTCCCCTCATGCCGGATTTCACGCCTCGCATCGAGCAGCCGACTGCCGCGGATGGGGCGCGCCTGCATTTGCTGGGGCAATGGACCGCGGCGCAGTTCGCGCAGCCGAAGCTCCTCAAGTCCCTGCGAGCCCGCCTCGCCGCGACCTCCGCGCAGCAGGGCTGGGACCTGAGCGGCGCCGACCAGCTCGACCATGTGGGCGCGCAACTTCTGTGGGACCACTGGGGCCGGCAGTGGCCGCGGCAACTGGAGTTGCAGCCCGCGCAGCGCGCGGTGCTGGAACGTGTGGCCAGCTTTACCGTGGACCCGCCGCCTCGACGCAAGACGACCTGGCGAGGCCGCTACCTGGCGATGGGCGAGGCCGTGCTCTACGCGGGCGATCACCTCAAGTCCTTCGTACGGTTGATCGGCCAGCTGGCGTTGAACATCGGGCGGCTGGCGCGCGCTCCCCATGAAGGCCCCTGGCGCGACTTGTCGGGCCACCTGTACCGCATCGGCGCCACGGCGCTACCGATCACGGCGCTGGTGGGTTTCCTCATCGGCGTCGTGCTCGCCTATCTGACGTCGCAGCAATTGCGGCAGTTCGGTGCCGACGCTTTCATCGTGAACATCCTGGGCATCGCGTTGATCCGCGAATTGGGACCCATGCTGGCCGCCATCCTCATCGCGGGCCGGTCCGGCTCCGCGATCACGGCGCAGATCGGGGTGATGCGCGTCACCGACGAACTCGACGCCATGCGCGTGATGGGGATCTCGCACAGCTTCCGGTTGGTCATGCCGCGCGCGATGGCACTGGCGGTGGCGATGCCGCTCATCAGCGTCTGGACCACGCTGGCCGCGCTTGCGGGTGGCATGCTGGCGGCGGATATTTCGCTGGGCATCACGCCGACGTTTTTCATGAACGCGTTGCCGCAGGCGGTCAGCCCCGGCAACCTGGGCCTGGCGAGCGGCAAGTCAGTGGTGTTCGGCATCCTGATCGCGCTGATCGGCTGCCACTTCGGCTTGCGCGTCAAGCCCAACACGCAGAGCCTGGGCGAGGGCACGACGGCTTCCGTGGTCACGTCCATCACTGTCGTGATCCTCGTCGATGCGCTGTTCGCGGTGCTGTTCAAGGACGTGGGGATCTGACCCGTGGATTCGCACGCCGGCACTTCACCCGACCGCGGCGCGCCGATGGTGGACATCCGCAAGCTGTGGAGCGAGTTCACCACGCCGGAAAAGAAATTCGTCGTGCACCAGGACCTGGACCTCACCGTTCAGCGCGGCGAGGTGCTGTCGATCGTGGGCGGCTCGGGTACCGGCAAGACCGTGCTGCTGCGCCAGATCCTCGGCCTGGAAACGCCTGCCCGCGGCGACATCCTGGTGTTGGGCCAGCCGGTCGGCGGGCTGGGCCAGCGGGGCGCGGCCAGCCGCATCGGCATGCTGTTCCAGCACGGCGCGCTGTTCTCCGCATTCAGCGTGCTGGAGAACATCGCCTTTCCCCTGCGCGAACTCAAGACCCTGCCGCCGGCCCTCATCCGCGAGGCGGCGATGGTCAAGCTGCAGATGGTGGGCCTGAAGCCCGAAGACGCGGACAAGATGCCCTCCGACCTGTCCGGAGGCATGATCAAGCGCGCGGCGCTCGCACGGGCGCTGATCATGGACCCGCCGCTGCTCCTGCTCGACGAGCCGACAGCGGGGCTCGATCCGGAGAGCTCCGACGGCTTCGTCACGCTGCTGCGATCGCTGCACCGCGACCTGGAACTCACCGTCATCATGGTCACGCACGACCTGGACACCCTCTTCGAGCTGTCGACCCGCATCGCCGTGCTCGCCGATCGCAAGGTCATCGTCGCAGCTGCGCCGAAGGACGTGATTGCATTCCAGCACCCGTTCATCCACGATTTTTTCCTCGGCGAAAGGGGCCAGCGCGCCATGGAACTGCTGCGCGAGTACCCCTTTGCGATCTAGAAGCGTGTAAAAAGGAAGTCTATGGAAAACAAAGCCCATGCGATGGCCGCTGGCATTTTCGTGGTGGCCGTCACGGTGCTGCTGGTCGCGCTCGCGGCCTGGCTCACGCGGGACACGGGGGAACGCGACATCTACGAGATTTCCACGCGCGAAATCGTCACCGGCCTGCAGGCGCAGGCGGCCGTGCGCTATCGGGGCGTGGACGTCGGCAAGGTGGCGTCCATCGGGTTCGACCCGAAAGCGACCGGCAATGTGCTGATGCGCCTGGAAGTGGACCACGAGGCGCCCATCACCAAAGACACGTTCGCCACGCTGAGTTTCCAGGGCGTCACGGGCCTGGCGTTCGTGCAGCTCGACGACACCGGCAAACCAGCGCCACGCTTGCAGCCGGAAGACGGCCACCCGCCGCGCATCCCACTTCAGCCGGGGCTGCTGTCGAAGCTCACAGCCAAGGGCGAAGTGATCCTGGATCGTGTGGAGCAGCTCAGTGGCCGCATGAACCAGCTGCTGGGCGACGAAAACCAGAAACGGTTTTCCACCGCGTTGGAGAACCTGGGCACGGCCGCGAACGATGCCAGCCAGATGGCCAAGCGGCTGGATGCGACTGTGGCGACGCGTGTCGACCCTGCCATGGTGTCCGTGCAGAAGAGTGCCGACGAGGTGGGCAAAACCGCGTCGGACTTCGGCAAGACCGTCCGCAGGTTGAACGAAAAGGATGGCCCGATGGACCGCTTGGCCGAAGGCACGCAGGCGCTTTCACACGCCGCGGACAGCTTCAATTCCGCGACGCTGCCGCGCATCAACCGTGTGACCGAGGAAACTTCCCGGGCGGTGCGCCAGCTGGCTCGTACTGCGAACACGGTCAACGACAACCCGCAATCGCTGATCTTCGGCTCGGGCACGGTCGACCCCGGGCCGGGCGAACCCGGCTTCACCGCGCCCGGAGGTGGCAAATGAGGAAGTCCGCCAACTGGCGCTGGGCCGCTCTGGTTTGTTCGGCGTCGCTGGCCGCGTGTTCGGCTTTGCCCGACAAACCGGTGCGCAGCACGCTCTACGACTTCGGCCCCAGCGTTGCGGCCGCGCCGTTCACGCCCGCGCCGTCCACACAGTCCTCGCTGGTGCTGCACGACATCGAGGCAGCAGGTGCGCTCGACGGGTCGTCCATCCTGTACCGTCTCGGTTACGCGGACGAGCACCAGCTGAAGCCCTATTCGCAGGCGCGCTGGAGCGCGCCCCCACCCCAGCTGGTGCGCCAGCGCCTGCGCCAGCAGCTGGGCCAGAACCGCGCGATCCTCGATCCCGGTGACAGCGCGGCCCTGGCGCGCAACGGCGTCGCTCCCCGGGTCATGCGGGTCGATCTGGAAGAGTTCTCGCACCTCTTCGAGTCGCCAAACCGCAGCTGGGGACTGCTGCGATTGCGCGTCACGTTGATGGACAACACGCCCGCCGGCGAGAGGTTGCTGGCCCAGAGAACCTTTGCCATCCGCGAGCCTGCGCCCACGCCGGACGCGGCCGGCGGCGTGCGGGCGCTGGCTTCAGCAACGGATGCTGCGGCCCGCGAAATCGCCCAGTGGCTGCAAAGCCTGCGCTAGCGCGCTGCTTCGACCATGGCCGCGGCGACGCTCGAAGAACAACTGCAGGACCGCGGCCTGGAGTTGCTGGGGCATTGCGAGCGTCTTTCGCAAAGCCCCGAGTTGCTCCAGCTGTCTGCGCTGCTGCGTGACTTCACCCCGGCCGAAGCCGACATGCTGGGCGCGGGCATGCTGCGGGTCCGGGCGCAGCCAGGGCAGCTGCTGATCGCCGAAGACGAAGCCAGCGACTGGATGATGCTGCTGTTGCGAGGCACCGTCGATGTGGGCAAGCGCAAGGTCGGCACGAGTTCGGACGACCAGGAGCCCGGCGACATCACGCGCCTGGCCGTGCTGAAACAAGGGGCGGCACTGGGCGAGATGTCGATGCTCGATGGCGAGCCGCGCTATGCGAGTTGCTGGGCCTTGAGTGAAGTCGAAGCAGCGGTCCTTAGCCGCGCCGCCGTGGGCCGGCTGATCACGGCGCATCCGGCCGTCGGCGCCAAACTGCTGGTCAAGCTCACGCAGTTGCTGGCGCAGCGCCTGCGCAATACCAGCAGCCAGCTGGTGAAGGCCCTGCAGAAGCAGTAGCGCCGCGTTAGAGCCGGCTGGCCAGAATCGGGAAGAGCTTGTGCAGGCCGTCGGCCATCACCTCCACCGCCAGCGCCGCGAGAATCAGGCCCATCAAGCGCGTCATCACGTTGATGCCGGTGCGGCCCAGCACTCGCGCGATCGGGTCCGCCAGCGCGAAGCACAGGGCGGTGGCCAGGCCGATCACAACGCCATACCCCGCCAGCGTCGCCAACTGCCAGAAGTCCTTGGCCTTCTCCGCATAGATCACCACGGTGGAGATGGTCGCCGGCCCCGTGAGCAGCGGGATGGTGAGCGGCACCACGGCAATGCTGGCGCCCATGGCCGCTTTGGCGGCGCCTTCCTCCATGTCGCGCGTGTTGGGCTTGGCTTCCGCCGGCTGCGCATTCAGCATGTTGAGCGCGCTCGTCAACAGCAGCATGCCACCGCCGACCTGGAAGCTGGCCAGCGAAATGCTGAAGAACTCGAGGATCTGGATGCCCAGGACGGCACTGGCGGCGATGACCAGGAAGGCCGCGAAGGATGCGGTCCAAATGGTTTCACGCCGCTGTGCCCGCGTGAATCCCTGGGTGTAGTGGATGAAGAAGGGAACAATCGCCAACGGATTGACGATCGCAAGCAGGGTGACCAGCGGCTTGAAGTCCATTTAGTGCGCCCAGCCAGGCGAGCCCATGCGGGCCGGCTCGTTGCGAAGACATTCCTTCATCATCGGCCTCCCGAAACGTCGAGCAACGACATGGTCGTGTAGCTGGCACCCGGCGACAACAGCCAGCAGATGGCCTGGGCCACCTCGTCGGCACTGCCGCCGCGCTGCATGGGGACCAGGTGTTCGAGCTGCTTGACACGGTCCGGGATGCCGCCGGACGCGTGGATGTCGGTTTCGATGAGGCCGGGCCGAACGGCATTGACCCGGATGCCCTCGGCGGCCACTTCCTTGGCCAGGCCGGTGGTGAATACGTCGATGGCGCCTTTCGCCGCGGCGTAGTCCACGTACTGGCCCGGCGACCCCAGCCGCGATGCCGCGCTGGACACGTTGACAATGGCCCCGCCCGTCCCGCCATGGCGCGTGCTCATCCGGCGGATAGCCTCGCGCGCGCAGATGAAAGAGCCCAGTACGTTGATGTCGAACATGCGCTTGAGCCGCGCCACGCTCATTTCGTCGACGCGGGCCGCCACGTCCACCACGCCGGCGTTGTTGACCAGCGCCGTGAGCCGCCCGAGCTTGGTGTCGATGGTTTCGAACATCGCAAGCACCTGCTCTTCCTGGGCCACATCAGCCTGTATCGCGATGGCTTCGCCGCCCGCGGCACGGATGCAGCTCACGACATCATCGGCGGCCGCCGCCTGCGCGGTGTAGTTCACCGCGACCGAAAAGCCTTGCGCTGCCGCCAGCACCGCGGTGGCGGCGCCGATGCCGCGGCTTGCCCCGGTGACCAATAGGACTTGCTTCAAATGCTGTCTCCTCGCTCCGATCCGGCGGTAAGCTTGCACGCTCGCCGTACCCCCCCATTACAGCAAAAGGAGTGACAGATGGGCAATTTCATCGACCTCAAGTCCGCGGATGGCTTCACCTTCCCCGCCTACGTTGCGCAGCCCGCCGGCCAGCCCAAGGCCGGGCTCGTGGTGCTGCAGGAAATCTTCGGGGTGAATTCGCACATTCGCTCGGTCGCCGACGGCTATGCGGCCGACGGTTACCTGGTGGTCGCGCCATCGACCTTCCATCGCGTCAAGCCGGGCGTGGACATCGGCTACAGCACCGATGAGATGAACGCCGGCTTTGCGCTCAAGACAGCCGTCGAAGCCTTGCCCGCGCCCGGCGTGCTGCAAGACATCCAGGCCGCCATCGGGCACGCTGCGCAGGCGGGCAAAGTGGGTATCACCGGTTTTTGCTGGGGCGGCCTGCTCACCTGGCGCGCGGCCTGCACGCTCGATGGGCTCTCCGCAGCCGTGACGTACTACGGCGGCGGGATGACGACACCCGATGAAATCGCGCGCAAACCGAAGGTGCCGACGATGGCGCATTTCGGTGACCAGGACCACTGGATTTCGCTGGACAGCGTGGAAGCGTTCAAGAAGGCGCACCCCGAAGTGGAAGTCCACGTCTACCACGCCAACCATGGCTTCAATTGCGACCAGCGCGGCTCGTACGACGAGGCGTCGGCAAAGCTCGCACGCGAGCGGACGTTGGCGTTCTTCGGCACGCACCTGGCCTGAAATGGCGCGCCACGTCCTCGCGGCCCTGGCGCTGGCATTGGCCGGTCCGGGTGTTCTGCACGCAGCGGACTACAGCGGCCCGCTGTTCGACGCGCACCTGCACTACAACGAAGAGGCCCAATCGCCGCACCCGCTGCCCGACGTGCTGGCGCGGATGCAACGCAATGGCGTGGAGGCGATCGTCTCCAACTCGCGGCCCAACGACGGCACCAAAGCGCTGGCCTCGTCACCGCTGACCCGTGCGGCCGGCGTGACGGTGGTGCCGTTCGTGCGCCTCTACCGTGATCGCGCGGACTACGACAACTGGTTCCGCGACGAGAGCATTTACGAGCTGGTGCAGGCCGAACTCGCGCGCGGCACCGCCGCCGGCCCGTTCCGCGGCATCGGCGAATTTCATTTGTACGACAGTACCAACGCCAACGGACCGGTCGCGAAGAAGCTGATGGCGCTGGCCGAAGAAAGGAACCTCGCCGTGCTGGCGCACGTGGACGATGTCGCGATCGACCTGCTGATGGCCAACACACCCTCGAAGGGCCAGAAGGTCCGCCTGATCTGGGCCCACACCGGCATCGGCGGGGCGCCCGCCGCGCGCGTCGACCAGCTGTTCACGCGCTACCCGCTGCTCATGGGCGAGCTGTCGTACCGGCCGGGGCTGACCTGCGACGGCGGAAAGCTGTGCCCCGAGTGGCGCGAGTTGCTGCTGAAATATCCGGCCCGATTCATGATCGGTTCGGACACCTGGGTCAATCAGCGGTGGCAGTATTACGACGAGCTGATGAAGGGCTATCGCACCTGGCTCGGCGACTTGCCGCCGGACGCCGCGCGCCGCATCGCCTGGGAGAACGGCGCCACGCTGTTCGGCGTCAAGTGAGCTAGGAGGGGGTTTTCGGCGCCTGTCCGCCCGCCTCGTCCCGCCAGGCTTCCTCGATCTGGTCGACCAGCGCGTCGGGGCGCGTGGCTTCCTCCAATGCCTTCACCTGGGGATCGTCGCTCACGTGGTGGGCGCCTACCTTCCTGGCGATGCGCTCGAGAATTTGCAAGGCCTTGGTGTTCTCCTGCTCGGCCAGCAGGTTGATCTGCAGGTCGAGCTGGTTGCGCCGCTCGGAAATGCGCATGTCGTAGTTCTGGCTGATCAGGATGAAGGTCGACAGGAAGATCGCTTCCAGCGAAACGACGAGTGTGAGGAACGTGAAGGGGTAGGGGTCGAAGTGCTCGAACCACGGCAGCGCGTTGTAGCCGATCCAGGCGGAGAACACCACCACGTGGATCCACACGAAGGTCATGCTGCCGCAAAAGCGCGCGATCGCGGAGGCCACGCGGTCGGCGCCGCTGCGCCGGGCGTTGGCCGCTTCTTCGAGCTGATGCATCGCCCGCACGTTCCGGCGGGTGACGTCCTCACCGGTCTGGGCACCGCGGTAATCACCCGTTGCCGAAGGCTCGGCGGGCTTGGGGTGGCGGTGGTTGCTCATGCGGATTTCCTGCCGGAAACTAGCGCCCGCTGCGCGCCAGGTAGCGCTTCCGCCAGAAAACGAGCACCACTGTGATGGCGACAGTCGCCATCACGCTCAGCATCACCCACATGGCCGTCGCCGAATGGATGAACGGCAGGAACTCGAAATTCATGCCGAAAAATCCGGTGATGAAGTTCAAGGGAAGGAACACCGCTGTCAATGCGGTGAGCACCCGCATGATCTCGTTGGTGCGATGCCCCAGCGCTGAGAAGTGCAACTGCACCGCCGTCTCGGCGCCTTGTTCCATCCGGCGCACGTGGTGCATCACCCGCTGGATGTGCTCGCTCACGTCCCGGGCCCGGGCGAGCATGGAGTCGCGCTCGGCCTGCGCCATCCAGGGCGCAGGCTGTTCGCGCTGCGTGTCCAGCCATTCCTGCATCGCGTCGTTCTGCCCTTCGCACAGGTCTTCGAGCGTGTGCAGAGCGGTGCGCGCAGACATCAGGGCGCGCCAATCCGCCCCGCGCGAGCGCGGCGCGAGAAGCAATTGTTGCCACTGTTCGAGGCCGGTGCTCAGTTCCTTGCGTAGGTCGAGGTAGCTGTCGACCATGAGGTTGAGCATGCGCAGCATGAGGTCGGACGACCCGGTGGGCAGGCGGCTGCGCGCCGCAGCCGAGAGCCCTTCGGTTTGTACGGCGTCCGCCAGGAAGCGCTGGATGAAGGTGTTGGCCGCAAAGCAGCCGGCGGGGTGCACGGTGATGAGCAGCCGGTCGAACACGGCGAAGCCCACCGCGCGCGTGCGTATGCCCTCGAATGCTGCGAGGGGGCCTTCGGGTGGCGGAGGTGGCTGCGGTGTTTCGGCGCGCACCTCCGCTTCGGTTGCCAGGCGGCGGAAGATCACCAGGTCGTACACCGAGGTGTAGTCGTAATGCGAGGGGTGGGCTCGGTTGGCCAGGTCCTTCACGTGCAGGTCCAGCAGGGCCGAGCCGCCCAGGCTCTGCGCGGCCTGCTGCACGGCGCCGATCTCCTGCTCCAGCGACTCGCGCTCGAGGTAGATCCAGATGAATCCGTTGGCCGGCGCGCTGGCCGGGACTTTCTCCAGGAATCGCAGGGTGCCGGATGCGAACTCGACGATGTGCATGCGCGGTTCCATCAGCGCCGCAGCAGCTTCGCGGCATCCAGCGCGAAGTAGGTCAGCACACCGTCCGCACCGGCGCGCTTGAAGGCGAGCAGGCTTTCCATCATCACGGCGTCGTGGTCGAGCCAGCCGTTTTGCGCGGCCGCCTTGAGCATCGCGTACTCGCCGCTCACCTGGTAGGCGAAGGTGGGGACGCGGAATTCGTCTTTCACGCGCCGCACCACGTCCAGGTAGGGCATCCCCGGTTTGACCATCACCATGTCGGCGCCCTCGGCGATGTCCATGGCGACCTCGCGCAATGCCTCGTCGCTGTTGCCCGGGTCCATCTGATAGACCTTCTTGTTGCTCTTGCCCAGGTTGGTGGCGGACTGGACCGCATCGCGGAACGGGCCGTAGAAGGCGCTGGCGTACTTGGCGCTGTAGGCCATGATGCGCGTATGGATGAGCCCCTTCGATTCCAGCCCCGAGCGGATCGCGCCGATCCTGCCGTCCATCATGTCGCTCGGCGCGACGATATCGACGCCGGCCTCGGCCTGCACCAGGGCTTGCTGCACCAGCACTTCGACGGTCTCGTCATTGAGGATGTAGCCGGTCTCGTCCAGCAGCCCGTCCTGGCCGTGGCTGGTGAACGGGTCGAGCGCCACGTCGGTCATCACGCCCAGGCCGGGGAAATGCTTCTTGAGTTCGCGTACCGCACGTGGCACCAGGCCCTGCGTATTGAAGGCCTCACGGCCGTCAGGGGTCTTCAAGCTCGGGTCGATGGCGGGAAATAGCGCCATCACAGGGATGCCGAGCGCGACGCATTGCTCCGCGACCGGCAGCAACAGGTCCAGGCTCATGCGCTCGACGCCGGGCATCGACGAAACCGCTTCACGACGCTGCTTGCCGTCCAGCACGAACACGGGATAGATCAGGTCGTGCGCGGTCAAGTTGTTTTCGCGCACCAGGTTGCGCGTGAATTCGTCACGGCGCAGCCGTCGCGGGCGGCCTTGCGGGTAAGGGGCGTGGAGGGTCATGAAAGAAATTGTCCTCTATTCGCGCGGCGGGCCGGCGATGCGCCTGCCGCCCCGCCAAGGCGCTGACATCGCGTTTCGCAATGCGGTGACTATAGGTGTGTTCACGTAGATGATTTGTATGACATGCCGCACTTAGACGGTAAATGCGGTACTACGCCCTTGAATACGGGCGGGCGGTTTGTTAAATTACGCATGGGCGGTTCGCCGCTCCCCGCTTTTCCTCCCTGAGCGGGTGCCTTAATGTGTGACAGCAAAAAGGCTTCCCACCCCGGCTTTTGGCCGGGGTTTTTTTTGCGCGGATTTTGGCCGGTTTTTTTGCGCGGATTTTTTGTCCCTACACTGGCAGCCATGCTCTGGGTCAAGTCCTTCCACATCGTCTTCATCGCAAGCTGGTTTGCAGGGCTTTTCTATCTCCCGCGCATCTTCGTGAACCTGGCGATGGTGGCTCCGGGGTCGCAGGCCGAGCGAGAGCGGCTGCTGTTGATGGCGCGCAAGCTGCTGCGGTTTTCCACCTTCCTGGCCGTGCCGGCACTGGGCCTGGGCCTTTGGCTGTGGCTCGGATACGGCATCGGCAAAGGCCAGCACTGGCTGTCGGCAAAGCTCGCCTTCGTGCTGCTCGCCATCGCGTATCACGGCATGTGTGCCGTGCTGCTTCGCGGGTTCGAGGCCGGTCGCGACCGGCGCAGCCATAGGTGGTACCGGTGGTTCAACGAAGCGCCCGTGCTGCTGATGGTGGCCATTGTCGTGCTGGTTGTCGTCAAACCGTTTTGAGGCCCGGCGGGATGCACAAGACATCTGCCTGGCCCCTGTCCCAAGCCTACGTTGCGCTGATCGTCTACGCCAGCCTGTACCCGTTTTCGGGCTGGCGCGATCAGGGCATCGCGCCCTGGGAGTTCTTCTGGAGTCCGTTGCCCAAGTACTGGACGGGCTTCGACGTGGCGGCGAACGTCGCGGGCTACGTGCCGCTGGGATTCTTGCTCGCGCTCAGCTTTCTGCGGCGCGGCGGCGGAAGGGGCGGGCCACGGGCCAACAGCGCCGCCATCGTGGTGGCCGTGCTCACCGGCGCTGCGTTGTCGCTGTGCATGGAAGCGCTGCAGACGTATTTGCCCGCAAGGGTTCCCTCTAACGTCGACTTCGCTCTGAATGTCGGCGGGACCCTGCTGGGCGCGGTCTTGGCCGGCGGCCTGGAGCTGGCCGGCGCCATCGACCGCTGGAGCCGGTTCCGGGTGCGGTGGTTCATGGAC
The DNA here is from genome assembly GCF_003797765.1 of Ramlibacter sp. WS9. Taxonomy (GTDB): domain Bacteria; phylum Pseudomonadota; class Gammaproteobacteria; order Burkholderiales; family Burkholderiaceae_C; genus Ramlibacter. Next base: position 349,887 of record NZ_RKMB01000002.1, on the reverse strand, counting down.
GAATCGCGCGGTGCGCTGGTCCTGCTGGCGTTGTGGCCATTCGCGCTCTTGTTCCCTGCCTCGGTACCCCTGGGGTTGGGCCAGGTGTTCGAGCGAGTGGAAGGGGCATTGGCAGACTGGCTGCTGGATACGCCTTTTCTGGAATGGTTGCCGGTGCGCGATGTCGAATTGCAGCCGCTGGTGCCGGGCACCGAGCTGCTGTGCGTGGCCCTGGGCGCGCTCATCCCATGCCTGCTCGGTTTTTCCGTCATCCGCTCGATCGGCCACCGCGCGTTGTTCGCGGTCGCGGCGATCGGCGTTGGCGTCGGGGCCACGGCCCTGTCCGCGGCGTTGAGCTGGGGTCCCACGCATGCCTGGGCCTGGCTGAACCTGCCGGTGTGGGTCGGACTGGGGGTGGGCCTGGCCGTCGCCGTTGCGCTGCTGCCCGCTCCGGCCCGGGCGTGTGCCGCCCTGGTGCTGCTGGCCTTGGTCGTACACCTGAGCCTGCTCAACCAGGCACCCGCGAGCGCGTATTTCGCCCAGACGCTGCAGACCTGGGAGCAGGGCCGCTTCATCCGTTTCAATGGCTTGGCCCAGTGGCTGGGATGGCTGTGGCCTTATGCGGCGCTGGCGTATGTGCTGGTGCGCGTCTCGCGCAGCGACGCGCAAAATAGAATGGACGTATGAGCGACGCCCCCCAGAACTCGTATTACGAGCGCCACATCTTCTTTTGCCTCAACCAGCGCGACAACGAGGCGTCGTGCGCGGAGCACCATGCCAAGGAGGCCTATGACCGCTGCAAGGCGCAGGTCAAATCGCTCGGACTCTCAGCGCCTGGGCAAGTGCGTGTCAACCAGGCCGGCTGCATGAACCGATGCGCTGCCGGCCCCGTGGCCGTGGTCTACCCGGAAGCCGTCTGGTACACCTATGTGGACCAGCATGACATCGACGAGATCGTCGAGTCGCACCTCAAGAACGGGCGCGTCGTGGAGCGGCTGCTGACGCCGCCCCACCTGGGCCGATGAACTCCCGGACCCGGCGTTTCCAGATGGCCGGCCCGGCCGGTGTGATCGAGCTGCTGCGCGACGAGCCCGCGGCGGGGGAGACGCTGCGCGGCACGGCCGTCATTGCGCATCCGCACCCGCTTTTCGCCGGCACGATGGACAACAAGGTGGTACAGACGCTGGCGCGCGCTTTCGTGCAATCGGGCTGGGCCGCGGTGCGCTTCAACTTTCGCGGCGTCGGAGTCACCGAAGGTGTTCACGACGAAGGCCGCGGCGAAACCAGCGACATGCTTGCCGTGATCGCCGCCGAGGCCGCGGACGGGCCGCTGGCATTGGCGGGCTTCTCGTTCGGCTCTTTCGTCGCCACGCGCGTCATCGAAGCCTTGTGGCCCTCGCGCCCCATGGAAAAGATCGTGCTGGTGGGCACCGCCGCGTCGCGTTTCGAGGTTGCGACATTGCCCCCAGAGGCGCATGACCTGACCTTGGTGATTCATGGCGAGGAGGACGACACCGTGGCCCTGTCCAGCGTGATGGACTGGGCACGGCCGCAGTCACTTCCCGTTACGGTGGTTCCCGGGGGTGGCCATTTCTTTCACGGACAATTGCCTCTCCTCAAAAATCTGGTGCTGCGGCACCTTCGATCCTGAAGTTTCCGTCCCCATGCAAAAAACAATCCGGGCGCTCATGGCGCCTTTCCTTTTCCTGCTGTGCTTTGGCGCCTTGGCGCAGGTGCCGCAGCCACCGGAGATCGCCGCGCGCAGCTACCTGCTGCTCGACATGTCCGCCAACCAGCTGCTGGCGGCGCGCGACATCGACACGCCGGTGGAGCCCGCATCGCTCACCAAGCTGATGACGCAGTACCTGGTGTTCGACGCGCTGCGCAGCAAGAAGCTGGACCTGAAGCAGACCCTGCCGGTCAGCCCACGGGCCTGGAAGATGCCGGGGTCGCGAATGTTCATCGACCCCAGCATGCAGGTGCCCGTGGACGACCTGATCAAGGGGATGATCGTCCAGTCGGGCAACGACGCGACCATGGCTTTGGCCGAGGGCGTGGGCGGCACGGCCGAGCGGTTCGTGCAGCTCATGAACGAGCAGGCGAAAGCGCTGGGCATGAAGGCCACTTCGTACCGCAATCCTGAGGGCCTGACGGTGACGGGCCATTCCACGACCGCGCGCGACCTCAGCATCCTCGCGACGCGGCTGATGCAGGACTTCCCCGAGTACATGCACTACTACGCCATCAAGAAGTACCGCTACGAGGGGACGCCGACGTCCAACGACACCAACCGGAACATGCTGCTGTTCCGCGACCCGACGGTGGACGGCCTGAAGACCGGCCACACCGACGCGGCCGGCTACTGCCTCATCGCCACGGCCAAGCGTGACTTCCCCAATGTCGGCGGCCGGCGGCTGCTCGCGATCATTCTCGGCGCCACCAGCGAAAACGCGCGCGCCAACGAGGCCCAGAAGCTGCTCAACTGGGGCTACACGGCCTACGAGGGCATCAAGCTCTTCGACGCGAACCAGCCCGTGGTCGAGCCGCAAGTCTGGAAGGGGACCCAGAAGACGGCCAAGCTCGGCCGTCCGCAGGCAGTGGTGGTTGCCGTGCCGGCCGGCTCGGCCACCAAGATCAAGACACAGGTCGCGCGCCCCGATCCATTGATCGCGCCGCTGACCAAAGGCCAGTCCGTGGGGACGCTGAAGGTGAGCGTTGGCGACCAGCCTTTGCTCGACGTCCCGCTCGTGGCGCTGGAGGCGGTGGAGCAGGCGGGTGTGCTCAGCCGTGCGTGGGATGCAGTGCGCCTTTGGATCAAGTGACGCCGCCGAAGCCGGCAGAGCCGGCGGGCGGCGTCATCCCCGCGAAGGCGGGGATCCAAAACCTCTGTGCCTCGATCGCAATTTGAGCAATTTCGCGAGTCGCGATATACTCGAGGGCTTTCCCGCAATTTGGGGTGGGAGAAGCTTTCCTTTCGGTTTTTCAATTTCACGACGTTTAGGGACGTTCAATGCCAACCATCAATCAACTCGTGCGTCAGGGGCGGGAGGTCGAAAAGACCAAATCCAAGAGCCCCGCGATGCAGAACAGCCCCCAGCGCCGGGGCGTGTGCACTCGCGTGTACACCACGACGCCGAAGAAGCCGAACTCGGCCCTTCGTAAGGTCGCCAAGGTCCGCCTGACCAACGGCTTCGAAGTCATTTCCTACATCGGCGGCGAAGGCCACAACCTGCAGGAACACAGCGTGGTGCTGGTTCGCGGCGGTCGTGTCAAGGACTTGCCCGGTGTGCGTTACCACATCGTGCGCGGTTCGCTGGACCTGCAGGGCGTGAAGGATCGCAAGCAGTCCCGCTCCAAGTACGGCGCGAAGAGGCCGAAGAAAGCCTAACGGCTTTGGCCCGAAGAAGTATTTGGTAGTTTTGTCGGTGCCCAATCAGCCCTGGCAGGCTGTTTGAGCGTAGTGACCCGAAGCGCGGAATTGTCCGCGTGGGTCGAGTAAGCGAAGGCCTGATGGCTTTCTAGGCCCCCGAAAGGGAAAAGCCAGCTGAAGCAAATTAAGAGGTGAAACCATGCCACGTCGTCGCGAAGTCCCTAAACGTGAAATCCTGCCGGATCCCAAGTACGGCAATGTCGAGCTCGCCAAGTTCATGAACGTCATCATGCAAGGCGGCAAGAAGGCGATCGCCGAGCGCATCATTTACGGCGCTCTGGAGCAGATCGAGAAGAAGAACCCGGGCAAGGACCCGGTCGAAGCCTTCACCATGGCGATCAACAACGTCAAGCCCATGGTCGAAGTGAAGTCCCGCCGCGTCGGCGGTGCCAACTACCAGGTGCCGGTTGAAGTGCGCCCGGTGCGCCGCCTGGCCCTGGCGATGCGCTGGCTGAAGGAAGCCGCCAAGAAGCGCGGCGAGAAGTCCATGGCCATGCGCCTGGCCAACGAGCTGATGGAAGCCACGGAAGGCCGTGGCGGCGCCATGAAGAAGCGTGACGAAGTGCACCGCATGGCCGAGGCGAACAAGGCCTTCAGCCACTTCCGCTTCTAAGAACCGTCCCCATATCCTGGAATACGGGCCCGCCACGAGCGGGCCTGTGCCCTTTTCAACGAAAGATCATCATGGCCCGCAAGACGCCCATCGAGCGCTATCGCAACATTGGTATTTCGGCTCACATCGACGCCGGCAAGACCACGACCACCGAGCGCATCCTGTTCTATACCGGTGTGAATCACAAGATCGGCGAAGTGCACGATGGCGCCGCGACCATGGACTGGATGGAGCAGGAGCAGGAACGTGGCATCACGATCACGTCCGCTGCCACCACCTGCTTCTGGAAGGGCATGGACCTGTCGTTCCCCGAGCACCGCATCAACATCATCGACACCCCCGGCCACGTGGACTTCACCATCGAGGTGGAGCGTTCCATGCGCGTGCTGGACGGCGCCTGCATGGTGTACTGCGCCGTGGGCGGCGTGCAGCCGCAGTCGGAAACCGTGTGGCGCCAGGCCAACAAGTACAAGGTGCCGCGTCTCGCGTTCGTCAACAAGATGGACCGCACCGGTGCGAACTTCTTCAAGGTCTATGAGCAGATGAAGCTGCGCCTGAAGGCCAACCCCGTGCCGATCGTGATCCCGATCGGCGCCGAGGAAAACTTCACCGGCGTGGTCGACCTGCGCAAGATGAAGGCCATCCTCTGGGACGAAGCCTCTCAGGGCATGAAGTTCAACTACGCTGAAATCCCGGCCGAGCTCCTCGAGCAGGCCAAGGAATGGCGCGAGAAGATGGTCGAAGCCGCGGCCGAAGCCAGCGAAGAGCTGATGAACAAGTACCTGGAAGAGGGTGATCTGACCGAAGAGGAGATCACGCTCGGCCTGCGCACGCGCACGATCGCCAGCGAAATCCAGCCGATGCTCTGCGGCACCGCGTTCAAGAACAAGGGTGTGCAGCGCATGCTGGACGCCGTGATCGAACTCATGCCCTCGCCGGTGGACATTCCCCCGGTCAAGGGCATGGACGACGACGAAAAGCCGACGACCCGCAGGGCTGACGACAGCGAGAAGTTCTCGGCACTGGCGTTCAAGCTGATGACCGACCCGTTCGTGGGCCAGCTCACATTCGTGCGCGTCTACTCGGGCGTGCTGTCCAAGGGTGACAGCGTCTACAACCCGATCCGTGGCAAGAAGGAGCGTATCGGCCGTATCGTGCAGATGCACGCCAACAACCGCCTGGAAGTGGACGAGATCCGCGCCGGTGACATCGCCGCCTGCGTGGGCCTGAAGGACGTCACCACGGGTGAGACCCTGTGCGACCCGTCTTCCATCGTCATGCTCGAGCGCATGGTGTTCCCCGAGCCCGTGATCGCGCAGGCCGTGGAGCCCAAGACCAAGGTCGACCAGGAAAAGATGGGCATCGCCCTGAACCGCCTGGCCCAGGAAGACCCGTCGTTCCGCGTGCGCACGGACGAAGAATCCGGCCAGACCATCATCGCCGGCATGGGCGAGCTGCACCTGGAAATCATCGTCGACCGCATGAAGCGCGAATTCGGTGTGGAAGCCAACGTCGGCAAGCCGCAGGTGGCCTACCGCGAAACGATCCGCAAGACGATCGAAGACGCTGAAGGCAAGTTCGTGCGCCAGTCCGGCGGCAAGGGCCAGTACGGTCACGTCGTGCTCAAGATCGAGCCGAACGAACCCGGCAAGGGCATTGAGTTCGTCGACGCCATCAAGGGTGGTGTGGTTCCGCGCGAGTTCATCCCCGCGGTGGAAAAGGGCATCAACGAAGCCGTCACGCAAGGCGTGCTGGCCGGCTACCCGGTGGTCGACGTCAAGGTGACGCTGCACTTCGGTTCGTACCACGACGTGGACTCGAACGAACTGGCGTTCAAGATGGCCGCCATCTTCGGTTTCAAGGAAGGCTGCCGGAAGGCCGGCCCCGTGATTCTGGAGCCGATGATGGCCGTGGAAGTCGAGACGCCTGAAGACTACGCCGGCAACGTGATGGGCGACCTGTCGTCCCGCCGTGGCATGGTGCAGGGCATGGAAGACATGGTTGGTGGCGGCAAGGCCATCAAGGCCGAAGTGCCGCTGTCGGAAATGTTCGGCTACTCGACCACGCTGCGTTCGATGTCGCAAGGCCGTGCCACGTACACGATGGAGTTCAAGCACTACAGCGAAGCTCCCCGTAACGTCGCCGAGGCCATCGTGGCCGCACGAGCCAAGTAATTTCGCTGTCTGCGACTGTGTGCCCCCCGCTGCCCGTGGCGGGGGAATCAGCAACACAGTGCAGACGTTAAACCCGACACGGGCATGCTCTTTGGAGATTTGAAATGGCAAAAGGAAAATTCGAGCGGACCAAGCCGCACGTCAACGTAGGCACGATTGGCCACGTGGACCATGGCAAGACCACGTTGACGGCGGCGATCACCTCGGTGCTGGCCAGCAAGTTTGGCGGCGAAGCCAAGGCGTACGACCAGATCGACGCGGCTCCTGAAGAAAAAGCGCGCGGCATCACCATCAACACCGCCCACGTGGAATACGAAACGGCCAACCGCCACTACGCCCACGTCGACTGCCCCGGCCACGCCGACTACGTCAAGAACATGATCACCGGCGCTGCCCAGATGGACGGCGCGATTTTGGTGTGCTCGGCCGCTGACGGCCCCATGCCCCAGACCCGCGAGCACATCCTGCTGGCCCGCCAGGTCGGCGTGCCCTACATCCTGGTGTTCCTGAACAAGTGCGACATGGTCGACGACGCCGAGCTGCTCGAACTCGTCGAGATGGAGCTGCGCGAACTCCTGTCCAAGTACGACTTCCCCGGCGACGACACCCCCATCATCCACGGCAGCGCCAAGCTGGCCTTGGAAGGCGACAAGGGCGAACTGGGCGAGCAGGCCATCATGAAGCTGGCTGAAGCCATGGACAGCTACATCCCCACGCCCGAGCGTGCGGTGGACGGCGCCTTCCTCATGCCTGTCGAAGACGTGTTCTCCATCTCTGGCCGCGGCACTGTGGTGACCGGCCGTATCGAGCGCGGCATCGTCAAGGTCGGCGAAGAAATCGAGATCGTCGGCATTGCCGTTACCCAGAAGACCACCTGCACCGGCGTGGAAATGTTCCGCAAGCTGCTGGACCAGGGCCAGGCCGGCGACAACGTCGGTATCCTGCTTCGCGGCACCAAGCGCGAAGACGTGCAGCGCGGCCAGGTGCTGTGCAAGCCCGGCTCGATCAAGCCGCACACGCACTTCACCGCCGAGGTGTACGTGCTGAGCAAGGACGAAGGTGGCCGTCACACGCCGTTCTTCAACAACTACCGTCCCCAGTTCTACTTCCGCACCACGGACGTGACGGGCGCCATCGAGCTGCCCAAGGACAAGGAAATGGTCATGCCCGGCGACAACGTGTCGATCACCGTCAAGCTGATCAACCCCATCGCCATGCAAGAAGGCCTGCGCTTTGCCATCCGCGAAGGCGGCAAGACCGTGGGTTCGGGCGTCGTCGCAAAGATCCTGGAGTAATCATGGCCACCCAACAGAAAATCCGCATCCGCCTCAAGGCCTTCGATTACAAGCTGATCGACCAGTCCGCCGCTGAGATCGTCGACACCGCCAAGCGCACCGGTGCCATCGTCAAGGGCCCCGTGCCCCTGCCGACGCGCATGAAGCGTTTCGACATCCTGCGATCGCCGCACGTCAACAAGTCGAGCCGCGACCAGTTCGAAATCCGCACGCACCAGCGCCTGATGGACATCGTCGACCCGACGGACAAGACCGTCGACGCGCTGATGAAGCTGGACCTGCCGGCCGGCGTGGACGTCGAGATCAAGCTGCAGTAAGGGCTTCAAGCTCTCCATGAAAAACGCCGCGAACTTCGCGGCGTTTTTCTTTGGGGCTCGTGTTCAGTCCTGGTCCAGCCAGCGCTGGTAGGACGCGAAGCCGTATGGCCGGCCGAGGAAGTCCTGCACGAGCTCGGCCGCCGGCTTGGAGCCGCCCGGCGCGAGCACGGCATCGCGGTATTTGCGCGCGACCGCCGGGTTCATGATGTCGCCCTGTGCGCTGAACGCGCTGTACATGTCCTTTGCGATGACGAGCGACCACATGTAGGTGTAGTAGATCGCCGAGTAGCCATCGAGGTGGCCGAAGGCTTCGTGGAAGTACGTGCCGGGCACGTGCTTGTAGGGCGTGTACTTCTCCGTCATCTGCGCGACGAAAGCGGTGGTGTCCAGCCCCTTGGGATCGCGGTTGTGCAACCCCAGGCTGACGGCCGCATACGACATCTGCGTGCGCACCTGCATGCCCCTGCCGAGCTCGTCGGCCTTGCGCAGGCGCTCGACCAGGTCCATCGGGATCGGTTGCTTCGTCTGGTAGTGGATGGCAAACGACTGCAGGGTCTTCGCGTCGCGCATCCACTCCTCGAGCATCTGCGACGGCGCCTCGACAAAATCACGTTCCGTCGCCACGCCCGAGATGCCCGCCCAACGCGTGTGGCCGCCCACCACAGCGTGGATCAGGTGGCCGAACTCGTGGAAAAACGTGCGCACGTCGCCGTATTCCAGCAGGCCCGGGTCGTTGGCCGTCGGTTGGCGGAAGTTGCACACCAGCACGCTCTCGGGCAGTGACACCCCCTTCTTGCCCTTGGCCAGCGAGAAGTGAGCGAAATGCTTGAATTTGCTGACGCGCGGGTGCATGTCGAGGTGGATGCGCCCCAGCCGCTCCTTGCCGTCGTAGACATCGTAGGTCTCGACGTCCGGGTGCCACACCTTTGCGTCGGCGATGCGCTCATACCGCAGGCCGAACATGCGTCCGGTGATGTCGAGCACCGCCTTCTTCACGTTGTCGTACTGGAAGTAGGGCCGTACCTGCTGCGACTCCACGCCGTATTGCTCGGCCTTGATCCGATCGCCCAGGTAGCCGCTTTCCCATGGGAGGACCTGTGTGGCCGAGGCGTCGTCCTTGCGTTTGCGAGCCAGCAGGTCACCGTAATCGCGCTCGGCGCGCTTTGCGGCCGCGTTCGAGATCCGGTCGATGAACTCGCCGGCCCGGGCCGCGTTGCCGATCATCTTGTCGGCCGTCACGTAGTCGGCCCAGTTCGAATATCCCAGCAACGTGGCGAGCTCGTGGCGCCTGGCCAGCATCTTGTCGAGAGTGGCGAGGTTGGCCGGGTGGGCACGCAGGCGGTAGAGCTTCCAGAATGCCTCCCGCGCCCGCACGCTCTTCGAATAGGACATGAAAGGCACGTAGTCGGGGCTGTCGGTGGAGAGTTTCACCTTGCCGTTGGCGCCGGGCGGATGCGCTCGCACGAAGTCGGCAGGAAGTCCTTCCAGGTCCGCAGGCTCCACTTCGAGCGTGAGGACGCTGTCGCGGATGTTCCGGTTGAATTCCTGGCTCAGCTTGGTGAGGTCATCGTTGAGTTGCAGCACACGGCCGCGAATGGCGTCATCCCGGTCGACGCCCGCGAGGCGGAAGCGCAGCAGCGTGCGCTCAAGGTAGTGGCGGGTGGGCGCGTCCAGGCCCGCAGGATCGATCTTCGACAGCGCCTCGTAGGTCGGGCGGTCCAGGGAGTATTCGGTCGATACCGCCGAAACTTCCTGGACACAGGTTTCTCCTGCTTCTCTCAGGGGCTTGTCGGGGTGCACTTCCTTGGCAAGGTAGCCCACGGCGCCCGCGCTTCCCAGTGTCTGCTGGGCCGCGTCGTAGGCGGCCAGAGCGGCTTCCTCCCGGGGCGGGGCCGACTTGACCCGGGCCATCTGGTCGCGCGAAGCCGCGATGCCGGCCCGGCAGGAAGCGAGCAGATCGGCGGGGGCGGCGACGAGCCGGGCGGAAGTCCCGGTCCATTCCGCGCCAAAAGAGGCCGGGCCGGCGGTGGCCAAGGCCAGGAACAGGGCAGTCAGGCGCAATGAATTCTCCAAAAGCTGAGGCGGCAGGCGCGCCGGAGGGGCCGGGTCTTTGCAGTATTTCCAGGGGCGGGCTATAATCGCCGACTTCGCCCAAATTGGGTGAAGCGTATGAGACGCCCCAAGTGGGCGAATTTATCAACCTTCTTTCGCCGCGTCCCTCAGGGTTCATCCCAAAAGGGGCGTGTCAAACGCAGAAGCCAATTGCAGCGGCTGCGGCGGGAGTTTTGGAGCAAAAAATGAGTCTGAGCAACTCCCTCGGGTTGCTGGGCCGCAAGGTGGGCATGATGCGCCTGTTCACCGATGATGGGGATGCAGTTCCTGTCACGGTGGTGGATGTGTCGAACAACCGTGTGACCCAGGTCAAATCTGAAGAGAACGACGGCTACGTGGCCCTGCAGGTCACGTTCGGTTCGCGCAAAGCTTCGCGTGTGACCAAGCCGCAAGCCGGCCACCTTGCCAAGGCAAGCGTGGAGGCCGGTGAAATCATCCAGGAATTCCGCGTCACCGCCGATACCGCTGCCAAGTACGCAGCTGGCGCCACCGTGCCTGCCGCCGACATCTTCACCGTCGGCCAGAAGGTGGACGTGCAGGGCACGACCATCGGCAAGGGCTTCGCCGGCACCATCAAGCGCCACCACATGAGCTCGCAGCGCGCGTCGCACGGCAACAGCCGTTCGCACAACGTGCCCGGCTCGATCGGCATGGCGCAGGATCCCGGCCGTGTGTTCCCCGGCAAGCGCATGACGGGCCACCTGGGCGACGACACCGTCACCACCCAGAACCTGGACGTCATCCGCATCGACGAGGCCCGTGGCCTGCTGCTGATCCGCGGCGCCGTTCCCGGCTCCAAGGGCGGCTTCGTCACCGTCCGCCCGGCCGTGAAGGCCAAGCCCGCTACCGCAGGGGCTGACAAGTCTTCCGCTGCGAAGGGAGCGAAGTAACATGCAACTCGAACTCCTGAACGAACAAGGCCAGGCGGCGTCGAAGTACGACGCGCCCGAGACCGTGTTCGGCCGTGAATACAACGAAGACCTGGTGCACCAGATCGTCGTCGCCTTCCAGGCCAATGCCCGCCAGGGCACGCGCGCCCAGAAGGACCGCGAACAAGTCCGGCACTCGACCAAGAAGCCGTTCAAGCAAAAGGGAACGGGCCGCGCCCGTGCCGGTATGACTTCCTCGCCGCTGTGGCGCGGGGGCGGCCGGATTTTCCCGAACATGCCGGACGAAAACTTCACCCAGAAGATCAACAAGAAGATGTACCGCGCTGGTATGGCCGCCATCTTCTCGCAGCTGGCCCGCGAAGGCCGGCTGGCCGTGGTCGAGTCCATGAAGGTGGATTCGCCCAAGACCAAGCAGCTGGCCGCCCGTTTCAAGGCCATGAACCTCGGGGCTTCGGTCCTGGTGATCGCCGAGGAAGTGGACGAGAACCTGTACTTGGCCTCGCGCAACCTGGTGAACGTGCTCGTCGTCGAGCCGCGTTACGCCGATCCGCTGTCGCTGGTGCATTACAAGAAGGTGCTCGTCACCAAGGGCGCCATGGACAAGCTCAAGGAGATGTTCGCATGAGCCGCGTCAATCCCACTCCCGCATCGCGCGCCAAGTTCGACGAAGGCCGCCTGATGAAGGTTCTGATCGCTCCGATCGTTTCCGAAAAGGCCACGCACGTGGCCGACAAGACCAACGCAGTGACTTTCAAGGTGCTGCAGGACGCCACCAAGCCCGAGATCAAGGCGGCCGTTGAACTGATGTTCAAGGTCGAGGTCAAGGGCGTCTCGGTGGTCAACACCAAAGGCAAGACCAAGCGCTTCGGCCGCTCGGTGGGTCGCCGCGACAACGTTCGCAAGGCCTACGTGATGCTCAAGCCCGGTCAAGAGCTGAACCTGAACGGGGAGGCCGCGTAAGCGCGTAAGACTATGGCAGTCATCAAAATGAAACCGACTTCACCAGGCCATCGCGGCATGGTGAAGATCTCGCGGGATCACCTCCACAAGGGTGAACCGTACGCGCCGCTGCTGGAGCCCCAGTTCCAGAAGTCCGGCCGCAACAACAACGGCCACATCACCACCCGCCACAAGGGCGGTGGGCACAAGCACCACTACCGCGTTGTCGACTTCGTTCGCAACAAGGACGGCATCCCGGCCAAGGTCGAACGCATCGAGTACGACCCGAACCGCACCGCCCACCTGGCACTGGTGTGCTACGCCGACGGTGAGCGCCGCTACATCATCGCCCCGCGCGGCCTGGAAGTCGGCTCGGTGCTGCTGAGCGGTTCGGAAGCCCCGATCCGTGCCGGCAACACGCTGCCGGTTCGCAACATCCCGGTGGGCTCGACGATCCACTGCATCGAGCTCAAGCCCGGTGCCGGTGCCCAGATCGCCCGTTCGGCCGGTACCTCCGCGACGCTGCTGGCTCGCGAAGGCACGTACGCCCAGGTGCGCATGCGCTCCGGTGAGGTTCGCAAGATCCACATCGAATGCCGCGCGACCATTGGCGAAGTGGCCAACGAAGAGCACAGCCTGCGCCAGTTGGGCAAGGCCGGCGTGAAGCGCCACATGGGTATCCGTCCGACCGTTCGCGGTGTGGTGATGAACCCGGTTGACCACCCGCACGGTGGCGGCGAAGGCAAGACCGGCGAAGGCCGTCACCCCGTCGATCCGTGGGGCAATCTGACCAAGGGTTACCGTACCCGTAACAACAAGCGCACGCAGGTCATGATCGTGTCGCGTCGCAAGAAGTAAGGGGTTAACGAATGACTCGCTCACTCAAAAAAGGTCCTTTCGTTGACCACCACCTGGTGGCCAAGGCCGACAAGGCCGTGACCACGAAGGACAAGAAACCGATCAAGACCTGGTCGCGCCGCTCCATGATCCTGCCCGAGTTCATCGGTCTGACGATCGCCGTGCACAACGGCAAGCAGCACGTCCCTGTCTACATCACCGACCAGATGGTGGGCCACAAGCTCGGCGAATTCGCCCTGACGCGCACCTTCAAGGGTCACCCGGCGGACAAAAAAGTCCAGAAGAAGTGAAGGTGAACCATGTCTGAAACACGTGCAGTCCTCCGCGGTGTGCGCCTCTCGGTCGACAAGGGCCGTCTGGTCGCCGACCTGATCCGTGGCAAGAAAGTGGACCAAGCCCTGAACATCCTGAACTTCACGCAGAAAAAAGCTGCGGGAATCGTCAAGAAGGTCCTGGAGTCCGCCATCGCCAACGCCGAACACAACGACGGCGCCGACATCGACGAGCTGAAGGTCAAGACCATCTACGTCGAGCAGGGCGCTTCGCTCAAGCGCTTCACCGCGCGCGCCAAAGGCCGCGGCAATCGCATCGTCAAGCCCACGTGCCACGTGTACTTGACCGTTGGCAACTAAAGGCTCAGGACACCATGGGACAAAAAATCCATCCTACCGGCTTCCGTCTTTCGGTCAGCCGCAACTGGGCCAGCCGTTGGTACGCGAACAACCGTGACTTCGCCGGCATGCTGGCCGAAGACATCAAGGTGCGCGAGTACCTGAAGGGCAAGCTGAAGAACGCCGCGGTTTCGCGCGTCCTCATCGAGCGCCCCGCCAAGAGCGCCCGCATCACCATCTACTCGGCTCGCCCGGGCGTGGTGATCGGCAAGAAGGGCGAAGACATCGAAGCGCTCAAAAAAGAACTCGGCAAGCGCCTGGGCGTGCCGGTGGCAGTGAACATCGAGGAAGTGCGCAAGCCCGAAATCGATGCCCAGCTGATCGCCGACTCGATCACCCAGCAGCTCGAAAAGCGCATCATGTTCCGCCGCGCGATGAAGCGCGCCATGCAGAACGCGATGCGCCTGGGCGCCCAGGGCATCAAGATCATGTCCGCCGGCCGCCTGAACGGCATCGAGATCGCGCGCACCGAGTGGTACCGCGAAGGCCGCGTGCCGCTTCATACGCTGCGCGCCGACATCGACTACGGTTTCTCCGAAGCCAAGACCACCTACGGCGTCATCGGCGTCAAGGTCTGGGTCTACAAGGGCGACACGCTCGGCCGCAATGATTTGCCGGCGATCGTCGAGCCCCGTGCCGAGGAAGAGCGCCGTCCGCGTGGCCCCCGCCGCGATGGCCGCCCGGGCGACCGCCCGACCGGTGACCGCCGTGGTCCCGCCCCCCGCCGCCCCGCAGCTGGTGCTGGCAACGTCGCTCCCGCCGATGGCAGCGACAAACCCGCCGAAGCAACGACAGGTGCCGATGCACCGAAATCTACCGTTAAGCGCGTCCGCAAGGCAGCGCCGGCAGGCACCACGCCCGCTGACGGTAAAGGAGAGTAAACATGCTGCAACCCGCTCGCCGCAAATACCGCAAAGAGCAGAAGGGCCGTAACACCGGCATCGCCACCCGGGGCAACTCGGTGGCATTCGGTGACTTCGGCCTGAAGTGCACGGACCGTGGCCGCCTGACGGCCCGCCAGATCGAAGCCGCGCGCCGCGCGATTTCCCGCCACGTGAAGCGTGGTGGCCGCATCTGGATCCGTGTGTTCCCCGACAAGCCGATCTCCACCAAGCCCGCTGAAGTGCGGATGGGTAACGGCAAGGGCAACCCCGAGTACTACGTGGCCGAAATCCAGCCGGGCAAGGTCGTGTTCGAGATCGTCGGCGTGAGCGAAGAGCTCGCCCGCGAAGCGTTCCGCCTGGCAGCCGCCAAGCTGCCGCTGCGCACGACCTTCGTCAGCCGCATGATCGGCGCGTAATTCAGGAGTGATGAAAAATGAAAACTACTGAACTGCGCAAAAAAGACGTTGCCGGCCTCGAAGCCGAAGTCAAATCCCTGCAGAAGGCCCACTTCGGCCTGCGCATGCAGAAGGCGACGCAACAATTGACCAACACCGGCACGCTGCGTATCACGCGCCGCGACATCGCCCGCGCGAAGACCATCCTGGCCCAGAAGCAGGCTGAGTCCGCCAAGACCGCCAAGTAAGGACAAGCACCATGACGGAAGCCAAAACATCCCTCAAGCGCACCCTGATCGGCAAGGTCGTGAGCGACAAGCGCGCCAAGACCGTGACGGTCCTGGTGGAGCGCCGTGTGAAGCACGAGCTCTACGGCAAGATCGTTGCCAAGTCGAGCAAGTACCACGCCCATGACGAAAAGGGCGAGTACCACACTGGCGACGTGATCGAGATCACCGAAAGCCGCCCGATCTCCAAGACCAAGAACTGGGTTGCGACCCGCCTGGTCGAGAAGGCCATCGAAGTCTGATCGCTCACGCGCTGCAGACCCCCGCAAAACGGCTCACAATGTGGGCCGTTTCTTTTTTGTCGACATAGAAAGGCACCCATCATGATCAAGGTCGGAGACGCTCTCCCGGACGTCACCCTGCAGGAATATTCCGAGGTTGAAGGCAACGGCTGCAGCATCGGCCCGAACCCTGTGAAGGTTCAAGACGCCGCCGCCGGCAAGACCATCGCCGTGTTCGCGCTGCCGGGCGCCTTCACGCCCACCTGTTCCGCCAAGCATGTGCCCGGATTCGTGACGAGCGCCGACGAGTTCAAGAAGGCCGGTGTCGATGAGATCTGGTGCCTCTCCGTCAACGACGCTTTCGTCATGGGCGCCTGGGCGCGCGACCAGAAGACGGGCGACAAGGTCCGCATGCTCGGCGACGGCAGCGGCGACTTCGCCAAGGCCGCCGGCCTGACGCTGGACCTTACGTCCAAGGGCATGGGCGTGCGCAGCGCGCGCTACTCGATGCTGGTCAAAGACGGCAAGGTCGCTTCGCTGAACGTCGAAGCGCCGGGCAAGTTCGAAGTGAGCGACGCCGCGACCTTGTTGGCGCAAGCCAAAGGTTAAAGATCGGCTTTCAAGTAGTGCGCGCCCGGAATCGGGTTGTGATAGTAGGGCGGGATGTCCTCGAAGCCCAGGTCCTCGTACAGCGCGCGCGCTGCCTCCATGTCGTCGAGGGTGTCCAGCAGCACGCAGGCGTATCCCGCCTGGCGTGCGGCGTCCAGCGTAGCCTCGACCAACTGGCGGCCCAGGCCCAGGCCACGGAAAGCGTCACGCACGTAAAGGCGCTTCATCTCCGCGGCATTGGGGTAGTCGGTGTCTTCTATCGGCCGTAGCGCGCAGCTCCCGGCAGGCTGGCCGTCGACCAAGGCGAGGAAAAGCGCACCTTGCGGCGGCGCATAGTCGCCCGGCAACGTGGCGAGCTCTTCGTCGAATTGCTGGAAGCACAAGTCCACACCCAGGCCGCGCGCGTACTCCTTGAAGATGTCGCGCAGCGTGTCGAGCGCTTGAGGCGTGTCCGGCGTGACGAGCTGGACCTGGGGAAGCTGTTGCGGTTGCACGCCAATGGATAGAGCTTTGGGGCCCGCCAGTTTAGCGCCTTGCGAAACCGCGCGCACGCCGGGCCGGGCCCGCCTCAACCGCCCAGTTTCACCAGCCAGGTGATGGCACCGGCACAAAGGCCAAAGACGAACAGCGCCGCAAATCGCGAAGCGGCGTCGTCGCGCGAGGGCGCCGCGGTGCTGCCGAGCTGCTTGTCCCCGTGCAGCATCGGCTTGATGAGGTTGTCGTTCTTCTTCCAGAGGTAGTAGAGAACCGCGACAATGTGCAGCACCACGAGGCCCAGGATCACCCACTGCCCGATCCGCTTGTGGTACCAAGTGGCCGCGAGGCCCTTGCTGGTTTCGACGAACTTGTTGAATGGCCCGGTGAAAGCAATTTCGTCATCCCCGATCAGCCCGGTGGCCAACTGCGCCAACAGGAAAGCCAGCATGGCGAACACCGAGCCGGCGCCCAGCGGGTTGTGGCCGACAAGGTGGTCCGGGTGCGCCTTGCCGCGCAAATAATTGACGACGCTGCCCGGCGAATAGAGGAACGAAGCGAAGCGCGACCAGCGCCCGCCCACGAAGCCCCAGACGATGCGAAACAGCAGCAGGGTCAACACCGTGTAGCCGATCCGCGCATGCCACACCATTGCGTCGCCGCCGCGGTAGCCCGAGATGAGCGACGCCAGGATGCAGGCGACCAGCGCCCAGTGAAAGAGGCGTGTGGGCAGGTCCCACACCCTAACCTTGTTCGACATAAGAATTTCCTCCGGATGGATTGTTGAATTTTCCTCGGGTCCGGGCCGCACTCGGCCGTGTGGATGGGGATTAGTAGATTCCCTGTACCGCAAGTTCCGCGAGAACTTTTCCCGCAAACTCCACTCAGCAGGAGTTGCCCCTGCAAAACTTTTGACAACCTCGGAGAAGAAACTCATGAAAATTGCCGCCTCGCTCGCCCTCGCCGCTGCCGCCCTGACGCTGGCCTCCCCGGCTTCGGCCCAGTTCGCCAAGCCTGAAGACGCCGTCAAGTACCGCCAGGGCGCGCTGTTCGTGATGGCCCAGCACTTCGGCCGCATCGGTGCCATGGCGAATGGCCGCGTGCCCTTTGACGCGAAGGCCGCCACAGAAAACGCGGAGATCGTCGCCGAAATGGCCAGGCTCCCGTGGGCAGGCTTCGGCCCTGGCACCGACAAGGTGACGCCGACCCGTGCCAAGGCGGAAATCTGGAGCGAGCAGGCCAAGTTCAAGGAGCACAACGAAAAGCTCGTCGGCGAAACCGGCAAGCTGCTCGCAGCGGCCAAGACCAACAGCCTGGACAACCTGAAGGTGGCCTTCGGCTCCACCGCCAACACCTGCAAGGCCTGCCACGACGCGTTCCGCAAGGACTAAGACCACCCCCGAAGCGCCTGCGGCGATGCCCCCTCGGGCGTTGCCCTCTCCCCCTCAAGGGGGCGCCACCAGCGGCCCGGCGAAGCCGGTTCCGCGGTGGCCCACGCATCTCACGTCTCCGACAGTAGCTTCTCGATCAGCTGGTGCAGCTCGGCGAAATTCGGTTCGCCCACATAGCGCTTGACGATCTCCCCGCGCTTGTTCACCACATAGGTCGTGGGCGTCAGCTGCACGTCGCCCCACGCCTTGGCCACGACACCTGTGTTGTCGATCGCGACCTTGAACGGGAGCTTGCGTGTCTGTGCGTAGTTGACGACGTAGCTGGGCGGGTCGTAGCTCATGGCCACGGCCATCGTGTCGAAGCCTCTGGCCTGGTACTTGTCGTAGGTGGCCACGATCCTGGGCATCTCCGCCACGCAGGTCGTGCAGCTCGTGGCCCAGAAGTTGACCAGCGTCACGCGGCCCTTGAGATCGGCCGTCGTCTTGCTCGACCCATCCAGCAGCACGAACGTGGACTGCGGGGCTGCGGAAGCACCCGTGCCCAGCACGAGCGCCGCACCCGCGGCGGCAACCACAGCCGCAATGGCGGCACCCAACAAGATTTTCTTCATCGAACAGCTGTTCCCATGGAATGGCTGGATTTTAGGCCTTCGGCCGTTTCCGCGCTCAGCTGCGGCCTTCCACCGGGGCGAGGCAATCCAGCAGGATGCGCGTCAACAGCACCGGCAGGCTGATCATGGGATCGTGTCCGGTTGGCAGCTCCACGAAGCGTGAGCCCCCACCGCCGAGCCAGGCGCCGTCCCAGAAGCCGGGATCGACAACCCGCGGCCTGATCGCATCGATCGTGGCCAGCGCGGGCTGGGTGCAGCTCACGAAAGTGCGCGGCACGGCCGCGACCCGCGCAGGGTCGAAGTCCAATGGCGCCTGGTAGGTGTGGCCGGGATGCGGAGTCTGCCGGCGCATGGCCCATTGGCGCTGAGAGTCCTTCAGGCCGTACACCGTCGGATCGGGCGGCGGAAAGCTGTAGTCGGGGGACGCCTGCGCCGCCGCCAGCCGCGCTTCACGTGTGGCACTGGCGTGTGTGCTGCTCCAGCTCTCGCCGCGTTTCGGCACGACCGCGTCCACATAGACCAGGTGGCGCAAGCGTTGCGGCAACCGGTCGGCGATGGCCGTTCCGATCATGCCGGCATACGAATGCACGGCCAGCACCACGTCGTCGAGCTCCTCCATCTCGATGACGCCTCGTACGTCCGCAATGTGCGTCTCCAGCGTGATCGCGGGCGACATGAGGTGCGCACGCTCGCCGAGGCCTGTGAGCGTCGGCGCGTAGACGCGGTGGCCCGCCGCCGTGAGCTGCTGCACCACGTCACGCCAGCACCAGCCGCCATGCCATGCGCCATGAACCAGGACGAATTGGGCCATTTCAGATCACCTTGCCGTTTCGCAGTTGCCGCACACGGTCATCATCGCACCGAAGCAGCTCGCGCAGCACTTCTTCCGTGTGCTGTCCCAGCAGTGGCGGCGGCAAGTCCGTGCGCACTGGGGTGGCGCTCAACTTGATCGGACTGGACACCAGCTGCAAGTCCGGCCGGAACGGATGATTCCACGGCGTCACCATGCCGCGCTCCGCCACATGCGGATCGGCAAACACCTCGGCGAGGTTGTTGATCGCGCCGCAGGGTACCTTGGCCGCCTCCAGCGCGGCCAGCCAGTCGGCTTTGGTGCGCGTGAGCATGACGGCTTCCAGCATGGGCACGAGCACATCGCGGCTGCGCACGCGGTCCTGGTTCTTGCTGAAGCGCGCATCGCTTGCCAGCTCCGGCCGGCCCGCGACCTGGCAGAACTTCGCGTACTGGCTGTCGTTGCCCACCGCCAGGATCAGGTGATCCTTCTGGCCGCCAGCACCGGGCGCCACCTCGAACACCTGGTAGGGCACGATGTTCTGGTGCGCATTGCCGGCGCGGCCAGGCACCTTGCCGCTGACCAGGTAGTTGGCGCCCAGGTTGGCCAGCATCGCGACCTGCGTGTCGAGCAGCGCCATGTCGACGTGCTGGCCTTCGCCGGTCTTCTCCGCATGGCGCAGCGCCGCGAGGATGGCGACCGTCGCGTACATCCCGGTGAACAGGTCGGCCACGGCCACACCGACTTTCTGCGGGCCGCCACCGATGTCGTCGCGCTCGCCGGTGATGCTCATCAGGCCGCCCATGCCCTGGATCGCGTAGTCGTAGCCGGCGCGCTCCCGGTACGGCCCGGTCTGGCCGAACCCGGTCACGCTGCAATAGACGAGCCTGGGGTTCGCGCCACGCAGCGACGCGTAGTCGAGCCCATAGCGGGCCATGTCGCCGACCTTGAAGTTTTCGACGAACACGTTGCACTGCGCAGCCAGTTCGCGAATGAGTGCCTGTCCTTCGGGCTGCGCGATGTCGCAGGTGACCGAGCGTTTGTTGCGGTTGGTCCCCAGGTAATAGGCTGCCTCGGCCGTGTCGGCGCCGGTCGAATCTTTCAGGAAAGGCGGTCCCCAGGTGCGCGTGTCGTCGCCGCTGCCGGGCCGCTCGATCTTGATCACGTCGGCGCCGAGATCCGCCAGCGTTTGTGTGCACCAGGGGCCCGCGAGCACGCGGGAAAGATCGAGGACACGGATTCCGTCAAGTGAATTCATGGAGACTGCGGCGTTGGGTCGTGACAGGATAATCCCATCATGCCCCGAACACTCGCCGCGCTGTTCCTCGTCAGCGCAGCCACCCTGGCCGCTTGCTCTCCCACGTTCAATTGGCGCGAACTCCGGGTCGAGCCGACGCCGCTGAAGGCGATGCTCCCGTGCAAGCCCGACAAGGGCGCCCGCACCGTGCCCATGGCCGGCCGCGAGGTAAGCCTGGAGGTGCTGGGCTGCGACACCGGAGGAGCCACCTTCGCGGTGCTGCATGCCGATATCGGCGACCCCGCCCGATTGGGAGAAGTGCTGGCCCAGTGGAAAACGGCCACCTTGTTGAACCTCAAAAGCGAAGCGGCGCAGGAAGTCGCGTTTCGGCCGCCCGGCGCGCTGGACCTGCGCCAGTCGCTGCAGGTTGTCGCGAGCGGGAAGCGCGCGGACGGCAGCAAGGTCGAGAGCCATGCCGCTTACTTCGCGCGGGGCAGCCATGTGTTCCAGGCGGTGATCTACAGCAACGAGCTCAAGCCCGAGATCGCGGAAGTCTTCTTTTCGGGGCTGAGGTTGGAGTGAGCGGCGCACGGCCGCCCGAAGACGCGAAGGCCCCCTCGGGGGGCAGCGCAGCACACGCAGTGGCAAGCGTGGGGGCAACCTTCAACGTCTTGTCGCGCCGCACGGCCATCGTCGTTTTCCTGGCCTTTGCGTTCGCGTATTTCTTCTCGGCCCTATTGCGAGCCATCACGGCCACGCTGTCGCCGACACTGACGCGCGAGTTCGAGTTGAACGCGCGCGACCTGGGCCTTTTGGCGGGCGGCTACTTCCTTGGCTTCGCAGCGACCCAATTGCCGCTAGGCACTTGGCTGGACCGTCATGGCCCGAAGAAGGTCATCCTCAGTTTCCTGCTGGTCGCCTTGGCGGGGTGCCTGGCGTTTTCGGCGGCAACGAGTTTTTCGGGCCTGCTGGCGGCGCGCATGCTGTGCGGCGTCGGCGTGAGCGCCTGCCTGATGGCGCCCTTGACCGGGTTTCGGCGATGGCTCGAACCGGCGTCCCAGCTCCGGGCCAATTCGTGGATGCTGATGACAGGCTCCTTCGGCATGGTCGCCTCGACGCTGCCGGTGCAGTGGCTGATGCCCGTGTTCGGTTGGCGGCCGCTGTTTTGGGGCCTCGCCGCGGCGATCGCTGTCGCCATGGCGGTGATCGCCTGGAAAGTGCCGGCTTGGGAAGTCACGGCACCCGCCGCGGGCGCGCCGCGCCGTGGCTATTCCGAAGTCTGGAAGCATCCCTATTTCCGGCGGATGGCGCCGATCGGCTTCTTCACCTACGGCGGGCTGCTCGCGATGCAGACCCTTTGGGCAGGCCCCTGGCTGGTGCGCGTCTCGGGTTACGCGCCGCTGGAGGCGGCGGGCGGCCTGTTCATCATCAACATCTGCATGCTGTGCACCTTCTGGGGCTGGGGGATGGTCAATCCCTGGCTGGCACGCAAAGGCTTGTCCACGGAACGCCTTATCGCGGTCGGGCTGCCGCTGAATTTCGCCGTGCTTGCTAGCATTATCATAGCGGGGCCGGCCGCGGGCGCCTGGGCCTGGGCGCTGTTCTGCATGACTTCCACGTTCGTGTCGCTGGCCCAGCCGGCGGTGGGCATGGCATTTCCGCCGGCCGCCGCGGGCCGGGCCCTGTCTGCCTACAACCTCGTGATCTTCGCTGGCGTGTTCGTGATCCAGTGGGGCATCGGCCTTTTGGTCGACGGTTTCGCCGCCGTTGGCCTGGGGCAGGTGGCGTCTTTCCGCTCGGCGATGGCCGTATTCTTCTGCTGCAGCGTTATGTCCTATGGGTACTTCATGCTTGCAAAGGATAATTCCCCTCAATGAACGCGATCCTCATCATCGCCCACGCGCCGCTGGCGCATGCGCTGCGGGAGTGCGCCCTGCACGTCTTTCCGGATTGCGGCGCCCACTTGGCCGCCATCGACGTGCAGCCCAACCTGCCGCCGGAAGAGACGCTGGCGACGGCCCGCATCGCGATGGACCAGCTGTTTCGGCTGCCGCAGGTCAAGGGCGTGCTGGTGCTGACGGACATCTTCGGCGCCACGCCCAGCAATGTGGCGCAAAAGCTGGTGGACGGGGTGAAGTCGCGCCTCATCACCGGCGTCAACCTGCCGATGCTGCTGCGCAGCGTCAGCTATCGCAACGAACTGCTGGATGCACTGGTGTCGCGGGCCGTGGTCGGCGGCACCCAGGGCGTGATGCAGGTAGCTATCACGGCGCCGCAAAACCAGGCGCGGAGAAACAATGATCAGGACCAACACGACCATCAGCAATAAGCTGGGCCTGCACGCCCGCGCCTCGGCCAAGCTCACAAAGCTGGCCGGAAGCTACCCGTGCGAGGTCTGGCTCAGCCGCGGCGACCGGCGCGTCAACGCCAAGAGCATCATGGGCGTGATGATGCTGGCCGCCGGCATCGGCAGCGAGATCACGGTCGAAACCAATGGCGACAAGGAGCAGGAGGCGATGGACGCGTTGCTCGCGCTGATCGCCGACAAGTTCGGAGAGGGTGAATGAAGGGACGCGGCGCATGACATTTTCGGTCCATGGCCTGGCTGTCGCCCGCGGCATCGCCATCGGGCGCGCCGTGCTGATGGCGTCCAGCCGGGTGGATGTCGCCCACTATTTCATCGAGGCAGGCCAGGCCGATGAGGAGATCGCGCGCGTGCGTGCCGGTCGCAATGCCGTGGTCGAAGAGATCCACCGGCTGCAGCAGACCATCAGCCTGATGGGCCCGAAGGAGGCGCCGCAGGAACTGTCGGCGCTGCTCGACGTGCACCTGATGCTGCTGGAAGACGAGGAACTGATCAACGGCGTCAAGCACTGGATCACCGACCGCCTGTACAACGCCGAGTGGGCGCTGACGACGCAGCTCGAGGTGATCTCGCGCCAGTTCGACGACATGGAGGACGACTACCTGCGAGGCCGCAAGGCCGACCTGGAGCAGGTGGCCGAACGCATCCTGCGCTACATGAAGGGTGTCGCCTCGCCGGTCGCGCCGCCCAGCGCGGGCTCGCGCCGCAAGACCCAGCAGGACCTGCTGCTCGACGACAGCATGGACGTGCCGCTCGTGATGATTGCGCACGACCTCTCGCCGGCCGACATGCTCCAGTTCAAGCAGAGCGTGTTCGCGGGCTTCGTCACCGACGTCGGCGGGCGCAATTCCCACACCGCCATCGTCGCGCGCAGCATGGACATTCCGGCGGTGGTCGGCGCGCGCAGCGCCAGTGCACTGGTGCGGCAGGACGACTGGATCATCATCGACGGCGACGCGGGCGTGATGATCGTGGACCCGTCGCCGATCATCCTCGCCGAGTACGGCTTCAAGCAGCGCCAGGGCGAACTCGAACGCGGGCGGCTCTCGCGCCTGCGCCACACGCCCGCGGTGACGATGGACGGCCAGAAGATCGAGCTGCTGGCCAATATCGAACTGCCCGAAGATGCTCCGACCGCATTGAAGGCGGGCGCCGTCGGTGTCGGCCTGTTCCGCAGTGAGTTCCTGTTCATGGGCCGCCGCGGTGACCTGCCCGATGAGGAAGAGCAGTACCAGGCCTACCGCCGCGCGGTGGAAGGCATGGAAGGATTGCCCGTGACGATTCGAACCGTCGACGTGGGCGCCGACAAGCCGCTGGACGACTCGGTGCGCGACGAGGCCCACCTCAATCCGGCGCTGGGCTTGCGGGCCATCCGCTGGAGTTTGGCGGACCCGGCGATGTTCCTTACCCAGCTGCGCGCCATCCTGCGCGCGGCGGCGCACGGCCAGGTCAACATGCTGATCCCGATGCTGGCGCATGCGAGCGAGATTCGCCAGACCTTGTCGCTGATCGACTTCGCCCGCGCCGAGCTGGACAACCGCGGCGTCGCCTACGGGCCAGTCAAGCTGGGCGCGATGATCGAAATCCCCGCAGCGGCATTGACGCTGAAGATTTTCCTCAAGTACTTCGACTTCCTGTCGATCGGCACCAACGACCTGATCCAGTACACGTTGGCAATTGACCGCGCCGACGAATCGGTGGCGCATCTGTATGACCCGCTCCATCCGGCTGTGTTGCGGCTGGTGGCCGAGACGATTCGCGAATGCCATGCGCAAGGCAAGGGCGTGAGCGTTTGCGGAGAAATGGCGGGCGACACCACACTCACACGATTGCTGCTGGGCCTGGGGCTGCGCAGCTTCTCGATGCACCCGGCACAAATCCTCGCCGTCAAGCAGGAGGTGCTGCGCGCGGATACAGCACGGCTCGCGCCATGGGCGCAGCAGATGCTCGACGCCGAGGACCCGGCCGCCTTGATGGCAGGCTAACTAGGTCCGCGTTCCCATCACGGCGGCGCCGATGATCAGCAGCGCGGCGGCCGCAATGCTGGCTGTGAGCGGGCTGCCACTGGCCAGCATCAGCAACGCGGTGGACGCCAGCGGTGTGACGTAGCTCAGGATGCCGATCTGCCGCGGGTCGCCGCGCTTGAGCGCCTTGTCCCAGAGGAAGAAGGCCGCGCCCAATGGGCCCAGTCCCATGGCCGCGATCAGCAGCCAGTCGCGTGTTTGCAGCGTGATGCTGGGCTCCAGCAACCAGTGGCACAACAGCGAGAGCAGCCCGGACACCAGGCCGAACAGGCCGATCGCCGCCGTCGGGAAGGCTGCAACGCGACGCGTCAGCAACGAATAGGTGGCCCAGATGAAGGCCGAGCCCAGGGCGGGCAGGTAGCCCCAGGCCCAGCCGCCGCCCGTCCCCGCCCCGGCGCCCAGGATTGCGAGGGCAGCGCCGGCAAAACCGGTGATCGCCGCGATGACGTGCACGGCGCGCAAACGCATCCCGGGCAGTAGCGCCGGCGCCAGCACGACGATGAGCAGCGGCCACAGGTAATTGACCAGGTTCGCTTCCACCGCAGGCGCATGCCGCAGCGCGATGAACAGCAGGAAGTGGAAGCCGAACAGGCCGTAGACGCCGAGCGCCAAGGTCGACGCCGGCACCTTCCACTGGCGAGCCAGCGGCCAGGAGGGGATGCTGCCGATGACCAGGGCGAGGCCGGTCAGCAGGAAGGGCGGCACGTGGCGCAGCCAGACGCCGAGCGACGCCAGCGTGGCCCACAGGGCGATCGCGCCGAGCGCGTGGAGGTGCGGATGCATGGAAGCAAGCTTAGGGCTTGCGGTCGTCGCGGGACAGCGGCGCGTCGTCGCGCAACGCGCGTCAGTGCGGCAAGAAGCGGCGCAGCGCCGCGGTCAGCGCCGAAGGCGAGCGGTAACCCGTGCGGCGCGCGACCTCCGCAACGGCCAGGCCGCTGTCACGCAATTGCCGCGCGTGAGCCAGGCGCTGCGTGCGCAGCCAATGCATCGGCGCCATGCCGTGCATCTCATGGCAACGCTGCGTGAGCTGGCTGGCGCTCAGGAACACTTGGTTCGCCAGGTCGGCGACCGTCACCGGTTGGCGCATATGCACCTGCGCCCACTCTGCAAGCTTGTTCCAGTCGATCGGGCGTCGTGCGCGCGGCTCCGCGCCGGCCGGCCGCCAGGCTTCCAGCAGCAACGCAGGCCCATGAAGGGCGGCAAGCGGTTGATCCTGCGCAAGCGCTTGCGCCAGATATTGCGCCAGCGGCCTGAAGGTTTGCGGACGTTCCGGCCGTGTGCGGCATCCCGACCACAGGGGCAAATCGGTGTCGAGCACCAGGCAGCGGCTGCCGCCGCGCGCCTCGAAATCGTGGCGCTCGCCCGGACTCACCAGGAAGGCGTCGCCCTTGGCGATGCGCAAGCCACGTCCTTCGATCTCGAGTTCAAGCACGCCGTCCACGCCGACCAGTGCCTGGAAGTGATCGTGCGCATGGCTGCCGTGCGACGCGCCATAGGTGCGCAACGACAACAGGCTGCGCGCCGTGTCCATGATCAGGTGTTGGCGACGCCCGCGGCGTGGGCTTGCTCGTCGGCGTGGTAGCTGGAACGCACCATCGCGCCGACGGCGGCGTGCGAGAAACCCATCTCGTGCGCCTTGGCCTCGAACATCTTGAAGGTGTCGGGGTGCACGTAGCGGCGCACGGGCAAATGCGACGTGGATGGCGCAAGGTACTGGCCAATGGTCAGCATGTCGATGTTGTGCTCGCGCATGTCGCGCATGACCTGCAGGATCTCATCGTCCGTCTCGCCCAGGCCGACCATGATGCCGCTCTTGGTCGGCACATTGGGGTGCAATGCCTTGAACTTCTTGAGCAGGTTCAGGCTGAAAGCGTAGTCCGAACCTGGGCGCGCTTCGCGGTACAGGCGCGGAATCGTTTCCAGGTTGTGGTTCATCACGTCCGGCGGCGCGGCCTTGAGGATTTCCAGCGCGCGGTCGTCACGGCCGCGGAAGTCCGGCACCAGCACCTCGATGGTGGTGCCGGGCGAGAGCTCGCGGGTCTTGCGGATGCATTCGACGAAGTGGCCTGCGCCGCCGTCGCGCAGGTCGTCACGGTCCACCGAGGTAATCACCACGTACTTCAGCTTCAACCGGGCGATGGTCTTGGCGAGGTTGTCCGGCTCGTTCACGTCCAGCGGATCGGGCCGGCCGTGGCCGACGTCGCAGAACGGGCAGCGGCGCGTGCACTTGTCGCCCATGATCATGAACGTGGCCGTGCCCTTGCCGAAGCATTCGCCGATGTTCGGGCAGGAGGCTTCCTCGCACACCGTGTTCAGCTTGGCCTCGCGCAGGATCTCCTTGATCTCGTAGAAGCGGGTGGTCGGCGAGCCGGCCTTTACGCGGATCCACTCGGGCTTCTTCAGCACTTCGGCCTGCTCGACCTTCACCGGGATGCGGGACAGCTTGGCGGCGGCCTTTTGTTTGGCGCCGGCTTGGTAGTTCTCTTGCGTCTGCGCTTCGCGCACGACTTCGTTCGAGCTCATGGTTTCCTTAAGGCGCCAGATGCGCGGCGAGCTTGCGGCCCAGGATCTGCGCCGCTTCGTCCCAGGTGGTGGATACCCCGATTGTAGAAAGGTCCACGGTTTTCAGCCCGGGGTAGCCGCAGGGGTGAATACGTACGAAGGGTTCCAGGTCCATCGCCACGTTGAGCGCGACGCCGTGATACGTGCAGTGCCGGCTGACCTTGATGCCCAGGGCGGCGATCTTGCCCAGGCCGCGGAAAGGGTCGTCGGCAGGAAGGGGGCCGGCCAAGGCCTGGTGCGAATACGGATCGTCCAGCCGCACATAAATCCCCGGCGCGCCCGCCACCCGGTGCCCCGTCACCCCGAAATGCGCGAGCGTGCGAATCACCGCCTCTTCGATCCGGTAGACGTATTCCTTGACGAAGTAGCCGGCGCGGCGCAGGTCCAGCAGCGGATAGGCGACCACCTGGCCCGGACCGTGATACGTCACCTGGCCACCGCGGTTGGTGGCGACGACCGGAATGGCGCCGGCGTCGAGCACGTGATCCGGCTTGCCCGCCAGCCCTTGCGTGAACACGGGCGGGTGCTCGCAGAGCCACAGTTCGTCGGCGGTCGAGTCGGTCCTCGCGGCAGTAAATGCCTGCATCGCCTCGTAAGTGGGCAGGTACTCCACCCGGCCACGAACGAAGGCCTCCATGGCTAGAGAACCACTTTCACCATGGGGTGCGTCGACAGCGTGCGGTACAGCTCGTCGAGCTGTTCACGGCTGGTCGCGGTCACGGTGATGGTGACGCCGAGGTAGTTGCCGGCCTTGCTATCGCGCAGTTCGACGCTCGCCGCGTCGAACGCCGGATCGAATTGCTTGGCGATCGAGGTGATGGCGCGAACGAAACCGTCGACGTTCGCGCCCATCACCTTGATGGGGAAGCGCGACGGGTATTCGATCAGGGACTCCTTGCGGGCGTCCGGGGGCGTAGGGGCGGAAGAGGGTGAGGTCATGGGTCAGGCGTTCTGCTTGGCGCGTTGGTAGCCGGCGTAGAGCTTCTCGAAGATGGGGCCTGGGCGGCCGATTCCAACGGCCTTTCCGTCGAGCCGTGTGACCGGCAGTATTTCCTTGCTGGCGTTGGAGAGCAGCAACTCGTCGGCCTCGAAGACTTCGCCCCGCGAGATACGGCGCAGCTCGAAGGGGATGCCCGCCTGGCGGCACAGCTCTTCGATCAGCCCATAGCGGATGCCTTCCAGCACCAGGTTGTCCTTGGGCGCGCCCAGCAGCGTGCCGCTCTTTGCGACCCACACATTGGCGGAGGCGCCTTCGCTCAAAAAGTCGTCCCGGAACATGATGGTTTCGGCGGCGCCTACATCCGCGCTCATCTGGCGCGCAAGCACCGCGCCGGCCAGGCTCAGGCTCTTGATATGGGCCTTCTTCCAGCGGAAGTCGTCGGCGGTGATGCAGGCCACGCCGTTCGCGCGGTCGGCTGCGGAAGGCGGGGTGATCTTGTTGCTGGTCGCAAACACAGTGGGTGTGAGGCCTGGAACCATCGTGTGGTCGCGCATCGCGACGCCCCGCGTGATCTGGATATAGACCAGCTGGTCGGTTTCCGTTGGATTTTTGCCAAGTACTTTTGCGTAGGACGCAATGAGCTGATCCACCAGCTCGCGCCACTCCGCGGGCGTTTTCGGGTTGGGGATGCGCAGTTCGGCCAGGCTGCGCCCGAGCCGCGCCATGTGGTGTTCGAAGCGGAACGGCCGCCCCGAATAAACGGGCACCACTTCGTAGATTCCGTCACCGAAGATGAAGCCCCGGTCCATCACACTGACCTTCGCTTCGCGCAGGCTGGTGAACTCGCCGTTGAGGTAGCAGGGCAGGTCGGGAAGGTTGTTTTCGTTCATCGCAAATCCTGGCTGGACCATTGTGCTGCGCAGTGAAAAGGTCCTTTGACATCGCACCATAGCCGATGCGCATAGTGGGATTGTCGGATCGCCAGGGGTTTCTACTTATAATCAGGGGCTTTGTAAAAATTCAGGGCACGAAAGTGGGGCTTCAAACAATGAAAACAATAGCCCCGTTGCCGGAGACGACTGAAGAAGAGCTCCCGTTCAAGCAGCTGACCGCCGAAGAGGCGCGCCGGCTGCGCGAACAAAACCCCCCGGTGTCCCCGTGGTGGGTTGTGGGGGGGCAAGTCGTCGTGGGGTTCCTGGTGGCGCTGGCCGCCTGGGGCATCACGGGAAAGCAGAACGTTGGGTGGTCCGCCGGGTATGGCGCGCTGGCCGTGGTGATCCCCGCGGCCATTTTTGCGCGTGGTCTCACCGGGCGGTTTTCATCCTTGAACGCAGGCACCGCGGCGGTGGCGTTCATGTTGTGGGAAATGGTCAAGATCGCCTCGTCGATTGCGCTGCTCGCGGCGGCGCCGGGGCTGGTGCCAGAACTGAGTTGGCCGGCGTTGCTGGTGGGCCTGGTTCTGACGATGAAGGTGTACTGGGTCGCCCTGGCGTACGCTCCAAAAGCGGCGCCGAAGGCGAAACCCTCGAACGCAAAACTTTGAGCTTCTAAGAAACATGGCTGCTGCTGAACACGCTGCTGAATCCGGGCAAACCGCTGGTGAATACATCATTCACCACCTGACCTTCTGGCAGAACCACAAGGCCGCCAACGTCGTCGACTTCACCGTCTTCAATTTCGATTCGCTGCTCTGGGCCATCGCCACGGGCGTGATCGGCTGCTGGCTTCTGTGGCTGGCCGCGCGCAAGGCCACGTCGGGCGTGCCCGGCCGCTTCCAGGCCGCGGTGGAAATCCTGGTCGAGATGGTGGACACGCAGGCCAAGGGCATCGTGCACAACGCGCAGAGCCGCAAGCTCGTCGCGCCGCTGGCACTCACCGTGTTCGTCTGGATCTTCCTGATGAACGCCATGGACTTGCTGCCGGTGGACCTGGTCCCGGTGATCTGGCAATGGATCTACGGCGCCGCCGGTCATGACCCGCACCACGCCTACATGCGCGTCGTGCCCACGGCTGACCTGTCGATGACGATGGGCCTGTCGGTGTCCGTGCTGCTGCTCTGCCTGATCTACAACATCAAGGTCAAGGGCCTGGGCGGCTGGATGCACGAGATGGTGGCCGCACCCTTCGGTGCCCACCCGCTGCTGTGGCCGTTCAACTTCGTCTTCCAGATCATCGAGTTCATCGCCAAGACCGTCTCGCACGGCATGCGGCTGTTCGGCAACATGTACGCCGGCGAACTGATCTTCCTGCTGATCGCCCTGTTGGGCGGCGCCTGGTCGCTGTCGGCTACGGGCATCAGCCTGGCCTTGCTTCACATCGTCGCCGGCACGGCCTGGGCCATCTTCCACATCCTGATCATCACGCTGCAGGCGTTCGTGTTCATGATGCTGGCGCTCGTGTACCTCGGCCAGGCGCACGACGCGCACTGACCCTTTCTCGCTGTTTCCTTTTTCTTTTTACGTCAACCAAGTCCTCTAGGAGCTCTTCATGCAAGTTATCAGCTTTGTCGCACTGGCCGCCGGCCTGATCATCGGTCTGGGCGCTATCGGTGCCTGTATCGGCATCGGCATCATGGGCAGCAAGTACCTCGAATCCGCTGCACGCCAACCCGAGCTGATGGGCGAACTGCAGACCAAGATGTTCCTCTTGGCCGGCCTGATCGACGCTGCTTTCATTATCGGCACCGGTATCGCGCTGTGGTTCGCCACCGCCAACCCGTTCCTGGCCCAGATCGCCAACCTGCCGAAGTAAATCTCAATGAACTGCATATGCCTTCGCGTGGACGCGTGGAACCGGCTTTGCCGGGCCGCAGGCGTCGCCCCCTCGAGGGGGAAGCGGCGCAGCCGCAACGGGGGCGGGGGAATTAAATGAGTATTACCGGTACCCTCATCATTCAGATGATCGTGTTCCTGATCCTGGTCGGGTTCACGATGAAGTTCGTGTGGCCGCCGATCGCCACGGCGCTCGACGAGCGCGCCAAAAAGATCGCCGAGGGTCTGGCTGCCGCCGACAAGGCCAAGTCCGACCTGGCTGCCGCCGACAAGCGCGTGGAGCAGGAGCTGGCCAAGACGCGCACCGAAACGGCGGGCCTGCTGGCCGACGCCGAGCGCCGCGCCCAGCACATCGTCGAGGAAGCCAAGGGCCGCGCGACCGAAGAGGCGAACAAGATCATCGCCGCCGCCAAGGTCGAAGCCGAGCAGCAGACCGTCAAGGCCCGTGAAGCCCTGCGCGAGCAGGTTGCCGCGCTGGCCGTCAAGGGCGCCGAGCAGATCCTGCGCAAGGAAGTCAACGCCGGCGTTCACGCCGAGTTGCTCAAGCGCCTGCAGACCGAGCTGTAAGAGGTAGATCGCCATGGCTGAACTCGCCACCATCGCCCGCCCGTACGCCGAGGCGCTCTTCAAGTCAGCGAAAGCAGACCTGAACGGCACGTCCCAATGGCTCGACGCCCTCGGCGCCGTGGCCGCCAACCCGCAGCTGCTGCAGTTCGCCGGCAACCCCAAGGTCGGCGACCAGCAGGTGTTCGACGTGGTGGCCGACGTGGCCAAGGTGCAGTTGCCGGACAACGCGAAGAACTTCCTGCGCGCCGTCATCGAGAACGGCCGCCTGGCCGCGCTGCCGGAAATCGCGGCGCAGTTCCGCGAGCTGAAGAACTCGCTGGGCGGTTCGTCCGACGCGGTCGTCTACAGCGCGTTCCCGATGGACACCACCGCCCTGGGCGGTGTGTCGACGGCACTGGAAAAGCGGTTCGGCCGCAAGCTCAACGTGAGCATCAAGGAAGACCCGTCCCTCATCGGCGGCATTCGCGTCGTGGTCGGCGACGAGGTGCTCGACACCTCCGTCAAGGCCCGTCTGGAACAAATGAAAGTCGCGCTGACCGCCTAAAAGGCTGTCGGACCAACCCTTAGAAAGGAAAGAGTCATGCAACTCAATCCCGCAGAAATCTCCGAACTGATCAAGAGCCGCATCGAGGGCCTGGCCGCCAGCGCCGACATCCGCAACCAGGGCACCGTGGTGTCCGTGGCCGACGGCATTTGCCGCATCCACGGCCTGTCGGACGTGATGGCCGGCGAAATGCTGGAATTCCCGCCCACGGCGGATGGCACCCCCACCTTCGGCCTGGCCCTGAACCTCGAGCGCGACTCCGTCGGCTCGGTGATCTTGGGCGAATACGAACACATCTCCGAAGGCGACACCGTGAAGTGCACGGGCCGCATCCTGGAAGTGCCGGTCGGCCCCGAGCTGATCGGCCGCGTCGTCAACGCCCTGGGCCAGCCGATCGACGGCAAGGGCCCGGTCAACGCCAAGATGACCGACGTGATCGAGAAGGTCGCCCCGGGCGTGATCGCCCGCCAGTCGGTGAGCCAGCCGATGGCCACCGGCCTGAAGTCGATCGACTCCATGGTGCCGATCGGCCGTGGCCAGCGCGAGCTGATCATCGGCGACCGCCAGACCGGCAAGTCGGCTGTCGCGATCGACGCGATCATCAACCAGAAGGGTCAGAACATGACCTGCGTCTATGTCGCGATCGGCCAGAAGGCATCCACGATCAAGAACATGGTGCGCGCACTGGAGCAGGCCGGCGCGATGGAATACACCATCGTCGTCGCCGCTTCGGCTTCCGAGTCCGCTGCCATGCAGTACGTCTCGGCGTACTCCGGCTGCACGATGGGCGAGTACTTCCGCGACCGCGGCCAGGACGCCCTGATCGTTTATGACGACCTGTCCAAGCAGGCCGTGGCCTACCGCCAGGTCTCGCTGCTGCTGCGCCGCCCCCCAGGCCGCGAAGCCTACCCCGGCGACGTGTTCTATCTCCACAGCCGCCTGCTCGAGCGCGCCGCCCGCGTGAACGCCGACTACGTCGAAGCCTTCACCAAGGGTGAAGTCAAGGGCCAGACCGGTTCTCTCACAGCGCTGCCGATCATCGAAACGCAAGCCGGCGACGTGTCCGCTTTCGTTCCGACCAACGTGATCTCGATCACCGACGGCCAGATCTTCCTGGAAACCAGCCTGTTCAACGCCGGTATCCGCCCCGCCATCAACGCCGGTATCTCGGTGTCTCGCGTGGGTAGCGCCGCCCAGACCAACTGGATCAAGGGCCTGTCCGGCGGTATCCGTACCGACCTGGCGCAGTACCGTGAACTGGCCGCGTTCGCGCAGTTCGCCTCCGACCTGGACGAAGCCACCCGCAAGCAGCTGGACCGCGGCGCCCGCGTGACCGAACTGCTGAAGCAGGCCCAGTACAGCCCGCTGCCGATCTCGCTGATGGGCGCCACGCTGTTCGCGGTGAACAAGGGCTTCCTGGACGACATCGAAGTCAAGAAGGTCCTGGCTTTCGAGCACGGCTTGCACGCCTACTTGAAGGACAAGCACGCCGCCCTGCTGGCCACCATCGAGAAGAACGGTGCCAAGTGGGACAACAAGCCCGCCAAGGATTCTGACGCCGACGACAAGAAGGCCTTCAAGAAGGTCTGCATCGATGCCGAAGCCGAACTGACGGCCGCCATCACGGCGTTCAAGAAGTCGTTCGCTTAAGTCTCTGAATTAACAGGAGCCAACGTGGCTGCAGGTAAAGAGATTCGAGGCAAGATCAAATCGGTGGAAAACACCAAGAAGATCACCAAGGCCATGGAAATGGTGGCCGCCTCCAAGATGCGCAAGGCGCAGGAGCGGATGCGCCATGCGCGGCCCTACAGCGACAAGGTGCGCAACATCGCCGCCAACCTCGGCAAGGCCAACCCGGAGTACACGCACCCGTTCATGAAAGTGAACGACGCGAAGACGGCAGGCTTCATCGTGGTCACGACCGACAAGGGCCTGTGCGGCGGCATGAACACCAACGTGCTGCGCATGGTGACCACCAAGCTGCGCGAGCTGCAAGGCGCGGGCTCCGATGCCCACGCGGTCGCCATCGGCAACAAGGGCCTGGGTTTCCTGAACCGCATCGGCGCCAAGGTGGTGTCGCATGTCACCCAGCTGGGCGACACGCCGCACCTCGACAAGCTGATCGGCCCGGTGAAGGTCCTGCTGGACGCGTATGCGAAGGGTGAAGTGAGCGCCGTGTACCTCTCGTACACCAAGTTCATCAACACCATGAAGCAGGAGCCGGTGGTCGAACAGCTGCTGCCTCTCACGGCCGAGAACTTCAAGGGCGACGAAGGCCAGCCGGGCTGGGACTACATCTACGAGCCCGACGCGCAGACCGTCATCGACGAGCTGCTGCTGCGTTACGTGGAAGCGCTGGTGTACCAGGCTGTCGCCGAGAACATGGCGTCCGAGCAATCGGCGCGCATGGTGGCGATGAAGGCTGCCACCGACAACGCCGGCAACGTGATTGCCGAGCTCAAGCTGGTCTACAACAAGACGCGCCAGGCGGCGATCACGAAAGAGCTTTCGGAGATC
Source organism: Ramlibacter sp. WS9 (assembly GCF_003797765.1). Lineage (GTDB taxonomy): Bacteria > Pseudomonadota > Gammaproteobacteria > Burkholderiales > Burkholderiaceae_C > Ramlibacter. Next base: position 315,420 of record NZ_RKMB01000002.1, on the reverse strand, counting down.
GTGGCCGGGGCCGCGGCTGTTTAAAGACCCACAGATTAATTATTGGAGCACCAAATGGCTCAAGCACAAGCTACGCAAGGCAAGATTGTTCAATGTATCGGCGCCGTGGTCGACGTGGAATTTCCGCGCGACCGGATGCCCAAGGTGTACGACGCCCTGAAGATGGACGGCACGGCGCTGACGCTGGAAGTGCAGCAGCAGCTGGGCGACGGCATCGTCCGCACCATCGCGCTGGGCTCCTCCGACGGCCTGCGCCGCGGCAACATGGTCTACAACACCAACGCGCCGATCACGGTTCCCGTGGGCAAGGCCACGCTGGGCCGCATCATGGACGTGCTGGGCAACCCGATCGACGAGCGCGGCCCGGTTGATGCCACGCTCACGGCTTCGATCCACCGCAAGGCTCCCGCGTACGACGAACTGTCGCCGTCGCAAGAACTGCTGGAAACCGGCATCAAGGTGATCGACCTGGTGTGCCCGTTCGCCAAGGGCGGCAAGGTGGGCCTGTTCGGCGGCGCCGGCGTCGGCAAGACCGTGAACATGATGGAGCTGATCAACAACATCGCCAAGGCGCACTCCGGCCTGTCGGTGTTCGCCGGCGTGGGTGAGCGCACCCGCGAAGGCAACGACTTCTATCACGAGATGTCCGATTCGGGCGTCGTGAACCAGGAGAACCTCTCCGAGTCCAAGGTCGCGATGGTGTACGGCCAGATGAACGAGCCCCCGGGCAACCGCCTGCGCGTCGCGCTGACGGGCCTGACGATCGCCGAGTCGTTCCGCGACGAAGGCCGCGACGTGCTGTTCTTCGTGGACAACATCTACCGCTACACGCTGGCCGGCACGGAAGTGTCCGCGCTGCTGGGCCGCATGCCTTCCGCCGTGGGCTACCAGCCGACGCTGGCCGAAGAAATGGGCCGCTTGCAAGAGCGCATCACGTCCACCAAGGTCGGCTCGATCACCTCGATCCAGGCCGTGTACGTGCCGGCGGATGACTTGACCGATCCGTCGCCCGCCACCACGTTCGCTCACTTGGACTCGACCGTCGTGCTGTCGCGCGACATCGCGTCGCTTGGCATCTATCCCGCCGTGGACCCGCTCGACTCCACCAGCCGCCAGCTCGATCCGTTGGTCGTCGGCGAAGACCACTACAACACGGCCCGCGCCGTGCAGAACACGCTGCAGCGCTACAAGGAATTGCGCGACATCATCGCGATCCTGGGCATGGACGAACTGGCGCCGGAAGACAAGCTGGCTGTGGCCCGCGCCCGCAAGATCCAGCGTTTCCTTTCGCAGCCGTTCCACGTTGCTGAAGTGTTCACCGGCTCGCCCGGCAAGTACGTGTCGCTGGCCGAAACCATTCGCGGCTTCAAGATGATCACCAACGGCGAGTGCGACCACCTGCCCGAGCAGGCGTTCTACATGGTCGGCACGATCGACGAGGCCTTCGAAAAGGCCAAGAAGGTTTAAAGGACTCCCCCCCGAAGCGCCTTCGGCGCCTCCCCCTCAAGGGGGCAACACCAGCAGCCCGGCAAAGCCGGTTCTGCGGTGTTCCACGAAGAAGCTGGATTCAGGAGAATTAGATGAACACTATCCATGTTGATGTCGTAAGTGCCGAAGAGTCCATCTTCTCCGGCGAAGCACGCTTCGTCGCGCTGCCCGGCGAGGCCGGTGAGCTGGGCATCTACCCGCGCCACACGCCGCTGATCACCCGCATCAAGCCTGGCTCGGTGCGCATCGAGAAGGCCGACGGAACCGAAGAGTTCGTCTTCGTCGCCGGCGGCGTGCTCGAAGTGCAACCCAACACGGTCACCGTGCTGTCCGACACCGCCATCCGCGGCAAGGACTTGGACGAAGAGAAGGCCAACACCGCCAAGGCCGCCGCCGAGGAAGCCCTGCGCAATGCCAAGGGCGAGCTCGACATCGCCAAGGCACAATCTGAACTCGCCGTGATGGCCGCGCAGATCGCAGCGCTGCGCAAGTACCGCCAGAAAAAGTAAGACACGATTTCGAAATAAGAACGCGCTAAAAACCAGCGCTCTGGCCCCGTCCTTGGACGGGGCCTTTTTATTTCCGCCCTCGGCGCGGGAGCGTAGCGACCAGCGCCCCGTCGCAAGACGGGGCCTTTTATTTGTTGCGCGGCTCTTACGGATTTCCAGCTCAGCTGTGACGATTTGTCTCGCCCAAGCTCAGCGGTAACGCTTCCTCACCGTCCTTCACAGTCACCAACCCAGCAATAACTTACTTTACGAGCGTAACAACGAGGGACGTCGTATGGGTAAGAAGATTGGGGGGACGCCGCGCCTGCGGCGGTCTTGGAAGCGGGCGGCTTGCGCCGCGATGTTGGGCTTGGCCCTCGCCGGCTGCGGCGGAGGCAACGAAGGGTCCGAGCCCAGCGCTTCGGCCGATGAAGCTGTCGCGATGGCGGAGGATGCACAGGCCGCGAGACTCAAGGGAGGTTCCCTCTCGGTGCTGGGTGCGTATCGGCTGGCCGACCAAGCCACTTTCGGCGCGAGCGAAAAATTGCTGACGGAGTTGGGCAAAGGCACTGCCGAGCAGTGGATCAACTCGCAGTTCGTCGTGGCCGCATCGCGCTACGCGAGCGGCGGCACGAACGCCATCCACACCTACACCGGCAGCGACTTCTGCGCCGACAACGGCACGGCCAACTGCTGGAACTTCTACTACTCCAGCCAGCCGCTCGCCTGGGACTTCTACCGCAACGCTGTCAGCGGCAACGACCAGTTGCGACAGCGCGTCGCGCTCGCGCTGTCGCAGATCAATGTGGTGTCGCAGCTGGAGGTGGAGGGCACTTACGGCCTGCGCAACTGGCACAACAACTTCATCACCAACGCTTTCGGCAACTACCGCACGGTCCTCAAAAAAGTGGCGTTGTCGCCGGTGATGGGCGATTACCTCAACAACGTCAACAACAACAAGACGGCGCCCAACGAGAACTTCGCGCGCGAGTTGCTGCAGCTGTTCGCCATCGGCACGTGCGAGCTGGAACAGGATGGCAGCCTCAAGGGCGGCAAGTGCCAAGCCACCTATGACAACGCGCGTGTCCGCGAATACGCCTTCGCGCTGACCGGCTGGACTTATCCGCCGGGCGGCAAGTCCGCCTGGTGCGCGCCGCGCAACGGCATCAACTGCCGGTTCTACGACGGCGACATGGTTGCGCGCCCCGCCGCCCATGACAGCGCGACGCGCAAGCTCCTCGGCACTGTCTCCGTGCCTGCAGGCAGCACCGCGGAAGCCGCGCTCGAGTCCGTGCTCGACAGCCTGATGGCGCATCCCAACATGGCGCCCTTCATCGGCCGCCAACTGATCCAGCACCTCGTCACCAGCAATCCGAGTGCGGGCTACGTGGCGCGCGTCTCCTACGCGTTCAACACCGGCCGCTACGGCCGCATAGGCACCGGTGTGAAGGGCGACCTGCGTGCGACCGTCACGGCGATCCTGCTCGATCAGGAAGCGCGCGGCGATTCCCCGCCCGCCCAGGCCGGGCGGCTGCGCGAACCGGTGCAGTTCTTTGCAGGCGTGCTGCGCGCGCTCAACGGCACGACCGACGGCGAACCGCTGACCTGGTGGTGGGGCGAGGCACTGGGGCAGCACGTGTTCCGGCCGCCCTCGGTCTTCAACTACTACCGGCCCGACTACCCGGTCGCGGGCACCCAGCTCCAGGGCCCGCAGTTCGGCATCCTCAACGCCAACACCGGCCTGGCCCGCATCAACTACGTGAACTACCTGGTCAACTGGGGCGGATCGGCTGCCTCGACCAACGTGCCCAACGCGCTGCCGACGCAGGTCAACCTGGATCCGTTCCTCCTCGATGCATCCGACCCGGCCAAGCTGGTCGACCGGATGGTGCGCGTGGGCCTGGGCGGCCGCATCACGCCGGCGGCCCGCCAGACCATCATCAACGCGGTCGCCGCGTGGACCGCGAGCAACTCGTCGAGCTACCTGAAGGAGCGCGTCAAGACCGCGGCCTATCTGGTGTTCGCTTCGCCCCAGTACCAGATCGCACGCTGAAGAGGACATCATGCAAAGACGACACTTCCTCTCCACGGCCGCCGCCGTCATGGCGGGCACCACCCTTTCGCAGCTGATGCCGCGCGCGGCGCAGGCGCAATCGGTCGACTACCGCGCGCTGGTCTGCATCTTCCTGTACGGCGGCAACGACGGCATGAACATGGTGGCGCCGCGCGACAGCACGCGCTACGGCCAGTACGCCGCGGTTCGCAAGCAACTGGCGTTGCCGCAGGACACGCTGGTGCCGCTGGGCACCGACTACGGCCTGCATCCATCCATGGGCGCGTTGTCGAATGTCTGGTCGGCGGGTGCGCTGGCTCCCGTGTTCAATGTGGGCCCGCTGTTCCAGCCGCTCACCAAGAACGAATACCGCAACTTCCGCACGCTCGGCAAAGTGGTGCCGGAGAGCCTGTTCTCGCACAGCGACCAGCAGGGCCTGTGGGAAACGGGTTACCACGACGCCACCATGCGGACCGGCTGGGGCGGGCGCGCGGCGCAGGCGCGAAGCAGCCTCGTGGTTTCGGCCGCAGGCAACGGCCGCTTCGGCGTCGGCGACCTGCAGGCACCGCTGGTCGTGCCGGGGCCGGGTTCGAACTTCGGGTTCGATGGCTATTTCGGCGGCCCCGCCGCGGCACGCAAGAGCGCGCTGATGTCTCTCTACGGCGAGAGTGGCCAGCAGCAGATCTACAACGCGTTCGCGAGCCAGCAGCGCGACACCTTCGCGGTGTCCGACGCGCTGGCGCCGACGCTGCGCATCAACCCGCGCGACAATCCGGGCGAGCCGATCAACGCCGCGTTCGCGTCCCTGACCAACGCCACGGGCGCGTTGACGACCGGCCTGGCCAAGCAGCTCTACCAGATCGCCAAGCTGATCGCGTACCGAAGCGCGATCCCGACGCACGTCGGCACCACGCGGCAGGTGTTCTTCGCGTCGCTGGGCGGCTTCGACACGCACGGCGACCAGATCTCCGGCAACGCGTTGCAGGGCCATCACGCAGGGCTGATGAAGACCCTCGCCGATGCGATGGCGGCGTTCCACCAGGCCACCCAGGTGCTGGGCCTGGCAAGCAACGTCACCACGTTCACGCAGAGCGATTTCGGGCGCACCTTCGCACCCAACGAGAGCCTGGGGACCGACCACGCGTGGGGCAACAACCAACTGGTGATGGGCGGCGCGGTGAACGGCAACACCACCTACGGCGCGTACCCCGAACTGGTGCTGGGCGGGCCGAGCGACGTCGGCCAGGATTCATGGGAACTGCAGGGCCGCTGGATTCCCACGGCGTCGGTGGACCAGTACGGCGCCACGTTGTCGCGCTGGTGGGGCCTGTCGGAAAGCCAGATCGACTCGGTGTTCCCGAATCTCGCGAACTTCGGCAGCGCGCGCAGCCTGGGATTCCTGCAGGCCTGACGCCTGAGCGGATCGGCGGATCAGCCGAGCACCGGTTCGTCCGGCAGCTCGTTGTCGTTCGCGTCGCTCTCGCTCGCGGGGAAGTGCTGCACCAGGAGCGCCGACACTTCCTCCAGCGCCTGGGTGAGCCCGTCTTCGAAGCGGCCTTCGTGCAGCGCGGCGCCGAGCCGCACGACGATGGCGCGCCATTCTTCGGGCGGCACGTGGCGCGCAAGGCCGCGGTCGGCCACCACCTCGATGGCGTGTTCCGCCAGCAGCAGGTAGATCAGCACGCCGTTGTTGTGCTCGGTGTCCCACACGCGCAGCTTGCCGAACATCGCCACGGCGCGCTCGCGCGGCGTCGCGCTGCGCCACAGGTAGCTCAGCGGCAAGCCGGCTTCGACGTAGATGCGGACCTCGCCGGTGTGGCGCTTCTCGCTCGCGGCCACGCGGCGCGCGATGCGCTCCACCATGTCCGGCGGCATTGCCTTGCGCGTGTCGGATTCGTCCAGCCAGCGGTGGCGCAGCATCCGCTTGATGAAACCTTGAGGTTTGCGATGCTGCATCACCAATCTCCCGAGGCGCCGCCGCCGCCGAAGTCGCCACCACCGCCGGAGCCGCCCCAGCTGCTGCCGCCCCCGCTCCCGCCGCTCCAGCCACCGCCACCGCCGCCGATCCAGGGTCCGCCCCCGAAGCCGCCACGCCGCCCAGTGGGCAGGCCCATGCTGCCAGACAGGATGGTGAAGAGGAGGGCGACGAACGCCGCGATACCGGCGACCAGAAGGCTTGAGGTAATGAACAGGGCAACCGCCCCCACGCCCGCACCCGTGAAGAACGAGCCGAGCTTGCGACCGAACATCCCGCGCAGCACGCTGCCACCGATCGGCACGGCGAAGAACAGGAAGATCGCCATGTCCATCCAGTCGAAACCCATCCCGCCGGTTTTGGCGGTGGACTTGGATTTGGGCAGCGCCGGCGCCGGCAGCGCCTCACCGTTGATGCGCGCGATCAGCTGGTCGACGCCCGCGCGCAAGCCGGCCGCATAGTCGCCCTTGCGGAACTCCGGCGTGATCGCTTCGTCGATGATGTGTTTGGCCGCCAGGTCGGGGATCGCGCCTTCCAGCGTCTTGGCTACTTCGATGCGGATCTTGCGATCGTCCTTGGCCACGACCACCAGCACGCCGTCACCGACGCCCTTGCGGCCGATCTTCCACGCGTTGCCCACGCGATTGGCGTAGCTGGCGATGTCTTCCGGCTGCGTCGTCGCGACCATCAGCACCGCGATCTGCGTGCCCTTGGCCTGCTCGAACGCCATGAGCTTGTCGTCCAGGCCTTTGGCCTGGATCGCGTCGAGCGTTCCGGTCTGGTCGACGACGTGGGCCGACAGCGCCGGGATGGGTTTGAGATCCTGCGCGCTGCAGACCGAGGCGGCCAGTGCCCACAGCAGGATCAGCAGCGCTTTCAAGGGCAGGCTACTTTTTGTTGAAGTCCACCGACGGCGGCACCGAAATCTGCGCCTCGTTCTGCACAGAGAACACGGGCTTGGGCTGGTACTTGAACACCATCGCAGTCAGGTTGGTGGGGAAGCTGCGCGAGAGCACGTTGTACTCCTGCACCGTCTGGATGTAGCGGTTGCGTGCGACGGTGATGCGGTTTTCCGTGCCTTCCAGCTGCACCCGCAGCTCGCGAAAGCTCTGGTTGGCCTTCAAGTCGGGGTAGCGTTCGCTCACCACCAGCAGCCGGCTCAGCGCACTCGACAACTCGCCCTGCGCCTGCTGGAATTTGGCAAAGGCTTCCGGGTTGTTGAGCGTTTCAGGCGTGACCTGCACCGCCGTCGCTTTGGAGCGCGCCTCGATCACCTTCGTCAGCGTTTCCTGCTCGAAGTTGGCCTCGCCCTTCACCGTGGCGACCAGGTTGGGCACCAGGTCGGCACGGCGCTGGTACTGGTTGAGCACCTCGCTCCACGCGGCCTTGGACTGCTCGTCCAGCTTCTGGAAATCGTTGTAGCCGCAGCCGGAGAGGGACAGCGCGGAGATGATGATCAAGAGCCAGCGTTTCATGCCTGTGTTCCTTCCGTGTCGCACCCGAAGCGGGCAACGGTAGCATAGATGGGATGCATCCAGGCCCAATTCAAGTGCTCCAGGCGGCCCATCGGCCGCAGCCCGCCGCGCGCAAGCCGCGCCTGCTCATTGCCGGCGCGACGGGCACGCTCGGCAATGAGGTGATGCGGCGCCTGGTCGGCCTGCAGCAGTTCGAACGCACGGAGGTGCTGGTGCGCGAGCCCATCAAGGCCGGGCTGCGTGGCGTGGTCACGAACGTGGTCGCGTCCGATGCGCCCGCGGACTGGCAGCCAGGCGCCGCCGACATGGGCGTCATCCTGTTCGATCCGCCGCGGCTGTTCCACGACCGCGAGCGCGCGCTTTGGACGCCGGTGCCCGAGCAGTTGCCCGAACTGGCGCGCTGGATGCGGGCCAGCGGGGTCACCACGTTGGCCGTCGTGCTGCCGCATGCGCAGGGCCGCCTCCCCGAGGCGCTCAAGCGGGGCCTGGCCAGCCTGGACGAGCATGCGGTGGCAACGCTGGGCTTCGAGCGGCTCGTCATCGTGCGCTCGGCGCAAAAGCCCGGGCCGGCTGCGGCGCCGGGGTTCCTGCCGGCCGTGGCGCACTGGATGCTCTCGGTCTTCAAATTCATGGTGCCCAGCAGCGAGCAGCCGGTGCGCGCCGTCAAGGTGGCGGAGTTCGTGGCGCTGGCGCTGCAGTTCGCGCCGCCCGGCATCCACATTGCCGCGCCGGAGATGGTCTGGCGCGCCGCGCAGGGCGACATGCGCACGGCCGTGCGGCAGTGGCTCACGCCCTGATTCCACGGCAGAATCGGCTCATCCATCCGCCATGAAAAGAACCAAGCTCCAGGCCGCCAGCCTCGAAGGCAATGCCGACGACGTCGAAGCCGCGTTCTACGAGGCGCTGCAGCAAGGCGACATCGACAAGCTGATGGCCTGCTGGGCCGACGACGACGACATCGTCTGCACCCACCCCGGCGGCCCGCGCGTGGTCGGTGCGATAGCGATACGCGCCACCTTCGAAGCCATGTTCAGCAACGGCAGCATCCGCGCCTGGCCCGAACGCACGCGCAAGGCGCATGCGGCCGCCGCTGCGGTGCACAACGTCCTCGAGCGTGTCGAGGTGCTGGGGCCGGATGGGCCGGCTCAGGCGTGGGTCATCGCCACCAATGTCTACTTCAAGACGACGCAGGGCTGGCGCATGGTGGCGCACCACGCAAGCCCCGGCACCTCCAGCGAGATCCAGGAAATCTCCGGCGCACCACAGGTGCTGCATTGAATTACCGCGCGCCGTGGTGGTTGCCGGGCGGCAACCTGCAGACCATTTGGCCCGCGCTCTACGCTCGCCGCGTCTTTGGAGAGTTGCCGCAGTACCGGCGCGAGCGCTGGACCACACCAGATAGAGATTTTCTAGACGTCGACTGGCTGAGCAATAGTGCCCCCACGTTTCCCAAAGCACCGTTGCTTGTCCTGTTTCACGGTCTCGAGGGCTCGTCGCGCAGCCACTACGCCGAGGCATTTGCCGACTTCGCCGCCGAGCGCGGCCTGGCGTTCGCCGTACCCCACTTCCGAGGCTGCAGCGGCGAGCTCAACCAGGGCCCGCGCGCCTACCACTCGGGTGACCATGAGGAAATCGGCTGGATCCTGTCGCGCCTGCGTGCGCAGCACCAAGGACCCGTGGTCGCGGTGGGTGTCTCGCTCGGCGGCAACGCGCTCATGCGCTGGGCGGGCGAAGCAGGCACTGAAGCGGGCAACGTGGTGAGTGCCGTGGCATCGGTGTGCTCACCCATCGACCTCGCGGCCGGATCGCAGGCCATCGGACGCGGGTTCAACCGCCTGGTCTACACGACGATGTTCCTGCGCAGCATGAAGCCCAAGGCCATGGAGAAACTGCGGCAGCATCCCGGCCTTTTCGATGGCGAGCGGCTGATGGCCGCGCGCGACCTCTACGAGTTCGACGACATCTTCACCGCGCCCCTGCACGGCTTTCGCAACGCCGACGACTACTACGCGCGTGCCTCGGCCAAGCCGCACCTGCACCGCATCCGCATCCCGGCGCTGGTGCTCAACGCGCTGAACGATCCGTTCGTTCCGGCGGCCAGTTTGCCGGGCCCGCATGAGGTGGGCAGCTTCGTCACGCTGTGGCGGCCCAAAGGCGGCGGGCATGTGGGCTTCCCGGATGGCCACCTGCCGGGTCATGTGCGAACCATGCCCGACGAAGTCGGCGCGTGGCTCCTTCACTCGTTGCCCGAAATGAGCCGTTTCGTCAAAGCTTTGTAGTCGGCCAGTTGCCGCTCGCCGAGCACCGAAAAGAACTGGTCGTCGGCGTGCTCGATCGCGACCACCGCCTGCTGCACCAGTTTGCGTCCCTTGGGCGTGAACCGGATGCTGAACGCGCGGCTGTCGTCCGGCGAAGGTTCGCGCAGCAGCAGGCCGTCGTCCTCCAGCTTGCGGATGGCCTTGGACAGCGTCATCTTGTCGATCTTGGCGTGCTCCACCAAATGCGCCTGCGTGGGCGGCTCATGCTGCTGCTCGAACCACCGGAGCGACGCGATGATCGCGTACTGCGTCTGCGTGATGCCGAATTCCCCCAGCAGCTGCGCGAGCCGCCGCTGCCAGAGCGCGGTGATCTTCCACAGCAGGAAGCCGGGGCTGGCGTCGGCCTCGCCGTGCTTGAAGGGCGAGTCAGGCGCAGGCAAGCGTGGCCTGCGCGATCAGTTTGTCGGTCTGCGCCGGCAGGCTCTTGACCACGTCCTCGCCCACGATCTTGCGCCAGAGGAATGCCAGCGGGCCTTCCATGCGGATCGTGGTCTTGATCTCCAAAGCGCCGCCGCGCTCGATCAACTCGTGCGAGTCGACCATGCGTGCGAGCGGGAAGCGCGTGATGTCCACGAACGACGTATTCGGCTGCACGTCGGACAGTTCCAGCGTGAGGTTGGGGCCGCCCTTCGGCTTGAACTTGAAGCTGCCGCCGGTTTCGAACGGGCCGTTCATCCGCGCGTATTCGATGTCGTCCTGCCAGACGTGCCAGCTGTCGACGTCGCTCCACACCTTCCACACCTGCGCGGCGCTCAGGCCCTCGACGGTCTTGCTGTAGCTTTGGGTCCACATCGTTCTTCTCCTCGTGTTGTTGAAGTCGATATGGTAAACCAGTTTACCAAGTGGTGCAAGCGGAGCGACATGGATTGCGGAGTCCGCAATGACAGCCATGAGAGTCGTGGGTTGCGGATCGGAGTCCGCGATGACGCGCTAGCGCGCCGATGTCTTGACCGCGGCGCTCGCGGGCACGGCCGCGGCAGCAGCCGAGGCTGGTGACACGGGCGCGGAAGCCCCCGCGGCCGGCGTGCCTGCCGCGGGCCAGGCGGCTTCGACGCCGCGCTGCTTGCCGATGGGCGTGGTCGCTTTGCCGAGCTTGACCGCCGCGAGGTCTTCCGCGCTGGGATACAGGCCCATCAGGTAGTAGTCGAAGGCGCGGCGCACGATCGGCGCCGAGTTCTGCGCGCCGAAGCCCGCGTTCTCGACGATCATCGCGATGGCGATCTTCGGGTCCTCGGCCGGCGCGTACGCCATGAAGAGCGCATGGTCGCGGTGCCGCTCGTCGATGGAGGCGGCGTTGTACTTTTCGCCTTGTTTGATGGCGATCACCTGCGCCGTGCCGGTCTTGCCGCCGCTGGTGTAAGGCGCGCCCGCGAACGACCTCGCCGAGGTGCCCTCGAGGTTCACGCCCACCAGCGCCTTGCGAATGATCTCGATGTTCTCGGGCTTGGCGACACGCTCGCCCACCACCTCATGCACCGCGCTGGTCGGCGCACGCGTCACGACGTCGATCACCTTCTGGACCAGGTGCGGCTTCATCTTCACGCCGTCGTTGGCCACGGTGGCCGTGGCTAGCGCGAGCTGCAGCATCGTGAAGTTGTTGTAGCCCTGGCCGATGCCCAGCGAAATCGTCTCGCCGGCGTACCACTTCTGCTGCTCCGGCTTGCGGTACGCGGCCTTCTTCCAGCGCGTCGACGGCAGGAGTCCGCGCGACTCGCCCAGGATGTCGATGCCGGTGAGTGAGCCGAAGCCGTACTTGCTCAGGTTGTCGTGCATCAGATCCACGCCCATGTCGTTGGCCAGGATGTAGTAGTAGGTGTCGCACGAGTGGACGATCGACTTGTACATGTCGACCGAGCCGTGCCCGCCTTCCTTGTCGTCGCGAAAGCGGTGGCCGCCGAACATGAAGAAGCCGGGGTCCGAGATGCTCTGCTGCGGCGTGCGCTTGCCGGTCTCCAGCGCGGCCAGCGCCATGAAAGGTTTGTAGGTGGAGCCGGGCGGGTAGGTGCCGCGCAGCGCACGGTTGAGCAGCGGCTTGTCCAGCGACTCGTTAAGCGCGATCCAGTTTTCGCTGTCGATGCCGTCGACGAACAGGTTGGGATCGAACGTCGGCTTGCTCACGAAGGCCAGCACCTCGCCGGTCTTCGGGTCCAGCGCCACCAGCGCGCCGCGCCGGTCGCCGTACAGATCCTCGATCAGCTTCTGCAGCTTGATGTCGATCGACATCACCACCGTGTGCCCGGGCGTTGCCGGGTTGCTGGCCAGCTTGCGCACGGCGCGCCCGCCGGCGGAGGTTTCCACCTGCTCCACGCCGGTGATGCCGTGCAGCTGGTCCTCGTAGCTCTGCTCGACGCCCAGTTTGCCGATGTATTCGGTGCCGCGGTAGTTGGCCTGCTTCTCCTCGGGCCACTCTTCGATCACCTTCTTTTCAGCCTGGTTCACGCGGCCGATGTAGCCGATGACGTGGCTGGCCAATTCGCCCCACGGGTAGCTGCGGAACAGGCGCGCCTTGATGTCCACGCCGGGGAAGCGCCAGCTGTTGGCGGCGAAGCGGGCCACTTCCTCGTCGGTCAGGCGCGTGCGGATCGGCAGCGACTCGAAGTTCTTCGACTCTTCCAGGAGCTTCTTGAAGCGCCGCTTGTCGCGCGGCTGGATCTCCACCACCTGGCCCAGCTCTTCGACCAGCTTGTCCAGACCGACCTTCAGGCGCGCAGGCGTGATCTCCAGCGTGTAGGCCGAGAAGTTGGTGGCCAGGACGACGCCGTTGCGGTCCAGGATCAGGCCGCGGTTGGGCACCACCGGGACGATGGCCGTGCGGTTGTTCTCGGCCTGCTCGGAAAGGTCGGTATGGCGGAACACCTGCAGGTAGACCAGGCGGCTCGCGAGCAGCAGGAAGCACACCAGCACGGCCAGGCTGGCCACGAACACGCGCACGCGGAACCTCGAAAGGTCAGCTTCTACGTTGCGAAGTTCGGTCATGGGTGGAGGCGGCCTGGATGTGTGCGACTCGTCGTCACGCGCAAAGTTCTAGAGCGGCCGGTTCGCGTCGGGGTCGGGCGCACGCCTCTGCGGCGCGAGCAGCAGCACGCTCACCACCGGCCACAGCACGGCTTCCAGGAGGGGCGACAGCAGGATGGAAAAGCCCGGGAACACGCCGCCGGCCAGCATCCGCACCGCGAGCTCGACCGCATGCGCCGCCGCGAACAATGGCAGGACCTGCAGCGCCTGCGAAGGCACACTGAACCAGAGCAGCCGCCGGTGGATCGTGATCGCGAAGAAGCTGAGGATGGTGTACGCCAGCGCATGCTGCCCCAGCAGCGCCGACTGGTGCACGTCCATCGCCATGCCGAAGAAGAACGCGGAGCCGATGCCCACGCGCAGCGGCTGGTGCACGCTCCAGAAAACCAGCACCAGAGCGAGGAAGTCGGGCATCCACGGCGTGCGGCCGAGCGGCAGCATGTTGCACAGCAGCGCCAGCAGGAGGGTGGCCCAGATGAAGAACGGGTTGGCGGGCAGCAGCAGCTGCTGGCCGGGGCGCATGATCATGGCGTGAGGCTCGCTTTCTTGCCCTTCTTCACCGGCGCGTTGGTATCTTCGGGCGCGGGCCGCGGCGGCAGGTTGGCCGCGCCTGCCTTGAGTACCATCACATGCCGGGCGCCGTTGACCAGCGCCTGCGGCGAGCAGGTGATGCGCGCGAAGCCGGAGTCGGCCCGGCGCTCCACCTTCTCCACCCGCGCCACCGGCAGGCCGGCGGGGTAAACGCCATCCACGCCGCTGGTGGTCAGCAGGTCACCGGGCTTGACATCGGCGTTGCCGGCCATGAAGCGCAGTTCCAGCGAGCCGCTGTGCGTGGACGGGTCCCCATACGCCACGCTGCGCGCGCCGGTGCGCGCGTTGAGCACGGGGATCGCGTGGTCGCGGTCGGTGATCAGTGTCACCTCGCTGATCAGCGGATGGACCCGGGTGACCTGTCCCAGCACGCCCGATTCGTCGATCACCGGCGAGCCGGCTTCGATGCCATTGGCCAGGCCCTTGTCGATGATCACCTTGCGGGTGTACGGGTCCGCCGCGTCGTACAGCACTTCGGCGGCATCGCCGGGCGTGGTCACGCGTTCGCGCAACTGCAGCAACTTGCGAAGCCGCTCGTTTTCCAGCGCCAGCTGTTCGACCTGGTTGGCCCGCTGCGACTGCAAGGCGAGTTTCGCCCGCGCCGCGGCCTCGGACGCCTGAGCGCTCGTGAGCGATTCGAAGTACTGCCCGCCGTAGCGCGCCAGGAACACCGGCCGCATCGCAACCCACTGGACCGGGTACAGGACGGTGCCAACCACAGCGCGCAGCGGCTGGCCGATGCGAAAGCGCGTGTCGGCCACCATCAGGAACAACGCGATCGCGCTGAACACCATGAGCTTCGACAGGGCGGAGGGGCCCTGCTTGAAGAAGGGTGGCGGGTTGCGGTCGAGAGTGCCGAGAGGCATTTTGGATTCCGCTCCCTCTCCCTTTGGGAGAGGGCTGGGGTGAGGGCCGGCGGGTGCGCCCTCACCCTAACCCTCTCCCAAAGGGAGAGGGGACAAGACAATCATTCGCTCGTGAAGATGCTTCCCAGCCGTTCCATGCGCTCCAGCGCGATGCCGCAGCCGCGCACCACGCAGGTCAGCGGGTCTTCGGCCACCAGCACGGGCAGGCCCGTTTCTTCCGCCAGCAGGCGGTCCAGGTCGCGCAGCAGCGCGCCGCCGCCGGTGAGCATCATCCCGCGCTCGGCGATGTCCGCGCCCAGTTCCGGCGGCGTCTGCTCCAGCGCGTTCTTCACCGCCGAGACGATGTTGTTCAGCGGGTCCGTCAGCGCTTCCAGGATTTCGTTGGAGGAGATCGTGAAGGAACGCGGCACACCCTCGGAGAGGTTGCGGCCCTTGACTTCCATTTCCTTGACTTCGCTGCCCGGGAAGGCCGAGCCGATGTTCTTCTTGATCGCTTCGGCGGTGGGCTCGCCGATCAGCATGCCGTAGTTGCGGCGGATGTAGCTGATGATGGCTTCGTCGAATTTGTCGCCGCCGACGCGCACGCTGCCCTTGTAGACCATGCCGCCCAGCGAGATGACGCCGACTTCCGTCGTGCCGCCGCCGATGTCGACGACCATCGAGCCGGAGGCTTCCGACACCGGCAGGCCGGCGCCGATCGCGGCGGCCATCGGTTCTTCGATCAGGTACACCTCGGACGCGCCGGCGCCCAGCGCCGATTCACGGATGGCGCGGCGCTCGACTTGCGTGGAACCGCAGGGCACGCAGATGATGATGCGTGGTGACGGTTTCAGGACGGACCGCGGATGGACCATCTTGATGAATTGCTTGAGCATCTGCTCGGTGACGGTGAAATCGGCGATCACGCCGTCTTTCATCGGACGGATGGCCTCGATGTTGCCCGGGACCTTGCCCAGCATGGCCTTGGCTTCGTGGCCGACGGCCTGGATCGTCTTCTTGCCTTGGGGGCCGCCTTCGTGGCGGATCGCCACCACCGAGGGTTCATCCAGAACGATGCCCTTGTCGCGCACAAAGATCAGGGTGTTGGCGGTGCCCAGGTCAATGGCCAGGTCGGTCGAAAAATACCGACGGAAAGCTCCGAACATCAGGAAGTCCTCGTTTCTTCTGCGAAAAAGGCCGCTTCCGCGGCCACTGCACTAAAGGCGGGATAATACCCGATCCCCTGTGAATAACTGGCCTTCCACGGGCCAAAACCGCCGAGTTACACCTCTTTTTTCCGCCATGGCATTGACCTCCCAAGACATCGCCCGGATCGCCAACCTCGCCCGGTTGGAGTTGAGCCCATCCGAGAGCGAGCGCATGCTGACCCAGATCAACGGCTTCTTCGACATCGTGGAGAAGATTGGGGCTGTGGATACCTCAGGCGTCGAGCCTCTGGCCCACCCCGTCGCCGCCATCCAGGACGTCGCTTTGCGCCTGCGCGAAGACGTGGCCAGCGAGCCGAACAACCGGGAGGCGAACCAGCGCAGCGCACCCGCGGTGGAGCGCGGCCTGTTCCTGGTGCCGAAGGTGATCGAATGAGCGCGTTGCAGGATTTGACGGTCTCCGAGCTGGCCGGGAAGCTGCGCGGGAAAGAAGTTTCCGCGGTCGAAACGGCAAAGCACTTTCTCTCACGCGGCAAGGCGTATGAGTCGCTGGGTGCCTATCTGTCGACCGATGAAGACGCCACCTTGGCGCAGGCCCGCGCCGCCGACGAACAGATCGCGCGCGGCCAGGCCGGTGCGCTGGCGGGCGTGCCCATGGCGCACAAGGACATCTTCGTCACGAAGGATTTTCCGAGCACCGCAGGCTCGAAGATACTCGACAACTATCGCTCGCCGTTCGACGCAACTGTGGTTGCGAACCTGGCGCGCGCCGGCGTGGTCACGCTGGGCAAATTGAATTGCGACGAGTTCGCCATGGGCTCGTCCAATGAAAACTCCGCCTTCAAGCCCGTGAAGAATCCGTGGGACATCACGCGCATCCCTGGCGGGTCTTCGGGCGGCAGCGCGGTGGCGGTGGCGGCGCGTCTCGCACCCGCGACGACCGGCACCGACACCGGTGGTTCGATCCGTCAACCCGCATCGTTTTGCGGCATCACCGGCATCAAGCCCACGTATGGACGCGCATCGCGCTACGGCATGATCGCGTTCGCCTCCAGCCTGGACCAGGCCGGCCCGATGGCGCGCACGGCCGAAGACTGCGCGCTCTTGCTGTCGGCGATGTGCGGGCCTGACCCGGACCGCGACTCCACGTCGCTGGACGTGCCGGCGGAAGACTTCACGAAATCCTTGAACGGCTCGATCGAAGGACTGCGCATCGGCATCCCGAAAGAGTTCTTCGGTGAAGGCCTCGCGCCCGACGTGCGCGCCGCCATCGACAACGCGCTGAAGGAATACCAGAAGCTCGGCGCGAAGCTGTTGGAAGTGTCGCTGCCGCGCACCGAGCTCGCGATCCCCGTGTACTACATCATCGCGCCGGCCGAAGCATCGTCCAACCTCTCGCGCTTCGACGGCGTGAAGTTCGGCCATCGCGCGAAGCAGCACGGCGACCTGCTCGACATGTACAAGAAGACGCGCGCCGAAGGCTTCGGCGACGAAGTGAAGCGCCGCATCATGATCGGTGCTTACGTGCTGTCGCACGGCTACTACGACGCGTATTACCTGCAGGCGCAGAAGATCCGCCGCATGATCGCCGACGATTTCCAGCAGGCGTTCAAGCAATGCGACGTCATCGCCGGCCCGGTCGCGCCGACGGTCGCGTGGAAGCTCGGCGAGCACGGCAACGATCCGCTGGCCGATTACCTGGCCGACATCTTCACGCTCCCGGGTTCGCTCGCGGGTCTGCCCGGCATGAGCGTGCCCGTGGGCTTCGGCGATGCGCAGATGCCGGTGGGTTTGCAGTTGCTCGGCAACTACTTCGCCGAAGGCAAGCTGTTGAACGCCGCGCACCGCTTCCAGCAAGCAACCGACTTCCACCTCCGCAAGCCGGAGGGATACTGAGATGAGCAAATTGATCCAGGGCTACGAAGTCGTGATCGGCTTCGAGACGCACGCCCAGCTGTCCACGCAATCGAAGATCTTCAGCCGCGCGCCCACGGCTTTCGGCGCCGAGCCCAATACACAGGCCTGCGCGGTGGACCTTGCGCTGCCGGGCACGCTGCCGGTGATGAACAAGGGCGCGGTGGAACGCGCCATCGAGTTCGGCCTCGCCGTCAATTCGACCATTGCGCCCAAGAGCATCTTCGCGCGCAAGAACTACTTCTATCCCGATTTGCCCAAGGGCTACCAGATCAGCCAGTTCGAGATTCCAGTGGTGCAAGGCGGCAGCGTCGAGTTTTACCTTGGCGACGAGAAGAAGTCGGTGCGCCTGGTGCGCGCGCACCTGGAAGAAGACGCCGGCAAGTCGTTGCATGAAGATTTCATCGGCCAGTCGGGCATCGACCTGAACCGCGCCGGCACGCCGCTGCTGGAGATCGTGACCGAGCCCGACATGCGCTCGTCCGACGAAGCCGTGGCATACGCCAAAGAGCTGCACAAGATCGTGACGTGGATCGGTATCTGCGACGGCAACATGCAGGAAGGCAGCTTCCGCTGCGACGCCAACGTCTCGGTGCGCAAGCCCGGTGGCCCGTTGGGCACGCGCCGCGAGATCAAGAACCTGAACAGCTTCAAGTTCATGCAGCAGGCGATCGACTACGAGATCCGGTGGCAGATCGAAGAAATCGAAGACGGCCGCGCGATCCAGCAGGCCACAGTGCTGTTCGACCCCGACACCGGTGAGACGCGTGCGATGCGCACAAAGGAAGACGCCGCGGACTACCGCTACTTTCCCGACCCCGATCTGCCGCCATTGGTGGTGGCGCCCGAATGGGTGGAGCGCGTGCGCAGCGAGATGGCGGAACTGCCGCGCGTGATGGCCGCGCGCTTCGTGAAGGACTATGGCCTGCCGGAGTACGACGCGACGACGTTGACGCAGAGCAAGGCGATGGCCGCCTATTTCGAAGCCGCGGCCAAGGCCAGCGACCAGCCCAAGCTGGCCAGCAACTGGATCATGGGCGAGTTGTCGCGGCGCATCAATGCCGGCGAGGTGTCGATCGAACAGACGCCCGTCACATCAGCGATGCTCGCGTCATTGATCGCGCGCATCGCCGACGGAACCATCTCCAACAACGCCGCGCGGCAGGTGTTCGACGCGCTGTGGAGTGGCGAAGCGCAGGACGTCGACGCGGTCATCGAAGCCAAGGGCTTGAAGCAGATGTCGGACTCCGGCGCGCTGGAGAAAATCATCGACGAAGTGATCGCCGCCAACCCCGACAACGTCGCGCAATTCAAGGCCGGCAAGGAGAAGGCGTTCAACGCCCTCGTGGGCCAAGCCATGAAGGCGAGCAAAGGCAAAGCCAACCCGACGCAAGTGAACGACCTCCTGCGGAAAAAGCTCGCGGAGTAATTGCCGCCCCGATCACGCCCACGGTCTAGGCAAGCGATGCATGGATGGCGGATCGAGTCCGCAATGACAAGGACAGCTAACGCTTCGCCGGCGCGGACGCTGCGCCCACCGCCGTAGGCGGCGTTCCGCGCTGCGCCCACAGCTGCTTGAGCTTCACCAGCTCGTCGTCGAAGCGCGCGTTGATGCGCAGCTTCTCTTTGTCCTGGTTCGCGATGAAGCGCTTTTGCGCTTCGGTGTGCTCGTTGTTTTCCTCGACCTGGCGCTTCAGCATGCCCGGCACCTTGGACGGATTGTTCTGATAGAACTCCAGCTCCGTCTCCAGCTTGCGGCGCTGCTTGGCAAGATCTTCCACATTCTTCTTTGCGAGGACGATAGCGTCGTCGGCAACGGCGAGCGCGCCGACCCGCTCCTTGTCGTGCGCGCGCTGGTCGGGGTAGCGTATGAGCAAGGCCCGGTCCCGCTTCTTTTCTTCGGCCAGGCGGTTGCGCTCCTCGAGCGCCTTACGATTCTTCTCCTCTTCCGCCGCGCGTTCGTCCGCCGTGAGCACGGGGCCGATCTTGCGCTTGACGGTGCCGGTGGGGTTGAGCTCTTTTTGCTCGCGGTCCGTGCACTCCGGGATGGGACGGTCGGCCGTCAGGCGGCGGCCCTTGGCGTCGACGCACGTGAAGATGCCTTGCGCGGAGACCTGCATGCACACGGCCCCCAACAGCAATGCGGCAACGATGTCGCGTCCCGAGCCTGGCACGATCGGTCCTTAGTCAACGCCGTAGCGTTGCCTGTAAGCGAGTACCTGCTCATGGTACGCGCCTAGGCCTTCGCCACTGTGGTTCTTGAGATACTGGAGCAAATCCTGGAGCCGCGCAATCGCGCAAACGTGCAGGCCCAGCTGGTCGCGGACATATTGCACGGCGCTGTGCGCGACGTCCTTTCCGTTCTCCGTGGCCATCTCCTGCCGGTCCAGCGCGATGGCCACCGCGTGCGGCACCGCGCCCGCGGCCTGGATGATGGCAATCGATTCGCGCGCCGCCGTGCCCGCCGACATCACGTCGTCCACGATCAGCACCTTGCCTTGAACCGGCGCGCCCACCAGCGTGCCGCCTTCGCCGTGGTCCTTGGCTTCCTTGCGGTTGTACGCGTAAGGCACATTGCGCCCCAGACGCGCAAGTTCGATGGCCACCGCGGCGGCCAGGGGAATACCCTTGTAGGCCGGGCCGAAGATCATGTCGAATTCGATGTTCGAGGCCAAGATGCGCTGTGAATAGAATTGCGCCAGCCGCCCGAGCTTGGCGCCGTCGTCGAAGAGGCCGGCGTTGAAGAAGTAGGGGGAAAGGCGGCCCGCCTTGGTCTTGAATTGGCCGAAGCGCAGCACACCCGAATCCACCGAGAACTGCACAAAATCCTGGGCCAGTTGATCCTGGTCCGTCATACCGAAAGCCATGGGAAATTCCTTGTTCAAACTGACCAGCCTCAACATGAACGGGATCCGTTCGGCCGCGACCAAGGGTGTGGAGGCATGGCTTGCAAAAACCAAGCCGGATTGTATTTGCCTGCAGGAAGTCAAGGCCCAGGCCGCCGACGTCCAGGGGCGTTTCGAGGAGATGGCCGGGCTGAAGGGACACTTCCATTACGCGCAGAAGAAGGGCTATTCCGGTGTCGCGGTTTACACGAAGCATGCGCCCAGCGACGTGGTCGTGGGTTACGGCTCCAAGGAGTTCGACGCCGAGGGCCGTTATGTCGAACTGCGCTTCGACACGCCCCAGCGAAAGTTCTCGGTCATCAGCTGCTATTTCCCCAGTGGCTCATCGGGCGAAGAGCGGCAGCAGGCCAAGTTCCGCTTCCTGGATGAGTTCGACCCATACCTCGCGCGGCTGAAGTCACAGCGGGAGTTCATCCTGTGCGGCGATGTGAACATCGCGCACAAGGAACAGGACCTGAAGAACTTCCGCAGCAACAAGAAAAACAGCGGTTTCCTGCCGGAGGAACGCGCCTGGATGACAAAATTGTTGGACGAAACGGGCCTGGTCGACGTTTATCGCCATCTCAAGCCCGATACGACCGAAGAGTGCTACACGTGGTGGAGCAACCGCGGCCAGGCCTACCTGAACAACGTGGGCTGGCGGCTGGACTACCACCTGGCCACGCCCGCGACGGCCCGCCTGGCGCGCACGGAAGCGATTTACAGGAAAGAAAAGTTCTCCGACCACGCGCCCATCACGGTGGAGTACGACTTCGCGATCTGAGCGCGACGGCGACTCTTATCCGACGACGCCCAGGCCTACTGCTTGGCCATCTCGTAGCTGCCGCCCTTGTCCGTGTTCAGGTTCTTCCAGGTGACCTTCGCGGTCTTGCCGTCGGGCTCGACCGCCATGCGCATGGAAAGCCACGGTTTGCCGTCCCGCTTGGATATCTCGAGCAGCACGTTCTTGCTGGGCCGGGTGACCGAAACGGTGGTGGTCTTCGGGTCGCCTTCCACCTTGGCATCGGCGCCATTGAGCTTGGCCTTGTAGGTGATCCCGCTGAGCGTCGAGAGTTCGGCCACCTCCCGGCCCACCTTGAACGTCACGACCGAATTGAGGTCCAGGGTCTTGTCTTCCTTCTGGACCATCCAGCTGCCGTCGAACACGCTCTGGGCGCATGCCAGCGCGGGCGCGAAGACGAGCAGGGCAGCAAGCGCTATCCGGATGTTCATGCGGGCTCCTTGTCGGGGCCCCGGCGCGGGGCTTGTGGATGAGCGTGACAAACTTCGAAGGCGGGGTCAAGAGACACAACCCGGCACCGCGAAAGGCTCGCGGGCAAGCTACATCTTGCGCAGCACGAAGCTGTGGGATCGCCGGTCTCGCTCCGCTTGCCAGGTGCCGCGAATCTCGCGGCCGCACGAGCCTTCCACCACGTCACCCATCCAGGTCGCGCTGATGTTGACGCCGTTCTCGGATTCTTCCAGTGTGAATTCGCCCTCGTCCACATCGCCCGCCACTTCAGCGCGTTCGCCATTGCGGTTGATGCGCCCGCGCACGCTCTCGCCGAGTTCCGGATGCTTTTCCAGCAGCAGCGTGGCGCCCTGCGCGAGGCCGTCGAACTCGGCCCGCCACATGCCCAGCAGGTGGGCGTGCGTGACTTCATGGGCCTTCGGACACGCAACGGCGACCGATCTGCCGACGTCCTGTGCGCTCGCCAAGCCGCAGGCCGACATCGCCAGGACGAAGAGAAGCCGAGAGGCGCGACGCTTCATGGCGCGCTCGCTGCCGCAGCGGCCGCGGCCGCCGCCGTGTCCAGCGCCTTCTTGGCGAATTCCGCGCGCAGGGCCTTGAGCTTCTCGCGCGGGTCTTCCTTGGTCGTGAGCTTCTCCAACGCCATCTCCGCGATGAAGCGGCTGGGTTGCGCCGCGATCATCTCGCGGCCCTTCTTGCGCTTCTTGGTCCAGCTCACGGCCAGCGAGCGCTGCGCGCGGGTGATGCCCACATACATCAATCGGCGCTCTTCCTGGAGCCGCTGCAGGATGCCTTCACTCATCGGACCATCGGCGCGGCCGGTCGGGTTGTCTTCGTCACCGAGCTTGAAAGGCAGCATGCCCTCGGTCACGCCCACCAGCATCACGTGCGGCCACTCCAGGCCCTTGGAGGCGTGCAGCGTCGACAGCGTCACCACGTTCTGGTCCTGCTCGCGCTCGCTGATGGTCGAGAGCAGGGCGATGGTCTGGGCCACTTCCAGCAGGCTCTTCTTCTCGCTCGTGGTCGTCACGCCCGCCGTGTCGTCGATCTCGCCGCCCGCACGCTGCGACATCCAGTCGCAGAAGTCCAGCACGTTGGTCCAGCGGCTGGCCGCCACCTTCTCGCTGTCCTCGCCGTCGTACAGGTGCTTCTCGTAGTCAATGTCCTTGAGCCACTCCAGCATGAAGGCGCGAGAGTCCACGGCGCCATGCGTGTGGCGGGCGCGGAATTCCAGGTCGTTCACGTAGCGGCCGAACTCGTGCAGGCTGCCCACGGCCTTGGCCGGAAGGGCCGCACCCAGCGAGTTGGAGAAGAGCGCTTCGAACAGGCTCAGTTTGTACTTGCTGGCGAAAGTGCCCAGGTTCTGCAGCGTCGTGTGGCCGATGCCGCGCTTGGGCGTCGTCACGGCGCGCAGGAAGGCCGGGTCGTCGTCGTTGTTGATCCACAGGCGGAACCAGGCGCACAGGTCCTTGATCTCCGCGCGGTCGAAGAAGCTCTGCCCGCCCGACACCTTGTACGGAATCTGGGCCTTGCGAAGGGCCTGCTCGAAGATGCGGGCCTGGTGATTCGCGCGGTAGAGCACCGCGAACTCCTTCCACTCCTGGCCGAGGCCATTGGCGCGAATCGACTGGATGCGTGCGACCACGCGCTCGGCCTCGTGTTCCTCGTTGTCGGCATCGACCACGCGCACCGGTTCGCCTTCGCCCAGTTCCGAAAACAGCGTCTTCGGGAACAGCTTGGGGTTGGGCCCGATCACGTTGTTGGCCGCACGCAAGATGGCGCTGGTAGAGCGGTAGTTCTGCTCCAGCTTCACCACCTTGAGCTGCGGGAAATCCAGCGGCAGCTTCTTCAGGTTGTCCAGCGTCGCGCCACGCCAGCCGTAGATCGACTGGTCATCGTCGCCCACCGCGGTGAAGCGGCCGCGCTCGCCGACGAGCAGCTTGAGCACCTCGTATTGCGTGGCGTTGGTGTCCTGGTATTCGTCGACCAGCACGTGGCCCATTTGCGCCTGCCACTTTTCACGCACCTCGGCGTGCTGCTGCAAGAGCTTGAGCGGCAGGCCGATCAGGTCGTCGAAATCCACGCTCTGGTAAGCCGCCAGGCGCTCTTCATAGCGCGCCATGATGCGCGCCGTGACGCGCTCGTTGTCGTCCTTGGCCTGGGCCTCGGCCTGCGCGGCATTCAGCCCCATGTTCTTCCACAGGCTGATCGCCCATTGCCACTGGCGCGCTGTGGCCGCGTCGGTGCTGCCGCCCGCGTCTTTCAAAATGCTGGTCACGTCGTCGCTGTCGAGAATCGAAAACTGCGGCTTCAAGCCCAGCGCAGCGCCGTCCTGGCGCAGCATGCGCACGCCCAGCGCGTGGAAGGTGCAGATCAGCACGTCTCGGGCTTCGCGCCCGATCAGGCTCTTGGCCCGCTCGCGCATCTCCGCAGCCGCCTTGTTGGTGAAGGTGATGGCCGCGATGCGCTTGGCCTCCAACCCCGCCGTGATCAACCGCCCGATCTTGTGCGTGATGACGCGCGTCTTGCCGGAGCCCGC
Source organism: Ramlibacter sp. WS9 (assembly GCF_003797765.1). GTDB lineage: Bacteria > Pseudomonadota > Gammaproteobacteria > Burkholderiales > Burkholderiaceae_C > Ramlibacter. The sequence continues at coordinate 291,416 of NZ_RKMB01000002.1, read as the reverse complement.
GCCCGCCAGCACCAGGCAGGGCCCGTGCATGTAGTTCACAGCTTCCTGCTGGGCAAAGTTGAGGCCGGCGGACATTCGGGGGGGAAAAGGGAAGGGGAGGGACAGCGGAGGAAGCCGCCGAATCATACCGGGGATGTCGCGCCCTCTCCCTCTGGGAGAGGGCTGGGGTGAGGGCACCGCACCGCTGCGAGAGATATTGCACAAGCAGCGACAATATCTTCGTGCTCGCCATCCTGCTGGTCACTTTCCCTTTCTTCGCCCTGGTGCTGTGCGGCTACGTCGCGGCGCGACGGCGCATGCTGCCGCTGGACGCGATCCCGGGGCTCAACACCTTCGTCCTGTACTTCGCGCTGCCCTGCATGCTGTACCGATTCGGTGCCAGCACGCCCATCGCGCAGCTGCTGGATGCGGCAGCGGTGACGGTCTACATGTTGTGTGCGCTGGCGATGGTGGCTTTCGTGGTCTGGGCCAGCCGCAACTCGCGCATCGGGTGGAACGATGCGTCCTTCGGCGCCTTGGTCGCGGCCTTTCCCAACACCGGCTTCATGGGCGTGCCGCTGCTGGTGGCACTGCTCGGCGCGCAAGCGGCGGGGCCGGCGATCCTCACCATCCTGGTCGACCTGCTCGTCACTAGTTCGCTGTGCATCGCGCTCTCCCGCCTGGACGGCGCCGATGAACACGGCGCCGCGAAGGCAGCGACAAACGCATTGAAAGGCGTCGCGCTCAACCCAATGCCCTGGGCCATCGTGCTGGGCGGCGTGGCGTCCGCATTGCAGCTGGAGCCGATCAAGCCCGTAGCGCAGACCATCGGCCTCCTCGCGGACGCGGCGTCACCCGTGGCGCTGTTCACCATCGGCGCGGTGCTGGCCCGGTCGCAATACGTCGCGGCACTGGAAGAGCATGACCCGATGCCCTGGCGCGACTTTGTGCCGGTCGCGCTGTTCAAGCTGCTGGTGCACCCGGTGCTGGTGTGGGGTGTGGGCAGCATCGCGATTGCGCTAGGACTGCCGCTGGGCAAGTTCGCGCTGACGGTGATGGTGCTGGTGGCGGCCTTGCCTTCTGCGAGCAATGTGGCGTTGTTGGCAGAGCGGTTCGGCGCCGATACAGGGCGGATCGCCAGGATCATCCTGCTGACCACGGCGGCGGCGTTCTTCACGTTCTCTGGCGCGGTCGCTTTGCTGCACTGAGTGGCGTGAAGGCTAAAAAATGCAAGTCCACGTGCGTGCCTTTAGGATGTACGCACAAATGTTTCTGGAGGAACAATGCATTTAAGCGAGATAGTTATCTGGAATCGCGCTCCGTTTGGAAATCTGCGCTTGAAGTTCTTCGAGAAAGAAATCGCCTTGCTATCCGCAATAAACGGCCGGGGCAAGACCACGCTAATGTCGTACATAGTGGACGCCTTCTATGAGATGACCAAAAACTACTATACCGACGTGGCAAGCGACTCGAAAGCCTACTTTCGCCTGTCTAGCCCACTCGACGCAGTTGATAGGAGCAAACCCTCTATCGTCTATATGCGCTTCATGGAGGGCGCAGACGTCATTGATTTTTCAGATGTCCGAGGGCCTTGTACCGAAGCAGAGTACGCTGCCGCAGTTGCTTTGGAAGAAGTAATCCCTTACGAGGAGCATCTGGCCAACAGTGTCAAGCAATTGGGTGCCGCCAAGGCGATCTCACCAAAGCTCACCCGTGAACGCGCGCATGAGATTTTTGGAAAAAACGTCACCGCGTACTTTCCACCGTACCGCTTTGAAGTCCCGTCCTATTTGCGTTACACCCATCAGCAAGAGCCGCAGTTCACAAAGCAGAGCCCCTATTCGGGGCGCTTAGGGCGACCACTTGAAAGCACAGGATGCCTGCCATTGCTGACGAACTGGTTGATGGATGTCACGCTGGATCTCCAATACACCCAAACGGGAAACGCAGCTACCTTCGGCAATATCAACAAGATACTATGTGAAATTCTTGAGCCAAAGTTGAATAGACCTGTTCGCTTGGGTGTCGGGCAGCGCAATATGGGAGCGACGCGATTGCAGATCGTCACCGACGAACCGGATCCGACTATGCTGTACCCCAATCTGTTTCGACTGTCATCCGGGGAGGCGGCCCTGCTTTGCTTGTTCGGCGAAATTTGCCGGATCGCTGATTTAAATGCGACCAACATTAAGCTCGAGGAGATAACCGGAATTGTATTGGTTGACGAGATCGACAAGCACCTTCACATAAAGCTTCAGAAGGAGGCTCTCCCCCGACTACTTGAACTGTTTCCCAAGATTCAATTTCTCGTGAGCTCTCATTCCCCTTTCCTACACATGGGTCTGGCAGAAACGTGTTCGGAAAGAACCCGCGCAATTGACATTCAGACCGGTCTTGCTATTACCCCCATGACGGATCCACAGCTTGTCGAAGTCTACGAACTGATGATTCACCAGAACGAGAGGTTTCGCGAGATGTACGAGGGGTTGCTTGCAAAACTGACAAGTACGGGTCTTCAGATAGTCACCGAAGGCAAAAATACGGAGCACTTGAGGAAGGCGTTGTCTATCTTGGCCCCTGATCTGATCGACAAGGTCGGCGTAATAAGTGGGGCGGAGGATCGTACAGGCAGCCAACAACTGAAAAATGCATTTGAAGTCATGCGGAGCGGTAGCCACGCCGGGAGTTTCCTTTTCGTCTGGGACTGCGATGCTGCTGATTTGGTATCGGCGATTGCTGAAACCGATGCATTTCACACCTACGCGCTTCCGGTCTGGGGCGGAAATGGCCTCGCCAAGAAGGGGATCGAAAACCTATACGATCCGGGCTTGTTCACCGACGACGTTTACGAAACAAGGACGATAGATATAGAGTATGGAGGGACTAAGACTGAACGGATCTTCAACAAGAAAAAGTTTCTTGATAAGATTCTCGCTCTTAACGATGCGGCATCGTTCGCAAACTACTCCGGTTTTGTCAACAAGGTGAGAGCGCTTGTCGCATAGGCGTTCTGGATTAGGGTTTTGCGATGACCGCCTTCACTTCTTGGAGGCTCGTAGGGCCCGGATGCATGCGTCCGAAAACAGCCAGCCAAGCCGCCTGCCGCAGCCGATCATGAGACTTCACACCAAGGAGCCCTCATGGATTCGAACACCACCAAAGACATCGTCAAGAACGCATGGAAGGCTTTCGGCACGCGTGACGCCGCGCAAATCGAAGCCGTATTCACCGAAGACGCTAAGTGGTTCGCGCCGCCCGGCAATGCCACAGGCGCAGCGCTGGGCTACACCGACTTCGTCCTGGACCGGACAACGATCGTACGGTTCCTGTCGCGCGAACTTCAGACGCTCTTCGTCGGCGACGTGCAGTCCACGCCCCGGAGCCTGACAGCCGAAGGCGCCGTCGCTGTGCTGGAGACACGCTTCCAGGGCACGCTCTCCAACGGCGGCCACTACGACAACGACTACTGCTTCGTGATCGAAGTGAAAGATGGCCGCATCTACCGCATGCGCGAGTACATGGACACCCAGCGGGGCGCGCGCCAAATCCTTGCCGATCCAGGCGAAGCGAGGGTTTTTCCCTAATCAATTCGGTGGGTGCGAAGGCGGCCGGACTTTGGCAAGGTACAGCCTGAGGGTCGTAGAGCCCAAAAGGAGCGCCATCATGGGGAACGAGTCCGATCGCGGGGATGACAAGCAGGGAGCGGCGCGTACAGCCGACTTGCCGCTGGGCATCTCCATCTACATCTGTTCGATGGGCGCCGCTGCGGCTGTCACGGTGTTTGACGGAGTCATGAACGAGAAAGCGGCGGTCCTTATAAAGACGGGCGGCTGGTTTTCCCGTGTATTTGCCGGCAGCGATCAAGCCGGTATCTGGTTCGTTCTTGCCCTGGTCTTCTTCTGTCTATTTTCCGCGCTGGTCACTTTCGCATACAAGCCGCGTGAGGCCAAAGAAGCGTTCATCCTTGGAGCCGGCGTGTTGGCGATGCTCAACGCGCTGGTCAAACCGCCGTCCGTGCCAGGGGCAAAGCAAGCCACCTTGGAGACGACGGGTCAGCCAGCCGCACGGGCCACTTTCTGGTTGTCGAGCGCGCATGCGCAGACCCAAAACAGTGATCGGGATCGTGGCGAGTTGTGGCTTGCGGTCCATGGTATCCAGGACTCAGACGCCCCGGACACCCGTATCTACATCTACGACGCCAGAACGGGCGCGCCGGTGATCAATGCCAACGCGCGCCAGAGTTCCAAGTTCGAACTCCCTTATGGAAAATATAACGTTGAGGTCGCTCGCAATGGTTACCGATCAGTGGTGTTCGAGGCGCAAATCCACCAGCCTTCAAATCTCTACCGCGCAAGGCTCGAACCTGTGAAGTTCGACGGCATATCCAACTTGTTCGGTCCAGAGAAGCACGCGCTTACCAATGATGAATCTGCTGCGGTGAAGCTCACTGCTGCCGCGGATGCGTGCACGACATCAAACCCTCTCGGTGCACAGAACGCATTGCGCTCGCTGAAGTCCGTGGATCGGAACAAGTTCACTTCCGACCCGCTCTTGAGCAAGGTGCTTTGCTGGCCTTATAAGTAGCGATGTCCGGATGGGGCGACCCTAAGCCGGCTGTTTGGAAACAAACCCAATCACGAGCCCTTGCGGCGTAACGGTGATGCTGCCGGGCTCCAGGCCCATCGTCGACGGCAGCGCCAGGTCTTCCGGGCGCAGCTTGTGCACCACCACCTCCGCAAGCGCCTGGTCCGACAGCTGCCGCAGGTAGCCGTCGATCAGCCGGGCCGCGTCGCGCCCCAGACCTTCCACATGCACGGCGTTCACACGGATGCCGTGCGCGCGGATCGACTGGTCGCTGGCTTCATAGCGCAACGCAAAGTCGACATCCACGCTGCCAGAGTAGGGGCGCCGCAAGGCGGGGCCCGCCGCCTCGATCGGCAGTTCGCTGCCCAGCCGATTTTGCTCGGGCAAGAGGCGAAGGCGCGGCTGGCGCATCTCGATCTGCAGCAGGCCGCTGACGGGGTAGCGCAGCGGGAAGCGGCGTGCCAGCACGCGCTCCAGCTGATCGAGCGTCACCTTGTAGATGGGTTGCGCCTGCGCGCGCGATGCGACCGAGCAGCCACCCAGCGCGAGCCAGGTGCCGGCCACCAACAGCAGTCTTCGATTCATGGTCGCCATTCTGTGCCTGATTTCACAGGAATAGTGGGCAGTAGTGCAATGGCTATTCGGCGGCGCAACTATAAATTACGCCGTATGCCAAGCAGTAACTTCCTCAGCCGCCGTTGGCCGGTCTATCTCTCTTTGGCGATCGCCCTGGGTGCCGTATCGTCGGCCGTTGGCCAATGGCTCAACTTCGTGGATGCAGCCAATCGCCAGGGCTTGCTCTACTGGTGGTTCATGGGGATACCGGCCGAGATGTACGCGTGGATCGGGGCGTCCGAGCGGTATCAGCACCTGGTGTGGTCGGGCCTGTTCACCTTGCAGTACCTGCTCGTCTTCGCCGCTGGCGCCGGCATCGTGATGCTGCTGCAGCGCCGCGGCGTCCAGGGCCAGCAGCTAGCAGCCGCGCCGGCCCCGCCCGAGCGGCTGCGCGCATTCGAAACCGCCGCCGCGATGTATTGCCAGGCCGACGCGTCCGACGTTGCCTGAGCCGATTCCTAAACGGCCGCCTTGCGCTCGTTGACGATCGCGATGCCGCGCAGTTGGCCCGTCTGGGGGAGTTCCGGCGCGGGCCGCGGATAGGTTTCCGGATCGAAGCGATGCAGCAGTTCGGTTTCGCGTAGGCGTGCCATCGCCACATTGGCCATCTTCACATGTCCGTAGCCGCGCATCGACAGTGGCAGCGCCGCGATGTCGGTGGCCAGAGCCACGCGCTGCGCATCGAGTGCGGGCAGCAGCGAGCGGATGCGCCCCACATAACTCTCGATCAGCTCGCGCTCCATTCGCCGCTCATGCGTCCTTCCAAACAGATCCAGCGGTGTGCCGCGCAACTTGCGGCCCTTGGCCAATAGCTGCATCGCCCGGTACAGCCAGGAACCGATGCGGATCTTGCGCGGAGGCTGCCCGTCTTTGGAACGCGCGAGGAATGGCGGCGCCATGTAGAACTCCAGTTCGAAGTCGCCTTCGAACTGTTGCCGCAACGTTTCCTGGAATTGCCCGTCGGTGTAGAGGCGGGCCACCTCGTATTCATCCTTGTAGGCCATCAGCTTGAGCAAGCTGCGCGCGACGGCGGTGGTGAGGGGCAGGTTGGCGTCGGCGTCCAGTTGGGCCTCGCGCGCGCGCACTTCATTCACAAAGTCAACGTAGCGCGCGGCATAGCCCGCGTTCTGGTAGCGAGCCAGATGCGCCACGCCCCGCGCGATCAACGCATCCAGCGTTTCGGACGGCGCCACGTCCAGGCTGTCGCCTTGCAGCAGCTGGCGCAGCGCGGACGGCGCGGCGGCTTCCAGGCGGCCCAGCGAGAAGGCCAGCTTGTTCGTGTCCACCGCGACGTTGTTCAACTCGATCGCGCGCAGCAGGGATTCCAATCCCACAGGCAACAGGCCACGCTGCCACGCGTAACCCAGTGCCAGCATGTTGGCGAGAATGGAATCGCCGAGCAGCGCTTCCGCCAGGCCCTGTGCGTCCAGCGTTTCGACACGGTCGTCGCCGGCAGCGAAGCGCAGCTTCTCGATCAGCTGCGGGATCTTCATCTGCGCGTCCGGGTTGTGCAGCGACTCGGCCACCGGCAGCTCGTGCGTGTTGGCCAGCACGCGGGTGCGGCCGTGGCGTACGGTCTGCAAGGCTTCGGCCGAAGCGCCGACCACCGCGTCGCAGGCCACGATGGCATCGGCCTGCTGCGTGTCGATGCGCACCTGGTTCAGGCGCGACGGGGTGTCGGCGATGCGCACGAAGGCCAGCACGCTGCCGCCTTTTTGCGCAAAGCCCATGAAGTCCAGCGTGCTGGACGATTTGCCCTCCAGGTGCGCGGCCATTGCTGTGAGTGCGCCCACGGTCACGATGCCGGTGCCGCCGACGCCGGTGTAGAGCAGGTCATACGGGCCGGTCCATTGATGCGCGGGCGGACGTGCAAGCGAGTCCACCAGCCGCGCCACTTCACTCGCGCGCCGCGTCAGCGCACCGGCCTTCTTGCGCGGCTGGCCGCCCAGCACGCCGACGAAGCTGGGGCAGAACCCCTTGGCGCACGAGTAGTCCTTGTTGCAGGCGCTCTGGTCGATCTTGCGCTTGCGTCCGAGCGGTGTTTCGATGGGCAGCACGGCGACGCAGTTGGATTGCACCGAGCAGTCGCCGCAGCCCTCGCAGACGCGGTCGTTGATGAACAGGCGACGGGTGGGCTCGACCAGCTCGCCCTTCTTGCGGCGCCGCCGCTTCTCGGCGGCGCAGGTCTGCTCGTAGATCAGCACGGTGACACCCTGCATCTCGCGCAGGCGGCGCTGCACCGCGTCGAGTTCGGCGCGGTCGTGGAATTCCGTGCCGGCGGGGAAGCGGTTGTGGATCGCGTCGTACTTGGAGATGTCATCGGACACGACGATCACCTGCTTGACGCCTTCCGCCTCGACCTGGCGCGCGATGCCATCGACAGTGATGATGCCGTCCACCGGCTGGCCGCCGGTCATCGCCACCGCGTCGTTGAACAGGATCTTGTAGGTCAGCGTGGCCTTGGCCGCCACCGCTTGGCGGATCGCGAGGTAGCCCGAGTGGTAGTACGTGCCGTCGCCCAGGTTCTGGAACACGTGCGGCACTTTGGTGAACATCGCGTGCGACACCCAGTCCACGCCCTCGCCGCCCATCTGGATCAGGCCCTCGGTGTCGCGGTCCATCCAGCTGGCCATGAAGTGGCAGCCGATGCCTGCCTGCGCGTGCGAGCCTTCGGGCACCTTGGTGCTGGTGTTGTGCGGGCAGCCGGCGCAGAAGTAGGGCAGGCGCTTGACGCTGTCGCTCGCGTTGGATAGCAGCTGTGGCGGGGTGAAGTCGCGCACCAGGTGGCGGCGGTCCAGGTCGGGGAAGTGCGCGGCCAGCCAGTTGGCGACGATCTCGATCAGGCGCGATGGCCGCAGTTCGCCCACTTCAGAAACCAGCGGGTCGCCCATGCCGTTGCGCTTGCCGACGATCACCGGGCGATTGGGCGCGTTGTAGAACATGTCGCGCAGCTGCGACTCGACGACGGGACCCTTCTCCTCGATCACCAGCACTTCGCGCAGGCCGCGAGCGAACTCGCCGATGCGCAGCGGCTCGACGGGGTAGGTCAGGCCCAGCTTGATGATGCGCACGCCGTGCTTGGCCAAAGTCTCGGGCGCGATGTCCAGCCGCCGCAGCACTTCCATGAAGTCGTAGTGCGCCTTGCCGGCGGTGACGATGCCGCAGGCGGCCCGCGGGCTGTCGACAACCGCGCGATCGATGCTGTTCACTCGCGCAAAGGCGCGCACCGCATCGAGCTTGGCGTGCAGCCGCTGCTCGATCACAAGCGACGGCAGGTCGGGCCAGCGGTAATGCAGGCCGGTCGCGGGCGCCTTGTAGCCGGTGATCGCATCGATGGTCGCCTTGTCCTGCCACGCGGCCATGCGTGCGTTGATCAAGTCCAGATCGACGGTGCTGCTGCTCTCCACCACCTCCGACAGCGCGGTGAACCCGACCCAGTTGCCCGAGTAGCGCGAGAGGGCCCAGCCGTACAGGCCGAACTCCAGGTACTCGGCCACGCTCGCCGGCGAGACGATGGGCGCATGCCACGACTGGAACGTCTGGTCGCTCTGGTGCGGCATCGACGACGACACGCAGCCGTGATCGTCGCCCGCCACCATCAGCACGCCGCCGTGTGGCGACGCGCCGTAGGCATTGCCGTGTTTCAGCGCATCGCCGGCGCGGTCCACGCCCGGGCCCTTTCCATACCAGAGCGAGAACACACCCTCGCAGGTGCGCTGCGGGTCGGCCTCGACGCGCTGCGTGCCCAGGACAGCCGTGGCCGCCAGTTCCTCGTTGATCGCGGGCAGGAAGCGGATGCCTTGCTCTTCGAACTTCTTGCCGGCTTGCCACACGGCCTTGTCGACCATGCCCAGCGGCGAGCCGCGGTAGCCGCTGATGAAGCCCTGTGTCGCAAGACCCGCGGCGGCGTCGCGCTGCCGCTGCATCAGCATCAGGCGGACGACGGCCTGGGTGCCCGTGAGGAAGATCTGCCCCTCGCGCGCCCACAAGGCGTCGGACAGCTGGTAATCGGGGCGCAGGAGTGTCTGGGACATGCCGCCGAGCGTAGGACTTCACACAGAGAATTTGCTTCTTTTCTTCTCCAAATCCACAATGTTTGGAGAATATCCTTCTACAGGTTCAAGGAGACGAAGAGAATGGAAGAGTTGGACAGGCAGGACGTGGTGCTGCTCACCGAACTCCAGCGCGACTCGCACCAGACGGTGCAGCAGCTGGCCGACCGGGTGGGGCTGTCCAGCACACCGTGCTGGAAGCGCATCAAGGAGATGGAGGCCAACGGCGTCATCCGCGGTTACACAGCGCTGATCGATCGCGAGAAGGTCGGGCTGGCACTGTGCGTCATCGCCGAGGTCAACCTCACGCGCCACAACGAGGACGTCGTGCAGCAGTTCGAAAAGGAGGTGGCGGCCTGCCCGCAGATCGTCAGCTGCTACTCCACCACAGGACAAGCCGACTACGTGCTCAAGGTGCTGATGCCGGACATCAAGGCGTATGAACGCTTCCTGCACGAGACCGCGTTCAAGCTGCCCGGCGTGACGCACGTGCGGTCCAGCGTGGTGCTCAAGGAGGTGAAGGCCGACACACGGCTGCCGATCGAGCAGCCAGGCAAGACGGCGCGCGCCAAGGCGCGCCGTTGATATCCCGTCATTGCAGACTCTCTCGCTTGATCCGCAATCCATGACTTCCGGATTTCTTGTGTTCTTCATCCTCGCGTCGCGCCAGGCGGTACCCGGCAGGGCCTCACACTGTGCCGGTCGTCGCTGTTGCGCCGACTTCGCTGAGATTCTTGGCCTGGGACCGGCGCCGTACAACTCGCACAGCGCCTAAGGCCGCTGTGCTCGGACAAGTCCGGCGAGCTAGTCAACGAAGCGCGCAAGCGCGCCCGGCCCCAGGCCAAGAATCCCAGCCGCCACAGAGATCGGCCCTGCCGGATACCGCCTGGCGCTCTGAGACATTGTTGGCGTGCGACGGTCGCGCGCGCACATACGTGACTCGGCCGCCGGCCGCGCCACCACAGTGGAAAGCAAAGTCATGGATTGCGGACCAAGTCCGCAATGACAAATCGGGCATGGATGCCAGATCAAGTCAGGCATGACAGGAGTTGTCAGCCTGGCCGCTTCGGAATGTTCAACCCGCGCTCGACCGCGGGCCGGGCCAGGAAAGCATCCAGCACGCGCTTGACGTTGGGAAATTTCGCGAACTCCACCAAGTCCCCGGCGCCGTAGAAGCCGACCAGGTTCCGCACCCAGGGCCACGTTGCGATGTCGGCGATCGTGTACTCGTCGCCGACGAGCCAGGCCCGGCCGGCCATGTGCTGCTCCAGCACGTTGAGCAGGCGCTTCGCTTCGTCGATGTAGCGGTCACGCGGGCGCTTGTCTTCGTACTCCTTGCCGGCGAACTTGTGGAAGAAGCCCACCTGGCCGAACATCGGGCCGATGCCGCCCATCTGGAACATCAGCCACTGGATGGTTTCGTAACGGCCGGCGGCACTGCCCGTCATGAACTTGCCCGTTTTCTCGGCGAGGTACAGAAGGATCGCGCCCGACTCGAACAGCGGCAGCGGCTTTCCGCCGGGGCCGTCGGGATCGATGATGGCCGGGATCTTGTTGTTCGGACTGAGCGAGCGGAATTCCGGTGACATCTGGTCGTTGGTACCGAACGAGACCAGGTGCACTTCATAGGGCAGGCCGGCTTCTTCCAGCATGATCGAAACCTTCACGCCATTGGGCGTAGGCAGCGAATACAGCTGCAGCCTGTCGGGGTGCTGCGCCGGCCATTTGCGCGTGATGGGGAAGTCGGAGAGAGCGGTTGCCAGGGTCTGGGTCATAGGGCCGCAAATATAGACGCTGCATGGCGCGCTCCCAGGCCGCGTTGCACATGTCCCCACGGCCGCCGGGCCTGTTGCGCTGACAACGGGCCAAAGGTAACAGCGGCCTCAATCGGCAAAAAGGTGATTTCCAGCACAGAAATAGCGCGCCTGCCCGCGTAATCTCTGTGTTACCGGGAGTTCTTTGCAAGTTTCTTCAACCCGGTCTTTACAGCCCCTGCGGCAGGCAAGCCGCAGGGGTTTTTCATGGGCGGCCCGATTGAGTCCCCGTCTTCACAGGCCAAACCAGCGTGCCCGGCGACTCGCCCCAAAGTGCTCCTTGTGCACCCGTGAGGCCACGTCGGGTGCGTGGTAGGTGCCCGTCGGTTTGGGGCCTGAGAAGAAGTCGACGTCCACGCGTCCGATCCGGCCGGCGCCGAACTCGATGTAGCAGGTGCCCGCACCCGCATAGAGCGAAGGCTCGCCCTCGCCGCGGATGCGCGCGATGAGCGCGCTGGCCACCGCCTTGGCCGCACCCTCGGCGAAAACGCCGGCTTTCGGTGTGCCGGTGTTGGCGATGTCGCCGGCGGCGTAGACCTTGGGGAAGCGGGTCTCGAGCGTGCGCGGGTTCACCGGCACCCAGCCGTCCTCGGCCGCCATGCCGGCGGCCTGCACCACGGCCGGGGCGCGGTGCTTGGGAACGCCCAGGAACAGGTCCCAGGCCAGTTCAGTGCCGTCGTCCAGCGTCGCCACGCCGCGCTGCGCGTCCACCGAGCTCACGCGCCGGTTGGCCATGAAGCGGATCCCGCGTTCTGCAAACGCGCCCATCAGGGCGCGGCTGGTCTCCGGCGACGGCGGCACCGGGCTGGACAGCGGCAGCACCAGCGTGATCTCGCACTGCTCGCGCACGCCGCGGCTCGCGAGCAGGTCGTGCAGCATCAGCGCACACTCGCTCGGCGCCGGTGGGCACTTGTAGGGCGCGCCGCAGACGCCGATGACGGCGTGCCCCTTCGAAAACCCGGGCAGGATGCCCCGCAGGCGGTTCGCGCCGGCCACCGTGTAGAACTCGTTGGCGCTTTCCAGGCCCGGCGTCGCCGCGATGTCGTAGTCGGCACCGAGCGCCACGACGAGATAGTCGCAGTCGTGCGTGCCGGCATCGGTCGTGACGCACCGGGTCTCGGGGTCGATGGCGTGTATCGACTCACGCAGCAGGCGCACGCCCGGCTTGGCGAAGCGGCTGTAGGGCATGCGCACGGCATCCAGCGTCGAGCGGCCGAACATCACATCCAGCTTCGAGAAGCCGAAGACGAACGCATCGCTCTGGTCGATCAGGGTGACTTGCACCTGGTCACCCAGCGCCTCCGACAGCAAGGTGCTCAGCTCCAGGCCGGCAAAGCCGGCGCCCAGGATGGTGATGCGGGGGGTGGCCATGATGCGGCTCAGCCCGGTTGCTGCGTGGTGCGCAGGTAGGGCTTGATGGTCTTGAAGCCGGGGAACAACTTGTCCGCCTCGTCGTTCGACACCGCGGCCGTGATGATCACGTCCTGGCCCTGCTTCCAGTTCACCGGCGTCGCCACCTTGTACTTGGCGGTGAGCTGCATCGAGTCGAGCACGCGCAGGATCTCGTCGAAGTTGCGGCCGGTGGTCATCGGGTAGGTCAGCATCAGCTTGACCTTCTTGTCCGGGCCGATGATGAAGACCGATCGCACCGTGGCGTTGGTGGCGGCCGTGCGGCCTTCGGAGGTGCCGCCTTCCTCCGCCGGCAGCATGTTGTACAGCTTGGCCACGGCCAGGTCGGTGTCGCCGATCATCGGGTACTTGGGCAGGTAGCCTTGCGTCTCCTCGATGTCCGCGGCCCACTTGGCATGGGTGTCCACCGGGTCGATCGAAAGGCCGATCAGCTTGCAGTTGCGTTGGGTGAACTCCGGCTCGATCCGGGCCATGTAGCCCAGCTCGGTGGTGCAGACCGGGGTGAAATCCTTCGGGTGCGAGAACAGGCAGGCCCAGCCGTCGCCCATCCAGTCGTGGAAGCGGATCGGGCCGTGGGTGGTGGCGGCCTGGAAGTCGGGGGCGGTATCGTTGATGCGCAAAGACATGGTGGCTCCATGGGTGGGTTGAGGTGAACGGATCGTAGGAGCCGGCCTTCTGGAAATCCTGCGTAATATCTGATGGTTTTCTGATGGATTGCTCTTCCCTCCCATGCCAGCCAGCCAGCGCCTGCAGTTCGGCCCCTTTCGCCTCGATGCCGGCGGGCGGGTGCTGTATCGCGACGGTGAACGTGTCGCGCTGACGCCCAAAGCGGTCGACGTCCTCGTTGCGCTGGTGGAGGCGCGCGGGCGGCCGGTCACGAAGGATGAACTGCTGCAGTCGGTATGGGCGGGCGTCGTCGTCGAAGAGGGCAGCCTCACCTCCCACATTTCCCAGCTGCGCAAAGCGCTCGGCGAAGGACTGATCGAGACCCTGCCGAAGCGGGGCTATCGCTTCGTCGGCGAGGTCGCGGAAGAATCTCAACCAGCCGCGGTGAATGCCCGGGAGGCGCGGCGCACGAACCTGCCTTCGTCGCTGACCCTGTTCATCGGCCGCCAGCAAGCGCTGGAACAAGTCAGCGAGCAGCTGCGCCGATCCCGGATGGTGACGCTGGTGGGTGCGGGCGGCACAGGCAAGACGCGCTTGTCCCTGGAGGCCGCGGGCCGGCTCGTCGCCGATTTTCCCGATGGTGTATGGCTGGTCGAACTCGCGCAGCTGATCGACGCCACGCTCGTGCCCAGGGCCATCGTGGCGGCATTGGGCGCGCGTGCCGAGGGTGACACGCCGCCGATGGCGCTGATCGAGAGCACGCTGCGCGACCAGCGGGTGCTGCTGCTGCTCGACAACTGCGAACACCTCCTGGATGAAGCCGCGAAGACCGCGCAGGCGCTGTTGCGGGCACTGCCTGGGCTGGTGCTGCTGGCCACCAGTCGCCAGGCGCTCGGCGTCGAAGGCGAGACCCTCTATCGGGTGCCGTCGCTGACCCTGCCAGAACCCGCCGAGTCCCCGATGCCGGCGTCCGTCATCGCCAGTGAAGCCGCTCAGCTCTTCGTCGACCGGGCCATCGCCGTCCGGCCTGCCTTTGCGCTCACGCCCGGCAACGCCGCCGCCGTTGCGCAGGTGTGCCGGCAGCTCGATGGGATCCCGCTGGCGATCGAGCTCGCCGCGGCGCGGCTGACGGCCCTGTCGGTGGAGGAAATTGCGCGACGCCTCGATGACCGCTTCCGCTTGCTCACGGGCGGCCTGCGCACCGCGTTGCCGCGGCAACGCACGCTGCGCGCGCTGGTGGACTGGAGCTACGACCTGCTCGCCCCCGAGGAGCGCGAGGTGCTCAACGCGCTGTCGGTGTTCGCGGGCGACTTCTCGCTCGAGGCAGCGGAAAACGTCGCCGCGCACGAGGCACCGGCCCCAGCTCCGGTGTTCGATTTCATCGATCAGCTGGTCGCCAAGTCCCTGCTGATCGCGCAAACGCAGGAAGGCACTGAAACGCGCTACCGGCTGCTGGAAACCATCAAGCAGTACGCCGGTGAGAAGCTGACCGAATCGGGGCTCACCGATGCGGCGCAGGCGCGCCACTTCAGCTACTTCATGGGTCTTGCCGAGGCTGGCGCGAACGCATTGATTGGGCCCCAGGCGCTCGAATGGCTGGACCGGCTCGATGCGGAACACGACAACTTGCGCGCCGCGCTCGATCGGTCTGCCGGCGACGCGCGGCGCTACGCGCAGCTGGCCGGCGCCCTGCGGACCTTCTGGGATACCCGCGGCCACTATACGGAAGGTTTGGCGCGCCTCGATCGGGCCCTGGCCATGCACGCTTCACGCGACACGGTGTGCCTCGATGTGTTGCTGGGGGCGGGCCTTGCCGCCTTCCGGCTGGCCCACGCCCAGCGCAGCGGCAACCTCCTGGAGGAGGCCGTCAGGCTGGCACAGGAACTCGGCGACGTGCGCCGCGAAGCCGAAGCAACCTTCTGGCTTGCGGCCAACTTCACCCAGCAAGGCGGCGATGCCTCCGAGCCGTTGATCGTGCGCACGCTGGCGCTCGCGAGAACCGCCGGCGATCCCGCGCGTGAACTGCTTGCGCTCATCGAGCTCGGTCGGGCCGCCAAGTTGCGCGGCCGATATTCCGAGGCGCGAAGCTTCCTTCAGGACGCCGTGCGCGTTGGCACCGACGCAGGATGTGTGATCGACACCGCCACCGCACTCCACTACGCCGGCGAGTGTGCGCTCGAACAGCTCGACTTCGCGGCCGCACGGCGCCTGCTGAACGATGCCTTGGTGCTGCATCGTCGAGTCGGCAATGTGCACGACACGGGGTCGACGCTGTGCCTGCTCGGGCGTTTGGCACTGAACGAAGATCGCATGGACGAGGCGCGCGCACTCTCGTCGGAGAGTCTGCGCATTTTTCGCACGCTGCACGATCCGAAGTGCAGTGCGAGCACGGCGATGTTCCACGCCACCGTTCTCAACGCCATGGGCGACGCGGCAGCGGCGCTGGCCCATGCCCAATCCGCCGCCGACGCCTATCGTGAGCTCGACTTCCCCGCGCGCCGGGCGCGCGCGCTGTGCCTGGTGGGATGCGCGCACGCCACGCTCGGCCAGGGCCACGCCGCGCGCCACGCGCTGTTCGAGGGGCTGCTCGAGCAGAAGCGATCGGATCGCGACGCGTCATTGCCCGAGCTGCTGGAGTCGATTGCAGCGCAGCATCCGGATGAGCCCGTCGCAGCCCAACTGCTGGGCAGCGCGGCCACATTGCGCGAGCAACTGAACCTTCCGCTGTTGCCGGTCGAGCGCGCGGAGCGCGAGCGGCGGCACGCGGACGTCCTCTCAAAGCATCCCGAGGAAGCGTTCGAACACGCGTTCCGGCTTGGGCACACCCTCACGCGCGATGACGCCATCGAAGCCGCGTTGGCGCTAAGAGGGAGTTCCTGAGGAACGCCCTGGGCACGCACAGCGGCGTCTCGTGCGCCCAGAGCGGCGATCTGCGCTTGTGGCTCACGGCGCGGGAGCCGGCGGCGGCAAGCGGTAGCCCCTATCCTCAAGAATCTTCACCCATCGCCTGATGCGCGCGCGCATCGCCTTCTTTTGCGCATCATCGATGGGCATCCGTGCAACCATGTCGATTGCCGCTCCAGCCGACACGTAGCCATAGCGCAGCAACGCGATGTTGAACTCCCGGTCCTTCTCCCTATTGGCCGCCGTCTTCGCCATGAACAAATCGATCGCGTCCAGGCAATAGCCGACGCGCCCATTTGTTGCGCCGTTCTGGATTCGCTGCAGCCTATCCTTCCAGCCTTCTGGCAGGCACGCGGTATTGGAGCCAACGCCTTGAGCGTAGTAGCCATAGGTGTCGTGAAATTGAGAACCCTCGCCCAGGGCGCCGTCGATCTTGTCGGACTTCTCCTCGGCGTTCATCGGATAGATGTCCGCCTCCATAGACATCTTGAGCTCGGCGGGTGGATTGGGGATCGGGCCCAGAATCGACTGGCTGCCGATGATCATGAACTCATACTCGTTCGTGACCTCCGCCGCCGCGCGTATGAGGTGCTCCAGGTTCTCGCGATTCATGGGGCATCCTTCGCGCGCACGTTGCGAGCGCGTGCAACAGAGGCCACCTGACCCACCGTGACGCCCCGCTTCAGCTGACGCACTTCTTCCAGTATCCGATCGCGATCCTCCGGCGGCAGCAGGACCGGCAGGGGCGATGCCTGGCGCAGCTCCCTTGACCGGCGCGTTTGCGCCAAGGCGCGGCGCCAGTCCCTGCGATGCAGGATCACAGACCACTCGTCCCAAAGCGGGCGGCTGTGGGCGTTTGCCGTTGAACGCCACTTGTCGAGGGTTTCCATCGCGCTCGTGATCAACTCTGGGCGTTGCCGCATCAGCCTGACTGCCGCCTCGTGGAGCATCAGGCTTTGAAGGTCCTGGACGTCGTGTTGCGCATCTTTTGCGGTCACGACCACCTTGGTCGCTTGCTCGCCAACTCGATCCGCCTGAAGCTCGCCGCTTGCAAGAAGAGCCAAGTCGCCGGCCATGCCCAGCGCGGACATGACGCGAAGGTAAGTCCCCATGGTTGGCGCTGGCTGGCCCGCTTCTACCGCGTTGAGTGTCATGCGCGAAATCCCCACGCGATGGGCCAGCGCTACAGCCGTTAAGCCTTGCTTCTGGCGCGCGCGCCGCAGACGCTCACCCAGTTGGATGAGAAGTTGGCGGTCAAGAGCAGAAGCGAGCTGCGGCGAGGCGGGCATTTGTATGGCATTTTATACAAATCAAGCTTATTTGTCTATAACGCTATACACATGATCGGCCTGCTGATCATCGCCGGGTTGCTCTTAGCTCGCCACGACGCGCAACTTCGTCCGCTTGGCCTTGGCGCCCTTCGCCAGCGGCGCGCGCACGCCAGCCGGCTTGCGCTTTGCAACCGCCGGCTTCGCCTTCTTCGGCGCTTCCAATGCCTTCTCCGGCTTCGCAGCGCTCGCGCGCACCGCAGCGAGCAGTTCCGCAAGCGCCCCTTCCAGGTACACGGCCAGCGCTTGCGGATCCGGCACCGCGCGGCGGCAGGCCGTGATGCCGAATCCCAGCACGCCGTCGTAGCTTTGCACCGTGATGTTCAACCCCACGCCATGGCCGGGGATGGACACGGGCAGGTATGTCGCCACCTTTGCGCCCGCCAGGTACAGCGGCACGGGCGAGCCGGGCACGTTGGAGATGGCCACGTTGGCCAGCGGCGGGATCACGTTGGCCAGCTTCGAGCGGCCGTACAGCGACGCCAGGCCGCTCATGAGCCACGGTGCACCGAAGGACGGAAAGTCCATCGGGATCGCGGTCTTGATCTGGCCGTTGAGGTCTTTCGCGGCGACCGAATTGGCCTTGATGGCGGCCAGGCGCTCCAGTGGATCCTTGATGTCGGTCGCCAGGCCGATCAGCATCATCGACACCTGGTTGTTCAAGTCGGTGTTGCCCGCTTCGCGCAGGCTCACCGGCACGCCGGCGATCAGCGACTTGGCCGGGCGGCAGTCCTCGTCCGCCAGGTAGCGGCGCAGGGCGGCGGAGCTCATGGCCAGCACCACGTCGTTCACGGTGGTGTCGGTGGCACGCGTGATCTCCTTCACTTCGGCCAGCGACACGCGAGCACCCGCGAACGAGCGCGCATTGGTGATGGCACCGTTGATCGGCGTGCGCGGGCCGAACTTGAACTGCTTGCGCGCGACGAAGCGGCGTTTGCCCGCGCCGTCATCCTCGCGCTTGAGCAGGCTCTTGGCGGCGCGGCCCATGTCGGGCAGCATGCGCGCGAGCTTCACGTACTGGGCGACGGTGTTCGACAGCGCCGCGCCGGCCAGTTCGGCCATGCCCAGCTGGTAGCGGTTGGTGCGCACGCGCTGGCGCGGCGGCTTCACAGCGCGGGGCACCGGCGTCAGGTCGAACACCGCCTGACCGAGCGCTACACCGGCGGCGCCGTCCATGGCCGCATGGTGGATCTTGGTATAGAAGGCCAACTGGCCGGTGTGGAAGCCTTCGATCACGTAGAACTCCCACAGCGGGCGGCTGCGGTCGATCAGGCTGGAATGCAGCCGGCCGATCATCTGTTCCAGCTGCAGCATGGTGCCCGGCTTGGCGAGCGAAACGCGGCGCAGGTGGTAGTCCAGGTCCACGTCTTCGTCATCCACCCACACCGGGTTGGCCAGCTCGAAGGGCATCAGGGCCAGCTTGCGCTGGAACAGCGGGGCCAGGTGCATGCGCTTGGCCAGGTGCGCGCGCACGTTGTCGTAGAAGTCGCCCTGGTAGCCCTCGGGCAGGTCGAACAGGTGCACGCTGCCCACATGCATGGGCATCTCGGGCGATTCGATGTACAGGAAGGTGGCGTCGAGGCCGCTCAGGTGGTGCATTTCTTGTCTCCTTGGGCTTGTGGGTATCGAACTGTCCCACGCAAATTCGCGAAACCCCGCCCTATCGCAATGGTTGATACCTATATGCCGGACGGTATCAGCCGGTGATACTTTTCCGCATGCCCCATTCCATCGCCCTCATGGACGTCCTGAAGCGCGAACTGCGCGCTCGCCGAATCACCTATGCCCGCGTCGCCAAACACCTGGCGCTGAGCGAGGCCACGGTGAAGCGCCTCTTCGCCCAGAACGAGCTCAGCCTTCAGCGCATCGACGCCACGTGCGCGCTGCTGGGCATGGAGTTCACCGATCTGGCCGCCAGCGCCGTGGCCCGCACGAGCCTCCTTTCCCAGATGACGCTGGAGC
Organism: Ramlibacter sp. WS9; assembly: GCF_003797765.1. GTDB lineage: Bacteria > Pseudomonadota > Gammaproteobacteria > Burkholderiales > Burkholderiaceae_C > Ramlibacter. Next base: position 272,162 of record NZ_RKMB01000002.1, on the reverse strand, counting down.
AGGAGCAGGAGCTGATCGAGGACCCGAAGCTGCTCTTGGTCGGCTGCGCCGTGCTGAGCTACTGGACGCTGGAAGACATCGTCGAACACTACGCGCTGACCCGCGCCGAAGTCATCGAGATGCTGGTTCGGCTGGACCGGCTGAAGATGATCGAGCTGCAGCCCAACAACCGGTTCCGCCTGCGCATCAGCGGCACTTTCCGCTGGCTGCCCGACGGGCCCTTTCAGCAGCACTTTCGCAAGTACGCGCAGATGGACTTTTTCCAGTCGCACTTCAGCGACGAGAACGAGCTGATGCTGCAGGTGTTCGGCAGCGTGTCGGCGCAGTCGCGCGCGGCATTGCTGAACCGGCTGAAGAACGTGGCGCACGAGTTCGCCGAGATGAACCAGCACGACGGCCCGTTGCCGATCAGCGAGAAGAACAGCATGACGCTGGTGCTCGCCGTGCGGCCCTGGGAGCCCCGCAATCTGCGGGCGCTGCGCCGGAAGAAGCCGGCTACTTCAACCCCGGGTCAGCAGTCGGCGACATAGCCCAAGCGGTTGCGCGAGGCCTGGTCGGCGCGGGGTTCCGCACGCTACAAGCCTGCTCCCCAAAGTGTCACACAGCGTTCTTATAGTGAACGGATGTCTTCAATTCAACTTGTCGACGTGGCGAAGCGGTGGGAGAACACCACTGCCCTGGAGGGGATCAACCTGAGCATCGAACCCGGCAGCTTCTGCGTGCTGCTCGGGCCGTCCGGCTGCGGCAAATCCACCACGCTGCGCATCATCGCCGGGCTGGAAACCGCCTCCAGCGGCCAGGTCTTCATCGATGGCCGCGACGTCACCCACGTGCCGCCGGCCCAACGCGGAGTGGCCATGGTGTTCCAGAACTACGCCCTGTTCCCGCACCTGAGCGTCGCCGAAAACATTACTTTCGGCTTGTCGGTGCGCAAGATGCCGGTTGCGGAGATGGCCAAAAGGCTTGCGGAAACCGCGGACCTGCTCGGCCTCACGTCTTTGTTGCAGCGCAAGCCCTCCCAGCTGTCAGGAGGGCAGCAGCAGCGCGTGGCGCTGGGGCGGGCGCTGGTAGCCCAGGCCAAGGTCTGCCTGATGGACGAGCCCCTGTCCAACCTGGATGCGCAGTTGCGCCAGGAAATGCGCAGCGAATTGCGCGAGCTGCAGCAGCGCCTGGGCCTGACTGTGGTGTATGTCACCCACGACCAGGCCGAGGCCATGAGCATGGCCGACCAGGTGGTGCTGCTCAACCGCGGGCGCATCGAGCAGGCGGCGACGCCGCGCAGCCTCTATGCCAGGCCCATGACAACCTTCGCCGCCAGTTTCATTGGCACCCCTTCGATGAACCTGCTGCGACTGGAGGGCGGGCGGATCGCCGGCAGTCAGGTCAGCGCCGGCCGCGAAGCGCACTGGCTGGGCGTGCGACCCGAATCCGTGGTGCTGGGCGGCGGGATTCCGGCCACGGTGCGCGGCATCGAATACCTGGGCGCCGACTTGATCCTGCAGTGCGCGGTCGGCAGCGAAAAACTGGTTGTGCGTACCCACGGGCACAACGAGCTCGCTGCCGGAAGCGAGGTCATGCTGCACTGGCCGGAAGCTGCAATGCACCACTTCGATTCACACGGACAACGCGTCCCATAGCCCAGCAACCACCACGAGGAAACCTCTCCATGCAACGCAAGACCTTTCACCGGCTCATGATCGCCACCACCGTCGCCTTGGCAACGGGCTGGGGCGGCGCCCAGGCGCAAACCACCGACATCTCGTTCTTCTACCCCGTGGCCGTGGGCGGGCCCATCGCCAAGTACATCGACGGCATGGCCGGCGACTTCATGAAGGCCAATCCCGACATCAAGGTCACGCCCATCTACGCCGGCACCTACCAGGAAACCATCGTCAAGGCGCTGACGGCCCACAAATCGGGCACGCCGCCGGCCACGTCCGTGCTGCTGTCCACCGACATGTTCACGCTGATCGACGAGGACGCGATCGTGCCGATCGACAACTTCGTCAAGACCGCCGACGACAAGGCCTGGCTGAACGGCTTCTACAAGGCCTTCATGGCCAACAGCCAGACTGGCGGCAAGACCTGGGGCGTGCCGTTCCAGCGTTCCACGGTGGTGATGTACTACAACAAGGAGCTGATGAAGGAAGCCGGCCTGAACCCGAACAGCCCGCCTTCCAACTGGACGGAGTTGAAAGAAGCCGCGGTCAAGCTCACCAAGAAGGACGCCGGCGGCAAGGTCACGCAATGGGGCGTGCAGATTCCTTCCAGCGGCTTCCCCTACTGGCTGTTCCAGATTCTCACCACACCCAACGACGCCATCCTGGCCAACGAGGCCGGCAACGCGGTGAAGTTCGACGACCCGAAGGTGATCGAGGCGCTGCAGTACTGGGTTGACCTGGGCAAGGCCGGCGTGCACCCGCCCGGCGTCGTGGAATGGGGCACGACGCCCAAGGACTTCTTCGAGAAGAAGGCCGCGATCATGTTCACCACCACCGGCAACCTGACCAACGTGAAGAACAACGCCAAGTTCGACTTCGGCGTGGCCATGATCCCCGGCAACAAGCGCAAGGGCTCGCCCACCGGCGGCGGCAATTTCTACATCTTCAAGAAGGCCGCGCCCGCCCAGCAGGAAGCGTCGTTCAAGTTCATCAAGTGGATCACCCAGCCCGAGCGCGCCGCGCTGTGGAGCATGGAGACCGGCTACGCCGGCACCTCGGAAGCCGCCTATGCAACGGACGCCCTTCGCAAGTACGGCCGCGATTTCCCGCCTGCGCTGGTCGCCAAGGACCAGCTGCCCGTATCGGTCGCGGAGTTCTCTACCCATGAGAACCAGCGAGTCACCAAGGTCTTGAACGATGGCCTTCAGGCCGCGCTGACCGGCACCAAGACGCCGGCTCAGGCAATGCAGGACGCGCAGAAGGAAGCCGACCGCCTGCTGCGCTCGTATAGGTGACCCGCCGCGCCGCTGCTGATCGGATTTCTCCTTTTTCAGCGCCAGTTCGTGCAAAGCTTCATGCGCGCGGGGATCAAGTAAATCGTCGTGTCTCTGTTTTGCGGATGTCACATTGCGACCGTAGCCTCGTGACGCCCCGGGAGTGCCGTGGCATCACAAGTCTGCCCCCACGCTTCGCTGCCCCCCCGAGGGGGCGTTTTTGCCTAGGGGCGGCCCGTCGTCAAAAAGGACAACTACATGAAATCCTCGCTTGCTTCGGCGCTGCTGTTTGCGGCTGCCGTTCTTTCCGGTTGTGGAGGAGGCGGCTTGGACGCTGAACTCCCCGCCCAGTCCGCCAACGGCGCCATGCAGCCCATGAGCGCCGTCGCGCCCAGCAGTTACTGGGCCGGCGTCACCCGCGCGATGCCCGTCACGCCCCACGGCAACAAGATCGCCGTGTCGTGCCACAACTGCTATGGCGACACGGTGGCCCAGACGCAAACCGAAGTTGCCAAGGCCCTGGCGCGCAACTTCGACCTGGTCGAGTTCGACCTGACGCTGCATGCCAACGGGCAGGTCTATGTCGAGCACACCGACAGCGAGATCGCGCACGGCACCTTCGACGCGACGCTGGTCAACACGGCGCTGCAGCAAAGCGACCGGATGCTGTTCCTGGAAGTCAAGGAGGGCTACAGCACCGCGGCCCTGAGCGACACCATGATGCGCAGCGTGCTGCGCTCTGTACGCGACAACAACTATGCATCGGCGGGGCGCCCGGTGTTCCTGCGCGCCTTCATGGACGGCCGGCACAACCACCTGGTGCGCGCCAAAGCCATGCTGGCCGACAGCGAGTTCGCCGGCATCAGCAGCCACGTGCGCTTCCACACCCTGATCCAGAGCGACATCCGCAACAACATCCGCGCCAGCAAGAACCTCGGCTTCCACGGCATCGAGCTGGAATACCGGATGGCCGACCTGTTCGGCGCCGTGATGCAGGCCAAGCTGCTGGGCCTGGGTGTTGGCGTGTACACGGCGCCCGCCACCATGGGCGAGGTGTACATCTCGGCGATGCGCGAAGACATCGATTTCATCACCACCGACTACGACCTGGCAGCCACCGCGGCCGCATCCTCGGCGCGCTCGCTTATCCAGGAGTCAACGTCGCTGGTCTACATCAACACCGGGCAGCAAACCGCCTACCCGCTGAACTACAAGCGCACCAACACAACAGACTTCCTGCTGGCTTCCAGCGGCACCACGCCCGCGCTGGAGATCCTCGGTGTCGCTTCCGACGAAGACCGTGTCGGCGGCAGCATGCTGTTCACGGGTGCGCAGTCGCTGACCACCTGGGATGCCGACAACGCGGCGGGCGGCGGCTTCCTGGTGACGGCGGTGGTGAACTTTGACGACCTGACCGGCAGCGGCACCCTGGCCATCGTGGCCAAGAGCGACAGCGGCGGCTTCGCGCTGGAGCAGGCCGGCGCGCAGCTGCGCTTCGGCGTCAACGTCGGCGGCACCTACTACTACGCGACGACGCCGCTCTCGGGTCTCAACGGCAGCAACTCGTACTTCATTGCCGGGGCCTACGACGGCAGCGGCGCGGTGCGGCTGTGGGTGAACAATGTGGAGAAGACCGCGTCAGCCTCGGTCAGCGGGGGCGTGGTGATGAACAACAGCCCCGTGGTGATCGGCGCCGACCCTCAGGGCGCGACCGACCGGCGCTTCTTCTTCAAGGGGAAGGTCCAGCAGGTGATGGTGCAGAAGTGGCGGGATCACTAAGACCTCTGGGCTTCATGCCACACCCGGCTAAGGCGCCACCAGCGCGCCATATGCGGCGCGCGTTGGCGGCAGTACGGCCGCCACAAGCTGTTCATAAGACGTCTTGTGCCGCGCCAGCATCCGTGCCGAGGCGACGGTCTTGGACTTGCAGAACCAGTGGCAGGTGTGCTGCATCAGGAGCAGTTCCGCCGACACGGTGAAGGCCTTGTCTTTGGCCGACACTTCTTCGCTGCCCTCCGTGGCCTGGCGGATGCCGCGCTCGTGGATGGCCAGTGCCTGCCGCATGTCAAAGGTGAACTTGGGGAGCAGTACAGCCGCGAACGGGAGGGCGATGGGCAGCTTGCTCACGCGAGTGTCTGTTTCGGCGGCGCGAGAGAAATCGGCGGCAAAGCGCTGGAATTGTTCACTCAGCTCCCGCTCGGTGGAGCGCAACATGTTCCAGATCGGCTCGCTGCGCTGCGGGTCGTCTTCTGCCAGCGCGCGCAGATAACCCTGCGTCAACGTCTCCATGTGCTTTTCGATCTGATACCTGGACAGATAGCTGCCCAGCAGCGCGATGCGCTGTTGCTGATCCCGCGCCTTCAGCGTCCAGGCGATGATGACGAGGACAAATGTCGCCAGAACAAACAATTCCATTGGGCCTGAGTGTAGCGACGCGGATTCCTTTTGCCTCGGAGGGCGTCGCCACCACACGCCACTCGACCGTGGGGCGCGAGATCATTTGTGACGCCGCAAAGTAGCATAATCGGAGCAATGCGGCGCTGGTAAAGGCCTGCGGACTGGGCCGGCGCCTCGAACGATGGAGGTACGTGCCATGACTGACAGGCTGCGAACCAACAACGTCACAGTTGCGGGCAACCCCCATGCGGAGCGGACTTTGGTGTTCGCTCACGGGTTCGGCAGCAACCAGCAATTCTGGCGCTTCATCACCCCCGCCTACGAAAAGGACCACCGGCTGGTTCTGTACGACATGACAGGTTGCGGCGGCTCCGACATCAAGGAGTTTTCGCGGTTGCGCTATGGCGGGCTGGAAGGCCATGCGCAGGACCTGATCGATATCTGCGACGTGCTCGGGATGCGCCAGGTGTCCGTCATCTCGCACTCGATCAGCACGATGATCTCGGCGCTGGCCTACCTGCAGCGGCCTGCGCTCTTCGAGAAGTTCGTCTGGCTGGGTGCCACTCCGTGCCTGTGCAACCACGGCGCCTATGTCGGCGGGTTCGAGGCGGCCGAACTTGATGCGATCTACGAAGCGATATCGATCGACTTCTTCGGCTGGCTGCGCGGAGCAGCACCGGCGGCGATGAAAAATCCCAATCGTCCCGAACTGGCCGCTGAACACATGCAGTGCGTCGCGGCCATGCGCCCCGACATCGCGTTGCCGTTGGCTCGCATGACCTTCCAGATGGACCTGCGCCACAAAATGAGCAGGATTTCGTTGCCGGTGCTGCTCCTGCAACCCACGGATGATGACTTCGTGCCGGCGGAAGTGGGACGCTACCTGCAGAAGCACCTGCCGCATGCACAGCTGTCCCTGGTCCCGTCCGAAGGCCATTTTCCGCAGCTGAGCCATCCAGACGCCATGCTGGCGGCCATGGCGGGGTTTCTCTGAAGGCGGCGTTCACTCCAGATTGAAGTCAGGCGAAGACCGGCGTCCCCGCCGCAACCCGGTCGCGCAGTTCGGCCAGCATCGCCTTTTCGGTGATGTCGTCGGCCCAGGACGGACGCAGCTGGAAATGCGGCTGGTCCGCAAAAGTCTTCCAGTTACCGCCCCACTCCAGTCCCAGCTCCAGGCCCAGCGCGCCCACGGCCGCGTACTTCGGCGATTCAGGCATGTACTTCTTGCCTTCGAACACGCCGACGTCGAAGGCCAGCCCGAAGTTGTGGTTCGAGAAGCCGCCCTTGGCGTTGGTGACGATGCTGCCCGGGGCGGTGCGGCCCTTCGCGAAAAGCGCATCCTGTTCGGCAAAGGTGCGCGTGGCGCTGATCACCTTGATCTGGATGCCGTTGGCGGCGGCCTTCTGCACCAGCGCACGGGCCATCGGCCGCACCTCTTCCAGCAGCGTGGCGATGTTGCCTTCGCTGCGGTCATCGACCTTGTCGATGGCTTCTTCCGGCGGCTTGCCCGCGATGGTGGGCTTGACCAGCGCGGCAAAGATGGCGCCCCAGGTTTCGGTGCCTGCCTTGCCGTCGACGTCGACGCCCAGCTTCTTCTGGACGGCCTTGATCATGTCGGTGATATCCATGGAACCCCCTGAGTTTGGTTTAGCCCGCGCAGCATAGCGCCAGAGCATGCTGCGCGCCTCCTCCAAACGGGGGAGGCTTGCGTGTCTCAATCCAGCGTCTGCCGATACCGCTTGAGCGCGACGAATACCGCCACCGCCATGAAGGCCAGCATCGGCCACAACTCCGGCAGCAGCAGCCCGGCCGTGTTGCCCTTGAGCATGATGCCGCGCACGATCCGCAGGAAGTGCGTGAGCGGCAGCAGCTCGCCCAGCCATTGCGCCCATTGCGGCATCGCGCGGAAGGGAAACATGAAGCCTGAGAGCAGCATGCTGGGCAGAAAGAAGAAGAACGTCATCTGCATCGCCTGCAGCTGGTTGCGCGCCAGCGTGGAGAAGGTGAAGCCCACGCCCAGGTTGGCGACGATGAAGACGCCGATCATCGCCATCAGCAGCGTGAAGCTGCCCACCAGCGGCACCTCGAACAACAGCCAGGCCGCGCCCAGGATCACGCCGAGCTGGATGTAGCCGATGACGACGTAAGGCAGGATCTTGCCGGCCATCACCTCGGCGGGTAGCACGGGAGTGGCCAGCAGGTTCTCCATGGTGCCGCGTTCGCGCTCGCGCGTCATCGCGAGAGAAGTGAGCATCACCATCGTCATCGTGAGGATGGTGCCGATCAGGCCCGGCACGATGTTGTAGCGCGACAGGCCCTCGGGGTTGTAGCGGCGGTGCACGATCACCTCGTAAGGCGCCGGTCCCTGCCGCAGGCGCTGCAACGGTCCTGCCAGGTCGCGCTCCAGGGCCTGCCCCGCAGCCGCATTGAGCGCCGCCAGCGCGTTGCTGGAGGCGGACGGGTCCGTCGCATCCACCGCCACGAGCAGCGCGGGCCGCTCGCCGCGCACCAGCCGGCGCGTGAACTGCGGCGGGATGATCACGAGAAACTGCACGTCGCCCGCTTCCAGCAGCTTCTCGGCTTCGGCCTCACTGGTGCCCTGGTGCACGATGCGGAAGTAGCCGGTGTTCTGCAGGCTGGCGACGATGCTGCCGGCCAGCGGCCCGGTGTCGGCCGCCACCAGCGCCGTGGGTAGCCCCTTCGGGTCGGTGTTGATGGCGTAGCCGAACAGCACCAGTTGCAGGATGGGCACGCCCACCGCCATGCCGAAGGTCAGGCGGTCGCGCATCATCTGCTGGAATTCCTTGATGAAGACCGCGACCATGCGCGCGACGGAAAACCTCATGGCCGGCCCCCCTTCGCGAACTTCGCCGCCTTGGGTGGCGCCGCGAAGTTGTCCTGCGCACGGTCGATCAGCTTGACGAACACTTCCTCCAACGAGGCGCCGGGCGCCAACCCCGCTTGTTCGACGATCTCGCTTTCGCTGCCGTGCGCCAGCACCTTGCCGTACGCGATGTAGACCAGCTCGTGGCAGCGCGCCGCCTCGTCCATGTAGTGCGTCGAAACCAGCACCGTGATGCCTTCGCCCGCCAGCCGGTGGATCTGGTCCCAGAACTCACGGCGCGCTTTCGGGTCGACGCCTGCCGTGGGTTCGTCGAGCAGCAACAGGCGCGGGTTGTGGATGAGGCAGCCCGCCAGCGCCAGGCGCTGCTTCCATCCGCCGGAGAGCGAACCCGCCAACTGGTCCTGCCGCTCGACCAGGCCCAGCCGCTGCAACGCGCTGTTGACAGCCTGCGCGCGGTTCGGGATCTCGAACAGCCGCGCGATGAAGTCCAGGTTCTCGCGGATCGACAGGTCCTCGTACCAGCCGAACTTCTGCGTCATGTAGCCGGCCTGGCGTTTGATCTCGCGGGCTTGCCGGATCACGTCCAGGCCGAGGCAGGTTCCTTCGCCCGCGTCCGGCTTGAGCAGGCCGCACAGCATGCGGATGGTGGTGGTCTTGCCGCTGCCGTTGGGCCCGAGGAAACCGCAGATGCGGCCTTCGCCCACCTGCAAGTCCACGTTGTCGACGACCGCCCGCTCGCCGAACCGTTTGGTCAGCCCGCGCACGTCGATGGCCAACCCAGTCATGGCTTCGCCGGACGGCGCACCGAAAGCGGCTGGCCCGGCCGCAGCCGCTGCGCATCGGCCGGCGCGGGCTGCGCTTCGGCCATGAACACCAGCTTGCTGCGCTGCGAATTCGAATAGATGACGGGCGGCGTGTATTCCGGTCGCGTCGCGATGTGCGTGACGCGTGCGCCGATCGCCGCGCCGCAGCCGTCGCATTCCAGCGTTACGTTCTGCCCAAGGGTCACCGACGGCAGCTCGGCCTCGGGTACGTAGAAACGCGCCTTGATGTTGCCCGGCGGCAGCAGCGCCACCACCGGCTGGCCGGCCGCGACGAACTCGCCGGCGCGGAAGAAAGTGTCCGCCACCTGCGCATCGGCGGGCGCGGCCTGCTGCTTCTGTTGCTGGCGCCACTCGGTCTGCTTCAGCGCGTGGCGCGCGGCCTCGACCTGCGCGTCGGCTGCGGCCCGCTCGTCGGCCCGCGCCGGCAGTTTCGCTACCTGCACAACGGACGACAGCTCGCGCACTCGGGCCTGCGCCTGCGTGAGCGCCGACTGCGCCTCATCGGCCTGCGCTTTCGAGATGAAGCCGCGCGCGACCAGTTCGCGTTTGCGCGCGAGGTCGTGCTGCGCCAGCTCCGCCTGCGCACGCGCCTGCTGCAGCTGCGCCTGGTTGATGGCCACTTCGGCCTCACGCTTGCCCTTGTCGGTGTTGTCGGCCTGAAAGCGGGCCACGTCGACGCGGGCACTGGCTTCCTCGCGGGCCGCACGCTCGGCTTCCGACTCCAGTGCGAACAGCGGCTTGCCGCGCGCGATCTGCTGGCCCGCCTGCACGTGCAGTGCGCTCAGCGTGCCCGCCAGCGGTGAGGACACATACACATAGTCGGCCTCGGCGTAGCCGGACCAGCCCGGGTCAGGCTTGTCGCCGCATGCGGCGAGGCCCCATGCCATGGCCACCACGCATTGCCACCTGAGCGCCTTCATGGTGTTCCTTATTCTTGCGCCGTCGGGCGAAACGCCCAGCGAACGAAGACCCGGCGCATCGCATTATTAGGTGCGTGACTGGCTATTGGCAACGTATTGGCAACGGCGCGACGTAAACGAAAGGAGATAACACGAAAGCGTGCGATGGCGGCAAACCCTGATGCCCCGTATCCTGGCAAGCATTACAAGCAGATTTATCGATGCGCCCCAACGCATCCAGGGGGAAGAGATGAAGAATCGCGGCATGCAAAAAAGGCGGATCGCGCGAGTGCACCGATGCGCGGCGCTAGCGCTGGTGTGGTGCTCGGCGTCCTCGAACGCACAAGGCGTGGACGTTGCGCAATTGAGCCTGGACCGCCTTGCGGACCTGTCGCTCGAGCAACTGGGCAACATCAGGGTGACGTCGGTGTCCCGTAGGCCCGAGCGGCTGCTGCAGGCCGCGGCCTCGGTTTTCGTGATCACCGGCGAGGACATCCGCCGTTCCACCGCTCGCACCCTGCCCGAGGTGCTTCGGCTCGCGCCTAACCTGCACGTGGCGCGTACCAGCGCCGGGCAATGGGCCATCAGCGCACGCGGCTTCAACAACGGCATCGGCAACAAGCTTCTGGTCCTGGTGGACGGCCGCGTCATCTACTCGCCCCTGTTCTCCGGCGTTTTCTGGGACCAGCAGGACCTGATGCTCGAGAACATCGAGCAGATCGAGGTCATCAGCGGGCCGGGCGGCACGCTGTGGGGCGCGAACGCGATGAACGGCGTCATCAACGTGACCACCCGGCGGGCCGGCGCCACGGAGGGCGGGCTGGTTGCGGCGAGCGGCGGCGACGGCAACTCGCATGCGTCGGCGCGCTACGGCGGCAAGTTCGGCGAAGACGGAGCATGGCGGGTCTATGCCATGGGCACCGACCGCGAGCACACCACCAAGGCCAATGGCGCCGTCGTGCCTGACGCCACGAAAAAGAAGCAAGCCGGCTGGCGCATCGATTGGGGGCCGGCCGAAAACGGCTTCACCTTCCAGGGCGACACCTATCGCTCAGGCAAGGCACCCGGCGTGCCCGAAGCGCCGGACTTGTCGGGCACCAATGTGCTCGCACGCTGGACCCGCCAGCACGCGGACGGATCGGGCTGGCGTCTGCAAAGTTATTACGACCACAGCCGCCGCGACGAGCCCATCACCTTTCGCGACGAGATGGAGATATTCGACACCGAATGGCAGCAGACGCTGGCGCCCTCGGGCAGCCATCGGCTGATCTGGGGCGCGGGGCTGCGTGAAGCGCGCGACAAGACGCAAGTCAGCCTGCTGGTGCGCTTTACGCCGATGGAGAAGCGGCTGCGGTGGGCCAACGTGTTCGTGCAGGACGAGATCGCGCTGGCGGAGCATCTGCGCCTCACGCTCGGCGCCAAGGCCGAAAGGAATGTCTATACCGGCTGGGAGTTCCTGCCCAGCGCGCGCCTTTCGTGGGTGCCGTCGGACACGCAGGCGGGTTGGGCGGCCGTGTCGCGCGCCGTGCGCGCGCCCGCGCGGCTCGACCGGGAATTCTTTTTTCCCGGGAAGCCGCCTTTCGCCATCAACGGCGGGCCGGATTTCCAGTCGGAGGTGGCCAACGTGCTGGAGCTGGGCTGGCGCGCCCAGCCCACGCCCACGCTGTCGTACTCGGCTACCCTTTTCCATCATCGCTACGACAAGCTGCGCAGCGGGCAGCGCCCGCCGGCCGTCGTGCAGAACATGATGGAAGGGAACACCAGCGGACTCGAAGCCTGGGCCCACTGGCAGGCCACAGCCAACTGGCGCCTGACCGCGGGCCTCTCCGAATTGCGCAAGCACCTGCGCGTCAAACCCGGCAGCGGCGATCCCACCGGGCCCAGCGCGCAGGGCAACGACCCGCGCCATCAGTGGCTGCTGCGCTCCAGCCTCAACGTGGGCGAGCGGCATGAGGTCGACGTCAGCGTGCGGCATGTGGCGGCGCTGCCCAATCCCGCCATCCCCGCGTACACGGCCGTCGACATGCGCTGGGGTTGGCGCGTGACGCCGGCGGTCGATTTGTCGCTCAACCTGCAAAACCTGTTCGACCGCAGCCATGCGGAGTTCACTGACGCCAAGGGCTCGCAGGTCCGGCGCGGCGGATGGCTAAAGCTGGTGTGGCGGATGTGAGAACACTCTTTCTATCGCGCTTGAGATGGCGTGATTGGGCGCACGCGCTGCTCGTGTTGCTGCTCGTGCAAGCCATGCCTGCACACGCTGCCGATCATTCGCCCGAAGAAGCTCTGGCGGAGCGCCGGGTCAAGGCTGCCTACCTCTACCGGTTTGCCGGCTACGCCGAATGGCCGCCGGCCGCGTTCACCAAGGCCGACGCGCCTCTGGTGGTCGGCATCTGGGGCAACGACGATCTGGCCGATGACCTCGCAGGGCTGGTGGCCGCGCGCACCATCGAAGGCCGGCGGCTCGAGGTGCGGCGGGTGAAGGATGCCGGCGGGCTGGCCGGCCTTCACGTGCTCTTCCTCGCCCGGGACCGTACCGCGCGGCTGGCCGAAGCACTGGCCAGCCCACAACTGGGCATGGCACTGGTGGTGACCGAAAGCCCCGGCGCGCTCAACCAGGGAAGCGCGCTCAACTTCCTCATCATCGACGGGCAGATCCGGTTCGAGCTGTCGCTCGAGGCCGCGGAAAAGCGCGGGCTGAAACTCAGCTCGCGCCTCGTCGCCGTGTCCAACAACCCGCAGGCCAGGAACCGCTGAGCATGGCGCGCCCACGCTCGATCCGATACAAACTCAACTGGGTGGTGCTGGCCACGACGTTCGTGGCGCTGAGCCTGGCCGGCCTGGCGATGGTGATCTACGACCTGCGCAGCTACCAGCGGACCTGGGAGCGCGACCTGCTCACGCAGGCCGACCTGCTGGGGCTCGCCACCGCGCCCGCGTTGTCCTTCAACGACCCCAAGACAGCCCGCGAAAACCTGGCGCTGCTGAAGGCGCGGCCGAACATCCTCGGAGCCGCGATCTACACGCCGGACGGCCGGCTGTTCGCGAGCTATGGCGCCGGTGCGAATGCGGGCGCAGGGCCGGCGAACGGGGCTGACGGGGTGCGGGTGGATGGCGGAGACCTGGTTGCGTTCAAGACCATCGTCAATGAAGGCGAACGGCTGGGCGCGGTGCACCTGCGAGCGCGCCACGAAAAACTCGACCACCTCCAGCAGTACCTGATGGTCGTCGCGCTGGTGATCGCCGGCAGCCTGGCCCTGGCGCTACTGCTGTCGAACCGGCTGCTGTCGGTCGTGACGCGGCCCCTTCTCGCGGTGAGCGACGTGGCACGGCGCATCACGGCAGGGCGCGACTACAGCCTGCGGGCCACACGCACGACGGACGACGAAGTGGGCGAAGTGGTCGACGCGTTCAACGGCATGCTGGTGGAACTGGCCCGCCGCGCGGAAGTGCTGGAGCAGGCGAACCAGCAGACGCTGGCGTTGAACGCCGAGCTGGAAGACCGCGTGCGCCGCCGCACGTCGCAGTTGGAGATCGCCAATCTCGAGCTGGAAGCCTTTTCGTATTCGGCCTCGCACGACCTGCGCGCGCCCCTGCACGCCATCGACTCGTTCAGCAACCTGCTCGAAAAATCGGTGAGAGAGCACCTGGACGACCGCGGCCGGCACTTCATCAATCGCATCCAGGTCAACGCGCGCCTGATGGCGAAGCTGATCGACGCGTTGCTCACACTCGCCCACGTGTCGCGCGCCACGCTGGAGCGCGAGCAAGTCGACCTCACGGCGCTGGCGGCGGAGGCGCTCCAGCGTTGCCGCGAGCAAGAGCCGCACCGCGTGGCCGTGATCGACGTCGCGCCCGGCATGCACGCGCTGGCCGACACGATGCTGGTCAACCAGGTGGTACAGAACCTGGTGGGCAATGCGTGGAAGTTCACCTCCAAGGAGGCCGTGGCCCACGTCACCATCGGCTGCGAGGCGAGCGCCGGCCGCCCGGCCACGTTCTTCGTGCGCGACAACGGCGCCGGCTTCGACATGGCCTATGCCGACAAGCTGTTCAACGCCTTCCAGCGGCTGCACTCGCCTCACGAATTCCCCGGTACCGGCATCGGCCTCGCGACAGTGCAGAAGATCGTGAGCCGGCACGAGGGAAAAATTTGGGCGGAGTCGGCGCCGGGTCAAGGCGCAACGTTCTACTTCACGCTGGAAAGCGCACCGGCCGACGATTGACCGGCCAGTCGACGCCACTTGGGTTGCAGCGCGCATAATTCGCGGCCCATGCGCTCGCCCGCCGAACAATTTCTGATCGATTTTCATGCCACCCTGCCGGGCGCGACGGCCGAGGCATTCGGCACACTGCCCGTGCAGTTTCGCGGCCAGTCGTTTGCTTCGTCGTACGCGGTGCTCGCAACGGCAGTGCCCACAGACCGCTCGCCCCTCGCGGTGCTCGACCTGGCGTGCGGCTCGGGCTTTCTGCTGTCGCTGCTCGCCGCTCGCCGCCAGCCGGGGCTGGAGTTGATCGGCGTCGACATGAGCGCGGACGAATTGCGGCTCGCCGCGGCGGACCTTGACGGCCAGGCGCGGCTCATCGAAGCTCGCGCGCAGCACCTCCCCCTTGCCGCGCAGAGCATTGACACCGTCGTGTGCCACCTCGCGCTGATGCTCATGGGCGATGCCGATCCAGTGCTCGCCGAGTTGCGCCGCGTGCTCAAACCGGGTGGCACGCTCGCCGCGGTCGTGGGCGCGCCTAACCCGCCGTCCGCGGCATTCGACGCGTACATTCGCGTCATCAACGCTCACGCGAGCGGCAGCTTCCTGCGCCTCGGGGACGCGCGCTTTCGCAAGGAAGAAGGCGTCCGCGCGATGTTCGCGGCGCAGTGGCATGGCCTCGAGCTGGATGAGATCCGCAGCCACCGCAGGCTCACGCCCGATGAAACCTGGGCCTGGTTCATGCGCATGTACGACATCCACCAGATCGGCGAAGACCAACGCGATGAAGTGCGCCGCGAGTACCTGTCGTCGGTGGCGGCGCATTGCGACGCCGACGGACGGCTTGAATTTCCGCAGGCGTTTCGCTTTGTTCGGGCGCAGACCGCGTAGGCTGGTACCCGGCCAAGTTGTTGGCGTGGCTCGGCGTAACCCGGCGCGACCTCGCGGCAAAGCTGTGCGCGGGCGGGCTGCGGCGCGATGGCTACGGCGTTCGGCATCGCATGCTTCGCAAGCTCCTGCCGAATTCCTTGCGCCGGGAGACCCCGCGACCCGCGCGAAAAAACTCGCCTCCGCTACGCTGCGACTCAAACAATTTTCGCGAGCATGAGACAGTCGCACGGCTGAAGCCGTGCTGGGTCGCGCGGTCGCCCGCCGCAAGCGCCTGGGCTTTATTCGCGCCGCAGCCCGCCCACGCACAGCTTTGCAAACCATCGAGGCGCGCCACCGGTGGCGTGCCAACGCTTCACGGGTCCACCAACACATCGGCGCGCCACCGCTGGCACGCCACCCTGTCACTGCAACGCCGTGCATGGCCGGGCCGCGGCGCGAATAAAGCACAGGCGCCCGCGGTGGACGGTCTTGCGGCCCAGCGTCGCTTGCGACGCGACCGTGTCATGCTTGCGGCACTTGTTTGAACCGCGCAAAGCGCGGTGAGTTGTGCCGCGCGGGCCGCAAGACCGTTCAGCGCGGGGACTCCGGCAGGAGCTTGCGAAAGCAAGCGATGCCGGACGCCGTAGCCATCGCGCCGCGGCCCGGCCGTGCACGGCGTTGCCGCGCGGTCCCAGAGCACCACGACGGGTCGGTCGCAATCGCGGGCAAGGTCCAGGAGTTCATCAACGCGCGGGGCTGGTGACCGGTGCCCTGGCCCGAAAGCCCCGCACCGTCCGGTACACCCAGCGCAGCATCAGCAGCGTGGCCAGCGCTTCGCCCGCCGTCAACGCGAACGCGACCACCGGGTTGCCCAGCGCCTGCCGCCGCTGGAACTTGGCCAACATGCCGTCGCGCGCGAGTTCGATGCTGTCGTAGAACGCGGGCACCACCAGCAGCGTGAGCACGGTGGCGGTGATCGTGCCGCCGATGATGGCGATCGCCAGGGGCCGGTAGAAGTCCGCGCCTTCGCCGATACCGATGGCCACGGGCAGCATGCCCGCGATCAGCGCGAAGGTGGTCATCAGGATGGGCCGCAGGCGCGAGCGGCCGGCGGCCATCAACGCGTCCTCCCGGTCCATCCCGTCGGCCTCGCGCTTGCGCGCCGCGTCCAGCAGCAAGATGGCGTTCTTGGCCACCAGGCCCATCAGCATGATGATGCCGATGAAGCTCATGAGGTTGAGCGTGGCGTGCGTCGCCAGCAAGGCCAGTACCACGCCGATCAACGAAAGCGGCAGCGACAGCATGACGGGCAGCGGCGCGGTGAAAGAGCCGAACTGCATCACCAGGATCAGGTACATCAACCCCACGCCCATCACCAGCGCGGTCTGCATCGCGCCGAACACTTCCTTCTGGTCCTTGCCCGCGCCGCCCAGCTCCACGCCGTAACCCGGCGGAAACTCCATTGTCTTGGCCAGCTTGATCGCGTCCTGCGTTACCTCGCCCGAGGCGCGGCCTTGCGCGTTGGCCGACACGGCCATCATGCGGCGCCCGTTCAGGTGCTGGATCTGCGCCGGCCCTTCGCCCATGGTGATGGTCGCGATCTGGTTCAGCGGCACCACCATGTTGCTGTTGGCCACGGCGATCGGCAGGCGCTCGATGTTCTCGGCTTCCACGCGGTCTTTCGGATCGAGGCGCACGGCGACGTCGCGCGACTCGCCGGTCGGGTCCACCCAGTCGCCGATCTCGACACCCGCGAAGGCCACGCGCAATGCTTGCGCCGCATCGTTCACCGAGATGCCGAGCGAATTCGCCAGCCCTCGGTTCAACTCGATCTTCAGTTCTTCCTTGGGGCTCGCCTCCGACAACCCCACGTCCACCGCGCCCGGCACCGTGCGCAGGCGCTCCATGTAGGCATTGGTGATACCCAGCAGCGTGCGCGAATCGGTGCCGTAGAACTGGATCTGCACCGGCTTGCGCGTGCCGTTGTTCAGGTCGTCCTGCACCGTGTATTCGGCGCCGACGAGCTGCGCCATCAGCTTGCGCAAATCGACCGCGATTTCCTGCGCCTTGCGCTTGCGCTCGGAGAGTTTGCCGATGTCGACATACACGCGCCCGCCGCCCATATTGACCACGCTGTTGGTGGCTCGCGTCTCCGGCAGCGTGCGCGCGAGTTCGGCCGCCTTCTCGATCTTCAGCCGTGTGTACTCCAGGCTGGCCGAGGAGGGCGTGCGGATCTCCACCGCGATCACGCCCGCGTCCTGCACCGGCAAGAAGCTCGATCCGCCGAAAGCCGCATGCAGGCCGATGGCGCCGGCGAAGCTGCCCACGGCAGCAACGGTCATCCAGCGCCGGTGGTGCAATGCCCAGGCGATCAGGTTGCCGTAGCGGTCGGCCTGGTGGTCGAACCATTCGTTGAAGCGCTTGAGGTAGAGGCTGATCCCCTTGTATTCGCGCTCGTGGCTGCCGACCGGGTCGCCCCAGTAGGCCGACAGCATCGGGTCGAGCGTGAACGAGATGAACAGGCTCACCATCACCGAGCACGCCACCGTCAGCGCGAACGGGCGGAACCACTCGCCCGCCACGCCCGGCATGAAGGCCACGGGGATGAAGATCGCGATGATCGAGAAGGTGGTGGCGGCCACCGCCGTGCCGATCTCGGCCGTGCCGCGGCTGGCTGCGGTCATCCGGTCGGCGCCGCGCTCCATGTGGCGCACGATGTTCTCCCGCACCACGATCGCGTCGTCGATCAGCACCCCGATCGCCAGCGAGAGGCCCAGCAGCGTCATGAGGTTGAGCGTGAAGCCGCACAGCCACACCGCGATGAAGGCGGTGATGGCCGACGTGGGCAGGCTCAGCGCCGTGATCAGCGTGGAGCGCCACGAGTTGAGGAAGATGTAGACCACGAAAATGGTCAGGCCCGCGCCCATGGTCAGCGCATGGATCACGTTGTTCAGGTTGTCCTGCGCGTCCACACCGCCGTCGCGCGTCACTTCCAGCTTGGTCCCTTGCGGCAGCGTCTTGTTGATCTCCGTGACCATGTCGCGCACTCGCTTGGCCACCGCGACCGTACTCGCGTCGCGCGCGCGGGTGATGGAGATGCTCACGTTCGGGTGGGCGCTGCGCACGCTGAAGCTGTCCAGCTCGGCGAAACCGTCGACGGTGTTCGCGACCTGGCCCAGGCGCACGATCTCGTCGCCGCGCCGCTTGACGATGATCTGCGCAAACTCGGCTGGGGACTCGATGCGGCCCACCAGGCGGATGCTCTGGTCCTTCAGCGGGCCGATGATGCGGCCGACGGGCGCCGTGGTGTTCTGGCTCTGCAGCGCGGCCACCACCTCGGCCACCGAGACGTTGTATTCGCGCAGCCGGTCGGCCTTGAGCAACACCGAGAGCTGGCGCTTCAGCGACCCGGTGACGGTAACGATGGACACGCCGTCCAAGCCCCGGAACTTGTCGGACAGCTGGTCTTCGGCCAGCCGGGAGATCGCGGCGTGCGTCTGCGCGGTGGACGACAGCGCCAGGTCCATGATCGGGAAGGCGCCCGGGTCGCGCCGGCGGATCACAGGCTCGCGCATCTCCGTCGGCAGCTTGTAGCGGACGGTGGCGATCGAATTGCGCACCTCGTCCGACGCCTCGATCATGTTCTTGTTGAACTTGAAGATGATGATGATCGAGGCGTTGCTGTCCTTGGCCGTGGAACGGATCTCCGACACGCCGGTGATGCTCTGCAGCGACTTCTCGATGCGGTTGATGATCTCGCGCTCCACCGTCTCGGGCGCCGCGCCGGGGTAGTTGATGTCCACCGAAAGCACCGGCTGCTCGACGTCGGGAATCTCGTTCACCCGCAGCTTGTTCAGCGCGAGCAGGCCCAGGCACATCAGCCCGAGGATGACCACCACGGTCGCCACCGGACGCTTGATCGAAAAGTCGGAAAGGAACATGGTGCGCTCCTTTCAGCGCACGGCCGCGGAGGCGGCGCTGGCGGTGGAGGCCGCCACGGCGGAGGCGGTCGGCTGCACGGCCTGCCCGTCCTTGAGCGTGCCGTTGGGGTGGCGCAGCAGGCGGTCGCCGTCAGCCAGCCCGGTCAGCACCACGTAGTCGCCGCGGCGCGGGTCGCGCTCGCCCACCGTGAGCGCCACTTTCTGGATCGCGTTGCCGGCGATGCGCCAAGCCCAGGCCTTGTCGCCTTCGCGTACCAGAGCCGACGCGGGGATGACGAGCGCCGTGGTGCTCGATGCTTCCACGCGGCCTTCGGCATACAAGCCGGCCAGCCGAGCGGGCGCCTCACCCGCGATGTCGACCAGCACCTCGACCTGGCGCGTCGTCGGGTTGGCCGTCGGGCTCACCAGCCGGATGCGGCCGGTGAAATCCTGCGCACCGTAGCCATTGACGCGAAAGCTCACCGCCTGCCCGGCGCGCACCGACTGGATCGCGTCGGACGACACCAGGCCCTCGAAGCGCAGGCTGCGCGGGTCGATCACCTTCAGCAGTTCCTTGCCGATCTGCGCGGTGTCGCCGGCCGAGACCTTGCGGTCGCTCACGATGCCGTCGAAAGGCGCGCGCGCTTCGGTGCGCGCCAATTGCTGGCGCGCCTGCACCACGCGCGCCTTGGCCGCGGACATGTCGCTTTGCGTGTTGTTGCGGCGGATCTCCGCGTCTTCCATCTGCTGCGCCGACGCCATGCCGGAGGCGCGCAACGTGGTGAGCCGCTGCAGCTGGCGCTCGGCCTGGTCATGCGCCTGGCCGGCGACGCGCTCGGTCTCCTGCGCCGAAACCAGGCTGTCGCGGATGGACGTGTCGTCCAGCCGCACCAGCAGGTCGCCGCGCTTGACGGCTTGCCCGTTTTCCTTGAGCACGGCCAGCACGATGGCGGACACCTCGGCGCGCAGGTCGGCGCGGCGGTCGGGCTGGATGGTGCCGGTGATGAGCGGCCCGGCGGAGACGGCGGCCGGGCGCAGGGTGATGACGTCTTCTGGCGCCACCAGCAGCGCGGGCGCGGCGCTTGCGGCCGATGCCGCCTTGGCATCCGCGTTGGGGCCGCCGCGGTTGCAGCCGGCCAGGCCAAGCGCCGTCGTCAGAGCCAGAACAAAGTGGAACAACCGCACGGGGGCCTCCGGTACTTTTTTATAAGCCCTCGATTATCGGGAATGACGCCTCTTCCACCAGTCCCATGCGACGAACTGCAGCCCGGTGCGACGAACCGGGGAAAACCGGGGTGGTGGCGCCGGGCGAAGCCACCACCCCACGGGAAAACGCCGGGGCCGTAAACTGGGTGCCGTCCCCGGAAAGGCAGTCCCGCTCGACATGAACCAGAAATTGGCCCGATGGCTGGTGCGGCCGCGCGTTCTGGCCTTTCGCCGGCGGTTCGCGAGGCAGCTGGCTTTTGTCCAGGCGCGGCTTTCCCCCCAGGGCTACCTGGGACTGCAGCTGACCGTGGGCGCCGCCGTTCTGGTCGGCGCCGGGTGGCTGTTCGGCGGGGTCGCCGAGGATGTCGTGACCGGCGATGCGCTGACGCTGGTGGATGTGCACATCGCCCAATGGCTTCATGCCCATGCCATTCCCTCGCTCACGCGGTTCATGCTGCTGGTTTCGCGGCTCCATGATCCGATTCACCTGGGCGCGGCCGCCTTCGTCCTGGGCCTGGTGCTGTTCTGCAAGCGCCAGTGGCAATGGCTATTGATCGTAGTGCTTTGCGTGCCGGGCGGCATGCTGGTCAACACCCTGATGAAACTTGCTTTCCAGCGTGCGCGGCCGAGCTTCGACGATCCCATCGTCATCCTGGCCACCTACAGTTTCCCCAGCGGACATGTGGCGGGCGCGACGCTGTTCTATGGCGTGATGGCCACCATGCTCATCACGGGCGCCGCGGCCCGGGGCACACGCATGGCGATCGCGATGGTCGCAATGGCCGCCATCGCGCTGGTTGCCGTGAGCAGGATGTACCTGGGCGCGCACTTCCTCAGCGACATCATCGCAGGCTTCGCCGAGGCCGTGGCGTGGCTGACCTTGTGCGTGGTCGGGACGCGCACCTACTTCCAGCATCGCGCGCAAGGCAGAAGGCGAACCCATCCGCCTGCATGACAAAACCTTCTGCCGCGCGGACTCTCAGGGCGCTTCAGGTTGCTTCAGGGCGTGGGCCCGAAGTACTCCACGCCTTGTTTCAGCTCTTCGAAGACCCGATAGTCGGTGGCTTCCATGCCGAGCGAACGGTAGGTCTGCTGGGCGTCGACGTTGTCTTTCTCCACCGTGAGCCGGAAGCCGCAGATGCCCGCGTCGTCCTGCGCCTTGGTGCGGATGAACTCATAGAGGCTTCGGTAGACGCCGCCGCGTCGCGAGCCAGGCTCGACGTACACGCTCTGGATCCACCAGAACAGCCCGTTTCGCCAATCGCTCCATTCGTGGGTGATCATCAGGCAGCCCACCACCTGGCCGGCCTTTTCGGCAACCACATAGAAGCCCAGCGACGGGTCGCTCAAAAGACGCCGCACGCCCGCGCCCACGCGCTCGGGCAGGAGCCGCCGGTCTTCGGTCTCCAGGGCCATCGCCGTGTTGAACGCGGCGATGGTTTCCGCGTCGGGCAGTTCGGCTTTGCGGATCGAAACGGGCTGTGTCATCTTTTTTTCCAGTAGCTGTAGGACCATGCGGTGCTGAAACCGGCGCGCTGGTACAACGCCAGGGCAGTGGCGTTTCCCACCTCGACTTGCAGCACCATGCGATCGAGGCCCCGCGCCAGCGCTGCGTCGGCCAAAGTGGCGAGCACCCGCGCCGCAAGCCCGCGCCCGCGGCAGTGCTGGGCGGTGCGCATGCCGTGCACGCTGGCCCACCCGTGGCTGAAGCCGGCCATGCCGGCCGCGACCGTGGCTTCGCCCTCACGTATCGATGCGAACAGGGCGCCCGGCGCGCGGCTCAATGTGGCGACGCGGCTCGCGCCTTCGACGGGATCGAACCCTTCGCCGACGAAGACGGAGGCCCAGGCTTCGTCGGGGCTGGGTGCGGTCTGCGCCAAAGGGGCTGCCGAGACGGCGCGCACGTCTGGCGCCATCGCTGCCTGGACGTGCGTCGGTTTCGCGGGCGCGTAGCCGCGCTCCGTCAGCGCGGCCCGAAACGATGCAAATGCCGCGATATCCGGCAGCCGCAGAACCGCCGGCATGCCGCGCGCGGCGTAGCGCGACTCGATCACGTCGATCATGCCCGGCTGCGGCTCGCCGTGCGACAGCGGCACCGCGCTCTTCGCGCGCCACACGGCACCGGTATCGAACGGCAGCAACCACCCGGCGATCTCTTCCTGCGCCTGCGGCGAAACCGCCACGACGGTCGCGCGTTCGATGTCTTCGATGTCTTGCGAGGTCATGGCGGCATTGTGCCGCTTGTCCGCTGCGGCGAGCCGAAGGCCCTAGTGCAGTCTGTCCGCCAGCTGCGCCAGCCCCGCGCGCCGGTGCACGCCCAGCTTGTCGAACAGCCGCTGCAAGTAGGTGCGCACGCTGGGCAATGCGATGCCGAGTTCGCGCGCGATTTCCTTGTCGGTGAGGCCGCGGCAAACGCAGCGCGCCACTTCCAGCTCGCGCCGGCTCAAGCCCGCCAGCGCCGCCTGCGGCGAGGGCGGCGGCTTGTGCGCGTCATGGGCGCGGCGCAATGCCGCGACGAAGGCCGGCTCGATCAGGTCCAGCAGCAGCTTGTCGTGGCCGTCGAATTCGCGCCGCGCGCGGCTGCGCCAGATGCGCAGGTCGCCCAGTGCCATGGGGCCGTCGAAGGCGTGCAGGTTGATGCCCCAATGCAGGCCGTCATGCGCCAGGAAGTCGTTGAAGAACTCGGTCTTGAGCAGCTCGCTGCGCGGCATCACCTCGCTCACCGCGGTGGCGTGGCGCTTCGATTGCAGGGCGAAGGTGATCGGGTCGCGGTACTGGTACCAGGCGTCGTACTTCTGCAGGTTGGACAGGTCCATGTTCATGGAGACGCCGTCGGCGAAGCGACCTTTTTCGGGGCTCCAGACAAAGGATGCGAAGTAGTCCGCGCGGAACAGGTCGAGCGTGGCGCGGCCGATGCGCTCGCGGATCTCGCGCTCGTTCAAGTCCTGCGCCAGCAAGGCGAAGCAGGACGCCAGGGCGCGTTGCTCGGGTCCGGACAGGAACATGGCGTGGCTCGTTCGAGAGTGGTGAGAACGTTATATTGCGGCCCGCCGCGCCGGTCAACGGTTTTGCACACGTTTCGTGTCATCGAAATCGATGACACGCCGTCATCCGATCCAAGGACAGACAGGCCCGCACCCGTTGCCGATCATGCAGCCACCACTACGCATGAGGAGCAGCACCATGATTTCATTGCCTCGCCGACTGGCCGCGCCGCTGGCGCTGGCCCTCGCGCTCGCTGCCTGCGGCGGCGCTGCCGTCCGCATCGAGCCGGACATCTACACGCTCAGCGCGAGCGAGGCCGCGGGCCACATCTGCAGCGGCGCGATGACCAGCGAGTCCGTGGTCAAGGCCTACCTGGCGCGTGCCAAGGCGCGGCCCGACCTCAATGCCTTCGTCACGCTGGACGAAGCCGGTGCGCTGAAGGCAGCGCGCGATGCAGACACCCGCCGCGCGACCGGCGCGCCTTGCCTGCCGCTCGAAGGCGTGCCCATCGTGGTCAAAGACAACATCCAGGTGGCGGGCCTGCCCGCCACCGCCGGCACGCCGGCGCTGAAGAACTTCGTGCCCGCCGCCGATGCGCCGGTGCTCAAGAAGCTGCGCGACGCCGGCGCGGTGGTGCTCGGCAAGACCAACATGCACGAGCTGGCCTTCGGCATCTCAGGCTACAACCCGGCCTACAACACCAGCAGCAATGTCGGCGTGCGCAACGCCTACGACGCGACGAAGATGTCCGGCGGCTCGTCCGCCGGAACGGCCGCCGCGCTGGGCTCGCGCATGGCGCCGGCGGGGCTGGGCACGGACACCGGCGCCTCGGTGCGGCTGCCTTGCGCGCTCAACGGCTGCTCGTCGCTGCGCCCGACGGTGGGCCGCTATTCGCAGGCCGGCATCGCCCCGATCTCGCACACCCGCGACACGGCGGGGCCGATGGCGGTGGCGATGGCCGACGTGGAGCTGATGGACCGCGTCATCACCGGCGCCGCCGCTACGCAGCCCGCGGACCTGAAAGCCGTGCGCGTGGGCATCGCGGCCGACTTCATGGCCAACATGGACGCCGACACGCAGGCGGCCTTCAACGGCGCCATCGCGAAACTCAAGGCCGCGGGCGTGACGGTGGTCGACGTGACGATGCCCAATCTCGCCACGATCAACGGCAACGTCGGCTTCCCAGTCGCGCTGTACGAAGCCTATGACGACATGGTGAGCTACCTGGCCACCTACAACACCGGCGTCACCATCGCGCAGCTGGCCGCGGGCATCGCGAGCCCCGATGTCAAAGGCACCTACGACGGGCTCGTCATCCCGCGCAAGCTGCCGACACCGACCGGCCTCATCGACGCCGCACCGGTCTACAACGCGGCGATGACCGTGCATCGCCCGGCGCTCATCAAGCTCTATGCCGACACCTTCGCCAACAACCAGCTCGACGCGTTGATCTTCCCGACGGTGCCGCGTGTCGCGCTGACCGCCAATGCCGATTCCAGCAGCCTCGACAACTTCCTGCTGTTCATCCAGAACACCGACCCGGGCAGCAACGCCGGCATTCCCGGCATCCAGGTGCCGATCGGCCTGGGCGCGAGCAGCAAGCTGCCCATCGGGTTGGAGCTGGACGGCCCGAGCGGCTCCGACCGCCGGCTCGTTGCCATCGGCATGGCGATCGAAGCCGTGCTGGGCCGCATCGCGCCGGCGCGCTAGCGCTGAAGCACCGCCGGATACAGCCTCTGCCGAATCAACTGAAACGCCTGCCCGCGCTGCTGGCTCTGTGGCGACACGGTGGAATTGACCGCGATGACAACCTCCAGCGCCGGATTGACCCAGATGAACTGCCCCGCATAGCCGCTCGCCAGGAACGCGGGACGCTCCGCGTCGGAAGGCGGTACCCACCACATGAAGCCGTACCGCAAGCCCACTGGCGGGCCGCCCGCGTTCTGCTGGCGCGCCGCGGCCAGCGCGAAAGACTCCGGCACCAGCTGCTTGCCTTCCCACATGCCTTTTTGCAGCATCAGCTGGCCGAGCTTCGCCATGTCGACGGTGCGCGCCTGCAAGACACGCCGGTAGCCGGGTTCCTTGATCCCCAAGGGCACCCCTAACTCCTGGCGCGCGTAGTCGGCGAACGGCATGCCCGCCACCTTCTCGACGACGGCGGTTGTGAGCGTTACCACCGAGTTGTCATAGGCGAATTTCTGCCCCGGGTCGGCGACCAGGCGCCGCGCCCAGCCCTCGCGCGGCGCAAGCGGCGCGGCCGTTCCCGTCGGATCGTTGATTTCGAAGCCGGCCGTCATGGTCAGCAGATGCCTCACCGTAATAGACGCCGCGCGTGGATCCGGGTTCAATGCAGCCCACTCCGGCACCAGCGCCACCACCGGCTGGTCGAGGCCGGCGATGCGGCCCTGACCCAATGCGACGCCGGCCAGAATCGACAGTGCGCTTTTCGATACCGACTGCTGCTCGCGCAGCGTGTCGACCGAGCCGTCGCGGTAGTACTCGAACACCACACGGCCGCGCAGCGCGACGACTGCGCTCTGCACGTCGGGCAGCTCGCCCACAATCGATTCGGCGACGCCCTGGAATGCGGCCGTGTCCAGCGCTTGTTCCGCGGGCGTCGACGTGCGCCACTGCGCCGCGGCGTGCGAGGTCGCCAATGCGAGAACGATGCACAACGCAGCTCGCCGCAATCCATTGCAATGGAAATTCATTTCTGGCTATCCCTTTTCTTGTCCGGTTCGCCGCCGCGCGGCAGCCGGCCGCGCTTCACCAAGGCCTCCCGCAGCAGGAACTCCACCTGCGCGTTGGCACTGCGCAATTCCTGCGCCGCCAGGCGCTCGATCTCGGCCCACAGGACCGGGTCGATCCGCAGGGGGAATGCTTTCTTGCCCGGGCTGGCCATCGGTTGCCGCGCTGCCTGTCCGCGGTCAGGTGTAGAGGGTGCCGGTGTTGATCACGGGCTGGGTGTTGTTGTCGGAGCAGAGCACGACCAGCAGGTTGGACACCATCGCGGCCTTGCGCTCGTCGTCGAGCACCACGAGGTTGCGCTCCGACAGGCCCTTCAGCGCCGATTCGACCATCCCCACCGCACCGGCCACGATCTGGTGCCGCGCGCTGACGATGGCGGTCGCTTGCTGCCTGCGCAGCATCACCTGGGCGATCTCCGGTGCGTAGGCCAGGTGGGTGAGCTTGGCGTCCAGCACCTCGACGCCGGCGCTCGCGAACCGCTGGTTGAGCTCGGCCTTCAGCGCGTCGGCCACGACGTCGAGGCCGGCGCGCAAGGTCGTTTCATCGGCCGGCAGGTCCTCGCCGCTGTCGTAGGCGTACAAGGTCGCGAGATGGCGGATGGCGGCTTCAGCCTGGATGCTGACGAAGCGCGTGTAGTCGTCGATCTCGAACACCGCCTGCGCCGTGTCGTGCACGCGCCAGACCACCGCCGCGCCGATCTCCACCGGGTTGCCACGCTTGTCGTTCACCTTCAGCGACGGTGTGTTCAGGTTGCGCGCGCGCAGCGAGATCTTGTTGCCGGTTTGCAGCGGGTTGGTCCAGCGCAGGCCTTCGGAGCGGTTGGTGCCCTGGTACTTGCCGAACAGCGTGAGGACGATGGCCTCGTTGGGCTGCAACATGTACAGGCCGGGCAATAAGGCCATGCCGGCCAGAACCAGCACCACACCGAATGCCCAGGGGGCGAGACGCTGGAACAGCACCAGCGCGCCCAGCCCGATGAGGAGCAGGGCCACCAGCGTCATCACGTAGCCGCTGGCCGAGTGATACGGCATCTCCTTCCGCACGGGCCGGTGCGTGGTGTTGGCGAGATGGTTCATGTCATGCCTCCGATGAAAAGTGATATCACTTTAATATCGAAAATGCGGGAAGTCAACAGGCGCGTCAGCGCCGCGCAAACATCGGCTGGTCGAAGTGGGCGACGCGCGTGGGCCGGCCCGCGAGGCAGACTTCGCGGAACTGGTAGATCACGGCGGCCGTCGGTGCGGCGATCCACGACCGGCCCACGGGCATGCGAAGGATAGGCCGCGCGGGGTCTTCGGTGGGCTCGAGCATCGGCGAGTCCGCGCGCATGAACTCCTCGAGCCGGATGCGGTGTATGCCGGCCACCTCGGCGTCGTTCGCTTGAAGTTCCGGTGCCGTGCCGGCCCAGGCGACAACGGGAGAGATCACATAGCCCGAGCGGGTGACGAAGTCATCGAGCCGGCCGAGGACGGCGTTCTCCGGCAACTCCAGGCCGACTTCTTCCCGCAGCTCGCGCAGTGCCGCCTGCTCGATGGATTCACCTGGGTCCACGCGCCCGCCCGGCAGCGCCCACTGGCCGGCGTGGTTGCTGAGGGTTTCCGCACGGCGCGTGACGATGATCGCCGCGTCGTTGCTCCAGTGGTCCGGCACCGCAAGCCCGTCGACCCGCGCGCCCAGGCCTTCTTCGGCAAGCGCCGCCACGACGGCGGCGTGCCGGTGGGGCCCGACATCGAGTGAGTGGACGGCAAACTCCGACAGGCGCTTGCGGATGATGCGCTGTAGGTGTTGGTCGAGCAGCATGGGGGCATTTTCGTCGTCTTCACAAACTCTTTGCACAACCCCGTCATCGGGTTGGCCACCGCTTCCGTTGAAGCACTACGGCACTGCGCAACTTGCGCAGGCCGCGTGGGGCAACCCCGCAGGAGTACGCCAGATGATGCAGTCCAGATCCGGCCCGTTTCAGTTGTGCTTTCGGTCGCTGTTCGACCCGGGGCGGGGCTATGCGTTTCCTTGCGACGGCGATGGCCGGGTGGACCTGGACCAGCTCAGCGAAAACGCCCGCAACAACTACCTCTTCGCCCGCGCCATGGTCGGCCGTGAACTCGCGGCGCCCGCCGTGGAAGCCGTCGGGCTGCATTGACTCGACAAGGGCCGCCGCCGCCGGGCATCATGGCGGCATGAACGCAGACTCCGCCCGCTCCTGGCTCACCTTCAGCGCCCCCGTGGCGGCCGCGCAAGCCGCCGGCCGCGCCATCGTCGCGCTGGAATCGACCATCATCGCCCACGGCATGCCGTACCCGGAGAACGTGCGCACCGCCCGTGAAGTGGAAGCGCTGATCCGCGCCATGGACGCCGAGCCCGCCACCATCGCCGTGATCGGCGGTCGCGTCCGCATCGGCCTTTCCGACGACGAGCTGGAGCTGCTGGGCCGTTCGGGCGAAGCGCACAAGGTGAGCCGCCGAGACCTGCCGGCGGTGCTGGCCTCCGGCGAAACCGGTGCCACCACCGTGGCCGGCACCATGATCTGCGCCGCGCTCGCTGGCATCGAGGTGTTCGTCACCGGCGGCATCGGCGGCGTGCACCGCGGCGCGCCCGAAACGTTCGACATCTCGGCCGACCTGCAGGAGCTGGCCAGAACCTCGGTGGCCGTGGTGTGCGCGGGCGCCAAGTCCATCCTGGACATCGCCCTCACGCTGGAATACCTGGAGACGCACGGCGTGCCGGTGCTCAGTTGCGAGCAGGACAACTTCGCCGCGTTCTACACGCGCGACAGCGGCTTTCGCGCCGACTACCGGCTGGACGACCCGGCCGCGCAGGCGCGTTTCATCCGCACGAAGTGGGAGTTGGGCCTGGCAGGCGGCGTGGTCCTGAGCACCCCGGTGCCCACGTCGGCAGAAATGCCGCGCGAAGAAATCGACGCGATCACCCAGCGAGCACTGGCCGAAGCCAAAGAGCAGGGCATCACCGGCAAGGCCGTCACGCCGTTCCTGCTGTCCCGCATCAAGTCCCTCACCGGCGGACGCAGCCTGGCGACCAACATCGCCCTGGTCAAACACAATGCCGAGGTCGGTGCGCGGCTGGCGCTGGCACTGAAAGGCGCTTGAAAGCCGCGCCCGGGTAAGGTCCACCGTATCCCGCCACACAGGCGGACAACAAAGAGAGACAAGATGAACCCCACGAGACGCTCCATCCTCGGGGCCGCGGCGGCGCTGGCCGGCGGCAGCCCCTTCCTCGCCCACGCGCAGGCCGCATGGCCAGCGAAGCCCGTGCGCTTCGTTGTGCCCTTCGCGCCCGGCGGCAGCTCCGAGATCATCGCGCGATCCGCAGCCACCGAGCTCACCAAAACCCTGGGCCAGAGCGTCTTCGTCGACAACAAGCCGGGTGCCTCCGGCAACATCGCCATGGCCGAAGTGGCGCGCGCCGAAGACCAGCACACCATCATCCTCGGGCACATCGGCACGCTGGCCGTCAACCCGTACATGTACGACAAACTTCCGTACGACGCCAACAAGGACTTCAAGCCCGTCAGCCTGCTGGCCAAGGTGCCCAGCCTGTACGTGGTGCATCCGAGCATGCCCGCGAAGAATTTGAAGGAGTTCATCGCTCTGGCCAAGGCCAAACCCGGCCAGCTGAATTACGGTTCGGCCGGCACGGGCAGCGCGGGCCACCTGGCCTTCGAGTTCCTGAAGATGACGGCCAACATCTTCATGCTGCACATTCCCTACAAGGGCACCGGCCCGCAGCTCACCGACCTGCTGTCGGGCCGCCTCGATGCGGCATCGGTCGGCGCCTCTGCCATCCTGCCGCACATCAAGGCCGGCAAACTGCGCTGCATCGCGACCGGCTCCGCGCAGCGCTTGCCGCAATTGCCCGACGTGCCGACGGTGGCGGAACAAGGCTTCCCCGGTTTCGAGATGACGCAGTGGTACGGCATGCTGGCGCCCGCGAGCATGTCGCAGGCCAACATCGACAAGCTCTCGGCCGAGACGATGAAGGCGATGAAGTCGCCCACGTCACTGGAACGCCTGAACCTGGACGCCGCGCAAGCCATCGGCGGCACGCCGGCGCAGTTCGCGCAGTTCATCGCGGCAGAACAGAAGCGCTGGAAAATCGTCGTGGATCGGGCCAAAATCAAGCCCGAATGAAGCGACGCCCTCATGCGCATCCTGCTCGTTGAAGACGAGCACACGCTGGCCACCTGGCTGTGCAAGGCGCTGGAGCGCTCGGGCATCATCGCCCAGTGGGTGGACAGCGCCCGCACGGCGCTCGCTTCCATGGGCCGTGGCGCGCATGACGTGATCGTTCTCGACCTGGGCCTGCCCGACGTGGACGGGCAGGAACTGCTGGCGCAGATCCGGGCGCGCGACCCGCTGGTTCCCACGCTCGTGCTCACCGCGCGCGACACCCTCGCCGACAAGGTGCGCGCCTTCCACACCGGCGCCGACGACTTCCTCGCCAAGCCCTTCCAGCTGGAAGAGCTGGAGGCGCGCCTGCACGCGCTGCTGCGACGCGCGCGGGGTGCCCAGGCCGCGCGACTGGCTTGCGGTCCGCTGTCGTACGACCTGGCCAGCCAGCGCTTCGCCTTAAATGACGAAGTGCTCGCGCTGTCGCCGCGCGAACACGCGTTGCTGCGCGTGCTGCTGCAGCACAGCGGCGAGCCGATGTCGAAGCAGCAGATCCTGGAGCGCATGCTGCCCGACGAAGCCGACATCCACCCCGAAGCGGTGGAAGTGATCGTGCACCGCCTGCGCAAACGCCTGGACGGAACGGGCGTGCGCGTGGCCACCTTCCGCGGCCTGGGGTATGCACTCGAAGCCGCGTAGTCGCTGGCAGCGGTTCCGGCAGCTCAAACTTGCGCGCGCGCTGCTGCTCCTGCTGCTGCCCGCCCTGCTGGTCTTGTCACTGCTGCAGTTGCGCGTCACCGCGCTCGACGTGCGCCATGCGGCCAACACCGCGTACGACCGGTCCCTGCTCGGCGCGCTGAAGTCCATCGACGCCAACGTCTCCACCGAATCGGGCGGCCTTTCCGTGGAATTGCCTTACCGCATGTTCGAGTTCTTCGAGCTCACCGCGAGCGGGCCGGTGCATTACCGCGTCGCCACCGCCGACGGCCTGGTGGAACTGGGCAGCGCGGACTTGCCCGCACCGCCAGCGCCCTTGCGCGCCGGCGTTCCGGTGTTTTACGACGGCACCTACTTCGGCGCGCCGGTGCGGTTGGTGGCCTACATGCGCGACCTGGAGCGGCCCACGGCGCAGTCGCCCGCCAAGCAGCTCACCATCCAGGTGGCGGAAAGCACGCAGGCGCGCGACGAGTTCCGGCGCGTGTTCCTGCGCCGCGCGGCTGTGGAGAACGCGTTGTTCCTGGCGCTGACGGTGGGCCTGTCGATCCTTGCGGTCGTGCTGGCCCTGCGGCCGCTCGCCGGGTTGTCGGGGCAGATCGCCGCGCGTGGCCCCGGTGACTTGAGCCCCATCCCCGGCGAAGGCCTGCCCGCCGACGTGCGCCCTGTCGTCGAGGCGATGAACCAGCACATGCGGCGCATCGACCATCTGGCGACACAGCAGCGAGAGTTCCTGGACGACGCGTCGCATCAACTGCGCACCCACCTCACGACGTTGCAAGTGCAGGCGGACTTCGCGCTGCGCGAGACCGATGCCGCGCAGGCACGCGACGCCGTCGCCGCGCTGGCCGGCGAGTTGCAGCGCGCGACACGCAGCACGCACCAGTTGCTCAGCCTGGGGCGCAGCGACACCGCGGCACTGGCCCTGGCGGAGTTCGACCTGCACGCCTTGCTGGAAGAAGTGGCCCGCGAGTTCCTGCCGCTGGCGCGTGCGAAGGGGCTG
Source organism: Ramlibacter sp. WS9 (assembly GCF_003797765.1). GTDB lineage: Bacteria > Pseudomonadota > Gammaproteobacteria > Burkholderiales > Burkholderiaceae_C > Ramlibacter. Next base: position 240,490 of record NZ_RKMB01000002.1, on the reverse strand, counting down.
GATCTGGGGCTGGAAGGCGAGCCGCGAAACGCCACCGCAGACGCCGGCCTATTGCGCGAGGCCGTCTCGAACCTGGTGGCCAACGCCATCGCGTACACGCCACAAGGCAGCATCACGCTCAGCTGCGCGGGCGACGCACTCGGATGGGCCGTGACCGTGGAAGACACCGGGCCGGGCCTGCCCGCCGACTTGCAGCGCACGGCGGGCTCGCGCTTCACGCGCAGCGCGGGCAGCCCGCGCACCGGCTCCGGTCTCGGCTTGGCCATCGTGCGCTCCATCGCGCAGCGTCACGGCGGCGTGTTGAGACTGGAGCCGTCTTCGGAGTCGTCTTCGGAGGCCACAGGCCTGCGCGCAACGCTCTGGTGGCCGCGCCAGCCGAACAACGCGGAGTCGCCGTCATGAAACACGTCGTGCTTGCTTTCAGTCTGCTCGCCTGCAGTGCGCTCGAAGCCATTGCCGCGCCTGCGACGGCCGAATGCATTGCCCCCGCCAAACCGGGCGGCGGGTTCGATCTGACGTGCCGGCTGGTGCGCGACATGCTGCGCCTGCCCTTGCCACAGCCCGCGGCGGAGGTCGAACTCAAGTACCTGCCGGGCGGCATCGGCGCGGTGGCGTTCGATCGCGCCGTGAGCCAGCAGTGGGCGGACCCGCGCGTGTTCGTCGCGTTCTCCACCGGCTCGCTGCTCAACTTGGCGCAAGGCAAGTTCGGCCCGCACGACGCGAAGGACGTGCGCTGGCTGGCGACGCTGGGCACGGAATACGGCGTGGTGGCGGTGCGCAAGGATTCGCGCATCACATCGCTCGCGGCGCTGCGCGATCTGCTGCGCACCAACGAGGCGGCGGCCGTGTTCGGCGCGGGCGGTGGTGTCGGCAGCCAGGACTGGGTGAAGGCCGCGCTGCTGGTGAAAGCGGCGGGCGGCGATCACAAGGCGATGCGCTTCGTGTCGTTCGAAGGCGGCGGCCAGGCCATCGCGGCGCTCAAGGGCGGGCACGTCGATGTGTTCTGCGGCGACGCCGCCGAGGCGCGGGACGCCTTCATGGCCGGCGAGCTGAAGCTCATCGCCGTGCTGGCGCCGCAGCGCCTGGGCGGCGCGTTCCGCACTGTGCCCACGGCAAGAGAGCAAGGCGTCGACGTGGTGTGGCAAACCGTGCGGGGGCTGTACATGGGGCCGGGGGTTGCTGAAAAGGATGCGGCTGAATGGGCGCGCACACTGCGGCGGATCATGGCGACGCCGGAGTACATGCGGCTGCTGGAGACCTATGCGCTGCAGCCGTTTGCGCTGTCAGGTGCGGAGATGGATGCCTATGTGCGGCAGCAGGTGCTGCAGATGCGGGCGCTGGCGGGTTCGCTGGGTTTGCGGGTGCGGTGAGGCGGAGCGGAGGAAGCCGAACGCCTGTACAATTTCACGTACAGCAACCTCGGGGCACACTATGGACGCCATCACCTACACCTCCGCTCGCGCCAACTTGGCCAAGACCATGGACCGGGTGTGCGAAGACCACGAACCCCTGATCATCACCCGCGGCGGCGAACAATCGGTGGTCATGCTTGCCCTGGACGACTTCAAGGCGCTTGAAGAAACTGCATACCTGCTGCGCAGCCCGACCAACGCACGGCGCCTGCTCAGCGCGATGCAGGAACTGGAAACCGGTAAAGGCAAGGTGCGAAAGCTCACGAAGTGAAGCTGGTCTTCGCCGAACAAGCGTGGGAAGACTACCTGTACTGGCAGCAGCACGACAAGCGCATTGTGAAGCGCATCAATGAGCTGATTGAGACCACCGCGCGCGAACCGTTCATTGGAATCGGAAAGCCAGAGCCGCTGAAACATGCCTTGGCCGGATATTGGTCTCGCCGGATCACCGACGAGCACCGGATGGTCTACAAGCCCGAGCGCGACGGGCTCCTGATCGCGCAGCTTCGCTACCACTACTAGCGCTACAGACGTGCGTGGGCACGGTCATTCGTGCCTGACTAAGCAAGTGCCATTCGGTTCTGCCTCTCTGCTTGCTACTGCTCAGAGCCAACGACGCACCTGGCCCTGGTAGGTCGCATACTCGGCCCCGAAGAGCGACAACAACACCCGCTCCTCCGGGAGAATTTGGAACCGACTGATGTAGAGCACGTAAGCCAGGATCCACAGCACGGCCGGCGGGGACGACAAATACACCGCCCATGCCAGGAGCGTGAGCAGCAGGCCAAGGTACATGGGGTTCCGGGTGAAGCGATAAACGCCAAGCGTGACCAACGACGACGCGGCACTCGCTTTGATCGGGTTGACAGTGGTTTTCGCGCGGCGAAACGCGACCATGCCAGAAATGCTGATGCCCTGACCGATACACACCAAAACAAGCGCGACGCCAAGGCGAAACCCGAATGGCAGCGCAAGAGACGGTGCGACGAATGTCGTGAGCCACATGAGCGTCGCCAGGAGCAGCGCGACGACCGGTGGTGGAATTTTCAGTTCAAGCGAACTCATGGCGTTCCATGCTGAGGTCTAAGTAAGTGCCATTCGGGGTATGCCCCTCCGCTTGCTACTGCTTTTTCTCGGGCATTGCGGAGGAATGATGGCTTGTAATGAGCCAATTCGAGCCATCCCAGCGATAGGTATAGCTGTAGCGGCCGCTGACCACGGCGCCTGTCTTGGCGAACGTGAATGTGTAGAGGCCAGCATCCACCGCGGTATTGCAACCGAGCTCCACGAAGCGCAGATCAATTTTTCCGGACGGGCGATCCGCAAGGAAGTGATGGAAATAGTCTTCCTTTTCCATCGGAGTCAAACGCGGTTTGTTGGAAACGGTGGGCAACAGAATGGAGCGCACCGCATAGTTGGCAACGACCTTATGCGGATCGCCAGTCTGCAATGACCCATTCCAACGGTCGAAGAGCGACGCGACCTCCTGTTCGGTGGGGACCTTGCAATTTTCGGCTCGTGTGGCCTGAGAGGAAGGTTGCGTGCCGACACTGGAGGCGCATCCTGCAATGGCCACGCACCCGGCAAGTGCAATCGAGGTGAGCAATTTCATCAAAGCGCTCCTAGCAGTGTGGGTTGGGAATGCATAGGGGTATACCGCAGAAAGGACCGGAACGCCAACAATTGCGGCGAGTCAGAGCGCTTTCCACGACCCCGCCGCGCTCCGGCAATCCAACAGGCTAGCTCGCAAGCCCCGGCCGAACGCGGGTTCCTTGTTTTCCGTCGCGTGCCACAAGCAGCCGAAGAACCGATGCGCCGCCATGGCACTAACGCCAATGCGCGGCTCCCAGCCAGGTCATTCAGACGGAACCGCGTGGCGCCTGTTCCTCCGGCGCTTCGCCTACTGTCTAGGTGGCGGAACTCGCGACGAGGGCGAGGACGCCGCGCCGCAGCGGGATTCCATTGGAGCTCAGTGTTCGCGAGCTTGTCAGGGGGTGGGCTCAACGTGCACCTCCTCGCCGCCGCGACTATAAATCTGTATGACATGCTCCGGCAGAAAGACGACCCGATCACCGGTGCGGAGATGCTTTTGCTCGATCGAGCTAGCGGGTGCACTGTTCAATTCACCAATGTAGTAGGGCCCCGATCTTTCGCGAACGATCACCCACATGCGCTCGCCCAAGGTTTCCCTTGCACCGTCGCCATAAGTCAACTGGATCTCGAATTGAAGCTTTACCACGTCGCCTTCCACGAGCCCTCTACGCTCCTTTTCATCTGGAATTTCAAACGTTTCAGGCCACCGATGGTGACTCGCGACGCCGCTATTGAGATGCCAACCATCAATGTCTTGCACTGCAAGACGTACCTCTTCATGGTCTTCTTCCAAGCTCGAATCCTCGGGGGGACTGAGAAACGTGGGCCTTGGTCCCATGGCAGGAGGTCTAAGCGCAGGCTCGCGAAAGACTGCGCGCAGCAGCGTCTCTGCAGAGGTGTCCGCATCTACGCCCTCACGCATATCAATGGCATAGATTCCCATGAACGGGCCAGGTATTGAGCATTCAGGGCCTGGAGCGAACTCGCCGTCACGCACGATGGGGATGAATTGTTCTCGCGGCTTGCCTGCCACAATATTTCCGGTGATTATTTGCTGTTCGTACCCCACACCGCCTGCGCGTGCCAGTGCCTTCCGCGCGTACTCCCTCGTGCAAACGATAAGTACGAACTCACAGGCTTGAACCTCAGTCTCCATAAACTGGGTGAGACTTTGTCCGGGAAGAATGTGCCACTGATCCAAGCGCGCGTTTACACCGTTATGTGTGAGGCGTTTAGCAAGACCAAGAACCCAGCGTTTGTGTTCCTCGCTATCCCATGAGTACGAAACAAATACTCGAGGAGGTGAAATTACTTGCATGGGCTCGCTTGGGGTAAAGACGACGGATTACCAACACGTGCGGCAGACCGCCATCTGCTGCCATGGGCGCGCGTCGATTGACACTTTTCGGGTGCGCAGGGTGCGCTGTCTTTCGGGCCGGCTAGTTGAGCGGTGGATTGTCATTGCGGCAGTGAGAGTCCGTAACGGACCGCCAAGTATGCTGCACCACTTATGGCGCTAGGCAGCGGCGTCGCACCGCCACTCGAACGGAAGCGGGCAAGCTCAAGAGCGCAGTCCGCGACTTGCTGTGGATTTGCCAATAGATGCTCTCCTAGCAGGCGTTCCGCGGTTGCGGTAGCCCCGGACCAAAGGGCAGCTTCCATAAGCCAGTCAATGCGGTCAAGTTCGGTTCGCCGAAACACCGCTGTCGCAATTGCTTCCTTGGTCGCCCAGGCATCGAGGGACGGAAGCGCCGTGGTCTGCAGCGTCAAGCACAGGTCGTTCAGCTCTGCGGCTCGGTGCAGCTTATCCCCGAGTTGCCACTTGATATAGTCGTTGGCGCCGCCGAGGTAGCCAACCTGCCGACTCCACAGCAGGTCACGAGCGTATCCAGTGCCTTCGCTTGAGCACCAGGACTTGAATTTTGATGAACGCACGGCGGCGTACGCAGACACCTCGACGCTCACGCCAGACAAGTTTCCGGAGCCAAGGCGCAATTGAATTGACTGCGTGAGCTCTGAACCTCTTCGTGTCAAAGACTGTTGGCTTCGATGTGCTTTGAATCCTGCCGCGAGATGGCTCTCTAGGTACGCCAACGCCTCTGCGACGACAGCCGCGATGCTCTCCACGCCGTCGGGGAGTGGCTTGAACCTGGCGGCCTTCGTCTTCGCCCGAACGGACGAGATGTCGGCAATGTGTTCGCTCAAACCAGTTAGTGACTTTGGCACCGACGCAATCCTTGAAGGCTAAAAGTGCGTGTGAGAAGATCGCGGTGCGACCGTAATGAGCTCACGCTTCGGAGGCATTCCTAGACCGCATTTCCACCACGATACTCGGAAAGGCCAAACTGACGCGGCTGTTCTGTTCATCCAGGCGTCGTATTGTGGAGTTAGAGAAGTACCCGAACTTCAGGCCAAGTACTGTGACAGCCGCGACGGTCAGTGCGCCAAGCGGTCCTTTGAAGAAGAGTGCGATCATTCCCAAAACTATTGCAAGTGGAATGACAACCGATGGCAGCCACAACAACAGCTGACCTTTTCGTCCGATCGCAGCTGCGACGGCCTTCTCCACAAGATCGTCGGGAAATTCAGCATGGAAGGCAGTCAAGGCGTAGTCCCCCGGCGGGACTTGGCCGTCCGACCGAATATTTGCATTTGACTTGAACGCAGAGAACGTTGACTCGATGCCTCCGAAGCCTATTCGGCCCGAAGCCAAGAACAACCGACCGCGAACTGCATCTTCCTTTGCGCAGTATTGGTAGATATCCTCAGGTATCGCTTCGTCGACGTATGCGTGCAACAGATACGCCCCGTCCGCGCCGGTCGGGAAACGGACAAGTTCGCCGCTCTGTACTATCGAATCGACGGCGTCTGAATCCGTCGCCACGTCTGGAAGAGAGTCGAGGCTGAAGATCGCCACTTCCGCAACATCCGTCCCGCCGGGTAACACGATGGTTGCCATGCAGTCAACGCCGGAGTTGGCCGGCGCAGGAACGGCGCGAGTGTCGCAGAGACGCTTGGACGTACGCGTCAACGCCAAACAAGTCATTACCGCTCATCTTGCACCCCAGCCAAAGAACAACATTCCGGCCCCAGTCGCGGAAAGAGATCGCCCCGATCTCTGAAGCCGGAGTCGCTACCGAGACTAACTGGTACATGGGTTCAAGGCTGGCGGCTACAGGGGAGGGCGCGTGTTGTATGTATAGCCCGCGTTTGCATAGGCGCTACAGATCATTCTCTTCATTGACTCGGCGGAAACCTTGGTCAGGCGATGGGCAAGCAAAATTGGCTTGTATCCAAGCAGTTTGGCTTGTCGTGTTACTTGCGGAAGCCTTGCGGACTTCTTCCTGGCGGTAATCGTGAACTCGGTCGATGCTTGGTTCAGATACAGCATGACGTAGTGGTCATTCATTCTCTCCTCCAGGTTAGAGCTATTCGCCGAGTTTCGATTCTTCTGCGTTCCAAGTCCTCAAGTTATATCAGGGCCTAGCCACGCGAGCTATCGAATATTGCCGTAACGGGCGAGGAAATGCCGCGGGCGCCATCGCCGCGCCGCGCGGTAGACAATAGCTGCTTCGCTGCAACCCCTGGAAAACGAACTTGGCACACCCCTCACCCTGGCCCGACAAAGTCATCGCACTTCTGCGCGCCGGCAATCCGGCGGCCGCCATTGCGCAGATCAAGGTGGCGCCCAGTGTCCGTGACCTGAAGGCGCTGGAGAAAGCGCTTGCCGCTGCAAAGCTGGCCGGGCGTTGGCCCGATGTCGACGTCGCCCTCACCGAAAGCCTGCAGGCGCTTTCGGCGCCCAGGCTGCATCGATCTCCGTAGCCCGTTACGGTGGTGGGCTCATGGTGGTTCCGTTGAGACGGGCCGTGAAGAAGTAGGTCGGCGGATCCCCCGCCGAAAAACTATGGAGATCGGTAGACCGTTCCGACCACGCCGCCGTGACGCCACCCATGGCGTCGATGACGAAGCCGTATTGACGGTAGATGCGTAGCGGGTCGAAAAAGGGTGGGGGTGCGGCCTGCCACCCTGTGCTGCGCACATAGCGCCCGACCGTGGCCTCGCCCGCCGTGGTGACGCGACCAGCGGCGTCGATCTGGACTTGGAACGCGTCGCCTGGAGCGAGTTCCGGCAAGCTCCAGCCTGCCACAGGGTCGCGAAGGGAGGCGACCGGCTCGTGGCCCGGTGGGGGGACGCCGGCCTGTGGGCCGCTGGCCTGCGGGTTGCCGGGCAGCGGGCCGCCGTTCGTCAGCCGGGTGGAAGCGCGGTTCCAAAATACCATCGCGTGGCCGTTGCGGCCAATCCCCGCATTGCGTACCCGCAGTTCGGACACGCCCGCCGCGACCACTGAAGATGGGCCCCAGCCCGACACCGGATTGTGCTGTACGGCCATCAGGTTGCAAGGTCCGCTGAGAGTCGCGCAGGTCGCGTAGGCGAGCAGAAAGGTGGCGCCGGGCTCCGCGACAGCCAGGGCCGCGCCACGCCATGCGTGCGCCCCTTCGATCTGCGCAGCAGGCCCCCAACTCCCCAAGCCCTGCTTGTCGTACACGCGACGCATGAGTTGCGATCCCTGCCGCCACAACACGATCGCGTCGCCGGACTTTCCCCGCACGAGGGCGATGGGTTCCATCGAGTCCGGCGGGCCGACTGCGATGCCCTCGACTCGCCAGCCATCCGCGGGTCGATGCTCGACGACCGCCAGCATGTCCGATCCATCGGCGAGGCGGTAACGGACAAAAGGTCGCAGTTGCGGCTCCGCGCCAACGCCACTTTCCACAACTTCCGCGACGGGGTACGCCTGGGCGAAGGGCACAAGAGTCGGGGCTGGCCAGCCTGCTTCCGTCCTGCGCAGTTGCGCAAACATGGTCGGTGCCGTGGGATCTACCATCAGGACTGAACTCAGCCCGGTGGCGTCGACAGTCCAGTCCTTCACGTTAAGGTTGTGCGGCAGGACGAGCATCGTCGACCAGTTGTCAGACCGCGCAAGCGTTTGCCTCAGCGCCGTCCAGTGCCCTACGGAGAAAAAGGCAGGGCCAGGGCCGGGACTCGTGCCGATGTTCCACCACGGGATCACCAGATTGAGCCCTCCGGAATCATCGAGCTTGAGCTCCGGAGTCCGCCCCTGACCTTGCACGGTGGCCGCTGCCTGCGGCTCGCTCCAGGCGAGGGACGCGGGCGCTTCTAGCTCCGTCTTGCTATCGCCGCCGCCGCATGCCACGGCCAACATGCTCACCGAAATCGCGGCGAATCCGTACTTGAATCTGCGCATCCCGTCCCCTCGTTATAGAGGGGATTGTGGCACCGCCTACTGTGCGGGGATGGGGCGTCACCTCGGCCGGCGCACCGCGCGGACCTTCCCGCTCGTGCCGCCCCCGCAGAAGAACTGATCCGCCCCATCGGACTCCACGCCCGAGATGTGCATGCCCGCCGGCATCTCAACTGCGTCGAGCACCTCGCCGGAGCGCGGGTCGATGCGCCGCAGTTCGCTCACCTCGCCCTCCCACGTCGCGTGCCACAGCTCGCCGTCGACCCAGCTCACGCCGGTGACGAAGCGGTCGCTCTCGATGGTGCGCAGCACGGCGCCCGTCTCGGGGTCGACCTGGCGGATCTTGCGGTCGCGGTGATGGCCCACCCACAGCGTTCCTTCGGCCCACGCCAGGCCCGAGTCGCCGCCCGCGCCCGGTGCGGGAATGGTGGCCACCACGCGGCCGGTGTCGGGGTCGATCTTCTGGATGCGGTCTTCGGCGATCTGGAAGATGTGCTTGCCGTCGAAGGCCGTGCCCGCGTGCGCGGCCACGTCGATCGTGCGCACCGTCTGGCCGCTCGCAGGGTCGAGCGCGTTCAGCTTGTCGCCGGATGCGAACCACACCTGCGTGCCGTCATGCGTGACGCCCGCGACCTTGTCGACGCCCGGGAAGGGCCCGTACTCGCGCACGATCTCGGCCATGCGCTTGCCGGCTGCTTTGGGTTTCATGCCGCCATCCTACTCACCCGGCAGCGAAGCGGGGAGTAACAGCGCTGTCGTGAATCCTGGCGCCCGCAATGCCGTCATCCACCGGCGTGATCGCGCATGCCCCACCCATTGCACTTTGCCCGCCGCCGCAAGCGTTTCCAGCGCGCGCTGCACCGTGCGCTGGCTGGCGCCCAGTGCCAATGCCAGCGCCGAGCTCGACCACGATTCGCCGTCGGCCAACAAGGCCAGCACCTCGCCGTGGTCTTCTTCCGTGGGCGGCGCCAGCACCACCACATCCGCCGGGCGGTGCGGCTCGAGCAGGAACCCCTGCTTGGTCGCGGAGACGGCGGCGATGGGTTTGAGCAGCGTGCGCAGCCGCCCCATCTCGACTCGCAAGCGCGCGCGGTAAGACTCGTCGGCCTCCTTGCCGCGGAAGGCGCGGGCGACCAATACGTCGCGTGCAACGTCGGCGGGCCACGCTTCGGCCAGCGCGCGAGCCAGTGCGAACAACACCGGCCGGCTCGCCAGGGGAACGGCGACGTCTGCGCAGCGAATCGCGTAGCGGCACGCGTCCACGATGAAGGAATGGGACGCCAGCAGCGCTTCCACTTCTTCGAGCGACAGCGTTCGCTGCTCGCCGCCCGCGATGACGCGCGCAGCAGGGGCGTGAAGCGCGTGCGATGCGCTGTGCACTTCCGCCATCAGTGCGGCGATCCTCGCGTCTTGCGCAGCACGCGCGGCTTCGGCGAGCGCGGTGCGCGCTGCGCCGGTGTGCAAGCGCCGCACGGCCACGCCCGCCACGACCAGCGCGTGCGCGGCTCGGGTGGCCGCCGGCAGGGGAGATGGGTCGAGACCGGCCAACGTGCGTTCGGCGTCGTCCAGCTGCCCGATCAAGAGATAGCGCCGCGCCTGCAAGTGGCCCGCGTGCGCGGCGTTCGTGTGGTCGCCGTGCGCGGCGAGTGTGGCGCGCGCGTTGTCCAGCTCCTTCGCCGGCCAGCCCAGGTCGCGCGAGACCAGCGCGATCTCCGCTTCGGCCACGACGCATCGCGCGCGGGCCACAGCCTCCTTCGGTCCGAAGCCCCGCGCCGCACGCTTCAACAATTCTTTCGCGCGCGCATAGTCGCCGAGCCGCGCCATCGCGATGCCGCGCAATGCGAGCGCGGGCGGGTCGTCGCGCAGGGCCACGCGCTTCAGCGCGCCGAGCACGTCGCCGGCCGCCAGCGCGCGCGCCGCCGCGGTGATCAGCGAGTCCATCGCTGCCGCATCCGATATCCCGACACACTTGTCACTCTCACCTTTCGCTTGATCGTTCCTACTATAAGTCCGCGCTATCAACAACCAACGAAAGGATGAGCGATGACGACACACAAGATTGCAACCCGCAAGGAATGGATGGACGCGCGGCTGGAACTGCTGGCCGCCGAAAAAGAGCACACGCGCCGCAGCGACGCGCTTGCGCAGCAGCGCCAGCAACTGCCGTGGGTGAAGGTGGACAAGAACTACAGCTTCGACACGGAAGGCGGCCGCGCCACTTTGGGCGATCTCTTCCAGGGCCGTTCGCAGCTGCTGGTCTATCACTTCATGTTCGGGCCCGATTACAAGGCGGGCTGCCCCTCGTGCTCGATGATTGCGGACGGATTCAACGGTTTCGCTGTGCACCTGGCCAACCACGACGTGCAGCTGTGCACCGTCTCGCGCGCGCCGCTGGCCAAGCTGCAGGCATTCAAGCAGCGCATGGGGTGGAGCTTTCCCTGGGCGTCTTCGCTGGGCAGCGAGTTCAACTACGACTTCAACACGTCGCTCACCGAGAAGCAGCAACTCGACGGCACCGTCGAATACAACTACCGCCGCGAACCCGCGTGGACGCTGAACGGCATCGGCGATTCGCTCACGAAAGACGGCGAAGGTCCCGTCGCGCAGATCGCGGCCACCACCGGCACTGACGTTGCCACGTACACGCGCGAGCGGCCCGGCATGAGCGCATTCGTGCGTGAGGGCGACGCGATCTATCACACGTACTCCACCTACTCGCGAGGCCTCGATGGCCTGTGGGGCTCCTACCAGTGGCTCGACCGCGCGCCGCTGGGCCGCAACGAGCAGGGCATCTGGTGGCGCCGCCACGACGAGTACGAGGCGCCGGCGCGCACCGCCGGCGAGACTTGCTGTGCCTGACGAGCCCCAGCGCCGGCACGCCTTCGCCGGCGTGTCGGCGCTGCTGTTCGTTGGCAGCGCGGCGGTGACGGTCGCCTGGTGCCGGTCCATGGCCGAGATGGGCGAGGTCGCGATGCCGGGCGGCTGGACGCTGTCGATGGCGTGGATGCCGATGTGCGGCCAGTCCTGGGCGGCGGCCGCCGCATCGTTCATCGGCATGTGGGTGGTGATGATGGTCGCGATGATGCTGCCGTCGTTGGCGCCGCTGCTGTGGCGGCATCGCCCAATGGCAGCGGTGGCGGCGGGCGCGGGCTACTTCTTCGTATGGACTGCCCTCGGGGCGATGATCTTCGCGCTGGGCGCGGCGTTCGCTGAAGCCGCGATGCGGGTGCCGTCACTGGCTCGCGTGGTGCCGTCGACGCTCGCACTGGTCGTGCTGCTCGCGGGCGTGTTCCAGTTCAGCACGTACAAAGCGCGTCATGTCGCTCACTGCCGGCCCGTGACACAGCTGCACTGCGCGACTCCCGCCAACACACTCGCCGCCTTGGGCTATGGCGCGCGGCTGGGCCTGCATTGCAGCATCGCGTGCGCGGGCTTGACGACGATCCTGCTGGTCATCGGCGTGATGGACTTGCGGGCGATGGCGGTCATCGCGGCCGCCATCACCGCCGAACGTCTGGCACCGCACGGCGAGCGTGTGGCCTGGGCGATCGGCGGTGTGTCGATCATGACGGGTGTGTATCTGATGGGGCAGGCGGCATGGCGGTGAGCCCCAGGATGTCGGGGGAGTGGAGGAACTGTTGAACCCTCATGCCGTCCCGGCCGGGTGCTGGCATGAGTTCTATCGATCGCGGCTTAACACGATCCAGCCTCCAATGCCGATCATCGTCGCACCAAGAATCCCTTCCTGTGCTCGGACAAACCAAGGGTTGTCGACAACCCAGTTCCGAATGCGGGAGGCTGCGTAGCCGAAGAAAGCGCCAATAACCAGCCCTGAGGCCTTCTGATAGATCGCGAGCACCCCTATCTGAATCCAAAGCGGCCCAAGGGCGGGATCAGCGAACTGAGGCAGGAAAACCACCATGAACAACAGTACCTTGGGGTTGAGCAGATTGGTGACGAAACCCTGCAAGAAGATCTCCCGATCACTCGCAACCGAAGCGCATTCATCCGGGAACCGGCCTCGGCGGCTGCGAAACAGGGCGCGGACCCCAAGATAGACCAGATACAGCGCGCCCGCTGTCTTGACGGCCGAGAACAGCAGGGGAGATCGCGAAAACAGTGTCGCGAGCCCGAGGACGACCAGGGGTACGTGCACAAACCCTGCGGAGCTGGTTCCGAGAGCGCTGACCCACGCCGCGCGGAAACCTTGGGTTACCCCCCGGCTGAGCGTCAGCGCCATGTCCGGCCCCGGCGTGATCTTCAATGCCAGGTCGGCAATCGCGAACAGGATGAAGGTCTCAAGTGTTGGCATTGCGATGATGTTTCCAGGAACTGCGGGCTGCGGCAAACGATCAAACTTGGCCGCGCTTGAACGCCTCCCTGCGCTCCTGTCGCTCCGCAATGAACGGCTTGCTCAGCGCAGCGGAAAGCTCTTCTCTGCGCATCTCCTTCCCGCATTCCTGGCACGTCGGGCCCAACCCCGGGTCTTTTCCGCACGGAAGGTGCGTGTAGCGGATGGCGACCTTCTGCTTGCTCGTCTTGCACCAAGTCTCGCCCCACGCGCGAAATGCCAAAAACACGGGGTAAAACCCGATGCCCATCTCGGTGAGGTAGTACTCGTACCGCAACGGCTTCGTGTTGTACGGCCGGCGTTCGATCATTCCGTCCGATTCCAGTTTCTTCAGCCGACCCGCCAGCATCTGTGGTGTTGCTTGCGTCTGCACCTGAATCTCCTCGAAGCGATGGCTTCCGAGAAACAGCTCGCGCAAAACCAGCACTGTCCAGCGGTCGCCCACGATCTTCTGAGCCAACGCGACCGGGCAGAGGGTGTCCTGTGCCGCCGACGGCGAGAGCGACGCATTTCTAGCCATTGGTGTCCTCACAATTCATGTGGCTATGATAATCATAGGTATAGTGGCCGTGTTCGCGAGAGGGCCTATCGACCAGTCGCGAACCGCGGAATCAGCCGATGCACCGCGAACAGAGACTATCGATTCAGAAAGGCTAAATATGTCTGAGGCTACCGAATTGAATCTTGCCGCAATCGCCGACCGATACGCCGCGGCATGGCTCTCTCACAAACCCGAGGCAATTGTCGCGCTACACACGCCTGACTCGACCTTCCAGGCGCATGGCCGTAACGGACAGGTGAAGGGAAAGGCTGCCTTGCTGAAGGAGTTCGCCGAGGTATTCGAGCGCTATCCCAATTTCGGCTTCGAGACACGCCGCCTCCTTCTGGGCGACAGGCACTGGACCCTCGATTGGGACCTGACGTTCCAGCCCCCCGGAAAAGAGCGCAGAAAGTTCCATGCGGTCGACGTCGTGGAGGTGGATGACGACGGACTTGTCACCAGGAAAGACACCTTCTTCGACTTTGCTCAAGTCAAGGCAGCGTTCGAAGCGAAGTGACGGACAAGAACATGGCGAACGCAAATACCCCTACCGCCGATCGAGCGACACCCTTGTTCGATCGAGCGTTTATCAACGCATTGCCGGTCGAGCACCTGTGCGATCTCAGCATCGATCTGGAGCTCGGCCAGGTGATCTCTACCCCTCTGGGCACCCGTTTGACCTTCGTCGTGAAAGGTGGTCGCTTCGAAGGTCCCCGCTTCCGGGGCGAAATGCTGCCGGGCGGGGGAGACTGGGTCTCCCTCGGCACCGACGGAATCAGCCGCATGGATGTTCGAGCAACCATGCGCACCCATGACGGTGTTCTCATTCACTACGCGTCGCACGGCATTCTCAGGTATCCGCCGGATGGTCGACAGCGTCTGGCCAAGGGCGAGAGGTTGTCCTTCGATGAAAGCTACGTGCGTCCAACACCCAGGTTCGAGACGTCGGACGAGCGATACGCGTGGCTTTGCGGAATTGTCACCGTCGGCTATGGCGAATATGGCCCCGGCCGCATCGATCATCGGATGTACTGCATTTTGTGACATGACCTGTGCAGGGCGCGATGTTCGAGTCATGCCGCAGCCAAGGTTCAGAAGCGCCCGGCCCGCAGCTCCCGGATGGCCCGGATCATGGTCGGCGCCAGGATGTTCCATTGCAGAGCCCGCAGCGACCTGCGGTAACGCAGCCCGTTGCGGCGCAACGCGGCCGATACCAGCTCGAGCGGATCGCTCACCACGCACAGGACGCGTGTGAGCATCGGGTCCTGTTCGATCGGCAGGCCGCCGAGGAAGGCGTCGTCCTTTCCGTTCCACAGTTGCTGGGCATCCATGTGGAAGCCCCAGCCGCATTCCCAGCCGTTCGCCTTCAGGCGCTCGCGGGCCGCCGCCACGTATGCGGCGTCGAAGATGAACGTGTCGGTGCGCACCCAGCGGCCGAGCCAGATCTCCGCCAACGGGCGTGCCGCGGGCGTGGTGCCGGGCGTCAGGCCGCGCAGCATCTCGCCGCGCATCTCCATGTAGCGCACCCGCGCCGGGATGCCGGCCGACCGCATGAGCGCGATCAGCAGCGTCACCTTGTCGTCCCCGTCGCCACCGCGATCGTGCAGCACGTCGCGCGCCGTGGGGTAGTGCAGCTTGATCCGCTTGGTGTACGGCAGGTTCTTGACGAACCGGTAGATGGCCAGGGCCTTGTCGCGGTCGTTGCGGCACAACTGGATCAGAGAGCGGGCCTTCAGGCGCAGCTTCGGGTCGTCCAGATCCAGCAATGGCGTGTTGCCCAGCCAGTCCTGCGGCCGGTCACTGACGTGCTCTGCCGGTTGCGGGCGGGGTGCGTCAAATTGGGAGGCGAGGAGGACCATGGAGCCAATGCCGAGGAATTGGTCTCCATGGTAACCGCCACCGCCGCGCTCAACCCGGAATGTTGGGCTCGACCAGCTGCGCGAGTGCGATGAGCGACTCTTGCCAGCCGAGGTAACACATCTCGACCGGGATCACGTCGGGGATGCCTTCTTGCACCACGGACATGTCGGTGCCGCACGAAACCGCGGTCAACGTCACGGTGGTCTTCATCGTGCCCGGCAGGTTGGGGTCGTCGAAGGCCGCGTCGTAAGAAATGAGCTTGCCGGGGACCAGCTCCAGGTACTTGCCGCCGAACGAGTGGCTGTGGCCGGAGCCGAACGCGGTGAACGACATGCGCCACGTACCGCCGACGACAGGCTCCATGCTGTGGACCTTGCCGGTGAAGCCGAACGGCGGGAGCCAGCGCTCGAAGGCGCTGGGATCGATGAAGGCGCGGTAGAGCCGCTCGGGCGGCGTGCGCAGGACGCGGTGCAGGCGGACGGTGCTGGTGGCCATGGCTGGGTTCTCCTTGAAGTGCAGAGGATCATCCTCTATCCACACGACGAACGAGCCTGTGCGAAATCGACAACCCGGGCGATGAGGGGAAACCCCCAAGGCCAGGCCAGCGAACGCTCAATACACCAGTTCGCCGCGCCGGCCCACCAGCACGATGTCGATGTAGGTGGAACCGGTGCGGTCCGTCGCCCCGTAGTTCACCGTGACGCCACCGAAATCGTGGTGCCTCAGCGATTCCAGTGCGTCGATCAAGCCCTCCCTCGAGAGCGTGCGGCCCGCGCGCCGCAGCCCCTCGGCCAGGACGCGCGCCTCGAGGTAGCCCTCGAGGCCGTGGTAGGACGCGGGCTCGGCGGTGCCGGCGGCCGCGAGCGCAGCGCGATAGTCCTGCACCAGCGGGACACCCAGCCGCGTGGGCGAAGGCACCGGCTGCGACAGGCCCAGGCCGGCCGCTGCCGGACCCAGTGCCGAGGTGACATCTTCGATGCGCATCGCCGAGAACGCGATGCCCTGCGCCGCGCCACCGAGCTTGCGGTAATGGGCGAGCACAACAGCGAACGGCTTGGGCAGCGCGGCGACGAGCAATGATTGCGGCGCGCTCGCGTGCAGCGCACGCGCCACCGCCGCGGGATCGTCCTTGGCGGAAAAGGCAATGTGCGCCACTGGCCTGACCCCAGCTGTCTGCAGGGCCGCCAGATACGCCGCAGCCCCTGGCGGGCCGTAGGCCTCGGTGCTGGTCAGCACGGCGAAGCGGTCGATCGCCAGCGTCCTTTGGTGCCGCACGACATGCGCGGCTTCGGCCAGCGAAGCCGCGCGCACCGGAAACACGTGCCGCTTGAACGGCTGGCGCGCGTCGTGGGTCAGCGAGTTCGCGCCCACCAAGGGCGCACCGGCTGCGCCCGCGCGATCCATGATGGCGGGCAGCGTGGGTGTGCCGAAAGCCCCCAGCAGCGCAAACACGCGTTGTTGCTGCAGCAGCTCGTCGGCCGCCGCGGCCGCCTTGTCCGCGCGATAGCCGTCGTCGCGATCCAGCAGCCGGATGCGCCGGCCGTGGATGCCGCCACTCGCGTTGATGCGGGCAATGCAGGCATCGGCGCCCAGCCGCCGCTGGCGCGCCATGTCCGCGAACGGCGAGTCGGCCGGGGTGATTCGGCCCACCAGGATCTCACGGTCGGTGACGCCGGGCACGGCGTTCTGTGCGAACAGGGCCGGCGCGCCGCAGGACGCGAGCGCAGCGATCAGCCTCCGGCGGTCGAGTGCCATGCCGCGTCTCAGTTGTGGCGGGGCGTCTTGCCCTCGAACGACATGGGCTTGCCCAGCGGCGCGTACTGCGCGCCATCGAAGCGCACGAGTTGCAGGCTTTCGATCGGGTACGGGTCGGCCGAGCCCTGTGTGGTGAGCGTGATCCCCGGCAGCAGCAGGCCGACTTCCACCTTGTTCATCTGGCGCGCTACGTCCATCATGGCCTGGCGCGTGGGCTGCTTCATCTGCTCCAGCACGCGGATCAACGCCTCGCCGGTGACGTAGCCTACCTGGCCCTGCGAATCCGTCTTGTCGAAGCGCGGCTTGGCGGCCGCATGGTCGGCCAGGTAGCGCTTGACGGCCGTGTCCTCGGCAAACGCGGGGGAGTCCACCGGCTTGATGAACTGGCTGGTGATCAGGCCCATGGCATTGTCCAGCCCCGCCGGTCGGAGCGCCGCCACCGACGACGCGATGTACGAGAGCAGCGTGACGGGCTTCCAGCCGCTCTCCGCCGCGAACTTCACTGCCTGCGCGCCCTGCCGCGGAGGCGCGATGATCACGAGCGTGTCGGCGCCCGATGCCTTGAGGTTACTCATCTGGGTATCGATGGTGGGATCCACCGGTGTCACGGCCTGCTCGGCGAGAACTTTCACGCGTGATCCCTTGAGCGCACCGGCGAGCGCCGACTTGAAGGTCAAGCCGGTTTCGGTGTTCAGGAACAGCACCGCCACCTTCGCGTCGGGCTTGCTCGCCTTCAGGTGCTCGGCAAAGGCTGCCGCCTCGGTGGTGAAAGACGGCACGAGGCCGATCATCCAGTTCGGTCCTTCCTGCAGTTCCTGTACGCCGGAGTACATGAAGAGGTTGGGCACTTTTTTCTGCTCGACGTACTTGCCGATCGCCTGGTTGTTCGGCGTGCCGGAGATGCCTAGCAGCGCGAACACCTCGCCTTGTTCCACCATCTTGCGCACGTTGGTCAGCGTGCGCTGCGGATCGATGCCGTCGTCCTGCACCGTGAGTTCGATGGTGCGGGTCTTGCCATCGCCCATCTTCACGCCGCCGGCGGCATTGGCCGCGGCGACGCGGACCTTGATGCCCTCCGACACCGCGCCCACCGCGGCGACCGGACCGGTGAGCGGGGCGGATATGCCGATGCGGATCACGCTGTCGGTGATGCCGGGGTCGGCTGCGTGGGCCACCGAGGCTGCGGCCACGGCCAGGGTGGCGAGCGCGCCGCGCAGGGCGCAGAAGGAATGGCGAGTCATGGGGTTGTCTCCTGGGGAAGGGTGGTGGCCGCAGCGGGCCGGATGGGAAAGAAAGTCTTGCGCCAGCGGGCGAACGCACGCACGGCCAAGCCTGCAAGGCCATCGCGCGCGACGAGCATCATCCCGACGAGGCAGGCGCCGTAGATCAAGCCGCCCAGGGCGGGGCTGAGGTCTGACGTCCATTCGGGGACGAACACCACGAACAGCGCGCCGAGCAGTGCGCCGGGCAAGCTCGTGATGCCGCCGACAATGGCGCCGATCAGGATCTCGATCGACTTGGCGGCGAGGAACGATTGCGGGCTGACGTAGCCGTTGAGGATCGCGTAGAGCCCGCCGCCCAGGCCGGCAAAGGCGGAGCTGAGCGCGAAGGCACCCAGACGCAGCCGCACCAGGTCCACGCCCATGGAGCGCGCGACCAGTTCGTTGTCGCGCATGGCGCGAAGGCTGCGGCCGGTGTCGCCGCGCAGCACCCGCATGGCCAGGCCCATGCACAGCGCGACCACGCCGACACAGATCGCGTACAGCCACACATCCGACGCCAATGGAAGCCAGGACGGCGGCGCCGGCGCGTCGAAGCTGATGCCGGTGACGCCCTGCGTCAGCCGGTCGAATTTCAGGATCAATTGCGGAACGAGCACCGCCACGCCGAACGTGACGATGGCCAGTTGCAGCCCGCCCAGGCGCAGCGCGGGCAGGCCGATGGCGAGACCGGCCAGCGCGGCGGCGCACGCGGCCGGAAGCAAGGTCGCGAGCGGATGCCAGCCGGCCTTGGCCGAAAGGATGGCGGTGGTGTAGGCGCCGACGGCGAACAGGGCGCCCTGGGCCAAACAGACTTGGCCCGCGAAGCCGAGCAACAGGTTGAGCCCGAGGATCGCCAGCGCGAAGCACAGGGCCATGCTCAGTTGCAGCAGCAAGAACTTGGGCAGCACGGCCGGCGCGAGCGCGGCCAGCAGCAGCAACGCGAGCCGGGGAGAGATCGCCTTCATACGCGCACCGCCAGCTTCCGGCCGAACAGGCCTTGGGGCCGCAACAGCAGCACGGCGAGCATGGCCGCGAGCGGAATGGCCAGGCGCAGCTCGGCGCCGATGAAGGGCAGGTAGGTCGCGCCCACGCTTTCGGCCACACCGATCGCGAGCCCGCCCACGATGGCACCCACCGCGCTGCCCCAGCCGCCGAGCGTGGCGGCGGCCAGCGCGTACACCAGCACCGGCGCCATCATCGTGGGGCTGAGGAAGAGGCGCGGCGCCACCAGCACCGCCGCGGCGAAGCCGGCGAGCGAGGCCAGGCCCCAGCCGAGCATCAGCATCACGTCGACGCGGATGCCGACGATGAGGCTCTTCTCGCGATCCACCGCGGCGGCGCGCAGCGCGAGCCCGACGCGCGTGAAGCGCAGCAAGGCCGCGAGTGTGAGTGCCAGCGCGAGCAGCACCACGAGCACACCGAGCGTGCCGGTCGTGAGCCGCACGCCGCCAAGCGTCCAACCGCCGGAGGGAAACACCGGCGGAAAGACCTGCGGGTCGGAGCCCCACAGCCACAGGCACAGCGCCTGGAAGAACAGGAAGAGGCCGAGGGTGACCACGACCACCGTTTCCACCGGCGCGCGCGACACCGGCCGCACCACGGCCTGGAACACGAACACGCCCAGCGCGAACGCGGCCACGCCGCCCAGCGCCAGGGCCAGTGGCAACGGCATGCCCCATTCGGCGAGCTGCCAGGCGAGGTAGGCGCAGAAAGTCGCCATCTCGCCCTGGCCGAAGTTGATGATGCGGGTGGCGCCGTAGATCAGCACCAGCGCCAGCGCGAGCGCCGCGTAGATGGCGCCGGCCGCGAGCCCGTCGACGATTTGCTGAAGTAGAAGTTGCACGTCAAGCTCCGAGGTAGGAACGCTGGATGTCGGGAGAGGCGAGCAGGTCTCCGGCCGCGCCCTGCATCGTGAGGGCGCCCGTTTCCATCACATAGGCCCGGTTCGCCAGGCGCAGCGTGAGATCGGCGTTCTGTTCCACGATCAGCAGCGCCGTGCCCTGCTCCTGGTTGATGCGCCGCAGCGTCGCGAACATCTCCTGCGTGACGGCCGGCGCCAGTCCCAGCGAGGGCTCGTCGCACAGCAACAGGCGTGGCCGTGACATGAGTGCGCGCGCGATCGCCAGCATCTGCTGTTCGCCGCCGCTGAGCATGCCGGCCGGCTGGCGGCGCCGCTCGCGCAGGCGCGGAAACACGTCGAACCAGCGCTCGATGTCCTGCGCAATCTGGCGGCGCAAGGCCACCGTGTAGGCGCCCAGCGCGAGGTTCTCTTCCACGCTGAATTCGCCGAAAGTGCCGCGGCCCTGCGGCACCAGCGCCAGCCCGAGTCGCACGCGCTGAGCCGGCGATGCGGCTGTCACGTCCGCGCCATCGAGGGCGATTCGGCCGCGCGCGGGCAGCAGGCCGGCGATCGCGCGCAAGGTGGTGGTTTTGCCGGCGCCATTGGCCCCGAGCAGGGCCACGATCTCGCCCGGATGCACGTGGAAGGCGAGGTCGTGCAACACCTCGACCGCGCCGTACCCAGAGCGCAGGCCGCTCACTTGCAGCAATGTCATGTCTGCGCTCCGGCGGCGTTCGATGGGCGCCCCAGGTAGGCAGCCACCACCTCGGGATTCGCGCGTACTTCGGCGGGCGTGCCCTGCGCGAGATTGCGCCCCAGGTGCATCACCACCAGCCGGCTGCACAGGCCCATCACCAGGCCCATGTGGTGCTCCACCAGCAGCACGGTGAGCCGATGCGCATCGCGGATGCGCCGCACCAGCTCGCCGAACTGCGCCACTTCGCTGTGCGTGAGGCCGCCGGCCGGCTCGTCCAGCAGCAGCAGGCGCGGCCGAGAGGCAAGCGCGCGCGCGATCTCCACGCGCTTCTGCGTCGGATACGGTATGGCGCCGGCCGGTTCGTTGCGCAGCGCATCGAGATCGAGCTCGTCCAGGATGGAACGGCACCGCGCCACGAGGTCGCGCTCGGCCTGCCGCGCCGCCGCGGGCCGCAGCAGGCTGCCGAGCATCGACTGCCCCGCTGCATGGTGTCCACCGAGCATCACGTTCTCCAGCACGGTCATTCCGCCGTACAGCCCCACGTTCTGGAAGGTGCGGGCGATGCCCGCGGCGACGACATGGCGCGGATGGATGCGATCGATGGCGCGGCCGGCGAAGCGGATGCTGCCGCCAAATGTGTCGTACATGCGCGTGATCCCGTTGAACAGCGTGGTCTTGCCCGCGCCGTTGGGCCCGATCAGCCCGCAGATCTCGCCTTCGGAAAGTGACAGGCTGACCGCGTCCAGGGCGCGCACGCCGCCGAAGCGCGCGCTCACCCGGTCGATCTCCAGCAGGGGCGGCGTCATTGATGGCTCTCCATCGTTGCCCGAAAGCCTTCTCCTCTCGCGAGCGCCTCGGAAAACTCACGTCTTGCGCGCACCCCGTGGATGTGCTCGTAGTCCGGCGCAGGCGTTGTGTCTCCCGGCTCCAGGTGAAGCTCGACGAACGTCGGGCCAGAAGCGCTCAACAGCGCCGGCACCTTCGCCGCGAAAGCGGACAGTTCCGATAACGATTCGGTATGACGGTATCCGGCACTGCGCGCGATCCCGGCGAAATCGAGGACGCCTTGCGCGGGGATGGGGTGGCCGCCGTTGGCCTCGTAGCTTCCATTGCGCGAGACGAAGTGGATGAGGTTCTTCGGCGCCGCCGCCGCGATCGTGACCAGCGTTCCGAGGTTCATCAGCAGACTGCCGTCCCCATCGAGCACCACGATGCGCCGCTGCGGCATGGCCAGCGCCAGGCCGAGCGCATGCGACGAGGCCAAGCCCATCGCGCCCACGGCCACGTAGTTCAGAGGATGGGGCCGTATGGCGAGCCACTCGAAGGCGGACGAGTAGGTGGAGACCACGATGTCGTCGGGCAAAAGACTGGCGAGCAGTTGGAAGCAGGCGTCACGTTTCATGAGTCAGGCACCGGGATAGCGGGTGATGAGGACGGTGAGCGGTTCGCTCAGGTCGAAGGCGCGGGTGATGGCGGGCGCGATGGCGGCGGCTTCATCGGTGTTTCGCGCCAGCCGGTACGGCATGCCCATCGCCTCGATCAACGGGATCATCCGATTGACGCCGTAGTTGGCGGATTGCCTCGGATCCTCCGGCGCGTCCGCGAACAACAGGCCCACCAGCATGCAGATGGGTTGTCGATACTCCATCGCGATCGCGCGGATCGCGTTCATGGACGCCAGGAAGCCCGTGTACTGGATCAGAATCGCCGCGCGCTTTCCGCCGGCCAGGAGCCCAGCGCAAATGCCAATGGCCTCTTCCTCCCGGCACACCCGCAGCAGCTTGAGCTGTGGGTCCGTGGCGAGGGGGCGCAGCACGCCGTCGGAGGTGGTCAGGTCGGGAACGGAGATGACGTACTCGATCTCCGCGCTCTTGAGGGCGTCAAGGATGGCGGCGCCACTGAGTGGGGTGTGTGCGTCGCTCATTGGTATTCCACCCACACGCTCTTGGTCTGCAGGAACTCGCGGACGGCCTCCTGGCCGTTCTCGCGGCCGAATCCCGACTTCTTGAAGCCGCCCAGGGGCGTCATGCTGCTGACGCCGCGATAGCTGTTGATCCAGACCGTTCCCGCCTCGAGTTCTTCGTGGAGGCGCAACGCGCGGTCCAGGTCGCGCGTCCACACGCCGGCCGCCAGGCCGAAGGGGGAATCGTTGGCGATTGCCACTGCTTCGGCCTCGGTCTTGAAGCGCATCACGGCAAGCACGGGGCCGAAGACTTCTTCCCGCCAGACCCGCATAGAGGCGGTCACGCCGGTGAAGATCGTGGGCGGAACGAACAATCCATTTGAAGGGCAGCCCGGAGGGAGTTCGCCCTTGAATGCCCGGGTGGCACCTTGCTCGTGCGCATCGAGCAAGTGCGATTGGATCGTGTCGAACTGGGCGCGGGTTGTGATCGGCCCCATCGTTGTCTCGGCGGCGAGTGGGTCGCCGACAACGATGGCACGGGCTCGCTCTACAAGGCGCCGCACGAACTCATCGTAAATGCCAGCTTGCAGCAGCAGACGCGAGCCCGCCACGCAGGACTGTCCGCTGGACGAAAAGATGCCGGCGGCCACTGTCGGGACCGCCCGATCGAGGTCCGCATCGTCGAAGACGATGACCGGCGATTTGCCGCCAAGCTCCATCACCGTGGGCTTGAGGTGCTTCGCAGCGAGCATCGAGACGGCGCGTCCGCCGGCTTCCCCGCCGGTGAAGGTGACCTTCGCAACTCTCTTGTCCGCGACCAGGGCCTCGCCGACCTCGTGCCCGTAGCCGGTCACCACATTCACCACGCCTGCCGGGAACCCGGCTTCGGTCACGAGCCCGGCGAAGTGCAGTGTGGACACCGACGCGTGCTCCGACGGCTTGACGATCGTTGTGCAGCCTGCGGCGAGAGCGGGTGCGATCTTCCACGAGGCGATGACCAGCGGGGAGTTCCAGGGCGTGATCGCGAGCACCACGCCCACCGGCTCGTGCCGCGTGAAGTTGAACACGCCCACGCGGTCGACTGGGATGACCTCGCCCTGGAGTTTGTCTGCCAATCCCGCGAAGTAGCGCCAGTGCTGTGGGAGGTACGCGTACTGCTTGCGCAATTCGGAGATGGGCTTGCCGTTGTCGCGCGCGTCCAGTCTCGCAAGCAGTTCCGCGTCCCGCTCCAGCAGGTCCGCCAGGGCGAACATCAGGGCGCCGCGTTCGGTGGGCGTCAGTTTCGCCCACCGTCCGCGCAGCGCCCCGTGCGCGGCAGCAGCAGCCACGCCCGCATCGTCCGCGTTCCCGCGGGGGATCATCGCCCAGGCTTTTTCGGTGGCCGGATTCAGTGAGGCGAGCCACTCACCACCGCAGGGGTCATGCGCGCTTCCTCCGATCTGCATGGGGTATCGCGCGACTTCGATTTTCTCAGGCATCATTCCAACATTCGGACCATTCATGGCGGGTACTTTCCGTCAAACGGTGGTTAGCTATCAAATGCTCTGACTTTTGTTCCGTATATTGGACTATTCATGACAACACAAACCCTCGAACGAGCCATCGGCCTGATCCGCATCCTTGCTTCGGCCGGCGCGGATGGGCGGCGCCTGGTCGAGTTGCAGCAGGCCTCGGGCCTGACGAAGCCCACCGTCCACCGCATCCTGGACACGCTGAAGAGAGAGGGCGTGGTGGAGCAGATGGACGAGACCCGCCGCTATCGGTTGGGTCAGGAGCTCGCTGTGCTGGGGTGGTCGGCAAGCCGGACTGTCTACGACCTCAAGGAGCTTGCCGCCGAAGAGATGTTGGCCGTGGCCGCCAAGACGGGCGACACCAGTTTCCTTGCGATTCGCAGTGGGCTGGAGTCCGTATGCATCGATCGCCAGACGGGTGACTACCCGGTGAAGGCCTTCACCGTGGAGGTGGGCACGCGGCGTCCTTTGGGGATAGGCGCGACGGGTGTGGCGTTGCTGGCCGCATTGCCGCCCGAGGAATGCGCGAGTGTGCTCGACTCGATTCAAGGAGGCCTCGGCCGCTTCCCCGGCCTGACGATCCGGCAGATACGGGAAACAGTGGAGCGGGCCAGGACGACGGGGTATGCGCTGAGCGACGGCCTGATGCTGAAGGGGGTGCGCGGCGTTGCAGTGGTCATCAGAAACACGCTGGACCGCCCGATCGCCGCCATCGGCACCGCCGCCATCAGCGACCGCATGCGCAACGCGCGCATCCCCGAGATCATCAAGATCCTGCGGATGCACGCCAGCCACATCCAGCAACGCATCGCGGCGGCCGAGAGCGGCACGGGAACGGGCAGCGTCCGCCAGTTCCGCGGGGCATCGGCCAAGGCGAAAGGAAGCAGCAGGTCCAAATAGCGGACCATTCCGGCGACAGTTTGCCGGGGAGTATTGATCGAGAAGATGATCCGGTTGTCGAAAAGGTCCACGTAGTGGATCGCGACTCGAACTACCCAACCGCACTCATGTTCAAAATCTTCGATCTTCTTAATGGGTCGCGCCTGACGGCCCCGTATGTGGAGAGCTGCCTTGCGAATGGTGTAGCCGCCATTCACATCACGCTCAACAACTTCCAGGGCATCAACCCCGTCCCTGACCTGCGTCACTCGCTCAACCAGCTGGCCAACTACCGCGCGCACCTGCGCACGCTGGACGGCCTGGTGAGGATCGTCGAATCGTTCGACGACTTCGAGCGAGCCAGGGCCGAAAAGAAACTCGCCGTCGTGATGGGCTACCAGAACGTGCCCGGCGTCGAGCGCGATCTGAACCTGCTGCGCCTGTTCCATGACGCCGGCGTGCGCGTGATCCAGATCGCGCACAACATCCGCAACCTCTACGGTGACGGATGCGCGGAACCCGCCGACGCCGGTCTCTCGTCATTGGGGCGAGAGCTGGTGGTGGCCCTGAACGAGCTGGGCATCGTGATCGATCTGTCCCATGTGGGCGACCGCTCCGGGATCGAGGCTACGAAGCTGTCCAGGCAGCCCGTCGCCGTGACGCACGCCAACGCCTTCACGGTCTGCCCCAACATGCGCAACAAGTCCGACGCGCTGCTGGACGCGCTCAAGGTCAATGGCGGGGTGATCGGCATCACCTACCTGCCACCCGTGGTTCGCATGCCCGGCGGCGATGCGCCCACCGCCAATGACGTCATCGCCCACATCGCGCACTGCGTGACGCGCATCGGTGCGGAGCACGTAGGCATCGGCTCGGACTTCATCACCGACCAGCCTGCGGAACGGTACCAGGAGTTCATGCGCAAGCCCGAGGTGTATGGCACCTGGCCCTGGCGCTACCCGGTGGACAACCTTCAGCAGCAGCAAGTGCTGCTCGAGTCCCTTCTCGCGCAGGGCTTCACCCGCGCCCAGGTCGAGGGCATCGCCCAGGACAATTTCATGCGGCTTTTCAAAGCCGTTCTCTCGTGAGAAGGCAAGGAGACACCATGTCCAAACAACCTCTAGGAAAAATCCCGCGCGAAGCGGTCCTGCAGCTCGACATCCCGCGCTACGACCAGCGCATCATCGACAGTTTCCACCAGTTGGAGGATCTGACCGGCACGGTCTCCGACGCACTGGACGAATTGGGGATCGACACCGTGGTCCCCGGCTGCAACCTGCCGCCCAACCTTCCCTCGGCCAGGATCGTCGGGCCGGCGCTCACGCTGCGCAATGTGGAGCAGCGCGACAACGCCTACCGCGGAGCGAAGGAGCGGGTCTCGAAGATGGCGGAGATCGAAGCCCACAACCTGGCCGAGCCTGGCGATGTCCTTGTCATTGAAGGCGTCGTGGGTATCTCCAACATGGGCGGGCTTTCGGTCACCATCGCGCAACGCCAGGGCGAAATCGGCGCCATCATCGACGGCGGTGTTCGGGATGTTCAGCACTCGCGCAACCTCAAGTTCCCCGTCTGGTCGCGCGGTGCCAGCTCCATTACCGGCAAGTGGCGCCTGGAGACGGTGGCCGTGAACGGGACGGTGACCATTCTGGGCGTTCAGGTGCGCCCTGGCGACCTGGTGGTGGCGGACGAGGGCGCCGTGTGTTTCGTCCCGCGTGACGCAGTGGAGGCAGTGCTCAAAAGGGCGCACGAGATCGCAGCCGGCGAAGCCGTGCGTTACGCGGATATTCGGTCGGGTGTGCCGGTGCCGGAGCTGGCCCAGCGCACGCACGTGTATAAATTCAACCCGCAACAGCAATGATGAAGCGACGCCAGATCAACCGGGCCATCCTCGCCGCCGGCTGTGCGGCCGCACTGCCACTGCGCGCGCAGGAGCCCTATCCGAACAAGCCGGTCCGCGTGTTGGTGCCATCGACAGCCGGCGGCGGCATCGACTTGCTCGCCCGCATGTTTGCGCAGCGCCTGTCCGAGCAGATGGGTCAGCAGTTCATTGTGGACAACGTGGGCGGCGCGGGCGGAACCATCGCCTCTGGCGCCCTGGCCAGGGCGGCTCCGGACGGCTACACATTGATCTTCCAGGCAACGACGGCGGCAGTGAATGCCGCCTCCCTCACGAAGCTCCCGTTCGATCCGGTCAATGCGCTCACACCGATTTCCATGGCGGCGGAGTTTCCGCTCGTGATGGTCGTCAATCCCGATGTGCCGGCCAAGGACATCAAGGAGTTCATCGCCCTGCTGCGCGCGAATCCGGCCAAGTACAGCTATGGGTCGGCGGGCGTCGGCACCGGCACGCACCTCGCCGCGGAGTGGTTCAAGCTGATGGCCAAGGTCCACATCCTGCACATCCCGTACAAGGGCACCGGGTCGGTGATGCCTGACCTCATCTCCGGGCAGGTGCACATGCTTTTCGATGGCGTGCCCCCGCAGTCCGGGCATATCAAGCTCGGCCGCGTGCGTCCGCTCGCCGTCACCTCGAAGAAGCGATCAAACGCGCTGCCCCATGTGCCGACGATGGCCGAAGTCCTTCCTGGCTACGAGCTGCCGTTCTGGACCGGAATCTTCGCGCCTCCCAACACCCCGGCGCCCATCGTCGACAAATTGGCCGGCGAGATCCGCAAGGCGACCGTGTCGCCCCAGCTGGCCACCAAGCTGCAGGAGTTCGGTGCCGAAGGCCACCCGATGACGCCAGCGGAGTTCGCCAGCTTTTGGAAGCAGCAGGTCGGCCTCTACAGGAAGATCGTCAAGGGCGCCAACATCAAACTCGAAGAAGGCTAGCGCATGTTAGATATCGCAGACACGGCGGAGTTGCCGCTGGTGGACACGCACGCCCACATCTACACCACGTCCATGCCGCTCGCCAAGGATGCGTGGCGAAAAGTGGAGAAGCCGGCGCCGGTGGAGGCTTTTCTTGCGACGCTGGATACGCATCACATTCCGTTCGGCGTGATCGCCGCCGCCAGCATGTTCGGGGAGTACAACGAGTACACCCTCCAGTCCCTGCGGGGGTCGCCACGGCTGCGCGGCACGGTCATTGTTCCGCCGACCATCGATCCCTACCTCTTGCGCCGCATGCGCGACGACGGGGTGGTGGGAGTGCGTTGGGTGTGGTTCATGCGGCCCGATCTCCCGGATGTGCGTTCCGCCGAGTACCGCCTGTTCCTGGCGCGCCTGGCGGACCTCGACATGCACGTCCAGATTCTGTTGGGCGGTGAGCGCCTTGCGCCGGTGTTGGAGGCGCTCGCGGACTGCCCTGCGAAGGTGGTCGTCGACCACTTCGGCTTCCCGGACCCCAAGCTCGGTACCCAGTGCCCCGGTTACCAGGCGGCTGTGCGCGCCGTGGACAACGGACGCACCTGGGTCAAGATGGCCGCGTGGCACCGCCTCGGCGAGGCCGGCCCGCAAGTTGGCAGCGCTTTGCTCGCCGCACTCGGTACCGAGCGCGTGCTGTGGGGCAGCGACTGGCCCTTCGTCGCCGCGCATGAGGGCTACGCCTACGGCGAAGCGGTCAAGTCCTTCTTCGATGCCGTCCCCGACCCTCTGCAGCGGCGGCAAATCTCTGAAACAGCACTGCGGCTGTACTTTGGCCACTAATCCCATGAACAAGCTTTTCATCACCCCTGCCTCCCACTTCACGCGCAAGTGCCGCGTCACGCTCATCGAACTCGGTCTGGAAGACCGCTTCGAACTGATCCCCACCAGCTGGCCGCACAACTGGGGGACCGAGACCACACCATACCGGGAAGACTTTCTTGACGCGTCGCCCATCGCCAGGATTCCGGCGCTGCTGACCGACGATGGACTGCGCCTGGCGGACTCGTCCACCATCTGCGAGTACCTGAACGACGAACTCGGCAACTTCCGGTTGTGCCCTCAGAGCGGGAGGGAGCGCTGGGAGATTCTGTCCGTCGTTTCCATCGCCACGCATGGCTTGATGGAGGCCCAGGTGCTGCGGCGCGCGGAGATGCTGCGCAAACGCGAGGGATCGCCCAGTCCGCAGGAATTCTCCGGCAGCTTCGTGCGCAAGATGATGGACCGCCAGGACCGCTGCTACGAGTACCTCGACAAGATATGCGGCGACTTCCGCGATGAGCCCGACCTGGGCCAGATCGCGGTCGCTTGCGCTTGCGCCACTTCCGATTTTCGTTTTCCCGAGGACGACTGGCGCAATCCGGCGCCACGCCTGGCGAAGTGGTACGACAGCTTTGCCCAGCGTCCTTCGATGCAAATAACCATGCAGGGCGAGACCCCGCGCTGATTCCAGGAGAAACACTTCATGAAATTCATCTACTACCGCGAGGAAAGCTCGAACCTCTGGCGCTGGACGCTGTACGGCGAAGACCG
The DNA here is from genome assembly GCF_003797765.1 of Ramlibacter sp. WS9. Classification (GTDB taxonomy): domain Bacteria; phylum Pseudomonadota; class Gammaproteobacteria; order Burkholderiales; family Burkholderiaceae_C; genus Ramlibacter. Next base: position 211,222 of record NZ_RKMB01000002.1, on the reverse strand, counting down.
TCGCAAAGTCGCAGAGAGTGTTGAGAAGTACTACAACCAAGCCGACTGCCTGGCCGCCATCGAGCTGGTCAAGAACTCGAAGGATGCAGAGGTCAATCAACGATGAGCGACATGAGCACTATCAGTCGAACCGCCGGCGCCGAAGCCATCGCTTACGTCGGTCACTGGATCGACGGGCAGGACCCACAGGTCGCCGGCGCCAGGACCTCCCCCATCTTCAATCCCGCGACGGGAACGAACATCGGCCATGTTGCGCTCGCTACCCGAGCGGATGTTGACCGCGCGGTCGCATCCGCCGCCAGGGCATTCCCCAAGTGGTCCCAGACCCCGCCCATCCGCCGCGCGCGGGTGCTGTTCAAGTTCCTGGAGCTGCTGAACCGGCATCGGGACGAACTGGCCGCGGCGATCACCCGCGAGCACGGCAAAGTGGCATCCGATGCCCAAGGCGAAGTCACGCGCGGCATCGAGATCGTGGAGTTCGCGTGCGGCATTCCGCAGCTTCTCAAAGGTGACTACACCGACCAGGTGTCCACCGGCATCGACAACTGGACTCTGCGTCAACCGCTGGGCGTGGTGGCCGGTGTCACCCCCTTCAACTTCCCGGTGATGGTGCCGATGTGGATGTTCCCGGTCGCGATCGCGGCGGGCAATACGTTCATCCTCAAGCCCAGCCCGCTGGATCCCACGCCCTCGATCATGCTGGCGCGGCTCTTCAAGGAAGCGGGCCTTCCCGATGGTGTGTTCAATGTGGTGCAGGGGGACAAGGACGCAGTGGACGCACTCCTGGAACACCCGGACGTCAAGGCGCTGTCGTTTGTGGGGTCGACGCCCGTGGCGCACAAGATCTACATGGAGGGCGCCAGACACGGGAAGCGGGTGCAAGCCCTGGGTGGTGCGAAGAACCACATGGTCGTGATGCCCGACGCGGACATGGACCAGGCAGCGGACGCATTGATCGGTGCGGCGTTCGGTTCCGCGGGCGAGCGATGCATGGCCCTCTCCGTCGCCGTGTTGGTCGGCGACGCAGCCGAACGCATCCTCCCGATCCTCACGCAGAAGACTCGCGCCCTGAAAGTCAGGAACGGAACGGACCCCGAAGCGGAGATGGGGCCGATCATCAGCACAGCCGCGCGGGAGCGGATCGCCGGGTACATTGCGCAAGGGCAGAGCGAAGGTGCGAAGCTGCTGGTGGACGGACGCGAGTTCAGGCAGGCGAGTGCAGGCGGCGGTTGCGACAACGGGTTCTGGCTAGGTGGCACGCTGTTCGACCAGGTGACCCCCGGGATGAGCGTCTACAAGGATGAGATCTTCGGTCCCGTGCTCAGTTGCCTTCGCGTTGCGACGCTCGAGGAAGCCGTGGAACTGATCAACGCGCATGAATACGGAAACGGCGTGTGCTGCTTCACCCGTGATGGCAGCACGGCCCGCGAGTTCGCACGCAACATCGAGGTGGGCATGGTCGGCATCAACGTCCCGTTGCCCGTGCCGATGGCCTGGCACGGTTTCGGCGGATGGAAGAAGAGCCTGTTCGGCGACATGCACATCTACGGCGAGGAGGGCGTGCGGTTCTACACCAAGCAAAAATCCGTCATGCAGCGCTGGCCGGTGGGCAAGCGCACGGGCGCCGAGTTCAGTATGCCTACGGCAGTTTGATCGCACCGCCGAATTGGCATCATGCTGCCATCTGCGGCAGCATTGACGCCAAAGGGATAGTGCCGGCTCAGCCCGGCGCGCGGATCAGCGACTGATGCTCGGCCGAGATGGCCGCGAGTCGCTTGAAATCAGGCGAGGTGGGCGAAATCTCGCGATCGATGTGTTCGAACATCGCCGAGGCGGCTTCGCGGCCGGTGATGGAGATCATCTGGGCACCGTCCGTGCCGACACGGAACCAGTGAACCGTGCCTGCCGGCAAGTGCACAAGCGTACCGGCTCGGGCGACATGCTCCTCATCGCCGAAGCCGAATTTCACGTCACCGCGCACCACATAGAAAGACTCGTCCCACGGATGATGGTGCGGCGGTGCGCCACTGCCTTCCACGCCGTCCTGCAGGAAGATTTCGTATCCACCCGTGTTCTTGCCCGAGGCGAGGACCTTGACTTGCAGGCCGACCACCTCGAGCGGGCGCGGGTAGGTGGCGGGTTCGATGAAGAAGGCGGGCCGCTTGATGGCGTCCATGAGTTGTCTCCTGAAATTGTTCATACGAGCCGCAAGAACCTTCGCGCCAAGCGGAGTGGTGCATTGCTGGTCTGCGGTGCTACCGCTGCGGCTTCCGCCTCGGTTTCGACATGCTAGTCAGTAACTTGTGCGCGCCAAGTTTTTTTCAACACGTTCCATGATGCGGACCTCTTGAGGGGGTTGGCTCATTGGCGCATGACCGGACGGAGCGGCAGAATCGCAGGGTCCGGTTCCGCCAATTGGACTATCAGGGGGCGGAGACAGCGCTGCTTGGGCCATGCTCGAGCAAGTGCTCGGCGAATGCCTGCGCCGCAGGTGACAGTGAAACTCCGGCCCGGTGCACCATCAGGACCTCTCGTTCGATCGCGGGCTTCTCCAGGCGTTTCCAGCCGAACCGCCTCTGGTCCACCAGTGCCGTGGCATGCGCTGGGACGATCGCCACACCCAGCCCGGCCTTCACCCACCCGATCAGCGTGCCGCTGTACGTGGCTTCGAAGGCGGGCTCCAGCGGCAACTCGGCAGCAGCCAAACCGGCTTGGGTCAGTTCCCTGAAGACACTGCCGCTGCGCAGGGCCAGGATGGGGTTGCCACGCAGATCCTTCCAGGTCAGGCGGCTTGCGCGGCTGAACGCATGGTGTTTGAGGAAGATGGCTACCAGCGGTTCGCGAAAGAGCAGAGTGCTGGAGAGATCCGCCTCTGTCTTGCGGAAAGTACCGATGCCCAGGTCTGCCGCGCCGGAACGCACATTCGGCAGCACCTGGTCCGTCAGTGAGTCCAGTACCAGCACATCGACGCCAGGGTGCAGGCGCCCGAACGTCGCCAGGATGGACGGCAACAAGGTGCTCGACAGAACCAGCGGCGCGGCCACGACCACGCGGCCGCGCTGCTTCGTGATCAGCTTGTCCACGTTGCCGATCGCATGCTCAAGGTCGATCAGTATGCGTTGTGCGCTGGCAAAGAACTCTTGCCCTACCGTGGTAACGGCGATGCTTCGAGTGGTGCGATCGATCAGGCGTGAGCCCAGTTCTTCTTCCAGGTCCCTCACCAGAATGCTGACCGCCGATTGCGTCAGGTGCATCGCGTGTCCGGCGGCTGTGAAGCTGCCTTTCTCGACAACCAATGTGAAAGCGCGCAACTGGCGAACCGTCAGATTCATGAATTTCAAGAATTTGTTTATTGAAAAGATTCGTTTGAATTATGAACCCAGTGCTCCTTTAATACGCGCAGCCGCTTCGTGCAGGAGGCGAGCCAAACACAAAAGGAGATTTCGATGAGATTGAAAAAGTTGATCGCCATTGGCGCGATAGGGCTCGCCGCGATCAGCGGTGCGGTGCTCACTGCATGTGGATCGGCCGAGGGTTCGCCGATCTTGCAAAGTGACGCCAAGGCCAAGCCGCTCTACCTTGACCTGACCCACGAGATCCCGACTTTCGCGCCTCTGGCCAGCGACCCCGCCAAGCCAGACCTGACCCAGCCCCATGCACACAGCCAGCCGGTGCCCAGCTTCTTCAGGCAGGTTGCATTGCAGCCCAGCGAAAATCACTTTGATGACGGGCATTTCTATCGGTCCTACATGACGATCGCGGAGCACTTTGGCACACACATCGATGCGCCGGCTCACTACGTCAATGTTCCCGGAACGGTCGAGGCCGATGCCACTTTGCCTCGCAGGTTTCAAAATCAGTTGACCCTTGCAGACCTGACCGGCCCCATTGTCCTGGTCGACATCGGCCAACGCGTGCAGGCCCAACTGGACAAGAACGGCGGCACGCCCAGCCCGCAGAAAACCGTGATGGACTTCTCGGAGGCCTCGCCCAACAACGTCACGGCCCAGGACATCGCGGCTGTGGCCGACAAGCTCCAGAACGGCAGCTGGATCGTCGTGAACACCGGCTGGTCGCGCTTCTACAAAGGGGGTGATCTTGCGACATCGCCCTACATCAATGGCTGGAATTTTCCTGGCGTGAGCGGGTCGGCTATCGAGGCACTGATCGCCCTGGAAAAACAGAAGGGAATCCGCATCAACGGAATCGCCATCGACAATATTGGCATCGACTCTGGCGAGGGCCAGGCCGGCCATGACGCAAGCTTTACGGGGCATATCTATGCATCGCATGTGCGCGGCTTGCAGCGGGGCTGGAAGTTCATCGAGAACGCCACCAACCTGGCCTCGATCGCTTCGGCCAAGGCCGACAGCTGCACCCTCATCGCAGGCGCGCTCCCCCTGGTCATTGGCAGTGGTAGCCCAGCCCGGGTCATCGCCATCTGCGAAAAGTAGCCTGCATACCGAACGGGGCCATTCAATGAAACAACCCAAGTTACTCGCCCTCGTCGCCACGGCCATTCTCGCGTGTGCGCCGCTCGCTGCCATGGCGCAGGCCTGGCCCGCCAAGCCGATCACCTACGTCGTGCCGTTCACGCCGGGCGGAACGACCGATGTGGTGGGCCGCACCATCAGTCACGGACTGGCGACCGCGCTCGGCCAGCCGGTAATCGTGGATAACAAGCCGGGTGCGGCCGGCGCCATCGCTGCTCGCCTGGTGGCGAAGGCGAATCCGGACGGCTACACGCTTCTGGGCGGCACGATCAGCACGCATGCGATCAATGCGGGCCTCTACAAGAACCTGGGGTACGACCCCGTCAAGGACTTCGAGCCCATCTCGCTGGTGGGCTTCATTCCCAATGCGCTGTACGTCAACGCGCAACTGCCTGTGCGCACGGTGCAGGAGCTGATCGCGCTACTCAAGAAGGACGCTGCCGCGCGCACCTTCGCATCGCCCGGCGCCGGCTCGTCCACGCACCTGGCCGGTGAACTCTTCGCTGACCTGATCGGGGTGCCGCTGACCCACGTGCCCTACAAGGGACAACCGCAGGCCCTGCAGGATGTCGCGGCCGGCCAGGTGGCGTTCCTGTTCGACCAGCTGACGGCGGGCATGCCGCTGGTGAAGGCGGGCAAGCTCAGGTTGCTGGCCGTGACGACGGCCAAGCGCATCGCGGCAGTGCCCGATGCGCCAACCATGGACGAGGCGGGCGTCAAGGGCTTCGAGATGGCGGCGTGGCAGGCCGTGTACGCGCCCAAGGGCACGCCGAAGGCGGTCGTCGACCGGCTCAACAAGGAAATCGTGGCGATGGTGAAGTCGCCTGAGGTGCGCGAGAAGATGGCGGCGACCGGGATCGAAGTCGTGGGGAGCACCCCGGAGGAGCTGACGAAGTTCATGCAGAAGGAAATTCCGCGCTGGGCCGCGCTGGTCCAAAAGTCCGGCGCGCAGGTCGACTAAGTTCGGAGGAAACCCCATGAATCCCAGAATATGGATGCTGGCCGCATCGGGCGCCTTGCTCGCGGGTTGTGCCGGCATGGCGCAACCGACCGATAGCGCGATCCCGCTCAAGAGCGTGCGCGGCTATCACGTCGGCGGCGAACGAAAGACCTTGTCGGGTTTGCCGATCAAGGAAGTGCGCACCAATCCCCAGGCACCGATCCGCAAGTCCGATCCCAACGGGGACTACCAGGTTGGCCAGCTGTACGTCCAGCAGTTCACTCTGGCATCGCCCAAGGCGAAGGTGCCGATGCTGCTGTGGCATGGCGGCGGTTTGACCGGGGTCACCTGGGAGACGACGCCCGATGGCCGGGCCGGATGGCATGAGTATTTCATGCGCGCGGGCTATGACACGCTGGTTTCCGACGCTGTGGAACGAGGCCGCTCCTCGTGGGCGCGCTATCCGGAACTCAACCCCTCCGAGCCCGAGCACCGCACCATCGATCAATCGTGGGGCATCTTTCGCTTCGGTCCCGCCGATGGTTACGCGGCCGATGTCAGCAAGCAAAAATCTTATCCGGGGATGCAGTTCCCGGTGGCTTCGATCGACCAGTTCACCAAGCAGTTTGTCGCGCGCTGGACGAATACCGATGCGCAGATCCAGAGCGCCTACGACGCGCTGGTGCAGCGGGTCTGCCCTTGCGTCATCGTCGGGCACAGCCAAGCCGGCCAGTTCGTCTACACCGCGGCCCAGCGCGCGCCCGACAAGGTGAAGGCCGTCGTGCTGATCGAGCCGGCCTCGGCCCTTGACCCGGCGAAGGTCGATCCCGCCCGAGTCAAGCACATACCGCACCTGACAGTGTGGGGCGACTACCTGAGCGACAGCGCGCTTTGGACGCGCTACCGCAACACCGCGGAGACCTACACGAATGCCATCAAGAAAGTTGGCGGCACCACGGACACCATCGACCTGCCCGCGATGGGGATTCGCGGCAACAGCCACATGGTGATGATGGATCGCAACAGCGACCAGGTCGCCCGCCTGGTGCGTGACTGGCTGGTCAAGCAGGGCATCGAGAAGTGACGAAAGACACAGTGCAAAGCAGCCAAACCATGACCGAAAAGAAACTGACCGGAAAAATCGCCCGTGAGCGCATTCGCCTGATGCAGGTGCCGCGCCCGGCTCAAGCCTTGATCGACGGCTTCAAGTCCCTCGGCGGCGACGCCAGCAGCATCGTCTCCGACATCATGGACGAACTGGGCATCGTCGGTGTTCTGCCGGCTTCGCGGTTCGTTCCCACCATCGCCGGCGCGTGTATGGTGGGACCTGCGTTGACGGTGCGCAACGTGATGCAGCGGGAGCATGCCTATGAGACCGCTCGGGCCCATGTCAACAAGATGGCCGAGTTCGAGGCGCACAACCTCGCGTTGCCGGGCGATGTGCTCGTGATCGACGGTGTCAGCGGCATCTCCAACATGGGCGGAATCTCGGCGCAAACCGGCAAGCGCCAGGGAGAAGCGGGCGCGGTCATCAGCGGCGCCATTCGCGATGTTTCCCATTCCAGGGCCGTGGGCTATCCCGTCTGGGCCACCGAGATTTCACCGGTAACCGGCAAGTGGCGCATCGAAACCGTCGAGATCAATGGCGACGTGGAGATCGGCGGCATCCGCGTTTCGCCCGGCGACATCGTGCTGGCAGATGACACCGGCGTCTGTTTCCTCCCCCGCACCCGGGCCGGGGAAGTGCTGGTGCTGGCCGAGAAAAAGGCCGCGGCTGAAGCCCGCAAGTGCAAGCTTATCGACGAAGGCTGGGCGGTTGCCGACCTGCCCGCCAACGCCTGACCGACCGACACCCGAGATCACCATGAAAATCGCCATCCTTGACGACTACGCGGACATCGTCCGCCACCTCGACTGTTTCAGCGCCCTCGACGGTCACGAAGTCACCATCTTGAACGACTACGTCTCCGATGTCGATCTCCTGGCCAAGCGGGTTCGGGACGCGGAGGCACTGGTCCTGCTGCGCGAGCGCACGCCGGTCGGCGAGGCGCTTCTCGAGCGCCTGCCCAACCTGAAGCTCATCACCCAGAACGGCCATGTGCCACACATCGACCTTGATGCCTGCACGAACCACGGTGTCGTTGTTTGCTCGGCGCTGACTTCCCGTCCCTCGTATGCCGCGGCGGAACTGACCTGGGGACTCATTCTCTCGGCGATGCGCCACATACCGTTTGAAGCCGAAGCCTTGAAACAGGGGCGCTGGCAGTCCACGATCGGCAGAGGCCTGCGCGGCCGCACGCTGGGCATCCTCGGCTACGGGCGAATCGGCAAGGTCATCGCCCAATACGCCAAGGCCTTCGAAATGAGCGTGCTGGTGTGGGAGCGTGAGAACGGCAGCGGGCAGGCGCGCAAGGACGGACATGACATCCCGGCGAGCCGCGAGGAGTTTTTTGCCCAGTCCGATGTGCTCTCGCTGCATGTGCGGCTCAACGAGGAAACGCGCGGAAGTGTGACCGCGCACGACCTCGCCTGCATGAAGCCGACCGCGCTGCTTGTCAACACCAGCCGCGCCGAGCTGATTTCACCCGGCGTGCTGGCCACGGCACTGAAAGCTGGCAGGCCGGGAATGGCCGCCGTCGATGTTTTCGAGAACGAGCCCGTGTTCGACGGCAAGGATCCATTGCTTGCCTTGCCTAATGCCCTGTGCACGCCGCACATCGGCTATGTCGAGGTGGACAACCACGAGATCGCGTACGGCAACGCGTTCAAGAACATCATTGCCTTCGACGCCGGAAAGCCGATCAACGTCCACAATCCGGAGGCGGTCAAGGGGATGTCGTTCGAAGTGGCGGCGCACTAAGTTGTTGTTACCAAGGGTCGGATCGATCTGAACCAGCTGAGCGGCTTTGCGCACGCGTTTCACTCTTTCTCGATGCCCGCGGCCTTGACGATCTTTCCCCAGTTCTGCGACTCGGCCGCCTGGAACTTGCGAAGATCGTCCGGGCTGCCGCCCAGCGGCTCGAACCCCACGCTTTGGTAGAAGTTCGTCACCGCCTGGCTCTTGTTCGCCTTGCTGAGGATGTCGTTCAGGCGCGCAACCACCGGTGCGGGCGTTCCGGCCGGCACGTACGCAGCGAACCAGAAGGTGCTCTCGTAACCCTTCACGCCGGCTTCGGCGATCGTCGGGATGTCTTGCGCCAGCGCGATACGTTTGGTGGTCGACACGCCCAGTGCCTTGACCTTGCCGCCCTTGACCTGCGGCAGGCCCGTGGCCATGTCGGTGAACATCAGCTGGATCTGGCCGCCGATCAGGTCCGTCACGGCGGGCGGGTTGCTGCGGTAGGGGATGTTCACGATGAACGATCCCGTCATCTGCTTGAACAATTCGCCCGCGAGGCGGCTCGACGAACTGCCCGAGCCGAACGACAGCTTGCCCGGGTTGGCCTTGGCGTACTTGATCAGGTCCTGCACGCTGTTCACCGGCAGGCTGTTGTTCACCACGAGAATCTGCCCGCCCTTGCTCAAGAGCGTGACGGGCTCGAAGTCCTTGACCGGGTCGTACGGCAGCTTCTTGAACAGGTGCTCGTTGGCGGCTTGTGTGGTGTTGGTGGTGATGAAGACCGTGTACCCGTCCTTCGCCGCCTTGGCCGCGGCCTGCGCGCCGATGAAGGCATTGGCGCCGGGTTTGTTGTCGATGACCACTGGCTGCTTCGTTTCGCCGGTGACGCCCTGGCCGAGCGCGCGCGCCAGCTGGTCGGTGGCGCTGCCGGCGGCGAAAGGCACGATGAAGGTGATCTGTTTGTCGGGATACGTCTGCGCATTGGCGGCGGTGGCCGCGAGGCTGGCGGCTGCGATGGCAGCGAGGGCAGCGATGGCGAAAGGCCGCATGATGGTCATGGTGTTGTCTCCGGGATAGCGTTCAGATGGATGGGCAAGGACAGCAGCAGGCTCGAAAGGCACTTGCCATGCGTGTCCAGGTTGAGGGAGCCGTTCACGCCGCCGTCGAGGACGTCGTCGAGCACGAAATTCATCGCGTGCAGCTTGGGCAACAGGTACCGTTTGACGGCCGAGGGGCGCCGGTGGGCGAAGAGATTCATGACTCGCTCTTCCGTCACTTGCTCGACCAGCGCCGCCCAGTGTTGCGCGTCGTAGGCGATCACCGAAATGCACGAGCGGTCGCCCTTGTCGCCCGTTCTCGCGTGCGCGAGCGAATGCAATAAGACTGTCATCACATGAACCTCCAGCCGGGTTGCAGCCACTCGCGTGGCACGAAGCACGAGTCGCTCGAAAGCCGCGGTGTCGTTTGCGTGCGCACACCGCCGCCGCCCGCGGGGCCGCAGGTGTAGAGCGCCAGCACTTCGCGGACTACGGCGTTGGCTTCGTCTTGCGTCGCGCAGGCGGCCGCGAGCCGAAGGCGCACGTCGTCGCTGGCCGGCGCAGCGTGGCCGTCCCACCAGCGGCCCGCGTCATCCGCGAACACACTCGTCACGCCGACCAGGTCCGCGCGAAGCGGCAGGGCTTCGTGGCCCAGCAGGCGCAGCCGCTCGCGGACGACGTCGGCCGCCAGGCGGGCGCGCGCCGTTGCGTTCGGTCCCGCATAGGAGATTTCTCCTTCGGCGAGCCATCCGCCTTCGTAGCAGAGCGTCGCCTTGAGCGTGGGTGGCAATGCATGGCCGCGCACGCCGGTAATGCGGACGCGGTCGATGCCCACCTGCTCGATACCCGCATCGGTTATGTCCGCGACCACATCGGGCGTGAGGTATTGCGCCGGGTCGTGCAATTCGTACAGCAGCTGTTCGGTGACGGTCTGCCTGTCCACGCGGCCGCCTGTGCCCTGCGCCTTGGTGACGACGAAGCTGCCGTCGTGTTCCATCTCGACGATGGGGTAGCCGACTTCGGCCAGGCCTGCAACGTCCTTCAGTCCCGGGTCCGCGAAGTAGCCGCCCGTGACTTGCGCGCCGCATTCGAGCAGGTGGCCCGCCATGGTGCCGCAGGCCAGCCGGTCCCAGTCGTCCGTGCTCCACCCGAAGTGGGCCAGCATCGGACCGAGGGCGAGAGCCGGATCGGCCACCCGGCCGGTGACGACAACATCCGCACCGGCCTGCAAGGCCTGCGCGATTTCGAGCGCACCGAGATAGACGTTGGCACTGACGAGGGGCCTGCCCTGGAGAGAGGAAGGCAGGAGCTCTGCCAGGCGGGCCGGAGCGAGCGCCTTCATCAAGTCATCGCCTTCCACCACTGCAACCTTCAATGGCCGCAGACCCAGCTGTGCAGCCAGTGCATGGATGCGGCCGGCGGCGCCCGCGGGGTTGGCGGCGCCGAAATTGCTCACGATGGGAATGCCCGCTTCGACGCAATCTCGCAGCACGGGCGTGAGGAAGCGTTCCAGCGAAGGTTCCCAGCCGCTGTCGGGGTTCTTGCGCCGCGTGAGCTGCGCGAGCGCGAGGGTGCGTTCAGCCAGGGTCTCGAACATCAGCACCGCCGGCTGGCCGCTCTGGCGCAGCGTCTTCACCACGGGGACGGCGGCGTCCCAGCGGTCCCCGGAAAAGCCTGCGCCGCACCCGATGTGCAATGTGCGGCGCGGCGACGCCGCGTCCGTACTCTGGAGTTTCATCGTCGCTTCCTGATCCGGGATGGCAATGCACCAAGGTTAAGACGCGGCAAGGGATCGGTAAAATGGAAAGATTGGATCGTTTCATCCATGGCATTGATCAATCTGTCAACTCGCGACCTCGAGGCCTTTCTGGCCCTGGCCCACGCGCACCACTTCACGCGCGCGGCGGAGAAGTGCCACCTGTCGCAAAGCGCGTTCAGCCAGAAGATCGCCCGCATCGAGCAGACGGCCGGGGTGGCGCTGTTCGAGCGCTCCACGCGGCACGTCACGCTCACGCCCGAGGGCGAAGTTTTCGCGCAAGAGGTCACGCGCATCCAGCAAGACCTGCAGCACGCCGTCTCCCACCTGAACGAGCTGGCGACGCGCCGCATCGGCAAGGTGGCCATCGCGGCGCTGCCTTCGGTGGCGGCAGTGTGGATGCCCCGAGTGATTTCGCGCTACCGCGCCGCCAACCCCAACATCCGCATCGAACTGTTCGACACGCTGGCGGAAGGCGGCTTCGCTTTGTTGCGCGAGGGACGCGTCGACGTGTTCATCGCGGCCGGCGCGGACGTGCGCGAGTTCGACGTGACTGAACTACGGAACGAACCCTTCCACCTGGTCTGCCGCCCGTCGCACCGCTTCGCCGGCAAGCGCAGCGTGTCGTTGGCGCAGCTGAAAGGCGAGGAAGTGATCCATCTGGCGCGCAGCAGCAGCGTGCGGCAGCACCTCGAGGCCGCGGGCGCGACGGCGCAGCCCAATGCGCTGGAAGTGGAGCACCTCGCCACGGTGGCCGCGCTCGTAGCGCAAGGGCTCGGCGTGAGCATCGTGCCGGAGCTGGCCCTGTTTCACTTCGAGCGGGCCGGGCTCGTCTGCGTTCCGGTGCGCGACCGTCACCTGCGCAGGCCCATCATCCTGGCCCGCCGCAAAGGCAAGGCCCTGTCTGTCGCGGCCAAGGCGATGGTCGAAGAAATCCTGTCGGAAGCGCGACAGGCGAAGCGCTGAAGCAGCTATGACTGCTGACGCCGCGCCTGGATCATCTTCCAGCCGTTGCCCGACGGATCGCGAAAACCCGCATCCACGGTGCCGTAGCGCTCCACTGGTTCCTGGGTGAATTCGACGCCGCGGTTGACCATGCGTTCGTAAGAGCCGCGGCAGTCGTCCACCGTCAGCACCAGCGGCGGCATCGCGCCTTTGGCCACGATGGCACGCACCGCCTGCGCCGTGGCCTCATCCAGCACCGGCGGGCCGGGCACGAACAGCCCGAGCTGGAACGAGGGCTGCTCCGGATGCTGCACCGTGAGCCAGCGATAGTCGCCGTTGCGCACGTCCGTGTGGACGCGAAAGCCGAGCTTGTCGACATAGAACGCGAGCGCCTCATCCTGGTCTCGCACGTACAAACCGACTGTTTCAACACCTTGGGTCATGGGATCTCCTTTTCTGAAGATCCGTTTATATCGGCGGCGGCCCGGCGCCGCTTCTCCGAAACTGCGATCGTGAGGCCGGGCCGCTGCGCCGCGCTCACCACACAACCCGGCACGCGGCCCAGTTCCTGTGCGGCAGCACGGGCGCGCTCGCGAACGGCGCCGGGGCTCTCGCCGGTGATGTCGCGGAAGGTGCGTCCGAAGGTGCCCAGGCTTTCCCATCCGGTCTGGAAGGCGATGTCGGTGATGGCCATGTCGGTGTCGCGCAGCAGCGCCGTCGCGCGCTCGATGCGCCGCGTGAGCAGGTAGCGGTGCGGTGGCACGCCGAAGGCCTGCTTGAAGGATCGTGCGAAGTGCGCCTCGGACACGTGGCTCACGCCCGCGAGCCGGCTGACGGGCCATGCCTCGTGCGAGGCGGCGTCCATCCTGTCCTTCGCGCGCAGCAGGCGGCGCAGCAGCTCCGGGTCGGGGTTCTCGGTGGTGGACACGCGGCTTATTTCGCCCGCTTGGTTGTCGCACCCGAAGCGTTGACCGCGGCCGCGGCGCGGATGAGCGCCTTGAACGCCGTGGCGTCGATCTTCGCGCCCTCGGCGATGTCGATCGCGCGGCGAGTGTTGCCTTCGAGGCTGGAGTTGAACAGCCCGGCCGGGTCGGCCACCGACGCGCCCTTGGCGAAGGTCAGCTTCACCTTGGCCTTGTAGGTCTCTCCGGTGCAGATGATCCCCTCGTGCGACCACACGGGGATGTTCCATTTCCATTCTTCGACGACGGTGGGGACGGCGTCCTTGATGAGCTTGCGCAGCCTTGCCAAGGTGTCGCCCCGCCAGTCGCCAAGCTCGGCGATCTTTCGGTCGATGAGGTCCGATGCGGCAAGCGACGTGCTTGCACCCTGTTTTTGCATGGTTTGGGCTCCAGAACTTCCGGTCGATCGCGCATCGTACCGGAGGCTCGCTCACCTCGCTTCGATCACGCCGCGCACGTTGCGCGCGGCGGCCAATCCCATATTGACGTAGGCATCGCTGGTCACGCCGCCGATGTGCGGGCTCAGGATGAATCCGCTTTCCTTCTGGAACGGATGACCGGCCAGCATCGGTTCGACCGCGAAGCTGTCCAGACCCGCCGCACGGACTTGTCCGCCGCGCACAGCTTCCAGCAATGCGGCTTCGTCGATCAACCCGCCCCGCGCCGTATTGACAACGATCACGCCGCGCTTGCACCGGGCCAGCGTCTTCGCGTCGAGCAAGTTGCGGTTCTCTTCGGTCAGCGGGCAGTGCAGCGAAATCACATCGGCCTGCTTCCACAGCGTGTCCAGATCGGCCCGCTGCACAAAGCTTGGCAGCTCCTTCGCGTAAGGATCGAATCCCAACACGTTCATCCCCATCGCGTCCGCCATCCGGGCAAAGCGCAAGCCGATGGCGCCCAGGCCCACCAGGCCGACGGTGCGGCCATGAAGCTCCAGGCTTTTGTGCACGGCTTTGTCCCAGTGTCCGGCGCGCATCCGGGCGTCGAGCAAGGGAACCGACTTTGCACAAGCCAGCATCAGCGCCAAGGCATGTTCGGCGACGGCTGCGGCGTTGGCGCCGGCTGCAGCGCGGACTGCGATACCACGCGCGGCGGCGGCCGTCTTGTCGATGGTGTCGGTGCCGCTGCCGTGCTTCGAGATCACGCGCAGCGACGGCGCCGCGGCCATCGCGGCCGCGCCCACCTTGCCATAGCGCACGATGATGGCGGCCGGGTCATGCTGCCCGCAGAGCGAGACGATGTCGTCGTCGCTGGGCGTTTTGCCCGCGTAGACGATTTCATAGCCCCCCAACAGCGCCAGCGCCTCCGGCGCCAGGTCGGCGGCCGTGACCAAGACGACGGGCTTTCGTTCGCTCACAGCGATTCGCCTTCTTTCAGCACGCCGGCGGTGCGCAGCGCGCCTGCCAGCCACTTGGCGGTGGTGTCGCCCTTCTTGATCGCCTCGATGCGCGCGCTTTCGTCGGCCACCTTCTTCCCGGCGAGCGGTAGCAGCGACGAGATCTTCTCGCGCTCGACCACCACCACGCCGTCGGCATCGCCGATGATGAAGTCGCCGGCATGCACCGTGACCCCGCCGACCGTCACGGGGTGTCCGATGCGGCCGGGGCAGGTCTTGGTCGGGCCGTTGGGGTTGAAGCCCGCGGCGAACACGGGGAAGTCCATCTCGTCGATCTCGAGCGTGTCGCGCACCGCGCCGTCGATCACCACGCCTGCAATGCCCAGCTGCTTGCATGCCGTCATCATGATGGTGCCCATGAGCGCGGCCGTGAGGTCGGCCTTGCCGTCGATCACCAGCACGTCGCCCGGCCTGGCCATCGACATCGCGGCGTGGATCATGAGGTTGTCGCCCGGTCGTACCTCCACGGTGAAGGCTGTCCCTGCGACCTTCATGCGGGGGCGAAGGGCCTGGATGCGGCCGTGCAGCGCGCCGCGGCGGCCTGCAACGTCGGCCAGGATGGCGGGTTGGAAGACCGCGGCGTCGCGCACGACGTCGGCAGGCACGCGCAGGAAATTGCGAATGATGTCTTGCGTCATGCTCAATCCACTTTCGCGCCGGATTCCTTGACGATCTTGCCCCAGCGGGCAATGTCGTCGCGGATCAGTTTGCCGAATTGCTCGGGCGTGCTGCCCGCTGCGTCGGCCCCTTGGTCGCCAAGTTTCTTTTGCAGGTCTGCTGCCTGCAATGCCTTGTTGATGTCGGCGTTGAGCTTGGCGACGACTTCCTTCGGCAAGTTCGCGGGCCCGACGATGCCGAACCAGGTGACGGCCTCGAAGCCCTTGTAGCCGGACTCGGCGATGGTCGGCACCTGGGGCAGGTCGTCCGTGCGCTTCGCCGACGTGACGGCGAGGGCGCGCATCTTGCCGTTCTTGACATGGCCAATGAGGGTCGGGATGGACGACACGTACAACTGCACCTGTCCGCCGATGACGTCGGTGACGCCCTGGGCCGCGCCCTTGTACGGCACGTGTGTCAGCTTGATGTTGGCCGCCTTCTGGAACGATTCGGTCGCCAGGTGAGCGACCGTGCCGTTACCGGACGTCGCGTAGTTGAGGAAGCCGGGTTTGGCCTTCGCCGCCGCAACCACATCGGCGAGCGTCTTGTAGGGCGAGTCCGCCGCCACCACGATGAGCATCGGCGCGCTCGCCACCAGGCTCACCGGTGTCAGGTCTTTCGTCGGGTCGTACGGCAGCTTGGCATAGAGGCTGGGATTGATGGCCAGGTTGCTCGTCTGGCCGAGCACCAGCGTGTACCCGTCGGCCGGCGACTTCGCAACCGCATCGACGCCGAGATTGCCGCCGGAGCCGGGCTTGTTGTCGACGACGAAGCTGTAGCCCGAGCCGGCGGTCTTGTTCGCCACCTCACGGGCAATGATGTCGGTGCCGCCGCCGGCCGGGAAGGGCACGACGAGGCGGATGGGTTTGGCGGGCCAGGCCTGCGCGTACGCGCCGGTGGCCATGGTGCACGCAATGGCCAGGGCCAGCGCGGAACGGCGGGAAATCTTCATGGGTGTCTCCAAGGTCCGCTGGAAATCGCGGTATGGGAGGGACTTTAGGTGCGCGTTGCACACCGTACAATACCGTTCCACACAGTGAACCATGGTGCGGCATGCGCAACGATCCAACGGATGAGCCCGCGGCAGCGGGCGGCGGCGTCATCGCGGTGACGCGAGCGCTCTCGCTGATGGAGGCTTTCGAGGTGGGCGAGTCGACACTCTCGCTGGCAGAGCTGAGCCGCCGTTCGGGCATGCACAAGACGACGGCGCTGCGGCTGGCGCGCACGCTGGCGTTGTCGCAGTACATGGTGCAGGCAGATGGCGGGCAATGGCGGCTCGGGCCGGCGGCCGGCTGGCTGGGCGCGCGCTACCAGGCGGGGTTCGACGTCAACCGGGTTGTCGAGCCGACACTGCACGAGCTCGTCAAGGCAACCGGCGAGAGCGCGTCGTTCTACGTGCGCGAGGGCGACATTCGCGCCTGCGTGGCCCGCGTCGAAGGGCCGCAATCCGTGCGGCATCACGTGCGTGTCGGCGAGCGGCTGCCGTTGGACAAAGGCGCCCCGGGGCGCGTGATCCTGGCCTTCAGCGGCGCGGTGGGGGAGCCCTACGAGTCGATCCGCGAGGAGGGGTTCCAGCTCTCCATGGGCGAACGCGAAGCCGAAGTGTCCAGTGTGGCAGCGCCCGTTTTCGGCCTCAATTGGCGGTTGCTCGGCTCCGTCTGCATCTCCGGCCCAAGCGCTCGCCTGTCCAAGGCCAAGCTGATGAAACACGCCAAGACCGTCATTCGCGCGGCCAACCAGCTGTCGTATGCGCTCGCGGGAAGCAAGTCCGCCCAAACGCCTCGGGCGCTTTCGCGATGGCATCCGTGACGCCCTATTGGCTCTACCTGCTGGAATGCGAAGGCGGCGTGTATTACGCCGGCATCGCGCTCGACGTGGAGCAGCGGTTCTTCCAGCATGTCTTCGGGCTGGGCGCGAAGTTCACACGTTCGCGTCCGCCGTTGCGGGTGCTCGCGGCGCGCGAGTATTTGAGCAAGGGCGATGCGTTGCGGGCGGAGCTGCGGCTCAAGGCGCTGCCTCGCTCTTCGAAGCTTGGGTTCTTCGAGGTGGAAGCGAAGACACGGTTGGCGTGATTGGACCTCGCGGCGAAGCTGTGCGTGGGCGGGCTGCGGCGCGATGGCTACGGCGTTAGTCATCGCCTTGCTGTCGCAAGCTCCTGCCGAATTCCTTGCGCCGGGAGACCCCGCGACCCGCGCGAAAAAACTCGCCTCCGCTACGCTGCGACTCAAACAATTTTCGCGAGCATGAAACGGTCGCACGGCTGAAGCCGTGCTGGGTCGCGCGGTCTCCCGGCGCAAGCGCCTGGGCTCTATTCGCGCCGCAGCCCGCCCACGCACAGCTTCGCAGAGACACTGTTGGCGCGCCCCCGGTGGAAGGCCAACGCTTTGGTCGTCCGCCAGGATCTCGGCACGCCTGCGCCGCACGCCACCATCTCACTGCAACGCCGTGCATGGCCGGGCCGCGGCGCGAATAAAGCCCAGGCGCCCGCGGTGGACGGTCTTGCGGCCCAGCGTCGCTTGCGACGCGACCGTCTCATGCTCGCGGCACTTGTTTGAACCGCGCAAAGCGTGGTGAGTTGTGCCGCGCGGGCCGCAAGACCGTTCAGCGCGGGGACTCCGGCTAAAGGCGCGAAAGCGCCGCAGCCGGACGCCGTAGCCATCGCGCCGCGGCCCGGCCGTGCACGGCGTTGCCGCGAGGTCCAAGAGCACCAGCCATTGAAGTGCGGGACAGGCCACTAACCGCGCAAAGCCGCTTCAATCTTCGCGACGTCGATCTTTCCCATCTCCATCATCGCCTCGAAGGCGCGCTTGGCGGCCGCGCGATCGGGGTTGTTGATCGCTTCGCTCAGCACGCGGGGCGTGATCTGCCAGTTCAGGCCCCACTTGTCCTTGCACCAGCCGCATGCGCTTTCCTTGCCGCCGTTGCCCACGATGGCATTCCACAATCGGTCGGTCTCCGCCTGGTCCTCTGTGGCAACCTGGAACGAGAACGCCTCGCTGTGCGTGAAAGTCGGGCCGCCGTTCAGGCCCAGGCAGGGAATGCCCATCACGGTGAATTCGACCGTCAAGACGTCGCCCTGCTTGCCCGAGGGATAGTCGCCCGGCGCGCGATTGATGCGGCCCACCGCGCTGTCGGGGAACGTCTCGGCGTAGAACTTCGCGGCGTCCAATGCCGTGCCGTTGTACCAGAGACAAATCGTGTTCTTGCTCATCATCTGTGCACTCCTTGTGGCGGAATCGAAAACCACTGTGCCACACATCTACAGGAACCAGAAAACCGCGAGTGCAACAACTGTAGGTGCCGCGGCACCCAGCAGCAGCTCAGCTGCACCCACGGTCCCGTCAGCGAAGCCGGACTTGAGCAGCGCAATGCCTGCCGGGTTGGGCGCATTTGCAATCACCGTCAATCCACCACCCGCAACCGCGCCGGCCACCAGGCTGTACTTGGCCGGCTCCGAGATGCCAACGATGAGCGAGCCGAGGTAAGTGAGCGCCGCGTTGTCCGTCACGGCCGTGAGCGCGGCAGCGCCGAGAAAGAGGGCTGCCGGAGACATGGCCTCGACGAGAGGCTGCAGCCACCACTGCTGCATCCCGCCCAGCACCACGAGGCCCGCCAGGAAGAAGGCGACCAGCAACGCCTCCTTGATGAGGAGCGGATCCTGGTGCCGTTGGTAGGCGTGCGTGTACCCGACGAACATCAGGAAGAGCGCGAGAAAGGCGACAGGGTGGTGGGCCAATACCACAACCGCAGCCAGGAACGCGAGGTGGATCGCAACCACCAGCGGCGGCGCGGCGCGCTCCGCATCCTTGTCGACGCGCGGGGCGAGATGCCCGCGCAGCAGCCACGTCGCCGCGGTTGCGTTGACGATCACCGCCAGCGTGGCCTTCCATCCGAACGTCGACGCCATGTACGGCGAATCCCAGCCCCACGTGCCCGCCACCATCAGCACGGGCGGCGCGGCGAACGACGTCAGCGTGCCGCCGATGGAGATGTTCACGAACAGCACGCCCAGCGCGAAATACTTCGGCCCCTCGGGGACTTCTCGCCGGAATATCTGCGGCGCAAGAGCCAGCGCCGCGATCGTCATGGCCGCGGGTTCGGTGATGAGGGACCCGACGAGGGGAACGACCGCGAGCGACAGCCATGCCCGCGCGGCGGTGGTGTCCACGGGCAGCCGATCGGCCAGGAAGTCGATCATCGCGCCGACCGCCTGGATGACTGGCCTGGAGGCCGACACCACCATCACGACGAAGACGAACAGGGGCTCGGTGTATTGCCGGCTCTCGGCGTATTGCAGTGCCTGGGCAGGGCTCGCCAGGACGGCCATGGCGGTGACGAGGACGATGGCCCAGAAGCCGAACACCACCTCGATCTCGCCGAGCAGGTGGAACAGTCCGGCGTGACGGGGGTAGCGCGCGGACAGCCGCTCGAACTGTTTTGCCGCGAAGGTGTGGAGCAAAGCCACGCCGAAAAGCGCAGCCGCAATGGCCTGGAGAAGTGACGGGGAGTCTTGCATCGGTTCATGGCAAAGCCGCGAGGCGGCCCGACCGTCGCTGAACCTGCCGCATCGAGGGATGCGGCACCCGTCGTTAGTCTACCGCTGTCAGGCTCAATGCCAGCGCGGGTTGCGCGGCGCGCGGTCGAACCGGTTCACAAAGCCGTCGCGGTCGAAGTCGCTCCACTGCGCGTGGCGGAACGTGGCGCGTGCATCGAAGTAGCGCGAGTCGCGGTCGAACTTGTTCGGGATGCCATCACGGTCGGCGTCGCCGAATGCGCCGCCGCGGCGGTCGTGGCGATCGAAGCGATCGAAGCGGTCACTGTCGTGGTTGAACTGCACGGTGTGCGGCTGCGGCTGTGCGTAGACCAGCGTCACGTCGGTGCGGGCGTGGGCCGCGGAGCCCGCGACGATGGTGCCCAGCGCGATGGCCGAAGCAACGAGGGTCTTGGTGGAAAGAAAGTGGGTCATCGAAAGCTCCTTGGGTTAGGTGCTTGCATGGTGCGACCGCACCGCTGAACCGGTGCTGAACGAAAACACGAGTGTGTTTCGCGCGGGTAAAGCTTTGTTGCGAACACGGCGTCAACCCGCTGATTTCCTCAGTTGCGCGTAAGCCAATTCCCTAAGGATGAATCGAATGCGGCTGGCCTACTGGCTCTGCAGGCAGCGTTTGCCGGCAGGCCGAGGGGGACCAAGGCCTCTACCCGAAACCGAACGAGATTCCACACCATGAAGCAGTTTTTCCTGAGCGCCCTTGCCCTTGCCGCACTGACCGCCGTAACGGCCGCCGGCGCCGCGACTTCGTCCGGCACCCTCACCGTGACCGGCACGGTCGAGAGTTCGATCAACCTGACGATTGAATCCGCAGGCGGCACGACCTCGGGCACCGGCACCGCCGCAGCCACGTCCGCGCTGGGCAACATCAGCAAGTACGGTTCCGCACCGACGGGCTTCACGCTGGCTCGCGGCGCTTCCGACTGGACGCTGTCGTCGACCGTGGGCGTCAAGGTCGACAAGGCCAACCTCACCAGCACCGACTACACGCTGGACGCGCAACTCGGAAGCGCACCCGCCAGCGGCATCGTGTGGAAACTCAATGGCAGCACGCTGAGCGACTCCGCCGCGACCACGCTGACGTCGACCGGCACTTACGCGTCCACAGGCTCCTACTCGTGGGACATGGTGGTTGCCGACTCGGCCGCCGCCGCCGCCATTGACAACGCGATCAATTTCACCGCCACCTCCAACTAAGCCGGCGCTGGACTGTTGCGATGGCGCGCCCGTGCCTCCTCTGGTTGCTGCTGCTTCTCATGCCCGCGGCGCACGCGGCCGGCATGGCCGCGGCAACGCCTTCCTTGCTGGCGCCGCAGCCGCTTCGCATCACGTTCCCGCTCGTTGAAGGAGGCGCCTCCGGCCCCTCGGGCAGCGACGTGTTCCTGGACGTCGGCCGCGTGTCGGCGTCCGGGGGACGCGAACGCGCCAATGCGATCCGCATCACCCGGCGCGTGTCCGTCAAGCTGGAAGGCGTGGGCGCAACAGCGCGCATGTCGGTGGCGCTGCAGGCTGACACGCCGGGCGTGACCGTCCGTGTCGACGGCGCGGCGCTGTCCACCGTGCCGCGCCTCGTCGATCCGGCGCACCGCGTGGGTTCGGTCGTCGTGCACCAGATCGAGATGATCATTCCCGCCGGGGTTCCCGCCGGCCCCTTCCTGAACAACCTGCAATGGCTGGCCGAAACCGATTGACCGCGCCACCGGCCCGATGGATTCCATGCTCCCGATGACTCGCCTTCTTCTCGCGCTTTTCCTGCACGCGGCCTGTGCCGCGGCCGCGGCGCAAACCTTGATCCTGCGTCCGGCCGTCGTGCCTTTGAAAGGTGAGACCGGCCAGAGCGTGACGCAGTCGCTCGCCATGCAGAACGAAAGCGACGTTGCGCTCGAGTTCGTGATGGAAGCCAAGGACGTCGTCGTGCGCGAGGGCGCGCGGCAGTTCGTCGAGGCCGGGCGCCTTCCGGACAGCATCGCCGCATCGGCCGTGTTCTCGCCACCGCGCATCCGCGTCGAGCCGCGTTCGAGCGGAAGCGTCAGCGTCACCTTCACCTTGCCGCCGACCATGCGCCATCGCGCGGTGGTCGCGCTGTTTCGCGGTACGAACGCTGTGGTCACCGGCAAGCAGCGCGCGCTGCTGTCGCTGGGCACGCTGTTCACCTTCACAGTTTCCGATCGCATCTCGATCCAGGCGCAGCCGCTCGAGGTGATCCCGCCCTCCGCGTCGGCCAATGCGCAACTGCGCAGCCAGGTCGTCAACGACGGCACCGAGCCGGCCATCCCCGGCGGCATGGGCATCATCCTCGACGAGCAGGGCAAGCTGGTAGGCAAGGTGCCGTTCCAGAAGAAGCGCCTGCTCCCTGGAGAAAAGGCCACGCTGGTGGCCGACTTTCCCGGCGATCTGCCCACGGGCAACTACCGCGCCGTCGCGACGTTCGACATCGCCGGCCGTCCGCTCACGCTCAGCTCTTCGCTCTCGGTGCCGTGAAGCGCCGCCTCCTTATCGTCGCGCTGCTGATGGCGGCATGGCTGGGTGTTGCCGGGCCTGCCCATGCGGACGTCGTGCGCCTGGCCGCGCGCGAGTCCGTCACGATCGACGTACCCGGCGCCATCGCGGCCTTCGCCGTCGATCCGTCGACGGTCGAGACCGCGGTGGTGGCGGGCCAACTGGTCCTGCTCGGCCGCCGCGCGGGCGACACCGTGGTCACCGTCGTCACGGCCGGACAGACATTCACCCTGCAGGTTCACATCGACCCGCCGGCGCCGCTGCCCTGGATGCGCGACGCTGCGCGCATCCAGAACCGCGGCGTCTGGGAGAGCCGCTACGACACGGGGCTGCGCCGTCTTTCCACGTCGCTCTCGGCCCAGTTCGGCCAGGGCGACAAGGCTGCGCGGCTGCGCGTCGACGCCTTGCGCCAGCAAGAATTGCATGGCCAGCGCGCCTACACCGCGCTGCCTTTTGCCAGCCTCGAGCTGCAATCGCCGGGACGTTCGCTGGTGCTGCTCGACCAGCTCTTGCGCACCACGCCGCTCACGCTCGATGGCGTCGTGCTGCGCGGCGCCCATGTGCGCGATGGCGACGTGGAGGTGCACGCCGGCATGGCTTCGATTTCTCCCACGGAAGATCCCCTGGTGCCGCGCAACGCGGACCGCGCCGCATCGGTCGCGTGGCACACGCAGTATGGCCCGCTGAAGATCGTGCCTTCGGTGGTGTGGCTGCCCGACAGCGGCACCTCGATGCCCGGGGTGGTGTCGGTCGGTGTCGAGGGCGGGCAGGGTGCCGATCCGCTGCACTACCGCGCCGAGGTCGGCTACAGCGGAACGCCCGGCGGCTCCTTCGAAGCCGACTACCGCAGGGACGGCAGCCAGGGCTGGATACGCGGCGTGCATCGGCCATCGGAGTTCGCTTCGACCCGTGCCGGCCGGCCGGCCGGCACCTCCCTCGAGGGCGCGTGGACGGAGCCGCTCTCGACGGCCACCGTGCTCAGCATGAACGGCGCCGCCAGCCGGGTCGACGTGCACGGCGGGCATGCGACCGGCGCGTCGGCCGGCGCAGACGTGCGTCATCAGTTCGCGGAGAAATGGAGCGCAACGCTGGCTGCGTCGACCGGCATGTACCGCGGCACCGAGGGGGACAGGGTCACGCGCGGCACGGTCGCGGCGGGCGTTGCGTACGAAGGCACGAACGCCGGCGTGACGGCTCAATTGCGCCACCAGCGGTCTTCGCTGACGGACAGCGGCGGCAACGGTGGGCGCCTCTCCATTCGCGCCGCGGAAGGCGGCTGGCGCGGCAGTGCCTACATCGACGCGCAGCAGCAAGCGGCCACGCTGGACCTCATCCTGCGAGGCGATCCGGACGTACGGCGCGCGATGACCGAGCTGGGCATCGCGGCGTCCCAACCCGAGGAAGTGGTGCGCCAGCTGCGCGACAACGCCGCGCTGCTCGCATCGCGCGGTGTGATGATCGGTGAACTGAGATTGAATCCCTTGCGCGTGCAGGCGGGGGTGGACGTGTCGTGGCGCGGCCAGGGCGAAGCCCGGCCCGAACTGGGTTTGCGTTTGATCGAAGACCGCTCGCAAGGCGTGACGGACGGGCGCCGCGCGCTGGTGGGTTCGCTCTACGCCAACTGGCGGCTGACGCAAGACGTCGATGTGGGCGTGAGCTATTCGCGCTGGAGCCTGCGGCAGGGCAGCTTCGACGCCGACGCCAACTCGTCGTTCCAGCTCATGCTGCGCACGCGCTTCGATGCGTTGGCCGTGCCGGGCCAGGGCAGCCGGTCGATCACCGGCGTCGTCATGCGCAACGTGGGCCCTGAAGCCGACGCGGCAACGGTGCCGGCGCCCGGCGTCGACGTGATCCTCGACCGCGGCCGCCGCACTCGCACCGACGCCGAAGGCCGCTTCAGTTTCGATAACCCCGGCAGCGGCGCGCATCGCGTCGATGTGGCGCTGCCGCCGCAGCCCGGCGTGTACTTCACGTCGCCATCGATGCAGACGGTCGAGCCGGGCGGCTACGCGAGCTTTGCCATGAATTTTTCCGGTGCCCGCCTGAGCGGCACCGTGCGCGACGACGCGGGGCAGCCGATCGGCGGCGTGACCGTGCGCGTCGAAGGCCCGAGCACCGCGACCGCCATCACGGATTCGAACGGCGTGTACCGCCTCGGTTCCCCACCCGGCGACGCGCGCGTCTTCGTCGTGGCAGAAACCTTGCCGCCCGGCTACGAAGTGGCGAACATTCCGCCCCGTGCGCGCGCACTCGCGCTCAGCGAACCGGTGGTGGTGAATTTTGCGATTCGCGCGTTGCGCAGCATCGAAGGGACGGCCCTGTGCGGCAACAGCGCTGCGCCGCTGGTGCGGGTGCAAGAGATCGCCCGCGAGGCCGCGCCCGATGACAAGGGCCGCTTCGTGCTGCGCCGCATGCCGGCGGGCGTGCACACGCTCGTCGCAACCTGCCCGACAGGTGACATCAGGGCGTCCATCAACGTTCCGGTCGAACCCGGAATCGTGCGCGGAGCGAAGCTCGGGCCCTAGAGCCTGTGAACAGGCCCTAGACTTTGGGGCATGGCCGCCCCGCTCAACTACCACCACCTGTATTACTTCTGGGTCGTCGCCAAGCAAGGCGGCATGGCGCGCGGCGCCGAGCGGCTGAACATGGCGTTGCAGACCGTGAGCGCGCAAGTGCGGGCGCTGGAGCAGTCGCTTGGCCATGCGTTGCTCAAGCCTTCGGGCCGTGCGCTTGCGCTCACGGACGCGGGCGAGGCCGCACTGGCCTATGCGGACCAGATCTTCCAGCTGGGCGAGGAATTGCCGGCCGCTGTGCGCGACGCCGCCACGGGCCAGGGCGTCCGCCTGCGCGTGGGCATTTCAGATGGCTTGCCGAAGCTCGTCGTGCGGCATCTGCTGCGGCCGGCGGTCGACGACGGCGGCGTGCGGCTCCTGTGCCATGAAGACGAGTTCGAGGGGTTGCTGGCCGATCTTGCGCTCCACCGGCTCGACGTCGTGCTGTCGGACCGGCCCGCGCCCGCCAACCCGAACCTGCGCCTCTACGGCCACAAGCTGGGCGAGGCGCCGCTGTCTTGGTTCGCGCCGAAAGCGCTGGTGAAAAAGCGGATGTCCGCTTTCCCGGCCTGCCTGGCCGAACTGCCGCTTCTCTTGCCCACCAAGCACGCCGAGGTGCGGCCCCGCATCGACCAGTGGCTGGACCGGGAAGGGCTGCGCCCGCGTGTGGTGGGGGAATTCGAAGACAGCGCCTTGCTGGCCGCCTTCGGTCGCACGGGGATGGGCGCGTTCCCGGTCTCGCGCTGGTCGCGTGAGGACTTGATGGCTGACAAGGCCGTCGTGCTGCTGGGCGACTCGCCGGAGTTGACCGAGGCTTTCTACCTGATCTCCGCCGAACGCCGCATCCAGCATCCGCTGGTGCAGCGGCTGCTGAAGGCGGCGTCGGAGGATGCCGGCGCCTGAAGGTCAGTCGTTGCGGACCTGTTGAATGCCCGCGACCATCCAGCCACCGTAGCCGGTGCGCGGCTTCGTCAGGTGCCACAGCTCGTCCAGGTCTTCCGGAACGGCGCCGGCCTGGTCTCGCGTGCTACCGGTGAAGCGAACGCTCACGATGTAGCGATCGGCTTCCTCGACCACTTCGACCACCTGCGCTTCGAGGCCGAACACCTCCGTGCGCTGCGTTGCGTCGCCGCGGCTCTGCAAGTCTTCACGCGCCGCCTCGTACATCTCGGGCGTGAGGTAACTGCGCAGCTGGTCCAGGTCGCCCGCGTCGTGCGCCGTTTGCAACGCCACGAATTGCGACTTGGCATTGCGAACGAACGAGGCGACGTCGAAGTCGGCCGGGATCGCGCCCGCGGCTGCGGGTTGCGCCGCCGAGGCGCCGAGTGCCGAGCCGATACCGGAGCCGAGAAGGCTGCGTCCGCCGTTGGGCGACGTGCCGCCTGCGCTACCGCCCGCGCCCGCCAAGGACGGCCCAGCGCCCGCGGCGCGCTTGCGCATGATGAAGCCGACGAGTGCCAGGCCGGCCATGACAACCAAGGCGATCATCATGATGTTGGCCAACCCTTCACCAAAGCCGAGGTGGGACGCGAGCGCCATCAGACCTATGCCGGCGGCCAGCCCGGCCAACGGCCCCATCCAGCTGCGCTTGGCCGCGGCAGCGGGTGCTGCTGCTGCGGCGGCGCCTGCCGTGGGTGCGGCCGCTGAAGTGCCCGCCGGGTTGGCGGTGTTGGCAGGCGGCGTGTTGGCCGGCTGCGTGGTTTGCTGCCGCTGCATGCCGCTGTTGCGCGCGCCGCCCAGCCGCTTGGCCTCGGCGTCCGCGGCTGCAGTCATACCCAATGCGAGTACGACGGTAAAAAGTGCCAGTGCTTTCTTCATCAAGGGTCTCCTTCGATAGTGACTCCAGCAGGATAGGGCCACAAGCCTGAAGAAAAAAGCAGACTCAAGCTGCGTCCAACTCAGAAATTTACGATGTGGGAAGATTCGGCCGATGTCATCGCCTCTCCTGGCGGCCGCAGAGCCGCCGCTTCCCTACCTCCACGGCTATCCGCCGGAATTGCTGGGCCAGGTGCGCCAACTGATCCACAGCGGCCGCCTCGTCGAGACCCTGGCAAAGCGCCATCCCGAGCCGCACGACGTGCGGACCGAGCGCGCGCTCTACGACTACGTGAACGAAATCAAGGCCAGCCACATGAGGAGCGCGCCGCCACTCTCCAAGGTGGCGTATGACCCGAAGCTGCACATCCTCAGGAGTGTGCTGGGCACGCACAGCGCTGTGTCGCGCGTGCAGGGCGGCAAGCTGAAGGCCAAGCGCGAGATCCGCATCGCCACGCTGTTCAGGGAAGCGCCGGCGGACTTCCTGCGCATGATCGTCGTGCACGAGCTCGCGCACCTGAAGGAACGCGAGCACGACAAGGCGTTCTACTCGCTGTGCCTGCACATGGAGCCCGACTACCACCAGCTCGAGTTCGACCTGCGGTTGTGGCTGACCGCGCGGGAGCTGGACGATTGACTTCGCATGGTCATTGCGGGCTTGACCCGCAATCCATGACTTTCGATCTTCCTCGCGGTCGCGGCAGGCGGTACCCGGCAGGTCCTCACACTGTGGCGGTCGTCGCTTCGCGCCGACTTCGCTGAGATTCTTGGCCCGGGACCGGCGCCGTACAACTCGCAGAGCGCCTAAGGCCGTTCTGCTCAAACAGGTCCGGCGAATATGAAACGAAGCGCGCCCATGGCGCGCCCGGCCCCGGGCCAAGAATCCCAGCCGCCACAGAGATCGGCCCCGCCGGGTACCGCCTGCCGCTCAACGAACTCGATTGGCGTTCAACGGCTATCTGAAGCTATAGTGGTGTTGTCGATGTGGTGGAGTGCCCCAATATGGGGTCGGCTAACCTTGCAGGCTCAACGACCGCGTGCGGAATGATGCGAAGTCGCAAGCGCGGGCCGGCTGGGCCTTGCGGCCAAGTCTGGAACCTTGATGCGTCCTCGCCCGCTGGGTTAGACGATGGCCTATCCTGGAATGGCCAGGGCAGGCGACTGATTACATTGCGTGAGGCCACGCAACAGGGAGGAACTCATCATGCGTCAACATCTATGCCTAATCCTTTTCGCTTCCATTGCACTTGCGACGCCATCAGTCGCTCAAAGTAGAACAATCGCCGACTTCGAATCGAGTAACTTTTATAAGAAGGAAATTCTGATAAGCAAAGACCCTGCATATGACCTCCGGACTGGGGGAAGGAACAACTCGTATTCCTTCAAAGACACAGAGAACGCCGATTCATCCATCGGCGTTGAACTCACAACAAAAGGTCAGGATGTCGTCGAGGTGGGGATTCATTGGAATGGGCAATCAACACTGCGGCCCGCCAAAATGTCGCCCAAGAAAATCGAACAACTCAAAGACCTAGCGGATTTTTGGGGCGTCCCTGGTCAAGCCAAAGCCATTGTTGAGTATGCAAAGTCCCAGCAATCGAAGCACTATTCCGGCGGTTCCAACCAAGCACCAAGGAAGTCGCTTGGACCAATTTCTATCCGCTGTGGAACCACCGGAGAAACACTGTGGATTGGCTGGATAGCGCTCGCTGTCGCCTCTCCTGCCCTATCTCAAAGCACTTCCGTCAACGCCAATGGATCTTCCCCGGTAGTCGTTGGAACTCTTGCAGACACCGTCCTCGGATTTCGCGGAAGAGCGATGTCGACACGGCAAGTTGGAAGCGACCGGAACGGCTTGCTTGTTGAATGGGAATACCCGGATGCAACTTACTTAATGGGTAGGCAGGGTCAAGATGGCGTCGAGGCGTATCGTGTCATCAAGATCAAGCCTCGCAAGTAGAGCGCGCTGTAAATGTGTGCCAACATTGCGCTCAACCCGGACGCTGCCCGATAGAACTGCGCAGAGCCCGGCCAGCGCCCGCTTGCGGCTTCGCATCGTTCCGCGCGCAGTCGTCGAATCCGCCAAGTTAGCCGACCTCATATGTTGGTGAGCTCCACCACATCGATGGCAACACTATAGCCCCGGAGCAACCGTCGAATGCCGACCGAGTTCGTTGAGCGGCAGGCGGTACCCGGCAGGGCCGATCTCTGTGGCGGCTGCGATTTTCGGCCTGAGGTCGGAGCGCGCTTTAGCGCGCCTCGTTGTCATGCTCACCGCAAGTGTTTGAACGGAGCGGCCTCTGGGCGCGGAGTGAGTTTTGCGGTGCCGACCTCAGGCCGGAAATCGCAGCGAAGTCGGCGCGACAGTGCCGACCGCCACAGTGTGAGGCCCTGCCGGGTACCGCCTGCCGCGACGCGAGGAAGATCGAAAGCCATGAATTACGGGTCGAGCCCGCAATCCATCTCACGCCAACCCAACATTTCGTCCAGCGATGCATGGATGCCGGATCGAGTCCGGCATGACAGATCGCGCAGGCGCGTCAAGTCGCTGGCTGGTACCGCGCGGGCAGCGCTTCGCGGTAGGGGTAGTACTGGAAGAAGGGCTGCGCCTCCTCGAGCACGCGAGCCACTGAAGGCCGCTGCAGCACGCGTTCAAGGTAGCCGCCGAGCCGGCGGTGCTCCGCCTGCAAGGGAACCAGCGTGGTCGCGTAGAACAGTGACGGCGCCGCCGCGCAGTCCGCCAGGCTGAACGAGTCACCGGCCATCCAGGCGCGGCCTTCCAGCTTCTGTTCTAGCAAGCCATAGGCCATCGCCAGTGTGCCGCGCGCATTCGACACGCCGATCGGGTCGCGATCCGCCTCGTCGCGCAACCGGTCGGCCACGATGGCCTGCATGGGCGTCATCACGTACAGGTCCAGCAGCCGGTCCATCAGCCGCACCTCAAGGCTCGCTTCCGGGTCAGCCGGAACCAGCGGAGAGGCACCACCGCGATGGTGGTGAGACAGATGTTCGATGATGATGCTCGTCTCCGGTACCACATGGCTTCCATCGAGCAGCAGGGGCATCTTGCCGGTGGGCCACAGCGCCAGGAAGTTCTTTCGCTCCTCCGGGTCGCCCAGGTTGAGAAGACGGGGCTCGAACGCAGCGCCCAGCTCGTAAAGTGCAATGAGAACCTTCCAGCAACACGAAGAAAGTGGGTGGTAGTAGAGGCTCAACGCCATGGCGGCTCGTCCAAATGAAATGCGGGATGGCCAAGCGTAGCGGCTGCTTTCCGCGTTGTCCACACGAGGCCTGCACGCAAATTCGCCCCGTCTGCGATGATGTGGCCCTTCCCCGGAGTCGCCCATTTGTTTCGCCTTTTCGAAAGACTGCTGCACCCCTATCCCGAAGCCGAACCGGCGCATCCGCCGACCGGCTTTTTCTCGTTCATGTGGGCGTGCACCGAGGGCCTGCGCAACTACATCGCCGCGTTGATCTTCCTGAGTGCGCTGGTGTCCGGCTTCGAGGCGTGGCTGTTCTCCGTGCTCGGGCGCGTGGTGGACTGGGCCGCCACCACGCCGCCCGATCGCTTGCTGCAGGAGCACGGTGCAGACCTCGGCTGGTTCGCGGCGATCCTTGTCGTGAGCATCGGCGTGGTGGCGATGGAGTCGCTGGTCAAGCGGCAGACGCTCGCGATGAACTTCCCGTTTCGCCTGCGCTGGAATTTTCACCGGCTGATGCTGGGCCAGAGCATGGCCTTCTATGCCGACGAATTCGCCGGCCGCATCACCACCAAGGTAATGCAGACGGGCTTGGCGGTGCGCGAAGTGATCTTCACCATCGCCGAGGTGATCATCGGCATCGGCGCGTACTTCATCACCTTCCTCGCGCTGGCGGCGGCCTTCGATCTGCGGCTGATGGCGCCGTTCCTGGGATGGCTGGTGCTGTACGGCTTGTCGACGGCGTACTTCGTGCCGCGCCTCGCGAAGATCGGCAAGGAATACGCCGACGCCAAGGCGCTGGTGACGGGGCGCATCTCCGATGCCTACGCCAACATCACCACCGTGAAGCTGTTCTCGCACACGCAGCGCGAGTCGACCTTCCTGCGCCAGGCGCTCGCGGAGTCGGGCGAGATCGGCTACGTGCAGAACCGGCTGATCACCCATTTCGAGATCGTCAACCACACGTTGGTCGTGCTGCTCACCACCAGCGCCGTGACCCAGTCGCTGTGGCTCTGGAGCCATGGCGCGGTCGGCCCCGGCGCGGTGGCGGCCGTCACGGCGATGAGTATGCGCATCGGCGGCCTGTCTCACTGGGTGATGTGGTCGCTGGCCGGCCTTTTCGAAAACGTCGGCACGGTGCAGGACGGCATCGCGACGCTCACCAAGCGCCGCCATGTTGTGGATGCAGCGGATGCCCAACCCCTGCAGGTGCCGCGCGGCGAAGTGAAGTTCGAGCACCTCAACTTCTCGTATGGCGGCAAGACGCCGGTGCTCCAGGATTTCAACCTCACCGTGCGGCCCGGCGAAAAAGTCGGCCTCATCGGCCGCTCGGGCGCCGGCAAGTCCACCCTGGTGAACCTGCTGCTGCGCTTCTACGACGTGGACGGCGGCCGCATCCTCGTGGACGGACAAGACATCGCGCACGTCACGCAAGACAGCCTGCGCGCGAGCATCGGCATGGTCACGCAGGACACATCGCTTCTGCACCGCTCGGTGCGCGACAACATCATGTACGGCCGCCCCGGCGCGACCGAGGAAGAGATGCTGGCCGCCGCGCGCCTGGCGCAGGCCCACGACTTCATCGCCCACCTCACCGACCCGAAAGGCCGGCGCGGCTACGACGCGCAGGTGGGCGAGCGCGGCGTCAAGCTCTCGGGCGGCCAGCGCCAGCGGATTGCGATTGCGCGTGTGATGTTGAAGGACGCGCCTCTGCTGCTCCTGGACGAAGCAACAAGCGCGCTGGATTCCGAAGTGGAAGCCGCGATCCAGGCCAGCCTGCAGCGGCTCATGCAAGGCAAGACCGTGATCGCCATCGCCCACCGCCTCTCGACCATCGCGGCGCTGGACCGGCTGATCGTGCTGGACCAGGGCCGCATCGTGGAGGAGGGCGACCACCGCACGTTGATCGCGCGGGGTGGGCTGTATGCGCGCTTGTGGGCGCACCAGAGTGGCGGGTATCTGGGGGAAGAATCCGAAGGGGCGGAAGCGGGGGAGATGGTGCGGGCCTAAGGGTTGGCCGGTGGCTGCCCCGTCAGCCACTGGCGCAGCGACTGGATCACCGGTGCTTTCGCGCGCTCGTTGGTCGTCACCAGAAAGTAGCTGCGCGGCGAGATGAAGGGTTTTTCGTTCAGCTTCACCAGGCGCCCGGCCCGCAGCGCTGCCTCGCTCACATAGTCTGGCAGCAGCGCAACGCCCAGGCCGGCCTCGGCTGCGGTCAATGTCAGCGACAGCAATCCGTAGTGCGCCCCCGGCATCGGCACTTCCACCGGCGTGCCCAACTGGCGCAGGTAGGCGGGCCACGAATTGGGGACTGTCCCCTGGTGCAATAAGGGCAGCGCGGCCATCTGGACGCCTGTCAGCGGCGCTGCAAGCCGGCTCAGCGTGGGCGCCGCAAGAGGAAAGGAGTGCAAGGGGTGCAGCAGGTCCGCCACGCAGCCGGGCTCCGGTCCCTCGCAGTAGATGATCGCCGCATCCAGCCCCGAATCACGCATGTTGATCGGCCCGGTATGTGTGGTCACATCCAGCTGGATCTGCCGGTGCGCAGCGGCAAATGCGCACAGCCGCGGCATGGCCCACAGCGTGCCGAACGTGGGGGGCACCGACAGGCGCAGCACCTTGCCCGGCATGGAGCCCATCGAGGCAGCGATGGTTGCTGACTCCAGCTCGTCCAGCAGGGTGCGCACCCGCCGCAGGTAGCCGGCGCCGTCGGCCGTCAGCTCCAACCCGCTGGGTGTGCGCCGGCAAAGTGCAACGCCGACAAAGCCCTCCAGGTCCGACAGCTGGCGGCTCACCGCGCTTTGCGTCAGGCTCAGTTCATCGGCCGCGGCAGTGATGCTCAGGCGCCGCGCAATCACCTCGAAGGTATTGAGGTTGACGATGGAGGGCAGGTGCCGCTGCGTTGGAGATTTCATGGCGGGTGCGGCCGATATTGGCATGGCATCCGGGCGCCCGCAATGAAAAACATGGTGCGCGGGGCATGAAATAAATGCAGGAGGGTATGCGTTTATTCCGTTGGACAGGCCGGCGCGCATGCCTGACATTCAGGGCGCCCGCAGGGGCTGCCCATCACGAACAGAACGTTGGAGTTGCAGATGCCGAAATTTCAAACACCCCTTGCGCTGCTGCTGGCAGCGAGCACGCTGGCCAGCACCGCCCTGGCGGCAGACTGGCCCGCTGCCCAGTCCATCAAGCTGATCGTGCCCTCGGCCGCCGGTGGCACGCCTGACCTCACCAGCCGCAAGCTGGCCAACTATCTGCAGGACAAGCTCAAGCAATCGGTGATCGTCGAGAACCGCCCCGGCGCGGCAGGCACCATCGCCATGCAGGCGGTGGCCACCGCCAAGCCCGATGGCTACACGCTGGGCTTTGGCAACATCGTGACCATGGCGATCAACCGCAGCCTGATCGCCAAGATGCCCTACAACCCCGACAAGGACCTGGCGCCTGTGGCCGTCCTCTCGCAGGTCCCCAACGTGCTGGTGGTCCGCCAGGGCTTTCCGGCAGCCTCGGTACGCGACCTGATCATCTATGCCAAGAGCCATCCGGGCCGCTTGGCCATGGGCTCGGGCGGCAACGGCACCACCAGCCACCTCAGCGGCGAAATCCTCAAGGAGAAGGCCGGCATCAGCTTCAACCACATTCCCTACCGCGGCGCCCCGCAGGCGCAGACCGACCTGATCGGCGGGCAGATCGATTTCATGTTCGACAACCTGCCGTCCATGGTGGGCGCCATCCAGTCAGGCAAGGTGCGCCCGCTCGCTGTGACCAGCAAACGGCGCTCGGCGCTGTTGCCCGACGTGCCGACCATGGAAGAGGCGGGCGTTGCAGGCTTCGAGGTGGTGGCCTGGGGCGGCATCGTGGCGCCCGCCGGCACGCCTCGGCAAGTGATCCTGCGCCTGAACCGCGAGATCAACAACTGGCTGCAGGCGCCTGCGACCAAAGCCGAATTCGCGCAGTTGGGGCAGGTCGCGCTGGGAGGAACGCCCGAGTTTTTCAAGACGCATATCGACAGCGAGGTCAAGAAATGGGGCGCTGTGATCCGCAATGCCGGAGTGAAGCTTGACTGAGCTTGCCTTGCCTTCCCGCGTGGACCTGTTGCTGCGCGGCGGCACGGTCATCGACGGGTCGGGAGCGCCGCGCTTCCTGGCGGATGTGGGTGTGACAGCCGGCGCGATCTCCTTCGTGGGTGAAGCTGGGCGGTGCGAGGCACGCCAGGTGCTGGACGTGCAGGGCCTGGTGGTCGCGCCCGGTTTCATCGACAGCCATGCCCACGACGACCGTGCGGTGCTGGCAGACCCGGGCATGCAGGCCAAGATCTCGCAAGGAGTCACCACTGTCATCAATGGCAACTGCGGCAACAGCCTGGCGCCGTTTCGCAAAGGCACTGTTCCCCCGCTGCCGCTGCGCGATGTCGCTCCGCAGTACCAGTTCGACAATTTCGCCGCCTACCTGGACCAGTTGCAGGCTCATCCGGCCAGCGTCAACGTGGCGTCGCTGGTGGGCCACACCTCCCTGCGCGTTTGCCATGTGCGCGACCTTGGGCGGCCTGCGACGCAGGAGGAAGCGCTCGCCATGCGCCAGGCCGTGCAGGCCGCGCTGCAGGCTGGTGCACTGGGCCTCTCCACCGGAACTTTCTATCCCCCGGCCGCTGCAGCCACACAGGAGGAGATCGTCGCCGTCGGCGCCGACCTGGCCCGCTACGCCGGTGTCTATGCCACCCACATGCGCAATGAAGGCGATGGCGTGATGGAAGCGATAGACGAGTCGGCCGCGATCGCCGCCGCGCTGGGCGTGCCGCTGGTGGTTTCGCACCACAAGGTCATGGGGGCCGCCAACTTCGGCCGCACGGTGCAGACACTGGACAAGCTGCGCCTGCTGTCGCAGACGCAGAAGATCTGCCAGGACTGCTATCCCTACACGGCGTCATCTTCACTCCTGCGCCTGGAGCGGCTGCAGCAGTGCGACGACATCATCATCACCAGCTCGCGCACCATGCCCGATTGCGCGGGCGCGCGCCTGTCCGAACTGGCGGTGCGCTGGAACTGCTCGCGCGAGGAGGCACTGGGCCGGGTGATGCCGGGCACCGGCATGTACTTCATGATGGACGAGGCCGATGTGCGGCGCGTGCTGGCCGATCCCGCAACCATCATTGGCTCGGACGGCATCTCCGCCGACAGCTACCCGCACCCGCGCCTGTGGGGCACCTTCGCTCGCGTCCTGGGACATTACAGCCGTGAGCTGGGCTTGTTCCCGCTGGAGGTGGCGGTGCGGAAGATGACAGGCGCCACCGCGATGGCTTTCGGCCTGCAGGGCCGCGGCGAACTCAGGGTGGGCCACGCGGCGGACATCACCGTGTTCGACGCGGGCAGCGTGATCGACCGCGCCACTTATCTTGCGCCCACCGAGCCGGCGCTTGGCATCGAGCACGTCATCGTCAACGGCACGGCGGTGTGGGCTTCGGGAGTGCCGACAGGTGCCAGGCCGGGGCACTGCCTTCGGCGTTCTGACTCCTGAACTGGAAGCGGAATGATGGCAGTCGCCGGCCGGCGCGTGCGGGGCAGCACCATGGCGTATTCCTCACTCGCCAACGACTTGCCGGCGAAAGCTTCCAGCACCGGCGGCAACTTGAAGTGCCTGCGGCGGAACATGAACTCGGCCACTTCATGGAACCACACCCGCCGGCCCATCGCCGCGTACCATCGCATCGCGTGCGCCTGATCCGGGTCGCTGTTGAAGAGTGTGCGCCGCAACGCCTTCGGCCGCAGTTGCACGGCCAGCTCGATGAACTTGGTCCACGCGAAAACCCGCCAGGCCGGCACCCCCAGCGTCTGAAGCACCTGGTGCTTGTAGTCCCACTTGCGCAGATCAGGTTCCAGCACGCGCCGGTTTGCCACCGTGTCGTAGAAGGGTGTCCAGCGATGCGGCGTGGCGTACAAGGTCTGGATCTGATCGGGGTCGTAGTCCAGCAGGTGTTTCAGCGTGCGGAAAAAATCGGCATCGCCTTTCTCGTCGAACCCGAGGACACACGTAGCCATGGAGAGAATTCCGTGACGGCGCAGCAGCTGAATCGCTTCTCGGTCTTCGCTGGCGGTCGTGCCCTTGCGAATCGCCGCGAGCGTCGACTCGTCATAACTCTCGATGCCCAGCAGGAAGCGGATGACGCCCGCGCGTTTGTACAGGTGCAGGATGTCGGCGTCGCGCACGATGTCGCCGGCGCGTGTGGACCCGACGAGCGTGAGCGGGACGTCTTCTGCGATCAGCGCTTCAAGGAAGGCGCGCCAGGCCTTGCGTGAACCGGTGGGCAGTTCGTCCGCGAAGTTGATCAGCCGCACGCCATGCTCCCGATACAGGCGCGCCAGCTCCTTCGCAAACCGAACCGGGTCGCGATGCCGCCAGCGCGTCCAGAACCCACGCTGGCCGCAGTAGTTGCAAAGGTACGGGCAGCCGCGCGAGAACTGCACCACCACCGCCCGCAGGCCACCCCAGTACGAGTAGTCGGCATGGGAGACGAGTTCCCAGCCCACCCGCCAGTCGTCCAGGCACTCCAGCATCGGCGCCTTGGTGCTCGCCACTGGACCGCCTGTCTCGCGCCAGGCGATTCCGGGCAGGTGGCGCCAATCTTCACCGGCTTCGAGCAGCCGGAGCAAATCGCGCGTGGTCCGCTCGCCTTCACCGCGCACGATGAAGTCGATCGCGGGGCACTGCGCCAGCACGTCACGCCAATGGTAGGTGGGGTGGACGCCGCCGCAGACAATGACAAGGCCCGGACGAAGCCGCTTCAATCGCAAAGCCAGATTCAGCACGGTGAGGTTCGCGGACGACGAACCGGAGTGGCCCATCATCACGACGTCGACCGGTTCCGCGAGCACGGCGGTCACCGCTTGCTGCGCGCTCAGGCCGAGCCGGTCCGCATCGACCAGGCGCACGATGAAGCCGTCGTCCAGAAGCGGCCCACCGACCGCGAGCAGGCCGAGCGGCGGCAGATGGTCGTCTGGAATGCGGCTACCGATGGCGGTGTGGGTTGGATTGAGCAGGCAGACGCGCAGGCGTCGATGGGATGGGCTGTGCATCGCCGTTCGTCAGGAGTGAAGGTGATGCGAGCATCGCCACGGCCTGCGAAGTGAGAGTGAAGTCCGGGAGAAGTGAGCGTGCCCTTTTGGCGGTCGCGGCAGGCTCGATCGGCAATCCGATCACCAGGACGTCACCGGCGTGGAGGGTTGCGGCAGGCCAGGTCGCGCAGCTCTGCGCGCTGCACTTCCGAAATGGACATCAGGCCGAGCAGGCCAAGGTCACGCTGGACTTCGTCGGCCAGGATTCGAATCGCATGGCGCACGCCCCCTTCGCCGGCAACGGCGGCCGCGTAGTTGAACGGCCGGCCCACGAACACGAACTTCGCCCCGAGTGCGAGTGCCTTCAGGACGTCCGTCCCGCGCCGGATGCCGCTGTCCATCATGACCGGGAAGTCGGCGCCCACCGCCTGGACGACCTCGGGCAGCACGCGCAGCGGCGAGACCGTGCCATCGAGCTGGCGGCCGCCGTGGTTCGACACGATGAGACCGTCGGCGCCCGTGTCGCGCACCTTGCGTGCGTCCTCATGGTTCATGATGCCCTTGACGACCAGAGTGCGCTTCCACTTGCGGCGGATGAGGGCCAGGTGCTCCCAGTCCAGGTGATCCTTGGCGCCGAAGTCGCGTGCCACCCGCGACGAGAGGATCGGGGCACCACGGGTCGCATACGAGTTCTCGAAGTGCGGCATGCCGTGCAGGGCGATCGTCCGCAGCAAGGTGCCGATCATCCAGCGCGGATGGGTGAGCCCCTCCCACGCCAGGCGCAAGCTGGGACGCAGGGGCGTGGAAAAGCCTGCACGGATGTTGTTCTCGCGGTTCGCGAGCACAGCGGTGTCCACCGTCAGCACGAGCGTCTTGACGCCCGCACGGTCGACGCGGTCGACGAGCGCCTCGATCTTCGCGGTCTCGCCCGGCAGGTAAGCCTGGAACCACGTCTCGGGGGCCGCGGCGATCACCTCTTCCAGCGGGATGAGCGAGGAGCCGCTCATGATCATCGGCACGCCCTCGGCCGCCGCCGCGCGGGCCTGCACGAGGTCACCGCGATACGCGCTGAGCGCACTGATGCCCATCGGCGCGATGCCGAACGGTGATGCGTAGCGCCGTCCGAGAAGGTCGACCGCCTGGCTGCGGCCGGACACGTTGCGCAGCACCCGCGTGACGAAGCCGAACTCCGAGAACGCGGCGCGGTTCTCGTGCAGCGATGCCGAGTCTTCCGCTCCGCCGGCGATGTATTCAAAGAGCGGGCGCGGCAGGTGGCGGCGAGCGCTTGTCTCGAAATCCCGCAACGACAGGAATTTCCGTTGCGACATACGCAGATCAGTTCACCTGGATGTTTGCTTCGCGGATCACCTTGTCCCACAGTCCGGTCTCCCTGCGGATCATGTCGGTGAGCTCGGCCGCGTCCGCAAGCTCGATGTCGACCCCCTGTTCTTCGAAACGCTGGGCCACCCCAGGGTCGAGCGACGCTTTCTTCATCGCCGCGTAGAGGCGCGCGACGACGGGCGCCGGCGCACCGGCCGGCGCGAAGATGGCATTCCAGCTCTTGTAGCCGAAGCCGCGAACGGTGTTCGAGATCAAGGGGATCCCCTTCAGAGGTGCTGCGGCGCTGGGGGCGGTGAGGCCGATGACGCGCAGCAGGCCGTTCTGGACCATGCCGGTGAACGAAGGCATGGTTCCGAACATCGCGTGGATCTGGCCGGAGGCAAGGTCCGTGGTCGCCGCCGAAGCCCCGCGGTAGGGCACGTGCTTGATGTCGATCTGCGCGGCGCGCGCGAACAGTTCCGTGCCGAGGTGCGCCAATCCCCCGATGCCCGCAGAGCCGAAGTTCAGTTGGCCCGGATGTGCCTTGGCATACGCAACCAGCTCCGCGAGCGTCTTGAACGGCATCTTCGCCGTGACCACCAGCACGTGCGGTGCCGTGGCGATCATCCCCACCGGCGTGAGCTGGGTCAGGATGTCCACGCGCGGTTTTTGCAGCAGCGGCTGCGCCGTGATGTTGCCTGAGGCGGCGAAGAGCAGCGTGCTGCCATCGGCCTTCGAGCCTGTCACCTTCTGCATGGCAGGCACGCCGGCGCCGCCGCCGGCGTTCTCGATGACGAAAGGCTGCCCCAGGGTGGCGCCCATCGCCTTGGCGAGGTCCCGCCCCAGGACGTCGGTTGCACCTCCGGCGGCGAATGGAATCACCATCCGGATGGGCACAGGGGGGGCGCCCTGGGCCTGTGCGCCGAACGCGGCGAACGCAGCCGCCGAGGCAAGGAAGCCACGACGGCCGATGTGCATGCTGGTCATGAAACGTGTCTCCTGGATCGAGGAGCGCATGATCCGAACAAAGGCCGTGGATCGGCAATGCGTTACGCCTGCCGTAACGGTGCGGCAAAGTGGAATACGATTCGCACCATGCCGCAGCAGTCCAGGATCAAGCCGGCGCCTGCCACGAAGCGGCTGCTCGCCGATGAGCCACCAGGCGGCTCGGCACGTGCAGTCGACGAGAACGTCGCGGCCGTCACGCGTGCCTTGGCTATCCTCACCGC
The DNA here is from genome assembly GCF_003797765.1 of Ramlibacter sp. WS9. Taxonomy (GTDB): domain Bacteria; phylum Pseudomonadota; class Gammaproteobacteria; order Burkholderiales; family Burkholderiaceae_C; genus Ramlibacter. Next base: position 171,984 of record NZ_RKMB01000002.1, on the reverse strand, counting down.
CTTCGAAGGCGACGAGCTCTACCTCCCCCTCGCTGAACTGGCACGCCGCACGGGCATGCACAAGCCCACCGTGCTGCGGCTTGCTCGCACGTTGGCTGCAGCCCGCTTCCTGGTGAGGCGCGAAGATGGCGCCTGGCGTCTCGGCCCCGCGGTCGGGTGGATGGGATCGCGCTACCAGGCGCAGTTCGACCTGGACTCCACCATCGAACCGATCCTGCGCCAGCTCAGTGCGGCCACCGGAGAAAGCGCGTCGTTCTTCGTCTTCGAAGGCAACCTGCGCAGCTGCCTGATGCGTTGCGAGGGAACGGCCGTTGTGCACAGCCGGATTCGCTCGGGCGAGGTCTTTCCCCTGGACCGCGGATCCGCCGGCCGGGTGATTCTGGCCGCCCTGGGTGAACCGGGGGACCTCAACGAGCGCATCCGCCGGCGCGGTTTCCACATCACCCGCGGCGAGCGGAACCCGATGTTCGCGAGCGTATCGGCCGCCGTGCGAGGACGCTACGGTGCCGTTCTGGGATCCGTCAGCACTGCGGGGCCGGTGGAAAGGCTGACCACGCCGGTGCTGGTGCGTTACGCGCCCGCGACGGTTCTTGCAGCGAAGCAGCTAGGGGAAGCGCTCGGCGCCATGCCGGCCACTGCGCTGCGGGCGACTTGGCATCCTTGATTTTGCGAGAACCTCACCGCGACGCGCTCGCCATCAATCGCAGGTTCTGCACGGCGGCGCCTGCCGCCCCTTTGCCCAGGTTGTCGAGAACCGCGCTCAAGACGATCTGGCCCGTGCGCTCATTGCATGCAACGGCCAGGCTCATCTCGTTGGTGCCGTTGTGGACTTGCGGATCCCGTTCGGTCAACGGCACGGCAGGCGACATCGGCAGCACGCGCACATGCGCCGCATCGCGGTATCGCTCCGCAAGGCATTCGTGGATGCGTGCACCCGAGACATCGCCGGAAAGCATCCGCGCATGCAACCCGATGGTGAGCACGATGCCCTGTCGGTAGCTGCCATACGCCGGCACGAAGATGGGCCGCTCCGTCAAGCCGGCATAGGCCTCGATTTCCGGTACGTGCTTGTGCTCGAGCGCCAGGCCATAAACCTTGAACGAATGCGCCCCTGCGCCGCCCGCTGCGGCCTCGTGCGCTTCCACCCCCGCCCTGCCTTGCCCCGAATAGCCTGAGACGGCATGGATGACCAGCGGATAGCCGGTGGGCAGCAGGCCCGCATCCGTGAGCGGCCGTAGCAGGGCGACCGCCGCGGTGGGATAGCAGCCCGGATTGGTGACTCGCGATGCGGCAGCGATACGTTCGGGCTGCCGTGCATCGAGCTCCGGCAGGCCGTAGACCCAGCCCGCGCTGGTGCGGTGAGCCGAACTGGCGTCGATGACACGCACCGAAGGGTTCTCGATCATCGCCACCGCATCGCGCGCCGCGGCATCGGGAAGACAAAGGATGGCGATGTCGCACGCGTTGAGCGCGGCCCGTCGGGACGCCGCGTCCTTGCGCACGTTTGCCGGCAAGGTGCTGATGCGGAATTCTCCATTGCGGAGCCGGTTCTGCAGATCAAGGCCGGTGGTGCCCTGGTCGCCGTCGATGAAGATATTCAGGTCCATGGCGTGCGATCGTAGGGACATGAGCCAATTTGCTCCAGTTAAATATAGGAAAGCTGAAATTAAGAAAAGCTAAACTTGCGGCATGCGGGAACTGAGCCTTGACCATCTGCGCACCCTGGTCGCCATCGCCGATCTCGGGTCCCTGGCCAGTGCCGCGCGCGCCCTTCACCTGGCGGCTCCCACCGTCACCGTTCAGATCGCGGAACTGGAGTCGCGCCTGGGTGGCCAGTTGCTCGTTCGCGGGCGGGGGCCTGCGCAAGCGACGGCTCTGGGAGAGCAGTTCATCGCGCGTGCCCGCAGGCTGCTGGCGGACGCTGACGACGCGGTGGAGGATGTTCGACGCCAGCTCGCCGGCCAGACAGGCCGCGTGCGGGTGGGCGCCTCGACGGGCGCCATTGCGCACCTGCTGCCGCCCGCGCTCGAACGCCTTGCCCGGAACCATCCCGGCGTCGACGTGAACGTGCAGGTGCTCACCTCCAACGAAAGCATGGCCCGGCTCGCCGCGGGAAGCCTGGACCTGGCGGTCGTCGCGCTGCCGCAGCCGCCTGTGCGGGGCGTCCATGTCACACCCCTGAGGCGCGAGGCGGTCGTCGCCTATTTACCGGCGGCCTGGGAAGCACCGAAGCGGCTGACTGCGCAGTGGCTGGCCCAACGCCCGCTGATCATGAACGACGCCTCCACGCGTCTCTACAAGCTGACCGCGGAATGGTTTTCTGCGGCCGGCGTCCATTGCCGGCCGTGCATCGAGCTCAACTACAACGATGCGATCAGGACGCTGGTCGCCGCAGGTTACGGAGCGGCGCTGTTGCCGAAGGAACCGGACGAACACGCGCTTGATCCGCGCATCGCCTTCCGCACGCTCACCCCGGCCCTGTGGCGGCAGCTCGGTCTCGCGGTCAGCGACCGGGGCGCCGGCGGACCGACACGTTTCGTGCTGGACGCTTTGCTGCCTGAAAGGTCGGCTGCGTGAGCGGCCCTCGTGCGCACCAGGGCCAATCAGAATTCAGCTCTCACTCAAGGGTGAATCCAACTTTCATCGTCACTTGCCAGTGGGCGACCTTGCCGTCTTGTATGTGGCCGCGTGTCTCGACGATCTCGAACCATTGCATGTTGCGAACGGTTTCGTGCGCCTTGGCAATGGCGGAAGTGACGGCATCTTCAATGCCCACAGGCGACGACCCGGTGAGCTCGACGGTTTTGTAGACGTGCTTGGACATGGCGGCTCCTTGCTGGCGATGGACATGAGAGCAGTATGGCTGCTTTCGACCCATTGCAGACCTCGTCAGACGTTTCCACGAATGGCCCAGCATCACTCATGATTTGAAAACGCGACGGGAGGAGACAGGCCGGTTGCGCCACTGGCGCGCCACAAAAATTCCTTTTAAGCTGCCGGGGTGTACCAGCCACACCCCAGTCAGAAACTCACCGAGATGTTCCGCGCCAAGCCCTACCAAGGGGCTCAACCGGAGAATGCGGAATTTGTCTTCGTGGGGCTAGATGCGAACTATGACGCTCAGATCGAAAGCAGTACCTTCTTTCAACGAGTGATCGAGTACCACGAAAATGGCGTTTCGTTCTGGCACCGTCACGAGGTGCACCACCCATTTCTTTTGGCCGACTACAGGGGTGATGGCCAACTCTATCACCGCAACTTCGCAAGGACCGGATTCGGACCGGAACACGCAGATCGCGTGGCTTTCGTCGAACTGTTGCACATTCCAACTGTCGGCGAGAGTCAGCTAATGGCGAGCGACCTTGACTCGGCACACCTAGACGAGCTGAACGGTCTCATTCTCCGTGGCGCCAGGCGAAACGTCTTCCTTTCGGACAAGGTGATCAGAGTCATGCGCGCCAGCGGGCACTTCGGCTGGCTGCGCAAACCCATCGCTAAGCAGGTGCTTCCCGTACTGCACAAGATTGGAGAAACGACGATCTACCAGCATCTTCACTTCTCCAACTATGGCGCATTTCAGGCACGCATGACGCTTGAGGCGGCCGCTGTGGCTGGCCTCCGAACCGATCCGCCGCGCGAGACGTGACGTCCGCCTCTGGCCGGTAGCGGACTTCGCGGACGCTTGAGGATCCAGCAGCGATGGATGCGACGCGGGGTTCGCGTACGTCGCGCAAGCTGACGGATGCGCTGTTTTTCATGCGCTTCGACGATAGGGCGATACGACCCTGTGAAACAGCACACGCATGATGGCTCCTGTGCAACGGCTACTGCTTGGTGGCGTCAATCGTGATGCTTTGGAATGTTTGCTTCGACGCATCGAGGTCCTTGCACTCCATCGAGCCCACCTTGACCCCGCCGTCGTCGCTCAGAATCTGCACCAGTGTTGTATTCGGAACCGCAAACAGCGCTTCCGGCCGGAACTGGCCGTACTTTTTGAAATCAATACCCACAATAGGCGTCGGACGATCCGCTGCTTTGCCGGACCACCGGAACAGCGCGAAATCACCGGTGTCCGCCGGCGGGCCAGCCACGATCCAGTAGCTGGAGCCGACCAGTTCGATGCTGCGGATACCGGCACCGCCCAAATCGAGCGGTATTGGAGAACCGAGCCGCGCTTTGGCGCGCCCGTTGATGACATCGTCAGGATTTTCGAGGGAAACGACGAGCGCGTTCCTGTTCCGGACGGGACTTCGAAAACCGATCAGGAGCTTCCCGTCGGGCGTGGCCGCGAGCCCTTCGATGTTGAGTCCGCCGGGCGATTCCGGAGCAAGCGTCGAGGCGGTGGCGAGGTCATACGGCTTGAGCGACTCGGCGGCGAGGAGGTCGTCCAACAGGCCGGTGTAGGCTTTGCCTAAGGGTTGGAGCGACGGCGGCCGCGCCGGCCCCATCTCCATCGCGAAAAAGCGGTGGCGTTCTTCGCGGAGTTTCCCATTCTTGTTCCGGCCATGTGACCCGATCCAGTAGATACGGTTACCGATTCGCGCCGCCCCTTCCAGATCGGATTCCTGCTTCTTCGTTCCGAGGAACTGCCCAAGGTCCACGGGGGATCCGACGGCATCCGGCTTGCCGCGGCGATAGATGCGAAGCTCATTGTGCTCATCGTTTGCGACGACGAAGTGTTCGTCGTCCAGAGCGACGGCGGCGGAAGCGTCACACCAGCCGTTGTACTTGGCTGTCTGCTCCGCCTGAACCGCCAATGTGAGGCAGCCGAACGCGAGCGCCATCGCGAATATCGATTTCGATGTCATGTGGATCCTTGCAAGATTCCGATTCCGCCAGCGTACCGAGGTTACAGCCAGACGCCTTGTTTGCCCTCCCTTGATATGCGTCAACCCCACGGAGTTGCCGGCAGCTAAGCTTAGACACATCGATCCAATCCGGAGCCCGATTTGAAGCATGCCATCCTCGCCCCCGCAGCCTTCCTGTTTGGCACGCTTGCGTGCGGGCAAAGCGTCGCGAGCCTCAAGCTCGCGCAGGAGAAGCAGTGTCTCCAATGCCATGCCGTCGACAAGGACTCCATCGGACCGTCATTCCGCAAGATCAGCGCCACGTACAAGACGGTGACACATCCCCAGCAAAAGCTCATCGACGTAATGCGCCTTGGAAGCGCCGCCCACCTGGGCCCGATGTCTGGCTCCGCGCGAATGCCCGACATGAGCGAGCGGCCGGCCATCAATGACCAAGAGGCGAAGCAGCTCGCACGCTGGATACTGTCGGGCGCACGCTGACCGCTGACATTGCGCCAACGGACTCGCAATCGGCGATCGTCAGCCGCGCTCTGCAGGAAAGTGCATAACGTGCTAACCTGCGGGTCTGCTAGACGTTGAACAGATCGTCGCACTTCAAGGCACTACTTTCCCCACCGGCGGACTTGCAACCCCCGCGTCTTTGTCTGAGTCCCTCTCGATGTTCTCCGGCGTTGTGCACCGCGCGGCATGTTGCTGCGCGCCTCATTGAGAAAGGCTCATCCATGAGCAGCAAGATCTACGTGGGCAACCTGCCCTACTCCGTGACCGACTCGACCCTGGAAAGCAACTTTGCCGAGTTCGGCAGCGTTTCCTCCGCCAAGGTCATGATGGACCGTGAAACCGGCCGCTCCAAAGGGTTCGGTTTTGTCGAGATGGCCTCTGAGGAAGTCGCCCAGGCTGCCATCAAGGCGCTAAACGGCGTCTCCGTTGATGGACGTTCGATCACCGTGAACCTGGCCCGCCCTCGTGAAGAAGGACGTGGCCGGGACGGGTACGGCGCAGACGGTTTCAAGGCAGCCAAGCGCGCGGACATTGGCTATGGCAATGGCGGCTACGGCGGTGGCCGCTACTAACGCCAGTCGCTTCAGCAAGAACCCGCCCGGTGGCTGGTCGTACCGAAACCGCATACGTTTTTGCGAAGAGACTTCCGTACCCCGGCAAGTGGTAAAGCCATGAGAGACCTCTCACTTCCCGCACGTCGGGATAGAGCCGCCGCACCTCCATGAACAGTCCCCTCAGTTCTGTTATCTCGGAAACAAGTATGCCGACTGCACCCAGAGCACTGTCCGCCGAAGTCGCTTCTGGCGTCGCGCAAAATTGCGCGCGTTTAAGCCGATGCCGATGCCTGCGTCACGAGCGCCTTCGTCTCATTGGGCGTCATCACGGCGCAAGCCAAGCTGCTTAGCCAACCTTGACAGATATGGTTGTGTGACCCCAAGCTGCTCGGCGGCACGCGTCTGATGGCCGCCCGCACGCTCGAGAGCGCGCTGAACGATCAGCCGGCGTGCGGCCGTGACTGCCTCGTTGTACGGCAGTTCGAACAGCTCTTCGGCGCTGGCTACTGGTGTTGCGTCACTGAATGCTCCGCCCACCAATTCCTCGGATAGATCGAACAGCGAAACCGCATCACCGGCAAGCAGCGCGCATCGCTGCATCACGTTCGACAATTCGCGAACGTTGCCGGGCCAGTTGTAGCGGAGCACCGCTTGGCGCACCTCCTCGGTCAACTTCGGAGTTGCTCGCCCTGCTTCAGCGGCATGCTGCTCCAGAAGCCATTCGGCCAGCGGCAAGATGTCGCCTGCCCGCTCGCGCAACGGCGGAATCCGGATGCTGATGACTTTCAGCCGGTAGTACAGGTCCTCGCGGAAGCTGCCTTCGCGAATCGCCGCGCCCAGATCCCGGTGTGTCGCGGCAACGACCCGGATGTCGGCTTTCAGGGTGCGATCGCTTCCCAAACGCTCGTACTCCTTCTCCTGCAGCAGTCGCAACAACTTGGCCTGCAGCGCCGGCGACATCTCACCGATCTCGTCGAGGAACAAGGTGCCGCCGCGCGCCGTCTCCACGCGGCCCGCGCGCGCACGATCGGCCCCGGTGAAGGCTCCCTTCTCGTGACCGAACAGCTCACTCTCCAGTAGCTCGCCCTTGAGCAAAGCGCAATTGACGGCCAGAAAAGGCTGATCGCCGCGGCTGCTTTGCAAGTGCAGGGCCCGTGCGATCACCTCCTTGCCGGTGCCAGTCTCGCCCAGCAGCAACACAGTCGCATTGCTCGGCGCCACGCGCTCGACCGTGTCGGCAATCCGCGCCATCGCGGGGTCGCTGCCGCGCACCCACAAGTGCTTGCGCCCGAGTTCACTGCGCAAACTATGCACGTGGGCCTTCAGCCGCCGCGTCTCCAGCGCTCGCTGCACCACGAGCTGGATGGTGGTCGAATCGAAAGGCTTGGCGATGAAGTCGTACGCGCCGGCGCGCATGGCGCGCACGGCCTTGGCCATGTCGCCGTGCGCCGTGATCACGATGACCAGGGGCGCAGCCGGCAGGCTCCGAAGGCTGTCGAGCACGGTGAGCCCATCCATGCGCGGCATCTCCAGGTCCAGCAGCAGCAAGTCGGCGCCTTCGGCCATGCGCAAGGCTTCGACGCCGTCGCGCGCGACATCGACTTCGTGGCCTGCGTCCCGGAGCCGGTCGCTGAGGATGCGTGCGATGCCCGCATCGTCGTCGGCAACGACGATGCGATTCATGCCTCGGCCTCCATCGGCAGGCTCAGGACAAAGACGCTTCCTGGCGCCGCGCCACATTGCAGCGCGATGTCACCGCCATGCAGGCGCGCCAGGTTCTTGGCGATCGCGAGCCCGAGGCCGCTTCCAGCCGCGGCTTCGGCGCCATGGCCACGGTAGAAGCGCTCGAAGAGATGGGGACGGTCTTCGAGCGGCACGCCGGCTCCCTGGTCTTCCACCAGAATCTTGACGGCTTGCCGATTTGCTTCAACGCGGACATCAACTCGTGACTGCGGCGGACTGAATTTCACGGCGTTGTCCACCAGGTTGATGATGATCTGCTTGAGCTTGTCTGCGTCGGCCTGAACATGCACTGTCGATTCGCCATCGGGCATCGACAGCTGCACGCCCTTGCGGTCCGCGACGGGGCGCAGCAGCACTGCGACTTCGGCCAGCATCGGTTGCAGCGGCACGGCTGCGCGATGCAGTTCAATGTGCCCGCCTTGCAGCCTCCCCCACTCCAGCAACTCATTGACGACGCGAATCAGCCGGCCGCTGTCCTTCTCGATCATGCCCACGTATTCCTGCTGCGCTGTCGTGAGGCCGCCGGCCAGGCCGTCGCGCAGGTTCTGTGCTGAGCCGAGGATGCCGGTGAGCGGTGTGCGCAGCTCGTGCGACACGTTCGACAGCACCGCCGATCGCAGCTTGTCCAGTTCGAGCAGTTCCAGGTTGGCGGCGGCCAGGCGCATGTTCGACTCGCGCAACTCCGAGGTGCGCGCATCGACCTGCGCGGCGAGCGTTTCGTTCTGGCTCTCGATCACGAGCTGCTTGCCACGCAGCTCCTGCGTTAATGCCATCAGCTTGTGCTGGCCGAAGATCAGGTCGTCGGTACGCCTATGGTTGGCGAGGCCCTGCCAAACGATCACGCCCAGCAGCGCGAGGGCAATCAATCGTTGCGGCCAGCCGGAAGGCATCAGGGTCAGGGACAGTGCGAGCGCCACCAGCGCAAAACTCCAGCCGTTGGATTGCCACGCATGGCATTGCTTGAGCTCGAGCGTGCAGACGCTGCAGCGCCCGTAGGGCTGCGTTTCAACGTTGCGCCGTAGGACGCAATTCAGGTTGATCGCGGGACTCTTCGCCGTCGATGTTGATGTCGTGGTGATCATCGAAACCTCCTTTCAGCCAGCCGCGACGGCCGACCAGGTCGCGTCCGAGAACGTAGAACCAGCAGCCTGCGCAGAAACCCAATGTCGGCGCGATCAGAAACGAGGCCGTTGGCACCGTCAGGAGCACAAACCCAGTGATTGGAAAACCCGCCGCAATCAGCCCGAGACAGACGCCTTGCACCACCACCGAAATGGCACAGGCGCCGCGGCTCCCGCCCAGGTCGAAGTACATGTCGCCGATCCGGTGCTGGCCGCGAAAGCGCGCGAACCGCGCGACGATCTGAGCAACCGGCGCCCACCGCGGCGACACGGCCTGCAGCAGCGTGAGGATGAACGTGACGTACGCGAAGCGCACGTCCTGCGTGAAGATCGCGGCGAGCAGAAATGCCGCTTCGGCCAGGCGCTCGACGCGCATGCCCGGACCGAACTGCAACTCTCGGACTGTATCCATGGTCACCTCGATCAAAGTCTAATGATTACGGCTGCGCGGCGCCAGCAGATTCGTCATATCCAAACAGACATGGGCCATGCTGTTTTGCACATGGACGAGCCGCCTCTTTCGCGGGCCAAACTGCGTGGTTTCAGAGGAGAAGCGCGACTTCAGACAGGTTGGCACGCCATTCGCTGTACGAATTGCTCCATTCCTCAAGGAGCAACGAAATGGCAGACGAAAGCAGAGAACTGGTGGTGGTCATCACGCACGGCATCGATCACGAAGTTTCTTCGGTGGGTTTCACCATCGCCAACGGCGGGATCACCAACGGGTTGAAGGTTGCGGTCTTCCTGACCAGCGCGGCAGTGGACATCGTGCGCAAGAAGGCGGCGGACACCACGCAAGTCAAGCCGCTGGAGCCGCTGGCCGATCTGGTACGCGACTTCGTGGCGCGCGGCGGCGCCCTCTATGCCTGCACACCGTGCGTGAAAGCACGCGGCTACGAGCAGTCCGACTTCGTCGAAGGCGTGACCATCGCGGGCGCAAGCGTGATTCACGAACGCTTCCTGCGCGGCGCGGCAAGCCTGAGCTTCTGACACCTGCATTCCCATAGGAGACCATCATGACGGTACAAGTCGATCGCGCCGAGCTGGAGGGCAAGGTCAAGGCCATGTACAAGGACGTTGCCGAGCATCCGCACGGTGAATTCCACTTCGAAATGGGACGGACCATGGCTGAACGGCTGGGCTACCGTTCGGCCGACCTCGACAAGGTACCGGCTGAATCCATCGACTCCTTCGCCGGCGTCGGCTATTACTTCCACCTGCTCGACGACCTGGAAGGCGCTCGCATCCTCGACCTCGGCAGCGGATCGGGCATGGACACGTTCGTGGCGAGCCTGCTGGCGGGCCCCACGGGTTCCGTGATCGGCCTGGACATGACGGACTCGCAGCGTGCCAAGGCGGAGGGCCTGCGCCAGCGCGACGGCGTGCGCAACGTGACCTACGTCAAAGGCTACATCGACGCCGCACCATTCGAGGACGGCAGCTTCGACGTGGTCATCAGCAATGGCGTGATCAACCTCGCCGTCGACAAGCCGCAGGTGTTCCGGGAGATCGCCCGCCTGCTGCGACCCGGCGGCAAGCTGGCCCTGGCGGACATCGTGACCGACGCGCAGTTGCCGGAGAACATCACCTGCAACACCACACTGTGGGCCGCCTGTATCGGCGGTGCCTGGCAGGCCGCCCGCTACAAGGACGCCATCGAGACGGCCGGCCTGCGCGTCGTGGCCGAGCAGATCAACGACGAGTACCGCTTCCTTTCCGACAACGCGCAGGGCGCAACGAAGAAGTTCGGCGTGAAGAGCATTTCGCTGCGCGCCGACAAGGTCTGAGGACGAAATCGCGTCAAGGCGAAGTCGCGCCGGCGGGGGTCTGCGTCGAACCCTCGCCTGGCGCGCGGTCTCCACGCATTGCCGCAACCCGGAATGCCGTGGGCGTAACTCCGTAACGATCGCGAAACGCCCGATTGAACGGGCCGATGGAGCCGAAGCCCGCCTCCAGGGCCAGCGTCAGGATCGGCCGCCGCGCCAGCTGCGCATCGGAGAGCCGCGCAGCGACTTCCTGCAGCCGGAACTCGTTGACGTACGCCGCGAAATTCCTGTGGCCCAGCCGCTCGTGAATGAGCCGGCGCAGCACATATTCAGGAACAGCAACTTGCCTGGCCAAACTGTCCACCGAGAGGTCAGGCTCGCGGTAGAGCTTCTGGCCGTCCATCAACTGATGAAGCCGCTCGAGTAGCGGCTCGTCCCCGGGATCAGGCGGGGGAGCACTTGGTGCCAACGGCGGCTCAGGCGATTTGGGAGCGAAAAGGGTGTCCATCGCCGCCTGGCTTGGCTGAACCAGGAAGACGAGTGTGGCTAGCATGGTCAGGTCGATTGCCGCGGCATTTGCCAGATCGAGCCAATCCGGTGGCCGCTCGCCGAGCAGGTACACCTCGGCGAGCAGGATCATCAAGCCGTAGGCGCCCAAATAGGCAATCAGGGCCCATCGGAGCTTCCGGCGCGGCTCGACGAGGTCTCCGTCCCAGCTGCTCCATGCCCGATACAAAGCGGTGCCCAGGAAACCGAACCCCGCCAGCTTGTTCAGCACGGCGGCGGCCATGCGGGCGGAAGTGGGGATCTCAAGGTAGTCGCTGGCCGCCAGCCATCCGCTGCCCAGCAGGATCAGCAGGCCCACCCATGCGACAGGCGCAATGCGCGGCTCGTCGTCTAGTACCACCCGGGCCAGCCGCCAGAGCGCGAATGGAAAGGTGATCGCCCCCAGAAGGACCGGCAGCGCGACCGGCGTGCCGCAACAGGGCCTGGTCGGGGCCGAGCACACCAGGTACGCAGCCGCACACGCGACCATGAGCAGCAAGTCGGTGCGCTGGCGCCAGCCGCCGCGCACGGCGATGACCAGCAAAAATACCAGCGCGATCGCCACGCCGGCAGTACGAAGGAGGACGTCAAGAGGCATGGCCACGTGCGAATTCTGCAGGCTGGTCATGGTGGCATCTCGCCGAAAACCTCAATTTCAGGCCTTTTGCAGGAAACGGCAAGCATCCGAGGGTTCCGGCAAGACGGTGCAAGGCTGATTTCCTAGATTGACGGCACTTCAACCGACCGGAATCACCCATGACTTGCTTCAACGAGCTGATTTTCACCGCAGCCACGGCCTGGCCCTTCATCTGGTTCATGGACCTGATGCGCTACCTGGTCGGCGCGGGGGCGATCGTCGCGATCCTGGACGTGGCCTCGGCCGGATGGCTGCGCCGTCGCTTGGTCCGAATACGGCCTCTTGCCGATGGACAGAAGTTGCGCGAATTCGCCCGCTCGATGCGCACGGTGCTCATCTTCTCCCTCGTCGGCACCTGTGTCTGGGTGGGTTACCAACTTGGCATCAGCAAGCTCTACTTCGACGTGGACCGGTATGGCTGGCCTTGGCTGATCGCCAGCTTCTTCGTCTTCATCGTGCTGCACGATGCGTGGTTCTACTGGACGCACCGGCTCATGCACCAACCGCGACTCTTCCACTGGTTGCACCGTACGCACCACCTGTCGGTGGCGCCCACACCCTGGACCGCCTACTCGTTCTCGGCGTCGGAGGCCCTCGTGCAGGCGCTCTATCTCCCCGTCGTGCTGCTCGTCGTGCCGGCCCACCAAGCCGTCCTTTTCCTGTGGATGATCTGGATGGTGCTGCGCAACGTCATGGGGCACAGTGGTATCGAGCTGCTGCCGCGCAGTTGGCTGGCCGGCTGGTGGGGGCGCTGGCTCACCACCACGCTGCACCACGAAATGCACCATGCCTATGGCCGGCACAACTACGGGCTGTACTTCACCTGGTGGGACCGCTGGTGCGGCACCGAGCATCCGGAATACTGCCAGCGCTTGCAGGCTCTGGTGCAGGGCCTTGGCGACCGGGAACCCAGCGATGTCATCGGCGCCACGGGTGAGGTTGGGTTGAAGTCGAGGTAGATGGGTGTACTCATGTCGCACCGTGATCCAGGTTGCGCTGCGCCTCGGCTGCCGGCGCAGGATTCAGCAGTGGGTGGGTTTCCTCGCCCAGCAGGTAAAGCACCAGGCCGGACAAGCCCATGGAGACAGCAACAAAGACGAAGGCCGCGTCCATCGCGCCGCTGAAGTGTGCTGCCAGGCCCAGGCCGAGTGCACCTACGCCGTAACCCAAGTCGCGCCAGAAACGGTAGATGCCGATGGCAGTCCCGCGCCACGAGGGATGGGAGATGTCTGCAACCGCGGCGGAAAGATTGGGGTAGAGCAACGCCATCCCGAAGCCGGTGATTGCCGCCGACATCGACCACCATGCTACCCCCGCGCCCGCCAACATCAAGGCCACGCCGGCGCCACACAGCCACATTCCCCAGACGTTGGGCATGTGCCTGCCTATCCGGTCGGACAGGCGTCCGGTGAACAATTGCGAGCCTCCCCAGACGAAGCCGTACACGCCGATGACCCAGCCCACCTGGGGCAGCGTCAGGCCGCGCTGCGAGAGGTACACCGGATAGAAGACCCAGACCAGCGCATCCACGAACTTCTCGACCAGGCCAGCCTGGCTCAACGCGGCCAGGCGGCGGTCGCGCCATGACACCAGCACGAACAGCTCGCGGGTGGTCGGCTGCACCGACACACTTGCGTTGTAGCGCGGTGTGGGCCGGCCGGGATCCACACCGTGATGTGCGGCGATTTCGGCGTGCGCCCACGGCAGCGTTTCGCGCACGCCAAACACGGTCAGCACCAGCGCCACGCCGATCACCGACAGGCCGAAGACCAGGAGTCCCGTGCGCGGCCCGAACCCGGCGGCCATGTAGGCCGTCACGATTCCGGCCGCTGCGACGCCCGCGTAGCCGGCGAACTCGTTGAGCCCGAGCGTCAGCCCGCGCTCGTCGGCGCGTGTGATGTCCAGCTTGGCGGTCTGCGTCATCGACCAGCAGAAGCCCTGGTTGAACCCCAGAAGAATCGTGGCAAAGACGATCCAGTTCCAACTGGGCGCAAGCCACACGATGACCGGGATCGGCACGGCCACGAGCCACCCAAGCAGCAGCACCTTCTTGCGTCCCATGCGTTCGGAGAGACGCCCTGCAACGAAGTTGAGGACGCCTTTGACGACCCCAAAGGCGAGCACGAATGCGGAGAGCAGCAGGAATGAGTTGCGCGGCACGCCGTATTCGGCCTCGGCGATCGCGGGCACCACGGTCCGCATCATCCCGATGGTGAGGCCCACCAGCAGCACCTGCAACAGCAGATGGACGAACTGGCCGGCATTGGGCCGGATGCCGTGCTGCAGCTGCATCGCTTCAGGCCGCGGTATTGGCGGCCAGGATCGCATTCATGCCGACGGGCCGCGGCGGAATCTCGGAAGTCAGCGCGGCGACGAACGCCTCCCGGTCAAGGGATAGCAGCGCGTTGCAGCGCCTTTCGAATCCGATCGTGGAGGACGGTTTGCCGGAAAGCCCGACGCCGCACGCGCTGCCTGCCTGGTGTGCGGGAAACAGCTCAAGCTCCGGCGGCAGCTTCAGCAGCTTGTCGTGCAGGCTGTCGTACAGCATGCCGGCCATCTCGGCTTCGCGCCCCGCCAGGTCGGGCCGGCCCACAGCGCCGACGAAGAGCGTGTCTCCCGTGACCACGAACCAAGGCGCATCGCCGCGGCGCAGATCCTTGACCAGCAGGCAGACACTCTCCAGCGTGTGCCCAGGCGTGTGGAGGACCGTGACCTGCACATTGCCGATGTCCAGCTCCTGGTCATCGCGCAGCGGCTCGAAGGAGAAATCCACCACTTCGCGCGCCGCTTCATGCAGGCAATACGGCGCTCCGACCAGTGCAGCGAGCGCTCGTCCACCGGAGTAGTGGTCCGCGTGCAGATGCGTGTCCACGACGTAGCCGATGCTTACCCTCAGCGCCGCAGCCTGTTCGGCGAACCAGGATTCGTCACCCGAAACCACATCCACGGCAATCGCCTTCCCGTGCCCGATGCATCCGAACAAGTAGGAGAGCGACGCGTCCTTGGCGGTAAGTTGCTTGAAGAACATGGCGGCTCCCTTCTGCGCGCTACTTCGCCAGAGGCAAGCCGGCTGCCTGCCACTCACTCACGCCATCGAGAATCTTCGTGGCCTTGTAGCCGCGCGCGCGCAGCAGCTTCAGCGCTTCGTCCGAAAGCATGCAGAAGGGCCCGCGGCAGTAGGCGACGATCGTTTGTCGGCGCGGAAGCTCCGAAAGCCGCTGCTCCAGTTCGGCCACGGGCATCGACCGCGCGAACGGAAGATGGCCGGCCTCGTATTCTTCATGCGGCCGAACGTCGATCACGACGACTTCGCCGCGCTTGGCCTGTTCCATCAGAGCTTTTCCACCGACACCGGAAAGCTTCTCTGGCTGCGCGATCATCTGGTCGACGGCCATGCGCAGCTCCAGCAGGTGCTCCTGCGCAACCTCGCGCAAACTCACCCAAAGCGCGGCGACATCCTTGCCACTAAGCCGGTAGCAGATGTACTTACCATCGCGCCGACTCTCGACCAACCGCGCCTCGCGCAGCGCCTTCAGGTGCGCACTGGCCAGTTTCACGTCGATCGACAGCTCGACGCTCAAAGCTTCGACAGTTTTCTCCCCCTGGGCCAGCACTTCCAGCATCTCCAGCCGCTTGGGGCTGGCGACTGCCTTGCCGATGCGGGCGACTTGCTCGTACAGCAGATCCTTGAGCGCTCGCTTTTTCATTCTGTCATTCTAATGCTTATTGGAATGATCGAGCTAGGTCTTCGGTTTCGCACCGCACGAAGTCGGGAACCGTGGCTGCTCAGATGGCCACCTAGCCGTTGACGGAGTCTTCGCGTGGCGACTTGGCTCACCTCGACCGCAAGGCAGCCGCTTTCCGCGCAGCCCCATGGAGGCCCGCTTCTGGCCGAAAGCGGCCCTCGTGCGCACCAGGGCCAATCAGAATTCAGCTCTCACTCAAGGGTGAATCCAACTTTCATCGTCACTTGCCAGTGGGCGACCTTGCCGTCTTGTATGTGGCCGCGTGTCTCGACGATCTCGAACCATTGCATGTTGCGAACGGTTTCGTGCGCCTTGGCAATGGCGGAAGTGACGGCATCTTCAATGCCCACAGGCGACGACCCGGTGAGCTCGACGGTTTTGTAGACGTGCTTGGACATGGCGGCTCCTTGCTGGAGATGGACATGAAAGCAGTATGGCTGCTTTCGACCCCCAGGAGTCGTTCACGGCTTAATGAACCCGCAGCACCTCAAATTGCTGTCGGATTGAAGCGACCTGTATCGACACCTCATCACCCTCGCATTTGCCCAGCATGGCCCTGCCCAAAGGGGCTTCGCCGCTGATGACCTGAACCAGCTGAGTGCCGCTGACCAACTTCATGCTGCCCCCATCCGGGCCGAGAAAGAGGTGTTGCTGCTTGTCGTCGGAATCGACCAGGCAGACCAGCGCGCCGAGCTGTATACCTTTTCTGACGTCGTAGGAAGGCGGGCGGAATTGGCGCCAATTGGCCAGCGCCTTACGGATGGCTTCGGCGCGCCGAACTTGGCCGGTGGCCAAGTAGGCGGCTTCGAGTCCCAATGTGTCGTATTTGTTTTCGGCGATGTTTTCTTCGTGGGTCGCCGTTTCATGGGCCGCCCGCACTGCCTGTTCGGCTTGCAGCAGGTCTTCAGCGAGCCGATTCAGCACCTGCTGTTGCAGCAAGAATTTATCCATGACGAAAGGTAGGCATCTCAGACAAGCGGGGGCAGGCCTTGATTATGAAGGGCTCCACCAGCCGTCGACCCGATTGCGGTTTCGGCAGTGCGCCGTCAATCTTTCAAACGGTCGCGCCGTCCGGGCGAGTTCTTCAACACCATAGACCCATTGCAGCCGTCATCTTCCACGTCTTCCCCTGCCAAGTCACTGCCCGCGCCGCAGGAGAGGAACTCCCGCGCTCGCACTCTGGATAGCTGTCATCCGAGTTTTGGCCTTCATCGGCGCGCGGTTTCCGTCAATACTGCCCTGACTCGCAACAACCAGGTGCCCTCGATGGATCGCTTCCCTGCCTTTCCCCGCCGTCTTGCGCGACGCACCTTCGTCACGGGGCTCGCCGCTGGAGCCCTGTTCGCATTCGCGCCAGCCATGGCCCAGGCGCCTGCCAGGCCGATCAAGATCGTGGTCCCCTTCGCACCCGGCGGGGCGCAGGACATCATCGGCCGGTACCTGGCGACACATCTTGCGAGCCGTCTCGGCACGACGGTCATCGTCGAGAACAAGGCCGGCGCGGGCGGCGTGATCGCCGCCGACGCGGTCGCCAAGGCACCGGCGGACGGAACGACGCTCCTGCTCGCCACCGGTGGCGCGATCTCCATCGCCCCCAATCTGCTGTCGAAACTGCCGTACCGGCCGCGCGAAGACTTCGTGCCGATCGCGATGGTGGCGGAAACGCCGATGGTGGTGGCGGTACGCACCGAGAGCAGCTGGCGCACCTTGCCCGACCTGCTGAAGGCCGCGAAGGAACAACCCGGGAAGGTGACCTATGCGTCGACCGGCAACGGCACGGTCTCACACCTGACGGGCGAACTGCTCGCCCAGGCATCCGGCGTCAAGCTCACGCACGTGCCCTACCGGGGCGCGGCGCCGGCCATCGTTGACTTGCTGAGCGGGCAGGTGGCCGCCATCGTGACCAGCGCCGCCTCGATCGAAACGATGGTGGAGGGTGGCAAGGCCCGCGTGCTCGCCAGCTTCACGACCGCGCCGATCGCCAACCTGCCCCGCGTGCCGACGGTGCAGCAGGCCACCGGCATCTCCGGGCTCGCGGTACCGGTATGGGTTGGCTTGCTCGCCCCTGCCAAGACGCCCCAGGCGATGCAGGACCGGCTGGCCGCGGAAGTGCTCACTGTCTGCCGCCTCCCCGAAACCCAGCGGCGCCTGCGCGAATCGGGCGCGGAAGCCACCTGCGCCGGCAGCGCCGATTTCGCCCAGGTGATCGCCGAGGACTCGCAGCGCTGGGAGCGCGTCACCCGCCAGGGAAACATCAAGGGCGAGTGAGGCACATCGAGTGAAGGTTGGAATCGTCGGTTGCGGCGCAATCGCGCTCGCCAGTGCGGCATGGATGGTTCACCGCGGCCATGAGGTGACGCTGTGGGCACCGCGCGGCAACGGCGCGCAGGTGCTGCGCAAGGAAGCGCTGACGTCGTCGGGTGTGCTGGAAGCGGCCGTGCACGTGGGCGTGGCGGACAGTGCAGCCGAACTTGCGGCGCAGGCGGACGCCCTGCTGGTGGCCGTGCCGCTGAACGGCCACCGCGCGGTCATGGACGCATTGCTGCCGCACCTGCGTGCGGGCCAGCTGGTCATCGTCAGCTCCATGGCATCCCTGTCCTCGCTATACCTGTACGAGGCGGCGCTGACGCGCGGGGTGTCCATCACCGTCGCCAGCTTCGGCACCACCGTGCTGACCGCTCGCCGGCAATCCGCGGCGCACGTGCGCATCATGACGCGGCGTACTTCGCTGGGGGTTTCCTGCCTGCCGCATTCGGGCGAACAGCAGGCCTTGACGACGTGCAAAGCGCTGTTCGGCGACGGCTTCACCACCGACGAGAACGCGCTGGCCACTGCCCTCACGAACGTCAATCCGGTGGTGCACGCACCGCTGGCCTTGTTCAACTGGACGCGGATCGAGCGGGGCGAGAACTGGCCGCAGTACCACTTCATGACGCCGCGCGTGGCGGCCGTCATCGAGCAGCTCGACGCCGAGCGCAGGGCCGTGGCGGGCGCCTTCGGCCTGCGCGTGCGGACCATAGAGCGGCACTTCGCCCAGTCGTTCAACACACAGGCGCAGCACCTCGCCGACATCGCCGCCGAACTGCACGACAAGCGCGGCGGCCCGCCCGGCCCGACGGACGTGCAGACGCGCTTCCTCTCGGAGGACGTTCCCTACGGGCTCGTCTTCACCCTGGCCCTCAGCCACGTGGCCCAGGTGCCGGCGCCCGCGACGCAAGCCATCGCGACGATGGCGGGACTGATCGTCGGCGAAGACTTCGTCGCGGCCAACGACCTGATCTTCGCGCTGCGGTTGCCGGCCGAGTCGGTGAACGGCCTGCTGGCGCGGGTGAACGCCAACCGATGACCACGCACCGGCAACAGGCAGGGGGCGCTAAGATCGGCGTGCCCGCCGCACGTGGGCCAGACCCACATGGAAACCCGCATCCTGGAAACCTTCCTGCTCGTCGCGGAATCGGGTGGCCTCTCGAGCGCGGCCAGCATCCTTGGCGTGCCTCAATCGCAAGTGAGCCGGCACGTGAAGGAACTCGAGGAAGCCTGCGGTGCGCCGCTGCTGTACCGGCACGGCCGCGGCGTGAGCCTCACGCTGGCAGGCGAGCGGTTGCGGGAAAGCGTGCGGCCGCTTCTCACGCAGTTGCAGGAAGCGCTGGCCAATGCCGCCGCCCAGGACCGCACACCCGCCGGCCCGGTCGACCTTGCCCTTTCTCCATCGTTCATCCGTGCCGCCGGGCTGCGCCTGCTCGACGCCATGGCCGCCGAGTACCCGGATGTGCGCGTTCGCCTCGTGAGCGGCAATTCGCGCTACATCTACGAGTGGGTCCTTCACGCGCAGGTCGACATCGGGGTGCTCAGCGACGTGGGCATATCGTCACAGCTTGTGCTCGAAGAACTCGGCGCCGCCCGGGTGGTGCTGGCAGCGCGGCCGGACTTTCCCCTTCCGCCGCAGGGGTTCGTCCCGTCGGATTTCGAGGGCCTGCCGCTGCGCCTTCCCAGCCCCGGCCAAGGCCTGCGCCGGCACATCGACCTGTGGGCGGCCAAGCAAGGGATCCAGCTGAATGCCGCCTACGAGATCGACGACATCGACATGACCAAGGAGATCATCGCGGCCGGGCGCGCGGCCGCCATCGTGTCCCGGCTGTCGATCTACCGCGAGCTCGCCGAGGGCACTTTCGTGGAGCGTTCGCTGGGCGAAGAATTCAAGGTGAGGACGGTGCTGGCCACCGCCCGCAATCGTCCGGTCACGCCGGCCATGAAGGCGACGATCAACACGCTCAGGGCGGTATCGGCGCCGCTCTTCATCGCGGTCGGATAGCGTCAGCCGGCGTAGGTCAGCGGCAATTCCGTCGTGAACTTCAGTTCCTCCATTGCGAAACTCGAGCTCACGTCGGAAATCGCCGTATCGGCCGTCATACGCTTGTAGACGCGGTCGTACGCGGCGATATCCGGAACGACCACCTTCAAGAGATAGTCGATGTCGCCGCTCATGCGGTAGAACTCGACGACTTCGGGAATGAGCTCCACCGTGCTCTTGAAGCGCTTGAACCACGCCTCGGTATGCGTGCTGGTTTTCACCGCGACGAACACGGTGACGCCGACATTGACCTTTTGCGCATCGACCAGCATCACGTTGCGCGTGATGACGCCGGCCTCGCGCAGGCGCTGGATCCGGCGCCAGCAAGGCGTCTGCGACAAACCGACGCGGGCGGCCAGCTCCGAGATCTGCAGGCCCGCGTCCCGCTGCACGGATTCGAGAATCTTCAGGTCGATGGCATCGAGTTTGAGGGCGGGCATGGCGTGGAAGATTCTTCTACAAAGGACCGATTCTCCAGTCTACAACGCAAAAATCTTCCACACCCCATTTGGAAGAATCAGTCCAATGGAAATTTACCTCGATTGCAACGCCACGACGCAGGTGCTCGCCAGCGCGCAGCGGGCTGCGGTGTCGGCCATGGCCGATGACTTCGCGAACCCCAGCAGCACACACAGCGCCGGGTTGCGGTCAAGAGCCGTGCTCGACTCCGTCCGGGCCGCCGCCCGGCGCGTGATGGGCGCGCCGCAGGGGCGCCTGTTCTTCACGAGCGGCGCGACCGAAGGCATTCACACCGCAGTCCTTTCCGCCCTGGCGGCGGTGCGACATTCGGAAGGCCCGGCGCGTCCCACACTCCTGCTGTATGGCGGCACCGAGCACAAGGCCGTGCCGGAAGCGCTTGCGCATTGGAACGCCGTCCTCGGCCTGGGGCTGCAGCTTCGAGCCATTCCCGTTGGACGCGACGGCCGCCACGACCTAGGCTGGCTGGCGGACCACGTGGCGCAAGCGGCCATGGTGTGCACGATGGCCGCCAACAACGAGACGGGGGTGATCAGCGATCTGGAGGGCATCGCCGCCGTCCTCGAAGGAACCCAAGCACTTTGGCTCGTCGACAGCGTGCAGGCGCTGGGCAAACTGCCGCTGCACCTCGCGGATCTGCCCATCGACTATGCGCCGGTGTCGGGGCACAAGTTGTTCGCACCCAAGGGCGTGGGCATCCTGTATGTACGCGAAGGCGCGCCCTTCACCCCGATGTTCACGGGCGGCGGCCAGGAGGAGGGCTGGCGCTCCGGCACCGAGAACATGTCGGGTATCGCCGCATTCGGTGCCGTGCTGTCGGAGATGGAGCATGGAAAGCTCTTGCAGCCGTCGGCGACGCTCGCGGCCTACCGCGAGCAATTGGTGGCCGCACTGAGTGGCGCATTTCCCGGCGTCGTCTTCAACGCGCCGCTGGACAACAGCTTGCCCACCACCGTCAATTTTTCGGTGCCGGGGCTCGGCTCCAAGCTGCTTCTCGATCTGTTCGATTCCGCGGGCTTGCGGGTCAGCGGCGGCTCCGCGTGCAGTGCGTCGCAGGCTGCGCCGAGCCACGTGCTCGAAGCCATGGGTTTGCCTCAGTGGCAAACAGCCTCGGCGATCCGGATGTCATTCGCCCCGGACGTCGACGCGGGCACGATTGCGGTCGCCTGCACGCGCATCCGCGATTGCGGCGAATCGGCCAGAGCCAGCTGCCTCCTGCCGGCTGCAGCCGCGACGTCGGTTGCGCCACCGGAACTGGTCACGCGCTTTGCCGTCGACGGGGCCTGCTGCTATCTTGTGGCGGACGCTCCCAGCCGCCGCTGCGTGGTGATCGACCCGCTGCCGGAACTGAAGGATCGCATCGCCAACTGGTTCAAGTGCAACCCCTACACCCTTGTTGCGGTTCTCGACACCCACAGTCACGGCGGCGAGCGCGATGCGCTCGGATGGCCGATCGGCGAGGAGTCGATCGCGCTGGGTCAACACCGCTTGCGCCGCATTCGGGTTCCCGGGCACACGGTGGATTCGACGATGTACCTGCTGCATCGGGGCGATGACCTTGTCTTTGCATTTGTCGGCGATACCGTCATGCCCGGCTCCTCGTTGCGCGCCTTCGGCAACGCAACGGGACAGAACGCATTGCTCTTGCCGGGCCATGACCACGACGATCATTTCGCCAGCACGCTCCGCACCGAGGGGGTTGGAGGTTGCTCCCGCGACGAGCGGGTCGCGTTGTCACGCCGCGAATTCGACAAGATCGCCGCGGATGGCCAACTATGCATCGTGGTGGACGTGCGCGAGGCTTTTGAACAGAAGCTGGGACTGGCCCCGGCGTTCGAAACCGCGGTGCAGCGCCAGTCGGCTCCGCTCTCCACGCTGGTGAACGCGCTGCCCCGGTGGCTCGCTTCGCCCGACAGGCACGTCGTCTTCTATTGCCGCTCCGGCAACCGCAGTGCCCAAGCCGCTCGCGCCCTTCGCCGCCTCGGCCACGGGCGCGCGTGGAGCCTGGAGGGCGGGCTCGCGCTTAACATATGACCGACCGTTCATCGCCTCCTCGAAGGAAACCCATGTTCACGCTGCCCTCGACCCTGTTCCATCGCGGCCCGATGGCCGCCATCATCGCCGCCTGCGCGGCCATGGCGCTTCAAGTCGCCCATGCGCAACCTGCTGCATCCTGGCCCACGCGGCCCATCACGCTCATCATGGGTTTTCCTGCCGGTTCCGGCGTCGACGTGGTGGCACGCTCCATCCAGGAGCCCCTGAGCCAGAGCCTGGGCCAGCCGATCATCATCGACTACAAATCCGGGGCAGCCGGCAACATTGCCAGCGAATACGTGGCGCGAGCCAAAGCCGATGGCTATACCCTGGCGTTCGGCACTGCCGCCACCCATGGCAGCAACGCCGCCTTGTACAAGAAGCTCACCTTCGATGTGGAAGCCGACTTCGTGCCTGTTTCCCCCGTGCTCGACGTCTCCAACGTGTTGATGGTCAACCCCGACATCGTCCCCGCCACCACGCTCAAGGAATTCGTGGCACTCATCAAGGCCAACCCGGGCAAGTACAACTTCGCATCCACCGGCAATGGCACGGGCACCCATATGGCCTTTGCCGAGTTCAATGCGCGGCTGGGCCTCACCATGACGCATGTGCCCTACAAGGGTGGCCCCGAAGCCCTGACTTCGGTGGTGCGCGGTGAAACCTGCTGCGTCATGAGCCAGGTGCAGACCGCGCTGCCGCACTACAAGGCCGGCAAGGTCCGCCTGCTGGGCGTGACGACCGCCAAACCCGTGGCTGCGATTCCCGAGGTCCCGACCATCGCCTCCAGCGGAGTGCCGGGTGCCCAAGGGTTTGACAGCTCCATCTGGTTCGGCGTGTTCGCGCCCGCTGGCACCGACCCCGCCATCGTCGACAAGCTCAATGCAGCCATCGCCGCCGTGGTGCAGCAGCCCGACATCCGCAGCAGGTTCGAAAGCCAAGGCAACACCCTGCGCATCGAAACGCCGGCGCAGTTCAAGCAGACCGTGCACAACAACCGCATCAAGTGGGCAGAAGTCATCAAGGCTGCCTCCATCCAACTGAACTGAACCCGTCCGCCATGCCCTCAAGCCCTCACACCGGACCCACCGGCCTCACCGGCCTGACCGCACTGGAAGAGCGCCTGGCCGAGGACCTCGTGTGCCTTGGCCTGCCGCCGCGGGCCTGGATGCAGGCACGCGAACACGAAGGTAGCTCCGTCCTCGATGTTGCCATCGTCGGCGGCGGGCAAGCGGGCTTGTCCGCTGCGGTGGGGCTGGCGCATCAGGGCATCAAGGCGGTCGTGTTGGACCGCGCCCCTGAGGGCTTCGAAGGTCCGTGGGCCACTACCGCCCGCATGGAAACCCTGCGCTCGCCCAAGGAATTGACCGGCCCTGCCATGGGGCTGCCCGCGCTCACTTTCCGGGCCTGGTTCGTGGCCCAGTTCGGCCACGCGGCCTGGGCGGCGCTGGACAAGATCCCGCGCCTGCAGTGGATGGACTACCTGCGTTGGTACCGGCGCGTGATGCGGGTGGACGTGCGCAACGACACCGCCGTCACCGGGATCGTGCCTCGGGCCGACGGACTGGTGCACCTCGACCTGCAAACCCCGGCGGGTAGCAGCGTCCTGCTGGCGCGCCGTGTCGTGCTGGCCACCGGCCGCGACGGCCTGGGCGGGCCCGCGGTGCCTGGCTTCGTGAGTGCGCTGCCGCGTACGCTGTGGGCCCATTCCTCGGATGCGATGGACTACGGAACGCTCGCCGGCAAAAGGGTGGCAGTCATTGGCGCCGGCTCCTCCGCGATGGACAGCGCTGCGACGGCGCTGGAGGCGGGCGCCCACAGCGTGCATCTGTTGATCCGCCGCAAAGATTTGCCGCGTATCAACAAAGGCAAGGGCGCCAGCGTGGCCGGGCTGACCCAGGGTCACCATGACTTGCCCGACGCCGACAAATGGCGGTTGCGTCACTTCATCAATGCTTCCCAGGTGCCGCCGCCACGCGGCAGCACCCTGCGCGTATCGCGGCATCCAAATGCCCACTTCCAACTGGACTGCCCCGTGTTGGACGTGCAGCGTCACGATGACGGCCTGCTCGTCCGGACGCCCAAGGGTGAATTCGAGTTTGACTTCCTGATCGCCTCCACTGGTTTTCGCACCGATTGGAGTTCCCGCCCCGAATACGCAACCATCGCGCCCCACATCCGCGTGTGGGCGGATCGCTTCCAGCCCCCGCGCGGTCACGAAGACCCGGAGCTGGCCGACTCGCCGGACCTGGGGCCCTGCTTCGAATTCCGGGAAAAGACGCCTGGCAACTGCCGCGGCCTGTCGCGCGTGCACTGCTTCTGCTACCCCGCCACGTTGTCGCATGGCGCTGTCTCCGGCGACATCCCCAACATCAGCGACGGCGCACGCCGGCTGGCTGCGGGCATCGCCAGCCATTTCTATTGCGAAGACTTCGAGCAGCATCTGGCCAACCTGGAGGCCTACGACGAACCCGAGTTGTTGGGCGACGAATGGGTGCCCGCCGAATCCTTGCCAAACAACCACTACCCCATGAAGGCCACACTGTCATGACCCCCTCCACTTCGGCGACGGTCGACGTCATCGATCACACCGTGCCCTTGGCAACCGGCGAGCCCCTGCACAGCCTGCGGCAGCAGCGCCCCAAGATCGTCGCCGCCACCCAGGGCAGCTACGAAGCCATGTTTTCCGCTGCCGTGACGGGCATCAGCGTGGTCGAGCGGCTCCTCGTCGCGCTGCATGCCTGCCGACTGAGTGGCGCTGTCGCCCTGGCCGAACACTACCGCGAACGGCTACAGGCCGAAGGGGCCGACCCCGCCCTGGTCGGCACGGTCGACCAGGGGGCCGATCAGGTCATCGCCGCCGATGCACGTGTGCGTGCTTTGCTCGGCTTCACCCGCACGCTGATCGAGAAGCCCATCGAGGGGGACCGCAAAGCGGTCGGTGCCCTGATCGCGGCAGGCCTGAGCACACCGGCCGTCGTCGCCGTCAGCCAGCTCATCGCCTTCTTGTCCTACCAGATCCGGCTGCAAGCCGGCCTGCGCGCGATGGCCGCCGCGGAGATGCCCGCATGAGTGATGTCATCCGCATCAAAGGCTTCACCAATGAAGTGCTCGAGTGGGCACCGTGGCTGGAGCCGGTCAAGCCCGAGGCCGCCACACCGGAGCAGATGGCTGCACTGGAGGCCATGAGTCCGCAAGCGAAGAGCTCCGCCTACTTTCTCCTGCTTGCGCACCAGCCCGAAATGCTGCTGCAGCGCTCCATCGCCTTCAACGCGATCATGTTCGCACCGGGCGGCATGCCGCGGGCCGAGCGCGAACTCGGTGCCACGGTGGAGTCGCGTCTCAACGGCTGCGTGTACTGCGCATCGGTGCACGCGCAGCGCTTCGAACAACTGGCCAAGCGCAACGACGTCATCACCCAGGTGTTTGAAGACCCGCTGACGGCCGGCACCAGCGAGCGTGAACGCGCCATTGTCCGCTTCTCGACCGCCCTGGCGCTGTCGCCCGCGCAGCTCGATGCCGAGCATGTGCGCGACGCACGCGACGCCGGCCTGACGGATGTCGAAATTCTGGACCTGGTGCACGCGGTCGCCCTGTTCGCCTGGGCCAATCGCCTGATGCTGAACCTGGGCGAGCCCATTCACCTCGACGGCACCCTGGCCGAGAAAGGACAGCTGTGATCCGTTACACCACCGAGCATTTCTGGATCCGGATGGATGGCGGTCAACAGGCCACCGCCGGCATCACCCGTCACGCGCAAGACACGCTCGGCGAGATCGTCGCCGTAGAGGTCACCGCACGCGGCCCGCAAGACGAAAACACCGTCATCGGCATCGTCGAGTCAGTGAAGACCGCTTCCGACCTGTACATGCCACTCGATGCCGAGATTGCACAGGTCAACCCCGCCTTGCAAGAACAGCCGGGCCTGGTCAACGACGACCCCCTGGGTGCGGGCTGGATTGTGAAACTCGACAAGGTCGACCTCGGACGTTTCGATAAGCTCATGGACGAAGTGGCGTACCACGCCATGACAGGCTGAGGGTCAACGCCGACGAAGGCCGAACCCCGGCAGCCAAAGGGCTTGTAGGTCTACGTGATGAAGGACGCCATGGACTGCACGCAGCGAATGGCCGCTTCCGACCCTGAGCAGCCGACCAATTGGAGAAGGTCGCCGGCACAAACCAGTCCATCGGAGCGGGTGTGAATTGGTCGACCGGCGCGTAAGGTTGGCGTTGACCGGGCCGCCGCGTAACACTCGTGGAACCATGGAGATTCGCTTCGGCCGCTCCGGTCCAGCGACCTGGCCCGCGGCCTTTAGTTAGCACCTTTGCTGTTGCTCCCACCAAGCATTCCACTCCCCCCGCACCGCCCACCCCGAAGAACGACGACGGCTGCGCAAGCCAAACAGAAGCATTGTTGTGGCATTCGGATGCCTACGACAAGGCCGTGGTAAAGCCAATCTGAAAGTACGGCCACATCACCAGCTTCGATCCCACCTGCCTGACCGCCTTAACCCCGCCATCCTGAGACATGATGAACCCCACCGACGGTTCCATGCTCGCGACGAACCGGAAGGTCGATCGGTGCCGCGTACCGTATTCCGCAAACCGTACCTCTTTCGTGTCGGTTGCTTCCGCCGTGTGCGCAACGTACACCTTGTCTGCTCCTGAAAAGCTAGCCGTGACCTCCGCCCCGAAGCCGATGATTCTCAATGTGTCGGTTAACACCACCGCACCATCAACGGCTGTCAGCGACGCGATGAATCGCGCGGCATCCCTCGCCACGTCTTCGCAGTTCTGCTGATCCCACGCCAGCGCATCCAGCTGCTCCAGCTCTTCCGCGTTCACCGTTCGCCGATTTTGCAGTTTCTCCGCCAAGGCGTTGCGCTTCAGCCTCGCCGCCATTGCCGACATCAGAGCGTCTTGCGGTCGCGTGCTGGGCAAGACGTACTTGATCGACGCCCGGCTTAGCAGGCGAGAGTCTTCATGTGTAATCTCCTCCGGCATGAACAGCAGCGTGCCGCCGTGTTTGAGTTCGGCTGTGTACAAGAGAACCATCTCGATAAATGACTGGTGGGCGAAGCTCAGCCCGTCGTCCTCGGCGGGGTCTTGATCTATGCCCGATAGCTGACAGGCGTTGTGGATGAATAACCAGGACGCCGCATCGAAAAACTCGGCCACTGGCCCTTTTAGCAAGACGCTCTGCGCCGCGGACACGATCCCCCCGTCGCGCATCCGGATCACCGACCTGTCCCCGCGAGAGATGCTCAGCTCGCCAGGTCGGGTGGACGTCACGACCAGGGCATCGGGCGACGAGGTTCCCATAACTCGCTCGTGCCGGGCCATCTCCCACAGCGCCATGCCGACATCTAATAACCCGTAGATTTGCAGCCGTCCGCCGGACTGCTCAACCGCGATCAGTACCCGCCGCGGGTCAGCCACCGGGGCCAGCCGCCGAAGCTCCCCCGGAGTGAATGGAACAGGCCCCTTGAGCAGGTATCGCCCGACCGGCGGCAGCTCGTCATCATCCCGTGGTGATACCGCGCTTTGACTGTCGAGGAAGACGATGCGGAATACCGTCGGCCGACCTTCCTCCGTTAGCATGCTCGCGTGGTAGCAGACGTCAATGATCTCGTCGAACACTGCCTTTGTTGGCAGCTCCACGTTCGGCCGGCCGTGGAAGAACGGCTTGCTGTCCCACAATCCCTGCAGTATCCGATGCAGATTTCGCGGGTACACACGATCCAGAATCTTGGCTTGCTTCTTTGTCGTCACGGCGACGCCCGCAGGACTCTTCGAGTTCCATTCATCCGATGAGTCCTTCGTCCTGAGGCTATACACCCGCTGCACAGCGGAGCCTCGGGGGCCGCCGAACGTTGGAGCTGACCGGAACGCAACACACGCGGCGAAGCCGCAGCCTGCAGTTGCGTTTCCGTGTCGAGCGACTTGTTAGCCATCATTCGAGGTCTCCGTGAGAGTAGTAACCATCGAGGTCGATGTTCTCCATTCGTAACGGCATCACGTCATCAATCAGCCGACGGTAAAAGGCAAGAAGGGCATCCTTGACTAAAGGCTGCCCGGTTAGGGTCGTTTCCTTGAAGGAGGGAAGTCGGACGTGTGAACCATCGACCACGGGCATAAGCTGTGAGCGAAGTAATACGCCTTTCTTTAACACGCAAATAGCATCAGGAGAAACGCCACCATCCTTTCTTTCGTTTGCTTCTGTTGTGATCGTTTGAGAGAGGGTCTCAAGCGATGCTCCGTCATACGCAAAGATGTATGTCAGGATTGGGTTGGGTTTAGGAAGGCGCATCTCAACCGACCCCTTTCGATAAACTTGGACTCCATTTCGCACAAGGCGAATAGTCTGGGAAATGGCTTCGATTGTGGTCTTAAGCTCCTCGACACTAAGATAGCTCTTCACCTCGACCGTGGCGACCACGCTTTCCGCGATAAGCAGAGCATCGGTACTAGAACCGACATCAACTAACGGTAGCCGTGTGTCCACCAGCACGCAATCTTGCTGCTTCGACTTGGCGCCAGTAGCGTCCAGAATCACACCAGATCGGATCTCAAGATTTCGCGGCAGGTGGGGGCGAAGAAATTGCTGGACTAGGACTTCGCGTAACCGGCCTGTTGTGCTCGCATGACCGGTTCCACCGGCTACTTCGGCCGCGGCAGCAAGTGCGTTCGCAATTCGGCGAAATTGGAGCTTGATCTCTACGGCGCTCATGAGGGCTAACGAGGTTGTGCAAAAAGGTTGGCTTCGGGACAACACGGTCGATTTCCGGGGTCCTTGACCCCTTCCGAGGTGCACGATCGTCGCTTGTAGGCCGTTCTGAGGGGTCGATTTTCTTGGCGCATCGATGTCATTGCCCTCGTTTTAGTTTTTGCACAACCTCAACGCAAAAATGACCGGACCACCAACGTGAGCGGCGAAGCCGCAGCCTGCCGTTGTGGGTCCGCGTCGATTGAATCTACGCCTCATGGTGCCACCGAAACGGAAGTATCCAAAGAAGGTAGATGCCAACCATAGTCCCGATCGGAAAAACCGGCAAACTAATGACTCCGTAGATGACGCCAGCGACACGGGCCCAAGTTCTGCGACGAAATACTCCCCACGCGACGCAAAACAATGCCCCTGTGATCACCACAGCAAATGCGGCCAGTCCTATGAACTCACGTGGCGGATACTTCCCAGATGCAAATGCCGGGAAGCCGACTGCGGCGCCGATGCCCACGAAAATGGCAGCCGTGACCCACGCCATCAAACGGATGACTCTTCCAGCCTTCTCGTAAGGCGCCAATCGACCTTGGCGCTTTCCTCTAAGGTTGGAGGCGACTTCAAGTGGCACGGAAGTTGGCCTGTATCGATGATCGAATGTCGCGTCGGCAATTGGAGCGCGTGATGGCGTCTGGATCGGACCGCCGTTAAAGGTGGGTTCAATCCGGTCGAACTCTTGCGCCATGCGTGTAAATTCCTGAGGTTTAACGTGGAGGTAACCGGCGCTGCGCGGCCGTTTGCGCAGCGTCCGCGTTGACCGCCCAGTTCGACCTCATTCTCACGCTCTGCGGGAATGGCGAGCTACATATTGACGAAGCACGCCATCCATTTTTGATTGCCAACCGTCACCAGTGGACTTGAAATAGGCGACCACCTCCGGGCTGTACCGTACAGACACCAATAGTTTTCTATTTTCAGATTTCGGCCGACCCCGCAACGCACGCATGGGAACCATGGCCTTTAGCTGCGTTGGCGTAAGCGGCTGCGCATCAGGATCGTTGCGAGCCGCCTTTGTAATGGCCTTGTCCTCCTCAACGCTAGGCAAGACGACGGCAGGTCGCTTAGAGATTTTCGACATAGTGCTTCACCTCACGACGAGTAGCTCGGCGCAGACTGATGATTCTCAATACTTCGCCGTTATCAACAAAGGCTACGTAGTACAGGATCTCGGTCTTTGGCGCGAGCGCGATCATGCGCAATTCGTCATACTCAAAGCGTTCGTCCACCCATACCAGCGCAGCTTCCCAATTGAGTTCTTCAGCCAAGGCCAGCGATACGCCGTGCTTTTCAAGATTCGCCGAGTCTTTGGCCGGGTCGAACTCAATTTGCATGCTTTAATGTAGCTACACTAAATGCGCCTGTCAAGTGTGTCAGGAGGTGGATCAGCGCATGCGGTCCGATGAGGTCGAACTTGGTGTCGGCGACGAAATATCCTGGCGATTCCAGGATATTTGACCAAACATCATCGTTGGCGGGCTGCGGCTCGGACGGCACACGCCAGCGGAGAACGCGCTCTGGCGAACCAAAACGTCCGTAGGATGTGTCGCGCGATAAGCCGGCGCGCAGCGCTGGGCTGGCATCTCCCTCTCCTAAGTCCGCATCAGTGCGAATCTCGTCGCGATCCTACCGCTTCGTAGCAGATAAGTACACAGTCCACGAGCGGCAGGCGAGAATTTAGCTTGCCCCAAGCGGTCCTTCGTGTGGGGCCGTTCATGGCCGAAAGCCGCCATACGGCGCAAGTCGCCTAGCGCCGGGCAAGCCAATCAAAAAATTCAGAGGCCGGACAGACCGCGGACATCGGATGGAGCGGGAAAGCCAGCCAGGGCATATCTACCGTCGAGGGACCAAGCAGGGCGAGCACTTGATCTGCGATGCCTGGCCGTAGCTGGAGCCGAAAGTCCAAGACCTGCCCCCACGTGGAACTGCCGTTCATGTTCAGGGGTCCGGTGGTCGGTCGTGCCGAAACCGCATACGTTCTTGGGAAGAGACTTCTGTACCCCGGCAAGTGGTAAAGCCATGAGAGACCTCTCACTTCCCGCACGTCGGGATAGAGCCGCCGCACCTCCATGAACAGTCCCCTCAGCTCTGCGCGGCGCTCGGGAAGACACGTCTGGGCCAGCGGGCTTGCTTGCCGGTGACGTTCGTCAGGCATGAAGTGGAGCCGGAGGCTACCCCGCGCGTCGGGTGCGTCATAAGTGAAGCAGCCGAAGTGCGATGGACTTCGATGGGGAGCGCTGGTGTAAGTTGCCATCACGACCCGCAGGATCTCGGGG
The DNA here is from genome assembly GCF_003797765.1 of Ramlibacter sp. WS9. GTDB lineage: Bacteria > Pseudomonadota > Gammaproteobacteria > Burkholderiales > Burkholderiaceae_C > Ramlibacter. The sequence goes on along the minus strand of NZ_RKMB01000002.1, from coordinate 140,644 downwards.
TGTGAAGCGCTGCCCTCGATCTTCCGCAGGAACCCGCCCCATTCGAGCTCGCCGGCCGAACCCCACAGACCGAACCGCCGACGCAGGTTGGTGGATACGGCCACACCTTCGCTGAACGAGATGCCGGCAAGTAGCGAGTACCGGGCGGCAAATCGAAGTTGCAGGTCGAAGTAGTCTTGATAGCACAGCGTGGACACGGCCGGATTATCGCGACGTCTGCTATCGACCCAAAGCGGACATCCCCGCCATGCGCCGACGGCAACGTGTCCACATCCGTGCCGGCATCTCGACGAACAGCGACTCGCCCACCCGCCTTTGCAGTTGTGCCTATCATCGGGACGCAATACAGGAGACGCGATGACTCAACTGCAATTGAAGGTCAACGGCCGCCCCGCAGCCGCCGAGGTGACGCCCAACACGCTACTCGTCGAGCTGCTGCGCGGACCGCTCGCGCTCACGGGAACGCACATGGGTTGCGACACGGCTCAGTGCGGCGCGTGCACCGTGCTGCTGGACGGCAGGGCCGTGAAGAGCTGCAACATCCTCGCCGTCCAGGCGCAAGGTGCTTCGGTGACCACGGTGGAGGGCCTTGCGCCCGCAGGGGGGCCGCCGCACCCCTTGCAGGAGGCGTTCATGTCCGTACACGGTCTTCAATGCGGCTTCTGCACGCCGGGCATGCTCATGGCCGCCGCGGATCTGCTGGCCGGCAATTCGAACCCGACCGAGGCGCAGATCGTGGACGCCCTGGAAGGCAACCTGTGCCGCTGCACGGGCTACGTGAACATCGTCGCCGCCGTGCAGCAGGCGGCGGGCGCGATGTCGGCACGCCGGGCAGGTGCGGTATGAACGAACCCCTCACAACCGCCCGCTTCGGCAGCGGCAAGAACGTGCGCCGCGCGGAAGACCCCGCGCTCGTCGCGGGCCGTGGACGATTCACCGACGACATCGCCTTGCCGGGACAGGTGCACATGGTGTTCCTTCGCTCGCCTTACGCGCACGCGCGGATCGTGTCCATCGATGTCGGCGCCTGCCTGGCCATGCCGGGCGTATCGGCCGCGTACACGGGCGCCCAACTCGTGCAGGCGGGCGTGAAGACGCTGACCCAGCCCCTGCCCTTCCCGCGGCCCGATGGCAAGCCGGGTGCAACCGCAAGCCGGTACGCGCTCGCGCATGAAACCGTGCGATTCGTTGGCGAAGCCGTGGTGGCCATCGTGGCGGACACGCGCGAAACCGCGACGAACGCGGCCGAAGCCGTGGTGATCGAGTACGAGGAGCTGCCCTGCGTCGTCGATGCGCTGGCCGCCATGAAACCGGGCGCCCCCGCGCTGTGCCCCGACGCCCCCGACAACATCGCTGCCCAGACGCGGCACGGCGATGCGGCCGCGGTGGACCGGGCATTCGCCGTCGCGGCGCACAAGGTGTCGGTCGACATCGTCAACCAGCGCCTCGCACCGAGTCCCATGGAGCCACGCTCCGTCGCGGTCGAACCCGAGGCGGGCACGGACCGCCTGGTGGTCCGCCTGTCGAGCCAGATGCCGACCGCGGTGCGCGATGGCCTGTCGGGCGCGTTAGGGATCGACGCCTCGAAGGTGCGCGTGCTCGTGAACGACGTGGGCGGCGGGTTCGGGATGAAGACGGGCTTGTACCCCGAGGATGTGGTCGTGGCGTTCGCCGCGCGCGCCCTGAAACGGCCGGTGCGCTGGAACTCGCAGCGCATCGAGGAATTCCTCGCGTCGACCCACGGACGCGACCAGGTCACGCATGCGGAGATGGCGCTCGATGCGAGCGGCAAGGTGCTGGGTTTGCGCGTGCGCTCGGTCGCCAACATCGGCGCCTACGCGACGGAGACGAACGTCGTCATCCCGCTGTTGATCGGCCCCTGGGTCACGACCAGCGTCTACGACATTCCCGCGATCGACCTGCATCTCACGGCAGTGATGACCAACACGATGCTGATCGGCGCGTACCGCGGCGCGGGGCGGCCCGAAGCCATCTATGTCACCGAGCGGCTGATGGACGCGGCGGCGCGCGAGATGAAGATGGACCCGTCCGAGCTGCGCCGGAGAAACCTTATCCGGCCCGACCAGATGCCTTACACGAATCCGATGCAGCAGGTGTACGACTGCGGCGAGTTCGAGAAGATCATGGACCGCACGCTGGCCCTCGCCGACTGGAAAGGCTTCGACGCGAGGCGCGCGCAATCCGTGGCGAGCGGCAAGCTGCGTGGCCGCGGCATCTCGACATTCCTGGAGTGGACCGGCGGCAACGCGCTGACCGAGCTCGTGACGGTGAACGTGCTGCCTGAAGGCATCATCGAACTCACCTCGGCCACGCAGGCCATGGGCCAGGGCATCCAGACGAGCTATGTGCAGCTTGCCGTCGATGTGTTCGGCGTGCCGCCCGAGCGCATTCGCGTCCTGCAGGGCGACACCGATGCCGCGAACGGATTCGGCAGCGCGGGCTCGCGCTCGCTCTTCACGGGCGGCTCGGCGGTGAAGGTTGCGTCGGAACAGACGATCGATCACGCGAGGTCCCTCGCCGCCGCGGCGCTCGAAGCCGCGGCGAGCGATATCCACTACAGCGAAGGCCGATTCACCGTGACGGGCACCGACGTGGGCATCGACCTGTTCGCACTGGCGGGCAAGCAGCAGGACGCCCGCATCCGCGTGGAGGCAAGCGCCACCGCCGGCGCGCCGAGCTGGCCCAATGCATGCCACATCTGCGAAGTGGAAATCGACCCCGCAACCGGCGTCGTCGAGATCGCCGCCTACGCTTCCGTCAACGACATCGGCCGGGTCGTGAGCCCCGCGATCGTGCGCGGCCAGGTGGACGGCGGCGCCGTGCAGGGCATCGGCCAGGCGTTGAGCGAGCACGTGGTGTACGACAAGGAGTCTGGCCAGCTGCTCACCGCGAGCTTCATGGACTACGCCCTGCCGCGCGCTGACGTGTTCCGCGCATTCAAGACCGAGTTCGACACGTCCATCCCCTGCACGACGAATCCCCTCGGCGTGAAGGGAGTGGGCGAGCTCGGCACGATCGGCGCGACGCCTACAGTGGTCAACGCCGTTGTCGATGCCCTGGCGAGTGCGGGGCTGGGGCGCGCGGCTGAGAAGGTGCAGATGCCGCTGACGGGGATGGCCGTGTGGAGCGCGTTGCGGGGCGAGTTCGAGGCGGCGGGGCTGCAGTGAGATCACCTCATGTGTGAGCGCCGGATGGCGTTGCCGTGGGGTTCATCCAGAACGTGGCCCACAGGTGACCGTCCGGGTCGGCGAGGTCCCGCGAGTACATGAAGCCGCAGTCCACGGTCACTAACGGCCAGGAGTGAGCACCCGACGCCTCAAGCTGGAAGTGGTCTCGGGGCGTCCTTAGGTCTCAATAACACTTAGAAGAATGGCTCGAATATGGCAAGAGCGATGGTCAACGAAGATCAGATTACTAAGGAGCTCCATAATATTATTGCCTGGATGACGGCACTGGGCCTTCCTGCTCGCAACTCGCGCTATGCGCGCTACGAAGAACACATCAACAAGTTCTATCGTCCCGGACTCGATCTCTTGTCAAAAAAAGGCAGGCAGTTTCTCAAAGAACTGACCGAAGCTTACCGGGAATGCATCGACATCTACCTTGTCTACAAGTGCTTCCAGCACGTCAGGCATCCAAACTTCATCTCTAAGTTGTCGAAGGTGGTCTCGGGTAACGATGTACCGGACCTTGAGGTCGCTGGCGCCTCCCGCAACTTCCTTTTTGAACTACTAGTGGCTGCCCGTTTCCACTTAGCTGGCTACGCCATCGACTTTGATGACACAAGCGATGTTGTTGCGAAGCGCGATGGCTTGGTTGTCCGCGCTGAATGCAAGCGTCTTGCCTCAGAGAAGCAGCTGAAAAAACGCATCAACAAGGCCGCCGATCAGTTGGCGGCGGCAATGACAGAAGTTAAAGAGGAAGTGGTCGGTATCGTTTGCCTCGATGTCTCGAGCTGTGTCTTGTCCGGATTAAGTCAGGTGGTCGAGACGGTCGATGATGCCGACAAAGAGATCAGGGCAGCCCTACGCCGCTTCCTCGTCCGCAATGCAAATCTTATTGAGACTTTGAACCGAAAGCACATCGACGTTTCGTACGCGACCTGCCTAATTGGAACTTTACCAATCTGGAGCCGCGACTTTGTGTTGCACGCCAGCGCTTCCACTGAGGTGCGAGCAGCGGAAACTCTGTGCGACAAGAAGTATGAACGGCTGAAAAGGGTTCTGGCCGGCTTCGACGAAACCTTTACGAAGGTCTTCTATTCGATGTAAGAGTCCGGCCAACCCCGTCTTGAACATGTCCGTCTAAGCGGCAACGATGGTAATCCACCAAGGAAATTTAGGTGGACACCATGAAAGACTCCAAGAAGATCGTGCGGCGCCGTCACTCGGCGCGGCTGAACGGACACGATCCGTTTGCCTATCTGCGCAATGTCCTTGAGCGGCTGCCCACGCGCCGGCCAGCCGCATCGACGAATTGCTGCCTTACATCTGGCAGCCGACCCAAGCGCAAACCTGAAGTCACCCCGTCTTCAAGACGGGATCACCGCGCGCTTACGAAGAGAGCCCGACTCGTTGGGGATGACTGGCGAAAGCCATGGTGTAGAGGCGCAGTTCCCGATAGCTGGGTGATAGCATGGCACGTAGGAGGAGCGCATGACACCCGAAATCTTGAACGACCTTAGGAAAATCCTTGAAAAGGGATTGGCGAGCGGGTCACTGAATCAGGCCGAGATCGATAGGCAAACAAAGCTATTTCAGCGTCACTTCGGGCCTGAGATCTTGAGAGATCTCGATGGCGAGGCGCTCCTCAAGGTGATGCATGGTCGCGCCGACGGCGAGCCGCGATGCATGGTATCTTGGCTTGAGTTCAAGAACGACGAAGAGTTCTCGTGCAAGCTGTTCGGAAGCATAGCTGGTGGCAGCGCTCTGAAGTTCGGCCTGTATGACAAAAAAGGGGTGTGGTTGACAGGTGCCGCCAACGCGCAGCACCCGATCTCAGTAGACCAAGCAATTGAATTGGCACGAGGGCAACGAGGCCAGCTCATTTCGGGCTGTGAGGTGTTGGCCTCCTTCGACCCGGGGACCGCTGACGACGCGAGTTCAGCGGCCATGGACACCGCTATGAAAGCCGCGGCGCCTACCTTGTGGGCTGCTGGATGGGCGCACAAGTATTGGAGTCTGATTTATCCAGATCGCCTCGATATTTACCACACCCCCCAGTACCAACGTTTCCACCTGCTCAAGTTGCTTGAGGTGCCACCCGACCACGTCGGTGTGCTTAGCGCCGATGCCTCCAGGTTTGTTTGTGCCGCCCGATTCCTCAATGTTGCGCGACAGCTTGATGTCTCGATGACGGTAATGTGCAAAGTGTTGGGCATGAGATCACCATTTCATCGCTACTGGAAAGTCGGGACGACCGCTGGCAGTACAGGCGAGAGTCAGTGGGCCGCAATGCATTCTGGTGGTTTGGTATCGATTGGGTGGAAAGAGCATGTGCCGGATCTTTCAAGCCTACTCAAGGAGAAGGACCTCAAGTCGCGTATCGCCGCTCTCCTGGAGGGTGACTACCAGGATGCTGGCACGCGCACCCGGAAGGCCGGCGAAATCACAAATTTCGCGAGAGAGATCGCTCCAGGGGACCTGGTTTTGGCCTGCAACGGAGCAACTGTTTTAGGGATTGGAAGAGTCACGGGCCCATATGAATACAAGCCAGAGCTAGTGTTTCCGCACACCCGCGCTGTTGAATGGCTTTCAGCGAGCTCCTGGACACCACCCACCACCGAAGGTCCCCGGACGACCGTTTACGCGTTTGGACGTGATCCACAAAACGTACTTCAGCTCGAACAGAAACTCTCTGCCGCGCCATTAGAAGATGTCCCCGTCGCTAGGCCGAGCACCACGAGTGAAGGGCAGCCGCTCGCTCCACTTGACCCATGGAGTGCCCGTGCGGAAGCGTCGCTAAAAAGGAAGGGCCAGGTCATTCTCTATGGCCCCCCAGGAACGGGAAAGACATATCGGGGCCTGGCGTTGGCCAAAGAACTCGCTTCCCGACAGGCTTTCGGAAAGACTCACTCCCAGTTGGCGCCGGCGGAAAGAGAGTCGCTCGCAGGTGGCGCGGGGCTTGTGCAGATCTGCACATTTCATCCGAATTGGGGCTACGAAGACTTCATGGAGGGCATCCGCGCTCACGCCGAAAAGGGCGTGGTGTCTTTTGCCGACAGAGATGGAATCTTCAAGTGCCTCTGTGACAAGGCGAGGAAATCCCCAGAACGTCATTTCTATTTGATCATCGATGAGATCAATCGCGGCGATATCCCACGGATATTCGGCGAGCTGATGACTGTCCTGGAGATGGACAAGCGTCACATCCCAATCACTCTCCCGATCACCGGAAAAGACTTCAACATACCCAGAAACGTGTTCATCGTAGGCACCATGAACACGGCGGACCGGTCAATCTCGCTACTCGATGCGGCACTGCGACGACGATTTTCGTTCATCGAACTCATGCCGGACAGCCGCTGGCTGGCAGGTACGCAGCTCGGGGAATTCTCACTTGGGGTTTGGCTCGATGCCTTAAATGACCGCCTGAGAAAGTGTCTCAAGAGGGACGCTCGGAATCTCCAGGTCGGACATGCCTACCTGATGCCCTCCCCTTCAATCACGACGGTCGCAGAGTTCTCGCGGATATTGCGCGACGACATCATTCCGCTGTTGGAGGAGTATTGTTATGACGACTTCGCGACGCTCGGCAAGATTCTTGGAACGGATCTTGTCGATGTTGAGCGTGGGCGGATCAACGAGGACTTGTTCGATCAATCATGCGAGGCAGAGCTGATCCAAGCAATTGCATTTGAAGAGATGGCTGACTACGCGATTCAAAGAGCCGCCGAGTCGATCAACGATGTAGGTGGCGACGAAGCAGAGGACGACACAAGGGCCGACTCAGAGCTTTCCGATGAACACGGCGCGTCTTGACATATCGCTTTCAGAGTGGAGTAGCACCGGGCCCCTCGCGGTAGCTCCCAGCGTGCAAGAAGCAATCGGGGGTAACCCCGCGCTCTTAGACGCCTTGGGTGACAGATTGGTCGTGGCTCCTGGTTTTCGAGGCCTTGAGGTAACTTCGACCTCATTCGTGGGCCGTGTGGATGTAGGGGCTCTGCGAATATCGATCAAGCCCAAGATCGATCAAACGCCATTGACTCGTCTGCTCAAGTACGCGTATGGCCTGCGCGACCTGTCCCTACTCGACTCTCAGTCAATGATAGATATCGAGCATGGGGGCCTACAAGAGCTGCTGATTGCGTTACTAGTGGAAGAGGCGGAAGCCCTTTGCTTCGCTGGTCTCCACAGAATTTATCAGCATAGAACTGATCGCTTGGAATCCTTGCGCGGGAGACTAGATACGACTGCGATCACACGACGTGGAGTTCTCCTGGACTCTCGCCTCCCGTGCCGATTCTTCGACCGAACGCCCAACTGGCTCTTGAATCAGGTATTGTTGACGGGGCTGCAACTGACTCTTCACTTGACCGAAGACCTCGCTTTACGACGACGCGTAGAGCAAACCACCAAGTTTTTCCAAGGTGTCGAGCGGCTCAGGAACCTCACACTGCGCGATATCCGTAGCGCGCGCGTCGCGCTGACACGAATGACAGACCGTGCCGCACCGGCACTGGATCTGATTCAACTTCTTCTTGAAGGACGGGGAATGGGATTTGACCAGGACTTGCAAATAGGCGGATCAAGTTTTCTGTTTGACATGAATCGCTTTTTCCAACGACTGTTGTCCCGATTCCTGCACGACCATCTTGTCACGGCACGCATAGCCGATGAATCGAGTATCAAGCAGTTCTTCAAGATGGAGACAGCGTTGCGCAAGCGGCGCACGCCGACCCCGCGGCCGGATTTTGGAGTCTTCAACTTGAAGGGCGAGCTTCTCCGCTACCTGGATGCCAAGTATCGAGATCTCTGGCGCACGTCGCTGCCGGCGGAGTGGCTTTATCAACTCTCTGCCTACGCACTTGCCTCACCGTCGCGATCAAGCGTATTGCTCTATCCGACAATGTCGAACGCGGCGACGGATGAATCAATCCTGATGAGCGACCCGATCACGGGGAATGAGCTAGGCGCCGTTGTACTTCGCCCTATTCAACTGGGAAAGCTCGGCGCCCTACTCGGAAGACCCGGCAAGGATGCCCATGAGGAGCGGACCTCGCTCGCCATGTCGTTGATTGTTGATGCTCGGGACGACCGCAATGGCTAAGCGGCCCCTATCACCAACGGCGGACGCCGTTTCCCGAATCAAACGCGGCCTGGCGTCGTACGTAAGCTATCTCGCAGCATGCGAAATGAACAGCGCGTTCAGCGAGTACGTCTTATATGAACCCATTCTCCGAATCCTGACCGCGCAAGGCTACGAAGTAGAGTGTGAATATGAGTGCCCTGGTGTGGAGCACGCCGAAGTCGGTGACAAGAAGCGACTCGACTTCTTCGCGAGAAAACCTGGGAGTTCATTCGCGATGGAGGTGAAGTGGGCGAAGTCAGCGACCGCAAAGGTCAAGAACGACGTGGAGAAACTTCGGGCGTTTCTGAAAGACAAGCCCAAGTCACGTGCTTTTCTCTGCATTTTTGGACGTCGTTCCAATATCGAGCATATGACCCCGTTCTTGGGAAACCATCGCGAACGAGGTGCGATGATTTGCGCTGATTTCGGACGCACCAGGTTTGGGTGCAGAATCTTTCAACTTTGTGCAGAAGATGCTGATGAGGAATAGGAAGTCACTCAACTCGCGATGCCCAATGGCCTCCGCGGTTGCCGGACTCGTTCTCCTCCACCGTTCAACTCCGCCCCGAGGCAGCAGGACATGATTACTGATATCGAGTGCCGCTCAGAGATCGGTCCTAGCCTGGATCGGGCGAAGCTTAAGCCTTACTGGCAAGAGTACTTCGATTTTTCTCGGGAAGCGCCCGAGTTGCATGCTCTAACTCAAGCGGCTTTTCAAGCAGCTTTGGACGGTGTGCGGACTCAGGCCAGGCCCTTCTTGGACGCGCAACAGGCAATCTCGGAGATTCTTACCCGCTTCGGAGCCCAGCACAACTTCCACCGCCAGTTCAACGAGCGCTTTGACTCGAAGCCATCCCAGGTGCTCGGCATGCAACTGTATGAAGTCGTGACAGGTGACTCTGACTGGTGGGTATATCTGCCTACCCAGCATTCAGGCCATGCGTTTCCTCATGCGACCTATTTCATGCCGCGGGACGATGTGAGGTATGAATGTTTGGTGCGTAGTCATGCCATATAGCAGGTCTGCTCCACACGTTGCCCTTCGGTGCGTCGGCCTAGTCGCTAGAACTCGGTATCCGGATGGCTGATCTACGTTTCGCAGAAGCCTTCTCAAAATACGGCGCAAAGCTGAAGAACGTTCAGTGGTCGGTTTGCGCAGAGGCCCCAGATGGAAGTCTGGTTGTAAGTCTATGGGAGCACCACTTTTCTCTGCCGAAGGATGGGCGAGTACTTTGCCGTGATCGCTTCGACCGCTGGAAAGGTCCGGGCAACACTGAGTTCCGCGAAAGAGTCCAACGAGCATTCACTTCGCACCAGCAAGTACGACTTGTGATATCTCATTCAGACAAGCCTGACGAAGTTCAGGCGGGTACCAATGCGAGCACCGTGAGGAAATCGTTCAGCGTTCGGGAAGATTGGATAGGTCGGGTCTCCCGTATCGACGGTGAGGAGTACGAGTTTGAGTTCATCCGCCTGTCATGAGAGACGCCGTACAACCCCCGCACTATGAGGACGAAGCGACGCTTTTTTCACTTGCTTCAGAGTACTTCGAGGCGGCGAACATACTTGCGCGTACTCCCGCTACAAAGTCAAGGTAGACATCGTTGCCTACTACCTTCTGGGCCATTCCGCTGAGCTGCTGCTGAAGTGCTTCCTACACAAGCATGGCGTAGCAATCGCGGAACTGAAGAAGAAGTACTCTCACGATCTTGCCGGGCTTGTCGACACTGCCCGGAGCCACGGCCTTGAGGAGCGAGTTTCGCTTGAGCACGTTCGGATGCTTTCTAACGCTTACGGATCAAAGAGGTTCGAGTACCGAAAAAATGGGGCCGTCGCTTTTCCGTGCGTTGACGACCTACTCGCGGATGTGAAGTCTCTTCAAAGTCGGGTCTTTGATCATATTGCGGAGTACTGACGCGATGCATAGCTGTGTCAAGGGTGGCGCTGCGTCGCGCTGGCTAACGACAATATGTAGCTTTCGATAGCTAGGCCTGTACTGGCTATCCCGCGATGTTCGGGTGGCAGTAGCTAGCAAGAGCTGGAGGTCCGCTTCTGGCCGAAAGCGGACATGGTGCCCCTCTGTCCAGCGGACATTTGCGCAGGCTGCGGCCGATGGCGCGGCACAATTGCGCCGACGGAAACAAAAGAGGAGACACCATGGCACGACCATGGCTTGGAGGGCTGCTCGCGGTTGCGACACTCGGTCTGGCGCACGCGCAGCGGCCACCAGAGGCGGGTGGCGAGGGTGCGCAGCTCGAACCGGTGGAGGTCACCAGCCGGCGCGCGCTGCAGGACCGGTTCTTTGCACCAGGCTCGATGGTGGTGCTGGACCGAGGCGACATCGAACGCCTGGGCGCGTTCTCGGTCGCCGACGTGCTCAAGCAGTTGCCCGGAGTGGTGGTCAACACCGCGGCGGACGGCAGCGTCGAGATCCGCATGCGCGGCATGGAGCGCAGCGCGACGCAGTTGCTGGTGGACGGCCAGCGGCAGGCGAGTGGTCGCGGCCAACTGGCGCTGGACCAGCTACCTCCCGAGATGGTGGAACGCATCGAGGTCGTACGCTCGCCGTCGGCGGAGTTCTCAGGTGCCACCGGTGGCACGATCAACATCGTGCTACGGCAGGCCACCGTGAAGCGCGAGACGTCGGTCCGGGTGACGGACAACACCGTGTGGGGCCATCACCGCGGGCAGATCTTCTTTTCCCGCACCGGGCCGCTCACCGAGCGCGGGCCGGCCACGCCCGGCCAGCCCGCGGACGATCCGTGGGCCTACTTCCTGGCCGCTGCCAGCACCGGTGTGCTCCTCGGCTCGAACGGCCACAGCCGCGTCGTGGGGCCGCTGGGCACGACCGAAAGCGAGAGCGTCTCCCGCTACCGCCGCCAGGAATACTCGTTGACGCCACGGCTCACGGGCAAGCTGGCCCCAGGCGACCAGCTGACGCTGCGCGGGTTCTTCAGCCGCGCGACCTTCGGCGGCGCCGTCGACAGCGCCACCACGATAGACGGTAACCCGCCGGCCACATCAGCCACCCGGGACCACCAGCACCAGGTGCGCCACTTCGCCACGCTGGGCGCCGACTGGACGCACCGCTTCGAAAGCACCAAGCTGGAGACCACCCTGGCGGCGAACCGCCTGCGCGAAGACGTCGATCGCGCGGGCAGCGTGGTGGCCGGTCCAGCGATAGGCAGTACGTCCTTCTTCGGCGACCGGCGGCGCGAGGACGTCGCCAATTTCAAGACCAAGCTCTCCACCACCGGCTCGCCGCTGCTGCGCATGGGCGGTGCGGAAATAGAGCATCGCACCCTGGGCATCGATACCGACAGCAGCGCCACCGGCCCGTTCAGCGCCGAGGCCACACTGGACCGCCGCATTCTGTGGGCGCAGGACGAATGGGCGTGGGGCGAGCGCGGCACGATCACCGCCGGCCTGCGCGGCGAGTCCATCGTCATCACGACCCGCGGGCCGACGCTCGGCACGGTGCGGCGCCACATCCCGGTCGTTCAGCCTTCCGTGCACCTGCGCAGGCCCTGGGATGATCAATGGCAGTGGCGCGCGAACCTGGCGCGGACCACGCGCAACCCGCGCGTGTGGGACCTCGTGGATCGAACCACGCCCAGCAGCGGCCTGAATTCGCTCGTCAACCCGGACACCGCGGGCAACCCCGCGCTGCGCCCCGAAACGTCGTGGGCGCTGGACACCGGTGTCGAGCGACGTCTGGGCACGGACGGACAGGCCGGCGGCAACCTGTTCGTGCGGCGCGTCAGCGACGCGATCGGACCGCTGGTGACGCAGCAAGTGGGCGGCCGCTGGCTCGAACAGCGCAGCAACGTGGGCGACGCTACGGTGTGGGGCCTCGAGTTCGATGCGCGGACCCACCTGGGCGTGCTCGGCCTGCCGCGCGACTGGACGCTCAACACCAACTTGAGCCTGCTGAATTCGCGCATGACGAGCGGGCCGAACACCGGGCAGCGCATTCCCGGCCAGCCGCGCTACACGGCCAGCCTCAATGTCGCCAAGCCGATCCGCCGCACGGGCGGCCTGTTCGGCGGCTTCACGCTGAACGTGAACGGTGCGGCCGACCTCATGACCGCGCCGGGGCGCACCGGCCGTGATCGAGCGCGCACGACACTGGACGTGCATTTGGGCGGTGTGGTGGCGGGCCTCGGCTACTGGCGCATCGGCCTGCAGAACATCACGGACGCACCCTATCGCCGCATGCGGCGCTACGAGGATCCGGCGGCCGGGACGACCACCAGCCAGGGCGAGCTGTACCTGACCCCGCGGGCGTATCTAACGGTGGGAACACAGTTCTGAGGTCGAGTGCGGGCTCCCAGCCATTCAATACCCGTGATGATCCTGCGCCTCGATCCAAAGGACCGCGCACTCATACCCATACTCGATGGCTTCGGCGGCGCTGGACAGATGCCGCTTGGGCGCGTCGACCTTCACCTCGTCTTCGCTTTCCGATCCGCGCACATGGATGCTGACAGGCCACATCGCGAGGTTGGCTGCCGCCAATGTGCAGATCCGGATCCGATAGCCGCTGTGATGGCCAATCGCCTCGATGCGTTCTCCGCGCTCAGTCGTGTCGTACTTCATGGGCTTCCTTGACATCTGCATTGTCCACCCGTCGCCGCCATCCTGACTGCTGGAGAGGACGAGGATCCGGCGATCCTGAGATAAACGTAAAGTCGAGCTGGTGGACTACGCCCTTGTTCTTCTCGTCGGCCTGTTCGGCGGCACGCTTGGCGGCATCGTCGGCACGGGCTCGTCGATCGTGCTCATGCCGGTGCTCGTGGGTGCGTGGGGGCCGGTCGAAGCCGTGCCCGTGATGGCCATCGCTGCGTTCATGGGCAACTTCGGGCGTGTCGTCGCCTGGCGCAGGGAGGTCGACTGGCGCATCGCAGGCGCCTTCTGCCTCACGGCCTTGCCGGCGGCGGTGCTCGGCGTGCGCACGCTGCTGACGGTTCCGGCCTCGTGGGTGGAGGTTGCGCTCGGCTTCTTCTTCCTGGCGATGGTTCCGGCCCGCCGCTGGCTGAAGCACCGCGGCCTGCGCGTGTCGTGGGTGGGCGTGATGCTGATCGGCGCGCCTCTGGGGTTTCTCACCGGCATCGTCGTCTCGACGGGGCCGTTGAAGGTGCCGCTCTTCACAGCCTACGGATTGGAGCGCGGCGGCCTGCTCGGCACCGAGGCGCTGGCCTCGCTGGCCGTGTACGCCACGAAGCTCTTCACGTTCGCGAGCATGGACGCGCTGCCGGCCGCCGTGGTCTTGAAAGGCTTGATCGCGGGCGCCGCGCTGATGTGCGGCGCCTTTCTGGGCAAGCACGTCGTGCTGCGGCTTTCGCCGCACGCGTTCGGCGTGATCGTCGACGCCCTGATGGTGGTGTCAGGGCTCGTGCTGCTGGCCCTGGCGTATCAGGACTTGGCCTTCGTATCCGTCTTCGGTGCCGCTGCGGACTTGGCGGCCGCCTTGGCCTTCTCGTAAGACGCCTTCGCATCCTTCTTGCAGGTGGCGATGGCCGCGCCTTGCTGGTCTTCGCACTTTTCCTTGGCGACTTCGTACTCGCCTTCGGCCTTCATCTTGGTGACTTTCTCATCGGCCTTCGGGCCTGGGTTGTTCTTGGCGTCGAGCTCGGACTTGGCGATCTTTTCCTTGGCCTTCGCTTCAGCCTGGCACACGTCCTTCGCGTTGTCCTTCATGCCGTCGCAAGCCTTCTTGTCGGCCTTCGCCTGCGTTTCGATCTTGTCCTTTTCGGCCTTGTAGGCGTCGCGTGTCATGCCGTCCGCGGCGAAGGCGCTGGAGCCGAGCCCGAAGCCGATGGCAATCGCGAGGGAGATGAGGTGGTTTTTCATGGTGGAACCTTTCGAGTGAAGAGGATGTAGCTGCTTCATACCAACGCAAACACACCACCCCTCGTCGTCGGCGAGCGTCGGCAAGCGATGTCGGATTGAGATTACAGAACCCGCATCACGCCATCTGCAGCAGCCGCATCAGTTCGCTGAACTCTGCGGGCTTCACCAGGTAATGGTCGAACCCCGCCTCGTCGCCGCGCTGCTTGTCTTGCGTGCTGCCGTAACCGGTGAGCGCGATGAAAATCGCGGCGCAACCGTTGGGATGGGCGCGCAAATGCCCGGCGAGCGCATAGCCGTCCATGCCCGGCAACCCGATGTCGAGGATGAAAACGTCGCTGGGAGCGTCGCGCACCGCATCGAGCGCTTCCTCCGAGTCGTGCGCCACACGCACTTCATGCCCCTGGTTTTTCAGCAGCATCCCCAAGACGTCGGCCGCGTCCTTGTTGTCGTCCACGACCATGACACGCCGGGGTGGAGAGGTTGGGGCGGTGCCAGCGTGGTGGTGGACTGGGGACTCTGCCGGAGGCGAGGCTTTCAATAGAGGCAGCGTCACGGTGAATGCACTGCCCCGGCCGCGTCCTTCACTCTCAGCCGCCACACGGCCGCCATGCAGCTCGACCAGGCTCTTGACGAGCGCCAGCCCCAGGCCCAACCCGCCTTGCGAGCGGTCCGGTGTGCGCTCTCCCTGCGTGAACAGGTCGAATATATGAGGCAACAGCTGTGCCTCCAGGCCCATGCCGTTGTCGGCGACGCGCACTTCCACCTGCTTGCCGACGCTCATCGAAAGCGACAGCGAACCGTTCTGCGGCGTGTACTTCGCGGCGTTGTTCAGCAGGTTCGACATCACCTGGACCAGGCGGGTGCGGTCGCCCAGAACGTACACGTCGCCGGAGGCCATGCGCGTGGTCAACTGGTGTCCGCGGGCCTCGATCAACGGGCGCACCTGTTCGACGGCATTGCCCAGCACCGCCTTCACGTCAACCGGGGCGCGCTCCAGCTCCACCAACCCACGGGTGACGCGCGAGACATCGAGCAGGTCGTCCACCAGCGCCGTCATGTGCCGCACCTGGCGGCTGACGATGTCCGCCGAGTGTTCGACGGTCGCCCTGTCGGTCGGCACGGCTTTCAACAGCTGCGCGGCGGTGCTGATCGGCGCCAGCGGGTTGCGCAGCTCGTGCGCGAGCATCGCCAGGAAGTCGTCCTTGCGCCGGCTGTTGGCCACAAGCTCTTCCTGCGCCCGCTTCTGTTCGTGGATGTCCGTGCAGGTTCCCATCCACCGCACGATCGCACCTTTCTCGTTGCGCACGGGCAGCGCCCGCCCCAGTACCCACCGGTACTCGCCGGACCGGTGGCGCAGCCGGTATTCGATCTCGTACGTTGCTCCCGTCGCCAGGCTGTGCCGCCACATGCTCCAGGCGTGCGGCTGGTCTTCCGGATGGAACACGTCGTTCCAGCCTTCTCCATCGGTCGATCCCGGCGGCACGCCGGTGAAGTCGTACCACTGCTGGTTGTAGTAGTCGTGGTAGCCGCCCGGCAGCGTCGACCACACCATCTGCGGCATGGCGTCGGCAATGGTGCGAAACCGCGCCTCGCTCTCACGAAGCGCCTTCTCGGCGCGGGCCCGCTCCGTAGCGATGCGGGTGCGCTCGGCCACGTCGCGAATGAAACCGTGTTCCTCGTCGGTCCATTCGCGGGCGCTGGCGTGATTGACGAACAGCACCGCCACAAGACGCCCTTGCTCCAGCACCGGCACGTTGACGAAAGAGCGCGCGCTGCGTCCCTCCAGCGCGTTGGCTGCCGCTGCCGTTCGCTCGTCGAGGCGCACGTCGGCGATGCTGATGAATTCGCCCCGCTTCAGGCTGTCGATGAACGAGCCATAGTCGCGCAGGTGCAGCACGCCGGCCAGGGTGCCCACGCCGTCCGCCGTGAAGTCGCGCTCGACACGCAGGATCTCGGCCTCGGGGTCGATCGTTCCGTAGCCCACGCGGCTGACGGCCAGCGACCGCCCCAGGATCTCGGACGCCGCGTATTGCAGCTGCGCCCCGTCGTCGAGCGCGCGAAACCGCTCCGAGAGCTCGGTCAGGGTGCGGGCTCGCCGCTCCGCGTCCTGCAGCGGCGTCACATCGGTGTTGGTGCCGAACCATTGAACGACCTTGCCGGTTTCGTCCTTCAAAGGCGCGACCAGCGTGAAGAAGGGCCGGAACTCACCATTGCGCCCCAGGATCGGGAACGTCATCTGAAAGGGCTCGGTGGTGGCCAGGGAGTGCTGCCACTTCTGCAGCACCAGCGGCATCACCCGCTCATCCATCACGCTCTGCCAACCCCATCCGGCCATCTCTTCCAGCGTTCGGCCGGTGTACTCGAACCAGCGGTCGTTGCACCACTCCACTGCACCCTGCGCGTCCGAGATCCAGGCCATCTGGGGAATCGTGTTGGCCAGCTGCCGCAGGCGCATCTCGCTCGCACGCAGCTGCTGCTCGGCCAGCAGGCGCACGGTCACGTCCTCGTGAATCAACATCACTTCGATGACCCGCCCGTCGGCCGACTTGATGGGCCGCGCCGTGGCCTCCACCCAGCGCGCACGACCGGGCTTGCCCAGCTCGGCAGGATCGTAGTAGGCGATGGGCAGCCGCACCGACTCGCCCGCGAAGGCGCGCCGCAAGTGCGGCGTCACCCCTTTGGCTTCGAGCTGCGGGTCGGCCAGCATGTCGTATTCGGTGAGCACGAACTCCAGGAGCGGGTCGCCGTCCTGCGCGCCCCAGAGGTCTTTCCAGGCCTGGTTGACCTTCAACGTCCGGCCATCGACCGAGAGCAGCTGCACGCTGAACGGCGCCTGCTCGAAGAGGGTCTGGAATCGCTGTTCGGTGTCCAGCTCAACAGCAGCGGGAGCGGGGTTTTTCACAACCGCATTGTGCCAACAGTGGGTTGCAAAGTCGCTGCTGATCGGCGGGCCGTGGCGCAGGCTGGGGTCCGCCGCGTACCGGTCGAGCGACAATGCCCCCACCGAAAGGCCACCATGACACGCTTGCTGGGAACCATCACCGCCGAAGGCTATGCCTGCCGCATCCTCGAAGACGAGGACGGGCGGGTGCACTACATGGCCGACGCCGACATCGATGCGGACGGCGCCAACGGCCAGCACGGCGGCCTGGCGGCGTACAAGGTGGACGACACCGGCTCGGAGCTGCTGGCCAATGGCGGCATGAAGATCGTGGACGGCAAGGTCGTGTGCGCCAAGCCCTGGGCGCGCACCATCGTGATCCTGGGTGACGACAACCAGCCGCGTGTGTTCGCCGGCGGCGTCATCGCGTCGATGACCTGGTACCGCCATCCCGGCAAGGCCTATGACGACCCGGCGGCCTACGTGGATTCGGAGACCGTGCCCTACATCGTGGTGCCACCGCTGGTGGTGCAGCAGACCACGGGCGTGGTGCGCGGGTGCAAGGCCCGCGCGTCGTGGCGTGGCCGCAGCGTCGATTGTGTCGTGGCCGAGCGCGGCCCGGCACGCAAGATCGGCGAACTCAGCATTGCCGCCGCGCGGGCCTTGGGCCTGCCCGACAGCCCGCGCGACGGCGGCACGGAACAGCCCGAGGTGCTGTACGAGCTGTGGCCCGGCGCCGCCGCGCCGGGCTACGTGTTGCAGCCGGCCTGAAGACGCGGGCGATAATTCGCCCATGACGTCCCTGGTTCCGCTGATAGAAACATACCGCGGCGGCACGCTGGAGTGCATTCACTTCGGCGCTGTCGCCGTCACCGACACGCAAGGCCGCGTCGTCGCCCACGCCGGCGATGCGCACTGGCGCTCGTTCACCCGCTCCACGCTCAAGGCGCTGCAGGCCCTGCCGTTCGTTGAGGCCGACGGCCCCAAGCTCTTCGGCTTCTCGCGCGAGAACATCGCCATGATGTGCGCGAGCCACAGCGGCGAGCCCATGCACGTGGCGCAGGTCGACGCGATGCTGGACAAGGCCGGCCTCACGTACAAGACCTTGCAGTGCGGCTGCCACATGCCGTACTACGTCGAGAACGGCGTGGGGCCCGCGCCCGCCACCATCGATGAGCGCCACAACAACTGCAGCGGCAAGCACGCCGGCTTTCTGGCGCACTGCGTGCAGCAGGGCTGGCCCGTCGGCAACTACCTGGCGCCGGGGCATCCGCTGCAGCAGGCGATCCGGCGCAACGTTGCGCGCGTTGTGGGGCTTGCGGCTGAAGACCTGAAGATCGGGACGGACGGCTGCTCGGCGCCTAACTTCGCCATGCCGCTCGCGCACCTGGCGCGGGGCTACGCGCGGCTGGCCAGCGGCGTTGCCGACGGGGAATTCGGCGACAGCTTCGCGCAGTTGGCCGACGCCATGACGGCCCACCCGGATCTGGTGTCCGGCACCGCGCGGGCCGACCAGGCTTTCATGCGCGCGGGCCGTGGCGACTGGGTGGTCAAGGCCGGCGCGGACGGCATGCAGGCCTTTGCGAGCCGCAGCCGCAAGCAGGCTTTTGCGCTGAAGATTTCCGACGGCAACAAGATTGCGGTGATCTCGGCGACAGTGGCGGTGCTGGATCAGCTGGGCTGGCTCGATGCGCGTCAGCGCGAGGAACTGCGGCCGTGGCGCTCGGAGGCCATCGCGAATGCGCGGGGCACGCAGGTGGGGGAGCGCAAGGCGGCGTTCAAGCTCGTATTTGACTGAGCGCCGCAAAATCCGGCATCGCCGCGCTCGCATAACCCGCGCACGCCAGCGAGCCCAGCGCAATGCGCCCCTCGCGAATCTTCAGCCGCACGGCGCCGTGGCTGCGCTCGTACACATCCGGATGCGCAGACAAGAAAGCGTCCTGCTCGTGCCGCGGCTGCGCCGCCATGCCATCGACATAGTGGTGCCCATTGCGCTCCGCATGCGCAATGCCCAGCAGGTTGACCAGCGCCAAGTCCTGCTGCACCGACAGCCCGGCCTGCGTCGTCAGATCTTCCGCCGACATGAAGTAGCGCGGCTGCCCGGCTTCGCGATTCCACGCGGCGCAGCGCGCGGCGTTGAGGATGGACTTGTACAAGCCCTTGCAGGTCTTGGACGACACGCCGTCGTAGCCGCGCTCGCGCGCCTGCACGAAGGTGTCGAGCTCGCCGTCGGACTCGTCAATGATCACCGGCTTGCCGAAATCCGCTTCGCGCAAGTCCGCGTCCAGCGCCAGCTTGCGAGCGATCGGCTGTTCGATGAAGAGGATGGATTCCCACAGCCGCGCAAGCGCAGGCCGGGCCCGGATCGCATTCGCGAGCTGCGCGACGCCGTGCGCGTCCTCATATTGCTCATTGCCGTCGAGCGATGCGAAGTAGGGCAGCGCGCTGCGGTCCAGCACCGAGGCGATGGCCTCGAGCCGCGCCACGTCGGCATCGACTTGCCCGCTGACCTTGAGCTTGAAGTAGCGATGCCGGTAAGCCTGGATCACTTCCTCCAGCGTTTCCGGCAAGCCGTCGTTGATGCGGTGCGACAGGTCGCCGGCGGTCACGGCATCGAGCAGGCCGACGGTGTGGCGCGCCTCGATACCCGGCGCGGGCGCCAAGCCTGCGAGAAAGCCGTCCATCCCCAACCCCGCGAATTCGGCACGGCCCGCGCCGATGCCAGGCAGATTCACCGCCATCGCGGCGTAGAACGAAACACCTTGCGCGCGGCACAGCGCATCCAGCACCGCCCGGTCCACCAACGCCGGCCCATAACTCGCCAGCAGGGGGTTGAAGCCGCGTGCTGCCGAAGCCGACATGTGGCCGTCGTGATGACGCGCAAAGTGGCCGAACGCGCTGGCCGGCGAAGCGTCCGACAGATACGCCTTGCGCGCCAGTTGCAGCACGTCGCGCAGCTGATCGAAGTTGTCTTCGTTGGAAAGCTGCAGGTTCTTGTCGAACCACTTCGGCGCCATCATCTCCGCCGCCGCGCCCCATTCGCTGCGGCCGTCCGCGAACTCGATGCGCGCCCGCGCAAAAGCCTGCGGGCATTGCGTGAGCGTCACCACGCCGAAGCGAAAGGGCAGGCGCAACACCACAGGCCGTTCGTACAGCTCGATCTCACGAACGGCAAAGCGCGGCGCTTCGGTCATCCCCGTGCCAGCCCTTCCACGACGCCCTTCAGGTAGCCGATGGCCCGCGCCGCGCAGCCCGGGCCGTCCGGCACGTAGTCGAATGGTTCCACGGCGACGACACCGTTGTAGTGCCCCAGCGCCTGCATGTGCATCAGCGTGCGCAGGATGGGCGCGAACCGCATCTCGCCCTGGCCCGGCCCGCGGCGGTTCGGGTCGTTCACCTGCACATGTGCGATGTGGCCCGACGGCATCCATTGCGCCATCAGCGCGTCGACCGGCTGCGATTCGGCCTGGCCGGCGGCGCTGCAATCGATCATCGTCTTGAGGCCCGGCGAAGCGACCTGGTCGACGATGGCGGCGGCTTCCGCCACGGTGTTGATCAGGTTCGTCTCGCGGCGCGACAGCGGCTCGATGCAATAGACCACGCCGGTCTGGCTGGCCTCATTGCCCATCCGCGCGAAACACTCGGTGGCCAGGGCCAGCGCACGATCGCGCGCCATGCCCGGCGGAACGGACCGCTGCTTGGGCGAGCCGTGGACCAGGTAGTTGGCGCCCATGATCGCGCACAGCTCCACCAGGCGCGACATCACCATCAGCGTGCGCTGCCGCACGGCGTCGTCCTCGCTCACGATGGACAGGCCCGCCGGCGCCACCAGCAGCCAGTGCAGGCCGTAGATGGCCAGGCCGTAGTCCGCGGCGATGCGGGTGAACTCCGCGGCCTGCGCGTCCGACAGGTCCATCGGGTCGGCGGCCAGCGTGAAGGGCGCGACTTCGAGCCCGTCGTAGCCCAGCGCCGCCGCGATCTTGCACTGCTGCCCGAACGGCAGCGGATGCAGCACCTCGTTGCACAGTGCGAATTTCATGCTGACCTCACCGGCCCACCAGGCCCTTGAGCGATCCCCATGCCTTCGCGTTCGCGGCTTTGATGCCGCGATTGAACGAAGGCACGTACATCAACATGGTAAACACGGTGACGCCCGCGAGCAACGCGCAGATCGGCCGGGTGATGAACGGCGACAGGTCGCCATTGCTGAGCGTCAGGCCGCGGCGCAGGCTCTTGTCGAGGATGTCGCCCAGCACAATGCCCAGCACGAAAGGCGGGATCGGGTAGTTGAGCTTGCGCAGGATGAAGCCGCACACCCCGATGAACAGCATGATGTAGACGTCGAACAGCCGCGACGCGATGGCGAAGGAGCCGACGGTGCACAGCACCATGATCACCGGCATGATGATCGAGCGCGGGATGCGGATGATGGCCAGCAGCGGCTTGACGAGGAACAGCCCGAAGAACAGCATGCCCAGCGTGGCCAGCAGCGTCATCGCCACCACGTCGTAGACGAACTGCGGCTGGTTCACCATCAGCATCGGGCCGGGCTGCACGCCGTGGATGATCATCGCGGCCATCAGCACGGCCGAAGGCGCCGAGCCGGGGATCGCCAGCGCCAGCGCAGGGATGATGCCGCCGGGAATGGAGGCGTTGTCGCCGGTCTCGGCCGCCATCAGGCCTTCGATCGAGCCCTTGCCGAACATCTCTTTTTCCTTGCTCGCGCGCTTGGCCGCGGCGTACGACGACCAGGCCGCCATGTCTTCGCCCACACCCGGCAGGATGCCGATGTAGACGCCGATCACGCCCGAGCGCAGGATGGTGCGCCAGTACTGGATCACGTCCTTGATGCGCGGCAGCACCGAGTCGACGCTGTTGACGACGGCTTTGCGCACCGGCTCGGACAGCACGGTGAGGATTTCCGACAGGCCGAAAGCGCCGATCAGCGCGGGGATGAGCGACAGCCCGCCCGACAGCTCGCCGTAGCCGAAGGTGAAGCGGTCGTGCGCGTTGATCCCGTCCTGGCCGATCAGTGTGAGGAACAGGCCGGCGAAGCCCATCAACCAGCCCTTGAGCGGGTCGCTGCCCGCGATGGTGCCGGACATCATCACGCCGAACAACGCGAGCCAGAAGAACTCGAACGCGCCGAACGACAGCGCCACTTCGCCGAGCATCGGCGTCAGCAACGCGAGGCACAGGATGCCGAACAGTGAGCCCGCCACCGATCCGCAAGTCGCGATGCCCATGGCGCGGCCGGCCTGGCCTTTCAGCGCGAGCTGGTAGCCATCCAGGCAGGCTGCCGCGTTGGCGGCAGTGCCCGGAATGTTGAGCAGGATCGCGGTGCGGCTGCCGCCGTAGATCGCGCCGACGTACGCGCAGATGAGGATCAGGATGGCGTCGTTGGGCGGCATCTTGATCGTGAGCGTGGTGAGCAGCGCGATCGCCAGCGTGGCCGACAGGCCCGGCATGCAGCCCACCAGGATGCCCACCAGCGTGGCGCCCAGCGCATAGGTGAGCGGCCAGAAGGTGAAGAAGGTGCCCAGCGAACGGCCGAGCGCGTAGAGGCCTTCGAGCATGTTTGCTTTTTTAAGGGAGCCGCACCAGGAAGGCGTACTGGAACAGCAGGGAGATGGTGAGGCCGGCGCCCAACGCGACAGCCAGGGCGACCACGATGCCGCGGCCCACTTGTCCCGCAGCGCGGCGCTCTGGCAGTTGCAGCAAGAAGATGTGCAGGAAGAGGTAGGTGCTGGCCGCCACCCAGAACGGCAGGCCGTGGCCGACCAGCCCGGCCGCGAAGCCCAGGCACAGCACCAGCGCGAGGGCCGTGCGGCCCATCGTCGCGCGGCCGGGCTCCCCGCGTCCTTCAGGCGTGAGCGCGCCGCGGTGCAAAGAGCGGATCACGATCACCAGCGCCGTGAGCGTGATCAGCACGCCCAGGATGCCCGGCACCAGGCCGGGTGCGGCAAAGCCCGGCACGCCCTGATTGGCGAGCCGGTCCATGTTCCACGAGCCGATGCCAATGGCCGTGCCGATCACCACCCACACGCCGCCGGAGATGAGGTCGGAGCGGGGGGATGGGAGGTCTTGCGCTTCAGTGTCCATGGCGCTTATGGAGCGTCATTCCCGCGCAGGCGGGAATCCAAGGCGTCCGGAAGCTTTGGATCCCCGCCTTCGCGAGGATGACGAAAAAAGCGTGCCATTCATCAAGGACGCGGGATGCCGACCTTGTCCGGCGACACCTTGGCCTTGCCGGTGTCCTGCATCAGCCAGGCGTTGGCGGCGATAGCCGGCATGGCGGCCGCCATAGCCGCGTCGCCCGACACCGGTGCGAACAGGGCGCCGCGGCTGTTGGCGTACTTCTTGAGCGCTTCGTTGTTGGCGATGTTGCTGGCCCAGATCCGCTGCACCTCGGCCACCACTTCCGGCGGCACGCCCTTGGGGATGAAGATGCCGAAGTAGTTGGTCGGCACCTTGATGCCGGGCACGAACTGCGTGATGGGCGGGATGGTGCCGAAGCCTTCCAGCTCCAGCGGCTTGTCGCTCACGGCCGCGAGCGGGCGAATGCGCTTGCCGCGGATGAAGTCGGCCTGCTCCACCGCGAGTTGCGTCGTGAGATCGGTTTCGCCGGACACAGTGGCCACGGCCGCGGGGTTGCCGCCGTCGTAGGTGACATGGCGGTACTTCACGTCGGCCGCGCGCGAGATCAGCTCCATGGCGTTGTGCCCGCCGGAGGTGACGCCGGCCGTGGCCACCTTCACCTCGCCCGGTTTGGCCTTCATCTCCGCCAGCAGTTGCGGCATGGTCTGCCACGGCTTGCCGGCGTTGACGCCGACCACCGGCACGTTGGCCACGGTGAGGAACAGGTGCCACTGGGTGGCCGGCACGTCGAGCATGCCCAGCGTCTGGTAGGCGCCCAGGTCTTGTGCGGCGCCAGCGGCCCAGGTGTAGCCGTCCTTCGGTGCATCCCACACGCTCTTGGTGCCGATCGAGCCGGAGGCGCCCGGCTGGTTCACCACCACGATCTTCTGGCCGAGCACTTTCTCCAGCTCGGCGGCCGTGACGCGCGTCACCTGGTCCGTCGATCCGCCCGCGGCCCAGGGCACGACCAGGTTGATCGGCTTGTTGGGCTTCCATTGCTGGGCCATGACGGGTGCGCTCACGGCCAGCGCGGCGACGGCAAACGAAACGGCTTTGAGGAAGTAGCGCTTTTGCATGGGTGCCTCCGGTAATTCACTAACTGGTTAATTGAATGACTCTACGGATTGGTGGAAGGGCTGTCAACCCGGGATGCCCTAACTCAGCCACCGCTCCCGGTTCGCCGCAACGAACCCGTCATCCACGAGATGCGGATAGTCGCGCTGCACCCGCGTGAGCTCGTCGGCTTGCCCCGGACTCAATCCTTCGTTCGCATCCAGGCACCAAGTCCCTTGCAACAGACCCTGCCGGCGCAGCACTTCATGGCAGCCGGCGATGCAGCCATGGAAGTCGTGCGCCACGTCGAACAGCGCGGCATTGCAATCGGTGACCTGGGCGTCCAGCGCGAGCAGCTCGGGCGTGACGACGCCGGCAGCGACAGCGTGATGGATCCGTTCGAGCAACTCGACGGCGCGCTTCGTCCACACGCTCCAATGGCCGAGCAGGCCACCCTGGATGCGCACCGTCACCGCTTGGCCATCGCGCATGAAAGTGAACGGCGCCAGCAGGTCCAGCACGATGTGATCGTCGTTGCCCGTGTACAGCGTTACGCGCTCCTCCGCGCGCGCCGCCACCACCCCGCGGATCACGTCCAGCGTCCGATAGCGATTGAAGGGCGCCATCTTGATCGCGACCACGTTGTCGATTTCAGCGAAGCGCCGCCAGAAGCCGGCCGGCAAGTGGATGCCGCCCACCGCCGGCTGCAGGTAGAAGCCCACGAGCGGCATGACCTGCGCGACCGCCTCGCAGTGCGCAATCAACTCGTCCTCGCTCGCGCCCTTCATCGCGGCCAGGCTCAGCAAGCCGGCGTGATAGCCCAGGCCGCGGGCGATGCCCGCCTCGCGCACGGCTTGACCGGTGCGGCCCGCCAGGCCGGCGACCATGAACAGCGGGCGGCGTCCGCCCAGCGGCTCCCACTCACGTGCGGTTTGCATCGCGAGCTCCAGCACGGGCTGGTACAGACCGACATCGCGGATCGCGAACTGCGTGGAATGCACACCGACGGCCACACCACCGGCGCCGGCGTCGAGGTAGTAGCGCGTCATCGCACGCTGGCGGCGCTCATCGAGCTTCCGCCCGGCGTCCAGCGCCAGCAAGTGCGCAGGGATCACCGAGCCGCGGCGCAGCACGGCGAGCGAGTCGGCGGGAATATCGCTCCAATGCATCAGTCACTCTTTCGGGGTGGTCAATACTTGCCGTCTCTTGCTTCGTAGTGTGTGGGTTTGCCCAGGCTGTCGCCGCCGCGCCGCACCCAATCGGCCGTCCAGTCGAGCATGCGTTCCAGGCTCACTTGCGGCGGGCCGAACAGCTCGAACGCCTTCGTGCAATCGACCAGCCACGCCGTCGGCGCCGCCTGTCCCGTGAGCACAGGTTCGATGCCGAGCCGCTGGCCCAGGGCCGTGGCGACTTCGCGGATGCTGACTTTCGGTCCGCTGATGTTCAGCGGCGAGGTGGGCGTGTCGCAATGCGCCAGCGCGCGCAGCGACCACTCGTTGGCTTCGCCCTGCCAGATGATGTTGGCATGGCCCATCGCCAGGTCGATGGTCTCGCGGCGCAGCACTTTCTGCGCCACGTCGTGCAGCACGCCGTAGCGCATATCGATGGCATAAGAAAGGCGCAGCAAGCGGCCGGGCGTTTGATGCTCGTGCGAGAAGTGCTGAAACATGCGCTCGCGCGCGACGCACGAGTTGGCGTACTCGCCGGACGGCGCAGTGGGGGGCATGTCTTCAGTCGCTCCATTGCCGGCAGTGTCCACGAACGGATAGACGCATGCCGTCGAGAAGGCCACGATGCGTGACCGAGGGAACCGCTCCGCCACCAGTGCCGGCACATGCGCATTCATCGCCCACGTCAACCATTCGCTGCCCGTGCTGCCGAACTTGCGCCCGGCCATGTAGACGATGTTCGGTGCGTCCGGCAGCCGGGCCAACGCGTCGCGCGAGAGCAGGTCGGCTTCGATGCAGTCGACGCCGTGCTGCTCCAACTCTTCACGCAGTCCCCGCTGCGAGAACCGCGCGACGCCGATCACCCTGCGGCCGGGCGACGCGCGCTTGGCCATGCGCGCCAGCGTCGGCCCCATCTTGCCGCCCACCCCCAGCACCATGATGTCCCCGGGCGCGCGTTCCAGGTCGCGCACCAACGCATCGGAAGGTTGCGACATCACCTCTTCGAGATGAGCCACGTCGTCGAAACGCTGGGGCAGTTCCATCGCGGCGACTTTAACCATTTGGTGAAATCGGGGCAATGCGGGAACGCCCCACGTTCCGCCGCGAACTGCCACAATCCGCCCCATGAAAACCGTCAGCCTCATCGGCGCACCCACCGACGTCGGCGCCAGCGTCCGCGGCGCGGGCATGGGCCCGGACGCCCTGCGCGTGGCCGGGCTGTTCGAAGCGCTGCGCTCGGACACGCTCAACGTCATCGACCACGGCAACCTGGCCGGGCCGCCCACGCCGTGGACCGCGCCCAGCGGCGGCGTGCGGCACCTGGAAGAAGTGGTGGCGTGGAATCGCTCCGTGTTCGACCGCGTGGCGGCCGTGCTGGCCGCCGGGCAGGTGCCGCTGCTGATGGGCGGCGACCACTGCCTGGCGATCGGTTCGATCAGCGCCGTCGCGCGGCACTGCCGCTACACCAAAAAGCACCTGCGCGTGCTCTGGCTGGACGCGCACACCGACGTCAACAACGAAACCATTTCCCCTTCGGGCAACGTGCACGGCATGCCGGTGTCGTGCCTGCTGGGCCATGGCCCCAAGTCGCTGGTCGGCTGGAGCGGCGAGCCCGCCGCCATTGCGCCGCAGGACATCGACTTCATCGGCATCCGCAGCGTCGACGCCGAAGAGAAGAAGACGATCCGCAAGCTCGGCCTGCAGGTGTTCGACATGCGCCACATCGACGAGCACGGCATGCGCAACACCATGCTGGAGGCGCTGCACGACATCGACGACGACACGCACCTGCACGTGAGCTTCGACCTGGACTGCCTGGACCCGGCCGATGCGCCCGGCGTGGGCACCGGCGTGCGCGGCGGGCCGACCTACCGGGAACTGCAGCTGTGCATGGAGATGATCGCCGACACCGGCCGCATGGGCTCGCTCGACGTGGTCGAGATCAACCCGGCGCTCGACGTGCGCAACCGCACAGCGGAACTCGCGGTGGAGTTCGTGCAAAGCCTGTTCGGCGCGTCTACGCTGGCTCGCTGACGGCGTCCGGCGCCGGCGCGGCGCGCACGCATCAGCGGCCGCGCTCGTCGTCTTGCGCCTCGTCGTCGAGGTCGGCGTCGTCCGCGCCGTCATCCAGATCGGTGATCCCCAGCGCGTCGATGTCGGGCGCGTCGACCTCGCCGTCACGCAGGTTCACCACGCGGTCGGGCAGGATGTCGCCGCCCTCGCGGGCGTCACGGCCTGCTACGAAGCCACGCTCGCCCGTACCGTGCGAATCGCTGTCGGCATGGAGCTCGTCGGTGCCGAGCGCGTCGCTGCCCGAGTCGGAACTGTCGCTCGGGCCCAGCAGTTCGGCGTCGCGCCCGCTCGGGTGGATGGGCGCGACTTCGGCGCCCAGGATGCTGCTGTAGGCCATGTGCGTGTCCTTGCAAAGTTGAGACCGCAGTGAGTCTCCCGCCACGGCTGCGCTGGCCGCGTCGGAAGTGGCGGCGCCGCGCTGTGGGACGGCGGCTACATGGCCCGTTCGGCATTTCAAAACGTGCAAAAACACGCAGAATTGGGGGGCGGACTCTTTGTCTTGTCGACTTCATGGATGCCCAACGTGCCATCGTCATCGGTGCCTCTTCCGGCGGCGTCTCCGCGCTGATCGAAGTGGTTGCCGCGCTGCCCGCCAGCCTCGACGCGGTGGTGGGCGTGGTGCTGCACGTGGGCAACCAGCCGAGCATCCTGCCGGAGCTGCTCAACCGGCGCGCGCCGTTGGGCGCCCGGCACGCGAAAGACGGGGAGCCGCTGGAGCGCGGCATCATCTACGTCGCGCCGCCCGATCGCCACATGCTGTTCACCGAAGACACCGTGCGCCTTTCGCGCGGGCCGCGGGAGAACCACGCGCGGCCGGCGCTCGACCCGTTGTTCCGCTCGGCGGCCCTGGCCTGGGGCCCCCGCGCCGTCGGGGTGGTGCTGACGGGCGAACTCGACGACGGAACGGCAGGGCTGGCCGCCATCAAGGACTGCGGCGGCACGGCTCTGGTGCAGGATCCGGCAACGGCTCTCGCGCCCGGCATGCCGGCAAGCGCATTGGCCAACGTCGCGGTCGACGCCTGCCTGCCCCTGCCCGACATCGCACCCGCGCTGGCCGACCTGGCCGGCCGTACCCAATCCATGCCGCCGGTGCCGGCACCTGCGCGCCTGCAACAAGAGCACGCTGTTTTTGAAGGGAGAGAACCGGTAGAGAACCTCCAAACCCTTGGCAACCCGTCGGGCCTCACGTGTCCGGACTGCGGGGGCGGCCTTTGGGAGATAGACGACGCGCGGCCCTTGCGCTACCGCTGCCACACCGGCCATGCATTTACTTCTCGCTCGCTCGAGAGCGCACAGGTCGAGCAGGCCGCGCATTCGCTGTGGAGCAGCATGCGCTCGCTGCAGGAGCGCGAGATGCTGCTGCGCCGCCTGGCGGTCGTGGCGGAGCTCACCGGCGACCCGGCCCAGGCCGAGGCCGGACGGCGCCAGGCGGACAAGGTCAAGGCACAAGCCCAGCGGCTGGCGGAGCTCGGCGAGAAGAGTTGAGCGGCGCATAATTGGCCGTTAGCTCCAGAGGGCAGGATGACCGACATGACGCCCGACCACGCCGAGCTGGCGATGGCGGATTTGATCGACAACGTGGTGCCCACGCGCGGCTACCAGTTGACCCCGCTGGTCGGTCTCGGCGGCTCGGCCGGCGCCATTCCCGCCCTGCAGAAATTCTTCGCAACCGTGCCGGCCAACCCGGGCCAGGTGTTCGTGGTGGTGATGCACCTGGATCCCGAACACGTGAGTCACCTGAGAGAGGTGATCCAGCACAGCTCGTCCATGCCCGTGGTGCAGGTGACAGGCCGGCAGCGCGTCGAGCCCAACCACGTGTACGTGATCCCGCCGGGCAAGGCCATTCGTGCCGTCGACAACTACCTGGTGCTGGCGGACGACGCGCTGACGCCGCGCGGGCGTCATGTGGCCGTGGACCTGTTCTTTCGCACCCTGGCCGACACCTACGGGCCGCATGCGGCGGCCGTCGTGCTGTCGGGCGCCGACGGCGACGGGGCCATCGGCATCAAACGCATCAAGGAGCGCGGCGGCCTGACCGTCGCGCAGGATCCGGAAGAGGCCGAACACGGCGGCATGCCACGCTCGGCCATCGCCACCGGCATGGTCGATTGGGTGCTGCCCGTTGCCGACATGCATGGGCGCGTGGCCCGCTACTTCGCGCTGGAGAAGGAGTTGCAGCTACCGCCCGAGGAGGGACCGCCGCCCACCCACGACAAGCCGCCCACCCGCGCCGACCAGGAGTCGGAACTGCGCGACGTGCTGGGATTCCTGCGCACGCGCACGGGCCGCGATTTCGCCAACTACAAGCGGGCCACCGTGGTGCGCCGCATCGCCCGCCGCATGCAGGTCAACGGTGTCGAGAACCTCACCGGCTACCTGGATTGCCTGCGCACCCAGCCGGGCGAGGCCGGCGCGTTGCTGCAAGACCTGCTGATCAGCGTCACCAACTTCTTTCGCGATGCCGACTGCTTCGACGCGCTGAACGAGCAGCTGGGCGCGCTGTTCACGGGCAAGCGCCCGAACGACACCGTGCGGGTCTGGGTGCCGGCCTGCGCCACGGGCGAAGAGGCGTACACGCTGGCGATCCTGCTGACGGAAAAGGCGCGCGAGATCGAGGCGCCGCCGATGATCCAGGTCTTCGCGACCGACCTGGACGAAGATGCGATCCGCAGCGCGCGTGAAGGCAGCTACCCGCCCACCATCGCCGCCGACGTGTCCGAGGAGCGCCTGCGCCGGTACTTCATCAAGGAACACCGCGGCTACAGGGTGCGGCGCGAGGTACGGGAGATGGTGCTGTTCGCGCACCACGACTTGCTGAAGGATTCGCCTTTCTCGCGCCTGGACCTCATCTCGTGCCGAAACCTGCTGATCTACCTGAACCGTGAAGCCCAGAAGCGCGTGTTCGAGATCTTCCACTTCGCGCTGGTGCCCAACGGCCGGCTGTTCCTCGGCTCGTCCGAATCGGCCGAAGACGCCGCGCCGCTGTTCACGGTGCTGGACAAGAAAAACCGCATCTTCGCCCAGCGCCCGTTGCCGCGCATGGCATTGCCGCTACCCCTGGGCACCGGTACGCTCGCCCTGGCCCTGGTGGCGCAGCAGCATGCGCACACCGGCCCGGTGATCGCGGGACGCGCCTTCGAGCATGCCGCGGCCCCGGCGCCGCCGTCACGCGTGGGCGAGGGCCGCAGCGGCTCCCTGGGCGAATTGCATTTCAAGCTGGTGGAAGCGCTGGCGCCGCCGTCGATCCTGGTGGATGGCGAACACGAAATCCTGCACCTGTCGCCCAATGCCGGCCGCTTCCTGCAGTACAGCGGCGGCGAGCCGAGCAAGAACCTGCTGCACGCCGTGCACTCCAGCCTGCGCATCGAGCTGCGCGCGGCGCTGTACAAGGCCGCGCAGACCAACGCCACCGCCGACGTGCTGGTGAGCCCGGTCGAACTCGCGGGCGAAAGCATCGAAGTCGAGATCCGGGCGACGCCGGCCCGCGCGATCGGGACCGACATGTTCCTGGTGACGCTCAGCGCGCGGCCAACGGGCACTGCCGTGCCGGCCGATGCGGCACAACCGGAGCGTGCCGGTGCCGACCCCGTCGCGCGCCACCTCGACCGCGAGCTGGAGCGCCTGAAGGCGCACCTGCGCGACACCGTGGAGCAGTATGAAGCGTCGACAGAAGAGCTGAAGGCCAGCAACGAGGAGTTGCAGGCCATGAACGAGGAGCTGCGCTCCGCCACCGAAGAACTCGAAACCAGCCGCGAGGAACTGCAGTCGATCAACGAGGAATTGACCACCGTCAACCACGAGCTGAAGGACAAGGTCGACGAGCTGGGGCACTCCAACAGCGACATGCAGAACCTGATGGACGCCACGTCCATCGCCACGGTGTTCCTGGACCGCGAGCTGCGCATCACGCGCTACACGCCGTCGGCCATCACGCTGTTCAACCTGATCGCCACCGACCTGGGCCGGCCGCTCGCCGATCTCGCGACGCGCCTGGACTATCCGCAGCTCAGCGCGGACGCTGCGCGGGTGCTGGAGCGGCTGGTGCCGATCGAACGCGAAGTGGGCCTGCCCGACGGCAAATGGTTCCTGTCGCGCCTGTTGCCCTATCGAACGCTGAGCGACCACATCGCCGGCGTCGTGGTGTCCTTCATCGACATCACCGAGCGCAAGCAGGCCGAGGAAGTGCGGCTGTGGCTGTCGGCGGTGGTGGGTTCGTCGATGGACGCCATCATGAGCTTCGCGTTGGACCAGACGCTGCTGTCATGGAACGCCGGGGCCGAGCGCATCTTCGGCTGGCAGGCGATGGAGGCCATTGGCCAGCCGCTGACTTTGCTTGCGCCGGGGAGCGAGGAGGAGCAAGTGCAACTGATCGATCGCGTGCGCCGCGGCGAATCGATCAGCAATTTCGTGACGATGCGCCAGTGCAAGGACGGCACGAACATCCACGTCGCGCTGACCATCTCGCCGATCAAGGACACGCAGGGCAAGGTCATCGGCGGAACCAAGATCGCGCGCGACATCACGCAGCAGAAAGAGGCCGCCGAGAAGTTGCGCAACAGCGAGGAGCGTCTGCGGCTCGTGGTGGAGAACGCGACGGAGTACGCCATATTTTCGACCGACCTGAAGCGTTGCGTCACCATCTGGAACAGCGGCGCGCAGCGCTTGCTGGGTTACACCGAACATGAGGTGATGGGCCGCAGTGCCGACATCATCTTCACCGAGGAAGACCGCGCGCAAGGCGCGCCCGACCGGGAAGGCGCCACCGCACAGGAGCAGGGCCGTGCCAGCGACGACCGGATGCATCGCCGCAAGGACGGCAGCCGCTTCTGGGCGAGCGGCGTGATGATGCTGATGCGCGACGCAAAAGGCGAAGCGGTGGGGTTCGTCAAGATCCTGCGCGACCAGACGGCGCAGCGCCAGAACCAGCAGGCCCTGGAACACAGCCAGGCGCAGTTGCGGCGCGCGCTCGCCGACACGGAAAGGGCGCGCGCCGAACTGGAAGAAGCCGACCGCGCCAAGGACCGCTTCCTGGCCGTGCTGTCGCACGAGCTGCGCAACCCGCTGGCCTCCATCGACAGCGCGGCCGGGCTCTTGCTCACGCACGAGCTGCCCGACACGGACCGGGATGCGGCCGCCCAGGTGGTCAAGCGCCAGGCCGAAGCCATGAAGGCCTTGATGGACGACCTGCTGGACGTGTCGCGCCTGAAGCTCGGCCGGTTCGAGCTGCACCGCGAACGCGTGATGCTGTCCACCGTGGTCGACACGGCACTGGAGGCGACGCGGCCGCTGCTGCACGCCGCGCACCACAGCCTGACGCTGGACATGCCGAAGTACGCGGTGGAGCTCGATGCCGATCCGCTGCGCATCGGCCAGGTGCTGTCGAACCTTCTGACCAACGCCATCAAGTACACGCAACCCGGCGGCCGCATTGCCCTCAAGGCCCGGCTGGAGGGCAAGAGCGCCGTCGTCTCGGTGACGGACAACGGTGTGGGGATGGAGTCTGCGCAGATGGAGCGCATCTTCGAGATGTTCACCCAGGTCCAGCCCGCGGCCCAGCGCGGCAAGACCGGCCTGGGCATCGGCCTGGCGCTCGTGAAAAACATCGTCGAACTGCACGGGGGCAAGGTCGAGGCGTCTTCGGCCGGGCCGGGGCAGGGCAGCCAGTTCCGCGTGATGCTGCCCGCGGTGCGCGGCGCGGTGCAGGCGGTTGAAGCGCCGGTGCCGGCGCCCGGCGTCACCGTGCCCGCAGCCGGCGCGGCCGCCAAGTCGAAAACGCGCGGCCTGGTGCTGATCGCCGACGACAACATCGACGCGGGCTGGGGCATCGCGCGGTTGCTGGAGATCGCCGGCTTCGCGACGGTTCGCGTGAGCGGCGGGCTCGAGGCCGTACAGGAAATGCAGCGACAGAGGCCCGACGTCGGCATCCTCGACATCGGCATGCCCGACCTGAACGGCCACGAGGTGGCGCGCCAGGTCCGCGGCACGGAGTGGGGCAAGAAGATCGTGTTGATCGCCGCCACCGGCTGGGGCCAGGAGTCCGATGCGCGCGAGGCGCTGGCATCCGGCTTCGATGCCCACATGACCAAGCCGGTGGACCTGCGCAAGCTGAGCGCGGTGGTGGACGAGTTGCTGCTGCGCAAGCGCCGCTAGTCGGTTTGGTTGGACCTCGCGGCGAAGCTGTGCGTGGGCGGGCTGCGGCGCGATGGCTACGGCGTTCGGCATCGCCTGCTGTCGCAAGCTCCTGCCGAATCCCTTGCGCCGGGAGACCCCGCGACCCGCGCGAAAAAACTCCCTGCGCTTCGCTCCGGTCAAACAGTTTTCGCGAGCATGAGACGGTCGCACGGCTTGAGCCGTGCTGGGTCGCGGGGTCGTCCGCCGCAAGCGCCTGGGCTTTATTCGCGCCGCAGCCCGCCCACGCACAGCTTCGCAGGGACTTTGTTGGTGCGCCACCGGTCGTTGGCCACCCCTCCGCCGTCGGCAAAGACAGTGGCACGCCACCGCTGGCACGCCACCATCTCACAGCAACGCCGTAGCCATCGCGCCGCGGCCCGGCCATGCACGGCGTTGCCGCGAGGTCTCAGAACGCCAGTCTCTTCGATCTCTGAAATACCGGGAACCTACGGGGCCTCGCTCAGGTCCTCATTCACCCGAAGGCCGCTCGCATTGCTGCCACTCGTTCTTCCTGCACTCGATCATCTTCAGCTGCGCTTTACCTTTCGGATACAACCCCGACACGAGTTGTTGCGTTTACCCGTTTCACAATGCGGCCATGAGCGCTCTTGCAATTGCCCTGAACCGCTTCGGCATCGGTGCGCGGTCCGACGAGCCT
This sequence comes from Ramlibacter sp. WS9, assembly GCF_003797765.1. GTDB lineage: Bacteria > Pseudomonadota > Gammaproteobacteria > Burkholderiales > Burkholderiaceae_C > Ramlibacter. Next base: position 106,338 of record NZ_RKMB01000002.1, on the reverse strand, counting down.
GCGCCGGCCGATCCGCAGCGATGGCTGCTCGCGCAGTTCGAGCAATACGAGGCCTTGCCGGCGCCCTGGAAACCTGTTGCCCACACCCCGGCCTTGGTCGACTCCTGGCTCGCCCAACAGCGCGCCGTCCGGCAGGCGCCGCAGGGCGAGCGCAGCGGGATTCGCGAGGCCTATCTGCGCACGGGCCGGGAAGAATATCTGGCGGCCGTAGGTGCCCGCACCACCAACGCGCTGCAGACCGCGACGCCGTTCGTGGAACGGCTGGTGCACTTCTGGTCCAACCACTTCGCGGTGTCCGTGGACAAGCTGCTGGTGGTGGCCATGGCCGGCGGCTTCGAGGCCGATGCCATCCGCCCCAATGTGCTGGGGCGCTTCGAAGACCTCTTGCTGGCCGTGGTGCGCCACCCGGCCATGCTGCTCTATCTCGACCAGGCGCAGTCGATCGGCCCGCAAAGTTTCGTGGCCCGGCGCGCGCAGGAGCGGCAGCAGCGCGGCCGCGGCCTCAACGAGAACCTGGCGCGCGAGATCCTGGAGCTGCACACGCTCGGCGTGCGCAGCGGCTACACGCAGGACGACGTGACCGAATTCGCGCGGGCGCTCACGGGTTGGACCCTGCCGGGCGATGGATCTGCAGACGGCTCCGCGGCGACGTTCCGCTTCGTCGCCGCTTTGCACGAACCCGGCGCGCGCACGGTGCTCGGCAGAAGCTATGCCGAAGGCGGCGAGCAGCAGGCCCGCGCCATCCTCCACGACCTGGTCACCGCGCCGGCGACTGCGCGCCACATCGCCACCAAACTTGCGCGTCACTTCGTCGCCGACGATCCGCCGCCGGCGCTCGTGCGGCGCCTGGCCGACACCTTCGCTCGCACGGGCGGTGATTTGCCCAGCGTCTACCGCGAACTGGTGGGTTCGCCCGAGGCATGGTTGCCGGCCCAGGCCAAGTTCAAGTCGCCGTGGGAGTGGAGCATTTCCGGCCTGCGCGCGATGGGACGGCGCGAGGTGCCGGCAAGGCAAGCCGCCAACCTCATGAACCAGCTCGGCCAACCGGTGTGGCGGCCCGGCTCGCCCGCCGGCTACGCGGACCTGGCCGGGACCTGGGCTGCGCCCGATGCGTTGATCCGGCGCGTCGAGACGGCGCAGCGACTGGCCGAACAGGCGGGCAACGCCGTCGACGCGCGCGCGCTCGCCCCACGCGTCTTGCCTGGCGGCGTGCTCAGCGAAGCCACCGCCGGTGCCATCGCCCGTGCCGACAGTGGTGGCACCGCGCTGGCGCTGCTGCTCGTGGCCCCGGAATTCCTGAGGAGATGAGAATGAGCCTGGACCGACGCAGCTTCCTCGGCGCGACCGCACTGCTTGCCTCTCCACGCATGCTGTTCGCGCAGGCCGCGACCGAAAGACGCTTCATCTTCATCGTCCAGCGTGGTGCGGCCGACGGCCTGAACACCGTCATCCCGTATGCCGAGCCCGCTTACGCCACTGCGCGCGGCGCGCTTGCCATCGACCCCGCCAGCGCCTTGAAGCTGGATGGCACTTTCGCGCTGCATCCCTCGCTCGCGAATCTGCGCAACCTGTACGGGGCGGGGCAAGCGAGCTTCTTTCATGCGGTCGCGTCCCCTTACCGAGACCGCTCGCATTTCGATGGCCAGAACGTGCTGGAAACCGGTGGCAATGCGCCGTACCAGGTGAAGGACGGCTGGATGAACCGCTTGCTGGGCGTGCTGCCGCGCAGGGGCAAGGACGCGATCGCGTTCTCGCCGGCCATTCCGATGGCACTGCGTGGCCCGCTCGAAGTGGCGTCTTATGCACCTTCCGCGTTGCCGCAGGCGAACGAAGACTTGATGATGCGCGTGGAGCAGCTCTATGCCCAGGACCGGCAGTTGCATGCGCTGTGGTCTTCCGCGCTGGAGGCGCGCGGCATGGCCGCTGGCGCGGGCGGCGCGAACCGCCAGGACGCGACCGCGCTGGGGCGCATGGCGGCCGGCTTCCTCAGCCGCGCCGATGGCCCGCGCATCGCCATGATAGAGACGGGTGGCTGGGACACGCACAGTGGTCAGAACGCGCGGCTGGCGGCTCAGCTCAGGAACCTCGACAACCTCCTCGCCGGGCTCCATGAAGGCATGGGCGCGGCGTGGGACAAGACAGTCGTGCTCGTGGCCACCGAGTTTGGCCGGACGGTGGCGGCCAACGGCACCGGTGGCACCGATCACGGCACCGGCGCAGTGGCGATGCTGGTCGGCGGCGCGGTGCACGGCGGGCGCATCGTCAGCGATTGGCCCGGCCTCGGCAGCGCCAACCTGCAGGATGGCCGCGATCTCAAGCCGACGCTGGCGCTTGACGCACTGGTCACCGCCGCGTGTGCGGAGAGCTTCGCGCTGGAGCCGGACCGTCTTTCACCGGTGCTGTTCCCGCACGGTGGACGAGGCAAGCCGTTGCCGCGCTTGCTGCGCACGTCGGCGTGAACGTCAGTTTCTGAAGCTTGAGCTTGCCGCCGCTGCCTGTCAGTGCGACGCAGCAAGCAGGCGAGTGCACTTGCCCCTGATGGCGTTGATGGCAGTCAGGTGTTTGTCGCGCAGGGCAATCACCTGGGCCGCGTGCCGCGAACCGGCGGTGCGCACCAGGGCATGCAGCAGCTGGGCGTGGCGCATGATCACTTCGACCATGTCCACGGACAACTGGGGCAATGCGGCGGCCAGCTTGCGGATTTCATCGAGCTCGGCATTGACGGTCCTGAAGCGCTCACGGTCGAACCAGCTGTCGATCAGCTGGTCCCAGCTCGCCTGGTAGCGCTCCAGCGCCGCCGCGACGAGGAACTCCATCACACTCATATCGGATACGTGGTCTTGTGCCATGGGGCGCAACTGTAGGCGCCCACGCGGCGCGATGTACCTCATCAACAAGGCGTTACGTATCGGCCAGCTACAATCCTGGCGGGTCCACAGTTCACCCAGACGTTGCCGGGAGCGCAAGTTCCAAGCTGAACCTGTGACGACAAGCACCAGCACCTGAAACATTCTTTCCGTGCCCTGGCTGCAAGCGGCGACTCCAGCACTCCTCACCCGAGCCGGGCACGTTGGGAAATGTTCGATGACACGATTGCTTGTCCCCTTTGCCACGCCCGACGTTTCGGCGCTGGCCAAAACCCTCAAGGGCTTTCTGCACGAGCGCCACGACGCCGGCAAACCGCCACCCACGCACGTGGAGTTGCTGAACCTGCTGGCCCGCTCGGCGGGCCTGCGCAACTTCGCGACGCTCAAGGCGCGGGCCCTCGCCGCGCCCGCCGCGTTGCCCGCTGCCTTGCGCGCGCAGGAAGCCGCGCCGGCAGCGGATGCCGCCATCGACCTGAAGGCGTTGTCGCCGACCGCGCGCAAGACGCTGCTGCAGTTCGACGAATCGCGGCGGCTGGTGAGACTGCCGCACAAACTGTCGGTGCAGCAGATGGCGTCATGGGCGCTGTGGACGCAGTTCGCGGCGCGCCGGCCCTACACCGAGAAGGAGGTGAACGCGATCATCAACGCCAACCACACCTTTGGCGACTACGCGACGCTGCGGCGCGAACTGGTCAACATGAAGCTGCTGGGCCGAACCAGCGACGGCCGCGAATACTGGAAGGAGCCGCACCGGCCCGATGGGGAAGTTCGGGCGTTTCTGCAGGCGTGGCGGGCGGGGCTTCGCTAAATGGCTGTCATGCCCACGTCGCCAAGTCTCGATAAAAATACGTCGTGCTGCACAGCGCGCCATCGGGCATCAGGGCGTAGTTGGGGATAACGCCGACGCGCTGCCAGCCTTGGCGTTCGTAAACGCGTTCGGCTTCGGGGCTCGCGGTGTCCAGCACCAGCAACGTCTTGCCGCAGTCTCGCGCCGCTTGCTCCGCCGCCTGCATCAGCAGCGCGGCGGCGCCGCGACGCCGCGCACGGCGGTGCACCAGCAGCTTGACCAGGTCGGCACGGTGCGGCTGGTTCTCGGGTTGCGCCAGCACCAGCTGCACCGTGCCCACGATGCCCGCCTCGTCGTCGGCCACCAGCAGCACGCGCTCACCGCGCTCGACGCCATCAGCCACGTCGCGCCAGAAGGCGAGGGCACGCTCCGTGCCGAAAGGCTGCATGAAGCTCACCGATGCGTTGCCGGCGACGCAGTCGCACAGCACGTCCGCGAGTTGCCGCAGCTCGTCGCCGGAGACGGCGTGCAGTTGCCGCACCGTCAAGTTATCCGTGGAAGTGTCATGGGCCATCGTCATCTCCGTGCGCCGGGCAATGCGGCGATCACCACCGCATAGCGTGCCGTCTTGCGGGTGGGGTTGTGGTAAGTCATGGGCCGGTCCAGCACGTGGGCCAGGCAATCGCCTTCGCCGAGGCGATGGGTCTCGTCGCCGACAGTCACTTCGATCGTGCCTTCGAGCACCCACACCTGCTGGTGGATCAACGGCTCGCGCGCGCCCGACTCGTAGGCCACACGCGCCTTGGGCGGGAACGACACTTCGACGATCTGGATCGGCGAGCCGGCACCGGCGGGCGAGACGTTGCGGCGCACATAGCCCGAATGCGGGTCGCGCCAGGGCAGCTGGTCGGCCGCGCGGGCAACGGGGCTGGCCGCGGGCTCTGGTGTGTCGAACAGGGAGGCGAGCGGCACGTTCAGGCCGGTCGCGAGTTTCTCCAACAGCACGGCGGTGGGGCTGCTTTCGCCGCGCTCGATCAGCGAGATCATCGAGCGGCTGACGCCGCAGTGCGTGGCCAGCGCGTCCAGCGACAGGCCGCGCGCGGCGCGCAGGTCGCGCACGCGCTGGGCGATGCGGTCGTTGAGAGATGCGGCTTCTTCTTTCATCTTGGACGGAGTGTCCAAGATATTGGATTAGTCGTCAAGCGGGCGCGCGAAACGAACCGAACCAGCTGCGGGTGCCCGTCTTCAGTGGCCCGAGTTCGCCGATTGCCAGAACGACTCCGCGGCTTTCCCCGCAGGGCGCGGGTCGCGGTACAGCCGGATTTCCAGCGGAATCTTCCAGTCGTCGGCGGCCGCCACGGCGAGCCGGTTCGCCGCAAGGTCTTCTTGCACCAGGGTCAGTGGCAGCCACGCGATGCCGCGCCCATCGAGCGCCATGGTCCGCAAGACCGACGCCAGGTGCGCGGTGAATGCCACGCGCACCGGCATCGCGTCGAGCCGCCGCCCGACCACCGCGCGAACAATGCGTCCCAGTCCCGACTCTTCGGGGTACTGCAGCACGGGAACCTGGCCGGTGTCGCGCCCGCCGATCCGATACCGGGGACTTCCGTCGCTGTCCGCCTGGGCTACCGGGACGAGCTGGTCCTGCCCCACCGGGATGGACAGGTACGGATCGGCGTCCAGTTCGCCGCGCGCCTGCGAATGCGCGTGACTGAGGACGAACTGCACCTGGCTTTGCCGCATGAGCGACTCGCATCGCTGCAGCACATCGGAGACGAGCTGCACCGGCCCGAGCGTGGTGCGCGATTCGAGATCGCGCAGCCATCGCGGCAGGAAGGTGAAGGAGAGCGCGTGCGTGGCGGCGATGCGCAGCGTCACCGAACTGGCTTCCGCCACCATGCGCGCCTCGCCCTGCACGCGCGCGACACGCAACAACAGGTCGTCCGCGACGGCGCGAAACCATTCGCCCACTTCCGTGAGACGTGCCGGTTGCGTGCTCCGGTCGAACAGGTCGGCGCCCAGCCATTCCTCCAGGGCCCGGATGCGCCGGCTGAAGGCGGGCTGCGTCGTGTGTCGCTCCTCGGCAGCGCGCGAAAAGTTGCCGGTGGCGGCCAGCGTTCGGAAGTCTTCGAGCCAGACGAGATTCAGCATCGGTGCTTTCCGGGCATCAAAGGAGAGAAAAAGAGCATTGGCCGCGCAAAGGCGAACTGCCGACCATAAGGCACCTCACCGACCCCTGGAGACATTTCATGAAGATCGTCGAAATCCGCGAAAAAACCATTCCCATCAGTTCCCCGATCCGCAACGCCTACATCGACTTTAGCAAGATGACGCTGAGCCTGGTCGCCGTGATCACCGACGTGGTGCGCGACGGCAAGCCGGTGGTGGGCTACGGGTTCAATTCCAACGGCCGCTACGGCCAGGGCAAGCTCATGCGTGAGCGCTTCATCCCCCGCCTCATGGAGGCGAACCCCGACTCCCTGATCGACAGCAGCGGCAGGAATCTGGATCCCCACAAGATCTGGAACACCATGTTCACCAACGAGAAGCCCGGCGGCCACGGCGAGCGTTCGGTGGCGATCGGAACCATCGACATGGCCGTGTGGGACGCGGTCGCCAAGATCGAAGGCAAGCCCTTGTTCCAGCTCCTGGCCGACCGCTACGGCAACGGCCAGCCGAACCGCAGGATCTTCGTGTACGCGGCGGGCGGCTATTACTACCCCGGCCAGGACCACGCGAAGCTCAAGGACGAGATGCGCAGCTACATCGACCGCGGCTACACCGTCGTCAAGAAGAAGATCGGCGGCGCGTCGCTCGACGAAGACCTGCGCCGCATCGACTCGATCCTGAGCGTGCTGCAAGACGGGCAGAAGCTGTGCGTGGATGCGAATGGCCGGTTCGATCTGGACACCGCCATCGCGTATGCCAAGGCGCTGTCGCAATACGACCTCTTCTGGTACGAAGAGCCGGGCGACCCGCTCGACTTCGAGTTGCAGGCGCTGCTCCGCAACTACTACAAGAACCCGATGGCCACGGGCGAAGACCTGTTCTCGATGCAGGACGCACGCAATCTGATTCGCTATGGCGGCATGCGCCCCGACCGCGACTGGTTGCAATTCGACTGCGCGCTGAGCTACGGGCTGGTGGAGTACCTGCGCACCCTGGACATGCTGAAGGAACACGGCTGGTCCGCGAGCCGCTGCATCCCGCACGGCGGCCACCAGATGTCGCTGAACATCGCGGCGGGCCTGGGGCTGGGCGGCAACGAGTCGTATCCCGACCTGTTCCAGCCCTTCGGCGGCTTTCCGGACGGTGTGAAGGTGCAGGACGGCTACGTCACGCTGCCGGATTTGCCGGGCATCGGATTCGAAGGCAAGGCGGATCTGTACCGCGAGATGCAGGCGCTGTCGGCCTGATGCCCGATTCAACAGGAGCCATCACATGAATATCTTCAATCGCATCGTCGGCATGCTCGTCCTGGCCACTGTCTCGATCGGCGCCTGGGCCGAATTCCCCGACAAGCCGGTCACCCTGATCGTGCCCTTTGCCGCCGGCGGGCCGAGCGACAAGATCGCCAGGGACTTGGCCGAAGCGCTTCGCAAGCCGCTCGGCCAGACGGTCATCGTCGACAACGCCGGCGGTGCGGGCGGCACGATCGGCGCCACCAAGGTCGCGAAGGCGAGCCCGGACGGCTACACGCTGCTCGTCCACCACATCGGCATGTCGACGGCTCCGGCGCTGTACCGCAAGCTGGGCTTCAAGGTGCTGGAAGACTTCGAATTTCTCGGGCTGATCAACGAAGCGCCGTCCGTCCTCATCGGCAAGCCCGGCCTGGCGGCCAACAACTTTGCGGACCTGCGCACCTGGATCGCCGCCAACAGTGGCAAGGTCAACCTCGCCAATGCGGGGCTGGGCTCGGCGTCCCATCTTTGTGGGCTCATGTTCCAGAACGCGCTCAAGATCAACATGACGACGGTTCCGTACAAGGGCACCGCGCCGGCGATGACGGACTTGATCGGCGGGCAAGTGGACCTGATGTGCGAACAGGCGACCAACGCGGTGCCGCAGATCGAGGGGAAGAAGGTCAAGGTCTACGGTGTGACGAGCCTGCAACGCCTGCCGATTCCCGCCTTGAAGGATGCGCCGACATTGTCCGAGGCGGGCCTGAAGGACTTCAACGTCCAGGTCTGGCACGGCCTGTACGCGCCACGTGGCACGCCGCCAGCAGTGCTTGCCAGGCTGAACGCGGCCCTTCGCCTTGCCCTGAAGGACCCAGAGCTGGTCAAGCGCCAGGAGGCGCTGGGACTTTCGGTGATCAGTGACGGCCGACTCGATCCGGCGGGACACAAGAAATTTGTGGAGGCCGAGATGGCCCGGTGGTCGAAGGTGATCAAGGACGCCGGCGAGTACGCTGATTGATTTCGTAGGTTCCTGTTCGCGACAGGTCAACGTTGGCGGACGCGCGAGCACCCCGCGGGGCGCCTCCTTGGCCAGGAGCCTCCTTTGATTGGAGGATGCGAACCCCTGACGATTCCCTATACTCCCGGCAGCGCGGCGCCAGTCCGTGCGGGAGGGATCAATGAAACTCGCAAGAGCTGTCCTGGTTTGTGGTCTGGCCCTGGCCGCCGCGGCGCACGCGTTCGCGGCGGATGCGCCGCCCGTGGTTCCCGCGGTCAGCCCGCCGCCTGCCTGTCCCACCGCGCAGGACCTGAACCAGGTGGCCGTCTTGGAGGCCGCCCGCGTGGACGTGCACAACGGCGCCAAGCCCGACGATGCGCGCACGGTGCGGCTGCGCAGCGGCATCGAGCTGAAGGTGAAGAACCTGCAGACGCTGCTGAACCTCGCGTCGTGCAGCACGGTGAAGAAAAAGATCGTCCTGTTCCTCGACGGCCGTCCCGTGCCGGACCTGTCGCCCTATCCGCCGACCGACCCGCAATCCGGGACGCTGAGGTTCGAGCTCCGGCGCGACGAGGCTTCGCGCGACGTGTGGACCCACCTGCTGGGTCGCGCGCGCTCCGTCGCCCGCGAAACCGAAGCCAGCGTGGGACTGGCCGATGGCTACCCCGTCGCGTCGAACGCGAAGGTGCTGTTCGAAGTCATCGACCTGCGCTGGCTCGCGGCGTGGGGCGTGGTGCTTCTCGTGCTGGGCTTCACGTTCTGGCGCATGGCCGCCAAGAGCGACATGCTTCGCGACTACGGCGCCGCGCCCGCTGGCGGGCGCGCCAAGGCGTACAGCCTGGCACGCGTGCAGGCGGCCGTCTGGTTCTTCCTCACGCTGGCTTCCTACGCGTTCATCGGGCTCATCACGGGCGACTACGACTCGTCCATCACGGGCACCGTGCTCGCGCTGATGGGCATCAGCGCCGGCACCGCGCTGGGTTCATCGCTGATCGACGCCTCGCCCAATGCGGGCACTGCCGCCGCGGCCGCTGCGCCGGCCCCGGCTTCCTCCGGGTTCCTGCGCGACGTGCTGAGCGACGACAAGGGCGTCAACTTCCACCGCTTCCAGATGTTCGCGTGGACGCTGGTACTGGGCATCATCTTCCTGCACGAGGTGTGGGCCAACCTGGCGATGCCGCAGTTCAACGGCACGCTGCTGGGCCTGCTGGGCATCAGCTCCGGCACTTACCTGGGGCTGAAGATGACGAACGAAGGGCCCGTGACCGGCGCAGCTTAGCGGTCTGCGGTCGCCACCGTCATCTCCAGTTCCACCGACGCATTCTTGGGCAACTGGTAAACGCCCACGGAGGTGCGGGCATGCCGGCCCGCTTCGCCGAACACGGCGTGCAACAGGTCGGAGGCCGCATCGGCCACTTCACTCAATTGGGTGAAGTCGGCCTCGCATTGGGTGAACACGCCCACGCGCAGGACTCGGCTCACCGCATCCAGGCTGCCCAGCGATTGCCTCAGCAATAGCAGCGCGCGCACCGTGCAAATCTCGGCGGCATGACGCGCCTGCGCCAGCGTGACATCGCGGCCGACGCGCCCGGTGACGACGACGCTATCTCCCACGCGCGGCACCTGGCCGCTGACCCAGGCGGTGTGGCCTTCGTGAACCACGGACACATAGTTGCCGCCGATGCGGATCTCGCCCTCGAACGAGTGGCCGAGGCGGCGGATGATGCTGTCCAGGGCGTCCTGGCGGGATGGGGCGTGTGGCACGGGTAGACCTCCTGCCTCGAGCGTAAGGCCATCGGCGCCTGCGGCACAGGTACATGCCATGAGTACGGCATGAGTACTGTATCGGCCCAAATACAGGAGCACCGCGCCAAGCGTAGGACGCCGCGCTGCACCGGAGGGCCGCCTGGCCTACGGCTGGTACCGCCGAGTTCGCACGCCGGGCTCGACCGTGGGGCCCTACGGTCTGGTGGGTCAACACAAGGAGACCCCATGAAGACAAAGACCACCCTCGGCACGCTGATCGCTGCCGCCGCCCTCGCCGCCAGCGGCTTCGCCATGGCACAGGCCGACCCGCCCAGTTCCACCGCAGGCAACAACTGCACGGCCACGGGCAACGCCATGAAGGGCGGCAACATGAGCGCCAACCCTTCCAAGACGGCTTGCGGCACGCAAGGCAGCGCCAACACCGCGGCTGCCGCCACCACAGGCACCACGACGGCCGAACCTGCGACCAGCGCCAGCACCGCCGGCACGACCGCGATGGGCAACACCACCGCGCCGGCCAAGCCGATGCGCGTGGCAAAGGCCGACCGGAACTAATCCCGGCCGTCCCTAAGCCGGCGACCGGGCGTTCATCGCGAACTCTTCCTCCGGTGAGAGGATGAGGCGGCGGCGCCCCCACAAAGCGAAGTAGGCCACGCCGATGGCGAACCACAGGCCTACCCACAGCACGCCGGTGCGATAGACCGGGTCGTTCAACTGGAACCAGAGCGTGACCAATGCGATGGCGATGGTGAGGACGGCACCCGGCACGCCCAGCGGGCTGCGGTAGGGCCGATCGAGCTTCGGCAAACGGCGCCGCAGCAGGATGAACGCCAGCGCCTGCATCAGGTACGAGAACATCGCGCCGAACACGGCCATGTTCAACAGGATGCCGCCGATCACCGCGGCGCCGCGTTCCGCGCCCAGCGTGAGCCACAGCGCGAACATCACGGCCAGCGCCATCAGCGCGCCCACGGTCATCGCGAGGTGCGGTGTCTTGCGGCTGGAGTGCGTGACTGAAAGCACGGACGGAAAGTAGCCCGCGCGGCTGAGCGAATAGATCTGCCGGCCCTTGGCGAAGATGATGGTGTGGAAACTCGCGATGAGCCCCAACACCGCCACCAGCGCCAGCGCCTTCGCAACGCCTGCGCCGTAAATCGCCTTGAAGCCGTCGAGCAGCGGCTCGCCCGACTTTGCGAGTGCGTGCGATCCGATGTTGGGCAGCGACGGGTTGAGCCACAGGACGAGGAAGGCCGACACCAACAAGGTGCCCATGCCCGCAAGGATGCCGATCGGCATGTCGCGGCGCGGGTCCACCGATTCCTCGGCAGCCAGCGGGAGCTGCTCGATGGCGAGGAACAACCAGACGGCAAAAGGCATCGCCGCCAGCACCCCGCCCAGTCCCAGTGGCAGGAAGGGCCCGTTGCCTTCCGGCAAGGCCACCCCACCCGGGCCGACGTTGAGCGCCCAGCGGCTGAAATCGGCGGCCGGGAGCGCGCTGACCCAGAACACCACCAGGCACGCGAGGGCGAGCAGCGTCACCACCAGCGTCACCTTGAACGAGAGCTCCACGCCGACGATGTTCAGGCACACGAACACCAGGTAGAACGCGACCCACCACACGGGCTGCCAGGCCGCGGGCGTGCCGAAGATGCCACCCATGTAGCTGCCGATGAAGTAGACGATGACGGCGGGCGTCAGCACGTACTCCACGTTCTCGGCAAGTCCCGTGAGAAAGCCGCCCCAGGGGCCCATCGCCGTGCGCGCGAAGGAATAGGCGCCGCCGGTATGCGGCAGCGCGGGCGACATCTCCGCCAGCGAGAACGTCAGGCCCAGGTACATGACGGCGATGACGATGGTGGCCAGCAGCATGCTGCCCCAACCGTTCGCCAGCCCCAGGTTCCATCCGGAGAAATGGCCGGAGATCACGGCGCCCACGCCCAGCGCCCAGAGCGACCAGACGCCCGCGTAGCGCCGCAGCCCGCGCCGTGTGAAGTAGCTCGCGTCGACCTTGGCGTATTCCACGCCCGAGGGATTGCCCATGTGCACCTCCTTTGGGGCCGCAGTTTGACCGAAATCCGCCGCGAGCGATACCTCGCGCGGCGCGCAGCCTGAGTTTCGGGAGGCGCTGGAAGTTGGCGTCCAAATAAATTAGATTTGCACACAAAATGAATTTTTATTAAAATCTACTTAATGCCAATCCAGTCGCGCGCCCTTCGGCAATTGCCCATCAGCTCCACCACGGCAATCCGAGACCTCGGCGCCGACTTGGCCGTGGCTCGGCTGCGCCGTGGTGAATCCCTGAAGGTATGGGCCAAACGCGTCGGCATCTCCGTGCCGACGCTGATGAAGCTTGAAGCGGGCGATCCGGGCATCAGCGTCGGCATCGTCGCGTCCGCTCTGTGGCTGATCGGCCGCGATGGCGAACTGGGCACTCTCGCGGCCCCGGAGCACGACCGCGGTGCGATCGAGATGAGCGTGCAGCAGGCAATGGACCTGGGCCGGCAGCGCGCCACACAGGCCGCCAGGCGCGAACTGAACAAGCGCAAGCCCAAGGATTCGGCATGAACTTCCGGGAATTGCACCTGTGGTTCGTCGCCGACCGGGCAAGCCCGATCCACGTCGGCGTGCTGACGAAGTCCGCGACCGGTCCCGGCATCGCACTGCGTTACGCGGACGGGTGGATGAACTCCGGGTTCGCCCTCAGCGAAGACCTGCCGCTGAGGGACCAGCTGTTTCTTCCGCCATCCCGCCAGCAAGGCGGTCAGCCGGTGGCTGTCGGTGCCATCGACGATGCGCGCCCGGACAGGTGGGGCGAGCGCGTCATCGAATGGGTCATCAACCCCGGCAGGAACTCGCTGATGGAGTTCCTCTACTTTGCCGGCGACGATCGCTTTGGCGCCCTCGGCGTTTCCACCTCGGCGACCCGGTACGAGCCGGCCCCTCTCGGCCCGTTGCCTACGATCGACAAGGCCCAGAAGATCAGCGAAGTCGCCGCAAAGATCGAGGAAGGCCAATCCGTTTCCAAGGCCGAGGCGCAAGTGCTCCACGGCGGCGGAACCCTCGGTGGGGTCAAGCCGAAAGCGCTCGTCCAGATCGATGGAATCGAGTGGATCCTCAAGTTCAACTCGCAGGGCTCGAACGTCGATACGTCGCTGCTCGAGCATGCCACCATGACGATGGCGGCGAAGGCAGGGATCGACGTCGCGCGGACGCAGCCCATCAGGCTTGTCGACGGGCACGCCATCGCGATCCGCAGATTCGACCGCGCGGCCGATGGCAAGGGCCGGCTCCACGCGCTGTCCGCCGGGACGGCATTGCGTGCCGCGAACGTCGAGCCCGCGGAGTTCGGCTATCCGGAACTCGCGCAGCTGCTGCGGCGGCTGGGGGCGCCGGGCGTCACGGATCGCGATGGCGTGGAGCTGTTTCGGCGCATGGTGTTCAACATCCTGGTGGAAAACACCGACGATCACGAGAAGAACCACGCCCTGTTGGTCGCCGATCCCTGGAAGCACGGGCGCATGCAACTCGCGCCGGCCTACGACGTGCTCCCTGCGATGTCCGGCCAGGGGCACCAACAGTTCAAGTGCGGAGCCCTCGGTTCAGAGTCGTCGCTCGCCAACGCAATGACGATGTGCGAAGACTTCGGGCTGCCGCCTCCCGCCGCCGCGGAAGAAGTCGTTCGGCTCATCGGTATCGTCAACGGATGGCGGGACCATTTCAGATCATGCGGCGTGAGCGGCGCCGACATGAAGACGCTGCAGGGTTGGCTCGACTCCGGCGAGAAGAAAGAAGAACGACAGCAGTTCTCGCCGAAGGACCATTTGCGATCCGGGCGCCCCAAGCGGCGCAACCCGTTCTCACTCCGGTAACGCGATGGCGCGGGCGCGCGCCCCGTCGCGACTCGAATGCTCCGTGGGATGGAGCCTTCATTCCTCGCTCGTCCACTCCACGTCCGCGCCCAGGCTGCGCAGGTTCTCCACGAAGCGCGGATGGGCGCGCCGGATCGGCGTGGCGTTGCGGATTTCGGAGCGGCCCTCGATGCTGGCCGCCATCATGAAGAGCGCGATGGCGACGCGGATGATGTACGGGCTTTCCACGACCGCCGGCGTCAGCGTGCCGCCGCCGAAAGTAATGATGCGGTGCGGGTCGGCCGAGAACACATGCGCGCCGAACTTCGACAGCTCGCCGGTCCAGCCGAGCGCGCCGTCGTAGACCTTGTTCCAGAACATCGCATTGCCTTGCGCGCGTGCCCCGAGCGCGATGAAGATCGGCAGCAGGTCCACCGGCACGTAGGGCCAAGGCGCGGCTTCGATCTTTGTCAGCACGTTGCTGGTGAACGGCGCCTGCACTTGAAGCGCCCCCGGGCGGCTGGACCGCGACCAGCCGTTTTCGTGCACGATCTGCACGCCGAACTTTGCGAACGTGCGGTCGATCAGCGGGAAGTTGCCGGGCGCCGTGTTGCGCACGGTGACGTCGCCGCCGGTGATGGCCCCCAGCGCCAGGAAAGTCGCGATCTCGTGGAAGTCCTCGTCGAACGTGAACTCGCCGCCGCGCAGCGGTGTGCCGCCGTGCACCGTCACGCGCGAGGTGCCTGTGCCTTCGATCCGCACGCCGATCATCGCCATGAAGCGGCAGAATTCCTGGACGTGCGGCTCCGACGCCGCGTTGGTCAGCGTCGAGGTTCCGCTTGCGGCGGCGGCGCACAGAACGAAGTTCTCGGTAGTGGTGACCGATGCGTAGTCGAGCCAGTGGTCGGTGGGCCGCAGCGGGCCGGTGCGCCGCAGCAGCAGCGACCCGGCGGCGCGCTCGACCTCGCCGCCGAAGCGCCGGAACACCTCGATGTGCGGGTCGATCTCGCGCATCCCGAGCGTGCAGCCCTTCACGTTGTCCTCCAGCCGCGCCACGCCGAACCGCGCCAGCAGCGGCGGCACCAGCATGATGGACGAGCGCATCTCTTCTGGCAGCCGGTGTTGCGCCGGGTCGAACGCGGAGTCGCGATGGTTCAGGTCAAGGGTGCCCGCCGCCTGGTCCCAGCGCACCTCGCTGCCGAGCGAGCGGAAGATGTCCAGGATCTTGCGGACATCGGTGATGTCGGGGATGCCGTGCAGGCGCAGGGGCTCCACGGTGAGCAGCGTCGCGCACAAGACGGGCAGCACCGCGTTCTTGTTGGCCGACGGGATGATCCGGCCGGAAAGCGGCTTGCCGCCGTGGACGATGAGATTGGACATGGTTCAGCCTTGATACAGGAAGGTCACGGGGCCAGCTGCAGGTTTAGGACCAGGTTGACGCCGCCGGGCTCGTTGCACGCCTCTATCGTCCCACCCATCTTGTTCATGTAGGTACGCGCGACGAAGAGGCCTTGGCCGCGCTGGCCAGTGGACGGCGCCTCAGCGCCTGCACCCGCGCCCGACACGCCGTATTCGAACACGCGCTCCAGCAGCGGTTCCGCAATCGGCGCGCCCTGGTTGTGGATGGTCACGGTGGCCAACCCAGGTGCGTCCATGGACAGCGACATCGTGATCGCCGTGCCGGCATGGCGATGCCGGTCGGCGTTGCGAAGCACATGCGTCACCACATCCTCCAGCGAGAACTCGTCGGCACGCACGATCACCGGTTCGCCCCTGCGCTCGTAGCGCACGTTGTCGATGCCCGCAAAGTGCGCATTGCTCGCGACGTGATGCAGGAACTCGTCCAGGTCGATGGTGCCCACTTCCAGGTGCGCGGCCTGCAACGCCTCGGTGGGCGATGCCTGTCCGTACAGCACCTTGACGGCCTGCTGCATGCGCTGCACGTAGCGGTGGCCCGCGTCGCCGGGCTGCGGATGCAGCACCATCAGCGACTGCAGCGGCGAGAGAATTTCATGGCCCACGGCCTGCAGCATGTCGCGCTCCTGCTGCGCGCGCAGCTCTTCGCGCTGCACGTCGTCCTTCACCCGCTGCAGCAGGTCGGCCAGGCTGCCGGCCAGGATGCCGAGCTCGTCCGAGCCGCGCAGGTCCGACAGGTCGATACGGCCGATGCGCTGGTCGGCCCGCGCGTCCTGCACGTTGTACGAGACAGCAGCGGCGCGCTTCGTGAGGACCGCGATGCGGCGGATCAGGCCCACTTCGATCAGCAGCCACGCCAGTGCGATGGCCGCCAGCATCGCGGCGACGTACCAGGACACACGCGTCGCAACGGCGCTCAAGCCGCGCTCGATGCCGCGCGCATCGCCTTCCAGCGTTACCTCGTAGCGGCCGACGGGCGTGGTGACGATCTCGCGTGCGGGCGGCGGCAGGCTCGCGCCTTCCACCGGCAGTTGGCGGATCAGGCGAGCGATGAGCGGCGATGTGAGTTCGGCTTCCTCCTCGCCCTTGAGCACCAGCGGCGCCTGCTTCGCGTCTTGCGCCTTCCGCACCGTGAGGGTCTCGCCGGGCAATAGCGCCTTGCGTAAATCGTCCAGCGAAGGCGGCGGCACCGCGCCGGCCGCGTTGCTGTCGAACAGCGGCTTGTCGCTGCCGGGCGCGAACATCTGCATGTGCACGCGGATGGTGTCCAGGTCGGCCGGCGGCCACACCGGGCGCGGGCCGGCGAAGAGGGCTTCGCGGAAGGCCTCCACCGGCAGGCGGATCGAAAAGAACGCGCGCCGTGGGCACGCGGGTGGCGTCGCATCGGCATCGATGCAGCGCCCGCTCTGCCACAGCCACCCGCGAAAATCGCGCACCGGCCGAGCACCGCTGGCCAGCGTGGGTTCGCCGGTGTCCTCGAAGCCGGTGAGGCGGCCGCGCGCGAGCGCCGCACCGGGATCGGACAGCGCCTCGAAGGGCGCGACCCATTTGATCGTCTGGCCGCGAATGTTCAGGCTCACTGCCGCGCGATGCACCGTGTCCAGATCCAGCGCGCCGCGCTCGCGCGGCACCAGCTCGCCGGCGGCGAAGCGGCCCACCAGATAGATGAAACCGCCCGCGTAGGGGTTGTTGCCGATCGCCACGCAGATCGAGCTGTCGTCCGGATAACGCACTGAGCAGCCAGCCATCTCCACCGCCTGCTGCGCCTTGTTCTGGTCGTCGAAATCGAGCGCGCCATAGGGCAGCATCAGCGGCCGCAGCGGCGTGACGTCGTCCTGCACCCGGGGGTTGAGCAGCGCCAGCAGGCCGGCCGGATGCCGCAGCCGCGCCAGCACCTCGGCCTGCGTGCGGCCGAAGTTCTGCCGGTAGTTCTGGTAGCTGCGCTCTTTTTCTTCCTTGAGCAGCACCAGGGCGAGCGCGATGGTGGCGGTCGCCAGAAGCAGGAACACGCCGCGAAACAGGATCCGGCGCCGGAACGACGCGAGACCCAGGCGCGGCATTTCGAGCTTGGGGAGGACGCTCACCGCTTCACCCACCGGAACCCGCGCATCGGCACGTTCTCGATGCCCTCGAACTTCGGGTCGGCTTCGCGGAAGGCGTCGCGGATGGTGCTGACGTGCTTGCGCACGTTGTCGCGGTTGCGGCCGCTCTTCACCACGTCGAACAGCTCGTCGTAAGACACCACTTCGCCGGCGCGCTGGTAGAGCGTGGCCAGGATGCGCTGCGCCGTCAGCGGCAGGTTGATGCGCTCGCCACGCCACATCGGCGTGCGCTGCCAGAGCGGGTCGAGCGAGAGTTCTTCCGCGGCCACGGGCTTGGCATCGGCGGCTTTGGTGCTCTTGGCGACACGCAGGATCTCCAGGAACGTCTCGATGAAATCGCTTTCCTCGAACGTCGTCTTCTGCAGGTAGTCCCAGGCGTCCAGCGCCTTCATGATGCTGCGGTAGATCGCGGCCGGCATGGCCGACACCACCAGCACCGGTGTGCCCTGGCGCTGCTTGTTGATCGCGTTGATCAGTGCCACGCCGGCATGCCGCTCGCGGCCGAGCTCGATGTCCAGCACCACCACGTCATAAGCCTCGCGGGCCAGCGCCGCTTCCGCGTCGTCGCGGGTGAACCACTGGTGCACCTCGATGCCGGGGCGGGCGGCGCGAATCCACCCGGCCAGCTGGTTGCTGGTGGGCTGGTCGTCTTCGATCACGGCGACGAGGGTCAAGGCGGCTCCTGCGGGATGTGCTGCATGGATTATCCCGGCGGGGGCGGCCGCGCGGTGTGAAGGTTTCTTCCGGGGCCGGAACGAAGCCGCCCCGCGCCCGCGTTGTTCGCTCCGGGCCTTCTGCGAAGAATCAATCCCATCGCAACACACCTGAAGGAGAAAGCGATGACCACCACCCAAACCACCCGTTCCGCCCGTTCCACCACCGCCCGCGCCTTGCGCCAGCTGGGCCTGCTCTGGGCCGGCGCCGCGCTCGCCGCCTCCGCCTGGGCCGCGGGGATCCATGAAGAAGGCTACATGCTCGAAGCCTCCGCGTGGCGCAACGAAGTGGCGGGCGTGCCTTCGCCCGACTGGCCGGTGGACGGCTGGTACCGCCTGACGCCCTCGGGCAAGAGCATCGAAGTGCAAGCCGTGACGCCGAGCGAAACCGATCGCATCGAGTCCGACGAAGCCACGTATGTGCGTGTGCCGGGTGCACGGCTGAAGGAAGGCCGCCGCCCGGTCTATCGCTTCTCCAACGTCATCCTCCGCCCGAAGGCCGGCCACCAGTACGAGCTGATGCTGGGCAAGACGCGCTTCTCGTTCGTCGTGGAAAGCAACGAGCAGGGCACGCAGTACGCCATCACGTACGGCGGCGAAACGCACACCTACACCCTCGGCCTGCCGGCCGCCGCCACCCGCGTCCACACCGTCGCGGACCTCGATGGCGACGCCATGCCCGACTTCCTGGTGGAAGTGGGTGACGAGCGCTTCCTGCTGCTGTCCACCCGCGCCAAGCCCGGCCAGAACCCGCCGAGCGCCCAGTTGTGGGCGATGGGTGAAGGCTGCTGAGAAATTTCATCAAACCAAGGAAAACCATCATGCTTCACCGCCTCCAAGTCATTGCCCGCGCCGTTCGCCGGATGCTGGCCCGCAAGATTCGTCCCGTCGGCGACGCCACGGCCGCGGCCTTCCCCTTCAATGCCGAAGCCACGTTGTCGCGGCTGGCTCGTGCCCAGCGCGTCATCCTCTTCGTGGGCACCGCCGGCCTGGCGGGCTGGCTCCTCTACAAGCACTTCCCGGTGGAGAACGTGCCGCGCGGCGACATCGGCGTGCGCACCAACCAGCTCACCGGCACCGTCACGCAATTTCGCGACGGCAGCGTCTTCGTGCTGCCGGGCCTGCACGACATGCGCGTGTATTCGCTGCGCGACCAGGTCTATCGCCCCGAGCAAGTGCGCCAGTCCAACGGCGCGGCTCCCCTGCAATCCGTCGAAGGCCTGTCGGTGGGCGTCGACCTCACGGTGCGCTATGCCCTCGACCCGGCGAAGCTGGCCACGGTGTCGAAGAACCTGCCGGACAACTACGCCCAGGAGATCGTCGAGCCGGCGGTGCAGGGCGTGATCTACAAGGTGTTCGCGCGCTACACCGTGCGCGAGATATTCTCGACCCGCCGCGCCGAGATCCAGCAGGTGATCGAGGGCGAACTCAAGCCGCGCCTGGCCGCCGACGGCATCGTGCTGCGCGGCGTGCTGATGGGCAAGGTGGACCTGCCGGCCGACTACAAGCGCGGCATGGAAGGCCTGCTGGCCGAGGAACTCGAAACGCAGAAGATGCGCTACACGCTGGAACTGAAGGAAAAGCGCGTCAAGCAGACCGAGCTGGAAGCCAGCGCGGAGAAAGTGCAGCGCGAAGTGCGGGCCGAAGCCGCCGCGCGCGAGCAGATCATCGCGGCCAAGGCGCAGGAAGAAGCGATGAAGCACGTGCTGCCGTTCAAGCAGCGCCAGATCGAGCAGCGCCAGCTGGAAGCCGAAGCCGAGAAGCAGTCGCGCATGAAGGTGGCCGAGGGCACCGCCCAGGCCCGGCGCATCGAGGCCAGCGGCGAAGCCGACGCGCGCCAGAAGTTGGCCGAGGTGGAAGCGTGGCGCCTGGACCGCATCGGCAAGGTGAACGCCGAGCAGATGGCGCGCGAAGGCGCGCTCGTCACGCGGCACCCGCTCCTGATCCAGAAGACCATGGCCGACAAGCTCTCGGACAAGATCCAGGTGATCATCGCGGCGCCGCCTTCGGATGGCGGCTTCATCGGCGCGGCGCTGTTGGGCAGCAAGCGCGGCCAGCCTTCCGGTGAACAGGCGGAGCAGCAGGCCGCAGCGAAAGAGGAGCAGTGATCATGCGGCGCGCACTTGCCTCCATGGCCTTTGCATTGACGGCTGTCAACGCCGGCGCCGCTGCGCTGCCCGCGGGCGCGGCGGCGTCCAACCAGGCCGGCATCGTCATCAGCGACCAGGCTTCACTGCGCGCCGCGCCGCGCGACTCCGCGCAGCAGCAGGCCCAGCTGTGGCAGGGCGAACTGGTGGAAGTGCGCGGCGAGCGCCTGGACTACCTGCAGGTCTATGACCACAAGCGCGAGCGCGCCGGCTTCGTCAAGGCGAGCCAGGTGCGGCGCACCGCGCTGGCGCCGGCCGAGGCGCCGGAGCTGATGTCGGTGATCCGCTTCGTGCGTGAAACGCCCGGCTCGGAAGCGCTGGGCATCGGCTTCACGATGGCGTACATCGAGGCTGCACCGGCGGAAACCTTGCGAGGCAAGGAAGGCATCGAGGCCTTCGATGCGCTGGGGACGATGGCCGACCGGCTGGCGCATCGCGCGGCCTTCGGCGCGGCCCTCTCCAAGCCCGCGCAGGCCACGCTGGCCGCGCACCTGGAGGTCGCGGGCCGCTACGGCATCAAGTTCAAGAGCTACGAGCGCGAAGGGCGCATCCAGATCTGCTACGAGGGCGAAGCGTTCCGCCGCGTCCTGGCCATGGAATCGACGGCGCCGCAGCGGGCCCGTGCCGCGCTGGCGCTGACGCGTCCCGAATGCGTGGACCCCAACCTGCGGCCGCTGGAGCGCGCGCAGCTGGACCAGTGGCGCGCCGACGCGCTGGAGCGAGTGGATGCCGCGGCGTTGCCGGGCTACCTGAAGAACCGCGTGCACATGCGCCGCGCCGGCCTGTGGAGCACCATCGCCTATCAGCGCACCCGCCAGGGCCAGCCGGCCGATGCGGCTGCCCAGCGCGCGCTGGCCGAGCTCGCCGGCGTGAGCAAGACCGAACTCACCGACGTCGACCAGCCCGCGTACAACGAGGCGGCGATGCGTACCAATGCCTCGCGCTGGGCAGCCGTGCCTGCTGTGGCCGCATCCGCCGCGCACGCTGCACGCCTGCCTGCGATCGTCACGGCCGCCGGACAGCCCGGCGAAACCTGTGTGATGCTGGTCGATGCGAAGCGCGACGCAAGCAACCCGCTCGCGAAACGTTGCACCTACGCGCTCGTGTGGGCGCAGTCGGCCAGCCTGAACCGCGAGGGCAATGCACTGGCCTTGGCTGTGCAGCCGATGGAAGCCTGGAGCGAGCTGTGGGTGTTCCGCAGGCAGCCTCAGGGCTGGACCATCGACGTGCTGCCGCCCGCGACCACAGCGCCAGAAGTCGGCTATGCCGAATTCGCGGGCTGGGTGCCCGGCGGCAAGCAGATGCTCGTGGCGCGCGAGGCGCAGGGCGAAGGCAAGTACAAGCGCAGCTTCGAGCTGATCCGCATCGATTCGCTCACCACCGAGCGGCAGGCCGGTGAGGCGAGCGTGCTCGGCGTGTTTCAGCGCTGGCAGGACCCGGGCTGGAAGAGGATGACGGTGAGTTTGCGCTGAGACGCGTTGCTATTGCAAGGCATCCAGCAGGAGTTGCGGGTGCTTCTGCGCGATCCGGATCAGGCTGCGCGCGGCACCAGTTGGCTCGCGCTCGCCTTGCTCCCACTTTTGCAAGGTTCTGACCGAAATGCCAAGCAGGGTTGCGAACTGAGCCTGGCTCAGCCCGCTGGACAGGCGTGCGCTGACCACAGCCGGCACGGCGACCCGCGTTTTGCGTGCGGCCTTGCCGGCCGCCATTTGCTTGACGCTGGCCAGCAGGTCAGCCTGGAAGGCCAGCATGTCGGGATCAACGACTTTTTTTCGGGATGGCATTTTTTAACTCCTTGAGATAGGCGACCGGTAAGTTATCGAACCTCGCCTTGGTGTAAACCGTCAATAGCCAAACCGTGCCGTCTTCCATGAGGTTGTAGTAGATCACTCGAGCGCCACCACGCTTGCCCCGGCCGCTAGCATTCCAGCGCACCTTGCGCAGTCCTCCGGACTGCGGGATCACGTCGCCCTCCAAGGCGTTGCGCGCGATCCAGGAAACGAACTCGTCGAGCTCGGTTTCTGCCCAGATGTCCGTTGCCTGACGCTGAAAGATGGCCGTCTGGGCTACGGTCAAGTACATGCTGGAAGTATACCCCATTGGGGTATTTGCGCGATGGGCGATTCTCTATGCGGCAGGCGCGGCCTTCCGGGCGCGCTTTTGCCACCACAAAGCCACGGCCGTTACCAGCAGGACCACGAGCAGCATGCCCAGCGACCAGGCCAGCGGCGGCCTCTCGGTCCATGGGTTGGCGGGGGCCGCGTGCGGCCACAAGGTGTAGCCGACGGTGCGGCGCGCCTTTTCCAGGTTGGCGACATAGCCGGCCAGGCCGGCCGGCGGAACATGGTCGGCCAGGCTGCGGTAGCGGTAGCTCAGCTTGAGGGTCTTGCCGTCGTAGCTGCTGGCTTCGCTGTAGTGGAACGCCGCGTCCTTGACTTCGCTGGACGAGGTCTCGATGGTCCATTTTCTCGGCAGCCGCGCCGTCAGGTCGACCGACACGTCCTCCGGGTGGGCGATGCCCAGGGGAGCGCTGCGCAGCGTGTCGTCGGGCCGGCCCAGCATGGCCTTCATGTCCGGTACGTCGAAATACACGACGGGCTTGCCGGTGCCGCTTTCCTTGCCCAGCAGCGAAGCGGCCTGGTAGTGCTCGGTGGTCACCAGCCGGTTGGCTGCGTCGTCGTCGGCGAAGTCCAGGGGCTTGGCCTGCGAAAGCTTGCTGTACGAGCGCAGGTAGTAGTTGAGGTAGTTGCGCTGCAGGTCGTCGAGGTTGGTGTTGCGCAGCGTGTCGCGCATCCGCTCGGCGGCGAGGCCATCGAATGTGGAGGTGACCGTCACGGTCGCGGTCGTGTCGAATCCGGCCGACGCATCGATGTGGAAGGCGACATGGCGCTGGCGCAGGCCGCCCGTGGTGGCGGGCATGGCGCTGAGTGCCGTGGCATCGCCATCGAGCAGCAGGGCCCGGCCGAAGTCGGCCTGCGGGATGCTGTCCAGCCGGCCCTTCTGCGGAAAGCGAGTCGGGTCGAACCACAGCTCGCGTCCGTCCACCTTGGCCTTGAAGATCACGTGGTTGAACGCGCCGGGCGAGGGCAGCCGGTTGTCGATGGTTCCCCGCAAGCGGGTGTGCACTAGCGCAGGATGGGCGGTGACGCCGAGCGCGCGCAGCATCGTCACGGCCAGCAGTACCTTGTCCTTGCAATCGCCATAGCGGCGCTCCAGAACCTTGTCGGGCGGCCGTGGCGCGTGCGAGCCCGGTCCCATCTCGATGCCCAGGTAGCGGATCTGCGACTGGACGAAATCGAGCACCGCCAGCAGTCGCTGCTCCGGCGTCGCCGCGCTGCCCGCGATGCGGTCGATCTCCGGCCGCAGTGCGGCGGCGGCGTTCGGATGCACCGCGTACAAGGGTTCGGCCCACCGCGCCACGGCGGCCCAGTCGGCGAAGGCGCTCCACTGGATGGCCGGATATGGGTCGTACCAGCCGGGCACGTCGTCCTGCCGCGCCATCGGCGGCACGCCGGCCGCCTCCCAGACATGCTCGACCCACCCGCCGGCGTTCCGCGTGCGCGCCTGAAGCGCCGTCAGGTGCGAACGGAACTGCATGGCCTGGCCCTCCGGCACCAGCAGCCGCCGGTGCAGCCGGTGGACCGGCGCGCGCCATTGCATGTCCATCCGCCCGAACGAGCGTCCGCCGAACACCGGGTTGCCGCCGCGGATGCTGAAGGCGTATTCGACGACGTCGCCTGGGCGCACGTCGTCCAGCGTCAGGTCCACCGTGCGGCTGCCGTCATAGATCTGGTTCTCGAGTTCGGTCTCGCGCTGCAGCACGCGCGCCTGCGTCGAAGCCATGCGGTCCTGCACGCGCCCGTCGCGGTGCACGCTGAGCGAATGCAGCGTCAAGGTTTCGTACGACGGGTCGAAGTCGATGCCGATGCGGCCGACGATTTCCACGCCGCGCTGGTTCAGCGCGCGGATGGCCAGGCGCTTGAAATTGGTCCTGCCCTGAGGATCGAGCTGCACCTGCTGGTCGACCAGGAGGTAGTGCATCCCGTTGGTGGTCTGCCCCAGCGGCGCCTGCGCTTCGACATCGAGTGCCTGTGGTGCCACCCAACGCGGCGCCGGCCCGCGCAGGTAGTCGGGGGCGCACCAGGCACCGAGCGGCAGCAGCACGGCACTGCCCAGAGCCAGCAGGCGCGCGGCCTGGCGCGCGCGTTGCAGTAACCTGTCAAAGCCTCGAATCATCCGGCGCCCCTCTTCCTGGAGCCATGGTATCCCACGCTAGCGGATGAACTTCCCGTCCCTGCCCACCATCGTCAACTCCACGTAGCGCGAGGCGTTCTTTCCCGGCTCGCTGAAGTTCACTTCGAAGCCCCCGAGGTCGTGCCGTTTGATGGCCCAGGTCGATTCGATGAAACGTTCGCGCGAAGGGTTGCGGCCGGCGCGGGTCAAAGCCTCGACGAACACACGGGCGTTGATGTACCCCTCCAGCGCCAGGTGCGAAGGTTCGAGCGCGGTGCCCGTGGCCTTCCAGGCCTGCTGGAACTGGCGCACCACCGGCATGACGCTCTTGGCGGGCGAGGGGACAACCTGCGAGACGGCGATGCCGATGGCGTCGTCGCCCAGCGCGCGCAACGTGGCGGCCGAGCCCATCACCGACAGCGCGTACAGCGGCAGGCCCCGCCGCTGGGCGCGGATCGCCTTGACGAAGTCCAGCGTCGGCTTGCCGGCCAGCCCGACCAGCACCGCCTCGGGGTTGGCCTCGACCAGCTTCGCGGCGGCCGTGGCCGCGTCCGCGCCGTTGTTCTCCACCGTCACGGCGGCGCCGCCCTTCAGCTGGTGCTTGTCCATCGCGATGCGCGCGCCCTCGTACACCTCCTTGCCGAAAGAGTTGTTCTGGTACGCGATGCCGATGCGCTTGATGCCGACGGTGGCCAGGTGCTGCACCAGCTGCTCGGCCTCGTCGGGATAGCTCGCGCGGATGTTGAATACGTTGCGCCCGTTCTTCGGCCGCGCCAGCAGTGCGCCGCTGAAGGGGGCGAAGAACGGCAAGCCGCTTTCGATCACCTGCGGCAGCATGGCGTCGATCATCGGGGTGCCCATGCAGTTGAAAAGGGCGAAGGTGGAGCGGTCGGCGAGGAAAGCCTCGGCATTGGCCAGTGCGCGCTTGACGTCGTAGCCATCGTCCTGCACCAACAGCGCGATCTTGCGGCCGTGGACGCCGCCTTGCGCATTGACGGCGGCAAAGCACGCCTGCGCGCCCTGGTGCATGGCCTGGCCCAGATCGCCCAGCGGCCCCGACAGCGCGATCGACTGGCAGATGCGTACGGCCTGGCTGTCCTGCGCTCTTGCGACACCGTGCAGCGCAAGGGGCGCTGCGGCCAGCGACGCCAGCGCGCGGCGGCGCGTCATCCGGAAAGGTGGACGGGCGAAAGTCATGGGCTGCTCCTTGCAGTGATGCGGGAGCGCCAGACTAGTTTTTCAAGGGTGCGGCCGTTGTCCTCGCAGCGACAATCTGCGGGTGTACCCGGGCGGGACTTTCCCCGAAATTGTCCCGCCGCCGACAAAGCCCCGGGTTCTACTTCACCTGCGCGGCCTTCGCGCGCATCACGTACGACTGGTAAGCTGGCAGAGCGATCGCGGCCAGGATGCCGATGACCATGATGGTGGGGAAGAGGAAGGCGCCGATCCGCACGGCGGTGGTGTTCGGCGGCGGGGGCAGGCCGTAGTCGTTGCGGCCGGGCGTGCCGCCCTTGAAGATCCAGATCAGCCCGACGATGGGGATGAGGACCAAGAGCCAGGTCCAGCCGTTCCAGCCCATGTCGTGGCTGCGCTGGATCGACACCAGCGCCCAGTACACCATGAAGGGGACGGCCATCAGGCCGCCCAGCACCGCGGCCATATTGCTTCCGCCCAGGAAACCCGCGAGCGCGCCGACCGCCATCGACGCGGCGATCAGCGCGAAGTAGCCGAACGTGAGGTACGCCAGGTACCGCAGTCGCCCGATGCGGCCTTGCGAAGAAAAGAACTTCACCGGCTGGACGCCGGTCTCGCCGCCGCTGACATCGGCAACCGCCGCGTTGGGGGGCAGATAGGGATTCACTGCAGACATTTCCATCCTCCTTGTTTTAAAAAGATTCTAGGGTGGCCGCGCCGAAGTTCAAAGCAGGCCCGACTTCTTGACCGCGTGGTAGCGGTTGACCAGGGCCACGGCCAGCTGCGCGGGTTCCACGTCGATCGACAGCGGATCGTTGCCGACCACGCCGGCGAACGCGTCGCGCCGCGACTGCTGGAACAGGTGCGCGCCCGCCACCTCGACGGCGTGCCGCGCCTCGCGCAGTGGCTGCGCCGCAATCTCGCCCAGCACGCGCTCGCGCAGGCTGGCCACCAGCACCAGGTGTTTCTGGCGCAGCAGGCGCAGTGCGGGCTTCAACTCCGCGGCGTCCTCGTCGCGGAAGTTGGTGAGCATGATCACCAGCGCGCGCTTGGGGTGCATCCGAAGCAGATCCTGCGCGGCCACCAGGTAGTCGGAGTGTGTGGCGCCCGGCTCGATGTCGTGCAGCCGGTTCATCAGCGCGTTGAGCGTGGCGATGCCCTTGCGCGGCGCGAAATCGCGCTGCTCGCCCGGCGGGTTGCCGAAGGTCATGGCGCCGACCTCGTCGCCTTCTTTCAGCGCCACGTAGCCCAGCAGCATCAGGGCGTTGAGCGCCTGGTCGAAGTGGCTGCCACCGGCTTCGCGCGTGCCCTCGTCGGCGCGCATCCGCCGGCCGCAATCGAGCATGAAGAACACGCGCTGGTCGCGGTCGTCCTGGAACTCGCGCACGATGGGCTTGCCGTGGCGCTGGCTCGCCTTCCAGTCGATGTGGCGGATCGAGTCGCCGCGCCGGTATTCCGACAGTTGCCGAAAATCCGTGCCCATGCCGCGCTGCGCATAGGTCTTGATGCCGATCTGCGCCAGGCGCCGGTCACCCGCCAGCCAGGCGTAGCCGGCCACGGCGGCGAAGTTGGGGTACACGCGGATGGTTTTGGATTCGCCCACCGAGCGCAACACATCCAGGCTGCCGCCGCGGCTGCGGCAGCGCAGCTGCGTCACGCCAAAGCGCGCGACGCCGCGCCGCAATGCCGTGACGGTGTAGCGGATGTCGGCGCGGCCGCCGGCCGGTACCGTCACCGACTGCGGCAGGCCCTCGAAGGCGAAGCGCGGGTCGACCTCGTCGAACACTTCGACGGACCAAGGTGTGTCGCCCTCGTTGACGACGCCCAGAGTGAGCACCGTCGGCACGCCGAGCGCGAACGCGTTGGGCAGCTTGCGCTCCGTGCGCAGGGGCGCGCGTTTCCAGGCGCGGCTGCCGTGCCACAGGTCCAGCAGCAGCCAGAACAGGCTCAGCGCCAGCACCACGCCGGCAGCCGCGCTGACGTCGGCCAGCGGCCAGCCCGCGACCAAAGCCACGGCCGTCACCACGGTGAACAGCAAGGCGGCCTGCACCGCCTTGCGGCTGGGGAGCGTGAACGAACGCATCACGAAGAAGGCGTGCCTCGCTTACAGCCGCGGCGCCTCGACACTTTCCAGCGCGTTGCGCAGCAGCTCGTCGACCGAGCGGCCCTCCAGCTGCGCGTCCGGCGCGAGCAGCACGCGATGGCGCAGGGCCGGCAGCGCATGCCGCTTCACGTCGTCGGGTGTGATGAAGTCGCGTGCCTGGAGCAGCGCCGTGGCGCGCGCGGCGCGGATCAACGCGATCGCACCCCGTGGCCCCGCGCCCGACGACAGGCCCGGCCACGCGCGGGTGGCGCGCGTGATGCGAACCGCGTAGTCCAGCACCTTGTCGTCGGCCAGGATGAACGCGGCCATGCGTTGCAGGCCGAGCACCTGGCGCTCCTCCAGGCAGACGTTCACCGCGTCGAGCGGGAACTGGTTGCCGGCCTGGCGCTCGGTCGTCAGCCGCAGGATCGCCGTCTCTTCCACCTGTGTGGGGTAGCCGATGTTGATCTTGAGCAGGAAGCGGTCCAGCTGCGCTTCCGGCAGCGGGTAAGTGCCTTCGGTGTCGATCGGGTTCTGCGTGGCCATCACCATGAAAGGCTGCGGCAGCGCCATCGGCTGGCCTTCCAGCGTCACCTGGTATTCCTGCATCACTTCCAGCAAGGCGCTCTGCGTCTTGGCCGGCGCGCGGTTGATCTCGTCGGCCAGCAGCAGGTTGGTGAACACCGGCCCCTTGTGCATGCGCAGGTTGCCGATGCCGCCTTCCCCGGGCGTGGCGGCGTCCAGCACCGAATGGCCGGTGATGTCCGACGGCATCAGGTCGGGCGTGAACTGCACGCGCGCGTAACTGAGCGCCATCGCTTTGGCCAACGCGCGGGCCAGCAGTGTCTTGCCCAGGCCGGGCACGCCTTCGATCAGCACGTGCCCGCAGGCCACGAGGGCGACCAGTGTTTGCTCCACCGCTTCCTGCTGGCCGACCACGGCCTTGCCGACTTCGGTGCGAAGGTGCTGCAGCAGTTCGGCGGCGCGGGCGAGGTCTTCGGGTTTGATGAGTTGCATGGCGTTGCCTAGGAAGAAAGATCGGAAGAGGGATGCTCTGAAGAAGGCTTGGACGTCGAGGCTGCTGCCGCGCCGAGGCGCCGCCGCACCGTCTCCAGGATGTCGAGGTGCGCGGGCAAATCGGCCGCCTTGCGCGCGCCCGGCCGCAGCGCGCGCGCGATGGCCTGCCGCTCCACGCCCGTGGCGTCGGCGAGTGCCTGCGCGCGTTTGAAAGCGTCGAGCTGCGCGTAATGGCGGACATGCCGGCCCGCTGTTTCGTGCAGTGCGCGAACCTGCGCGGCATGCAGCGCCGCCGCGCCGTGGCGCTGCAGGAAATGCGCCGTGCCGCCGACCTGCTCTGTCATCGAGCGGCGATGGCTCGGGGCGATGGCGGCCGTAGGACCGAAGCGCACCGCACCGCGCCACAGGAAGAGGGCGAGCGCCAGCAGCGCCAGCACGACGGCGGGCCAGGCTTCCTGCCACAACCAGGAGAAGAACGGCTCGCGTGCTTCCTCGGCCACGAACCACACCTGCGCGCCGGGGCCGGCTTGCAGCGCCGCTACCGCGGCGAGTGAGTTGTCCGCGCGCAGCACGTTGGTGTTGTCCAGCACCGACCAGGGCGCGATCACCGTGACGCTGCCACGGCCGGCGGCGACGCGCATCATCTCCATGCCGGCTGGGCCGGCCAGCGACCACTGCGCCGCGCGGCCTGGCGCGAGCTTGTAGCGCTCCCAGTATTTCGGCACGCAGATCCTGTAGCTGCGGCTTTCGGGGTACACCGGCGCCACGTCCTCGGGCTCGGCCAGCGGGCGGCAGTCTCTGTCAGGCGCTGGCTTGCGCGCGGGCCGGGCGTCCGGCTCCTCCTCGCGCTTCTTTGTGTCTTCCTCGATCACTTGCACCGGCAGCCAGTCGGCGAGCTCGCTATGGTCTACCAGCGACCCCGGAATGATGAGATGCCCACCTTGCTGTTCGACCCACTGCCGCATGCGCTTGCCGCGTTCGGGGAAGAGGTCCCAGTGGCGCGACTGCAGCACCAGCCGGGCCTGTGGCGGCGGCATCGCTTCCAGGTTCTGGCGCTTGACCACCGTCACGCCCAGTGTGCGCAGCAGCGACTGCACCGCGTACAGCCGATTCTTTGCAGCCTCGCCGCGCGGCGGGCGAGTCACATCGACTTCGGCCCATTCAGTCGCGGTGGCCAGCCACGCAACGCCCGCAGCCACCAGCACGGCCACCAACAGGCGGATCAGGTTGTCGCGGCTCATCAGAAAACCTCCGCACTACGTGCTGCGGTGCCATGAGCCTCGGGAGCGGCCCAGCGGCTCATCGCGCGGCCTCGATGCGCGGTGCGGCGCGCAGGTGAACATCGAATTCGCGGCACAGCGCCAGCGCGTCGGCATCCTGAGGAAGGCGGGCGCCATAGACGGCGAGTTGCCACGCGCGCACCAGCCGCGCGAAGAAATCGCCGCGTCCCGCGTCCAATGTGCGCTGTGCCAAGGCAAGGCATTCGCCTTCGGTGGTGGCCGCGCGGATCGGCACCGCGTGGTCATGCACCAGCCGCGACAATGCGCCCCGATACAGCAGCGACAGCGCGGCGCGATGCTCGCCGCGTTGCCATAGCACAGCCGCCGCGGCGCCCACGTCGTCCGGCAGGCTCTCGGGGCGGATGTCCAGGCTTTGCACGTGGCTTGGCAACGCGCCCAGCGCCGGCAGGCGCGCCTCGGCACGGGCCTGCACCCAGCGGCGCAGGCCGACCAGCAGCAGCGCCACCACCACGGCGCCACCGGCCCACACCAGGAGCCGCCCGGTTTCCGAGATCCACTGCATCAGGTCCGCCAGCCACTTCAAGCCGGGTGAGGCCTCGGGCTTCTTGGGCTCGTCGCTGGGCTTGAACCGCAGCGTCTTTTCCTTCACCTTGACGGCGAGGTCCGGGTCCTGCGCCACCCGCACGGTTGCGGCCTGCACCTCCTGGCGCGACGGCGCGGGCGCGGCGTCTTGCGCATGGGCCGCGCCGGCCACATATCCCGCACCGGCCAGCGAGGCGCAGAGAAGCAGGGCGCCCAGACGCCTAACTGCCGAACGCAAGGCGAAACTCCTGTTCGATGTCCCACGCTTCCAGCTCGACCCGCCGGTTGAGGTACATCGCGAAACCCGCGGCCACATAGAAGGGCTCGAGCGCGAGCACCACGGCGCCGTAGATGGCCGCGAGCAACAGGCTATTGCCTTGCGCCTGCGAATCGAAAAGCCACTGCAGCATGTGACGGTGCGTCCCTTCCGGCGCGAACCACACCATGACGGCCATCGCTCCTATCCCCAGCGCGACTTCGGTGTGCGCGAAGACCAGGTGCATTGCGCCGGCGGCACCGCGCTTGGCGCGCAGCAGCTGGTTGCGGCGCTTGCGCCTTTCCTTGCCGCGCTGGCCTTCGAGCTGGTAGATCGGCTGCGTGAACGAACGCCAGGGCGACAGGCGGCGCAACGTCAGCGTGCCCAGCAGCTGCGCCCACCACACGGTGCCGCGGTTGTTCCACAAGTCGATGAAGCGCGTCTCCTGGCCGAACACGGCGCGCGACAGCACGAACAGCAGGCTGCGGTCGAGCCAGGGCTTGAGCCAGAAGATCAGCAGCGCGGGTAGCCACGATGCGATCTCGATGGTGGCCAGGGCAAGCAGCAGCGTCGCTGCGAACACCGGCCCCCATGTCAGCCAGATGGAACGCGCGTGGGTGCGCACCAGCAGCACACCCAGATCCGCCGCTTCGGCCATGGGGCGCGGGCGCAGCTTGACGGCCAGGGCATCAACGCGCATCGGGGCTTTCGTTGCGTGCCGCAGGCGGCGCGGCCGCGCGGGGCCGGCCTTGCCAGGCCAGGTAGGACAGCACGAAAGTCCAGCACACCGCGCCGACGCCGTACTTCACCTGCGGCGCGATCCAGCGCGCGGACGACCAGAAAGCCTCCACCGCCGCGGCGATCAGCAACAGGCCGATCACACCGTAGATGACGACCACGGCCTCGCGCGCCGCGAGCTTGATGGATTCCGTTCGTGTGAGTCGGCCCGGCGACAGCCACGAGTGCCCCAGCCGCAGCCCGCCGGCGCCGGCCAGCACGATGGCGGTGAGCTCGAACGCGCCATGCGTGACGACGAAGGAAAGAAAGTTCTCCGAGTAGCCACCGGCGATCATGTAGCCCGTCATCGCGCCCAGGAACAGGCCGTTGAACACCAGGAAAAAGGCGCTGCCGATGCCCGCGAACACACCGGCGGCGAAGCACTGGAAGCCCAGGCCGATGTTGTGCATGATGTAGAAGCCGAACATCTCCCAGTCGGTGTCGGCTCCGCGCTCGCGGCCCAGTGCACGATCGTTGTCGCCGTACATCGAATCGAACTGCTGCACGTCGTCCGCGCTCACCAGGTGCAGGATGAAGCCTGGGTCGCGCCAGATGGCCCAGCCGGTGACGAGTGCGGGCACGATGAACAGCAGTGCCGCCGCCCACAGGTAGTGCCGGTGCGCGCGCACCGCTTCGGGAAAGTCCACCAGCGCCAGGCTGCGCAGCCGTTCCATGCCCCAGGCGCGGCGGCGGTAGATCAATTGATGCGCGCGGTGCGTGAGCGATTCCAGGCGCTGCGTCAGGTGCACCGGGTAGGCGCGCGCTTGAGCCAGCGCGAGCTGTTCGCACACCGCGCGGTACAGGGCGGCGAGCCGCGCACCGTCCAGGGCGGTCTTGGCGCGCTTTTTGGTCTGGCCTTCCGCATGGTCCAGCAGTGCTTCCAGTTCGGCCCACGCTGTTGCGTGGTCGGCTTCGAATTTCAGCGGGCTCATTGGCGGCGCCTCATTTGCGCTGTCCGTGGCGCCGGCCCAGCACCCATTGCGCCAGCCCCAGCAGGCGGGACGTGGCGCTGCTGTTCGCGGCACGCGTGCCGTTGTTCGGGATCACGGGCGAAGCCATGTGCGCGAGTTCTTCCAGCCGCTCGGGCGTGAGGCGCGTGGCGCGGCCGGCCCACGCGAGGATCGCGACCTGCTCTCGCAGCGCAAGTGGGCGCGCGGGCGCGAGCGGGTCGGCAGCGGGCACCTCGCCATGCAGCCGCACGCTCTCGGCGTACACCACCAGCGTCCCGGCGGCGATGTCGCCCAGCCGCTTGAAATCCGCCCGCAGCAGCATGCAGGCCGCGCCGGCCGCATAGAGAAAGGGCAGAAAGTCGGCCGCGCGCAGCAGGTTGCGGATGACGGAAGCGCCGGGCGTCAGCGGCAGGCCCGAATCCATCACCACCTGGATGCCCACCATCCGTTTGCCCGGCGTCGCGCCGCCCAGCGCCAGCTCGAATGCCACGGGGTAGAACCATTCCAGGGCGAAGTACGAGATGAGCAGCACCGCCGAGCCCATGCCGCCGAGCGCGCCGGCGATCATCGCGATGACGAAGAAGATGCCGAGCCGGATGCCGAAGTCGACGGCGTACGCCAATGCCCGCGCCACCACGCCGGCCGGCCGCAGCGACAGCGCGATGCCTTCGGGCGTCTCGGCCGTGTAGAGCGTGTCCAGGGGCACGGGGGCGATAGGGGCAGCGGAGGTCAGGCGGTCATGCCTTCAGCACGATGGTGTCGGCGATGGAATCGTGCAGGCAGCGGTGGGACTTGCGGAAGATCAGCAGGGCGTCGACGATGCCCCACACCTGGCCGGCGGCAGGGATGATGTTGATCGCGCTGCCGACGCCGTAGCGCAGCCCGATGAGCCGGCCCAGCGAGGCCGGGCTGCCGTCGGGCCGGGCGATGCGGATCTTGAGGAGGGACTTGCCGACAGTCTGCCCGCGCGTGGCCAGCAGCCAGCCGTTGACGGCCAGGAACAGAAGGAAACCGAGCGCGGGGCTGAGGAACTGGGCCTTAGACCAGGTGAAGCCCTCGGTGTTGAACGGGTTCCACGGCGTGACCACGGACACGACCCACATGGCGGCCATGGCAATGACCACGTCAATGATCGCCGCGCCCAAGCGGGTGCCGCGCGTGGCCAGTTGCATGCCTTCGGCCGCCGTCTCCACGTCTTCCACGTGGGCGCGCGGCGGCGCAAAGCGGTCGTCCTGCATATCGCTGCTCATGGGGCCCCCTCCTGCGAGTTCTTTCGTACGCAGATTCTAGGGCCAGCTCACGCCCGGCTTTATGCAAGCAGTTGCACGTTGCCTCCCGCCGCCGTGGTGTTGATGGTGAGCGTCTGTTCGGCGCAGAAGCGGTAGAGATAGTGCGGCCCGCCGGCCTTGGGGCCGGTTCCCGACAGGCCCTCGCCGCCGAACGGCTGGACGCCGACCACGGCGCCGATCATGTTGCGGTTGACGTAGCAGTTGCCGACGTGCGCACGCGCAGCCATCGCCAGCGCGCGGCTGTCGATGCGGGTCTGGATGCCGAGCGTGAGGCCGTAACCGAGCGCGTTGATCTGGTCGATCACGGCCTGCGGGTCGCCGCGCCAGCGGACGATGTGCAGTACCGGGCCGAAGATCTCCTGCTTCACGTCGGCGATGGATTTGACTTCGAAGGCTTGGGGCGGGATGAGGTGTCGAATGTCAGTCGGGGTGTCATCGCGGGCATGACAGAGGTCTTTGGCCGTCGTGCGCAGACACTCGATGTGCTTGTGGATTCCTTCATAAGCCTCCTGATCAATCACCGGCCCTACATCCGTGGAAAGCAGCGCCGGATCCCCCGTCACCTGCTCGCGCGCCGCGCCCTGGATCATCTCGATCACACCGTCGGCGATGCCTTCGTGCACGCACAAGAGGCGCAGCGCGGAACAGCGTTGCCCCGCGGAGCGGAAAGCGCTTTGCACCACGGCGTCGGCGACCTGCTCCGGCAACGCCGTGGAGTCGACCACCATCGCGTTGATGCCGCCGGTCTCGGCGATCAGCGGCACGATGGGGCCGTCCTTGGCCGCCAGTCCGCGGTTGATGATCTTCGCCACTTGCGTCGAGCCGGTGAACACCACGCCCGCGATGCCGGGCTCGACCACCAGCGCCGCGCCCACGGTCTCGCCAGGGCCGTGCAGCAGTTGCAGCGCATCGTGGGGCACGCCCGCGGCATGCAGCAGCTTGACGGCTTCCATCGCGATCGCCGGTGTCTGTTCCGCCGGCTTGGCCAACACCGTGTTGCCGGTGGCCAGCGCGGCCGCGACCTGGCCCGCAAAAATCGCGAGCGGGAAGTTCCAGGGGCTGATGCACACCCACGGGCCGCGCGCCGTGAGGCGCAACTCGTTGCTTTCGCCTGTCGGTCCCGGCAAAGTGACCGGCTGCATGATGCGCTCAGCCTCGTTGGCGTAGTAGCGCAAGAAGTCCACCGCCTCGCGCACTTCGGCCACGCAATCGCCCCAGGTCTTGAACGCTTCCTTGACCAGCAGCGCGCAGAGGTTGGGCATCTGGGCTTCCATTGCGTCGGCGGCGCGGCGCAAGATCGCGGCGCGAACGGCTACCGGCGTCGCGCGCCACGCGGGGTACGCGGCAGAAGAGCGCTTCACCGCGGCGGCCACACGTTGCGGATCGAACATCGGAATGGCCGTGACTTGCACCGTCTGGTAGGCCGCGAGCAAAGGCGCGCGCATGCTTTCCACCGTGAGGTCCAGACCCATGCTGTTCTTGCGCGCGGTGCCGAACAGGTCAGGCGGCAGCGGCAGGGACGATACGGCCTGCAGCCGCAGCGGCGACACCAGCAACTGGTCCATGCCCACCGACTCGTCGGCCAGCTGGTGCACGAAGGAGGAGTTGGCGCCGTTCTCCAGAAGACGCCGCACCAGGTAGGCGAGCAGGTCGCGATGCTGGCCCACCGGCGCATAGACGCGGCAGGCGATCAGCGGGTTCTTCAGCACCTCGCGATAGATTCCTTCGCCCATGCCGTGCAGTCTTTGCAGCTCGAACTTGGAGGAAGTGCGTGCGGCCATCTGCAGGATCGCCGCAATGGTGCCGGCGTTGTGCGTGGCGAACTGCGGGTAGATCACGTCCTGCGCTTCCAGCAACGCGCGCGCGCAGGCCAGGTACGAGATG
Source organism: Ramlibacter sp. WS9 (assembly GCF_003797765.1). Lineage (GTDB taxonomy): Bacteria > Pseudomonadota > Gammaproteobacteria > Burkholderiales > Burkholderiaceae_C > Ramlibacter. Next base: position 70,787 of record NZ_RKMB01000002.1, on the reverse strand, counting down.
TCGGTGTGGTGCTTGTGCGTGAACACCGGGTAGTGCGGCAGGCCCATCTCCTGCGCGCGCTTGATCTCCGCGTCCCAGTACGCGCCCTTGACCAGGCGGCACATGAAGCGCAGGCCGTAGCGGCGTGCGACGCCGGCGACATGCTCGATCAGCTCCAGCGCGCGAGTCTGGTACGACTGCAGCGCCAGGCCAAAACCCTGCCACTGGCGATGGTGAGTCGCGACCTGCGCCGCGAGGGCCTCGAACACTTCGAGCGAGAGCTCCAGGCGGTCCACTTCCTCGGCGTCGATGGTGAGGTTGATGTTGGCGCGGGCAGCCAGTTCGCAGAGGCTCCACACGCGCGGCACCAGCTCCGCCAGCACGCGCTCGCGCTGCGCGTCTTCGTAGCGCGGGTGCAGCGCGCTCAGCTTGATCGAAATGCCGTCGTTGGCTTCGACCGGGCCCTCGGCGCGGGCGCGCTTGGCAATCTTCTCGATGGCGTTGCGATAGCTTTCCAGGTAGCGCAGCGCATCGCGTTCGGTGCGCGCGCCTTCGCCCAGCATGTCATACGAGAAACGCAGGTTCGCGGTGTGCTTGCGTGCGCCATCCGCCTCCCGCATCGCCTCGGCAATGTCCTGGCCCAGTACGAACTGGCGCCCCAGCAGTTGCACCGCGCGCAGCGTCGCCGCGACGACGGTCTTGGCGCCGAGCTTGCCGAACAGGCCGCTCTCGCGCTCGGCATCGGGCAGGAACCTCTTGGACATCGAAAGCGCCGCACTCGACAACCGTGCCAGCGCGCTGTCGGCCGAACCTTCGAAATCGGCGCGACCCAATTGATCGGCCGTGAGTGCGATCGCCGTTTCGGCGTCGGGCACGCGCAAAAGTGCTTCGGCGAGCCGCATCAAGGCCAAGCCCTCGGCGCTGGAGATGGGGTATTCCTTCAGCAGGCTTTCCATCGCCCAGAACGGCGGAGGGTGTTTGCGCACCGCCTGCACCCAGGGCTGGGCGACGCTGGCGGCGGCGGCCCAATCGAGGCCGCCGCCGCTGGGCCGCCCCAAGGCGGCGACGGCCCCCTCGGGGGGCAGCGAAGCGTGGGGGCCATTTCCGCTCAGTGATTGAAGACGGTGGCCGACGACGTCGGATTCGGGCCGGTAGGGGAAGGGCAAGCGTTGCATGGCGGGTCATCTCGTGTGGACAATTCCGCTATGTTCTTCCAATATTTGGTGAGTTTTTCGCCAATTAACTTAGATAAATTAGAGAAACTAACCAGAAAGATTGGATCGCTAGGTGATTATCAAATGCCTAGTTCGGAAACACCCTAACGACTCGCAGAGCAATACAAGGCCGAATAGTGAAAGTATTATTGAACATTTTCTCGAATAAATTAAACTATACGTGTGCCACAACTGTCGCCCGCACTTGATTCCCTTCCGTCCTCCGCCGCTGCGGCGCTGCGCAAGCTCGGCGGTGACTTGGCCACTGCCCGCAAGCGGCGCAAGGAGCCACTCAAGGGCTGGGCCCAACGGCTCAACATCTCTGTGCCCACCTTGATGAAGCTTGAAAAAGGCGATCCAACGGTCTCGATGGGTGTGTATGTCACCGCGCTCTGGCTCATCAACCGCCAGCAGGCCCTGGGCCAACTGGCGGATCCAGCCAATGACATCGAAGCGTTGGAGAACGAGGTGAGTTCGGCCCGCGCGCGGCATCGAAGGGGGAAAGCCGATGCTTGAGCCGTACCAACCCCAGGACTCCTTGTCGTTGTGGTGGCTGGGTGACCCGCAGCGGCCCGAGCCGGTGGGGCAGCTCAGCCTGGCCCTCGGTGGGCGTGCGGTGGCTTTGCGGTACGCCGACCACTGGCTGGCCGCTGGATTTGCGTTGAGTGACGACTTGCCGCTGCGCGACGGCCTCTTCATCCCCGCCGAGAAGGACCGGGCCGCCGGCGCGGTGGACGACGCCCGGACCGATCGGTGGGGTGAACGTGTCATCCGCAAGTTCGAGATGACGCCTCGCCTGTCCATTCTGGAGTTCCTGCTGTTTGCCGGCGACGATCGTTCCGGCGCGTTGGGCGTCAGCTCGCGCGGCGACGCGTACGTGCCCTGGACGCCGGGGCCAGTTCCCGAGTTCCACCAGCTCGAGCCCATGGCCGAAGCGGTGCGCATGGTGCTCGCGAACGAGCCTGTGCCTGAACGCCAGCGGCGCCTGGTGCGTCCCGGAGGCTCGCTCGGCGGTGCGCGCCCGAAGTCGCTGTTGCAAATGGATGGGCGGCAATGGATCGTGAAGTTCCCCGAGGTGACCGAGTACGACGAGCCGCTGGTCGAACATGCCACCATGCGCCTGGCGGCCGTCTGCGGCATCGATGTCGCACCGACGCGGGCCATCAAGCTGGGCCACAACCACGGTCGCGGACACGTGGTCGCGGTCGAACGCTTCGACCGAGCGGAAGGCGCCCGGCTTCATGCCGTTTCAGCTAACGTCCTGCTCAAAGCCGCCGGTGAAGAGCTGGGTTATCCGGAACTCGCCCAGCTTCTGCGGCGGATGGCGCCTGCCGATCGCATTGCCGAGCAGCAGCAGCAACTGTTCCGCCGCATGGTCTTCAATATCCTCATGGACAACACGGATGACCACGAGAAGAACCACGCGCTCCTGCGCCAGGCCGACGGGCGCTACTTGCTGTCGCCGGCTTTCGACGTCGTGCCGGCGGCGCAGGGCCTAGGCTACCAGCAACTCGCGGTCGGCCAACACGGCGCCGAGTCCACGCTCGCCAACGCCATGAGTTCCGCCGCCCAGTTCGGGCTTCGGACGGCGGCGGCCCGTGCCGTCGTGCGCGAGGTGTGCGGAGCAGTCGACGGCTGGAAGCAGGCCTTCGCCGCCGCCGGCGTGAAGGACGACGACATCGACTACCTGGCGCGCTTCATCGACCGTGACGCACTGCGACTGCAGAGAGCGGAATACAACCGCGGCGGATGAGTGACAATCCGACGCCATGAACCCAACACCCATCCATACGCGAGAGGACCGGCCCTGGGGCTGGTACGAGGTCATCGGTGAGACGCCGGGCAGCAAGATCAAGCGCATCCACGTGCTGCCGGGTCACAAGCTCAGCCTGCAAAAACACCGGCAACGCGAAGAGCACTGGGTCGTGACCATGGGCACCGCCCGCGTGGTCATCGGCGAGAGCGAACGCGACATGGGCACGGGCCAGCACTGCCAGATCGCGAAAAACGAAGTGCATCGCCTGGAGAACCGAACCCGCGAGGCGCTGGAGATCGTCGAAGTCCAGATCGGCGACTACCTGGGTGAGGACGACATCACCCGGCTCGCCGACAGCTACGGGCGCGCCTAGGCGGACAACGCACCGCCCCCGTGACCATGAGCGAAACCGGGCTGGACATCGACCGCATCGACCTCAAGATACTGAACGTCCTGCAGCAGGACGGCCGCATCTCCAACCTCAAGCTCGCCGAAGCGGTGACGCTGTCGCCCACGGCGGTGCTGGCGCGGGTGCAAAGGCTCACGCGCGACGGCTACATCCTGGGCTACGAGGCGCGGCTCAACCCCATGAAGCTGGGCGCGGGGATGATGGTCTTCGTCGAAGTGCTGCTCGATCGCACCACACCCAACGTGTTCGAGGCGTTCAAGGCGGCGGTGCAGGTGCACGACGAGATCGCCGAATGCCACATGGTGGCCGGTGGTTTCGACTACCTGCTCAAGACCCGCATGGCCGACATGGTGGCTTACCGCGACTTCGCGGGCACGGTGCTGTGGCAGCTGCCGGGGGTGCGCGAGACGCGGACTTACGCGGTGATGGAAGAAGTGAAGAGCACGACGCGACTGCCGCTGCGCGGCTGACGGCCGCGCAGTCAGCGCACCGGCTTCATCTGCGCGATGTGCGAGCGGGCCACGCGCTCGGCGCACTCCAGCGCGGTTTCGGCGGAATCCAGCAACTCGGTGGTGCTGCATTCCGCAAACGCCTGGGCCTTCCAGTAATCTTGCGGCTTGGCGGCGCAGACTTTGGCGAACCCCAGGAACTGGCGGCCAAACTCGCCCATGGCGCAGGCATAGCTGGCGATGTAATAGCCCCCGATCGGGCCGACCACGCGTTCAACCATTGTCGCTTCTCCTGTACATCTGGAGCGCCCGCTTACAGCCGGGCTACACAACACTACTAGGAGCAACGAATTGTGCTTGTAGGACAAAGCCACTGATGTGCGGGCGGGCCCAGGAGGGCTGGCAATCCGTGAAATAAGCCCGGTTGGGGCGTTGCCATGACAATGGAAGTCTTTTGGCTGAATGGGTTTGGGACACATGGGCAACTCGTGGGTTTTCCGGGGCGCCTTGCTTTTGCTCTGGGCGTTGACGATGTGCGCGGCCGTGCCCGCGCGGGCCGAAGTGCCGCCCATCTCGCTCAACGCGGGTGCTCAACCTATCTCCCTGGCGTCCCGTGCGCAGGCGTGGGTGGATCAACGCGGCGCGGCCGGCCAGCAGGAGGTTGCCAGCCTGCCCGAAGCCGCCTGGTCCATGGTCGACGCCGATTCCATCTACCCGCTCGAATCCGGCAAGGCGCTCTGGATCCGCTTTTCGGTGCTGCCCACGGTCCAGGAACAAGGCTGGTTCTTGCGCATCCAGTACCCGGCCCTGAACCGGGCGACGCTGTTCGCCGTCGATGCGCCATCGCTTCCCACGCCCAGCGCGGGCGACACCATCGCCGTGGCGCAGTGGCCGGTACCGCACCGGCATCCATTGCTGCCGGTAGCGGCGGCGCGTGACGCCCCGCGCCAGTTCCTGCTGCGCATCGAAAACCCGCACAGCTTCAGCGCGCCCATGACACTGGTCGATCGTGGGTTCGTCGGCAACGAAGAGCAGCGCGATTCCTTTTTCCTGGGCGCGTATTTCGGATTGGCCGCGCTGGCGGCTGTGGTCGCGCTGCTGAGCGGCGTCGTGCTGCGCGACGGCATGTATGCGCGCTACGGGCTGGCCGTGGTCACCATGGCGCTGGCGCAGGCGGCGGTCACAGGGATCGGCGGGCTGTTCCTGTGGCCGCGGTGGCCCTGGTGGAACGACCTGGCGCCATTGACACTGCCGGTCCTTGCCGCCAGCGCGTTCCTCTGGTTCTTTTCATCGGCCGTGGAATTGCCGAGCCGCTTTGCGCGGCTGCACAACGCGCTGCTTGCGCTGGCGCTCGCGGGCGTAGGCCTGGCCGTGGCCATCGCCGAGGTCGAGCCCTCGATGCGCTTTCGCCTGATGGTGCCAGCCATCGGCTTCGCTTGCCTGGTGAGCGTGTTCGTCCTGTCCTGGGCCGCGCGGCACGGCGACCGCTATGCGCGCTGGATGCTCTGGGCCTTGTTGCCGGTGGCTTTCAGCGTCTTTCTCCCGCTGGCAGGCACCTGGGGCATCACGCCGGTGCGAGGCTGGACCTTGCACCTGATGCAGGTGGCGATCGCCATCGAGCTGCCCCTGCTGCTGATCGTCCTCATGCTGCGCAGCCACGACCGGCGCGAACACCGGCGGCGGCTGCAGGGCCTGGACCGCATCGATCCGGGGACGGGCCTGGTGAACGCGCATGTGTTCCGCGAGCGGCTGGACCGCACCATCGCCCGTTCCAGGCGGCTGCGCTACGCGAGTGTGGCGGTGGTACTCGAAATCGCGAACTCGGAGCGCATCCGGCGCGACTTCGACCGCCAGTGGGCCAACGAGCTCGCCATGAGCGTGGCGGGCCGGTTGCTGGCCGGTGCGCGCGAGATCGACACCGTCGCGCGCCTGGGAGCGCACACTTTCGGCATGCTGGTGGAGGGGCCGCTTTCGACCGACCAGGCGCAGACCGTCGGCCAGCGCATCGTGGCCCGTTGCCTCATGCCCTCGCACAACAAGCCAATGGAATGGGTCGCGCACCTGCGGGTGGCGCAGGTGACGGTGCCGTACGACAACGAGAGCGGTGCGAGCGTGATCGAGCGCCTGGAGGCACTGCTCGCCGACGTGCCCGAAGACAGCAAGCGAGCTGTGTACACACTGGGCAAGACAGCGGCGTGACCGCATGGTCCCACGCCAAGCGAAAAAAAGCCGTGTGAGCTTGCGCCCACACGGCTTGAACCCCACGAAATAAGAAACACCCCCGACGGGGTGCCGTTGGACGCCTATCTGTTTAGCGAGCCTTGCCGGCCTTCCACGCCGCGAGCAGCGAGTCATAGGCGATCGTCTGGCCCTTCGGCTTTTCGTTGGCCAGCTTGGCCCACGGCGCCTGCTTGTCGCTCAGCCACTTGGCCGGGTCGCCCTTGGCATTGAGCTTGGGCGCGCACTTGGCCATGCCGGCGCGCTCCAGGCGGCCCAGCACCTGGTCCATCTCATCGGCCAGCGTGTCCATCGCGCCTTGCGGGGTCTTCTCACCCGTCACGGCCTGGGCCACGTTCTTCCACCACAGTTGCGCGAGCTTCGGATAGTCGGGCACGTTGGTGCCGGTCGGGCTCCATGCCACGCGGGCGGGGCTGCGGTAGAACTCGACCAGGCCACCCAGCTTGGGCGCCATGTCGGTCATGGCCTTGCTCTGGATGTCGCTCTCGCGGATCGGCGTCAGGCCCACCAGCGTCTTCTTGAGCGACGTGGTCTTGGCCGTGATGAACTGCGCGTAGAGCCAGGCGGCGGCGGTCTTGTTCTCGTCGTGGTTGGCGAAGAAGGTCCACGAGCCGACGTCCTGGTAGCCGTTCTGCATGCCCTGCTTCCAGTAGGGGCCGTTCGGGCCGGGCGCCATGCGCCACTTGGGCGTGCCGTCGGCGTTGACCACCGGCAGGCCCGGCTTGGTCATGTCGGCGGTGAAGGCGGTGTACCAGAAGATCTGCTGCGCGATCTGGCCTTGTGCAGGCACTGGGCCAGCTTCGCCGAAGGTCATGCCGGTGGCTTCCTTGGGCGCGTACTTCTTCATCCAGTCGACGTACTTGGTGAGCGCGTAGACGGCGGCGGGCGAATTGGTCGCACCGCCACGGGCGACGGAGGCACCCACCGGCGTGCACTTGTCGGCGGCGACGCGGATGCCCCACTCGTCGATCGGCAGGCCGTTGGGCGCGCCGATGTCGGCGGTGCCGGCCATCGAGAGCCAGGCATCGGTGAAGCGCCAGCCGAGCGACGGGTCCTTCTTGCCGTAGTCCATGTGGCCGTAGATCGGCTTGCCGTCGATGTTCTTCACGTCGTTGGTGAAGAAGTCGGCGATGTCTTCATAGGCCGACCAGTTGAGCGGCACGCCCAGGTCGTAGCCGTACTTGGCCTTGAACTTGTCCTTCAGGTCCTGGCGCGCGAACAGGTCGGCGCGGAACCAGTACAGGTTGGCGAACTGCTGGTCGGGCAGCTGGTACAGCTTGCCGTCCGGGCCGGTCGTGAACTTGGTGCCGATGAAGTCCTTCAGGTCCAGGCCGGGGTTGGTGTAGTCCTTGCCCTTGCCCGCCATGTAGTCGGTGAGGTTCATCACCTTGCCATAGCGGTAGTGCGTGCCGATCAGGTCGGAATCGCTGATCCAGCCGTCGTAGATCGACTTGCCGGACTGCATGGAGGTCTGCAGCTTCTCGACCACGTCGCCTTCCTGGATCAGGTCGTGCTTGACCTTGATGCCGGTGATCTCTTCGAAGGCCTTGGCCATGGTCTTCGACTCGTACTCGTGTGTGGTGATGGTCTCGGAAACCACCGAGATTTCCTTCACGCCCTTGGCCTGCAACTTCTTGGCGGCGTCGATGAACCACTTCATCTCGGCCATCTGCTGCTCCTTGCTGAGTGTCGACGGCTGGAATTCGCTGTCGACCCATTTCTTGGCCGCGGCCTCGTCGGCCCAGGCCTGGCTGCCCACGGCCAGCGCGGCCGCGATGGCCAGCGCCGTGTATCTCATCTTCATTTGTCTTCTCCTGGTTGCTTGGTTGGTGTGAAGGAAACGCGAAAACTCAGCCGCGCCGCATGATGAGTGCGAGCACGGCCATCGAGAGAACGAAACTGATCCAGATGCTGGGTTCCTGCTCCAGCGAGAACCATGCGGCGAACTTGCCCGCCAGGCCGATGAAGGCCAGGTTGATGTAGCCCGCGGTCAGCAGGCCGATGAAGAGCCGGTCGCCGCGGGTGGTGGCGATCGGCAGGAACCCTTTGCGCATGACGGTGGGTGACTTGAGCTCCCACACGGTCATGCCGGCCAGCATCAGCGCGATGCAAGTGAAGAACACCGTCACCGGTGTCGTCCAGACCATCCAGTCGAACATGATTGCTTCCTCGAAGTTAGACGCGACCCATCGCAAAGCCTTTTGCGATGTAGTTGCGGACGAACCAGATGACGATCGCTCCCGGCACGATGGTCAGCACGCCGGCGGCGGCGAGCGTGGCCCAGTCCATGCCCGAGGCGGAAACCGTGCGCGTCATCGTCGCGACGATCGGCTTGGCGTTGACGCTGGTGAGCGTGCGCGCCAGCAGCAGCTCGACCCAGCTGAACATGAAGCAGAAGAACGCCGCCACGCCCACGCCGGCCTTGATCAGGGGGAGGAAGATGGTGGCGAAGAAGCGCGGGAAGGAGTAGCCGTCGATGTACGCCGTCTCGTCGATCTCGCGCGGAATGCCGCTCATGAAGCCTTCCAGGATCCACACGGCAAGCGGAACGTTGAACAGCAGGTGCGCCAGCGCCACCGCGATGTGCGTGTCCATCAGGCCAACGGTGGTGTACAGCTGGAAGAACGGCAGCAGGAACACAGCGGGCGGCGTCATGCGGTTGGTCAACAGCCAGAAGAACACGTGCTTGTCGCCCAGGAAGCTGTAACGCGAGAACGCGTAGGCCGCGGGCAGGGCGACCGCCACAGAAATCACGGTGTTGATCGCGACGTAGATCAGGCTGTTGATATACCCGGAATACCAGCTCTCGTCGGTGAAGATCCGCTGGTAATTGGCCCAGGTGAATTCCTGCGGGAAGAACGAGAAGCTGGAGAGAATTTCGTTGTTGGTCTTGAAGCTCATGTTGACCATCCAGTAGATGGGCAACAGCGCGAAGATGATGTACGCGATGAGGAAGAGAGTCTTGAACTGGAACTTGCCGGCGTTGTTCATACCGTCACCTCTTTCTCTTGCGTACCCACCCGCTGCATCCAGTTGTAGAGGACGAAGCAGAGCAGCAGGATGATGAGGAAGTAGATGAGCGAGAAAGCGGCGGCCGGGCCCAGGTCGAACTGGCCGACGGCTTTCTGCGTGAGGAATTGCGAGAGGAACGTGGTGGCGTTGCCGGGCCCGCCGCCGGTGAGCACGAAGGGCTCGGTGTAGATCATGAAGCTGTCCATGAAGCGCAGCAGCACCGCGATCATCAGCACGCCGCGCATCTTGGGCAGCTGGATGAAGCGGAACACGGCCAGCTTGCTGGCGCCGTCGATGCGTGCCGCTTGGTAGTACGCATCGGGAATCGAACGCAGGCCCGCGTAGCAAAGCAGCGCGACCAACGGCGTCCAATGCCACACGTCCATCGCCAGGACGGTGATCCAGGCATCGCGCGCGTTGCCGGTGTAGCTGTAGTCGATGCCGATCCACTGCAGCGTGGCGCCCAACAGGCCGATGTCGGCGCGGCCGTAGATCTGCCAGATCGTGCCGACCACGTTCCAGGGAATGAGCAGCGAGAGCGCGACGATCACCAGGACCATCGAGGCCTTCCAGCCTGTCGCGGGCATCGAGAGCGCGAGCGCGATGCCCAGCGGAATCTCGACGGCGAGCACGGCGAGGGAAAACGTCAGCTGTCGCAACAAAGCGGCGTGCAGGTCTTCATCGCGCATCACGGCGGCGAACCATTCGGTCCCGACGAAGACGCGCCGCTCGGGCGAGATGATGTCTTGCACCGAGTAGTTGACAACGGTCATCAGCGGCAGGATGGCCGAGAAGGCCACGCAGACCAGCACCGGCAGGATCAGCAGCCAGGCTTTCTGGTTGACGGGCTTTGTTGTCGTGCTCATGTCGGTTGCCTTTCTCCCTCGCCCCTCTGGGGAGAGGGTGGGGTGAGGGGCACCGCGCGCAGAGCCCTCACCCTAGCCCTCTCCCAGAGGGAGAGGGAACAATTGCCGTGCGTGCTCATGCGACGAGCTCCTCGTTCTTGTAGAAGCAGGTGTGCTCACCCACCATCTGCAGCCAGACGGTGTCGCCGCGCTGCGGGGCTTGCGTCTCGGGTGTGAGTCGCGCTTTGACTGGCTGTCCCGCGATAGAAGCGGTGAGCATCAGGTAGGTGCCGATGTCCTGCACTTGCTTGACTTCCGCAGGCAGCGCGCCGGGCGTGCCTTGTGGCACCAGCTTCACGTATTCAGGCCGCACGCCGAGCTTGAGGTCGCCGTCAGGCAGCGGGTTCGGTGCCGCGAACGACAGCGTCGTGCCGGCGATGCGCAGTTCGCCCGGCGCAGCCTGCGCGGCCAGGAAGTTCATGCCCGGCGAGCCGATGAAGTGGCCGACGAAGGTGTGCTGTGGGCGCTCGAAGAGCGCGTCGGCACCGCCGACCTGCACCGCGCGCCCGCGCGTCATCACTACGACCTGTTCGGCGAAGGTGAGTGCCTCCACCTGGTCGTGCGTGACGTAGATGAGCGTGAGCTTGAGCTCGTGGTGGATCTGCTTCAGCTTGCGGCGCAGCTGCCACTTCAAATGCGGATCGATCACCGTGAGCGGCTCGTCGAACAGCACCGCAGACACGTCGGGCCGCACCAGGCCGCGGCCGAGCGAAATTTTCTGCTTGGCGTCAGCGGCCAAGCCGGCAGCGCGCTGGTTCAGCTGGCCGGAGAGCTCCAGCATCTCCGCGATCTCGCCGACGCGCTTGGTGATCTGAGCCTGCGGGACCTTGCGGTTGCGCAAGGGGAAGGCCAGGTTCTCGGCGACAGTCATCGTGTCGTAGATCACCGGGAACTGGAACACCTGCGCGATGTTGCGCTCCTGCGGGCTGCGCTGCGTGACGTCCTGGCCGTCGAACTTCACGCTGCCATGCGACGGCGCGACCAGGCCGGAGATGATGTTGAGCATCGTCGTCTTACCGCAACCGGACGGGCCGAGCAGTGCATAAGCGCCACCGTCCTCGAACGTCATCTTCAGTGGCAGCAGCGCGTAGTCGCTGTCTTGCTTGGGGTTGGGCCTGTAGGCGTGCGCCAGGTCGAGGTCGATGCGGGACATCAGCGGCCTGCCTTTCGTTGAGGTGCGACCAGCAGCGAGCCGGTCGCGTCGAAGACATACACCTGCGCGGGGTTCAGGTACAGCGTGATGGGTGCGCCCAGGTCGAAGTAGTGCACGCCCGTGAGCTGCGCCACCACTTCGCCGACGGAAGTCTCCACGTGCACGAAGGTGTCGGAGCCGGAGATCTCGGCCAGTTCCACCTTGCCCTGCAGCGCGACATCGCCTTCGCGCTTGCCCACTCGCAACGCCCCGGCGCGAACGCCGATGGTGAGCGACTTGGACGCGGCGGCGGGCAGCGGAATCGAAAGTTCAGGTCCGGCATCCAACTTGACGCCGAGCACCGCAGCCTCCGCCGAAATCAGGTTCATCGGCGGATCGCTGAATGCGCGGGCGACGCGCAGCGACTTGGGCGAATGGAACACTTCAGCCGTCGGCCCGTACTGCAGCAGCTCGCCCGCGTCCAGCACGGCGGTGTAACCGCCCAGCAGCAGCGCTTCACCCGGTTCGGTGGTCGCGTAGATCACCGTCGAATCGCCGGCGGCGAACAGCTGGGTCAACTCTTCACGCAGCTCTTCGCGCAACTTGTAGTCCAGGTTCACCAGCGGTTCGTCCAGCAGCATCAGCGGCGCGCCCTTGGCCAGCGCACGCGCCAGTGCCACGCGCTGCTGTTGCCCACCGGAGAGTTCGGCGGGCAGGCGGTCCAGGAACATGTCGATGTGCAGCCGTTCCGCGAGTTCGCGCACGCGCTGCGCGATGTTCTTCTCGCCGCGCAGCTTGAGCGGCGAGGCGATGTTGTCCGCCACCTTGAGCGACGGGTAGTTGATGAACTGCTGGTAGACCATGGCGACGTTGCGCTCGCGCACCGGCATGCCGGTCACGTCCTGGCCATCCACTTGCACGCGGCCATGGCTGGGCGTGTCCAGGCCCGCCATGATCCGCATCAGGCTGGTCTTGCCGGCCTGCGTCGCACCGAGCAGCACCGTCACGGCGCCCGGGCGCGGCGCGAGGTTCATCTCGTAGAGCCAATCCTCCGCGCCGACTTTCTTGCTGATGCCATCCAGGGTCAGCTGCATCACGCGACCTTTTTCATTTGTTCGGTTCCCGTGTTTCCCATCCACTGCGCGACGTCATCGCGCTGCTGGGCGTCGTAATGCAGCCCCAGCTTGCTGCGCCGCCACAGCACGTCGTCGGCCGAGGTGGCCCACTCTTCGCGCTGCAGGTAGTCGAGTTCCGCTTCCCACAGGCCGGGCGCCACTTCGCGTCCCATGCCGGGCGCCGATTCTGCAAGCACTTGATCGATGCGTGAACCATAGGAGCGCGCCATGCGTCGCAGAGGCGACTCTGGTAACCACGGGTAACGTTTGCGCACTTCGGCGGCGAAGCGTTCGAAGTCGGTGTCGGGGCGCTGCGCTACGCCGATCCAGCTGGAGAAATCGCCGCCTGGCAGCGATGCGCCTTCGGTCCAGGCGCTGCGCGCATCGCCGAGCATGCGGCCGACCTGGTCGGCGGCTTCTTCGGCGAGCTTGCGGAACGTGGTGATCTTGCCGCCCCAGATGGAGAGCAGCGGCGCGGCCTGCGTGTTGGGTTCGAGCAGGTAGTCGCGCGTGACGGCGGACGGGTCGCCCGACGCGTCGTCCAGCAACGGTCGCACGCCGGAATAGCTCCACACCACCTCGGACGGATAGACCGGCCGGTTGAAGTAGCGGCTGGCCTGCTCGCACAGGTAGCGCGTCTCTTGCGCGTCGATGCGCGCGCTGCGCGGCTCGCCCTGCAGTTCGACGTCGGTCGTGCCGATCAGCGTGAACTCCCCTTCGTACGGGATGGCGAAGATGATGCGCTTGTCGGCGTTCTGGAACACGTAAGCGTGGTCATGCTCGAAGCGGCGCGGGATGACGATGTGGCTGCCCTTGATGAGACGAAGGCTGCGGCTGGCGAGCGGCTCGCCGTGGGCGGCGCGCGCTTCGTTGCGCAGGAACGACTCGGCCCAGGGGCCGGCCGCGTTCACCAGCGCGCGAGCGCGCACTTGGCGGTTCGCGGTTGCGTTCTGCAGGGTGACGGTCCAGCCGTCAGCGTCGCGCTGTGCGGCCACGCAGCGCGTCCGCGTATGAATGGTGGCGCCGCGCGCTTGCGCATCGAGCGCGGCCAGCACCACGAGCCGCGCGTCGTCGACCCAACCGTCCGAATACACGAAGGCCCGGCCCAGGTGCGGCTGCAGGCAGGCCCCCATTTCGTGGCCGCGCAGGTCGATGGTGGTGGTGCCCGGCAGCACGTCACGGCGCGCCAGGTGGTCATAGAGAAACAGCCCGGCACGGATCATCCAGGCCGGGCGCATCGAGGGGTCGTGCGGCATCACGAAGCGCAGGGGGCGGATGATGTGCGGCGCGCTGCGCATCAGCACCTCACGCTCCTGCAACGCCTTGCGCACCAGCGAGAACTCGTAGTACTCCAGGTAGCGCAAGCCCCCGTGAATGAGCTTGGTGGCCGCGGACGAGGTGTGCGAGGCGAGATCGTCCTGCTCGCACAACGCAACACGCCAGCCGCGCCCGGCCAGGTCGCGGGCAATGCCCGCGCCATTGATGCCGCCGCCCACGACCAGGACGTCGCAATCGAATTCACTCGAAGGCGCGCCGGGTGTGGACGCGGCCGACGCGGCGCCGCGAGGAGGAACGACAACAGACACAGGGATCCCTAATTGAAATGTATCAATGTGTTTTTCGAATCCGTTCTATTGTTGTTCGTTTCGATTCGTTTTAGCTAGGCGTTTTCCCTTAATTCGCTCTTTCTTGTTCGTATTACGCTCGCCGTGGGCGCCAATCGTCCGAAAGAAAAAACGCGTGAATTCAAATCCAAGGCAGCTCAAGCTGCTCGACGTCGTCAGGGGCCGCGGCTCGGCCACGGTGGAAGAACTGGCGGACCAACTGGGCGTGACCTTGCAGACGGTCCGCCGCGACGTACAGCGCCTGGCCGACGAGGGCCTGCTGGCGCGCTTTCATGGCGGCGTGCGGGTGCCCAGTTCCACCATCGAGAACATCGCGCACCAGCAGCGCGAAAGCCTGCATGCGGCAGGCAAGGCCGCTATCGCGCGCGCGGTGGCGAGCCAGGTGCCCAACGACTGTTCTCTGATCATCAACATCGGCACCACGACGGAAGCGATCGCACGCGCGCTGATGGGCCACACGGGCCTGCGCGTGATCACGAACAACCTGAACGTCGCGGCGATCATGAGCAGCAACCCGCAGTGCGAGGTGATCGTTGCCGGCGGGGTGGTGCGCACGCGCGACCGCGGCATCATCGGCGAGCCGGCGGTGGACTTCATTCGCCAGTTCAAGGTCGACATCGCGCTGATCGGCATCTCGGGAATCGAGGCCGACGGGTCGCTCCGCGACTTCGATTACCGCGAGGTAAAGGTTGCGCAAACCATCATCGAGCACTCCCGCGAGGTCTGGCTCGCCGCCGACCACAGCAAGTTCAATCGGCCCGCGATGGTGGAGTTGGCCACGCTCTCGCAGATCGACCGCCTCTTCACCGACAGGCCGCCGTCGGATCCGTTCCCGGCGTTGCTGGCGGACGCCGGAGTGCGCTGCGACATCGCCGCCAACTGAGCCCAGCAGAATCGAACTGAACGAACGCCATGACCTACCTTCTTGCACTCGACCAGGGCACTTCCAGCTCGCGCAGCATCGTCTTCGACCAGAGCGGGCACATCGTCGCGCAGGCCCAGCGTGAGCTGCCGCAGATCTATCCGCAGCCCGGCTGGGTCGAGCACGACCCGATGGAGATCTGGCGCGGCCAACTGGCAACGGCGCAGGACGCCATCGCCCAGGCCGGCATCAAGGCGGCCGACATCCGCGCGCTGGGCATCACCAACCAGCGCGAGACCACCGTCATCTGGAACCGCAAGACCGGCCAGCCGATTCATCACGCCATCGTGTGGCAGGACCGGCGCGGCGAGCCGGTCTGCGCGCAACTGCGTGAGCAGGGGCACGCGCAGCTGATCCAGTCGCGCACGGGTTTGTTGATCGACTCGTATTTCTCCGCAACGAAGATCAAATGGCTGCTCGACAACGTGGCCGGCGCGCGCGAGCAGGCACAGCGCGGCGAACTGGCCTTCGGCACCATCGACAGCTGGCTCATGTGGCAATTGACTGGGGGCGCGCTGCATGCCACTGACGTGACCAACGCTTCGCGCACCATGCTGTTCAACGTGCGCAAGAACGAGTGGGATGCAGAGCTGCTGAAGCTGCTCGATGTTCCCATCGAACTGATGCCCAAGGTGCTGCCTTCCAGCGGGCACTTCGCCGATACCCAGCCGCGGCTGCTGGGCGGCGCGATCATGATCGGTGGCGTCGCCGGCGATCAGCAGAGCGCCTTGTTCGGCCAGGCCTGCTTCAAGGAGGGCATGGCCAAGAACACCTACGGGACTGGCTGCTTCCTGCTGATGAACACCGGCGAGAAGTTCCAGACGTCATCCAACGGTTTGCTCACGACCAGCGCCGCGCAGGTGACGGCGCGCACCGAGTTCGCGACGGAGGGTAGCGTGTTCGTCGGCGGCGCTGTGGTGCAGTGGCTGCGCGACGGGCTGCGCGCGATCAAGGGCAGCGGCGAGGTCCAGTCGCTGGCCGAAAGCGTGCCCGACTCCGGCGGCGTGATGATGGTGCCGGCCTTCACCGGCCTGGGCGCGCCGTACTGGAAGCCCGATGCGCGCGGCACGATCACCGGCCTCACGCGCGGCACGACGGTTGCGCACATCGCTCGTGCGGCGCTGGAGAGCATCGCCTACCAGAGCAGCGCGCTGCTGCAGGCCATGAGCCGCGATGCGGTGGCCGCGGGCGCGGCGCCGGTGAGCGAGTTGCGCGTGGACGGAGGCGCCTGCGTGAACGACCTGCTGATGCAGTTCCAGGCCGACCTGCTGGGCATCCCGGTCGTTCGGCCGGCGGTGACGGAGACCACAGCGCTCGGAGCCGCTTATCTCGCGGGACTCGCGAGCGGTGTCTACAAGAGCACCGAAGAACTCTCAGGCCTGTGGAAGGCCGAGCGGCGCTTCTTGCCGACGCAAGGCGCAGCGCGCGCGGCGGAGCTGATGGCGCGCTGGGAACACGCGGTGCGGCAGGCCACGCTGGCCTGACCGCGCGGGGTGGTCGCTCCGCGGTCTTGCCCCGCTCCCTCTGGGAGAGAGCGGCGGGAAGTGGCTGGGCGCGGACTGCGGGAACGTCAAGCCGATGGCGATGCCGCCTGCGAAGAAGTAGCGACATCATCCTGCCGTTAACCCATCATTTGATGGCGACCTCCGAATAGCCTGCGGGCGCAGCACTTTCAACGGCGGCGACTACGTCCGGCAGCGCAAGTTGAATGCGCGGCCAACTCGTGGTGGAGAGGACGACTATGGAAATGGAGCGGGCCTCAAGGTTCTGCTGATACTTGAGGTTCTTGTCCGTTGTGACGAATACCTCAAAACCCGCGTCTTCGGCCGCCGCAATGAGCGCCCCGTTTTGCAAGGTAGCCCAACCAAGCTCAAATGCGGTCTCAACCGCGTGACCGGTCAGCGCGTGACGCAGTGGCGCCGGAGTGCCTTGGTCAAAGAGAATGCGCACCTAAGCGACTGCCATTGAGCTGCGCGCAGCGTGCTCCAGTACCGCTCGCACTTGTTGCACAGAAACACCTGGAAACCACTGCACGAAGTCGTTGACAGACGCAGCGTCCTCGAGGTTCTCGAAAAGTGCAGCAACGGGTACACGCGTGCCGCGAAAAACCCAAGCGCCGCTCACGCGAAAGGGGTCCTGCTCAACAGCAGCGCAGCTAGACCAGTCGATCATGGAAACAATGGTAGCACCGCGGCGTTTTCGTGGCGGTCAACGCTGGATCGCGGCCCAGCAGCAACAAAAGAGGTCCGCATGATGGGTAGCCCATGGAGTGCGGACAACAGGGGCAAGGTCAGTCACTAAACCGTGATGCCCCGCTTACGTGCCCGATAAGCCAGCTGCGGCCGCGTCACACCCAGCATCCGCGCCGCGGCTGAGAGGTTGCCCTTGCACTGCTCCAGGGCCCGGCGCATCAGCGCCTCTTCGATCTGCGGCAGCGACTGGCGTGTGTCCCCCTGCAACCCCGTACCCATGCCTGTGCCCGCGCCCACGGCCCCGCTCACCCGCGAGGCCGCGGCAGGCGTGTTGCCCGTCTCGCCCAACTCCCCCAGGTGCCCGTCCAGCCGCACCGACAGCACGCTCTTGTCCAGCTTCTCGCCGCTGGTGAACAGGTGGTGCACGTCGATCAGCCCGCCCTCGGGCGCGACGATCAGTGCGCGCTCGATCAGGTTCTGCAGCTCGCGGATGTTGCCCGGGTAGTCGTAGTTCAGCAGCGCCTTGACGGCCGCCTGCGTGAAGCCAGGCACCGAGCGAGCATGCTTGCGGCTGTAGTGCTGCAGGAAATGGCTCATGAGCAGCGGCACGTCGTCGCGCCGCTCGCGCAGCGGCGGCAGGTGGATGGGGAACACATTCAGGCGGAAGAACAGGTCGTCGCGGAACTTGCCTTCGCGCACGGCCTGGCGCAGATCGACGTTGGTGGCGGCGACGACGCGCGTGTCCACCTGGATGCTGCGCGTGCCGCCCACGCGTTCGACCTCGCCTTCTTGCAGCGCGCGCAGCAATTTGCCCTGCGCCACGTAGCTCAGTGTGCCGATCTCGTCGAGGAACAAGGTGCCGCCATGCGCGCGCTCGAAGCGTCCGGGCCGCGCGGCCCCAGCGCCGGTGTAGGCGCCGCGCTCCACACCGAACAGCTCGGACTCGATCAGCGTTTCGGGGATGGCCGCGCAGTTGACGGCGATGAAGGGCTTGGTCCGCCGCGGGCTGATGCTGTGCAGCATGCTGGCAAATTTCTCTTTGCCCACGCCCGACTCGCCGGTGAACAGCACCGTGGCCGACGTCGGCGCCACGCGGTGCAGCAGGTGGCAGGCCGCGTTGAAGGCCGATGAAGCGCCGACCATGGCGTCGGCCTTGCGCGGCGGGTCGGGCAGCTCGGCGGCTTGCTGGGGCGCGGCCGCGTGATGAGCCATGCCCACGAAGTCGCGTGCGCGCAGGTAGCGCATGTCTTCCTCGACGTCGTCCCAGCGCTCCGCCGATTTGCCGATCACGCGGCACTGGGCTTCCCCCATCGAGCGGCAGGCGACTTCACGGAACACCACGAGTCGCCCGAACAGCGTGCTGACGTAGCCCGTGGCATAGCCCACCTGCATCCAGCACGCGGGTGAACCGCCGATGCCGTAAGCGGCGATGTGCTCGTCGTCCTCGCTGGAGTGATGCCAGATGAATTCGCCTTCGTAGTCGTTGGTGTCGGGGTCGTAGCGCGCATGCACGAGCTCGACCTTCACCACGCCTTCCAGCGCATGCAGCCGGGTGCCGGCCATCGCGGCCGCGGCCGGCTCGGCCTCGGGCCAGTGCTGGCGCACCAGCTGCGCGTCGCGCGCGCCGCTGACGTAGCCCGCGCGCGTGAACAGGCCGCGCGCCTTCTCCTGGCCCAGGCTGTCGATCAACTCACGCCGCAGCGACCCCAGCGCCTCGGTGTGCAGCAGCACCATGCGCTGGTCCTGCAGCCAGATGCGGCCGTCGCCCGGCGAGAAGAACAGGCACTCGCTGATGTCGGCAATGGTGGGATGCACCTCGCTGCCGATATGCGAGGCGTCGAAGCGGCTCATGGCGCGGGACACCTCGGCGCCGTCGAAGCGGCCCAGCGCCGCGCCGGTGGCGCGGGCGACGTCGGCCAGCGAAATGCGTTCGGGCGCCGCCGCCGGAGCCGGGCTGGTGAATTCTTGTTTCATCGTTTGGTGAAAGTCATGGCCGATTTTTGATGATTTGGTGAAAAAGCCGATTAGGGAAAACCAGTTATTCCTTGTAACCAGTTGGCCCCCGGGAATACCCCTAACCCTCCCAATGAAACCAGGCCGGCGCGGCCCGCCTTCTGGCCGCCCCCGCACAGCCCTTGGTACGTCCGTTGCGAAAAGAAGCCGCAGTCGCGGATCGTTTTGACCGCGAACAAGGCGATCAACTTTTCACCAAGGAGTGGCAATGGGTGCTTCAGAGAAACTGGCTTTCCTGGACCAGGCGGTCTGGGCGGGCAAGGTGTTCAACGGCGGTTGGGTGCAGCCGGCGGGCGGTGCCCGCGACGTGGTCGAGCCGGCCACCGGCAAGGTCATGGCGGGCGTGGGCATCGCCGACGCGGACGACGTGGCGCTGGCCGCCGCCGCCGCGGCGCAGGCCCAGAAAAGCTGGGCGCAAGTGGCTCCCCGCGAGAAGGCTGCAGTGTTCCAGCGTGCGGCCGCACTGTTCCAGTTGCACTTCGACGAAATGGCGCTGTACGTAGCGCGCGAAACCGGCGCGATCCTGCCCAAGGGCCAGCATGAAGTGCGCGAAGCGATCACGCTGTGCCATCTGGCCGCGGCGATGCCGATGCAGGCGCAAGGCCAGGTCTTGCCCAGCGCGAACGGCACCACCAGCCTCGCCCGCCGCGTGCCGCGTGGCGTGGTGGGCGTGATCTCGCCGTTCAACTTCCCGCTCATACTCACCATCCGCGCCGTGGCGCCGGCGCTCGCCGCCGGCAATGGCGTCGTGATCAAGCCCGACACGCGCACGCCGATCAGCGGCGGCTTCATGATCGCCCGCGTATTCGAAGACGCAGGCCTGCCGCCGGGCCTGCTGCAAGTGTTGCCGGGCGACGCTGTGGCCGGCGAGGCCCTGGTGACCGATCCGCGCGTGACCATGATCGCCTTCACCGGCTCGCCCGCGGTGGGCCGCCGCATCGGCGAGCTGGCCGGCCGCCACCTGAAGAAGGTGACGCTGGAACTGGGCGGCGCCAACAACCTTGTCATCCTGGAAGACGCCGACCTCGACGTGGCCGCGAGCAATGCCGCCTGGGGTGCCTACCTGCACCAGGGCCAGATCTGCATGGCCACCAACCGCATCCTCGTGCACGAGAGCATCGCCGCCGCGCTGACGCAGCGGCTGGTGGCCAAGGCGCAGCACCTGCCGGTGGGCGACGGCGCCAGCGGCCAGGTGGCCCTGGGCCCGCTGATCGACGCGAAGCAGCGTGACCGCGTGCACGCCATCGTGCAGGACAGCATCGCAGCCGGCGCGCAATTGCTGGCCGGCGGCACCAGCGACGGCCTGTTCTACAAGCCCACGGTGCTCACCGGCGTGAAGGCCGGCATGCGCGCCTACGACGAAGAGGTGTTCGGCCCGGTCGCCAACATCATCACCTTCAAGACCGACGACGAGGCCGTGGCGCTGGCCAACAACCACCAGGGCAGCCTGGCCTCGGCGGTGATCTCGCCAAACATCGGCCGGGCCATGGCGATCGCGGCGCAGCTGAACTCGGGGATGGTCCACATCAACGACCAGACCGTCAACGACGAGTGCGTCAACCCCTTCGGCGGCCCCGGCATCGCCGGCAACGGCAGCAGCGTGGGCGGCCCGGCCGACTGGGAGGAATACACCCAGTGGCAGTGGCTGACCATCAAGCAGGCGCCGCATCCCTATCCCTTCTGACCTTCTTCAACACAGGAGACAAACGCATGCAGCTTCAAGGAAAAACCATCGTCGTCACCGGCGTGTCGTCGGGCATCGGTGCCGAGGTCGTGCGCGTGGCCCGCGCCGCCGGCGCCCGCGTCATCGGCATGGACCGCAACGACCCCAGCCTCACGCTCGACGGCTTCGTCAAGGCGGACCTGGGCTCGGTCGCCGCCATCGACGCGGCTATCGCCCAACTGCCCGAGCGCTTCGACGCGCTGTGCAACATCGCCGGCGTGCCCGGCACGGCCGCGGCCAAGCTGGTGGGCGAGGTCAACTACCTGGGCCTGCGCCATCTCACCGAACAGGCGCTGCCGCGCATCGCGCGCGGCGGCTCCATCGTCAACGTGGCGTCCATCCTGGGCGCCGAGTGGCCGCTGCGCCTGGAGCAGCACAAGGCGCTCGCCGCCGCGCAAGGCTTCGACGCGGGTGCGCACTGGTTGCGCGACCACCCGGTTGCGCAAGAGACCTGCTACCAGTACTTCAAGGAAGCGCTGATCGTGTGGAGCGCCACGCAATCGCAGAAGTGGTTCCTGGAGCACGGCGTGCGCATGAACTGTGTGGCGCCGGGCCCGGTGTTCACACCCATCCTGGGCGACTTCGTGAGCATGCTCGGCCAGGAGCGCGTGCAGGCCGACGCGCACCGCATGCTGCGCCCCGGCTTCGCCGACGAGATCGCGCCGGTCATCGCCTGGCTGTGCAGCGACGAGGCGCGCTGGATCAGCGGCGCCAACGTCCCGGTCGATGGTGGACTGGCATCGACGTACATCTGACCTGACCCACAACACATCAAACGAGAGAGACGAGGAGACACGATGACACCTGCATTCAAACCCTTCCGGCGCAACGCGCTGGCCCTGGCTTGCGGCCTGGCCTGTGCGCTCCCGGCGCTGGCCATGGAACTGGATTCCAGCGATCCGGACACCAAGATCCGCCTGGACTTCACGCCCAAGTACAGCCTGGCTTACCGCTTGAAAGACCCGTCGGCCGTGCTGACGTCGCCCGCCGCGCGCGGCGACGGCGGCGTGACCAACGAGAACGACGGCGATGCCAACTTCAAGAAGGGCGTCGTCTCGAACCGCCTCGACCTCCTGACCGAGTTCGACTACAGCCGGGGCAACTGGGGCGTGCGCTTCAGCCACGCCGCCTGGTACGACTCCAAGTACCTGGGCAGCAATGACAACGACGGCACGCTGGGCGTGAGCAACCGCCCGGGCCAGGCGGCCGACGAATTCATTCCCGCCACGCGAAGCCAGCACGGCCGCGGCGGCGAAGTGCTCGATGCGTTCGTCTACGGCAAGGGCACGCTTGGCACCATGCCCGCCTCGATCCGCGTCGGCAAGCACGCGCTGCTGTACGGCGAGAGCCTGTTCTTCGGGCAGAACGGTATCGCCAACGCGCAAGGCCCGGTCGACATCGCGAAGATCGTCTCGGTGCCCAACTGGCAGTTCAAGGAAGTGCTGCTGCCGGTGGAGCAGATCTCGGGCACGCTGCAGGTGGCGGAGGGCGTCACGCTCGGCGGCTACTACCAGCTCAAGTGGCGGCCCAGCAAGATCCCGGGCGCCGGCAGCTACTTCTCCAATCAGGACTACATCGGCGGCGGCATCGTGTACTTCGCGCCGCCCGTCGCGCTCGTCACCGACGACAGCAAGGACCAGTTGCCCGGCAACAGCGGCCAGTTCGGCGCGCAGCTGCGCTGGTCGCCGGCCGGCAGCGCCTACGAATACGGTTTCTACGCCGCGCGCTACCACGACAAGACACCCGCCGTGCCGGTGTTCGACTTCATCAACGGCAATGTGCACAAGGTCTATGCGAAGGGCATCAAGACCGTGGGCGCCAGCGTCACCTCCTCGGTCGGCCAGTTGAACTGGGCGCTCGAAGGATCGCTGCGCGCCGACGCCCCGCTGGCGAACGACCCGGCCGTGTTGGCGGGCGCGCCCTTCATGCCGCCGGCCAACTGCGACGGCACGGCGGCCAACCCCTGCTATGCCATCGGCAAGACGGCGCACCTGAACCTGTCGGGCATCTATGTGCTCAACAAGTCCAGCCTGTGGGACGGCGGCGCCCTGGTGGCCGAGCTCGCCTGGAACCGAGTGCTGAGCGTGACGAAGAATCCGAGCGCCGTCGGCTTCGGTGGCCTCGACCCCAACACCACGAAAGACGCCGCGGCCTTCCGCATGATCTTCGAGCCGCAGTACTTCCAGGTGCTGCCGGGCATGGATCTGTCGATTCCCATCGGCCTGGGCTACAACTTCGGCGGGCGTTCCTCGGCCATCTTCAACTTTGCCGGCGGCGCCAGCAAGGCCGGCGACCTGAGCATCGGCGTCAAAGCCAAGTACCAGAACACCTGGAACGTCGGCATCAGCTACACGGCCTTCTTCGGCAGCGAGAACACCTTCACGGTGGCCGACGCGCGCACACCCACGCGCATGTTGTCCTATGGCCAGACGCTGAAGGACCGCAACTACCTGTCCTTCAACGTCTCCCGCACTTTCTAAAAACTTCGAGACACACCATGACGAAGAACGCAAAACATTCATTGCTGCTGGCCGCCTTGCTGGCTGCCTCCACCGGATCGACGCTGGCCGCCGTCGGCGCCGACGAAGCCGCCAAGCTCAAGTCCACGCTGACGCCCGTGGGCGCGGAGAAGGCCGGCAACAAGGCCGGCACCATTCCCGCCTGGGACGGCGGCCTGGTGAAGGCGCCGGCCGGCTACAAGAACGGCGACGCGCGGCCCGACCCGTACGCCGCTGAGAAACCCGTGCTGTCCATCAACGCGAAGAACATGGCACAGCACGCCGACAAGCTCACCGACGGCGTGCAGGCGTTGATGAAGAAGTACCCCGACTTCCGCATCGACGTGTACCCCACGCACCGCACCGCGGCGGCGCCGCAATCCGTCTACGACAACACCTTCAAGAACGCCACGCGCGCCAAGACCCTCGATGCCGGCCACGGTATCCAGGGTGCGTGGGGCGGCATTCCGTTCCCGATCCCGAAGGACGGCTACGAGGCCATCTGGAACCATCGCCTGGCCTGGAAGGGCGGCAACTACAGCATGCCCGTGCGCGTCTGGGTGGTCACCGCCGACGGCAAGCGCGCGATGGCTTCCGGCGGCGTGCAGACCGTGCGCCAGGCTTACTACGACACCGACGGCAGCCTGGAAAAGTTCGACGGCTACTACCAGTTCGGCAAGTTCGTGGTCAACGCGCCGGGCTCCAAGGCCGGCGAGGCCATCCTGGCGCACGACGGCATGAGCGAAGCGGTGCCGCGCGGGCTGTGGCAATACCTGGTGGGCCAGCGCCGCGTGCGCAAGGCACCGTCCGTTGCCTACGACACGCCCGACTCGGTGACTTCGGGCATCGGCCTGTTCGACGAAGCCTTCAACCTGTTCGGCCCGATCGACAAGCACGAGCTCAAGCTGGTGGGCAAGAAGGAAATCTACATCCCCTACAACAACAACCGCGCCGCCGCCGCCAAGGTGGACGACCTGGTGACGCCGCAGACGCTCAACCCCGCGCAGGTGCGCTGGGAGCTGCACCGGGTGTGGGAAGTGGAGGCCACGCTGGCGGCCGGCAAGCGCCATGTGGTGCCCAAGCGCAAGTACTACATCGACGAGGACTCCTGGCAGATCGTGCTGTTCGACGGCTGGGACGCCAAGGGCGAACTCTGGCGCACCAACTACTCGCTGATGCTGACGGCGCCGGACATTCCCGCGGTGACCAGCTTCGTGATGTGGGGCGGCTATGACATGCAGACCGGCGCCTACTACCTGAACATGGCGTCGAACGAACTGCCCAAGCAGTATGAAGTGGTGCCGCCGATTCCGCGCTCCTTCTTCAGTCCTGAAGCCCTCGCCAACGAAAGCGGTCGCTGATGGCCAGCCTGCTTCCTCATGGCGTGTCGCGGCGCGCCGCGCTCGCGGGGCTGGCCGGCTGGGCTGCTTGTGCCGGGTTGCCGGCGCGCGCCGCCGTGCCCACGGTCCTGGCGCAGCCCGCGGTGATCACGCCCAAAGCGCTGGGCGCAGCCATGCTCGCGGTGACGCGGGCCGGCGCGCGGCTGGTGGCGGTGGGCGAGCGGGGCACGGTGCTGCTGTCGGACGACCACGGGCAGCATTGGAAGCAGGCGGCGGTGCCGGTGCAGGCCACGCTGACCTGCGTGACTTTCGCGAACGAACGCAGCGGCTGGGCGGCCGGCCACCTGGGCGCCATCCTGCGCACCGAAGACGGCGGCCAGACCTGGCGCAAGCAGCTCGACGGCATCGCCGCTGCAGCGCTCGCTATGACCGCTGCCGAACGTTCCGGCGATGCAACGGCGATCGCAGCGGCGCGGCGATTGGTGGAGGAGGGCGCGGACAAGCCCTTCTTCGATCTTGAGTTCGTTGATGCGCAGCGCGGCTTTGCTGCAGGGGCTTACGGGCTGATGTTCTCAACCTCCGATGGCGGCCAGAACTGGGCGCCGTGGAACGCACGCTTGCCGAACCCCAAGAGCCTGCATTTGTATGGCGTGCGCGCCAACGGCAGCACCGTGGTGGTCGCGGGCGAGCAGGGCCTGCTGCTGCGCTCCACCGACGGAGGCGCGCAGTTCGCCTCGCTCGCTTCGCCCTACAAGGGCAGCTTCTTCGGCCTGCTGCGCACGCGCGGCGGTGCGCTCGTGGCGCATGGCTTGCGCGGGTCGGCGTACCGCTCCGTGGACGACGGCGCGCATTGGGACAAGCTGGACAGCGGGTTGCCCACGACGCTCGCCGCCGGCCTGGCCATGCCTTCGGGTGGCTTCGTGCTGGTGAGCCAGTCCGGCGACGTGCTGATGGCGCGTGACGACGCTGGCGTGCTCCAGCGCATTCCCGCCCGCGAGCCCGTGCCCGTGGCCGGCGCGGCGCTGGCGGCCGACGGTGCCCTGGTGCTGGCCAGCCTGCGCGGCATGCGCCGGCTGCCTGCCCTCAATTCCTGACACATGAACACTGCATCTCCCTCCGATACCCAGCCCGTCGTCGCGCGGCTGGAAGACTTCGACGCGCGTTCCGGCTCGGCCGTCGAGCGCGCCTTTTTCAACCACCGGCGCTGGGTCATGGCCGTGTGCCTGCTGCTCACGCTGGTGCTGGGCTGGCAGGCGACGCGGCTGCGGCTGAACGCCAGTTTCGAAAAGACCATCCCCACCGGCCACCCGTACATCGCCAACTACCTGGCGCACAAGAGCGACCTGGGCGGGCAGGCCAACGCGATGCGCCTGGTGGTGCAGGCGCAGCAGGGCACGATCTTCGACAAGGCCTACCTCGACGCGCTGCAGAAGATCAACGACGAGATCTTCCTGTTGCCCGGCGTGGACCGGCCGTTCATGAAGTCGCTGTGGACTTCCAACACCCGCTGGGTGGCGGTGACCGAGGAAGGCCTCGACGGTGGCCCGGTGATCCCCAATGCCTACGACGGCTCGCCGGCCAGCCTGGCCGAGCTGCGCGCCAACGTCGAGCGCTCCGGCGAGATCGGCCAGCTGGTCGCGGCGGACTTCAAGTCCAGCATCGTGTTCGTCCCTTTATTGGACCGCAACCCCAAGACCGGACAGGCGCTGGACTACGGCGACCTGTCGCGCCAGATCGAGGCGCTACGCGCGCGGCACGACAGCGAGGCGGTTCAAGTCCGCGTGACCGGCTTCGCCAAGGTGGTGGGCGACCTCATCGAAGGCCTGCACCAGGTGCTGCTGTTCTTCCTGCTGGCGCTCGCCATCACGACGGTGGTGCTGTACGGCTACACGCGCTGCAAGCGCAGCACGGCGCTGGTGGTGGCGTGCTCGCTGGTCGCGGTGGTGTGGCAGTTCGGGCTGCTGGCGCTGCTGGGCTTCGAGCTCGATCCCTACTCGGTGCTGGTGCCCTTCCTGGTGTTCGCCATCGGCATGAGCCACGGCGCGCAGAAGATGAACGGCATCATGCAGGACATCGGCCGCGGCACACACCGCGTGGTGGCCGCGCGCTACACCTTCCGGCGTTTGTTCGTGGCCGGCCTCACCGCGCTGCTGTGTGACGCGGTGGGCTTCGCGGTGCTGTTCATCATCCAGATCAAGGTCATCCAGGACCTGGCGCTGATCGCCAGCATCGGCGTGGCCGCGCTGATCTTCACCAACCTCGTGCTGCTGCCGGTGCTGCTGTCGTATGTGGGCGTGAGCCCGAAGGCGGCGGAGCGCAGCCTGCGGCTGGAGTCGGCGCAAGACGCACCGCGGCCCTGGCTGTGGGCGCTGCTGGACCGCTTCACCGGCAAGCGCGGCGCCATGATCGCCGTGGCCGGCGGTGCGCTGCTGGCCGCGGCGGGCTTCGCGGTCAGCCTGCACCTGGCTATCGGCGACCTGGATGCGGGCGCGCCCGAGCTGCGGCCCGACTCGCGCTACAACCGCGACAACGCCTTCCTCATCGCCAACTACGCCGCCAGCGCCGACATCCTCACGGTGATGGCCACCACGCCGGCGGACCAGTGCACGCGCTACGAAACGCTGTCGAAGGTGGACGCGTTGGCCTGGCGGCTGGAGCAATTGCCCGGCGTCGAATCCACCAACTCCATGGCCGCGCTGTCGAAACTCGCGATGGTGGGCTACAACGAGGGCAACCTCAAGTGGTTCGAGCTGCTGCCCAACGAAGGCGCGCTGGGCGGCGTGCAGACGCGGGCGCCGCGCGAGCTGTTCAACCAGAACTGCTCCTTCCTGGCTCTGTACGTCTACCTCAAGGACCACAAGGCGGACACGCTGGCACGCGTGGTGTCAGAAGTGGAAAGCTTTGCCGCCGTCCACAACACGCCCGAGGTCACGTTCAAGCTCGCAGCCGGCAGCGCCGGTATAGACGCGGCCACCAACATCGTGGTGGGCAAGGCGATGCGCGAGATGCTGCTGTGGGTGTATGCGGCCGTGGTGTTGCTGTGCTGGGTCACGTTCCGATCCTGGCGCGCGGTGGTGGTAGCCGTGTTGCCGCTCGTGCTCACGTCGATCCTGTGCGAGGCGCTCATGGTGGGCCTGGGCATGGGCGTGAAAGTCGCCACGCTGCCGGTGATCGCGCTGGGCGTGGGCATCGGCGTGGACTACGCGCTGTACGTGCTGAGCGTCACGCTCGCCCGCATGCGCGAAGGCGCGAGCTTGTCCGAGGCCTACGCGCATGCGCTGCAGTTCACGGGCCGCGTGGTCATGCTCACCGGCATCACGCTGGCGCTGGCCGTGGGCACCTGGGCTTTCTCGCCCATCAAGTTCCAGGCCGACATGGGCATCCTGCTGGCCTTCATGTTCGTCTGGAACATGGTGGGCGCGCTGGTGCTGCTGCCCGCGCTGGGCTACTTCCTGCTGCGGCCGACGGTTCAGTCGGACCAGGCCGTGCCAGCAGCTGCCTTGGCCTGAGATGAAGCCCATGTGGACTACGCGGCTGGCGGCACTTGTGCTCGGGGTCGGTGCCGCTGTGGCACAGGCCGCGCCTGATCCCATCGTCATCGGCCAATCGCTTCCGCTGACCGGCGCGGGATTTCCCGCGGCCAACCGGGTGATCGCCGGCGCTAAGGCCTATGTCGAGCGCGTCAACGCATCCGGCGGCGTCCTGGGCCGCCCGCTGGAACTGGTGACACTCGATGACGGTGGCGATCCCAAGCGGCATTCCGCGAACCTGGCGACGCTGGTGCGGCAGAACCGCGCAGTGGCCATCGTCAATTGCCTGGGTGAGCGGGCGTGCCTCGCGGCAAGCGAGGCGACGCGGGAGTTGCGGGTGCCGCTGGTCGGGCCGATGTCCGGCGCGCAGGCCCTGCGGTCGGCCGACCGCCAGCACGTGTTCACACTGCGGCCCGACGATGCTCACGAGGCGGGCGCATTGGCACGCCAACTGCTCGCCATCGGAATCTCGCGCACGGTCTTGCTGACCGACGATGCCGAGCCGGCGCGCAGCGCAGCACTGGCGGCGGCCTTGCAGCTTGCCGGCCTGCACACGACGCGTATTGAGGTCGAAGCGCGAGTCGAGGCTATGGAAGCGGCATTTCTGCGCATCGGGCCGGCCGCACCGCAAGCGCTGGTGCTGAACCTGGGGCATGAGGGACTGGATGCGCTGGCCCGCCTGCCGGCTTCGGCGCAGGCGCGTGTGCCTTCCACCATCGCTACGCTGTCCTCCGCGGGGCTCACGCAGCTGACTCGCCTGTTCCGCGACCGGCTGATCGGCTACACCAGCATCGTCCCGAATCCGGAACTGACGCGCCTGCCCATCGTGCGCGACCTGCAGCGCGACGCCGACGAATTCATCGGGCCCGAAGCGCTGACCTTCGAGGGCCTGGAGGCCTACCTGAACCTGCGCCTGTGCGCCGAAGCATTGCGCCGCGCCGGCGCACGACCCGATGGTTCGCGGCTCGCCGAAGCGATCGAAGGCTTGGGCAGCTTGGACCTGGGCGGCTTCCGGCTCACGTTCGGCCGCGGTCGGCACCACGGCTCGGATCTGGTCGAGATCGGCATGCGCGCCCGCGACGGCCGGTTGCTTCGATGACCCACCCCCCACTGCAACTGACGAACCACTGAAGGACCGCAATGACCACAACCTCCATCCCCGCCGTTCTCGAAACGGCCCCCCTCGACCCGGCGCTGGCCGGCTTTCTGGCGCAGGCCGCCGCTCAAGGCAACCCGCCGCTGGAGACGCTGCCGCCGCCGGTGGCGCGCCAGATCTACCGCGACCTGGCTGCAGGCCTAGGCCTGCCGGCGCCGGGCATCGTGTCCGCGAGCGACCGCACCATCGACGGGCCGGCCGGGCCGCTGCCCTTGCGCGTCTACCGGCCCGGCGTGGCGCAAGGCGAACTCCCCCTGTTGCTGTACGTGCACGGCGGCGGCTACGTGATCGGCGATCTCGAAACGCACGACAAGGTGTGCCGCACGCTGTGCCATGAAGTGGCGGCAGTGGTGGTGGCCGTGGACTACCGGCTGGCGCCCGAGCACCCATTCCCGGCGGCCATCGATGACGTGACCCGCGCCCTGCGCTGGGTGGCTGCGCATGCGCGTGAACTCGGTGCCGACCCGTCGCGCATCGCGGTGGCCGGTGACAGCGCGGGCGCGCAGCTCTGCGCCACTGCGGCGCTGCGCGTTCGCGAAAGCATCCCGGTTTGCGCGGTGGGCCTCATCTACCCGGTGGCGCAGCACTTCAGCGAGCCCAGCCCCTCGATGGCCGAAAACGGCGAAGGCAAGTTCCTCACCACAGGCGTCATGAAGTGGTTCATCGACGCCTACCTGGGCGGCCGCAGCGAGCTGGCGCGGCATCCCGACTTCGCCCTGCTGCACTCGACTTCGCTCGCGTCGCTGCCCCCGACCTGGGTCGCCACCATGGGCCATGACCCGCTGCGCGACGAAGGCCATGCCCTGGCCCAGCGCATCGCGCAGGCCGGTGTGGCTACCGAGCATCGCCACTACCCGGGCGCCATCCACGCCTGCATCCACTTCACCGCGGTGTCGCCGGTGGGCAATCAGATCATGGTCGACCTGGCGGCGTGGCTGCGCGTGCAACTGTCGCGCGCAACGGCCTGACACCCGCAGGCGCACCGCCACAACAACCACTGAAGGAGACTGTCATGCCATCGAATCGAGGTGTCGCTTACATCAAACAAGGCCAGGTCGAAGTCCAGTCGATTCCGTTTCCGGAACTGACGGACCCGCGCGGCCGCCGCATCGACCACGGGGTGATCCTGAAGGTGGTCAGCACGAACATCTGCGGCTCAGACCAGCACATGGTGCGTGGTCGCACCACCGCACCGGCGGGCCTCATCCTGGGCCACGAGATCACCGGCGAGGTGCTGGAGATTGGCCGCGACGTCGAGACCTTGAAGCCGGGCGACCTCGTGTCCGTGCCCTTCAACGTGGCGTGCGGCCGCTGCCGTACTTGCAAGGAGCAGCACACGGGGGTGTGCCTCACTGTCAATCCGGCGCGGGCCGGCGGCGCGTACGGGTATGTGGACATGGGCGGCTGGGTCGGCGGCCAGGCCGAGTACGTGATGGTGCCGTATGCCGACTTCAACCTGCTGAAGTTTCCCGACAAGGCGCAGGCGCTGGAGAAGATCCGCGACCTGACCTGCCTGTCCGACATCCTGCCCACCGGATACCACGGCGCGGTGACCGCCGGTGTCGGCCCCGGCAGCACCGTGTACGTGGCCGGAGCCGGCCCGGTGGGCCTGGCCGCCGCGGCCTCGGCCCAGCTGCTGGGCGCCGCCGTCGTGATCGTCGGCGACGTCAATCCGGCGCGCCTGGTGCACGCGCGCAAGGTCGGCTTCCAGACGGTGGACCTGTCGCTGGACGCGACGTTGTCCGAACAGATCGAGCAGATTCTGGGCACGCCCGAGGTCGATTGCGCGGTCGACGCCGTGGGCTTCGAAGCGCGTGGCCATGGCCACGAAGGCGCGCAGCACGAGGCGCCCGCGACGGTGCTGAACTCGCTGATGGAAGTGACCCGCGCGGCCGGCAAGATCGGCATCCCGGGCCTGTACGTCACCGACGATCCGGGCGGCGTGGACGACGCGGCCAAGCGCGGCGCCCTGAGCGTGCGCCTGGGCCTGGGCTGGGCCAAATCGCACAGCTTCTTCACCGGCCAGACGCCGGTCATGAAATACAACCGCGCGCTGATGCAGGCCATCCTGTGGGACCGCATCAAGATCGCCGAGACGGTCGGCGTGCAGGTGATCTCGCTCGACGAAGCGCCGCAGGGCTACGCCGAATTCGACGCCGGCGCGCCCAAGAAGTTCGTCATCGACCCGCACCGCATGCTCCAGGCAGCAGCCTGATTTCAGTTCCTCTTTTCCACAAGGCAACATCATGAACACCGCATTTCGCGCTTCCCTCCTGGCCGCCTTGCTGGCCGCCACCGCCGCCGCCCGCGCCGACATCACCATCGGCGTCAGCTTGTCGCTGACCGGCCCGCTGTCTTCGCTGGGCATCCCGCAAAAGAACTCGCTGGCCCTGTGGCCCGACAGCATCGCCGGTGAAAAAATCAAGCTCGTCGTGCTCGACGATGCAACCGACCCGACGACGGCGGTGAAGAACGCGCGCAAGTTCGCGACCGAGGACAAGGTCGACCTGATCCTGGGCTCGTCCAGCGTGCCCAACGTGATCGCCATCGCCGGCGTGGCGCTGGAGCAGAAGGTGCCGCAGCTGGGCATGGCGCCGTTCGACCTGCCCAAGGACAAGGGCCAGTGGACGTTCATCCTGCCGCAGCCCATGGGCCTGATGGCCGAGACCGTGGCGCAGAAGATGAAGGCCGACAAGGTGCAGACCGTGGCCTTCTTCGGCTTCAACGAATCCTATGGCGACGCCTGGAAGGGGCTGTTCGGCGCGGCGGCGGCCAAGCAGGGGATCAAGGTGGTGGCCGAGGAGCGCTATGCACCCATGGACACCTCGGTGGTGGCGCAAACCGTGAAGATCCTCTCCACCAAGCCCGACGCCGTGCTGATCGTCGGTGCCGGCACGCCCGCCGCGCTGCCGCAGCTGTCGCTGCGCGACAAGGGCTACACCGGCCGCATCTACCAGACCCACGGCGCCGCGTCGCCCGAGCTGCTGCGCGTGGGCGGCAAGGCGATGGAGGGCACGGTGATGCCTGCCGGTCCGATGCTGGTGGCTGAGCAACTGGCGGCGGGCAATCCGGTGAAGGCACCGGGCGTCGACTACGTGACCCGTTACGAGCAGAAGTACGGCGCCGCGTCGCGCAGCCAGTTCGGCGCGCACGCGCAGGACGCCCTGCTGGTGCTGCAACGTGTCGTGCCGCTGGCGCTCAAGAAGGCCAAGCCCGGCACCCCGGAGTTCCGCGCCGCGCTGCGCGATGCGATCGAGAGCGAAAAGGAAATGGTGGTCACGCACGGCGTTCTCAACTACACCCCTGACAACCATGGCGGCTTCGACGGCCGTGGCGTGGTCATGCTGACGGTCGAAAAAGGCCAGTTCAAGCTGATCAAGTAAGCCGGACTGAAAGCGCTTGCCATGGACGTGCCCATCTTCCTGGTGCTGTTGCAGGACGGCGTGGCCAACGGCGCGGTGTACGCGCTGCTGGCCATGGCCACCGTGCTGCTGTTCGCGGTGACGCGGGTGATCTTCATTCCGCTGGGTGCGTTCGCGGCGTATGCAGCGCTCACGCTGGGCATGCTTCAGCTGGGCCGCGTGCCGGGCACGGCGGCGCTGCTGGCGGCCCTGGCGCTGATCGCTGCCGTCCTGGATGGCGTTGGAGCCTGGCGCGCAGGACAACGTGCAGCCGCAAAGCTCGCGCTGCAAGCCCTGCGCACCTTGGCCTGGCCGCTCGGTCTGGCCTTGCTCGCGTGTGTGCTCGCCCCCGCACAGGCACCGCTGCTGGTGCAGGCCCTGCTGGCACTCGCTCTTGTCTCTTCACTCGGCCCGCTGATCTACCGGCTGGCGTTCCAGCCGCTGGCCGATGCCAGCGTGCTGGTGCTGCTGATCGCCTCGGTGGCCGTGCACTATGTGCTGACCGGGCTGGGCCTGGTGTTCTTCGGCGCGGAGGGATTTCGCAATCCACCGTTCTGGGATGCGAGCTTTTCCGTGGGCCCGCTCACCTTCACCGGCCAGATGCTGATCACGCTGGCGGTGACGCCGCTGCTGATCGCGGCCCTGTGGCTGTTCTTCGAGCGCGCGCTGCATGGCAAGGCGCTGCGCGCCGCCGCCGTGAACCGGCTGGGCGCGCGGCTGGTGGGCATCTCCACGCCCGGCGCGGGCCGGCTGGCCTTCACCATGGCGGCCTTCATCGGTGCCCTGGCCGGTCTGCTGCTGGGCCCGAGCACCACCATGTTCTACGACAGTGGCTTCCTGATCGGGCTCAAGGGCTTCGTCGCCGCGGTATTCGCCGCCTTGTCCAGCTATCCATTGGCCCTGGCCGGCGCGTTGGGCGTCGGCGTGCTGGAGTCGTTCAGCTCGTTCTGGGCCAGCGCCTTGAAAGAGGCGATCGTGTTCGCGGCCATTTTGCCGGTGCTGTTGTGGCGTTCGCTGCGCAGCCCGGCGGCGCTTGAGGAATGATCTTGATCCCCGAATTCTGGTTCACCCAGCTCAACTACATCGGCCTGTATGCATTGGTGGTCATGGGCCTCGTGTTGCTCACGGGCGTGGCCGGCCTCACTTCGTTCGGCCAGGCCGGCTTCGTCGGTGTCGGCGCGTACACCACCGCCGTGCTCACCACGCAACTCGCCGCATCGCCCTGGCTCGCGCTGCTGCTGGGCGTGGGCATCACGGCGCTGGCGGCGGTGGTGCTGGGCTTGCTCACGCTGCGCATGTCGGGTCACTACCTGCCGCTGGCCACCATCGCCTGGTGCCTGGCGCTCAACTTCAGCATGATGAACATGAGCACGCTCGGCAAGTCCGACGGCATCCTGGGCATCCCCGCGCTGGAGCTGTTCGGCATGAGCCTGATGGACAGCCGCGCCATGTTCTGCCTGATCTGGGCGCTGGCATTGGGTGCGGCCTGGCTGCTGGCCAACCTGCTGGATTCGCGGCCCGGCCGCGCCATCCGCGCGCTCAATGGCGGGGTCACGATGGCCGAGGCCATGGGCGTTTCGACCTTTCGCTACAAGATGGTGGTGTTCGTGGTGGCGGCGGTGCTCGCAGCCGTGTCGGGCTGGCTGTTCGCGCACCTTCAGCGCACCGTCAACCCTTCACCCTTCGGGATCAAGCTGGGCATCGAATACCTGTTCATGGCGGTGATCGGCGGCGCGGGCAGCATCGGTGGTGCGTTTGCCGGCGCTGCGGCTTTCAAGCTGACCGAGCATCAGCTGCAAGGCGTGCTGCCCAAGCTGCTCGGCGAAGGCGGCAACTACGAGATGATCGTCTTCGGCGTGCTGCTGCTGGCCGTGCTGCGCTATCTGCCGCAGGGCCTGTGGCCGGAGCTGGCCCGGCGCCTGCCGCAGCGGCGGCGCAAGCGCGACTGGGAGGGCGCGGCTGCATTGCCCCAGCGCGCCAAACCGGCGCCGGGCAGCGCGCTATTGGAAGTGCGGGCCGTGCGCAAGCAGTTCGGTGGCCTGGTCGCCGTCAACGACGTGAGTTTTGAAGTGCGCGCCGGCGAGATTGTCGGCCTGATCGGCCCCAACGGCGCGGGCAAGTCCACCACCTTCAACCTGGTGTCTGGCGTGCTGCCGCTCACCGCCGGTGAAGTGCGCTTTGCCGGCGAGCGGGTCAGCGGCCTGCCCTCGCGCGAGATGGCGCGGCGCGGCATGGCCCGCACCTTCCAGCACGTCAAGATGATGGCGGACATGACGGTGCTCGAGAACGTGGCGCTGGGTGCGCACCTGCGGGCCGACAGCGGCAGCTTGCGCGCCATGGCGCGGCTGGACCGGGGCGAGGAGCGGCGCGTGCTGCGCGAGGCCGAGCGCCAGCTGGCCCGCATCGGCATGGCCGCCCACGTGCATGAGCGCGCCGGCAACCTGGCGATGGGTCCGCAGCGCCTGATGGAGATCGCGCGTGCGCTGTGCGCCGACCCGTCCCTGCTGTTGCTCGATGAACCGGCTGCCGGCCTGCGGCTCAAGGAGAAGCAGGCGCTGGCGGCGGTGCTGCGACAACTCAAGGCCGAGGGCATGAGCCTGCTGCTGGTGGAACACGACATGGATTTCGTCATGAACCTCACCGACCGCATCGTGGTGATGGAGTTCGGCACCCGCTTGATCGAAGGCACGCCGGCTGAGGTGCAGGCCAGTCCCGCGGTGCGCGCCGCCTACCTGGGCATGGAGCATTGATGGCAACCCCATTATTGGAAGTGACGCAGCTGCATGCAGGCTACGGCCGTGCAGAAGTGCTGAGTGGGCTGGACCTGCGCGTCGCGGCGGGCGCCGTGGTCACGGTGGTCGGACCCAACGGCGCGGGCAAGTCGACGCTGCTCAACGCGCTGATGGGCGTGCTGCCGGCGAGCGGTGACATCCGCTTCGAGGGCGCGTCGGTCGCCGCGGCTTCGCTGGAGGAGCGGGTGGAGCGCGGTATCGCGCTGGTGCCCGAAACGCGTGCCTTGTTCGCCACGATGAGTGTCGAAGACAACCTGATCCTGGGCGGCTTCCGGCACCGCAAGCAGGGCGCGGCGCAGCGGCGTGCCGGCATCGAGCAGGTCTGGGACACCTTTCCACGGCTCAAGGAGCGGCGCGGCCAGGCGGCCGGCACGCTGTCGGGCGGGGAGCGCCAGATGCTGGCGATCGGCCGCGCGCTGGTGGGCCGGCCGCGGCTACTGATGCTCGACGAACCGAGCCTGGGCCTGGCGCCGCTGGTGGTCAAGGACATCTTCCGCGTGATCGAACGGCTCCGTGCCACCGGCGTGGCTATCCTGCTGGTGGAGCAGAACGCGCGCGCGGCGCTGGAAGTCGCCGACCACGGCTACGTGCTGGAGACCGGCAAGGTGACGCTGGAAGGGCCCGCCCGCGAGCTGGCCGGCGACGCCCGGGTGATCGACGCCTATCTGGGCGCCGCTGCACAGGCATGACAGAATCATGGCTTTCAGCCGGAGGATCCTCCATGAAAGCGCTTCACCTTCTCGTCGCCGCCGGCATGGTGGCTTTCGTCGGCACCGCCAACGCCCAGAACCTCAAGCCCGGCCTCTGGGAAATCACCAACAAGATGCAGACCGCCGGCGGCCAGATGGAGCAGCAGATGGCGGACATGCAAAAGCAGATGGCCGCCATGCCGCCCGAGCAGCGCAAGATGATGGAAGAGATGATGGCCCAGCGCGGCATGAAGATGGGCGGCGGGGCCGGCGGCGGCATGGCCATCAAGATCTGCCTGACCAAGGAGATGGTCGAGAAGAACGAACTGCCCGCGCAGCAGGGCGATTGCAAGACGACTCAGCAGTCGCGCACCGGCAACTCCATGAAGATGGCGTTTGCCTGCACCAACCCGCCTTCCAGCGGCGAGGGCCATGTGGTGTTTACCAGCCCGGAAGCCTACCATTCGAAAATGGTGATCACCACGGCAGTGCAGGGCAAGCCTGAAAAGATCACTTCGGAGGGCAATGGTAAGTGGCTGGGCGCCGACTGCGGCACCATCAAGCCGATGATGCCGCCGAAGAAGTAGGCGGCGCCGGCCACAAACCGCGCGGGCGCAGCAGCATGGTGACGATCATCGTCAGCGCGATCAGCAAGGGGCGCAGGACGCCGGCATCGAGCCGGCCGTCGGTCATGGCCTGCAGCGGCCCGGCGACGTAGCGCAGCACCTCCGGCAGCGCCGCCAGCAAAATGGCGCCCAGGACGACACCCGGGATGTGGCCGATGCCGCCCAACACCACCATGGCCACGATGATCACGGACTCCTGCAGGCTGAAGGATTCGGGCGACACGAAGCCCTGGAAGGCGCCGAACATCGCGCCGGTCACGCCGCCGAAACTCGCGCCGATGCCGAAGGCCAGCAGCTTCATGTTGCGCGTGTCGATGCCCATCGCCTTGGCGGCGTCCTCGTCGTCGCGAATGGCCATCCAGGCGCGGCCGATGCGCGAATGCTGCAGGCGGCCGCAGACGATCACGGTGAGGACGGTGAGTGCCAGGAACAGGTAGTAGTACAGCGTGACCGAGTTCAGCTGGTAGCTGCCCAGCGGCAGCGGCCGGCCCAGCTCCAGGCCGAAGATCGCGATCGAATCGATCGGGCCCAGTCCCTTGGCACCGTCGGTGATATTGACCGGATGGCCCAGGTTCACGAGCAGGATGCGCACGATTTCCCCGAAGCCCAGTGTCACGATGGCCAGGTAGTCGCCGCGCAGCCTCAGCGTGGGCGCGCCCAGCAGCACGCCGAGAGCGGCTGCCAGCACGGCGCCAAGCGGAATGACGAACCACCAGGGCGCATGCAGGCCCGCCGGAAACAGCACGGCGATCCAGGCGAAATGCTCGGTCAGGTGCGGCGAGGCGAGCAGCGCGAACAGGTAGGCACCCATGGCATAGAAGGCCACGTAGCCCAGGTCCAGCAAGCCGGCATAGCCCACCACGACGTTCATGCCCAGCGCCAGCATCACGTACAGCAGGCAGGTGTCGGCGATCCGGACCCAGTGGTCGCCGAAGCATTGCAGCAGCAGGGGCAGCAGCAACAGCGCGGCCGTGGACAGCCATTTCGCCCGGTTGGCGGTTCGATGGGTTTTGTGCATCGACCAAGGCTAAACTGGCGCTAATCAACCGAAAAGAGGCGGCATATCCGATCAGAGCGGAATAAATCTCCGCAATGGCTCGGTCGCTCACGCACATGGACAAGCTCACCGGCCTGCTGGCTTTCGTGAGGACGGCCGACCTCGGCAGCTTCGTTGCCGCCGGCCGGTCGCTGGAGGTGTCTGCGTCGGCCATCGGCAAAAGCGTGGCCCGGCTCGAGCAGGACGTGGGTGTGCGGCTCCTGCAGCGCAGCACCCGGCGGATGCAGCTGACGACCGAGGGGCGCCTGTTCCACGAGCGCTGCCGGCGCATCCTCGACGACCTGGACGATGCCCAGGCGATGCTCTCGCGCGCCACGCAGCTGCCGCGCGGAAGGTTGCGAGTGAGCGCGCCTGTGGTCGGCTACCATTTCCTGCTGCCTGTGATCCCGGACTTCCTCGCGCGCTACCCGGAGGTGGAGCTCGACATCAATTTCACCGACCGTGCCGTCGACCTGATCGATGAAGGCGTCGATGTCGCGATCCGCAGCGGCGAGCTGCCGGACTCCGGTTTCGTGTGCCGGCCCCTGCAGCCGTTTCGCCTGCTGCTGTGCGCGTCGAAGGCCTACCTGGCACGAAACGGAATGCCGTCGACTTCCAGCGAGCTGGGGCAGCACTCGGCGGTCCGCTTTCGGCACCCGAGTTCGGGCAAGTTGCTGGACTGGCCGATGCTGCAGTCCCCGGACGGCGCGCAAACCTATCCGCGCACGGTGCTCGCCTGCAACAACATCGAGGCGGTCTTCGGCGCGGCGCTGCGCGGTGTGGGCATCGCGTGCATGCCGGACTTCCTGGCGCGCGAAGCGCTTGCCGATGGCCGGCTCCAGAGTGTTCTTGACGGGCAGGCCGCCGTCGCCGGCCGGTACATGGCGCTGTGGCCATCGAGCCGGCACCTGTCACCCAAGGTGCGCGTGTTCGTCGATCACTTGGGCGCTACGCTGTCCGCGCCATGACGTGTCCCGAAGATCGCCGTGCCCACCCGCACCATCGTGCTGCCGGCCGCGATCGCGGCTTCGAGGTCGGCCGTCATGCCCATCGACAGGGTGTCCAGCGCGAGGCCGGCCTCTCGCAGTTCGCCCTGCAGCTCTTCGAATAACGCTTTCGCCTTCAGGTGCACGGCTTTCTGCGCCGCGAAGCCGGCGGCCGGCTCGGGGATGGTCATGAGGCCCCGCAGCTTGAGACGCGGCAGGCGCGCCACTTCCCGGGCCAGTTCCAGCACTTCACCCGGTGCCACGCCGGCCTTCGTGGCACCGCTGTCGACATTGACCTGGATGCAGACCTGTAACGCAGACAAGCTCTCGGGGCGCTGTTCGGACAGTCGCTGCGCGACTTTCAACCGGTCGATCGTGTGCGCCCAGTGGAAATGCGTGGCCACCAGCCGCGTCTTGTTGCTCTGGATCGGGCCGATGCAATGCCATTCCAGCGGGAGATCCGCGAGGAGGGCGATCTTCTCCACCGCCTCCTGGATGTAGTTCTCACCGAAGGCCACCTGGCCCGCCGCGAAGGCCTCGCGCACGGCATCGGGGCCGAACGTTTTGGAGACGGCGAGCAACGCGACTTCGTTCACTTGGCGTTGTGCACCTGCACAAGCCGCTGCCATCCGCTCGCGAACACGCTGGAGGTTGGTACGAATCGTGGTCATAATTACCCGGTAGAGGCCGACGCGCGGGCGCGCGGCTCACCTATTGTCGCTGTTCGAGCCGACGCTGGAGGCGCGGGCTCAACTGCGACACCGGGACAGGAATAGCTAAAAGGACTTTTGTGGATATCACTCAGTTGCTGGCGTTCAGCGTGAAGAACAAGGCATCGGACTTGCACCTGTCGGCGGGGCTGCCGCCCATGATCCGCGTCCACGGCGACGTGCGCCGAATCAACGTCGAGCCTCTGGACCACAAGGCGGTGCACGCCATGGTGTATGACATCATGAACGACACCCAGCGCAAGAACTACGAAGAGTTCCTCGAAGTCGACTTCTCGTTCGAGATCGACGGGCTGGCGCGCTTCCGGGTGAATGCGTTCAATCAGAACCGCGGCGCGGGTGCGGTGTTTCGGACGATTCCGTCCAAGATTCTGTCGCTCGAGCAGCTCAACGCACCGAAGATCTTCGGCGAACTCGCGCTCAAGCCTCGCGGCATGGTGCTGGTGACAGGCCCCACGGGCTCGGGCAAGTCCACCACGCTGGCCGCGATGGTCAACTACCTCAACGAAACCGAGTTCGGCCACATCCTCACGGTGGAAGATCCGATCGAGTTCGTCCACGAGTCCAAGAAGTGCCTGGTCAACCAGCGCGAAGTGGGGCCGATGACGCTGTCTTTCGCCGCGGCGCTTCGCTCCGCGCTGCGGGAGGACCCGGACTGTATCCTGGTGGGCGAAATGCGAGACCTGGAAACGATTCGCCTGGCCATGACGGCCGCGGAAACGGGCCACCTGGTGTTCGGCACGCTGCACACGTCCAGCGCGGCCAAGACCATCGACCGGATCATCGACGTGTTCCCGGCGGAAGAAAAGGAAATGATCCGCGCCATGCTGTCGGAGTCGCTGCAGGCGGTGATCTCGCAGACGTTGTGCAAGACCAAGGACGGCGCCGGACGCGTGGCGGCACACGAGATCATGGTCGGCACGTCGGCCATCCGCAACCTGATCCGCGAGGCCAAGGTGGCGCAGATGTATTCGGCCATCCAGACCGGCAACAACTTCGGCATGCAGACGCTGGACCAGAACCTGGCAGACCTCGTCAAACGCAACGTCATCAGCCCGGGCGAGGCGCGCGGCAAGGCCAAGATTCCGGAAAACTTCCCGGGCTAGGGAAGAAGAAAAAACGGAGGAGCAGGATGAAAGGTGTTCTCGATCTCTTGCGGCGCTCCACGCCTCAGGGCGAAGACGACAAGACCGATTCGGTCCTGTTTACCAGCGCATTTGCCGACCAGGGCGTCGACCCGGCCATGCTGGCGCCATGGGAGGCGCGAGCCAACGAAGTCGGCGCCAAACGCGCGCCCGCGGCCCGCGGCCTGAAGCTGCTGCAGGCGCTGTGGTCCAAGGACAAGTACATGAGCCGGCTCGGCCCCGATGCCGTCCGGCAAATGGAGAAGTACTTCGAGTTCGCCGTGGTCGCGGCTGACCGCGACGTGATCCGGCAGGACGAGTACGGCAACTTCATGATCGTTTTGCTGACGGGCACCATCGCGGTCGACCGCCTGCAACCCTGGGGCGAGCGCCTTCGCCTGACCGAAGCGCGGCCCGGGGATATCCTGGGCGAGATGTCGCTGCTCGACAGCGGGCAACGCTTCTCGCTGTGCGCGACGCTGACAGAATGCGAGATCGCGGTGCTGGGCGCACAGGCGTTGGATGAAATGATGACTGCCGATCCGCAGTTGGCCGCAAGCCTGGTCGCGCTGCTGGCGCGCAAGCTCTCGACGCGCCTGCGCGTCGTTGGCGCGCGCCTGTCGGACCGCCAGACCTGACCAGAATACAGAACCCTAGCGAAGGACCGCCATGGAACGCGA
Source organism: Ramlibacter sp. WS9 (assembly GCF_003797765.1). Taxonomy (GTDB): domain Bacteria; phylum Pseudomonadota; class Gammaproteobacteria; order Burkholderiales; family Burkholderiaceae_C; genus Ramlibacter. The sequence continues at coordinate 29,517 of NZ_RKMB01000002.1, read as the reverse complement.
CCAGGCCACAAAATTCATCAACGACCTGCTCAAGCTGATGGTCAGCCGCAACGGCAGCGACCTGTTCATCACCAGCGAATTTCCGCCGGCCATCAAGGTCGACGGCAAGGTCACCAAGGTGTCGCCGCAGCCTCTCAACGCCGGCCACACGCTGGCGCTGGCGCGCTCGATCATGAACGACAAGCAGGCCGCGGAGTTCGAGCGCACCAAGGAATGCAACTTCGCGATTTCGCCGGCGGGCATCGGCCGGTTCCGTTGCAATGCCTTCGTGCAGCAAGGCAAGGTGGGGCTGGTGATGCGGGTGATCCCACAGGTGCTGCCGACCATCGACGGCCTGGGCATGCCGCAGGTGCTGAAAGACGTCGTGATGTCAAAGCGCGGGCTCACGATTTTGGTGGGTGCCACCGGTTCGGGCAAGTCGACCACGTTGGCTTCCATGATCGACTGGCGCAACGAGAATTCGCATGGCCACATCATCACCATCGAGGACCCGGTGGAGTTCGTGCACCCGCACAAGAACTGCGTCGTCACCCAGCGAGAAGTGGGGTTGGACACCGACACCTGGGAGTCGGCACTGAAGAACACGTTGCGCCAGGCGCCCGACGTCATCCTGATGGGCGAAATCCGCGACCGCGAAACCATGGAGCACGCCATCGCCTTCGCCGAAACCGGCCACCTGTGCATGGCCACGCTGCACGCCAACAGCGCCAACCAGGCGCTTGACCGCGTGATCAACTTCTTCCCCGAAGAGCGGCGCGCGCAGCTGCTGATGGACCTTTCTCTCAACTTGAAGGCCTTCATCTCGCAGCGCCTCCTGCCCAAGCAGGACGGCAAGGGCCGGGCCGCGGCGGTGGAGATCATGCTGAATTCGCCGCTCATCTCCGACCTGATCTTCAAGGGCGAGGTTTCCGAGATCAAGGAGATCATGAAGAAGAGCCGGCAGATGGGCATGCAGACCTTCGACCAGTCGCTGTTCGACATGTACGAGAACAACATCGTCACCTACGAAGACGCGCTGCGCAACGCCGACTCGGTGAACGACCTGCGGCTGCAGATCAAGCTCAATTCGCAGCGCGCGAAGAGCTCCGACCTGTCGGCCGGTACGGAGCATTTGGCCATTGTTTAACTACAAAAACGCTTTGCGTTTTCAAAGTTGTTTGATCAGATGAAAAAGCCGGGGGAACCCCGGCTTTTTCATGGGGCGGCCGTCCTGCGCGTTGCTTCGTGCGGCCAGTGCCCCTGCGGGGGGTGTTGCGGCCGGCGCAAAGATGTTTTGCGCGGCGCGGCGTTTCGCACCTGCGGCGCGGCGGGCAGAGTGTGGCCTTCTTTCAAGGAGAACTCCATGCCCTATGTCCGTATTGAACTGCCGCCCGTTGTTTCGAAAGAAGCCGCCCACCGCATTGGCGACGCCGTGCACGAGGCGATGGTCGAGACCATCGCCGTCCCGCCGGACGATAAATTCCAGCTGATCACCCAGCACCCGGCCGGCGCCATTGTGTGCACCCCGGAATACCTGGGCGTGAAGCACACGGAGCGCGCCCTTTTCATCCAGATATTCCTGGCGCCGGGCCGCACGCTGCAGCAAAAGCGGGCCCTCTACGCGATGGTGGCCAGAGACGTGGCGCGGGCCGCGGATGTGAGCCCGTCGGACGTGCTCATCAGCCTGGTGGAAACGCTGCGCGAGAACTGGTCCTTCGGCGACGGCATCGCGCACTACACGCTGTAAGCGTGCGCCTAAAATTGCTCCTTCATCCCCAGGAGCAGTAACGCATGCCTTCCACCAACGCCAAGACCTACGAATCCACCGCGCCGCGCAAAGTCGCCTTCCTCGGCCTCGGCGTGATGGGCTTCCCGATGGCGGGCCACCTCGCACTGGCCGGCCATGACGTGGTCGTCTACAACCGCAGCCCCGCCAAGTCGCAGGCCTGGACCGGCGAGTTCAAGGGCAACTCGGCGGCCACACCGCGTCAAGCCGCCGCCGGCCGGGACTTCGTGTTCTGCTGTGTGGGCAACGACGACGATCTGCGTTCGGTCACGCTCGGCGAGGACGGCGCATTCGCGGGGATGAAAGCCGGTTCGGTGTTCGTCGACCACACCACGGCGTCGGCCGACGTGGCGCGCGAGCTCTACGCCAAGGCCAAGGAGCTCGGCCTGCAATCCGTCGACGCGCCCGTGTCGGGCGGCCAGGCCGGTGCGCAGAACGGCATGCTCACGGTGATGTGCGGCGGCGAGCCGGCGGGCTTCGATGCGGCCAGGCCGGTCGCTATGGCCTATGCCCGCGCCATGACGCTGCTCGGCGGCGCCGGCGCGGGCCAGCTGGCCAAGATGGTGAACCAGATCGCCATTGCCGGGCTCGTGCAGGGCCTGTCGGAAGCGATCGCCTTCGGCGACAAGGCGGGGCTGGACATGCTGCAGGTGCTGGACGTCATCGGCAAGGGTGCGGCGCAGAGCTGGCAGATGGACAACCGCGGCAAGACCATGATCGAAGGCAAATTCGACTACGGCTTCGCGGTGGACTGGATGCGCAAGGACCTGGGTCTCGCGCTGGAGGAAGCCAAGCGCAATGGCGCACGGCTGCCGGTGACGGCGCTGGTCGACCAGTTCTATTCCGATGTGCAGGCGATGGGCGGCAAGCGCTGGGACACTTCCAGCTTGATCAAGCGGTTGAAGTAGGGCTGTATCACTGCGAACTCGGATCCGCAATCCAAGACTCCGAATCCACTTTGGTGCTCGACGAGCGGGGCGGCAACGCCGTGCATGGCCGGGCCGCGGCGCGATGGCTACGGCGTCCGGCATCGCTTGCTTGCGCAAGCTCCTGCCGCATTCCCCGCGCTGGACGGTCTTGCGGCCCGCGCGGCACAACTCGCCTCCGCTTTGCTGCGACTCAAACAGGTGCCGCGAGCATGAGACGGTCGCGTCGCAAGCGACGCTGGGCCGCAAGACCGTCCACCGCGGGCGCCTGAGCTTTATTCGCGCCGCGGCCCGGCCATGCACGGCGTTGCAGTGAAATGGTGGCGTGCGGCGCAGGCGTGCCGAGATCCTGGCGGACGACCAAAGCGGTGGCCTTCCACCGGGGGCGCGCCAACAGTGTCTCTGCGAAGCTGTGCGTGGGCGGGCTGCGGCGCGAGTAAAGCACAGGCGCTTGCGGCGGGTGACCCCGCGACCCAGCACGGCTTTCAGCCGTGCGACCGTTTCATGCTCGCGGCACCTGTTTGAGCAGGAGCGAAGCGGAGGCGAGTTGTGCCGCGCGGGTCGCGGGGTCTCCCGGCGCAAGGGATTCGGCAGGAGCGTGCGGCAGCAAGCGATGCCGGACGCCGTAGCCATCGCGCCGCAGCCCGCCCATGCACAGCTTCGCCGCGCGGCCTACGAACACAAAAAGGGAATTCATGGATTGCGGATCGAGCCCGCAATGACAACCGGTCCGGCTAGCGGCGAACGCTCGCTGGACCGAGTGGCGGCAAAGCCGTCGGCGATGTCGACGAGGGTGCCGTGGTTGGCGACGTCGTCGTCACCGGAGCGGGCGTCAACGGTGCAGGAGCGGGGACCATTGCCGGTGCAGCCGCGGGGGCCGCAGCCGGCGCTGTTGCCGGCCTGGACGACTGGGGCAGTGGGTTCAGGCGACGCAGCTCTTCCTCGCTGAGGATTTCGAAGATTCGCACGACGCGCTGCACGCCGCCGATGTTGCGCGTGATCTGCGTGGCCTTGTCGGCTTCGCGCTGCGTCACGCGGCCCATGAGGTAGACGACGCCGCGCTCGGTCACGACCTTGAAGGCGCCGACGTACAGGTCCGAGGCATCGACGAGCGAGGCTTTGACCTTGCCGGTGATCAGCACGTCGTTGGAGCGCGCCGACAGCGCGGTGTTGCCCATGACGGCGAGATCGTTGACGACGCCCTTGACGTTGTCGACCCTGCTGACGATCTGCTCGGCCAATTGCTTGTCCTGCTCGTTGGGCACCTCGCCCGTCAGCAGCACCTGGCGGTTGTAGCTGTTGATGTTGACGTGGGCCCGGTCGCCCAGCGCCTCGCGCAGGCGGCTGCCCGAGCGCAGCTCGATGCCTTCGTCTTCCAGCTGGGCACCCGAGGTGCGGCGGTCGAAGGTGACCATCGCACCGACAGCGGCGCCGCCGATGATCAGCGGCGCGCACGCAGACAAGCTGGCCGCAAGCAGCGCTGCAGCCAGGGCCGAGACCAGCAGGGAAGGGCGGTTCAATTTCATGTGGGGGTTTCCTGTTCTCCGAGGAGTTGTGCGTCGACGCCGTCGCAGATGCAGTGCAGCGCCAGGATGTGCACTTCCTGGATGCGGGCGGTGCGCTCGTGCGGCACGCAGATGTGGACGTCGGTTTCGCGCAGCGCGTGGGTCATCTTGCCGCCGCCACGCCCGGTAAGCGCCACCACGGTCATCTCGCGCTCGTGCGCCGCCTCGATGGCGGCCAGCACGTTGGCGGAGTTGCCGCTGGTGGACAGCGCCAGCAGCACGTCGCCGGGTTGGCCCAGCGCGCGCACTTGTTTCGAAAAGATACGCTCGAAATCGTAGTCGTTGGCGATGGCCGTGAGGATGGAGCTGTCGGTCGTCAAGGCGATCGCGCCGAGCTCGGGGCGCTCGCGCTCGAAGCGTCCGACGAACTCCGCCGAGAAATGCTGGGCGTCGGCGGCGGACCCGCCGTTGCCGCAGGCCAGCACCTTGCCGCCGCTGGTGACGCACGCCAGCATCGCCTGCACGGCCGCCGCGATCGGCTTGCTCAAGATTTGCGCGGCCTGGTATTTCAGGTCGGCGCTGTCGATGAAGTGTTGTTGGATGCGTTGTTCGAGCATAGCTGCGCCATGATAACGGGTGCCGGTGGCGCCGGACCCGCAGGCGCAGCTGTTCGCCGAAGCGGCGCCCTAGGAGGGCAGCGATGCCATCGGCATCAGTGGGCAGGGCAAGGTCGGCTGGTAGGCCCTCGAATGCGCCTCGTGCTCGCCGTCCGCATCCCACGAGGCAGCAAACTCCGCCAGGTTGGACGCCTTTCTTTGCTCCTGGGTCGCCGCTTGCGCAACATGACTGCGCAAGCCCGCAATCTGCAAACGCGCGATCTGCAGCGCGATGTCCGACGCTTCGTCGGCGCTGGCCCATGCACCCGCGACCGTCCGCCCCAACACAGGTGCGGACGTCGCGTCAGGGCTCGTGCCGTTCGCGTAGATCTGATACGAAGCGGAAAAGCTGCCCTGCGGTCCGTCGGCTTGCACGACCGACACCACGACGCGACAACCGTTGAACGGGCCAAACATCAAGTCCATAAATACCTCCATGCCGCGAGTTTGCAACTGGGTGCAACAGGACGGAATAGGTCGATTTCTTAAGCAGCCTCAGCGAATGGAGCGCGGCCGACCCTTTCAGCGCGTCGGGACAACCTTGGCCGCGCCGTTCTCGTCGATGTCGTAGGAGTTGAAAATTTCGGCCGGCGAACGGGTTTCCGGCAGCACGTACACGATACCGGCACCGCCCTTGAACGCCGGGATCACGACCTGATCGAAGAACTTGACGGGCACGTTGATGCAGCCGTAAGTGATGCGGCGGTCCGCCGGCGTTTGACTCGCGAGGCGCTGCAGGCGGCGCTCTTTCGGGGCGGTCGCGATGACGCGATGCAACGCGACTGCGGAGTCGTAGTCGACCCAGAGAATCTCGTCGCCGTTCAGGCTGCGCTCCATCGACGCGGCGAAACGCCCCGCCGGTGTGGTTCGCTCTTCCGGACGGATGGTGGACAGCTTCCGGTTGCCGATCCCGGGGACTGTGTGATCGCCCTGCGCCAGGCCGAGCAGTGCAGGAGCGGCGCCGAGCAATTTTCCCTGCCCGTCGAACACGAACACGCGCGAGTCGCGCTTGTCCACGATGACGAACGGCGCTGCTTTGTGGTCCGCGGAATGCACGGCCCAGTTGGCGACATGCAGCGCATCGGCGCTCGGGCGCTCGGAGCCGAAGCTGGCGTATTGCGCGGCGGCGGGAGCGGCGCCGAAAAAAAGAAAAGCAACCACCACGAGGCCCGCGAGCCGCGTGAGGGTTGCTGATGCTCCATGCAGTCGCGTCACGCCTGCTGCTGCGCGAGGCGCTTTAGTTGCGGTAAGGCTTGGCCGGACGCGGTTCCGGCGCCATCACGGGCGCGGGTGCCGGTGCCGGGGGTGCCACGTACACAGGTGCGGGCGGAGGCGGCGGTGCCACAGCCATCGGTGCCGGTGCCGGCGCCGGGGCGACGTACACGGGCGCGGGCGCCACGTAGGCGGTGCGCACCGGCGCGGCGCCGAAGCGGTAGACCAGGCCGACCGAAACCATGTCGACGTGGTCCTTGTTGCGGAAGGCGTCTTTGACGTGGTAGCGCTCGGCCTCCACGCGCATGGCCAGCGAAGGCGTGAAGTCGTACATCACGCCGACGCCGTACTTCGCATTGGTGCTGCGGGCGCTGGACGTGCCGAGCGGTACGGCGGCGGCGCCGGTGGAGCTGTACGAGCTCGACGCACGGCTGGACGTGACGCCGACGCGGCCGATGGCGGAGAACTTCTCGGTGAAGGGCACGATGCCGATCAGGTCGAGGTTCACGCCCTTGTAGCCCACATCGCCAGTCTGGCTGCCCAGGGGCAGCGTGCGGGCGGTGTAGCCGAAGCTGCCCAGGTCGAAGTAGCCGCCTTCGATGGCGAAGTTGCGGTTGAGTTGGTAGCCGCCGAACAACTTGTAGCCGCGGTCATGGCCGGTGTTCTCGATGGAGGTCGTGGTGAGGCCCTGGGCCGCGAGCCCGTTGACGATGGCCGCGTCGTCGGTGCCCTGGTTGGTGCGGCCGATGTTGCCGCCGAGGTACCAGCCGCTGGTGTTCTGGTTCTGGGCCAGGGCCGCCGGGGCGGCGAATGCCGCCAGGGTGGCCAGGCCGAGTGCGGCCGAGGTGCTCAGGTATTTCATGGATCGATTCTTCAAGTGGAGAGGGTTGGGGTTGACTGCGTTGCAGCTGGGCAGCTTCGCCGCATTGGCCCGCACGCTCTGTACGCTGCCGCACGCAAGGGGCCGAAAGCGACTTTCCCCTACACGAATCAATTTTCTTGAATCCGGATCGCACCCGGGTTGCGTATTGAGCGGGCGTCACACCACGCGATACCCCCATCCAACCAAGGAGAGCGACATGCGTTTGAAGAAGATGAAGTCCCTGCAGCTGGCCCTGCTGGCCGCCTGCGCCGCCGGCAGCGCGGGCTTGAGCCTGGCGTCGAGCCACCGCGAAGCGCCTTTCATCACAACCAGCCCCAAGGTCGACGCCACCGACTTCTACATGTTCCGCAGCTACGAAGGCGTGGCGGCCAACGGCGCGGGCGGCCGATCCGACTACGTGACGCTGATCGCCAACTACCAGCCGCTGCAAGGCCCTTACGGCGGGCCCAACTACTTCTCGATGGACCCGAACGCGCTCTACGAGATCCACATCGACAACAACGGCGACGCGGCCGAAGACATCACCTTCCAGTTCCGCTTCAACAACAAGCTCAACAATGTGTCGTTGCCCATCGGGACCGGCGCGGCGCAGAAATCGGTCGCGATTCCACTGATCCAGGCCGGTGCCGTGTCGAACGTCAACGATGCCAACCTCAACCTGAACGAAAGCTACATCGTGAATGTGGTGCGGGGCGACCGGCGCAAGGGCGCGGCTTCGGCCGTCACCAAGGCCAACGGCGGTTCGGCCAGCTTCGAAAAGCCCGTCGACTACATCGGCGTCAAGACGCTGGGCAACAGCGCGGCCTACGCCACGTACGCGGGCAAGCATGTGCATGAGGTGAACATTCCCGGCTGCCCGGCGGGCAAAGGCACGGGCCGTGTCTTCGTCGGCCAGCGCCAGGAAGGTTTCGCCGTCAACCTCGGTCCGATCTTCGACCTGGTGAATGCACCGCTGTCGGTCATCACCAACCCCGCCAACATCAACGCGGCGGCGGCCAACTCGATCCAGGACAGCAACGTCACTTCCATCGCGCTGGAAGTGCACAAGGACTGCCTCACGGCCGGCAGCGAAACGGTGATCGGCGGCTGGACCACCGCGAGCTTGCGGCAGGCGCGGCTGCTCTCGGGCGCGCCGGCATCGGGCCACCAGGCTTCCGAAAAGCCGGGCGGTGCCTGGACCCAGGTCTCGCGCCTGGGCCAGCCGCTGGTCAATGAAGTGGTGATCGGCCTCAAGGACAAGGACAAGTTCAACGCGTCCAAGCCCAATGGCGACGGCCAGTTCCTCGACTACGTGACCAACCCGACGCTGCCCGCATTGCTGGGGCTGGTGCTCGCAAGCGACGCCGCCGCCCTCGCGCCCACCAATATTCCGCGTACCGACCTGGCGACGGTGTTCCTCACCGGCATCACCGGCGTCAACAAGCCCGCGACCGTCACGCCCTCCGAAATGCTGCGCCTGAACACGGCGGTGGCGCCGGTTCCTTTCGCCAACCAGAATCGCCTGGCCATCGTCGGCAGCCTGAAGGCGTCGCCGGCGGGCACGGACTTCGCCGGCTTTCCCAACGGCCGCCGGCCCAAGGACGACGTGGTCGACATCGCGCTGGTGGCAATGCTCGGTGGCCTGTGCATGGCCAACGGCGATGCCGACACGTTCAAGCTCAACAGCATCCCCGGCGTGGCGGGCGTGACTTCAGCCTGCAAGCCCTCCAGCGTGCCGGCCGGTGCCGCATCGCTCGACGTGCACGACGCAGTGGACCAGGCTGTGGTGCCTTTCCTCTCCGGCTTCCCGTACTTGAATACGCCGCTGCCGGGCTCGCAGTGAGCGGCCACCCAAGGAGCTCGACATGAAATACACCAAACACACCCGTGTTGCATTGAGCCTGGTTGGCGGCGCCTTGCTGCTGGCCGCTTGCGGCGGCGGAGGCGGGGGCGAGCCCGCCATGCCGGTGGCCACCGATCCGCCGGTGGCCGGCAGCGACGTTCCGCAATCGGCCACCACCAGTTCGGCCGGCGCGTTGGCCTACGTCAAGAGCGTGGCCGCATCCAGCGACAACGCCGCAACGCCGGTGAATGTCGGTGACGCGGTGCTCGCGACCAGCGACACCGACGAGCCGGATCCGAGCATCTGAAGCGATGCTTCCTGCGCGTTGGTTCACGCTGCTTTGCGCCGCCCTGTGCTTCACGGCCGGGGCGGCGCGGGCGCACGACAGCTGGTTCAGTCCCGCGGGCGGCAACGCCGTGGCGTTGGCCACCGGCAACCGCTACCCGGTGCAGGACGTTGGCCCCAGCGCGGCGAGCGTCGCGCTTTCGGGGTGCAGCGACGGCGAGACCCATGCCATCGCGTTGCGTCCCGCTCGCGAACAGGCGCGCTGGCTCGAGATGGCCGTGGGCACGACCGATGCGGGCCATCTGCCCCAGTCATGTTGGGCTGAATTGCATGCCGCGGAGATCGAACTCAAGCCGCAGCTGGTGCAGGTCTATCTGGCCGAGATCCGCGCGCCGGCCCGCGTGCGCACAGCCTGGGCCGAGTTGCAGGCGCGAGGCGTTCCGTGGCGCGAGTCCTACCGAAAATTCGCGCGCATCGAGCTGGCCGCGGCCACCGACGCACCCCACGAACTGCGCGCGTCGGCGCGTCGGCCCACGGGCATGGACCTGGAGATCGTGGTGCGGGGCGACTCGCCCATCGCCGTCGGCCAGCCGCTGGAACTGCAGGTGCTCCGCGATGGCCGGCCGTTGCCGGGCTTCGCGGTGGAACTTATCAGCGAGCGCAGCGCGCTGGGCGTGTGGCGCGAAACCGATGCGCAGGGAATGCTGCGGCACCGCCTGCCTTTCGGCGGGTGGTGGCTGTTGCGTGGGACCGATTTGCGCGTTTCGGCCGAACGGCCCGACACCTGGGAAAGCCGGTTCGTCACGCTGGCGATCGAGGCGCGATGACGTTGACGCGTCATTTTGTGAATCCACCGCGCCATCTGGTGCGTAATGGCGGGGAAGCCCGACAACTTGCAGCAATGGCCATCCCCACCCCAGACCAGCACCTCATCGATCTTCTGGACCGAATCGCCGCCCGCAACCTGCCCGGCGGACGCCCGAAGGATGCGGAGGCCGCGTTGCGCGAACTCTATGACCACACGTCGTCCCGGCTCTACGGCCTGGCGCTGCGCGTGGTGAACAACCGCGACTGGGCCGAAGACGTGCTGCAGGAGGCCTATCTCAACATCTGGCGCATCGCCGGCGACTACCGCGCCGCGCTCAGTCCGCCCTTGGGGTGGATGGGCGTGATCGTGCGCAGCCGCGCGCTCGACTTCCTGCGCCGCCGCACCAGCGAGCGGGCCGACTCGGCGCTGGAGCTGGACGGTGCGATCAGCGAAACCGTTGCCGGCGACTCGCCCGACCCCATGGACACGAGCGAAGCCAGCGAGCAGGCCTGGGCCCTGCACGAGTGCCTGCGCAAGCTGGAAGCGCGCCAGCGCGAGGTGGTGAGCCTCGCCTATCTGCGCGACCTGAGCCACAGCGAATTGGCCGAGCAGCTCCAGCTGCCGCTGGGCACCGTCAAGACGTGGATCCGGCGCGGCATCGACCAGCTGCGCGGCTGCATGGCACGATTCGCGTGAACGCCATGGATTTGCCCAAACACCCCGAACTGCTCGACCGCCTGGCCGCCGCATACGCCCTGGGCACGCTGCGCGGCGGCGCGCGTCGCCGCTTCGAGGCGCAGGCGCGCCAGAGCCCGACCGTGCGCGCAGCCGCCCTGATCTGGCAGGAGCGCTTTGCCGGCATGACCGAGTTGCAGGTCACGCAGGCGCCCAGCCCGAATGTCTGGAAACGGATCGAGAACCTCTTGGCAAACGAACACCGGCCGGCGGTGCCACCGGCCGATACCGGCGTGTGGACCCGGACGGTGCGCTGGTGGCGCGCCGGTGCGATGGCCGCCGGCGCTGCCGCGGCCATCGCAATGGGCGTGGCGCTGAACCTGTCCGGCGAGGTGGACCGGAGCGCGTCGCAGATCGCGCAAGCCGAGCGTGCCCGCGCCACGCTGGCCCAACAGAACGCGCAGATGGCCGCGCAGCTGCAGGCCCGGCCCGATCTTCAGTATGTCGCGGTGCTGAACGACGAGCGTTCGTCGGCGTCGATGCTCGTCACGTTCGACCCCGCGCGCGGCACCCTCACCATCAAGCGTGTCGGCGGCTACCAGGAAGCCGCCGACAAGTCCCTGCAGCTCTGGGCGCTGCCGCCCAGCGGCGGGCCGCGCTCGCTCGGCGTGCTGGGCGGCGAAGCGGTGATCAAGCTCACGGCCGCCGAGAACCAGGTGAAGGAAGCCCCGGCGCTTGCGATCAGCCTGGAGCCCAAGGGCGGCGTGCCCGGCGAGGGCGGGCCGACGGGGCCGGTGCTGTTCAAGGGGGCGTTGCTGAAGACGTCGTGACGTTTGCTTGAGCGGCGCAGGGCGGGTACAGTCAAACGATCATGCGCATCAACCTCGCGATCGACGACACCTTGCTCCAGGCCGCCATGAAGGCCGGACCGTTCAGCTCCGTGCAAGACGCGGTGGACGCGGGTTTGCGGCTGCTGGTGCGTCGCGCAGCGTACGGCGAAATCCTTTCGCTGCGTGGCAAGTTGCCTTGGGATGACGTGCCCAAGGGTGCTCACGGACGCGTAGCGCGCCGAAGAGTGAAGGATTGATCGTCCCTAAAGCAGCTCGATCTCGCTCAGCGTGAGAAAGCTCGTCTCGCGCGTCACCGCCACGAAGTCGGCGAGCCAGGGGCGGCTGGAAGTGGCGGCGGTGCAGGCCAGGTAGAGGTGTCCGGTCAGGCCCTTGCGGCCCACCGGGCGCGCGGTCACATAGCCGCGGTCCAGGTAGCTTTGCACCGCCCACACCGGCAGCGTCGCGATGCCGCGGCCGCTGGCCACCAGTTGCAGCATGGCGACCGTCAGTTCGGTGGTGCGGCGCGCGGGCTTGATGCCGGCGGGCTCCAGCACCTGGCGCACCAAGTCCAGCATCTCGTCGGGCACGGGGTAGGTGATCAGCGTTTCCTTGGCGAAGTCTTTCGCCGTGAGATGCGGCTTGCGCACCAGCGCGTGGTCGTTGGCCAGCAGCGCGACGATCTCGAAGCTGAACAGCGGGTGAAAGTCCACGCTCTCGCCCGCGTCCTGATCGGACACGATGGCGACGTCGGCGCGGTCTTGCAGCACCAGCGCGATCGGGTCCGGATGGAAGCCCGAGACGATGTCCAGTTCCACCTCGGGCCAGCGTGCGCGGAAGGCGTCCATCGCCGGCATCAACCAGTCGAAGCAGGTGTGGCACTCGACGACGATGCGCAACTGCCCCGCGCGGCCGCGCGCGAGGCGGGCCACGTCGCGCTCGGCCTCGTCGACCTGCGGCAGCACGCCGTCGGCCAGGGCCAGCAGCCGCAAGCCCGCAGTGCTGAACTGCGGCGGCACCGACTTGCGCTCGAACAGCGCCGCGCCGTAGAAGTCCTCCATCAGCTTGACCTGGTGCGACAGCGCCGACTGGGTGAGGTTGAGCAGTTGCGCCGCCCGCACCAGGCTGCCGGTGTCGCGCAGGGCCACCAGCGTGCGCAGGTGGCGCAGTTCAAGGACGGATTGGGCCATTAGAAATTCTCACGTTGAACGGCAATATCTTTCGTTTGAATAATAGTGCAGATTGCCGGACCATCGACCTCCTGAACACGCAGAACAACGAAGGATGAAGGCATGGCCCGCACACACACCCTGGGTTTTCCGCGCATGGGCGCGCACCGGGAACTGAAATTCGCGCTGGAGCAGCATTGGCGCGGTGACATCGATGCACAGGCCCTCGAGTCCGTCGGCGCCGAGCTCCGCGCCCGCCACTGGTTCGTGCAAAAGGCCGCTGGTCTGGACTTCGTGACGGTGGGCGACTTCGCCTTCTACGACCACGTCGCCAACCATATTCAGATGCTGGGATGCGAGCCGGCTCGCTTCGGCTTCACGGGCGAGGAGCCGGAACTGCATCGCTACTTCGCCATGGCCCGCGGCACGCAAGCGGGGCAGCATTCCAGCCACGGCGCCGGCTGCGATTGCGCGCATGAAACGGCCGGTGGCCGCTTCGCACTGGAGATGACCAAGTGGTTCGACACCAACTACCACTACCTCGTCCCGGAATTCCACGCCGACACCGAGTTCCACCTCGCCTCTTTGCGGCTGTTCGATGAAGTCGCGCAAGCCCTGGAAGCCGGCCACAAGGTCAAGGCCGTGCTGCTCGGTCCCCTGAGCTTTCTCTGGCTCGGCAAGGAAAAGCAGGCCGGCTTCGACCGCTTCAGCCTGCTGGACAAGCTGCTGCCGGTCTACGAGCAAATTCTGCATCGCCTGCGCATGCAGGGCGTGGAGTGGGTGCAGATCGACGAGCCCATCCTCGGCCTGGACCTGCCGGACGAATGGCGCCACGCCTTCGAACGCACGTACTGGCGCCTGGCGCGCGGCGGCGTCAAGCTGATGCTGGCCACGTATTTCTCGCCGCTGTCCGACAACCTGCGCCTGGCATGCCAGTTGCCGGTGGCGGGCTTGCATGTGGACGCGGTGCGCGCGGCCGAAGACCTGACGGGCGTGACCGACTGGCTGCCCAGCCACAAGGTGCTGTCGCTGGGCATCGTCGACGGGCGCAACATCTGGCGCACCGACCTCGACGCCGCGCTGGCACGGATTCGGTCTGTCGCCGAGAAGCATCGAGGCGAGCTGTGGCTGGCGCCGTCGTGCTCGCTGTTGCACGTGCCCTTCGGTCTGCAGGCCGAGACCGGGCTCGACGCGGAGCTGAAGTCCTGGCTGGCCTTCGCCGTGGAAAAGCTGTCAGAGTTGCGCGTGCTGCGCGCCATGTTGAACGGCGACGAAGCATCGGTGCAGGCCGAATGGAACTCCTCGCGCGCAGCCGTGGCGTCACGCCGCGCCAGCCCGCGTGTGCACCGCGAGGCGGTCGCGGCTCGCCTCGCGCAAGCGGCTCCGCACGCCGACCGGCGTGCCTCGGTCTTTGCGATGCGCCAGGAGCAGCAGCGCGCCCGGCTGGCCTTGCCGCCCTTGCCGACGACCACCATCGGCTCGTTTCCGCAGACTACGGAAATCCGCGCCGCGCGCGCCGCATTCAAGCGCGGCACGCTCGATGAGGCGCGCTACCGCGAAGCCATGCAAGCTGAGATCGCCCTGGCGGTTCGCAAGCAGGAAGCCCTGGGTCTCGACGTGTTGGTGCACGGCGAAGCCGAGCGCAACGACATGGTGGAATACTTCGGCGAGCAGCTTGACGGCTTCGCGTTCACGGCCAACGGCTGGGTCCAGTCCTACGGCTCGCGCTGCGTCAAGCCGCCGCTGATCTACGGCGACGTGGCGCGGCCCCGGCCGATGACGGTGGACTGGACGGTCTATGCGCAGCGCCTGACGAAGAAGCCGATGAAGGGCATGCTGACCGGGCCCATCACCATCCTGCAATGGTCGTTCGTGCGCGACGACCAGCCGCGCAGCACCACGGCCCGGCAGCTCGCCTGGGCGATCCGCGACGAGGTCTGCGACCTGGAGCAGGCGGGCATCGCCATCATCCAGATCGACGAGCCCGCCATCCGCGAAGGCCTGCCGCTGCGGCGCGTCGGCTGGAAGCCGTACCTGGCATGGGCGACGCAGGCCTTCCGCGTCACTGCCAGCGGTGTGCGCGACGAGACCCAGATCCACACCCACATGTGCTACTCGGAATTCAACGACATCCTGCCCGAGATCGCGGCGATGGACGCGGACGTGATTACCATCGAGACCAGCCGCTCGGACATGGACCTATTGCGCGGCTTCGGTGAGTTCAAGTACCCCAACGAGATCGGGCCGGGCGTGTACGACATCCACTCACCACGTGTGCCGACGGTGGGCGAGATGGTGGCGCTGCTGGAGAAGGCGGCCCGTGTGATCGAACCGGGCCAGCTCTGGGTCAATCCCGACTGCGGCCTGAAGACCCGCAACTGGCCGGAGACCGAGCAGGCACTGGCCCACATGGTGCAGGCGGCGAAGGCGGTGCGGGTGAACCTTGGGTCAGGGCACCACGAGGCCGGCATCGGCAAGCCTTCTGGAGATGGCCGCGAGGCCGCCTTTGTACTCCCAGTAGAGAACGCGTCCGTGGGACGATGAAACAAGGAGGTACTTCTCCGAGATCGACTGGATGCGCTCGACGGAAAGCAGCTTTTCGACAAACTCTTCGTCCTTGACTTCCTCGGTGATCTCGGCATTGCCATCGGTGTAGCCGTGCATCACGATGGAGTTGCGAACGTGAACGGAGATGAATTTCATGGGATGTCGTTGGATGGTTGATGCGAAGGATATGGCTGCGGCATCGGCTCGGCTTCCAGCTCCCGCACGTCAAGATAGGGGTTCGTCCCCAACTGATGCGCGGCCACAACCCGCCAACGCTGTCCGTGCTCGTCTTCCAGTGTGAGGGCATGCTGCAGGCCCAGCAGGGCTCGTGTTCCGGCGGCGACGATCAGTCTCTCCTCACTGGCCAGCACGCGATGCCAAGTCCCGCTCGCAGCCGGTTCCGACGTTCCAAATCGCCCCTGGACCAATGCCGAATTGAGGGCCCGGAACTCGGCCAGCATTTCGTCTTGATGTGCGCGATGTTGGGAGGATGCGACCAGTGCGAAGATCACCAGCGCAGCGACACACACAGTGGCAACAGCGGCAAGCCAAATCATTCAGAAGAGCCTCCGAGGTTTGGACTATAGCCGTTCGAATCGTCGGAAGTTGTGGCGTGCTGTCACGGTCTCTGTCGCAACACCTGCTCAAGGCTGTAGCAATCCGGCGGGAAAACCCGAACCGTTGACGGCCAATCCGTCGCGTCGCCGCGTCCATAGGGCCCGGCCGGCGCATGGCATGGGCCTTGCCCTCTTCAGAGCCCGGGAACCGGCCAATGTGGCCTGTCCAATTCGCGACCCCCCCTCTAGGAGACTCCATGCAACCGAAGCTCTTGACAGTTCTCATCGCCATCGCCCTGGCCAGCGCCACGGCCCACGCCGCAGTGACCGATCAGATGATCGAAAACGAAGCCACCGCCACCGGCAACGTCCTCACCTGGGGCCTGAACACGCAGGGCCAGCGCTACTCGCCGCTCAAGCAGGTCAACACCGCCACGGTGGGCAAGCTCGCGCCGGCGTGGGCGTTCTCGTTCGGCGGCGAGAAGCAGCGTGGCCAGGAATCGCAGCCGTTGATCCACAACGGCAAGATGTTCGTCACCGCCTCCTACTCGCGGCTGTTCGCGCTCGATGCGACCACGGGCAAGAAGCTCTGGAAGTACGAGCACCGCCTGCCCGAGGGCATCATGCCCTGCTGCGACGTGGTCAACCGCGGCGCCGCGCTCTATGACAACCTGGTGATCTTCGCCACGCTCGACGCGCAGCTGGTCGCGTTGAACCAGGACACCGGCGACGTGGTCTGGAAGGAAAAGATCGACGACTACAAGGCCGGCTACTCGGCCACCGCCGCGCCGATCATCGCCAACGGGCTGATCCTCACCGGCGTCTCCGGCGGCGAATTCGGTGTGGTGGGCCGCGTCGAAGCACGCAGCGCCAAGACCGGGCAGCTGGTGTGGAGCCGCCCCACGGTCGAAGGCCATATGGGCTACACCTACGACGCCGACGGCACGCGCAAGGAAGCCGGCATCTCCGGCACCACCAACCAGAGCTGGCCGGGCGACCTGTGGAAGACCGGCGGCGCGGCCACCTGGCTGGGCGGCACCTACGACAGCAAGACCGGCCTGGCCTACTTCGGCACCGGCAATCCGGCGCCGTGGAACAGCCACCTGCGCAAGGGCGACAACCTGTTCTCGTGCTCCACCGTCGCCATCGACGTGAAGACCGGCCAGATCAAGTGGCACTATCAGAACACCCCCAACGACGGCTGGGACTTCGACGGCGTGAACGAGTTCGTCACCTTCGACATGGACGGCAAGCGGGTCGGCGGCAAGGCCGACCGCAACGGCTTCTTCTACGTCAACGACGCCACCACCGGCAAGCTGCTCAACGCCTTCCCCTTCGTCAGGAAGACCACCTGGGCCAGCAGCATCGACCTGAAGACCGGCAAACCCAACTTCATCGCCGAGAACCGCCCCGGCGACCCGACCGCCAGCGGCGACGGCAAGAAGGGCAGCTCGATCGTCTCGGCGCCCAGCTTCCTGGGCGGCAAGAACCAGATGCCGATGGCCTACAGCCCGGACACCAAGCTGTTCTACGTGCCGGCCAACGAGTGGGCCATGGAGATCTGGAACGAGCCGGTCGCCTACAAGAAGGGCGCGGCCTACCTCGGCGCCGGCTTCACCATCAAGACCATCAACGACGACTACATCGGCGCGCTGCGCGCGGTGGACCCGAAGACCGGCAAGATCGTCTGGGAAGTGAAGAACGGCGCCCCGCTGTGGGGTGGCGTGCTGACGACCGGCGGCAACCTCGTGTTCTGGGGCACGCCCGAGGGCTACCTGAAGGCGGCCGACGCGAAGACCGGCAAGGTGGTGTGGGAGTTCCAGACCGGCTCCGGCGTGGTCGCGCCGCCGGTGACGTGGCAGCAGGGCGGCGAACAGTACGTGAGCGTCGTCTCCGGCTGGGGCGGCGCCGTTCCGCTGTGGGGCGGCGAGGTCGCGAAGAAGGTCAACTTCCTCGAGCAGGGCGGGATGGTGTGGGTGTTCAAGATCCCCAAGGCCGCCACCCCTTCGAAGGTCGCGAAGGCGAACTGACAGGCTGTAAACCCGGCGTCGCCCCGCACGGTATGCGGGGCGACCCACTGTTGTTGGAGATTGAAGTGAGAGAGACAACCCGGCGCATTTTCATTACCCGATCGATCGCAAGCGGCTGCGTCGTGCTTGCGGCCCCCGCCCTGACGCATGCGGCGCCGTCGCGCGTCGAAGAGGCCGATGACACGGCGGTGGCACTCGGCTACAAGCACGACACCCAGAAGGTGGACCGGCAACGCTATCCAAAGCACAGCTCGGCGCAGCTCTGCTCGAACTGCTCGTTCTTCCAGGGCGGCGCCGGCGACGCATGGGGCGGCTGCGCGATGTTCGGGCGCAAGCACATCGCCGCCGCGGGCTGGTGCGCCGCCTGGGCCAAGAAGCCAGGCTGACGCCCACGCTCATGCGCCGGTAAGACGCAGACCGGGCGTGGCCCGCCATCCACCGGCCTTGTCGACCCACAGGACGTCGGCGTTCCACTGCCGCGCCGCGCTGAACGCGCGCCGCGGGCCGGCGACGAACATCACCTTGGTCAACGCGTCGGCGATCGCGCCGCTGCCGGCCGCGACCGTCACGCCCGCCAGGGCGGGTGGCGAGTAGCCGGTGCGAGGATCGAAGATGTGGTGGTGCCGACGGTCGGCGCTGAAGCTCGTTACGCTGTCGGCCGATGTGGCGATGCAGCGGCCGTCGCTCATCAGCCGTGCGATCAGCGCCGCCTCATCGCGGGGGTTCGCGATGCCCAGCGTCCAGGGGCGCGCGTTGGCGTTGTGGCCGAGTGTCGCAAATTCGCCTGTGTCCACGAGCGCGTGGCGGATACCGTGCATCACCAGCACGCGGCGCACCCGGTCGGCCGCATAA
Organism: Ramlibacter sp. WS9; assembly: GCF_003797765.1. Lineage (GTDB taxonomy): Bacteria > Pseudomonadota > Gammaproteobacteria > Burkholderiales > Burkholderiaceae_C > Ramlibacter. The sequence goes on along the minus strand of NZ_RKMB01000002.1, from coordinate 10,998 downwards.
CCCTGCGCGATGCCGTTGAGCGTCACGGCCATGCCGGGGCGGCGCAGGTGCACTCCTTCGCCGGACAGTTCAAGGCCGCGCCAGCCGACACGCTCGCGCGCGGCGTCTATTTCGCGGGCGTCGGGCAGGTGGCCGGTGCGCTGCGCCGCCTCGAAAACCTGCCACAGCGGCTGCACCGTCACGTCGAACGCGCCGTCGCTGCCGCGCGAGATGGCCTGCGCGATCTCCAGGACCTCGCGCAACTCGGCCGGCGGGGCTGCCAGCATGCCATCGCGGTTCAACTGCGAAATCGCGCTCGTCGGGTTGAACAGGCTCATCTGCGCTTCGATGCGTCGCAGTGCAGCCACCCCCGCATCGAGCGCGCTATCCAGCGTCCGAGCGTCCGCGTGCGCGGCCTGCAGCGAAAGCGTGGTGCCAAAGCCCAGCAGCGTCCGGCGCCGCCACAGCAAGGGAGGGCCGGTCGCGGCGTTGCCGCCAAGCACCGCCAGCGCGCCAAGGCCCAGCGTGGCGCGCAGGAAGCGTTGCCGCTTCATGGCGCGCGCCCTCTCGGGTCGCCGCTGCGGGCGGGCGCGGGCCGCAGGACGAACACGCGCTCGCGCCGCTTCGCGATCAGGGGCGGGCAACGCTCCTCGCTGTGGTGGATGGCGACGCAATCGAGGCACTGAAAGCACTCTTCGTACACGATGGCGCCGCCAGGCCGGATCGCCTGGTAGTCGCAGCGGTGGCGGCAGGTCTGGCACGGCGTGCCGCATTCACTGCGCCGCGGGATCCAGCGCAGCACACGCACGCGGCCCAAGAGGGCCAGGCCGGCACCCAGCGGGCACAGGTAGCGGCAGAAACCCTTGTAGACGAACGCGCTCGCGACGACCAGGCCTGCCGCCCACAGCACGTAGGGCCACGCACGAACGAAGTTGAGCGTGATCGCGGTCTTGAAAGGCTCGATCTCCACGACCCGGTCCGTCCACGCGGGCGAGGCGGCGGCAACGGCCAGGATGCCTGCGAGCAGCAGGTACTTGATGGCCTTCAGCCTGGCATCGACATCGCGGTGCAGGCGCCGGCGCCGCACACCCAGAGCTTGCGCGAGCTGGGCCACCAGCTCCTGCAACGCGCCGAACGGGCACAGCCAGCCGCAGAAGGTGCCGCGGCCCCACAGCACCAGCGTCACCACGACGAATGCCCACAGCGAAAGGCTGATCGGGTCGTAAAGCAGGAAGCCAAGGGCGCGCCCCACCAGCAGTGCCTGCAGCACCGCGGTGATGTTGACGATCGACAACTGCCCTTGCGCGAACCAGCCGACAAACAGCAGCGTGAACATCAGGTAGCCGGTGCGCCATCGCGCCAGCCGCGTTTCGTCGGCCACCAGCCACGCAGGCCGCGCCAGCACGAACGCCAGCAGCGCGAGGGCCGCGCCGAGCACGCCCAGCTCCCACGCGCGCGCGCGCCAGATGCCATGCCACGACTTGCCGTCGCTGTCCGGCAGCTGCACCTGGCTTGCCGGCAGCTCGTAGCGAACCGGGAAGTCGCGGCTCACGCGCTCGGGATAAAGCGCGCCCCTGCTGCGCGTGACGCGCAGCGCGAAGTCCAGCGGCCGGGCCGGGTCCAGCCCGGCTGGGCCGATGACGCGGAACACCTTCGTGTCGGCGCGCAGCAGCGCCGCCGGCAGCTTCAGCGCGTCGTCGACGTCGAGGTCGCGCAGCTCGATCGGCAGCTCGCCTTGCCGCAGCGCGAGACGGTCGGGCACCGCACCGCGCACGAAGTCGTCGCCGACAAAGCTGTAGCTGCCGGTGCCGATCACCAGGAAGGCGTGGTCGCCGTCGTCGATGCCCCCGAGCAGGCGCTGCCAGCCCGCCTCGCCTAGCAGGTTGCGCCCGACGGCCGGCGCGTTTAGCCAGGTGACGTACAGCTCGGCGAAGGCGTCGTCCGGTGCGCCCTGGCTTGCGTCCATGCCGTTCCCGGCGAAAGCCCGCTCCACGGCGCCGCGCGTGAGTCGCACGCGCTGCACGAGCCCGGCTCGCAGCAGCGCGTCCCAGTCCATTGGTGCGTAGGTGTCGCGCCGCACGCGGGCAATCCGGTCAGGGTCGCGGCCGGCGGCGAAGCCCAGCTTCGCACGGGCAACGCGCAACGCCGCCGACAGCAGGGTCTGGTTGATGATGCGCACCGACGCGGTCGCCTTCGCCACGCCGTCGATGTGGGCGTTGGCCCCGTCGCCCTCCTCGCCACGACGGCTGCCGGAGCCGATCTTGATGTTCTGCTGCAGCGACAAGCCCTTGTACTGCAGGGCGAAGCGCCGCAACGGCGCCTCACCCAGCCCGTCCAGGAAGACCGGCTCGTGCTGCGACAACACGCGCACATCGAGGAATACACCCTTGGCATCCAGCGCGACCAACAGGTTCGGCGGCGTGCCAGAGAAGCCGGGAATCGGCGCCAGGTCGATCGACTCGAACACATAGCCGGCCAGCCGTGTCGTGGTGGCGTCCTGTTTGAAGATCGGCCATACCGGCAGTTGCGGATCCTTCTCGCCGACGATCAGCGGAGAGGGAAAGCGCTCCTGGATCATGGCCTTCGTCATCACGCCGGCCTGCGCGGCGCTCGCCGGGCAGAGCATCGCTGCGACCAGCAGTGCCCGGCAGATGCGGTCACGCCAGCCCGGCTTCGCGCGCGTCATCCCGGGCCGAGCGCCAGCCCCAGCCGCTGGGCGGCGCGACGCTCCGCGGCAAAGGCTTCGCGCATGCTGCGCCCGTAGTCCGCGCTGCCCAGGTAGGCGACCTCCTGGTCGAAGCGGGCCAGCTCGGCGATGTGCGCGGGGTCGAACAGGGCCGTCTTGAACGCATCATGCAGCGTACGCACGACCACATCAGGCAATCCACGCGGCCCGGCCAGGCCATAGGGAGACATCGCGACGATGCCGTGGCCCAGCTCGCTCAGGGTCGGTACATTGGGCCAGCGCCGGGTGCGCGCCGAGCCGAAGGTGGCCAGCAGGCGCAGCCGGCCCGAATCGACGTAGGGTGCAAAACCGTTGGAATTGACGCCCGCCATCACCTGGCCCGATGACACCGCCACCATCTGCTCGGCGGTTCCCTTGTAGGGCACGTGGATGTAGGTGAGGCCCCGGCGCGCGAACAGCTCGTCCAGCACCATGTGCGGCGTGGTGCCGATGCCATTGGTGGCGATGCTCAGCTCACTGGCGTGGGCGGCGGCGTAGGCCAGCAGGTCCTCGACACTCCGCAAGGCGCTGGCCGCCGGCACCAGCACGCCGAAGGTCACGCCGCTGATCTGCAGGATGGGGGTGGTGTCGCGGATCGGGTCCCAGCCGACCTTTTGCGTGTGCGGCGCGCGGAACACCGGCTGCGGCATCTGCGCCAGGGTGTAGCCATCGGCCTGCGCCTGTTGCAGCACCGGCATCGCCAGCGTTCCACCGGCGCCGCCGCGGTTCTCGATCACGATCCTCTGGCCCAGTTGCCGGCCGGCCAGCTCGGCCAGCAGGCGCAGCGTGAGGTCGGTGCCACCGCCGGCCGGCCACGGCACCCACAGCGAGATGGGGCGCTGCGGAAATGATGCATCGCTGCCGGGCTGGGCACGAACCCAGGGCGCCGCGACCGCGGTCGCCACAGCGCAGGACAGGACACGGCGTCGCGAGATCATGCCGACCCCCGCTGCGTCAGGCTGCCGAAGCCGCGCTGCGGGTCGTAGCCCCAGCAGGCCAGCGCGAAGCACAGGGCCAGCGTGGCCAGCACGACCAGCGGCGCCATTCCGGGATCCTTGGCATAGAGCGCGAAGCGAATCCACTCCACGGCGTGGGTGAACGGATTGAACTGCGCAGCACGCCACACCCAGGTTGCGCCCGACTCTTCCAGCTTCCACAGCGGGTACAGCGCGGTGGACAGGAAATACATCGGGAAGATGACGAAATTCATCGTGCCGGCGAAGTTCTCCAGCTGCCGCACGTACACCGATAGCAGCAGCCCCAGCGACGCCAGCATCAGCGCGGCGGCCAGCGTGGCCGCGAGCGCGTGCAGCAGCGAGCGCGGCTCCATCGGCAGCGTCGTGCCGAGCAGCGCGGCCACCACCACGAAGGCCAGTACCTGCACCAGGCTCAGGAGCGCCGTGGCTAGCAGCTTGGCCAGCAACAGCCACCAGCGCGGCAGCGGTGCCGTCAGCAGCAGGCGCATCAGCCCCATCTCACGGTCGTAGACCATTGCCAGCGACGACTGCATGCCGTTGAACAGCAGAACCATGCCGATGAGCCCGGGCGCGATGTACAGGTCATAGGGGATGTAGGTATCGTAGGGATCGACGATGGCGACACCGAACACGTTGCGAAAGCCCGCCGCGAACACGGCGAGCCACAGCACGGGGCGCACCAGCGCGGAGATGAGCCGCCCCTTTTGCTGGGCGAACTTGAACAGCTCGCGCAGCACGATGGCGCGCAGGGCCTGCAGCGCATGCGCGGCGGTGTGGTTGCGTGCGTCCTGCATCACAACCCCGCCTTGCAGGCCGACTCGGCCGCGTCGGTGCCCAGCGTGTCGAGCACGTTCTTCGGGTGCATCACGCCCTCGGCCGGCGCGCTGCCGACCACGGCAACCCCGTCAGTGAGCAGCAGCGGCTGGCGCAGTTGCCGGTCCCAGGCGCGAAAGCCCAGGCGCACGCCCTTGAAGCCGTCCAGCGTGAAGTCCGGCCGGCTCAATGCCTTCAGCACCTGCGCCGCGTTCGGCCCGGCCGCTTGTTCCAGCGCCGCCTGCAACAGTGCCTTGGCCGCCATGTAGGCGGCCCAATCGAAGCCGGTCATCGGCCTGTGGGCGGTACGCGAAAAACGGCGTTCCAGCTGCGGCGCGCCGTAGCGCTCGAAGCGCGGCGCCCAGGCCTGCGCCGACAGGCCGGCGTCGCCCACGACGGGGCGCGGCAGCGCGGTGCGGTAGGGCAACGTGCGCGCGAACTCACCGTCGCTGTCGACGACCCACACGGCGTCATACTCGCCGCCCGCAGCGATGCCGGTGAGCAGCAGCGGGTTGGCAAGATCGCGCTCGCGCGGGTCGGCCGAAAGCTTGAATGCCTTCACCGCGACCGGCGTCAGGCGGTAACGCTTCAGCGCGGCCTGCACCTGCGCGAGCCGCGCCGCGTCATCGGCACTGCTGCCGTGCAGCAGCAGCACGCGCGTCCAGCGGCGTGCCAGCAAAGCCTGCGCGAGCGCGTCAGCGCGCATGCGCTCACCCGGCAACGTGTGGAACAGATGCGGCCGACAGCCCTCCTGGCGCAACGTTTCGGCGCTCTCGCCGGCATTGATCAGCGGCATGGCGACAGTCGGCGCCGCGGCGGTGATCCACCCTGCCGGCAGGTCCAGCACGACACCGGCGGCACCGGCCTTCGCGAGCTGCTGCAGCATCGTCTTGGCCTCGTCGGCGCTGCGTGCGGCGCGCACGTCGACGACGACGCGCAGCCTGGCGGCATCGAGTTCGAACTGGCTTTCCTTCGCGGCCATTTCGACCGCTTCGGCCGCCGGCCCTCCAGGCTGGCCTGGGTACGCGAGCGCCACGCGCTGGGGCGCAAGCCGTTCGTCATCGGCGCGCTGCACGACGCCCAATGTCAACGTGGCTGCGGTGGCGTTGAATGCAAGGGCCAGCGCGGCTCCTGCCAGGGCACGCCGGACTTGTCCCCTCTCCCTCTGGGAGAGGGTTAGGGTGAGGGCACCCGCCGCCGCCCTCACCCCTGCCCTCTCCCAGAGGGAGAGGGAGAAAGTCCGTTCAATCATCAATGACCACCGTGTGCGGGACGCGGCCGACGGGCAACGTCTTCAGCGCCTTGGCGCTCGCCGTGTCGACCACCGTCATGTCGTCGGACAGGCCGTTCACCACGAACAGCCGCGAGCCGTCGCGGTTGACCGCTAGGCCCCAGGCGCGCTTGCCGACCAGCACGAGTTGCTTCGTCTTGCGGGTCGCCACGTCGACGAAAGCCACGTGGTTGGCCCGGCCGAGCGCCACGTACATGGTCTTGGCGTCAGGCGACGGCACAAGGCCCACCGGCGTGATGTCGTCGGCGCGCATACCCTTGACTGCGAACACCACGGTGGCCACAACCGCGAGCTCGCGCAGCGAAATGATGCTGACGCTGCTGCCTAGTTCATTGGTGACCCATAGCTCGCTGCCGTCGGCGGCGAATGCAAAGCGCCGCGGGCGCTTGCCCACAGGGATGTTCTTCTCGACCTGCAGCGTCGCGGTGTCCACCACGTGAACCATGTTCGCGACTTCGGAGGTGACGTACACGCGCTTGCCGTCAACCGAGACCTTCACGCCTTCCGGCTCCTTGGCCAGGGGCACACTCTTGATCAGCTTCCTGCGCGCGAGGTCGAACACGTTGAGTGCACCGTCTTCCTCGGCCGACACATAGGCGGTGCGGCCGTCCGGGGACAGATCGAAGACTTCGGGATCGTCTCCGAGCGGCACGCGGCCGACCGATCGGCGGCTTGCCAGGTCGATCAGGTCGGCGCTGCCGGAGTCGCTGCACGCGACCATCAGCTGCTTGCCCGCGGCCAGCCGCTGCATATGGCGCGGGCGCTTGCAGGTGGGGACGGTGCCCGTCACCGACAGCGTCTTCAAGTCGATCATCGTGATCGCATGGTCCTTCTCGCTGGAGACGTAGGCCAGGCCACTGCCCTGCGCGTGGACAGCCAGCGGGACTGACAGCAGCAGCGCCAACAAGGCAATTGTCTTCATGATTTCAGGAACTCAGCGGGTCGCGTTGATGAAAGCGGCTTCGAGCGTCGGGCCGCCCAGGTCCGCCGTGACGTCGGCGGGCGTGCCGTCGGCCAGCAGCTCACCATGGTCCAGCACCAGCACGCGGTCGGCGCCGGCGGCCTCCGACACGACGTGGGTGGCCCACAGCACCGTGAGGCCTCGATGGCGCACCTCTTGCCGCAACCCTTCGACCAGGTCGCGCCTGGACCCGGGATCAAGGCCCGCCGTGGCCTCGTCCATCAGCAGCAGCCCGGGCCGGTGCAACAGCGCGCGCACCAGCTCGACCTTGCGCCGCGTGCCGCCGGAGAGCTCACGCACCCGCCGCCCCAGGTCCGCGGTGAGGCCGAAGCGCGCCGCGTCCACCGCGATACGCCCGGCCGCCACCGCGCGCGGCAGGCCCTGCAGGTCGGCATAAAACTGCAGGTTGCGCGCCACGCTCAGGTCCAGGTCGAGCGACTGCTGCTGGAACACCACGCCGATGTGCGCCAGCGCGCGCCGTGCCTGGCTGCGCATCGACAGGCCGGCCACTTCCACGTCGCCCGCGTCGGCGGCGAACAGGCCGGTGAGCACCTGGAACAGCGTCGACTTGCCGGCACCGTTGGGTCCCAGCAGCGCGACGAAGCTGCCGCGCGCAACGTGCAGGCTGAGTGCGTTGAGCGCCACCCGCGGGCCGTAGCACTGCGTGAGCTCACGCAGCTTCAGCATGGCTCGGGCCTGGCAGACAGCGCTCGCGAATTCTCATCGCCGCGATAGACCAGGCCGGCCAGCGTGGTCGCGCCCGGAACAAAGCGCAGGGGTTGCGCGGGCGCGCCGCAGCGCCCCGCCTGCTCGCGTTCGGCCTGGGCGCCGGCCAGCACCGCGTCGATGCGGCCCCGGTGCTCGCTCTTCGGGCACACCGGGTCGGTAGCTGCCGCATCGCCCGTCACCAGGAAGGCCTGGCACCGGCAGCCGCCGAAATCCTGGCCGCGCTCGTCGCAGCCGCCACAGGTTGAGTTCATCCAGGACTGGCCGCGGTAGCGGTTGAATCCGTCGCTGTCGTACCAGGCCTCGCGCACCGAGCTGTCCTGCAGGCTCGGGAACTCGATGCCGGGCAGCATGCGCGCGCTGTGGCAAGGCAACGCGCTGCCGTCTGGCGCCACCACCATGAACACCGCGCCCCAGCCGGCCATGCACGGCTTGGGCTTGGCGTCGGCGTAGTCGGGCGACACCCACAGCACCTTCATGCGGCCCTCGAGGCGCTCGCGATGCGCCATCACGATCGCCTCGGCGTCCCGCAGTTCTTCGGCGGTCGGCATCAGGGCCGTTCGGTTGAGCCAGGCCCAGCCGTAGTACTGCGTGTTGGCGAGTTCCAGGTAGTCGGCGCCCATCCGTTCGGCCATGTCGATGATGCGGCCCACATGCGGCAGGTTGAAGCGGTGCATCACGCAGTTCAGCACCATGGGGTAGCCCTGCGCCTTGATGATGGCGGCGACCTTCGACTTCAAGTCGAAGGTGCGGCTGGAGCTGATGAAGTCGTTGAGCTCGCGTGTCGAGTCCTGGAACGACAGCTGGATGTGGTCGAGCCCGGCCGCCTTCAGCGCCTTCGCGCGCGCCTCGGTCAAGCCGACGCCCGAGGTGATGAGGTTGGTATAGAAGCCCAGTTGCCGCCCATGCGCCACCAGCTCTTCGAGGTCGTCCCGCAGCAGCGGCTCGCCGCCCGAGAAGCCCAGTTGCACCGCGCCCAGTGCGCGCGCCTCGCCAAGTACGCGCTTCCATGTCGCGGTGTCCATCTCGCGGTCATGGCGCGTGTAGTCGACGGGGTTGGAGCAAAACACGCAATGCAAGGGGCAGCGGTAGGTCAGCTCGGCCAGCAGCCACAGTGGTGGCCGGATGGCAGGTGCGGCGGCGGCTGTCATTGCGCCCGCCTACTGCAGCCAGCCGCGCGCGCGCGCCTGGCCGAGGAAGGCGCACACATCAGCCTGCAGCGCCGTCTGCGCGAACGCGGCCTCGAGTTCAGCGACGATCTCGTCGACCGTGCGCTGCCCATCGCAACGCCGCAGGATCTCCGCGGCCGGCGTGTTCAGCTTGACCATGCCTTCGGGGTAGAGCAGCACCCAGTTGCCTTGCGCCGGCTCGAACTGCAGCCGGAACATCGTCGCCACGGCGGGCCTCGTGTCTGGCGAAATCATGGCCGCGACTCCATCGGCAGGTCGTCGGGGTAGGCGTTCTCGATGACATCGAGCATCGACCAGAGCAGGTCGAGCTTGAACTGCAGGATCGCGATCGCGCGTTCCTGGCGCGCGCGTGTCGTGCACCAGCGGTGCGCCACTTCGAGCCCGTGCTCGACGTCGCGCGTGGCCAGTGGGATGCGGCTGCGGAAGTAGCCCAGGCCTTCCGCTTCGATCCAGGGGTACAGCGTGGGCCAGCCCGCCAGCCGGTCCGCATGAATCTTCGGCGCGAACATTTCCGTCAACGAAGAAATGGCGGCCTCTTCCCATGGCCTGTTGCGCGCGAAATTGACATAGGCATCGACGGCGAAACGCACGCCGGCCCGCACATGGCGATGCGACCAGAGGGCTTCGCGCCGCAGGCCGGTCGCCTCGCCCAGCCGGCTCCAGGCCTCGATGCCGCCGGCGTTGCTGCCGCCGAAGTCACCGCGGCCGTCGTGGTCGAGGATGCGCTCGACCCAGCGCCGGCGCTCGGCGCGGTCGTCGCAGTTGGCCATCACCGCGGCGTCCTTCTCGGGGATCTTGACCTGGTAGTAGAAGCGGTTCGCCACCCACGCCCTCACCTGGAACGGCTGCAGCTCGCCGCGGTTCAGGCGCTGGTTGAACGGATGGTGGATGTGATAGCCGGTCTCGCAGGCGCGCAGGCGGGCCTCGAATTCCCCGGCGCTCCAGGGCTCGCGGGCATCCGCGTGCGGCGGGGCACAACGGAACAGTTCGGTGTTCATAAGGAGATCTCCATTCCGTCGTAGGACACCTCGATGCCATGGGCTTCCAGCACGCGGCGTTGCGCACTGCCCTCGTCGAGGATCGGGTTGCTGTTGTTGATGTGGATGAGCACCTTGCGGCCGGCGCCGGTGGCCTGCATCACGTCGACCATGCCGGCCCGCGCCGCGCTGGCGGTCTGCGGCAGGTGGCCCATCTCGCTGGCGGTCTTGGCACTCAGGCCGGCCAACTGCATCTCTTCTTCTTCCCAGAAGGTGCCGTCGACCAGCAGGCAGTCGGCGTCGCTCATCCAACGCAGCTCCTGCTCGCCCACCTCGGCCAGGCCCGGCGAATAGAACAGGCGCTTGCCGTCGGAGAGGTCTTCGATCCGCAGCGCGATGTTGTCGCCCACCACCTGCTCGCGCCGGTGCGGCGAATACGGCGGCGCCTTGCCGGGGATCGCCAGCGCGGTGAAGCGCAGCGACGGAAAGCCTTCGATCTCGAACTCGGCGCAAGCTTGGTCCCCCGCCACCGGCAACATGTGCCAGCGCGTGCCGCAATAGTGCTGGAGCACATTCAACAGCGGCAGCCCGGTGGTGAGGTCTTCGAACACGCAGGGCGTGGCGTAGAGGTCGATGCAGGGGCCTTCGCGCAGGCCCAGCAAGCCAGTGACGTGGTCGATCTGCGCGTCCATCAGCACCACGGCCTTGATCGGCGTGCTGCGCAGTTCATGCGGCGAGCCGTGGCGCGGGTGAAGTTGCGGGTGGCTGCGAATCTGCTGGCCGATGTCGGGCGACGCATTGAGCAGGACCCAGGATTCGCCGTCGGCCGACACGGCGATGGAGCTCTGGGTTCGCGCATGCGCGCTCAGCTCTCCTTGCCGCTGGCCGGCGCACAGCCGGCAGTTGCAGTTCCATTGCGGAAAGCCCCCTCCGGCGCCTGAACCGAGCACGAGAATTTTCATGGCAGTGTGCAGGCGCGTTGGAGATGGGCTTTCACTTCAACGAGCCGAGATGTACATCGTGACTTCGAAGCCGAAGCGCATGTCTTCGAATGCGGGTTGCGACCATTGCATGAGAGTCTCCTTGGGGGTTGCCATCAAAAGTCCGGGGCGGGATTGCCGTGAAGGACATGCTCTGTTTCGCAAGACCCATGCCGACGGCTTGCGTGTGCTCAAAGACAGTGATTGCCCCTATGCGCAGGCGTGCGCGGGCGGTTTTACGCGAGGGCTTGTGAAGCGCGGGTGGAGTGCAGCGTTGCGATTGCTCCACCCCGGAACAGGGCCGTGCGGAGATGGCACAGGGTTTTCCCGTGAGTCCTCGCGTAGGGTGGGCACTTGTGCCCACCGCCCGCCACCCGCC
>NZ_RKMB01000029.1 GCF_003797765.1 Ramlibacter sp. WS9 | reverse complement strand
GGGTGGGCCGGGTCAATCCGGCGTGGATGATCGTCCCGAGGCTCATGAGCCACCTCTTTGCCCCATGGTAGGTCAAGAATGCGGCGCCGTCAGCGTCGGATAGCTCATGCAGGACGCGTCCTACAAACGCCCGCCGGAATGTCTGACACAGCAATAACGGCCACCCCCCTAAATTGCAATGGTCTTTCCTGGCCGCTGTCGGCCGGGGGCCCAAGGAGTGACGAATGATCCAGCTCGCGACCGAACCGACCGCCGGCAAGATGAGTTACCGGCCTTCGCAGGAAGAAGGCAAGCCGCACGCCTTTGCCGCGCAGCGCGCCCGCAGCGGCCACGCGTGGCCCTTCCTCGCCCGCCAGGCCGACCGTCCCGCCCGCCAGGACAGCCAGAAGCCCACGTCCAGCGACTACGGCAGCTGAAACCGGCAGTCCAAACCAATACCTACGGATACCACGGAGATCCGACCATGTCCCTCGAGCCGAAGTCCCCGAACCGTGTGAGCGAAACCCCCCGCGACAAGCCGGTGAGCGAGCGCACGGAGCATGCGAATCTCGAGCGTCCCGGCGCGCAGGCGCATCCGCGCGCCCGCGGCTGGAGCCATCACACCGACCCGGTCATGGCCTGGCGCATGCGCTAAGCCCTGAGGCCACCGAAGGTGGCTGAAAGCGGCCCCCGAAGGGGCCGCTTTTTTTTGCCCGACAAAGGGTTTCACTTTGCGATTTTCCTTTGACCGAAATCAATTGCCTTTTGCAGGTATCGGGGGCAAACTGATTTGACCTTCAAGTAAACAAGTTCCCAGCCGCCCGCCTTTTGGGGGCGGCCCTTTCAACCCCGAGTGCATTAGGAGGCTACTCATGAACTTGACGATCAGCGGTCACCATCTCGAAGTTACCCCGGCTCTGCGCAATTACGTGACCACCAAGCTTGATCGAATCACCCGCCACTTTGACCAGGTCGTCGACATCAAGGTGCTGCTGACGGTTGAAAAACAGAAGGAACCTGAACGACGACAGCGCGCCGAGTGCCGCATCCATGTGAAGGGCGGCGACATGTTTGCCGAGAGCTCCCACGCGGACCTGTACGCCGCGCTGGACGAACTGGTCGACAAGATGGACCGTCAGGTCGGCCGCCACAAGACCCGGCTGCAAGACCATCACCACGAAGCTCCCAAGCGCGTGATGTAACTCCAGGTCAACGGAACGTAAAGGGCGCCCTGCGGGGCGCCTTTTTGCTATGTGGCTGTACGCCAACAAGCCCATCCGGACGTTTTGGTGCGGTGCACCCCGACCGGTGCATAATCGTAAACCCGTATGAACCGCCTCGCGTCCATCCTGCCTGCCGCTCAAGTGCTCGTGAGCGTCGATGCCACCAGCAAAAAGCGCGCTTTCGAAGAGGCGGGGCTGCTGTTCGAGAACCTGCACGGCCTGTCGCGGGCGCTCATCACCGACAGCCTGTTCGCCCGCGAGCGGCTGGGCTCCACCGGCCTGGGCCACGGCGTGGCCATCCCCCACGGGCGGATCAAGGGCCTGAAGGCGCCGATGGCCGCGCTGTTCCAGCTGGCCAACCCGATCGGCTTCGATGCCCCCGATGAGCAGCCGGTCAACCTGCTGATCTTCCTGCTGGTGCCCGAGGCGGCGACGCAAAAGCACCTGGAAATCCTGTCCGAGATCGCCGAGCTGCTCTCCGACGCGCCCTTGCGCGAGAAGATCAAGGGCACCACGGACGCCACGGCGTTGCACCAGCTCATCGCCACCTGGCAGTCGGCCCAGCCCGCCTGAACACGCTGAAGCGAGCGCTTTGAAGCCCACCGTCGTCAGCGCCGACGTCCTCTTCGAAGACCACCGGGCCCAGCTCAAGTGGGAATGGGTCGCCGGCCTCGGTGCCTCCGAGCGGCGCTTCGACGAGATCGCGGTGCGCGCGGCCCGGTCGGGCGCGGACCTGGTCGGCTACCTCAACTACATCCATCCGTATCGCGTCCAGATCCTGGGCGAGCGCGAGATCGCCTACCTCACCAACGCCACCGCGGAGGACTGCGCCCGCCGCATCTCCCGCATCGTGACGCTGGAGCCGCCGGTGCTGGTGCTCACTGACAACCAGGTCGCTCCGGACGCGCTGCTCTCGATGTGCGAACGCGCGCAGATCCCGATGTTCGCGACCCACGAGCCATCGGCCTTCGTCATTGACGTGCTGCGCGCCTACCTGTCCAAGCACTTCGCCGAGCGCACCTCGATGCACGGCGTGTTCATGGACATCCTGGGCCTGGGCGTGATGATCACCGGCGAATCCGGCTTGGGCAAAAGCGAGCTGGGCCTGGAGCTCATCTCGCGCGGCAATGGCCTGGTGGCCGACGACGCGGTCGACCTCTTTCGCATCAACCAGACCACCATCGAAGGGCGCTGCCCCGAGCTGCTGCAGAACCTGCTGGAAGTGCGCGGCATCGGCCTGCTCGACATCCGCGCGATCTTCGGCGAGACGGCGGTGAGGCGGAAGATGCGCCTCAAGCTCATCGTTCACCTGGTGCGCCGCGAGACGCTGGAGCGCGAGTACGAGCGCCTGCCCTACGAGCCGCTCACACAGGACGTGCTGGGCGTGCCGGTTCGCAAGGCGGTGATCCAGGTGGTGGCCGGCCGAAACATCGCCGTGCTGGTGGAAGCCGCGGTGCGCAACACCATCCTGCAGCTGCGCGGCGTGGACACGTATCAGGAGTTCGTCGAGCGCCACCGGCGCGCGATGGAGCAGGACAAGTGACACCTGCGAAGCGGGTGTCATCCCGGGCTTGACCCGGGATCCAGCCCTTATCCCTGCCGATGCCCATTCGGGTGCGGCGGCGGACGGTTCGGACAGGGGTCCTTGCTGCAGTGCGCGTACAGGCTCAGCGCATGTTCGGCGATGACGAAGCCCTTGGTCTTGGCGACCGCGTGCTGGCGTTCCTCGATCTGCGCGTCGTAGAACTCTTCCACCCGGCCGCAATCCAGGCACACCAGGTGGTCGTGGTGCGTGCCCTCGTTGAGTTCGTAGACGGACTTGCCGCTTTCGAAGTGGCTGCGCGTGAGGATGCCCGCCTGCTCGAATTGCGTGAGCACGCGGTACACCGTAGCCAGGCCGATGTCGGAACGCTCTTCGAGCAGGACGCGGAAAACGTCCTCGGCGGTCATGTGGCGCTGCTGGCCCTTCTGGAACACGTCCAGGATCTTCAGCCGCGGCAGGGTGGCTTTCAGGCCGGTGCTCTTGAGTTCGTCGATGTTGGCCATGTGTGTCCCCAGGCTGGCCGGCACGGGGCAGCCGCTACAATCGTTCGATCATATCGCTTGCGGTTTACCCATGCCTGCATTTCCCCCTCGCGCAACACGCCTCGCACTGGCCCTCTCGGCGGGCGCATTCGCGGCCGGCTGCGGCAGTTTCGACAACGCCAGCCAACGCCTCGCCGGCATCGTCACGCCGTACAAGGTCGAGGTGGTTCAGGGCAATTTCGTCTCCAAGGAACAAGCTGAGGCCGTCAAGCCCGGCATGACGCGCCAGCAGGTGCGCGACATCCTGGGCACGCCGCTGGTCACCAGCATCTTCCACAACGAGCGCTGGGACTACGTCTTCACGCTCAAGCGCCAGGGCGTGCCCGCGCAGGAGCGCAAGCTGGCCGTGCACTTCAAGGGCGGGGTGATGGAGCGCGCCGAGGGCGACGAGATGCCGTCCGAAGCCGAGTTCGTCGCCACCCTGGGCAGCAAGCACAAGAACGCCAAGGTGCCGCCGCTGGAAGCCAGCGAAGACAAGCTGCAGCAGTTCAACGCCGGCCGACCGGCCGCGGCACCGGCGCCCGCGCCGGCACCCGCCGAGCCGCCGCCCGCGACGAGCTACCCGCCGCTCGAAGCGCCCACCCGCTGATCGGGGGTTCCTTCATGGCCGAGAAAGCGCAACCCCAGGGGCAAGCCATGCACAAGGTCGCCGTCGCCGGCGCCAGCGGGCGTATGGGCCACATGCTCATCGAGGCCATCCGCGCGTCGGGGGATTGCCAACTCGCCGGCGCGCTGGACATCGCTTCCAGCCCCGCCATCGGCAACGATGCCGCCGCGTTCCTCGGCCTCGCGAGCGGTGTGCCGGTTTCCGCCGACATGCGGGCTGCGCTGGCCAACGCGCAGGTGCTGATCGACTTCACCCGTCCCGAAGGCACGCTCGCCCACCTGAAGGTCTGCCGCGAGCTGGGCGTCAACGCCGTGATCGGCACCACGGGCTTCACCGAAGACCACAAGGCGCAGATCGCCGACGCCGCGCGCGACATCGCCATCATGCTGGCACCCAACATGAGCGTGGGTGTCAACGTCACCATGAAGCTGATCGAGATGGCGGCCAAGGCCCTGTCCACCGGCTACGACATCGAAATCATCGAAGCGCACCATCGCCACAAGGTGGATGCACCTTCGGGCACCGCGCTCAAGATGGGCGAAGTGATTGCGCAGGCGATCGGCCGCGACCTGAAGGAATGCGCGGTCTACGCACGCGAGGGTGTGACCGGTGAGCGCGATCCGTCCACCATCGGCTTCACCGCGATCCGCGGCGGCGACATCGTCGGCGACCACACGGTGCTGTTTGCCGGAACGGGCGAGCGCATCGAGATCACGCACAAGTCCGCCAGCCGCTCCACCTACGCCGAAGGCAGCTTGCGCGCCGTGCGTTTCCTGGCCGGCAAGAAGAGCGGCCTCTTCGACATGTTCGACGTCCTGAATCTCCGATGAGCCCCGGATGAGCCTGCTGGAGCTCTTCAACCAGGGGGACGCGGTCATCAAGCTGGTGACCGCTTTGCTTTTGGCGATGTCGGTGGCCAGCTGGGTCGTGATTCTCTGGAAAGCCTGGCTGTTGCGCCGGGCCAGCCGCGATGTCGGACGCAGCACGGCAGCCTTCTGGCAATCGCCCAATGTCGAGGAAGCGCGGCAAAAGGTCTCGGGCTTCGACCGCGAAGCTCTGGTGCTGCCGCTCATCGCCGCCACGCAGGTCAGCGCTGCCGGTTCCCTGGCTGCGGCGGGAGACCGCTCGCAGCAGCTCACGCGGGTACTGCGGGACGCATTGCACCTGGTTATCGACAAGCTGCAATTTGGGCAGGTCCTGCTGGCAACGGTGGGTTCCACTGCCCCGTTCGTGGGCCTGCTGGGCACGGTCTGGGGCATCTACCACGCACTCACGGGCATCGCGACAGCAGGCCAGATCACCATCGACAAGGTGGCCGGGCCGGTGGGCGAGGCGCTGATCATGACGGCCGCAGGTTTGGCGGTCGCCATCCCCGCCGTGCTGGGGTACAACATTTTCGGACGCCTGATCGGCCGCGTCGAAGCCGACCTGGAAGGCTTCGCGCGCGACCTGCGCGAACTGCTGACCCATAACAGTCAGGGGTGAACGGATGGCCTTTGGACGCCTCGAACGCACCCCCGGCCCCCAGCCCATGAGCGACATCAACATGACGCCGCTGGTCGACGTCATGCTGGTGCTGGTGGTGATCTTCATCATCACGGCGCCGCTGCTGGCCAGCTCGATCCGGCTCGACCTGCCCCGCACCGATGCCGCCAAGCCCAACGACGCGCCGAAGTTCATCACCGTCGCCCTGGACAAGGCGGGGCTGACCTTCGTCGACGACAGGCCGACAGCCCCCGAGCGGCTGGCCGAACGCCTGGCCGAGGCGGCTCGCCAGAACCCGGACATGGAAGTGCAGCTGCGCGCGGACCAGTCTGTTCCG
Source organism: Ramlibacter sp. WS9 (assembly GCF_003797765.1). Taxonomy (GTDB): domain Bacteria; phylum Pseudomonadota; class Gammaproteobacteria; order Burkholderiales; family Burkholderiaceae_C; genus Ramlibacter. The sequence continues at coordinate 60,028 of NZ_RKMB01000029.1, read as the reverse complement.
TACGGGCGGGTGGTCGAAGTAATGGGCGCAGCCCAGAAGGCGGGGCTGAACCGGATCGGTTTCGTCGCCGAACCGCCGGCACCCGCGCGTTAAGCGGGCGCTCGCCCCTAAAATCGCCTGTTGCGGGGCTTTTTCGTCCCGCCATCCCTTTATGCAAGAAAAATACAACCCATCCGAGGTAGAACGCGCCGCGCAGGCCCACTGGACCGCGCGCGACGCCTACCGCGTGACCGAAGACCCGAGCAAGAAGAAGTTCTACGCCTGCTCGATGCTGCCTTACCCCAGCGGCAAGCTGCACATGGGCCATGTGCGCAACTACACGATCAACGACATGCTCACGCGCTACCTGCGCATGAACGGCTACAACGTGCTGATGCCGATGGGATGGGACGCCTTCGGCCTGCCGGCCGAGAACGCGGCGATGAAGAACAAGGTGCCGCCCGCGAAGTGGACCTACGACAACATCGCCTACATGAAGAAGCAGATGCAGGCGATGGGCTTGGCCATCGACTGGTCGCGCGAGGTGGCCACCTGCGATCCGGAATACTACAAGTGGAACCAGTGGCTGTTCCTCAAGATGCTGGACAAGGGCATTGCTTACCGCAAGACCCAGGTCGTCAACTGGGACCCGGTCGACCAGACCGTGCTGGCCAACGAGCAGGTGATCGACGGCAAGGGCTGGCGCACCGGCGCCCCGGTCGAAAAGCGCGAGATTCCCGGCTACTACCTGAAGATCACGGAGTACGCCGAGGAGTTGCTGGACCACGTGCAGAACAAGCTGCCGGGCTGGCCCGAACGCGTGAAGCTGATGCAGGAAAACTGGATCGGCAAGAGCGAGGGCGTGCGCTTCGCCTTCACCCACGCCATCCGCGACTGGCACGGCGAGCTGATCGGCGACGGCCGCATGTACGTCTTCACCACGCGGGCCGACACCATCATGGGCGTGACGTTCTGCGCCGTGGCACCGGAGCATCCGCTGGCGGCCCATGCCGCGCGGACCAACCAGCGCCTGGCCGCCTTCATCGAGGAGTGCAAGAAGGGCGGCACGACCGAAGCCGAACTCGCGCTGCGCGAGAAGGAAGGCATGCCCACGGGCCTCGTGGTGTTCCACCCCATCACCGGCGAGCCGATCGACGTGTGGGTCGGCAACTACGTGCTCATGAGCTACGGCGACGGCGCCGTGATGGGCGTGCCCGGCCACGACGAGCGCGACTTCGCGTTCGCGCTGAAGTACAACCTGCCGATCATGCAGGTGGTGCACGTGGACGGCGAGCACTACGACTACAAGCAGTGGCACGACTGGTACGGCGACAAGGAGCGCGGCGTCACCATCAACTCCGACATCTTCAGCGGCTTCTCGTACAAGGACGCCGTCAATGCAGTGGCTCACGCCGTCGAGCAAAAGGGCCTGGGCGAGAAGAAGACGACCTGGCGCTTGCGCGACTGGGGCATCAGCCGCCAGCGCTACTGGGGCACGCCCATCCCCATCATCCATTGCGAAGAGCACGGTGCGGTGCCGGTGCCCGAGAAGGATCTGCCGGTTGTACTGCCGCAGGATTGCGTGCCGGACGGTTCGGGCAATCCGCTGAACAAGCGCGAGGATTTCCTGGCCTGCGAGTGCCCGATCTGCGGCAAGCCGGCGCGCCGCGAGACCGACACCATGGACACGTTCGTGGATTCGTCCTGGTACTACATGCGCTACTGCGACCCGAAGAACGATTTGGCGATGGTCGCCTCGGGCACCGCGTACTGGATGCCGATGGACCAGTACATCGGCGGCATCGAGCACGCCATCCTGCACCTGCTGTATGCGCGCTTCTGGACCAAGGTGATGCGCGACATGGGCCTCGTGAAGGCCGACGAGCCGTTCATGAAGCTGCTGACGCAGGGCATGGTGCTGAACGAAGCCTTCGTGCGCACCGGCGAAAAGGCAGGCAAGCACTACTTCTGGGCTCACGAACTGGATATCGTGCGCGACGAGCACGCCAAGGTGATTTCCGCCACGGCCAAGGCCGACGGCCTGCCGGTGACGTACGAGGGTTGGACCACGATGTCCAAGTCCAAGAACAACGGTGTCGATCCGCAGGACATCATCGAGAAATTCGGCGCCGACACGGCCCGCATCTACACCATGTTCACGGCGCCGCCCGAGGCCACGCTGGAGTGGAACGACGCCGCGCTGGAAGGCTCGTTCCGCTTCCTGCGGCGCGTCTGGAACTTCGGCTACAAGCTCGGTGCCATGCAGCCGGCCGCCGCGGACGGCACCATGGGCAAGGAAGCGAAGGCCCTGCGCTTCGAAGTCCACTCGGTGCTGAAGCAGGTCGACTACGACTATCAGCGCATGCAGTACAACACGGTGGTGTCGGGCGCCATGAAGCTGCTCAATGCGCTGGAAGATTTCAAGCGCCCGCTCGAAGGCGGCGACCGAGCGGCGGTGGAAGAGGGCTTCGGCATCCTGCTGCGCACGCTGCATCCGGCAACGCCCCACATCGCCCAGGAGCTCTGGCATTCGCTTGGCTATGCGAAGCTGTTCGGCCAGGAGCTGCTGGACGCGCCGTGGCCCAAGGTCGACGAGCAAGCGCTCCAGCAGGACGAGATCGAGCTTGTGCTGCAGATCAACGGCAAGCACCGCGGCTCGGTGCGGGTGCCGGCCACGGCCAGCAAGCAGGAGATCGAGAAGCTGGCCGTCGCCAGCGAAGCCTTCGCCGCGCATGCGGCGGGCGCATCGCCCAAGAAGGTGATCGTGGTTCCCGGCCGCCTCGTGAACGTGGTGATCTGATGAACCGGCGCAATCTCGTTGCCGTCGTCGGTTCCGCACTGGTGCTTTCCGCGTGCGGCTTCCAGCTGCGCCAGGCACCCAACTTCGTCTTCAGCAGCATCTACGTTGCGGCCCCGGGCAACTCGTCGCTGGGCGCCGAGCTGCGCCGCACCATCGCGCACAGCAGCGGTCTTGCAGTGCTCGATGCCACAGGCCCACGCGACACGGCCCAGGTGGTGCTGGACGTGCTGTCCGAGCAACGCGAGAAAGTCGTGGTCGGCCTGACGGCGTCGGGCCAGGTGCGCGAATTCCAGCTGCGCACGCGCATGAAGTTTCGGCTGCGAACGCCGCAGGGCAAGGACCTCATCCCCGAAACCGAGCTGCTGCAACAGCGCGACATCAGCTTCAGCGAATCGGCGGTTCTGGCCAAGGAAGCGGAAGAGAACCTGCTGTACCGCGACATGCAGACCGACATCGTGCAGCAGCTGATGCGGCGGCTGGCCGCGGTCAAGACCCTGTAGCTCCCGGCACCATGGAGCTCGATCGCGCGGACCTGAAGCTGCTCGACATGCTCCAGCAGGACGGCCGCGTCACCGTGCAGGCGCTCTCGGAGGCAATCCACCTGTCGGCCCGCGCAACGCTCAACCGCGTGCGCAAGCTCGAAGCCGAAGGCGTCATCGAAGGCTACCGCGCACTGGTGAGCCGCAGCGCCTTGGGCGAGCAGATCTGCGTCTTCGCGGAGATTGCGTTGAAAGACCAGCGCCAGGCCGTGATCCAGCGATTCGAAAAGCGGATGGCCGCCTCGCCCGAAGTCGTGGCCTGCTACATCGTGAGCGGGCGCTACGACTACCTGGTGCGCGTGGCCTGCCCGAATCTCGCGCATTACCACCGGCTGATCAACGCCTGGCTGGACGACGCGTCGCTCGGCGTCGAGAAGATCGTCACCAACATCGAGCTGCAGACCATCAAGGAATTCGCCGGCTTTCCGCTGCCCAAGGCGGCATAGCCGCCTGCACGCGCCTGGAGGCTCGTCCTACGTCACTTCCGATTCGGAAGTGAAACGGCGAATTCCCTGCCGTTGCCGCTGCGCCGAATGCGCCGATGTGCGCCCGCCGCAGCGTGCCCAGGCCTAGACTCTTCCTATCAACGGGAGCAAACGCCATGGACCGCACGACCCACACCGCGACGCAGGAATTCATCCGCAAGGAAGCGCGCTTCGGCGCACGCAACTACGCGCCCATTCCCGTGGTGGTCGACCACGCCAAGGACTGTATCGTCTGGGACGTCGAGGGCCGCGAGTACATCGACATGATGAGTGCGTATTCCGCCGTCAGCCATGGCCACCTTCACCCGCGCGTGGTCGCCGCCGCGCAGCGCCAGCTCGAGAAAGTGGCTGTGACCTCGCGTGCGTATCACGGCACCGCGCTGGGCCCGTTCCTGGAAAAGCTGTGCGCCATGAGCGGTTTCGATCGCGCACTGCCGATGACCACGGGCGCCGAAGGCGTGGAAACGGCGATCAAGTGCGCGCGCCGCTGGGGCTACCGCGTCAAGGGCATCCCCGCAGGGCAAGCGCAGATCCTGGTCGCACGCGGCAATTTCCACGGCCGCACCAGCACCATCGTGGGCTTCTCCACCGAGGACGACTACCGTGATGGCTTCGGCCCGTTCGCGCCCGGCTTCGCGCATTTCGATTTCGGCGACATGAACAGCGTCCGCGCTGCCACCACGGCCAACACCTGCGCCGTGTTGATCGAACCGATCCAGGGCGAGGCCGGCATCGTCGTGCCGCCGCGGGGCTTCTTCAAGCAGCTGCGCGAATGGTGCATCCAGAACAACATCCTGCTGATCGACGACGAGATCCAGGCCGGCCTGGGCCGCACCGGAAAGCTGTTCGCTTTCGAGCACGAAGGCATCCGCCCCGACGCGCTGATCCTGGGCAAGGCGCTGGGCGGCGGCGTGATGCCGGTGAGTGCTTTCCTGGCCGACGCGAAGGTGATGGATGTCTTCAGCCCGGGTAGCCACGGCTCGACCTTCGGCGGCAATGCGCTGGCGGCCGCCGTCGGCCTCGAAGCCCTCCAGGTGATCGAGGACGAGCAGCTCGTCGAGCGCAGTGCGCGCCTGGGGGAACAGCTGATCTCCGGCCTGCGTGAGGTCATGCAAGACAGCCACGGGCTGATCCGCGACGTGCGCGGCCGTGGCCTGTGGGTGGGCGTGGACCTCGACCCCAAGCTCGCCAGCGGGCGGGAAATCATCGAGCGCCTCGCCGCGCGCGGTGTGCTGTCCAAGGACACGCACGAAACCGTCATCCGCTTCGCACCGCCGCTCACGATCACCGAAGGCCTGATCGAGGACGCGATCGGCATCTTCCGGCGCGTGGTGCTGGAGAAGTGCGTCGAGCTTGGCCTGATGTCGGGCGCCTCGCTTAACTTGGCGCAGAAGATCGACGCGTTGCTGGAAACCGAGAACCAGAGCGATCGCCTGCCCGCCTGAGCCGCCGCCCCTTAAACTTGGCGGCATGCAGCTCGCCGCCCCCCAACTGACCCAGCACCTGCAAAAAGGCCTGCGCCCGCTGTACACCGTGTACGGCGACGAGCCCCTGCTGGTGCAGGAAGCGGCCGACGCCATTCGCGCGGCTGCGCGCGGCCAGGGCTACACGGAGCGCACCGTGCACACCGTCGCCGGCGCGCACTTCGACTGGAGCGAGGTGTTGGCGGCGGGCGGCTCGCTCAGCCTGTTCGCCGACAAGCAGATCGTCGAGATCCGCATTCCCTCGGGCAAGCCCGGCAAGGAGGGCAGCCCGGCGCTTCAACAGTTGGCCGAGGGCTCGCCCGGCAACGACAGCACGCTGACGTTGGTGCTCCTGCCCAAACTCGACAAGCAGACTCGCACCGGCGCCTGGTTCGGCGCGCTGGACGCGCATGGCGTGACGCTGCAGGTCGAGCCGGTGGAGCGTCCCGTGCTGCCGCAATGGATCGCACAGCGCCTCGCGCGGCAGGGCCAGCGCGTGGTGGGCGGTGACGAAGGCCAGCGCACGCTGCAGTTCTTCGCCGACCGCGTGGAGGGCAACCTGCTGGCCGCGCACCAGGAAATCCAGAAACTCGGCTTGCTGTATCCGGAAGGGGAGCTGGGGTTCGAGCAGGTGGAAAGCGCCGTCCTTAACGTCGCCCGCTATGACGTCTTCAAGTTGTCCGAGGCTGTTCTCGCCGGCCAGGCCGGCCGGGTGCAACGCATGCTCGACGGTTTGAAAGCCGAGGGTGAGGCCGAGGTGTTGGTGCACTACACGCTGTCGGAAGACATCCGCGCCTTGAAGCGCGTCAAGGACGCAATGGCCGCAGGCCGGCCGCTGCCGATGGCCTTGCGCGAGCAACGCGTCTGGGGCCTGAAGGAGCGGTTGTTCGAACGCGTGCTGCCGCGGCTCACGACGACGGCGCTGGACAACCTGCTGCACTCTGCGCACCTCGTGGACGGCATCGTCAAGGGCCTGAAGGCGCCCGGCTGGCCGACGGATGGTTGGCAGGCATTGCACAAGCTGGCGTTTACGTTGTGCAGCGAGTGTTCTTCTCTTTCTCCCTCTCCCTCCGGGAGAGGGCAGGGGTGAGGGTCTGCATGCCCGGAATGCCCTCACCCTAACCCTCTCCCAGAGGGAGAGGGGATAATTCAGCCCATGAACGCGTTCAACGTCGCCGAATACATGCAATCCGTGGGTTCTCAGGCCCGCGAGGCCTCGACCTTCATGGCGCGCGCCGATGCCGCCACCAGGAACAAGGCCCTGCGAGCCCTGGCCGCCCTGCTGCGCACCAACACCGAATCCCTGCAAGCCGACAACGCCAAGGACCTCGAGCGCGCGACGGCCGCCGGGCTGCCTGCGCCGATGGTCGACCGCCTCAAGCTCACCCCGAAGATCATCGAAACCGTGGCCCAAGGCTGCGAGCAGCTGGCCGCGATGCCCGACATCATCGGCGAGATCAGCGGGCTGAAGCAGCAACCCAGCGGCATTCGCGTCGGGCAGATGCGTGTGCCCATCGGCGTGTTCGGCATGATCTACGAGAGCCGGCCCAACGTGACGATCGAAGCGGCCAGCCTGTCGATCAAGAGCGGCAATGCCTGCGTGCTGCGCGGCGGTTCCGAAGCCATCGATTCCAACAAGGCGCTGGCCCGCCTGGTGCAGCAGGCACTGGCTGAAGCCGGCTTTCCCGCCGAAGGTGTGCAGTTGGTCCAGACCACCGATCGCGAAGCCGTGGGGCAGCTCATCACCATGCCGCAGTTCGTCGACGTGATCATCCCGCGCGGCGGCAAGGGCCTTATCGAACGCATCAGCCGTGACGCCAAGGTGCCCGTCATCAAGCACCTGGACGGCAACTGCCATGTCTACGTCGATGATCCTTGCGACATCGCGATGGCCGTGAAGGTGACCGACAACGCCAAGACCCAGAAGTACAGCCCTTGCAACGCCATCGAAGGCCTGCTGGTGGCGCGCGGCGTAGCAAAAGAATTCCTGCCGAAGATCGGCGCGGTGTTCGCGGCCAAGGGCGTGGAGATGCGCTGCGACGAAGAGTCGCGGGCCATCCTCGCCACGGTGAACGGTGCGAACCTGAAAGCCGCCACCGAGCAGGACTGGTACGAGGAATACCTCGCGCCCATCATCAGCATCAAGGTGGTGGACGGCCTCGACGCCGCCATCGCCCACATCAACCGCTACAGCAGCCACCACACCGACGCGATCATCACGCGCGATCACATGCATTCGCAACGCTTCCTGCGCGAGGTCGATTCGGCCAGCGTCATGGTCAACACCAGCCCGCGGTTTGCGGATGGCTTCGAGTTCGGCCTGGGCGCCGAGATCGGCATCAGCACCGACAAGTTCCACGCGCGCGGCCCCGTCGGCATCGAAGGCCTGACGTCGCTGAAGTGGGTGGTGCTCGGCGACGGCGAGATCCGGACCTGATTGCGGGACAGATCTTCAGCTCTGTCCCCAACTGACTAAACAACATGCATGATTTCTGGCGCAGCTGCGGCTATGTGCTGCTCGATCGAACCCCTGAAGGCCACCTGGTGGTCACCGACGGCTTCCTGCGGCACCTGATGGACCGGCCCGAGCTGGCGCCGGTGCCGGAGTCCTGCGCCGGCGAACTCGCGCTGCGCGAATTCCTGCTGGAAGACCCACGTGCCGACGTGGCGCCCGCCATGCTGGCTGCCGTGACGGACGAGAACGCGCGCGAGAGCTACGCCATCTGGCTGCGCTTTCGCAAGCGCCTGCTCGCCCACGACACACTGGAAGCGAGCTACGCGGCCCTGTTCCGTGGCGAAGGCGTCGACGTTCCGCCGCTGCTGGTGCACGTGCTCACCCAGGTGCTGCTGCGGCACATCCTGGGCGACGACGCCAAGCCGATGCAGGCACGGGCAGCGGAGATGCTGTTCCGCCGCCAGCGCATCTCCATCCAGCCGGACGGGCAGGTGATGGCGGCCGACGACGAAACCGTGGAACGCCATGCATTGGCGGCCAACTTCGGCACCGTCGGCGAGCTGCTCAAACAGGGCGGCGCGCCACTGCGCGAGGCCGAACTCGACGTCTTGCACGACACCAATGCAGACGACTACTGGGCGCGCGACGAAAGCCATGATTTCGTCGTGAGCCTCAATCACGGCCACCCGGCGCTCGCCGCGCTGTGCGTGGTGCTGGAAAGCTGGGTCGAGCATTTCCTGGGTTGCGCCGTGCGGATCGAGCCCGAGCGCGCGATCGACGACGAGAACTGGGTCTGGCACGTCGGCCTGGATGCGCAGGCCAGCCAACTGCTCAACGACCTGTACGAGGGCAAGGACGCCACCGAAGATCGGATGCGCCGCCTGCTGTGCCTCTTCCGCCTGGAGTTCGTGGAGCCGTCCGCCATGCGGCCGGAGATCGCCGGCCACCCGGTGTACCTCGCGATGGCCAAGGACGAGATGGAAAGCCTGCGGCTCAAGCCGCAGAACCTGCTGTTGAACCTGCCCCTGGCGCAGCCGGCCTGAACCGTCCGTCCCTTGTAACGGGCGCGGCCGCCCCCAAATCCCTACAATTCCTGTCAGATATTCCCACAAGCAAGGCGCGAGGGCCGCATGGTTCCCCATCTCATCACGGCCCTGACCGGCCCCATCAACGAGCTTGAGCAACGCGTGCTCGAGTCCATGCCCGCCATCGAACGCTGGTTCCGCCTGGAGTGGATGGAGCACACGCCGCCGTTCTACAGCTCGGTCGATATCCGCAATGCCGGGTTCAAGCTGGCCCCGGTCGACACCAACCTGTACCCCGGCGGCTGGAACAACCTGACGCCCGAGATGCTGCCGCTGGCCGTGCAGTCGGCGATGGCCGCGATCGAGAAGATCTGCCCCGAGGCCAAGAACCTGCTGGTGATTCCCGAGAACCACACCCGCAATACCTTCTATCTGAGCAACCTGGCCCAGTTGAAGCGCATCTTCCACATGGCCGGCCTGAACGTGCGGATCGGCTCGATCAGCCCCGACATCAAGGAGCCGACGACGATCGAGCTGCCAGGTGGCGGCTCGGTGTTGCTGGAGCCGGTGGTGCGCACGAAGCGCCGGCTGGGGCTGAAGGACTTCGACCCCTGCACCATCCTGCTCAATAACGACCTGTCGACGGGCATTCCCGGCATCCTGGAAGACATCCACGAGCAGTACCTGCTGCCGCCGTTGCACGCGGGCTGGTCGGTGCGGCGCAAGAGCAATCACTTCAAGAGCTACGAGGAAGTCTCCAAGCGTTTCGGCAAGCTGCTGGGCATCGACCCGTGGCTCATCAACCCGATGTTCAACATGTGCGGCGAAGTGAACTTCGCCGAAGGCACCGGCATGGAGTGCCTCAGGACCAACGTCGACGCGCTGCTCACCAAGGTCCGAAAGAAGTACAAGGAATACGGCATCAACGAGAAGCCGTTCGTGGTGGTGAAGGCCGACAACGGCACCTACGGCATGGGCATCATGACGGTGCGCGACGTGAAGGACCTGGACGACCTGAACCGCAAGACCAAGAACAAGATGGCCGTCATCAAGGACGGCCAGGAGGTCAATCAGGTCATCATCCAGGAAGGCGTGCTGACCAACGAGCGCATCAACGACGCCGTGGCCGAGCCGGTGGTCTACATGATGGACCGCTACGTGGTCGGCGGCTTCTACCGCGTTCATGCTGACCGCGGCATCGACGAGAACCTCAACGCACCGGGCGCCAGCTTCGTGCCTCTCGCGTTTGCCGAGAGTACGCGCTTACCTCAACCTGGCGAGAAGCCCGGCGCCAGCGCCCCGAACCGCTTCTACATGTACGGCGTGATCGGCCGGCTGGCCATGCTTGCGGCCAGCTACGAACTGGAAGCGACCGATCCGGACGCGGAAACCTACGATTGATCTAGAGTGGCGGCCCCGTTGCTGCGCTGCAACATGCACGGTTTTGCGGCGGGCCCGGGCGCACAATATCGATCCCAAAGGTAACGGAACCCCGCCGGCCGGCCCCTGCGGCCCCAAGAACGGGGCGTCTTAGTGCAAAGCTCGAAATCTCCGCTCGCGGCGCTCACGCTCGGCGCCATCGGCGTCGTCTATGGCGACATCGGCACCAGTGTCCTTTACGCGGTCAAAGAAGTCTTCGGATCGGGGCACGTTCCGTTCACCCACGCCAACGTCTACGGCATCCTGTCCATCTTCTTCTGGACGCTCACCGTCATCGTCTCGATCAAGTACGTCGTGCTGGTGCTGCGCGCGGACAACAACGGGGAGGGCGGGTTGATCGCCATGCTGGCCCTCGCGTCGCAAGCCGTGAAGGACAAGCCGGAACTGCGCAAGTGGCTGCTGGGCATCGGCATCTTCGGCACCTCGCTGTTCTATGGCGACGGGGTCATCACACCCGCGATCACGGTGCTGTCGGCCATCGAAGGCCTGGAGGTCGTGTCGCCGGTGTTCAAGGACTGGGTGGTCCCGCTCACGCTCATCGTCCTGCTGTGCCTGTTCGCCGTGCAAAAGCGCGGCACCGGCGGCATCGGCCGCTTCTTCGGCCCCGTGACCTTGCTGTGGTTCGGCGTGCTGGCGCTGCTCGGCGTCTCGCACATCGTGCAGCATCCGGAGATCCTGGGCGCGATCAGCCCGCATTACGCGGTGCTGTTCATGTGGCACAACCCGGGCACCACCTTCATCATCCTCGGCGCAGTCGTGCTGTGCGTCACCGGGGCCGAAGCGCTCTACGCCGACTTGGGCCACTTCGGCAAAAAGCCGATTCGGCTGGCCTGGTTCGCGATCGTCATGCCGTCGCTGGTGCTCAACTACTTCGGCCAGGGTGCGTTGCTGCTGGCGCGCCCCGAAGCGGTGAAGAACCCATTCTTCCTGATGGCGCCGGACTGGGCCCAGCTGCCGCTGGTGGTGCTGGCGACGCTGGCCGGCGTAGTCGCGTCGCAGGCGCTGATCACCGGCGCTTTCAGCGTGACCAAGCAGGCCATCCAGCTGGGCTACCTGCCGCGCCTGAACATCCAGCACACCAGCGTGCGCGACACGGGCCAGATCTACATCCCGCTGGTCAACTGGGGCCTGTTCGTGGCCATCGTGCTGGCGGTGGTGATGTTCCGCTCGTCCAGCGCATTGGCCGCGGCCTATGGCATCGCCGTCACGCTCGACATGCTCATCACGACGACACTCACGTTCTTCGTGATCCGCTACGGCTGGAAGTACCCGTTGGCGCTGTGCATCGCCGCCACCGGCTGGTTCTTCCTGATCGACCTCACCTTCTTCGCGTCGAACATGCTGAAGCTGTTCCACGGCGGGTGGTTCCCGCTCGTCATCGGCGGCGCGGTGTTCACGCTGATGATGACGTGGAAGCGCGGACGCGCCATCCTCAACGACAAGTTGAAGGCCGACGCGATCGACCTGAGCAGCTTCCTCGAAGCGGTGTTCGTCAGCCCGCCGACGCGCGTCGAAGGCACGGCGGTGTTCCTCACGGCCGAGCCCGGCACGGTACCGAATGCGCTGCTGCACAACCTCAAGCACAACAAGGTGCTGCACGAGCACAACCTCTTTTGCACGGTGCGCAGCCACGAGGTGCCATGGATCGGCATGAACAAGCGGGTCGAGATCGAGGCCCTCGGCCACGACTGCTGGCAGGTCATCGTGCACTACGGCTTCAAGAACGACCCCGACCTGCCGCGCGCGCTGGAGCAGATCCGCGCCCGCGGCTGCGAGATCGAGCAGATGAAGACCAGCTACTTCCTCTCGCGCGACACGGTCATTCCCAGCATCGGCAGCGGGATGGCACCGTGGCGCGAAAAGCTGTTCGCGCAGATGCACCACAACGCCAGCGCGGCGGCTGACTTCCTGCGGCTGCCGAACAACTCGGTGGTGGAGCTCGGGTCGAAGATCGAAATCTGATGCGCCGGCCCGGCAGCAGCAGCCGGACGCACGGGGTCATCGGATTTGTGCAACAGTACGGGCAAACCGAGCCCAGCCTATGAACATCCTCTTCGTCGCCGACCCGCTGGAAGTCTTCAAGACCTACAAGGACACCACTTTTTCCATGATGCGCGAGGCGCAGCGCCGCGGCCACCGCGTGGCGGCCTGCGAGCCGTGCCATCTTTCCTGGCGCGGCGGCGACGTCGTCAAGGCACGCGTGCGCGAGATCACCCTCACCGGCACCCTGGACGAATGGTTCCAGGTCGGGCATGAAGGCGTGCGAGCGTTGAAAGACTTCGACGCGATCATCATGCGCAAGGACCCGCCGTTCGACAGCGAGTACTTCTACGCCACGCACCTGCTCGAACAGGCCGAGCGCGAGGGCGCGCGCGTCTTCAACAAGCCCGCGTCGCTGCGCGACCATCCGGAGAAGCTCGCGATCATGGAGTTCGCGGCCTTCACCAGCCCCACGCTCGTGACACGCGACGAAGAGGACGTGAAGCAGTTCCACGCCCAGCACAAGGACATCATCCTCAAGCCCCTGGACGGCATGGGCGGCATGGGCATCTTTCGCGTCGGCGCGGATGGGCTGAATCTGGGCTCCATCATCGAGACGCTCAACCGCGGCGGCACCACGACCATCATGGTCCAGCGCTTCGTGCCCGAGATCGCGCAAGGCGACAAGCGGATCCTGGTGATCGACGGAAAGCCGGTGCCGTTCAGCCTGGCGCGCATCCCGCAGGGCAGCGAGATCCGCGGCAACCTGGCCGCCGGCGGCAAAGGCGTCGCGCAGCCGCTGTCCAAGCGCGACTACGAGATCGCCAATGCGCTGGGGCCGGTACTCGCTTCGCGCGGCCTGTTGCTGGTGGGGTTGGATGTGATCGGCGACTGCCTCACCGAAATCAACGTCACCAGCCCGACCTGCTTCCAGGAGATTACCCAGCAGGCCGGCTTCGACGTGCCGGCAATGTTCATCGACGCGTTGGAAGCGGCGATGGCGGATTGAGGCAGCCTCAGTAGACCGTGGCCGAGAGGCTGCCCATGACGGACGCGCCCGCCAGCGGCGCGAAGCCGCTCAGCGACAGCTCGGCGTCCTCGAACCAGTTCGCGATCAGCCGGGCCACCGACCGCAGCGCGGCGCGGTCGGGCGCGTCGCCGCTGTCCGCACCGGCCACGCGGAAGCACAGCGTGCCGTGTTCCATGCCATCGCTCGTGATCACCGGGACGGCGTCGTAAGTGCTGCTGCAGGTCTCGGGGGCGGTCTCGGCCAGCAGGCGCAGGCCGAACAGCGATTGAAGCGGGTCGCACTCGCCGTCCGATCCGTCGTCGTGGCAGCGGACGGCGGTCTCGCCGTCGCTGCCTTCGGAGATGAACGCGGCCTCCAGGCCGAAGGCCTTGCGCATGCGGCGCAGCAGGGCACACAGCGGGGAGAAGGCTCTCAGGTCGGCGCCGTCCGCAGTCACCACGACGAACTCGCGCGCGACCAGGTCGAAAGCGCAGGTCGCCGTTTCCGACCAGTCGATGATTTGGCGAGCTGACATTTTCCGACTCCTTGCACAGCGGCCGACGGGGGTGCCGGCCATGTGTGTAGTAAAGCAGCGGGGAGGGCCGCAGGCTTAGGGAATCGGCGTAAGCGGGTTGGGTGATTTGCCGGGATCGGCTTAGGCAAACGCCCCCGGCGCGGCCTTCAGGCCACGGCCGCGCCGTCGACGAAGACGCGCAGTTCGCCGCTGCTCATCCGCGCCCAGTCCTCGTTGGTCGTCAGCGGTGCCGTGACCACCACCGCCACCTTGTCTTGCGGCGAAGTGTTGCGCGCGAAGTCGATCGACAAGTCCTCATCGGCCAGATGCGCATGGGCGAACGGATGCTTGCGTTCGACGAAGAACAGGTTGGTCGAGCAATGCGCCCACAGGGCATGACCGTTTGACAACATGAAGTTGAACGTGCCGTGCGACGCGATGCGCGGCGTGAGTTCGCGCAGCGTCAGCGTCAGCTCTTCCACGCTGGGCACGCCGGCGTGCGACTTCGCCATTTCCTGCATCAGCCAGCAGAAGGCGCGCTCGCTGTCGGTGTCGCCCACCGGCTTGAAGCTCGCATGCAGCCGCGGATGAAAATTCTCCAGGTTGCCGTTGTGCGCGAACACCCAGTAGCGGCCCCACAGCTCGCGCACGAAGGGGTGGCAGTTCTCCAGCGCGACCGCGCCCTGCGTCGCCTTGCGAATGTGCGCGACGACGTTGCGGCTCTTGATCGGGTAGCGGCGGATCAGCTCGGCCACGGGCGATTCGCACGCCGGCTGGTGGTCCACGAAATGCCGCAGGCCCGCGCCTTCGAAAAAGGCGATGCCCCAGCCGTCGGCGTGATGGTCGGTGCGGCCGCCGCGCTGGGCAAAGCCGGTGAAGCTGAACGTCACGTCGGTCGGCGTATTGCAATTCATCCCGAGCAGTTGGCACATGGGACTATTTTGACCCGTCCGGCGCGGCCGTGGGGGCTGCGCGCAGCCGCCATGCGGCCACCATCGCCAGCGCGCATAGCCCGGCCAGCATCCAAAAGACTTCGTTGAACGCGGCCAGCCGCGCCACGCTCGTGACCGGGTTCGTGAGCGAATCGCCATGCGCCGCGATCCGCCATTCCAACGCGATGCCGCACAGGCTGACCCCGGCCGCGCCGCCCAGGATGCGCACGAAGTTGATCGCGCTGGAGCCCTGCGGGATCAGCTCCTTGTCGAGCGAGCGCATCGAGCCGATGTTGAGCGATGGCAGGATGAACCCCAGCCCGATCCGCCCCAGGATGGCCCAGGCCACCAGCAGCCACAGCGGCGAATCCAGGCCGATGGTCACCATCAACGCGAAGGAGAGCGCCAGCAGTGCCAGGCCGGTGCTCACCAGCACGTGGGTGGGCTGCCGGTCCGCGAGCCTTCCGACCAAGGCGATGGTGAAAGCCAGGATCACCCCCGCCGGCAGCAGGATGGTGCCTACATAGGACGGTGACAGCCGCAGCGCCAGCTGCATGTAGACCGGCAGCAGGTAGGTCGAGCCGAAGAGGGCCGTGCCGTAGATGAAGGCCACGATGCTGCCCATCGCGAAGGTGCGGTGGCCGAAGAGCGCCAGGTCCATCAGCGGCTGGCCGCCCTGCGCTTTGAAGCGCCGTTGCCAGGCAATGAACGCCACCAGCGAAACCGCCGCACCCAACAGCAAGACGGCCGCCTCGGCGCCGCCC
The DNA here is from genome assembly GCF_003797765.1 of Ramlibacter sp. WS9. Classification (GTDB taxonomy): domain Bacteria; phylum Pseudomonadota; class Gammaproteobacteria; order Burkholderiales; family Burkholderiaceae_C; genus Ramlibacter. Next base: position 44,643 of record NZ_RKMB01000029.1, on the reverse strand, counting down.
GAGTGAAGCTGCACCAGGCCGTTGAGCAGGCACAGCGTGCCGACGGCGCCCAGCAGCAGGCCGCGCCAGTCGATCATGCCGCTGCGTTGCGCGGCCGCGCCGCCGGGCGCCGTGGTGGGGACGAACCTTATCGCCATCACCAGCGAGGCGATGCAGAACGGGATCACCATGAAGAACAGCGAGCGCCAGCCGAACAGGTCGACCAGCACGCCGCCGATGCTGGGGCCGATCGCCGGCGCCAGCACCACGCCCATGCCGAACACGCCGCTGGCGCGCCCTTGCTCGTGGGGCTCGAACGCGCGCAGGATGATGATGGCCGGGATCGGCTGCACCACGCCGGCTGCCAGGCCCTCGGCCACGCGCGCCGCCAGCACGACAGGAAAGTGCTCGGCGAAGCCGCCGACGATGCCACCGGCCATCAGCAACAGCATGGTCGCGACGTAGGTGTGGCGGTAGCCGTACCGCGCGAGCAGCCAGGGCGTGGTGAGCATCGACACCGTCATCGCCACCATGAAGCCGGAGCTCACCCACTGGGCGCGCTCCTGGCCCAGCGCGAATTGCTGGCTCATGTCCGGGATGCCCACGTTGATGATGGTCGACGACATGATCGACGCCATCGTGCCGATCATCACGGAAAGCAACAGCAGCCAGCGATAGCGCGGGCCATAGCGCTCGCGCAGTTCGGCCAGGCTGGTGCCGCGGGTCAAGGCGGCATCCCGGAAGCTGTCGGTCCCATGGGTTTTCCTGAAGTCGTGAGGCGGGTTTCCTCACGATGATAGGTGCAGATGCCACCAAGGAGACCGCCGTGCAGACCGACTTGAACTCACACGCGCCGCTGGGCAGCCGCCGCAACAAGGTGGTGACCGCGGCCGAGGCCGTCCGGCTCATCCACGACGGCGACACCGTCGCCACCGGCGGCTTCGTCGGCATCGGCTTTGCCGAAGAGATCGCGGTGGCGCTGGAAGCCCGCTTTCTCGCGACCCAGGCCGAGACCGGCACCGGCTCGCCCCATGCGCTGACGCTGGTCTATGCGGCGGGGCAGGGCGACGGCAAGACGCGCGGCCTCAACCACCTCGGTCATGCCGGCATGGTCCGCCGCGTCGTCGGCGGCCACTGGGGCCTGGTGCCGGCCCTGCAGAAGCTGGCCGTGGCCAACGAGATCGAGGCCTACAACCTGCCCCAAGGCGTGCTGGCGCACCTGTTCCGCGACATCGCGGCCGGCAAGCCGGGCACCTTGACGCGTGTCGGCCTGGACACCTTCGTCGATCCGCGCCACGGCGGCGGCAAGATCAACGCGCGCACCACGGAGGACCTGGTTCGCCTGATGGAGATCGACGGCCAGGAGTACCTGTTCTACAAGGCCTTCCCGATCTCGGTGGGCATCATCCGCGCGACCACGGCCGACCCGGACGGCAACCTCACGATGGAGCGCGAGGCGTTGACGCTGGAAGCGCTCGCGATCGCAATGGCGGCGCGCAATTCCGGCGGCATCGTCATCGCGCAAGTGGAACGCATGGCCGAACGCGGCACGCTGCACCCGCGCCAGGTGAAGGTGCCCGGCGTGCTGGTTGACGCCGTGGTGGTGGCCACCAACCCGGCGTACCACATGCAGACCTTCAGCGAGCAGTACAACCCGGCGTACTCGGGCGAGATCCGCTTGCCGATGGACCAGCTCGCGCCAATGCCGATGAGCGAGCGCAAGATCATCGCGCGCCGCGCCGCATTGGAGCTGAAGGCCAACAGCGTCGTGAACCTCGGCATCGGCATGCCCGAAGGCGTGGCCGCCGTCGCGGCGGAAGAGCGTGTGATCGACCTGGTCACGCTCACGGCCGAGCCCGGCGTGATCGGGGGAATTCCGGCGAGCGGCCTGTCGTTCGGTGCGGCCGTGAACGCGCAAGCCGTGATCGACCAGCCCAGCCAGTTCGATTTCTACGACGGCGGCGGGCTGCATCTTGCGGTGCTGGGCCTGGCGCAGGCCGATGCCGAAGGAAACCTCAACGTCAGCAAGTTCGGGCCGCGCCTGGCCGGCGCCGGCGGCTTCATCAACATCAGCCAGAACGCGAAGACCGTGGTGTTCGTCGGCACCTTCACCGCCGGCGACCTGGCCGTGAAGCTGGAAGATGGCAAGCTGCGCATCGAGAGCGAAGGCACGATGCGCAAATTCGTCAAGCAGGTCGAGCACCGCACCTTCAGCGGCCGGGAAGCACGCCGCCGCGGGCAGCAGGTGCTGTACGTGACGGAGCGCTGCGTGTTCCGCCTGGCCGACGGCGGCCTGGAGTTGATGGAGATTGCGCCGGGCATCGACCTGGAGCGCGACGTGCTGGCGCAGATGGACTTCATGCCCGCGATCAGCACCGAGCTGAAGCTGATGGACCCGGCGATCTTCGCCGCCTCCGCTTTGGGATTGCGGGAGCGCCTGCTGGCCAAACCGTTGCACGAGCGCTTCGAATTCGATCGCGATCATCGGCTGCTCTTCATCAACTTCGAAGGGCTTGCGATCAACAATCAGGGCGCCATCGCAGAGATCGAGCAGGCGGTGGCGCATTTGCTGGAGCCGATGGTGAAGTCGGCGGACCAGCGTGTGGCCGTGGTCGTGAACTACGACAACTTCACCATCCTGCCGGGCCTGGTGGACGAGTACTCGGCGATGGTGACGCGGCTGACCGACCGGTTCTACAGCCGTGTGACGCGGTATGGGACGGGCGGGTTCTTGAAGGCGAAGCTGGACGGGCGATTGGCCAACTGAGCTGTCATGCCGGACTCGTTCCGGCATCCATGCGTGCCTGCGGCGACATCGGCCAACGAGCCATGGATTGCGGGTCAACCAAAAACTAGTGTCCGGAGGAGAACACTCAGTCAGCGGCCAAGCGGTAGATGCAGCTGAAAAAAAATGGGCGAGTCCTCGGGAAATCCATGTCGACATGGCGGGCGGGATCGGGGCGGCGGGGCACTCTGCGCTGCATCGGCCACCCGGCGTCCATGGCTCCGCACAGGTCGCTGTGCAGCGCGCTTCGATGAGATCAGATGTCGGGCAGTACTGGGTCAAGCCCGCAATGACACCTCGCGCGCGCAAGCCTCGCAAATACACGCCTTACCCCGCGCTTCCACAGGCAATTGCGCCAGCAACTCCGCGCTGAAATTCACCCGCGTGCACCAGCACGGCGGCTGCTTCTTGCCGGTGGCCCTTTCGACCTCCATCGCGCACTGATTGCCCTGCCCGCACAAAGGGCAGCGCTCGGCTGTGGAAACGGTGTCGAGTGTCATCGCTTCAGTTTATCCGGCAACCGGATTGCCTGCGCGAAGTGCTGGTACACCGCGGCGATCCGCCGGAGGTGCCGGGACTCCGGGTGCGCCAACAGCCACAGCTGCGACTCGCAACCCTCCAGCGGCTCCGAAAGCGCGACCAATTGCGGCTCCGCCTCCAGCATGAAGAGCGGCACGATGCCCACCCCCAGGCCCGCCTTCACTGCATCGACGACCGCGACGATTCCATCCACCAGGTGCCGAGGCGCGAGCTTGGGCAGGTGCTTGCGGCGCCAGCGCACGGATGGGTGATCGGGCATGGCTTCGTCGGGCGCGATCCAGTCGTGCTCGGCGAGGGGCTTGCGCCGCCGCGCGGCCGGCATTGCCCGCGCGACGCATGGCACGAAGCGGATCGCGCCGAAGTGCCGGCCCACCAGATGGTCGGGCGCCTTGGGCGTGGCACGCAGCGCCAGGTCGGCATCGCGACGCGTCAGGCTCACCAGTTCGTTGGCGGATCGCAACTCGAGTTGCAATAGCGGGTGTTTCGCCGCCAGCGCGGGCAGGCAGGGCAGCACCAGGCCGCGCAAGACCGAGTCGGTGGTGGTGACGCGGACCCGCCCGGTCACCTCTGCATCCTTTCCCTGCGTCGCGAGGCGCGCTGCTTCCAGCTCGGCTTCGATGCGCTCGGCATGGCGCGCGATCTCCAGCGTCGCCTCCGACGCGAGGTAGCCCTGGCGAGTGCGCTCGAACAGCCGCTGGCCGAGGCTCTTCTCGATGCGCTGCACGCCGCGAAACACGGTCGATGCGTCGGCGGCCAGGCGTTCCGCCGCTTCCGCCAACGTTCCGCCGCGCACCAGCGCGAGCAACAACTCGAGGTCGGACGCCGTCAACGCATATTGCGATCTTGCAATGCCAGTTTTCATGGACGCCTATTTTCATTGCGACTTTGCAATCCTACAGTTCGCTTCCCCTCCACGCAAACGGAACACGGCCCCATGCACCACTACACGCTCGTCAGCCATCACTTGTGCCCCTACGTGCAGCGAGCCGCCATCGTGCTCGCCGAAAAGGGCGTGCCGTTCGAGCGGCGCCATGTCGACCTGGCGGCCAAGCCCGACTGGTTCCGGGCCATCTCGCCCTTGGGCAAGACGCCGGTGCTGCTGGTGCAGGACGAGCCCCTGTTCGAATCCGCGGTGATCTGCGAATACCTCGACGAAACGCTCGCGCCGCGGCTGCATCCGCAGGGCGCCCTGGAGCGCGCACGCGAACGGGGCTGGATGGAGTTCGGCTCGGCCATCCTCAACACCATCGCGGCGTTCTACAACGCGCCCGATGCGCCGGCGTTGCAGGCACGCCGCGAAGAGCTGGGCGCAAAGTTCATGCAGGTGGAACAAGCGCTGCACGCCGGCGGCCCATGGTTTGCCGGCGCACGCTTCGGGCTGGTCGACGCGGTGTTCGGCCCGGTGTTTCGCTACTTCGACGTGTTCGAGTCGCTGGGCGAGGCCGGCCTTTTCGGAGAGACGCCCAGAGTCCACGCCTGGCGCCAAGCCCTGGCCGCGCGGCCGTCGGTCAATCAAGCGGTGTCGGCCGAGTACCCGCGGCTGCTGCACGACTTCCTGATCGCGCGCAGCAGCGAACTCTCCCGCCGCATTCAGGTGAGCGGCTCGTCCGCCAGCGTGAAATAGAAAGTCGCCCCCCGGCCCGGCACCGCGTGCGCCCAGATCCGTCCGCCGTGCCGCGTGACGATCTTCTGCACCAGCGCCAGCCCGATGCCCGTGCCGTCGAACTCGCTGGGCGAGTGCAGGCGCTGGAAGGCGCCGAACAGTCGCGAGGCATGCGCCATGTCGAAGCCCGCCCCGTTGTCGGCGACGAAGTAGACCGGGTCGCCGGCATCCTGCTTCGTGCAGCCGAACCGGATCGACGCGATGGGTTTGTGGGCCGAAAATTTCCACGCGTTGCCCACCAGGTTGGCGACGACCTGGGCCAAGAGGCGCGGGTCGCCGTGCGCAGGCAGGCGGCTCGGCGTCTCCAGCGTGCCTTCGCGGTGCGGCTCGCCTTCGCGCAGCTGCGCGAACACCTTGCGCGCGATCTCCGCCAAATCGACGGGCTCCCACCTCAGCCGCACGCGCGACAATTGCGCGAGCGAGAGCATGGCGTCCGTGAGTTCGCTCATCTGCCGCACGCCGGCGCGGATGCGGCGCACGTAGTGGCGGCCCTGCTCGCCCAGCGCGGGCGAGCACAGTTCGTCCAGCGAGTGGCTGAAACCGTCGATGGACGTGAGCGGCGAACGCAGATCGTGCGCGATGGAATACGAGAAGGCTTCGAGTTCGGCGTTGGCTGCTTCCAGCTGCGCGGTGCGAAGCCCCACGCGCTCTTCCAGCTCCGCGTTCAGGCGCGCGATCTCGTCCTGCGCGCGCCGCTGGTCGGTGATGTCGCGGCCCACGCCGCGATAGCCGGTGAAGCGGCCCTGGCCGTCGAAAACGGGCACACCCGCCAGGGCCAGCTGCCGCACGCTGCCGTCCGCAATGCGCCGGCGCACCACGAAGTCGCGGAACGGCTCATGCCGTTCCAGCTGGGCGCGATGCTGCACCCAGGCGTCCTCGTCGGCCTCCGTGTCTTCCAGCTCCCACCGCGCCTTGCCCAGTATCTGCCCCGGTGGCAGCAGGCCCGGCGGGTACGTGCTGCCGCCGCCTTCGATGGCGATGAAACGGAACTGCGCGTCCTGCTCCCAGTACCAGTCGACCGACAGCTCCGTCAGGGCGCGAAAGCGTGCCTCGCTGCGGCGAAGGCCGTCCGAGGCGTCGAGCTGCTCGGTGATGTCGATCGCCAGCACCAGCCTGGCGGCGCGGCCTTCGAAGAGGATGTCGTTCGAGAAGGTGTCGACGTGGATCACCTCGCCGTTCTTGCGCTGGTGGCGGCCACGGCGCCGGGCCGGGCCGACCAACGGCTTGGCGGCCATCTCCCGGCGCCAGGCCTCGACATCCTCCGGCGGTCGCATCGCTTCGATGGACATGGCCAGGAACTCGGCCTCGCTGCGCCCGTACTGCGCCACCCACGCGGCGTTGACGGCCAGGAACTTCAGCGTGCCGGGGTCGTACACGCACATCGGCTGCGGGTTGTCGATGAAGAGCGATTTGTACTGCGACTCCGACGCCGCCAGCTGCGCGGCATGGCGGCGCCGCTGCAGCACCGCACCCAGCGACTCGGCCAGAAGCTCGAGCGCGGTCTCGTCTGCCTGCGTGAAGAAGCCGGGCTGCAGCGACATCACGCTGATGACGCCCACCGTCTCCTGCCTCTGGCGCAACGGCGCGCACATGATGGACTTCCAGGGCTGCGGCGGGACCGTGCGGTGCACGCGCCGGTCGGTGTCGACGTCGTCGCTGCGCAGAATCCGCTGAGAGCACACGGTCAGTCCCGAGAGGCTGCCCTCGAGGGGCACGAGGGTGCCGACCTGGTCCAGCGCGACGCCGTAGACCGATCGCACGCGCAGCCCGTTGCCCTCCAACACCCCGAACGCGGCGCCGTCGGCGGCCAGGACGTCCTGCGCCATTTCGGCGATGCGCGCCGTCAGCGCTTGTTCATCCGCATCGCTCACCGCCAGTTCGTGCTGGGCCCGCGCGATGGCCTCGACGCGCGCGGCCTGACGGCGCGCGTCGGCGTCGCTCAACTCGCGAGCCGGCGTATCCGCCGTCGTCAACACCTTGAATTTGACTGCCTCTCCGCTGCGCATGAGCGAACTGTAACCTTTATCATCAGCGCCCGGGACCCGGCGTGTCCCCAAGTAGCAGTTTCAGGCCGTCGCGTCGGCAGGTTCTTCACGCCCCACGGCGTCGAGGGCGCCGGCCACCACGCCGTGCATGCGCACCGGGCGCAGGAAGCGGTCGCGGATCAACCGCTCGCAGATCCGCTTGGTCATCGAGTGCGGCTGCCCGCCGTGGCTCACGAACATGAACAGCGTGCCCTTGGTGCTGGCCCAGATCAGCTGGGCGCGCAGCCAGCGGCGCTTGGAATACAGGTCGATCCAGTCGCCTTCGCGCAGGTTGGCCAGCACGGTGTCCGGGTCCAGCACGACGGCGGGCGGCGGCGGCGCTTTGGCCACTGCCACGGCCACTGCCGGGGCGGGCTCCAACGGCGCCGGCCGCGAGGTCTCTTCTTCCGCCCACAGCTGCGCCATGTCGGTGGGCATCGTCTCCTGGAAACCCAGTGCGCTCAGCTCGTTGGCGCTCATCCAGGGCTGGCCGGACTTGGCGGCTTTCTCCTCGGGATCGGGGTCCTCCAGCCGCACGCGATCGGCGTCCATCGCACTGAGCGGCGCGTGCCCGGACTCGAGAGCGTCCTGCCGCGACTTCGCACGGCGCAGCTTGAGCACCGGGCGATGCAGTTCCATCAGCTCCTGGAAAAACGATTCATCGGCTTCCTGCCCCACCAGCGCGAGACCCTCGCGCAGCTTGGCCAGCAGGGGCGGGATCCGCTCGAAGAGCTGTGCCGGCTGGCGCATCGTCACTTCCGGCTTCACGCTCCAGAGCAGATCGGTAATGACGGAGAGATAGCCCTGCGGGTCGATGCGGTTGGCGCCGTCGGTGAGCCGCGCGTGCGCCAGCACCAGGGCCCATGGCCCGAACAGGAAATCCTGCACCACCGACGGCACGGTTTCCAGGTCGGGCCGGGTGCTCAGGCCCCAGGCGATCTGGTCGGCTTCGGCCTGGCGGCGTTCGGCGAACCGCATCGCGGCGACCGCCTGCTCCAGCGGGTCGGACTCGATGCGGTCCTGCTCCGCCCACACGGCCTCGAGTCCCTTGAGCATCAGATCGAAGGGCTGGGCGTCGGGAATCTCGGCCTTGTTCAGCTCGTTGAACGAACCCTGCACGCCGTCGAAGAAGCTCGCAAATTCCTTGCTGAACTCGTCGTTGTACTTGAAGCTGCGCAGCGCCACGCGCTCCATCAGCAGCCGGCCCGGGTGTTCTTCTTCGGTGAAGAAGCGCGGATCCACCATGGCCAGGCGCAGCAGCGACGGCTCCAGCGCCACGATCGCTTCGCGCACCGGGCCGAGCAGCCGCGGATCCTGCGCGATCTGGTTGACCACCTTGCGAACCAGTTCCAGGCCCAGCACCTGCGCTACCTGGGTGGCGTCCTTGCGCAGCCGCGTGCGCACCAGCGAGCGCTCGTGCGAATGCGCGTAATCGCCCCAGACCTCGCTGTTCAGCCGGCTCTGGACGCCGATGTTGCGCTGGGGGCGGTCCACCGCGGGCATGTCGCGGTAACTGGCCGGGACGGGCGGTTCGGGTGCGACATCGCGCTCGCCCTGGGCTTCGGCTTGTAGCCGCTCCAGTTCGCGGTCCACTTCCGCGTAGTACGACGCCGGCAATACCTGCGTCGCGTGCTCGCCGGCCCCGTGCGACACGAAGTCGCGCAGCAGGGCGTGGCTGATCTGCCGGCTGGAAAGCGAGGCGAAACCCGATGGCAACTCCTGGCCCGCGGACCCAGGGTGGCCGCCCGCGGACGGCGTGCTGCCCCGGTTGGCCTGGGCACCGGTACTGCCGCTGCCACCGCCACTATTGCTGGCACCACCGCTGCCATCGGCAGCCGCATCAGCAGCAACACCCGGTGCGCCCTGCGCGCGCGCCGGCGCGCCTGCTGCCTGCGTAACGCGGTATTCGGCGGCCTGGACATTCGCGTCCTTCAGCTGTGTGACCAGCCGTTGGTAAAGGCTTTGCAACTCCTGGCCGAGCGGCTCGGCCATGTGCTTCATCCAGAGCGATCCGGTGGCGGGCTTGACCTGTGCGCCGTTGATCAGGGCCCGCAAGCTTTGCGCGAAGATTTCCGGACGCAGGGGGTTCAGCTCCGGCCGCACGGTGGCCAGCCCCATCGCGGAACTGACCAGCGCGTCGAGTTCCGACACCGGCCGTTCGACGATGGGCATCACGTGGCTCACCAGGCGCGAGGACTCGATGGCGCCGTCGATGGCGGAGTCGTCCATCAGCGACAGCTCGAGGTTGGGCGTATGCCGTGCCGCGGGCGCGCGTGCAGCTGCGTCCTTGCCCTGGTCGGCGGTGAACGCGGCGCGCAGTTCGTCGGGGTACCGTTTGCACCAAACCGGCTGTTGCCGCTGCAGCTCGCGCCAGGCCTCGCCGAGTTCGGTGCGGTCGCCCGATTGGCTGGTTTTGAGCTCCGCGTCTTGCAGCGAAGTGACGACCTGATTCAGGCACCGCTCCAGCGCCATCGGCGCCGATGTGGCGACCTCATTGAAACAGTGTTGCAGAGCGGTGGAATGCGTAGCCATGTTGTTGCTTGTGGCCTGAAAAGCGCAACGTTTCGGTACCCCTCAGCACCGAAACGTTATGTAGCAACTTTTTAGCACGTGAACCGGGGATGTGCGCGTTCTCGAAATATCCGGTTACGCATTATCGTCGCACGGGCCCCACAGGCCCCCTGAACGGTGAGGTCAGGCGGTCCCAGCCTTCACCTTCAAGCGCCAGGCATGCAGCAGCGGCTCGGTGTAGCCGCTCGGCTGCTCCAGGCCCTTGAACACCAGGTCGCAAGCAGCCTGGTACGCGGCCGACTTCTCGAAATTCCCGGCCATCGGCTTGTAAAGCGGGTCGCCCGCGTTCTGGCCGTCCACCACGGCGGCCATGCGGCGCATGGTTTGCTCGACGCGCTCTTTCGACGCCACGCCGTGCAGCAGCCAGTTGGCGATGTGCTGGCTGGAGATGCGCAGCGTGGCGCGGTCTTCCATCAGGCCCACGTTGTGGATGTCGGGCACCTTGGAGCAGCCCACGCCCTGGTCGACCCAGCGCACCACGTAGCCGAGGATGCCCTGGGCGTTGTTGTCCAGTTCCGCCTGGATCTCGGCGTCGGTCCAGAAGGGCATCAGCGCCGTGGGAATCTGCAGGATCGCGTCGAGCAGGTTCTCTTCCATCGCCAGCGACTTCTTCTCGTTCACGAAGATCTCCATGCTCTTTTGCAACTCGGCCACGTTGACCTGGTGGTAGTGCAGCGCGTGCAGCGTCGCGGCGGTGGGCGAGGGCACCCACGCCGTGTTGGCGCCGGCCTGCGGATGCGCGATCTTCTGCTTCATCATCTCGGCCATCAGGTCGGGCATGGCCCACATGCCCTTGCCGATCTGGGCGCGGCCGCGAAGCCCGCAGGCCAGGCCGATCTGCACGTTGCTCATCTCGTAAGCGCGCAGCCAGTTGGTGTTCTTCATCAGCGGCTTGCGCATCATCGCGCCCGCATGCATGGCGGTGTGGATCTCGTCGCCCGTGCGGTCCAGGAAGCCCGTGTTGATGAAGGCCACGCGAGCCGCCGTTTCGGCGATACAGGCCTTGAGGTTGACGCTGGTGCGGCGCTCTTCGTCCATGATGCCCAGCTTGACGGTGTTCTCCGGCAGGCCCAGCACCTTCTCGACGCGGCTGAACAGCTCCGAGGCAAAGGCCGCTTCGGCCGGGCCGTGCATCTTGGGCTTGACGATGTAGACCGAGCCCTTGCGCGAGTTCTTGATGCCCGGCTGGTCCTTGCGCTTCAGGTCATGGATGGCGATGGCGGTGGTGACCACCGCGTCGAGAATGCCTTCCGGGATTTCCTTGCCGTCCCCATACAGGATGGCGGGGTTGGTCATCAGGTGGCCGACATTGCGCACGAACATCAGCGAGCGGCCGTGCAGCGTCACTTCGCCGCCGTTCGGGCCGGTATACACGCGGTCGGGGTTGAGCCCGCGCGTGAAGGTCTTGCCGCCCTTGGACACCTGCTCGGTCAACGTGCCCTGCAGGATGCCCAGCCAGTTGCTGTACGCCAGCACCTTGTCTTCTGCATCCACCACGGCCACCGAGTCTTCCAGGTCGAGGATGGTGGACAGCGCGGCTTCCAGCACCACGTCGCTCACGCCGGCGGCATCGGTCTTGCCGATGGCGGTGCTGCGGTCGATCTGGATGTCGATGTGGATGTCGTTGTGCTTGATCAGCACCGAAGAAGGCGCGGCCGCGTCGCCCTGGTAGCCGGCGAACTGCGCGGCGTCCTTCAGGCCCGTCGTCTTGCCGTCCTTCAGGCTCACGGCCAGCTTGCCGCCGTCGACTTTGTAGCCCGTGGCGTCGGCGTGTGAACCTTCTGCCAGCGGCGCCGCCTGGTCCAGTGTCTTGCGGGCGTAGGCGATGACCTTGGCGCCGCGCGCGGGGTTGTAGCCCTTGCCCTTTTCGACGCCTTCGGTTTCAGGGATCACGTCGGTGCCATAGAGCGCGTCGTACAGCGAGCCCCAGCGCGCGTTGGCCGCGTTCAGCGCGTAGCGGGCGTTGAGGACAGGCACCACCAGCTGCGGGCCGGCCTGCAGCGCCAGCTCGTCATCGACGTTGGTCGTGGTCGCCGTCACCTGCGCAGGTGCCGGCACCAGGTAGCCGATTTTTTCCAGGAAGGCGCGATAGGCCTTCATGTCGCGGATCGGGCCCGGGTTGGCCTTGTGCCAGCTGTCCATCTCGGTTTGCAGGCGGTCGCGTTCGGCCAGCAAGGCGATGTTCTTGGGCGCGAGGTCAGCGACGATCGCGTCGAAGCCCTTCCAGAAAGCGGCGCTGTCCACGCCGGTGCCGGGCAGCACTTTCTGTTCGATGAAACTGTGAAGCTCGGTCGCGACTTGCAGGCCGTGAACTGATGTGCGGGAGGTCATGGTTCTTCTCCAGGATGAATGTTGATCAAAAAAAGCCGAGGACATCGCGCAGGCTCGTGCCGGTGCGTGTGGGCTGCGTGCCCAGTTCCTCGAATGGCAATTGGTAGCGGTTGACCCACAGCGTGCGAAATCCGTACCAGGTGGCGGCCAGCGCGTCCCAGCCGTTGCAGCTGACGAAGGCGATCTGCTTGCGCTCCAGCTTGGTTGCCTGGGGCCCCAACGCATAGGCATCGGGATGGGTCTTGTATTTGCGCACGGCGTCGACGCTCAGCACGTGATCGAGCAGGCCATCCAGCCCCGCGCTGCGCACGGCCACGCCCAGCATCTCCGGGTCGCCGTTGGACAGGATGCCCGTGACCACGCCACGGGCCTTGAGCGCGGCCAGCACTTCCTTGTTTTCAGGGAAGGCGGAGAGATGGCGGTACTGGTTCATCAGCCGCTCTTCGCTCGCGGGCGTGAGATCGAGCGAAAGGCGCTTGCACGCAAAGCGCAGGCCGGCGCGCGTCAGTTCCCAGAACGGCTTGTAGTGCTCGCCACCGTTGCTGGTGGTGACCAACCGCGTGTATTCGATCTGCTTGTCGCGCCAGAGCACGCCCAGCGCCGCACCCTGGCCCGGAAACAGCTGTTCCGCGAGCAGGCCCACGCTGTACACGTCGAACAGCGTGCCGTAGGCGTCGAACAGTACGGCCTTGGGCTTTTCCATGGCGATACTTTATTTGATACTTCGAATGGTATTAATAGTCCGAAATGTCGAATATACGTGACTAAAACGAATGCAATGACGAAAAACCTGCTTTGCGGGCTTCGTGCTTGCAGTTGAGTCAGCGAAATTATTAAAGTAAAGTCCGTTTGTGTTTAATAAGAAATTATCTTATTCAAACTTCGCAGCAAGGCCTCGCCATGCGCCGTGAAGCCACGGGTCGCTACGCCAGTAGCGTTGCTGGCAGTGAAACCGTCCGCGCCTTCGTACCGCACCCACTGCCCCCGACGTTTGCACTCGAGCTGACCGGCGAGCGCCAAGCCCTGCTGGAGCGAGCCACTCTGGCCCTGGGGCGGCTGGACAGCATCGCGCTCCTGCTGCCCGATCCGCAGCTCTTTCTCTATGCCTACGTGCGGCGCGAGGCCGTGCTGTCATCGCAGATCGAGGGCACGCAATCATCCCTGTCGGACCTGCTGCTGTTCGAGCTGAACGAACTGCCCGGCGTTCCTTTCGACGACGTGGTCGAAGTTTCCGACTACGTCGCTGCGCTGGAGCACGGCATGGCCCGCTTGCGCGAAGGCTTTCCCTTGTGCAACCGGCTGCTGCGCGAGATGCACGCGCAGCTGATGGCGCGGGGGCGCGGCAGCGACAAGGACCCCGGTGAGTTTCGCCGCAGCCAGAACTGGATCGGCGGCACCCGGCCGGGCAACGCGCGATTCGTGCCGCCGCCGCCGAATGAGGTCGAAGCCTGCATGGCAGCGCTGGAGGCTTTCATCCACGACGAAGCGCCGGCCGGCAGGCTGCCGGTTCTGATCAAGGCCGCGTTGGCGCATGTGCAGTTCGAAACCATTCACCCGTTCCTGGATGGCAACGGGCGTCTGGGCCGCCTGTTGATTGCCATGATGCTCCACGAAGGCGGCGTACTGCGCCAGCCGCTGCTGTACCTCAGCCTCTACTTGAAGCAGCACCGCACCATCTACTACGAGCTGCTGGACCGGGTGCGTGTCGAAGGCGACTGGGAGGCGTGGGTCGACTTTTTCCTCGAAGGCGTGGAGCAGACGGCCGAGAGCGCGGTACAGACGGCACGGCGCCTGGTGGAACTGTTCCGGCAGGACACGCAGCGCGTGCAGGAAATGCGTGGGCGCAACGCCAGCGTGCTGCGGGTGCTCGACACGCTGCGCCAGCGACCGTTGTGCAGCCTGCGGCAGATCGGCGCGACGGCCGGCATCAGTTTTCCGACGGCGAGCAAGGCGATGGTGGCGCTGGTGGAGATGGGGATTGCGCGGGAACTGACCGGGCAAAGAAGGAATCGCGTGTTCGTGTACGACGCGTACTTGAACGTGCTGAATGAAGGGGGGGAAGCGTTGTGACGGTCGTCGCACGCGTCCCCGTCGATCACTTCGGTTGGACGGCGGCCGGCGCTCCGCCCACCTCATCATCCACCGCCTTCTGCACCGCCTTGTAGAACGCTTCCCGCGCCGGGCTCGCTTCCTTATCCCTCGCACCCCCAGCCCAATTCGCATTCGACACGATCACGATCTTCCGCTTCGGGTCGATGAAGATCCCCTGCCCGAAGATCCCGCGCGCTGCGAAGCTACCGTCGTCATACGTCCACCACTGATATCCGTACCCGCGCCCATCCTGGCCGATGCCGGTGCGTTTGCTCGTGGCTTCGGCCAGCCAACCGTCCGGCACGATGGCCTGGCCGTTGACGCGCGCACCGCCGAGGATGAACTGCCCGAAGCGCGCATAGTCCCGTGCAGCCGCCTGGATGCAGCAGCCGCTGATCTCTTGCCCGGTCTTGCTCAAAAGCCAGGTGGCTTGCTGCTCCATGCCGGCGGGCGCCCACACCTTCTCTGAGAGGTACGTGGCCAGCGGCTTCTTCACTGCCTGGCTGACGAGGATGCCGACCAGATTGGTCTCGCCCGTGCTGTAGTTCCAGCGCGTGCCGGCCGGTACCGCGCGCGGCAGGCGCCGCATGTAGCTCACCAGCGCATCGACGCCTTCTTCGGGCTGGTGCTTGTTGAACTGCGCCACATCCGACTTCGGGTCCGCATAGTCTTCATTCCAGGCGATGCCCGAGGTCATCGTCAGTAACTGGCGCACGCTCACTTCGTCGTAGGCCGAGCCCTTCATCTGCGGGATGTAGTCGCTGACCTTGTCGTCCATGCTCTTGATGTGCCCGTCGCGGATGGCGGCGCCCACCAGCGTCGACGTCATCGATTTCGCGACGGAGAACGATGTCCAGCGCCCGCTGCCGTCAAAGCCCAGGCCGTAGCGCTCCATGCGCAGCTTGCCGTCGTGCACGATCAGCAGCGCCGCGCTGCGCTGGCCGGCCATGTAGGCGTCGATATCCACGGGCAGTTTGAGCGGCGGGCCGGGCGGCAACGGCGTCGCCGTTCCGCCAGCCGCAACAAGGCGCGACTTGGCCAGCACGGGCAGGCGATCGAGCGCGCGGAACGCAGCGTCGCGCTGCGGCTGGCTCCAGAACAGCAGGTCGCGGTTGGTGGGCACCGTGGCAAGCAGGCCACGCGTTTCCTTGTCCAGCGTGAACCAGCCGGCTGTCGCGGCCACTGCCAGGACGGCGACGAGGCCGAGAGCGATCTTCTTGAGTTTCATGAGGGTGCCGTGGGTGATCGAAGCAGCGATTCTGCGCCTTGCGCCCACGTCAATGTCCAGGTGCACACGTCGGCGGCGCCAGACGCTGCAATCGCGCCGCTACAACCAGAGTGCCGCGTCCTCGGAGGACGCCACTCCTGTGGATGCGGCCGCGCGAGGGCGCGCTACCAGCTGCCGTAGTGCTCCACGAGTCCGCGCCACAACGCCAGCAATTCCGCGCGGGCGGCCCGGTCGCCAGGGGTCTTCCAGGCCGCGGTCTGGACCAGGACCAGGCGAAGTTCAGGATCGACGAAGATCACCTGGCCCCTCACGCCGATGAGCGCGAAGCGCCGCTTCGCGCCGGGGAACGTCCAGAAGTGGTAGCCGTAGCCGAAGTACGAGCTGGCGACGAAAGGCTGCATGTGCGGCTGGCTGCCTTCGGTGGCTTCTTGCAGCCACGCCGGCGGGATGACCTGCTTGCCGCGGGCCGCGCCGCCGTTCGCGAGCAGCCGTCCCAAACGCCCGAAGTCCCGCAGCGTGGCGTGCAGGAAGGCGAAGGTGGCTTCCTGCCCGGCCGCGTCGATGAGGAAGCTCGCGTCGTCCTGCGCGCCCATCGGCTGCCATATGCGCGTGCCGAAGTAGTCCGCGACAGGCACGCCCGTCGCGCCGCGCAGCACCAGGCCCAGCGCCTGCGTGTCGGCCGAGGAGTAATAGAACACCTTGCCGGCATCGACACGCCGTTTGCCATACGGCACGAGCACGGCGGCGCCGCCCGCGGACTGCTGGCCGATTGTGTTTTGAATGAGGGCCACCAGGTCGTCGCGCCCGTCATAGCGCTCGGCGAAATCGATGCCGGACGACATCTGCAACAGGTGGCGGATCGAGGTCTCGCCGTACGGGTTGCCTGACAGCGCGGGCACATAGACCTTCGCGAGATCGTCGATGGACCGGATGTGGCCCTCGTGCAGCGCAACCCCGACCAGCAGGCCGACGATCGACTTCGCCATCGACGCAGACAGGAAGCGACTACCGGCGTTGTGTCCATGGCGATAACGCTCCAGCACGACGGTGTCGTCCTTGATCGCCAGCAAGCCGGTGACGCGCTGGTTCGCCAGATAGTCGTCGACGTTGCGGCGTGTTCCTTCATGGGCATAGGTGAATGCGATTTCGCCGGCCGCGGAAGGCAGTGCCGAAGTGTGTTCGCCCTTGCGCACCACGCGATGCGGCAGGCGCCTTTCCAGCGCGCCGCCGAACGATTCGATCAAGCGCTCCGGCTGCGCGCTGCCGACGAGGTGCTGCGCCAGCGCGCCGGCCGCGGGGGCCTGCGGCTGTGCGTGCGCGAGGAGGGCGGCTGCTGCAAGACACACGAGCAGCAAGTGCGCGACGATGCGCATGTGTGTCAGCCTCATTTCGCGAGGCTTTGCCACAAGGGCCTATCGCATCTCAGTACGCCAGCGAGCATACCCATCCGCTTCCATGTCGCCAATTTTGGCAAGCCGTGCGACTCGAGCTCGTCGGCGATCTCTGCAAGGATGGCCACCGGTGCCTCGTCCAACAGGGTTCGCAGATGCGGGATGTACGCGGGCGCGACAACCCCGGCTTTGAGGGAGTCGAACAGCGCGCTGGCTGGCATCTCGGCCTTGTACGGCACGCTGGCAATCCCAGCCGCCACTTTCAGCGCGCCCCTGCCCTTGGGGCGCAGTGTGCCGACGAGTCCCACGGCGAAGCCTAGCTCGTTTGCGAGGCGCTCGATCCGGCGCGCGCTTAAGTCTTTGAGTTTGCCCATTTCAAGCTCGTTGATGGTGGCTCGCGACAACTCGACGAGGTGAGCCAACTGCTGCTGGCTCAGTCCCATCTCTCGCCTTCGCTGGCGGACCGCAGCGCCGAGTTCCTTCAGTAAGGGCATGACTGGCAGGGTATCGACGCCCAAACGATATGTCAAATATATTGAACTTATCGGTATCAAAAATATTTGACATGCCTCTTCGCGGCATCGTCCCATTTCCAGCAACGGTGTGGCGTGAGTTTGGGGTCTAGTGAAGACGCATCAGCGGCCCCAACATACGGAACATGAATACCTCCACCGCCCGCCGCATCCTGCACCGCACCCGAGGCCAGGGCCACGGCCCCATCACGCGGCTGATGAGCCCTTCCGACCTGGGTGAATATCTCAAGCCTTTCGTCTTCCTCGACATCTTCGACATGGACCTGCGCGGGCCGGCGGGCCCCCGGATGCCGATTCATCCGCACTCGGGCATCGCCACCGTCACTGTCTTGGCGAAAGGCCAGATGCATTTCGAAGACGCGGAAGCCGGTTCGGGCACGCTGGGCTACGGCGCCGTCGAATGGATGCGGGCCGGCGGCGGCGTCTGGCACGGGCAGGAAATGTCCCCGGCCGACGTGCCGCGCGTGCAGGGCTTCCAGCTCTGGCTGGCGCTGCCGCCCGAGCTCGAGAACGCGCCGCCGCAAAGCCGCTACATCGAAGCGGACGCCATGCGGCGCGCGGGGCCGGCGCACGTCATCGTCGGCAGCTACGCCGGCGTGGACAGTCCCGTGCCGGCGTGGGGCGGCGTCAACTACCTGCTTGTGACGTTGCGGCCCGGCGAATCGTGGACGTACCAGCCGCCAGCGGGGCATTCGGTCGCGTGGATGGCCGTGGCCTCGGGTGCGGTGGATGCTGAAGCGCCCGTACCCGCCGGCGAGATGGCCGTGTTCGAAGACAGTGAAGCTCCGATCGCGCTGAAAAACACTGGCGCGGAAGATGCAGTATTTGTCCTCGGTTCGGCCGCACCACACGAGCACGATCTGCATCTGGGCAACTATTCCGTCCACACGACGGCGCAAGCCCTCGAGGCCGGAGAAAACCGCATCGCCGAACTTCGTCGGAAGATGGTGGCGGAAGGTGACCGGCGCACGGGCTCCGGGACCGTGCCGGTCTACCGTTAGCCCGCCCTTTGCCTACGTCGTCGTCTGCACGTGCAGACGGCTCGACTGGCAGCGGTGGAGCGCGGTGTAGTGCTCCAGCGGCCGGCCGTTGCTGCTGTACGCGATGGACTCGATGCGCATCAGGGGCTCGACGCCGGTGATGCCCAGCAGGTTGCTGGTCGGTTGATCCGGCATGACGGCGTCGATCCAGCGTTCGGCGCGCACGATGCGCAGGCCGTATTGCCGGCGCAGCACGTCGTACAGCGAGCGGTTCTCCAGCCGCGTGCGGTGCAGCCCGGGCGCCAGGTCGGCGGGCACGGCCGTCTCCACCAGCAACTGAAGCTCATCGTCGACGCTGCGCAGGCGCCTGAGCGCGACGACCTGGTCGCCGGGCTTCAGGTCCAGCGAGCGCGCCTCACGCTCGTTGGCTTCGCGCAATTCCTGCTGCAACACCTGGGTGCGCACGGTGCGGCCCTTGCGCTGCATCTCGTCGGAAAAGCCCAGCACAGTGGAGACGAAGTCTTCGTCCCGCTCTCGCGCCTGGATGAAAGCGCCCTGGCCTCGGATCTTGTAGATGAGGCCGTTGCGCACCAGGTCGGCCAATGCCTCCCTGACAACGATTCTTGAAATGCCGTACTGCTCGCCGAGCTGTGCTTCGGTGGGCAGCTTGGTGCCTGCGGGGAACTCGCCGCCGAGGATCTGCGCTCGCAATGCGTCGCGGAACTGCGCCCACAGGGGGGAGCCGGAATTTCGGTCGAGGGCGGGAGTCGGAAAGGTCGAACTGTTCACGTGGCAAGCGGGGTAGTGATCGGGTCGGAGCGCAATGATGCATCGAAAACAGAAACCTCCGGCAGCGGTTGCCGTACAGGCTCGAATCGCACGTGATGCCGGTCGCGCAGTGTTTCAAAGCAGGCCTGGAACTCTTCGAGCCGCCGTGGGCTGTCCCAGTGCAGCGCTGACGCGGCGATCTCCGTCAGCTCCGACAGCAGAGCCTCCGTCACATGGCCACGAATGGCCAGCAGCGTGCGGCGGATCACGAGGTCCACGAGGTGCGTGACGCCGGTGTGCAGGCAGAGGTAGCGAATCTCGCCGACGGAGTAGGCGGGCGCGTGCCGCAACCGCACGTCGCCGTCGGCCGCGAACGTTTCCGCCAGTGTTTGCGCGCGGGAGCCGTAGCGGCTGACGAGATCCGCGACGCGTTGCGCGTCCAGGCCCGTCGCCGCCTCGATGCGTGCGAGGAAGCCGGCCATCGACGTGGTGTCCGCCGGCCAGTCCGCCCCGCCGCCGATGGGCAGCAGCTCGGTCGATTGCGTGCGCGGCACGCCCAACAGGCGCAGCACTTCGTCCGCCGCCTCCGTCGCCAGCGCGCGGAAGGTGGTCCACTTGCCGCCCACCAGGCAGATCATGGGCACGCTGCGCGTCGCATTGGGCGGGTCGATGGCGACGGCATGGTCGCGCGAGATCTGTCCCGGCCGGTCGGCGTCCGAGCGTGCCAGCGGGCGCACGCCGACGTAGGTGTAGACCACGTCGGCGAGGGCGAAGCGCAGTTGCGGGAACAGTTCGCGCAACACGTCCAGCAGGTAGTCGATCTCGGCCGGCTCGGTGGCGACCTGGTCCGGGTCGTCGACGGGGATGTCGGTGGAACCGACCAGGATGCGGTCGAGGAAGGGGTAGACGATGCAGACACGCCCATCGGAGGCCTCGAAGTAGGCCATGCGGCCGTCCAGCGAGTCCCACAGCGCCGGATGGTCCAGGACCAAGTGCGAGCCCTTCGTGCCCATGATGCGCGCGCCCGCGCCGTTCAGCGCCGCGGCCGAGCGGTCCAGCCACGCGCCGGTGGCGTTGACCACCGTGTCCGCCGTGACTTGCACCTCTTCGCCGGTGATCTCGTCGCGCAGCGTGACGGCGTTGCCTTCGCAGCGCACCACGCGGCAGTAGTTGGCGGCGGCGGACCGTGGCTCGTCGCGGTGCGCGTCGGCCAGCAGTTCCATGATCAACCACTCGGGGTGGCTGATCCACGCGTCGAAGTAGGTGGCCGTCCAGCGCACCGACGCACGAAACAGCGCACCGTCGGCCGAGGGCACGCGCGAGATCTGGTGGCCGGGCATGCGGCGTTGGCGGCGCCCGAGCAGGTCATACAGCCGCAGCCCCAGGGCCACGGCGAACAGTCCGCGCGTGCGCGGCGACGGGGTGAAGCCGACAAAGCGCAAGATGCTGCCGAACAGCCCGCCGAAGTGGCTCGACAGCGGCACCACCGTCTTGAGCGGCCGCACCAGGTGCGGCGCATTGCGCAGCAGCAGGTTGCGTTCGCGCGTGGCCTCGGCCACCAGCGAAAAATCACCGTTCTCGAGGTAGCGCAGGCCGCCGTGGATCATGCGCGACGGCGCACTGCTCGCACCGGCCGCGAAGTCGCCCTTGTCGACGATGAGGCAATGCACGCCCTGCAGCGACAGGTCGCGGAACACACCCGCGCCATTGATGCCGGCACCCACGATCACCGTGGAGAAATGCGCGCCCGCCAGCGAGACGCAGCGCGTGAATGCGGAACGCTGCTCGCTCATTGCCGTGCCTCCGCCAGTTGCGCGAACGCGGGTGCGAGGGTGTCCACCAGTTCGTGGAAGCTGTCGTAATAGTCCGCGTGGGCGGTAGCCTCTTGCGTGTCGTGTTCCACCACTTCGATGGAAGGCTGGGGCAGGCCGGCGCCCTGCGATTGGGCGGCGTAGAGCGCGGCGCCGCGCGCGCCGGTCTCGTCGTCGCCGCAGCGCTCGAGCGGGTGGCCGAGGAAGGATGCGATGAGCCGCACCAGCCGCGCGTCGCGCGCGCCGCCGCCCAGTGCCGCCACCCGGCCGCGCACGCCCAGGCCGAACGACGCAAGCCGGGCCAGGTGCCTCGCGTGCAGCGCCGCCACTGCATCGACCACGGCGCGGGCCATGTGCGAGCGGTCATGATGCGAGGTGAGGCCGATGAACCCTGCGGAAGCGCCTTCGGGCCCGCCGCCACCGTTGATGAACGGCATGAAGCGAAGGCCATGCGCGCCGAGCGGCACGGTCATCGCGCAATCGACGGCCTGCGCCGCGCTGTCGAAGCCCACCGTCCTGGCGAGCCAGGATACGTTCGCCATCGACGAAGGGCTGTTCTCCAGGTACAGGCGCCGGCCGGGGGCGCCGAAATTCACGATCCCGCCGATGGCGGGCTTGGCCTCACGTTGGTCGTCGACGACCGCGTTGACGCACCAGGTGCCCAGCACCGCGACCGCCTGGCCGCGCTGCGGCGCGCCCACGGCAGCCAGCGACGCGAGCAGGTCGATCGCGCTGATCGCCACAGGCAGGCCAGCCGGCAGGCCGCACTGCGCGGCGCGCGCCGGCAACAGCGTGCCGATGATCGAGCCGCTCGGCAAGATGGGCGCGAGCGTCGCGGGGCCGAGATCGGACAGGTCGGCCGCGCAACTGGCGAGCCGCGACCAGGTTCCCGTCTGCTCCGACAACAGGCCGCCGGTGCTGGCATCGCTGGCATCCGTGGCCATCTCGCCTGTGAGCAGCAGGCCCAGATAGTCCTTGGCGAACAGCAGGCGATGGATCGCGCCGGTGTGAACCGCGTCGCCGCCGTACAACTGCGCGGCGATCAGCAGGGGCTGGCCGGCCCAGGGCTGGAAGCCGACCTCCTCGAACAGCTCGGCGCCCTGGCGCAGCGCAAGAGCCCGTGCCCGCGCCGACGCGCGCTGGTCGGTCGACGCAACGGCGCGGCCGCGGAGCAGCTGCCCCTGCTTGTCCAGTGCATAGAGGCCCGCACCGTGGCCGGTGCAGCTGAGGGCCCGCACCTGCGCGGCGCGAGGGCCCAACTGCGACGCGATGCTCTGCAAAGCCTGCATGAGTGTTGATTCGATGGCCGCGGCTTCGAGCTCGCAGCCCCCTTCAGGCAAGCGGATGAAAGGCAGTGCGCTACCAGCGGTGGCGAGCCCCAGGCCCGTCTCCCCGTCGAACGCGACTGCCTTCAAACCGGTCGAGCCCATGTCGATCCCGATGAAGATGTCGTTTTTCATTGTTATGACATCGTGGCCCAAAAACTTGGAATTCATTTCAGGGTTTCTCCTAGTGAATGTTTGGAATTGGCGTCATACATTCTATTCCGTTGTCATGACAACGACCCTTTTGCCAAGTGGCGCTTCGTCGGCGTCTAAAGTGGCATCCACCCTTACGAGGAGAAGACGATGAGGCGAGATTTCCTGAAAACCGCGGCCCTGGCCGGAGCCGGCCTGGCCGGTTCCGCAGCCGCGTTGGCGCAAGCTGCTGCCCAACCCGCTTCCACGGGTCTGCGCGGCAACCCGAGCGACGTCTACGTGATGAACGTGATGGTCTCGGGTGTCGAGTACTGGTTCCCGGTCTACGAAATGATGAAGCAGCTGGGCCGCACGCTGGGCGTGAAGACGCGCTACACGGGCACGCCCGAATACGACGTCAACAAGCAGCTGGCGTCGTTCGAACAGGAGCTGGCGCGCAAGCCCGCCGGCATCCTGCTGCACCCGATGAACCCCGACCCGTTCATCGAGCCGATCAATCGTGCGGCCGCCATGGGCATCCCCGTGGTCACGTTCGCCGCGGACTCGCCGAACTCCAAGCGCGTCTCGTTCGTCACCTCCGACAACGACCGTGAAGGTTCGCAGGCCGCCGACGCGATCGCCGCTTCGCTGGGCGGCAAGGGCGACTACGCCGTGCTGGAGAACCCGGGCCAGGACAACCACGATCGCCGCATCGCCGCCTTCGTCGGGCAGATGAAGGCCAAGCACCCGGGCATGAAGCTGGTCGGCCGCGCCGCCAGCAACCAGGACCCGAACAAGGCTTACCAGGCGACGCTGAGCCTGGCGCAGGCCAACCCCAACCTCGGCGCCATCTTCATGCCCGAAGCCAACTCGGCGCTGGGCGCGGCGCAGGCCAAGGTCGAGACCAAGAAGAACATCCGCGTGATGTGCTGCGACGTCAACGCCAAGATCCTCGACATGATCAAGTCGGGCGAAGTGTTCGGCTCCATCAACCCGAACCAGGGCGTGCAGGGCTACATGGGCATGATGATGCTGTTCCTGGCGAAGAACGCGAACCTCATCGACCCGATGAACGACGCCAAGCGCAACAAGGCCAACCCCATGGCCGTGCCGTTCCTGGACAACGGGCTGTCGGTCGTCAGCAAGGCGAACGCCGACGACTTCTACTGGGACAAGTACCTCGCTCGCCGTGGCACCAAAGGCATCAACGAATGACGAACGCGGACGCGCCGGTGCTTGAACTGCGCGGCATCCAGAAGAGCTTCGGCGCGTCGCGTGCGCTCGCCGGTGTCCACTTCTCGTTGCGCAAGGGCGAAATCCATGCCTTGTGCGGCGAGAACGGCGCCGGGAAGTCCACGCTGATGAAAATCATCGCGGGCATCCACGAGCCGGACGAGGGCACCGTCATCCTCGACGGCGAGATCGTCAGGATCGACGGGCCGGCCCACGCCATGCGGCTGGGCGTGGGCCTGGTGCACCAGGAGATCGCGCTGTGCGGCGACGCGACGGTCGCCGAGAACGTCTTCATGCCGGAGATCAACGCCAGCCGCCGCGGCTGGATGGACTACGCGGCCCTGAACGAGCGCGCTCGCGCGCTCTTGAAGCGCCTGGGCCAGGACATCGACCCGAAGCGCCGCGTGGACGAACTCAGTCTCTCGCAGCAGCAGCTGGTGGAGATCGCAAAAGCGCTCTCGCTGGAATGCAAGGTGCTGATCCTGGACGAGCCGACCGCCGCGCTCACCGAGGTGGAATCCGTCGCGCTGTTCCAGGTGCTGCACGAGCTGAAGGAGCAGGGCATCGGCATCGTCTACATCAGCCATCGCATGGCGGAAATATTCGAGCACTGCGACCGCGCCACCGTGCTGCGCGACGGCCGCGATGTGTTCTGCGGCGCCATCGAGAGCATCACGCCCGACGACTTGGTGCGCAGCATGGTCGGCCGTGACCTGGGCCAGTACTACCCGCCGAAACTGGGCGCGCACGCGGCCAACGACGAGTCGGACTGCCTGATGGAAGTCGACGACATCGCCGACGGCGAGCGCGTGCATGGCATCTCGTTCAAGGTCAGGCGCGGGGAAATCCTCGGCATCGCAGGGCTGATGGGCGCGGGCCGCAGCGAGCTGGCGGAGTCAGTCTGCGGGTTGCGCCGCACGCGGCGCGGCACGGTGCACCTGAAGGGCAAGCCGCTCACCATCCGCAAGTACGCGGACGCGCTGCGGCACGGCATCGGTTACCTGAGCGAAGACCGCAAGGCGGCGGGGCTCTTTCTCGATATGTCGGTCGCGCAGAACATCTGCTCAATGGCCTTGCAGCGCGTGAGTTCGCGCTGGGGCTGGGTGCAGGGCGCGGCGCAGCGAAAGCTCGCCACCGACCTGGGGACGAGCCTGAAGCTCAAATGCAACGGCGTTTCCGCCGAGGCGTCCAGCCTGTCCGGCGGCAACCAGCAGAAGGTGGCCATCGCCAAGCTGCTCGCGACGAAACCCGCGGTGCTGTGGATGGATGAACCCACGCGCGGCGTGGACGTGGGCGCCAAGTCCGAGATCCACCACATCCTGCGCGAACTCGCGGACCAGGGCGTGGGCGTGATCGTGATTTCTTCCGAGCTGCCCGAGATCATCGGCCTGTGCGACCGCGCACTGGTGATCCACGAAGGCCGAATCGCCGGCGAACTCGCCGCCGAAGATATGACCGAGGAAAGCCTGCTGCGGCTGGCCTCGGGTTTCAGCGCACAGGAGGCGCATTGATGTCTAAACTAGAGTCCCCCACGGCTACAGGCGTGCTGCCCGCCGGTATGGCGCCGTCGGATCCGCAACGCGGCGGCCAGGGAATGCCGAAAATGAAGCTGACGAACATGCGGGAGGCGGGCCTCCTGCTGATCATCGCGGTGATGTGTGCCGGGATGAGCTTTGCTTCGCCGTACTTCCTCACCTGGGACAACATCCGCGCGATGCTGCTCTCGTTCTCCATCGAGGGCATCGTCGTGGTCGGCATGACGATCCTGCTGATCGTCGGCGGCATCGACCTCGCGGTCGGCTCCGTCGTATGCCTCGCGATGGTGGTGACCGGCAAGCTGTTCCTCATGGGGCTGGACCCCTGGACCGCGAGCCTCGTGGCCATCGCCGCGAGCGCCGCCATCGGCGCGATGATTGGTGGCTGCGTCACGCGCATCGGCCTGAACCACTTCATCGCCTCGCTCGCCTTCATGGTGATCGTGCGCGGCCTGTGCCTGGCCGCCACGCAGGGAACGCCGCAATCGCTGTTCGCCTTGCCGCCTGAATTCAAGTTCATCGGCCAGGGCTCGGTGTTCGGCATTCCCACGGTGATCCTGATTTTCGCGGTGATCGTCCTCATCAGCGACCTCGCGCTGCGCCACGCCACGATCTTCCGCAAGGTGTTCTACACCGGCAGCAATGAGAAGGCCGCGCTGTATGCCGGCATCCGCACCGGCCGCGTGAAGTTCTGGGTGACGGTGCTGTGCTCCGCGCTCGCGGGCGTGGCCGGCGTCGTGTACACCGCGCGCTTCGGCGCCGCCACGCCCACCTTCGGCGTCGGCATGGAACTCAACGTGATCGCCGCGGCGGTGATCGGCGGCGCCAGCCTGAAGGGCGGCTCCGGCACCGTGCTGGGCGCGGTGCTCGGCTTGGCCCTGCTGTCGGTCGTCACCAGCTCGCTGATCCTGCTGGACGTCTCCCCGTACTGGCAGGACGTCATCAAGGGGCTGATCCTGCTGGCGGCCGTGACGATCGACCACCTGATGAACAACACGAAAGCCAAGAGATGAGCAAGACCAAGCTCGGAAAATCCGGGATCGAGTGCGAGGACGTGGGCCTCGGCACCTGGGCGATGGGCGGATGGATGTGGGGCGGCAACGATGATGCCGCCGCCGTCGATGCGATCCGTGCCTCGCTGGACGCCGGTGTCCAGATGATCGACACCGCGCCCGCCTACGGCCTCGGCCACGCGGAGCGCCTGGTGGGCACGGCACTGAAAGGCCGCCGCCACGAAGCCATCGTCGCCACCAAGTGCGGGCTGGTGTGGCACACGCGCCAGGGCACGCACTTCTTCGACGAGGACGGCACGCCGGTGTACCGCCACCTGGGCCGCGAATCGATCTTCCACGAAGTCGAGCAAAGCCTCGCGCGGTTGCAGACCGACTACATCGATCTCTACATCACGCACTGGCAGGATGCCCAGACGCCGGTGGCCGAGACGATGGGCGCGCTGCTGGACCTGAAGGCGCAGGGAAAGATCCGCGCCATCGGCGTCAGCAACGTCAGCCCCGAGACGCTGCTGGAATACGTGAAGTGCGGCCCGGTCGACGCGATCCAGGAGCGCTACAGCCTGATCGACCGCGAGATCGAAACGACGCTGCGCCCCATCTGCGCGGACTACCACGTCGGCATCATGGGCTACTCGTCGCTGGCCATGGGCCTGCTGGCCGGGCCCATGGACGCCGACCGCCGCTTCACCGGCGATGACCAGCGCGCCGACGAGCCGCGCTTCTCGCCGGCCAACCGGACCAAGCTCGCGCATTTCTTCGCCGAACTCGAGCCGCTGCGCCATCGCCTGGACTGCTCGTTCGCGCAGATGATGATTGCCTGGACCCTGCGGCACGGCACCGTGTCGGTCGCGCTGTGCGGCGCCCGCACATCGCGGCAGGCCGTGCAGAACGCCGGTGCCGGCAAGGTCGAACTGGGTCGCGAGGAACTCGCGGCGATCGAAGGCGCGGCAGCGCGCCACCTGGGCGCGTCGTTCTAGCGCGCACATTCGTCCCTACACCGTCCGCGCGATCTGTGAATCGCGCATTTGCTGAGAGCGGCAGGGCCCTCGGTTGGAGAGGCTCATGCCCAAGATTTGTCTAGAAGGAAAGATGATGCAGAAAAAAGAAGCCAGGCTGAACCGTCTGTTGAACGCGGGACGATGCCTCGATATCGCGGTGGACCATGGCGTGTGCAACGAGCCCAGCTTCCTGGCGGGCCTGGAAGACATGGAAGCCGTGATCGGCAAGCTGGTGGCGGCGCGTCCCGACGCCATCCAGCTCGCCTACGGCCAGGCCGACCTGGTGCAGAAGCACGGGCGCGACCGCCCGCAGCTCGTGATGCGGCTGGACATGGGCAACCCCTACAACGCAACGCGCCACCGCAGCATGTGGGCCGTGCTGCAGAACGAGCAAGACCCGGTGCTGCCGGCAGTCCAGATGGACGCGGCCTGCGCGGTGGTGAACCTGTTCATGCTGCCCGACGAACCCGACCTGTTCCGCCAGTGCGTGCAGAACATCGCGCGCGTGCGCGCCGACTGCGACCGGTACGGCATGCCGCTGATGATCGAGCCGCTGGTGATGGCGCCGCAGACGGAGCGCGGCGGCTACATGGTGGACGGCGACGCCGACAAGATCGTCACGCTGGTGCGCCTCGCGCGCGAGATGGGCGCCGACATCATCAAGGCGGACCCGACGAGCGACCCCAAGGAGTTCCACCGCGTGGTGCAGGCCGCACGTTGCCCCGTGCTCGTGCGCGGCGGCGGCAAGGAGGACCTGCAGCAGGTGCTGGTGCGCTCGCGCCAGCTGCTCGATCAAGGCGCGGTGGGCCTGGTCTACGGCCGCAACGTCTACCAGCACCGCAATCCGCAAGCCGTGGTGCGCGCGCTGATGGCCATGATCCACGAGAACGCCAGTGCCGAGAAAGCCTGGCAGCTGTACGAGTCACAACCCGCGTAATCCCTCCGGGCGAGCCCCAGCATAGAGGCACCCCGGACGCAGGGATGAAAAGCCGGCGACGCCGGCGACGAGCATGAAAGATTCAGGAGACAAATGATGATACTCAGAAGACTGTTCTCGGTGCTGGGGCTCTTGTTCGCCGCGCTGCTGGGCCACGCCGCGGTCAATGGCCAAAGTCCGCTCACCTCGCTGAGCCAGATGAGCACGGCCGTCTCGGCCCTGGCCGTCGGGCCGTTCCCCTTGCAGGGCCCAGGCCTGGGCAACCTGTCGTACACCCAGGCCGAACTCTTCCAGCCTGTCTCCTGGATCCGCCGCGACGAAGAGGGCACCCCCGAAACCTACCCGGGCCGGAAGGCCTTCGGGTTGAACGCGGGCATCATGATCAACGGCTACTTCCTCACGATGTTCGCGCCCGACAGCGGCGCGGGCCCGGGGGGATTCCTGCTGTATGACGTCTCCAACCCACGGGCGATCCAGCTGGTCAAGCGCATCTACGAACCCGAGGGGCGGACCTCGGAGTTCCGCGAAGCGCATTCCTTCGGCACCTCCACCATCGGCGGCAAGGTCTATGTCTCGATCGCGACCACCAAGGGCGTCGAGTTCTGGGACTTCACCGACATCAACAACGTGATCCAGGTCAAGAAGCTCGCGTTGCCCACGGTCAATGCCGGCGACTACGCCAATGTGAGCTGGCAGCTCTGGTGGCAGGCGCCCTACCTGTATGTCGCCTCGGCGAACGACGGCATGTACATCATCGACGCGCGCGACCCGGCGAATGCGGTGCTCGCCAATCGCGGCGCCGGCAAGCCCAACCCGGTGCCCACCGGCGAGCTGGGCGGGTTCCGGATCGGCCCCATCTTCACGATGGGAAATCACCTGGTGCTGACCTCGATGGAAAACACGGACGGCATCGCCAGCCTGGACATTTCCGATCCGCTGAACCCCAAGGTGCTCGACACGGTCGGCGCAGCGCCCTTCTATTACGCCACCTGTTTCGATGGGCTGAATCTGTACGGCTCCGTACGCGGCTTTGGCGCGCGCATGTTCAGCTACAACCTGGCCGATCGCAGCCGGTTCGTGGCCGGTGACAACCGGGCCGTCGTCGACGAGCAGCTGTATTGCGCAACCCAGGACGACTACGTGTTCCAGGGCGCACAGCACAAGGTCCACAAGATCGACGTCAGCAACCCGATGCAGCACGTCGAGGTGGGCCGCGGCGGCATGTTCCCGCCCGGTTCGGAAGACGAATCCCATTCCGACCACGGTCAAGTCGCACCGTTCGGCAACCTGCTGTTCGTCGGCAATGACCACGGCTCGGGCAGCGCCTTCATGGTTCACTCGACCCTGCCGGACACTACCCGGCCCGTCGTCAAGGCGATGTCGCCGGCCAATGGCGCGCGCCAGCAGGCGCTGACTTCGCGCATCGGCTTGGGCATGACCGACAGCATCCTGCCCGAGACCGTCAACACCAGCACGTTCATCGTGCGCCCGGTCGGCGGCAACGCGCTGGCGGGTACGTACAGCGTGCAGCTGGGCATCGTCAACTTCTTCCCGGCCCAGCCGCTGCAGCCCAGCACCACCTACGAGGTCGTGCTGCCCGTCAACGGCATGAAAGACTATGCCGGCAACGCCGTCGGCACGGAATACAAGGCAACCTTCATCACCGGCAACGCGACCGACATCAACCTGGCGCACTACTGGACGCTGGGCCGCACGCTGGCCGACCAGATCGGCCAGAACAACGGCACGGCCACGGCCACGGATGCCTTCGAGAACATCGGCCTGAACTTCAGCCAGCGCACCGGTGGTGTCGCGCTCAAGGACGACAACGTCGCCTCGGCCCTTGGCGGCTCGGCCTCGCTCAGCTTCTACATGAAGACCACCCAGGTCGGCACCAGCGTGCCGTGGACGGCGCCCGGCATCTTCGGGCGCGACCAGAGCGGCGGCGCGGACGACGTGTTCTGGGGCTGGATCGACAACACCGGCCGCATCAACCTGTCCGTGGGCGACGTCGCGGCAAACAACCCGGGCCTCAAGTCGGCGGCGGCCGTGAACAACGGCGCCTGGCAGCACATCGTGCTGACGCGCGACGCCGCCTCCGGCGCGCAGACCATGTACGTGAACGGAGTGAAGTCGTCCGCGGTAGGCCGCACCGGAGCGCTGGGCCTGGGCAATCGCTTCCAGCTCCTCGGCCAGATCCAGGGCAATGCCGACTTCTTCCGCGGCACGCTGGCCGACGTGCGCGTGTACAACCGCGTGCTCGGCGACACCGACGTGACGCAGCTGCGCGCGCTGCCCGTCGTTGGCGACCCGGGCCTGGGGACTGACCCGAAGCTGGTGAACGGCCAGCTGAACTTCAGCCCCACGGTCTTGAGCGGGACCGCGACGTACAGCTGGAATTTCGGCGACGGCACGCGCACCGCATTCTCGTCTTCGCCGAGCGCCAGCTACTCGTACACCAAGGCCGGCCACTACAACATCACGCTCACCGTTCGCAGCACGAGCGGCCTGGAAACGTACTACAACTCCCTGGTGACGGTCATCGAGCCCGTCACGGCATCTGCGCCCACGCACACCACCAACATCGCCGGCGACGCCAACGCCGTCTACAGCGTCAACCCCGACAGCGGCACGGTCTCATCCATCGACGCGCAGACACTCGCCAAACGCTGGGAAGTGCGCGTGGGCAACGAGCCACGCACGTTAGCCGTGGGCCCCGACGGGCGCATCTGGGTGACGGTGCAGGACGACGACAAGCTGGTTGCGCTCAACGCCGTCGACGGCAGCCTCTCCGCCACCGTGACGCTCGACTACGGCAGCGGGCCCTACGGCGTGGTGTTCACGCCCGACCGGTCGAAAGGCCTGCTGACGCTGGAGAGCAAGTCGTCGCTCGTCACGTTCGACCCGGCCACGGGCGCACGCACCGGCACCGTGCCGCTGGCCGGTGCCGTGCGCGGCGTGGCCGTCAGCGCGGATTCGCAGGCGGCCTACGTCACGCGCTTCAAGTCGACAGCCCAAGGCGGGCAGTTGCACAAAGTGAGCCTGACGTCGCTCTCGCTGGCCTCGACGATACCGCTGCGCGTCGACACCACCACGGTGGACGACGAAAGCCGCGCCCGCGGCGTGCCCAACTACCTGAGCCAGGTGGTGATCGCGCCCAGCGGAAAGCGCGCGGCGCTGCCGTCGAAAAAGGACAACATCCTGCGCGGGCTGAACCGCGACGGGCAGCCGCTGGAGCATGACCGCACGGTGCGCTCCATCCTGTCGCAGGTCGATCTGCAGCAGGCGTCCGAGGTGTTCGCCGACCAGCTGGACTTCGACGACCGCGCGCCGGCCCGCGCCGTGCTGTACGCGCCCAGCGGCGACTACATGTTCGTCGCCCAGATGGAAGGCAATCGCGTTGCCATCGTCGACTCGTACAGCCGTGCGATCCGTGGCGAAATCACCGATGTGGGCAAGGCGCCGCACGGCCTCTACCTGGACGCAGCGCGCAAGCGCCTGTTCGTCAACAACTTCCTGGACCGCAACGTGACGGTGCACGACGTCGCCGGCGTGCTGACAAGCCAGACCGCCGCGGCCACGTTGCTGCAAACCGTGCCGACCGTGGCGCTGGAGACGCTCAGCGCCGCCGCCTTGCGTGGCAAGCAGATGTTCTACAACGCCGCCGACCGCCGCATGAGCCGTGACAACTACATGTCGTGCGCGAGCTGCCACGCCGACGGCAGCGACGACGGCATGGTGTGGGACTTCACCCAGCGAGGCGAGGGCCTGCGCCGCACCATCAGCCTGCTGGGCCGCCAGGGAACGGGGCACGGCAGCCTGCACTGGAGCGCCAACTTCAACGAGGTGCAGGACTTCGAGAACGACATCCGCGGCGCGTTCGGCGGAACCGGGTTCATGAGCAACGCGGACTTCGCCGCGACGTCCGATCCCCTGGGGGCGGCCAAGGCGGGCAAGAGCGCGGAGCTCGACGACCTCGCGGCCTACCTCGGTTCGCTCAACCGCTACATGCGCAGCCCGGCCCGCAACGCGGACGGCAGCCTCACCGTCAACGCCGTGCGCGGACAGCAGCTCTTCGCGTCGGCACAGTGCGCGACCTGCCACACCGGCGCCAATATGCAGGACGGCCTGCGGCACGACGTGGGCACGATCCAGGCATCGTCCGGCAAGGGCAACAACCAGCCGCTGGCCGGTGTCGGCTTCGACACGCCCACGCTGTTCGGCACATGGAGCAACCCGTCGTTCTTCCACAACGGGCAGGCCGCGCAGGTCCAGAACGTGTTCACGTCCGCGCACGGCAACGCGGCCTCGCTGTCGTCAGCCGACCAGACCGCACTGGCCGAGTACGTGCGTTCGCTCGACAACCCCGGCGCCACGCCACCCCCGTTGGTGCGGGTCCGCTCCGCGCTGAACAACCTGTGCGTCAACATCCGCGGCGCATCGCCTGCCGCCGGCGCGGTCGTCATCCAATGGACTTGCGGCAGTGCCACCAATGAGCAGTTCACGGTGAACTCCTCCGGCGGTTACGTCCAGTTCGTCGCCAAGCACAGCGGCTTGTGCGTCGCCCAGAGCAACACCGCCACCAGCGGCGGCCCGGTCGTCCAGACGGCCTGTACGGCGGGCACGACGACGCAATGGACGCAAACGGGGGCCACGCTGCGCAACCGCGCGTCCGGCGCCTGCCTGGACGTGCCAGGCTCCGCAACCGCGCTGGACACCGCCCTGATCACCTGGCCGTGCAACGGAGGCAACAACCAGAACTGGAGCCTCATCGCGCCGACCAATTGAGACGCGCGCCGACTGGGGCGCACCACCGAAGGAACCATCACATGAAGCGAATCATCGCGGTAGCGGCCGCCGTCTTGGCCGCAAGCGCGCTCGCCCAGCAGGCGCCGCTTCGTGTCGGGGTCATCGGGCCCTTCACCGGCGGCTCGGCGGACGTTGGCGTCCCGATGCTGAACGGCATCAAGATGGCCGTTGACGAGATCAACGCCGTCGGCGGCTACCTGGGGCGCCCGCTGGAGCTCGTCATCAAGGACGATTTCGGCAATCCGGACACGGCGGCCGCGAGCGCCACCGAGCTCGTCTCGGAGAAGGTCGTGGCCGCCATCGGGTTCTGCGACACCGGCGTCGCGATGAAGGCGATCGACGTGTTCCAGAAGGGCAAGGTGCCGCTGATCGTGCCTTGCGCGACGGGGACGCCCATCACGGCGAAATACCCCTCGCCGCAAAGCTACATTTTCCGCACCTCGGCGCGGGACGCGATCCAGGCGCCGTTCATCGTCGACGATGTGCTCAAACGCGGCTGGAAGCGCGTGGCGATCTTCGCCGACACCACAGGCTACGGCGAAGCGGGCCTCGCGGATGTGGAGAAGGCGCTCGCGGTGCACGGCATCAAGCCCGTGTACGTGGCCCGCTTTCAGCTGGGCGTGAGGGACCTCACGCCGCAACTCACGGCGGCGAAGGCCGCGGGCGCCAACGTCGTGCTGAGCTACACGGTGGGCCCGGAGAACGCCGCGATCGCGAATGGCCGCAAGGCCATGGCGTGGCGGGTGCCGCAGGTGGGCGCCTGGCCGCTGTCGTTCCCCAACTACATCGACGGCTCGTACGGCGGTGCCGAAGGCTCGCTGATGGCGCAGACCTTCATCGCGGAGCCGAGCAACGAGCGGCGCGCTGCTTTCCTGAGCGGCTACGTGCGCAAGTTCAGCGCCAAACGGATCCCGGTGCCGATGGCGGCGGCGCAGGCTTACGACGCAACCTACCTGCTGATGTATGCGCTGCTGGGCATCCGCGACGGCGAGTTGGGCGGTGTCGCGGTGAAGAACGCGCTGGAGAACATCCAGCGTATCTACTACGGCGTCGTCGCTACTTACGAGAAGCCCTTTTCGCTCGACGACAAGGAAGCGATCTCCGAAAACATGCTGGTGGTCGGGTTGGTGAAGGGCGCTGGCGTCACGTTTGCCTATCCTGAGGACGCCAAGCGCAACCTGTTCGTGCAGCGGAAGCAGCAGTGAAGGCGCACGGGCCTGAAGGGGCGCGCGCGCGGGCAAGGTGGAACGCATGCGGCGCGATGACATCTTCCTGAGGGATGCGGCACGGCGCGGCGACACCCAGGCATGTTTGGAAATGGCGACCCGCCTGTTCGGCGGGAAAGCCGGCTTCTCGCAGAACTTCAAGCTGGGCCTTGCGTACCTGCAGCAGGAGCTGATCAGGGAGTCTCCGTGCGCCATCGTGCTGGTCGGCGAAATGGTGCCGCTGGAGCTGCTCATCGCGCAGGACGCCAGGGCCACGCTGGCCGCCGCGGCGCGGTTGGGCTGCGAGGCCGCCATGCTGAAGCTGGGTGTGTGGCATGCACTGCGATCCGAGTGCGCTGAGGCGCGGCAATGGCTCGAACGCTCCGGACATTTCCCGGACACCGAGACAGCAGGTGTCGAAGACGCGAAAACATTCGCAAAGACGCTCGACTCGCGCATTCCGCGCGAATTGCTCGACACGCGCGAGGTGATGCTGGCCGGCGCGCGCCAAGCGCTGCGGCTCGCGGATGTGCAAGGCGCCCGCTATTGCCTGAAGGGGTACGCCGCGCTCACGGCACCGCCGGTGCTGGACGCGGCGACTGCGGAGATAGTCTTATCGTTCGTTCACCTGGCGAGCAACAGCGGCAGCGAAAGCAACGCCAACTGCGCGCTCGACCTGCCTGTCGAACTGGTGGAGTCGAGCCTGTCTTTCCGCAGCGAGCATGCGGACGTGCAAGCGCAGTATGTTCTTGGATGTGCACTGGCCGGCATGGCCTATGGGTGCCTGCTGCCGCACGCGCTGGTGGCGCAGAAGAACCTCCGGCGCGCGACGGCGCTGCTGTTGCGCGCGGCGGATGCGGGGCAGCCCGAAGCCTGGCACCGTCTCTACGAGGTGGCCGCGGATTGCCGCAGCGTTGCCGGCAACCAGGAGGCGGCGCGATTCTTCCTGGAGAAGGCGGCGCACGCGGGCGTCGTGCAGGCCCAGCGAAAGCTGGGCGCCTTCCTGCTGAAGGAGGCGACGTCGCTGGAGAAAGCCGAGCGGGGTGTGCATTGGCTGACTCGCGCGGCCGAGCGCGGCGATCGCCCGGCCCGTGAACTGTTGCAGACGCTGGTGCTGCCGCTGCCGGCGTTGCCCGCCGCGATCGAAAGTTCGATCGTGGAGAAGGTGCGCGCGATGGATGCGGAGCTGGCAGCGCGGCTCACGCTCGCACGCGCGTTCCACTTGACGCGCAGGGAGGCGCTCAACTTCAACGCGCGGCGCGACATCCGCGCATGGGGCCTGCTCATTCCGGGCACGTACACCGAAAACCCGAAAGGCCGGCTGGTCCCCGCGTTGCAGGAGTCCATGAAGACGGAACTGCAGCGGGCGGCCTCGTTCTTCGACGCCGAACGCACGCTGGGCTCCGCCGCCTCGCAAAAGGCCAAGGTGCAGCGGCAGGTATTCGAGGCGCTGGCCATCCCCGAGGAACGGTTCTTCGCCGCGGAGATTGGCCGGTCGTGGTCCCACTATGGCTTCGGCCGGCACTGGGCCGCGCGCGCCGGTCCGCTGCTCAAGGAGATGCTCGGCGAGTGCTGAGATGGGCGCGCGCGGGCCGCAACAAAAAGCGTGCTCGCTCGCTGCTTTCATTGCGGTCGAAGGCCTCGCGTCGCAGCGTCGCAACTGCACGCATGTCTGGCGCCTGTTTGTTCCCCGGATGTTCTTTTCTCCAACGCGCGGGCGCGGTGCAATGAATTGCGGCGTTCACGGTGGACGCTGCTTCACAACACATACTTGGAGAGACAGTTTTCATGAATCGCACAAAGATCGCACTCGCCGGCATCGCGGCACTCGCAGCCGGCGCAGCATGCGCACAATCTTCCGTCACGCTGTATGGCCGGGTGGACGCGGCACTGGCGCGCGGCACCGGCAGCGTTTCCAGCATGACGCAGCTCAAGAGCTCCGGCTACAACGCTTCGGCCATCGGCTTTCGCGGTGTCGAAGACCTGGGCGGCGGTATGTCCGCATCGTTCGTTCTCGAGGCCGGCCTCAACAACGACGATGGCTCGGGCCAGGGAACCAGCACCAACAACCAGCCGTCGGGCGGCTCGGGCGGCGGCGGGCTGACCTTCAACCGGCAGTCCACGGTGAGCCTGGCGGGCAGCTGGGGCGAGCTGCGCTTCGGGCGCGACTACACGCCGCAGTTCCGCATCGTCAGTATCTTCGACGCGTTCGGCACCGACGGCGTCGGTACCACGCAGACCTTGATGTCGCCCATCGGCGGCATGCCGACCTACGTGCGCGCATCGAACTCCATCGCCTATCTGTACAACACGAACGGCTGGGGCCACGGCAGCGGCTTCTACGGCACCGTGCAGCACTACATGGGCGAGAACCCCAGCAGCGCCGCCAACTCGAGCGACGGCCGTGGCACCGGTGCGCTGGTTGGCTTCGGCAGCGGCCCGTTCGACGTCGCCCTCGCCGTCAGCCGCACCTCATACCTGAGTGGTGACGTCCGCCAGAACAACGTCGGCGGTTCGTGGGACTTCGGCGCGGCGAAAGTCATGGCGCACTACGCCAGCGACAGCATCGGCGCCGTGGATGGCAACGGCTACCTGGTCGGCACGCACGTGCCGGTCGGCGCCGGCGTGATCCGCGCTTCGTACTCGCGCTACAAGCTCGACTCGGCCGGCAATCCCACCACCAAGAAACTGGCGCTGGGCTACGTGCACAACCTGAGCAAGCGGACTGCGCTCTACGGAACGTTCGCGCACGTCGCCAACAGCGGCGGCGCCGCGCAGTCGCTCAATGGCGCGGTGACGGCGCCCAACGGTTCGTCGAACGGCTACGAATTCGGCGTGCGCCACAGCTTCTAAAAGCCGGGCGAAAGCCCTTCCCGTCAGCTTCCCGTTAGCGGCCCGCCAGAATCCAGCGGGCCGCTTTCTCCGCGACCATGAGAGTCGGGCTGTTGGTGTTGCCGCTGGTGATCGTTGGCATCACGCTGGCGTCCACCACGCGCAGGTTGCGAACGCCGATCACACGCAGGTGCGGATCGACCACCGCATCGGCATCGCTCGCGCGGCCCATGCGCGCTGTGCCTACCGGGTGGAAGATGGTGGTTGCGATGTCGCCCGCCAGCCGGGCTAGGTCGTCGTCGGACTCGAAGTGCGCACCTGGCAGGAATTCCGCCGGCTTGTACGGGGCCAGCGCGGGCTGCGCGACGATGCGTCGCGTGACCCGCAGCGAGTCGGCGGCCACCTGACGGTCCTCTGTCGTGCTCAGGTAGTTGGGCGCGATCGCGGGCGCGAGGTCCGGGTCGGCGCCGCGGATGGTCACCGTGCCGCGGCTGCTCGGGTTCAGATTGCACACGCTGGCCGTGAACGCCGGGAAGCCGTGCAGTGGCTTGCCGAACGCGGGCAGGCTGAGCGGCTGTACGTGGTATTGAATGTTGGCGTGCGGCTGCGCGGGGTCGCTGCGCGTGATGGCGCACAGCTGCGAAGGCGCCATGCTCATGGGGCCGGTGCGGCGCAGCGCGTATTCCGCACCGATCATCGCCTTGCCCCACCAGCTGTTGGCAATGGTGTTGAGGGTCTTGGCGCCTTGCACCTTGAAGACGGCGCGCACCTGCAAGTGGTCCTGCAGGTTGCCGCCAACGCCACGCAATTCGCGCACCACCGGGATGCCGTGGCGCTGCAGGAGCGCGCCCGGGCCGATGCCGGACAGCTGGAGCAGCTGCGGTGTGCCGATGGCGCCCGCGGCAAGAATCACTTCCCGTTTTGCCCGGGCCTGCAGCTGCTCCTGGCCCACCACCGCTTCGACGCCCTGGCACACAGGACCTGTCCCCGCGCTGTTCGCGATCAGCAGGCGCGACACGCGCGCGTGGGTCAGGACGCGCAGGTTGCGCCTGTGCCGCACCGGGCGCAGGAAAGCCTTGGATGTGTTCCAGCGCCAGCCATCCTTCTGGTTCACCTCGTAATAGCCGACGCCTTCGTTGTCGCCGCGGTTGAAGTCTTCCGTCGCCGGCACACCAGCCTGCTGCGCGGCGCGCGCGAAAGCGTCGAGCAAGTCCCAGCGCAGCCGCTGCTTTTCCACGCGCCACTCACCGCCCGCGCCATGGGCACCGCGAAGGGTCGCATCGGCTTCGCCCGCCGCGCGGGCGCGGTGGTGGTTCTCGTGGCACATGAAGTCCGGCAGGGCGTGCGCCCAGTCCCATTCGCGCTCGCCGGTCAGGGCCGCCCAGGCGTCGTAGTCGCGCGCCTGGCCCCGCATGTAGAGCATGCCGTTGATGCTGGAACAGCCGCCCAGCACCTTGCCGCGCGGGTACAGCAACGAGCGGCCGTTGAGGCCCGCGTCGGGCTCGGTGCGGAAGCGCCAGTCCGTGCGCGGGTTGTCGATGCAGTACAGGTAGCCCACCGGAATGTGGATCCAGGGATAGGTGTCGGCCCCGCCCGCTTCGAGAAGAAGGACGCTGCATTCCGGATCGGCGCTGAGGCGATTCGCCAGCAGTGCGCCGGCGGAACCGCCGCCCACGATGATGTAGTCGACTTCGAGGCAGGGAGATGCGGGGAGGGTGCTCATGGCCAGCGAATCTAGGCCCGCCGCGCTGCCCGGTCCAATGAGATCGGGCCCGGGTGATATAAGCTGCGCAAATGACGTCCCGCCCCCTCGACACCCGCCTGCTGCACACCTTCGTCACCGTCGCGCGCGAGCGCAACGTGTCGCGCGCGGCGGAAAAATTGTTCCTCAGCCAGCCGGCGGTCAGCCTGCAGCTGAAGGAGCTGCAGAGCCTGCTTCAACTGGAGCTGTTCACACGTGAATCCGCCGGCGTGGCGCTTACGCCCGACGGGCTGGCGCTCCTTCCGCACGCGGAGCGGGCGCTCGAAGGGCTCGCCGACTTTTCGGTGGCGGCCCAGCGCCTCACCGCACGGGTGCGCGGCAAGCTGCGCATCGGCACGATCCTTGACCCGGAGTTCACCCGGCTCGGGGCGTTCCTGCAGGAGCTGGTTGCGCAGGCGCCCGAGATCCGTCCGGAGCTGCGCCACGGGATGAGCGGCAACACGCTGGAGCGGCTGCTCGCGCGTGAGATCGACGTCGGCTACTACGTCGGTGATCCGGTGGCTGACGCGGCCGCGCTGCGCGGCGAGGCGAAGGCCGTGAAACTGCACAGCGAAGTGCTGACGCGTTTCACCTACCGCGTGATCGCCCCGCGTGGCTGGGAATCGCGCGTGCACGGCCAGGACTGGGCCGGGCTGATGGCGTTGCCCTGGATCGTCACACCCCCGGACTCCGTTCACGCCCGGCTGCTCGCGGCGACGCTCGAGCCGCTGGGCTTGAAGCAGCGCGGCGTGTCGTTGGTGGACCAGGAGGTGTCGATGCTGGCGCTCGTGCGCTCCGGCGTGGGCCTGGCACTGGCGCGTGATGCGACGGCCATCCAGCTCAGCCAGGCGGAGGGGCTGGTGATCGCGGACCGCGTCGCGCTGCCGACCTCGCTTTGCTTCATCGCGCGCGCAGCGGCGCCCCGGTCGCCGGTCGTGGAGGCCGCGCTTTCGGCCATCGGCCGGGCCTGGGGGCGATGAGTCCGCCTTCGCCCGTCGTCTGATTGCTTACGCGATGCGCCGGAACCAGATCAGCGACAGCACTGCAGCCGCGCCCGCCAGCAGTGCCGCGATCAATGCGAGGGGCCCCGCGAGCTCGGTCTCGCGCGTCTGCACCTGCAGGCGCGAGCCGAGCGTCTCATACACGCTGCGCAATCTCTCCGCCGTGTCGGCATGGTGGTATTCACCGCCGGTCATGCGCGCCACTTCGCGCAGCGTCGGCTCGTCCAGCCGCAGGTACATCGGCATGCCTTCGGCGGAGAAGGCTTCGCCATCGACTGTTCCCAGTCCTACGACGTAAATGCGCACGCCGCGGTCGGCCGCCATCTTTGCCGCCACCAGCGTGTCGATGCCGGTGGTGCGGCGGCCGTCGCTCAGGAGAATGATGGCGGCCGAGTTGTACGAACCCGGCGCCACCGGTTCGATCTGCTTGGGCGGTGGCTTGGCCCTGTCGTCCAGGCTGCGCCCTTGCCGCTTGCTGCCGAACACCATGTCGCCCACGTCGATGCCGTGATCGGGAAACAGCTCGGCCAGGCACTGGACGATCGAACTGCCGACGGCCGTTCCCATCTGCATCTGGAAGCCGTTGATGGCCTCGACGAGCAGGGCGCGGTCCAGCGTGGCGCGCTGCGCGATCTGGCTGCTGCCGGCGAAAGTGACCAGCCCCACCTCGATGTTCCTGGGGAGGTCGCGCAGGAACAGTTTCGCCGCGTCTTGTGCCGCCACCAGCCGCGTCGGCTTGACGTCGGTGACGCGCATGCTGAGCGACACGTCGATGGACAGCATGATCGTCGCCCGCGCCCAGGGCAGCGTCACCTGCGCGGCGGGCCGCGCGGCCGCAACCAGCAGCACTGAACATGCGAGCAGCACCAGTGCGGGCGGCACGTGCCGCCGCCAGTGCGTTCCAGCTACAGCGGCCCGCACGACGCCCAGGCTGCTGTAACGCACAGCGGGCTTACCCCGCCGGCGCAGCAGCCACAGGTACAGCAATGGCAGCAGGGGCAGAGCCACCAGCAACCAAAGATATTGCGGCCACAAGAAAAACATGGTCAGCGCCTCGAACTGGGCTTTCTCATCGCATGGGCAGGTCGTTCACCGGACAGCTTATCTCAATGAAGCAAGCGCGGTACATACGCCAAAAATACTAGACATCTTCTTTCAGCCCGCGTGGTTGCCTCGGGCGAGTCGCGATAGCCGCGCGTTGCTTCCACGTGTCGCTTCTCTGCAAGCCCTAACCCGCGTATATTTCACGAGCGGGCATTTGCCGCGCCTCGAGGGAGGAAGTATGGAAGCTCAACGAGCACTTGAGAGCCTCGCGTGGCGGTCCGACACCGGTGATCGCGGCCACGACGCTGCGTATGCGTTCGACGCGCGGCGCGTGGACCAGGGCTACGTCGCAAGCAGCCGGTCCCCCTTCCTCTCCACCCTGAGTCCCGGCCGCAGCCAGTGGTACGCCGCGTGGGCCGTGGGGCTTCTTTCCGTGGCCCTGTTTCTCGCGTTGGCTCCATCCGCAAAGGTCCCCTGGCCGCAAGTGCCGGCCTTCCTGCCCATCTACCAGTCGGCCTTGATCGTCGTCGACATGATCACGATGACGCTGCTGCTCGGGCAATACACGATCCTGAGGTTCCGCGGACTCCTCGTGCTGGCTTGCGCCTACCTGTTCAGCGCGCTCATGGCCGTTGCGCATGCCCTCAGCTTCCCCGGCTTGTTCGCGCCCGGCGGGCTGATGGGCGGCGGGCAGACCACCGCCTGGCTCTACTTTCTCTGGCACGCCGGGTTTCCGCTGCTCGTCATGGGCTACACGCTGCTGACGGGACGCGGTCATCACGCGCGCCCGGTGTCCAGCGCCAGGGCCATGGTCGAGCTGGCGGTGGGGATCGGGCTCACATTGGCGGTCGCGGTGGCATGCGTCGCGGTCGCCCGCTGGACATCGCTGCAATTGCCGCTGATGGCGGGCCACATGGACGCGCAGGCGAAGGCGGCGGTGGCAACCCTCACATGGCTGGTGTGCCTCGCCGCGTTCGCGCTGCTCGCGTGGCGCCGCCCCCACTCGGTCATCGACCTGTGGCTGATGGTGGTGTTGTGCGTGTGGGCCGCGGACTCGGCGCTGGCCTCGGTTTTCAACCATGCGCGCTACGACCTGGGGTGGTACATCGGGCGCGTGTACGGGCTTGTGGCGAGCAGCTTCATCCTGGCCGTGCTCTTGCTCGAAAACAGCATGCTGTACGCGCGGCTGGTCGAAGCCAACGAGGCCCAGCGGCGCCGCGCCGAAGATCTGCAGCGCCTCAGTACCAAGCTGGAAGCCGCCAATCGCGACCTGGACGCTTTCGCCGGTGGGCTGGCGCATGACCTGCAGCAGCCGATCGTCACCATCGGCGCGTTCGCCCAGGTGATCCAGCGTCAAAGCGGTCACCTGATCGGGGAGAAGGACGCGTCGCACCTGGAACGCATCATCGGCGCCGCCAGTACGGCGCATCGCATGATCCGCAGCTTGCTCGAGTTCGCCCGGCTCGGCCAGAAAGAAATCGACGCGGAAGCGGTGGACTTGAATCTGCTGCTGCAGGAAGCGCGAAACACCTTGGCCACCGATACCGGCGCCCCGGTCGCGTGGGTGATCGGCCCGCTGCCGACCGTGCGCGGCGATCCTTCGCTGCTGCTGCTCGCGCTGGTCAACCTGCTCTCCAACGCAGTGAAGTACAGCCGGGGGCGCGAGCAGCCGCAGATCCGGGTCGAGGGCGAAGCCGATCCTGCGGGCGGCAGCCGGGTCCGCATCAGCGACAACGGGATCGGTTTCGACATGGCGCAGGCCGGCCGGCTGTTCCGGCCGTTCGAGCGCCTGCACACCGTTGCTGCCTTCGAGGGGACCGGCATGGGACTGGCCAACGTCAGGCGCATCATGGAGCGGCATGGCGGTAACGTGCAGGTCGAGGCGGCGCCGGGTGAAGGCG
The DNA here is from genome assembly GCF_003797765.1 of Ramlibacter sp. WS9. Taxonomy (GTDB): domain Bacteria; phylum Pseudomonadota; class Gammaproteobacteria; order Burkholderiales; family Burkholderiaceae_C; genus Ramlibacter. The sequence goes on along the minus strand of NZ_RKMB01000029.1, from coordinate 2,242 downwards.
CGACGTTCACCCTCGTCTTTCCGCCGGCCGAGAGCCTTCCCTGACCCGCTAGAACCCGAACACCCTCACCGCATTCCCGGAGCGCACCGCTTGCATCTGCGCTTCGGGCAACCGCGCGGTGTTCGTAAACGCGCCCTTCGTGTCGTGCACCCAATGCGGCCAGTCCGTGCCGAACATCACGTGCTCGGGGCCGACGATCTCGATCAGGTACTTCAAGCTGCGCACGTCGTAGGTGATGCTGTCGTAATAGATGTGGCGCAGGTAGTCGGCGGGCTTGCGCTTCATCTGGCGGCGAGAAGGCAGCTCCACCTCATCGCCCTTTTCAAAACGCCCGACCAGGTAGGGCAGGGTGCCGCCGCCGTGCGAGGCGATGACCTTCATGTTCGGGTACTGGTCGAAGAAGCCTTCGAAGATCATCCGCGTGATCGCGAGCGTGGTGTCGAACATGAAGCCGACGGACCAGCTCAAGTCGAACTTGGCCATGTCCATCAGGTCGACGCCCGGTGGGTCCGTGGGGTGCACGAGCACCGGCAGGGAGCGCTTGTCGATTTCGGCCCAGATCGGCGCGAACATCGGGTCGGTGAGGCTCTTGCCCGCCACATTGGCCAGCACCATCACGCCCACGGCGCCTTGAACGCAGCTGCGGTTCAGCTCCTCGATGGCGCGCTGCGGGTACTCCCATGGCAAGGACGCGAACCAGCGAATGCGGTCGGGGTACTTCCCTTGCGCCTGCGCCACGTTGTCGTTGGCTTCAGCCGCCGCGCGGCAGCTCACTTCCTCGCCGCCCCAGTACACGTTGGGGCAGGTGAGCGAGACCACGGAAACATCGACGCCGGCCTCGTCCATGTGCTTGATGCGCAGGGCCCAGTCGAAATGGCCTTTCTGCGGCAGCACGACCGGGGTGTTGCCGCGGAAGATTTCCTGCTGCCCGTCCGGGCGCGTCTGGATGTTGTACTGGCCGCCTTCCTTCTTGAGCAGTTCGAGCCACTGGGTGGTGAACATGTGGGTGTGGACATCGATGACCGTCATGCGTACTTCTCCTGTTGTGGTACTTTTGTCTCCGCACGGGTCCGCCCTGATGGCGAGTTAGCATGCATCCGATAAATTTACCCGATTACCGAAGGAGCCGCTCATGAAACGCCGCCAATTCGCCGCCCTCGCCGCGGCCACGCTCGCCGCTCCCGCCGTGCTGGCGCAAGAGCGAACGATGAAAATCTGGATCGGTTTCCCGCCCGGGGGCTCGGCCGACACCATCGCCCGCGTGCTCGCCGAAAAAATGAAAGTCTCGCTCGGCCAGAACGTCGTGGTCGACAACAAGCCGGGCGCCGCGGGCCGCCTCATCCTCGGCGAGCTCAAGCGCATGCCGCCCGATGGGCAGAACCTGGTGCTGTCGCCCAGCGGCGCGATGGTGATCGCGCCCTGGCTCTACAACAACCTGCCGTACGACCCGATCAAGGACTTCACGCCGGTCTCGCGCATCGTCACGTTCGACTTCGCGGTGACGGCGGGACCGGGCGCACCGGCCGGCGATCTCAAGTCGGTGCTGGCCTGGATGAAAGCCAACCCCACCAAGGCCAACTACGCCACGTCCGGCGCGGGCACGGTGCCGCATTTCGCGGGGATGCTCTTGAGCCAGGCCGCTGGGGTTCCGCTCACGCACATCGCGTACAAGGGCGGCGCGCCCGCCGCGCAGGACCTGATCGGCGGGCAGGTCCCGCTGATGGTCGACACGGCGTCGGAGACGCTGGAGCACCACAAGGCGGGCAAGGTGCGCATCCTGGCGGTGACGGGCGAAGCGCGCAATCGCGCGCTGCCGGATGTGCCGACGTTGAAAGAGCAGGGCATCAACAGCACGGCCGATGCGTTCTTCGGTCTGTACGGCCCCCCGGGCATGCCGGCCGACGTCGTCGCGCGCATCGACCGCGCGGTCGCCGACGCGCTGAAGGCGCCGGAGATTCAGGAGCGCATCTATGCCTACGGCCTGGTGCCCAACCACGCGCCGGGGCCGCAGTTGGGAGCCACCCAGGCCGAGCACCTGAAGAAGTGGGAAACGCCGATCAAGGCGTCGGGGTTCAAGGCGGAGTAGGGGGTTGTCACGCCGGATCTGATCTCATCGGCGCGCAACGGCCGAATACCAACAGCCTTCCCGGATCGGGGTGGTGGGGCACTCTGCGCAGCGAAATAAAGGAGGAGGGAGCGGCTTGCCGCGACGGGGGACATTCGCAGCGCAGAGTGCCCCACC
>NZ_RKMB01000028.1 GCF_003797765.1 Ramlibacter sp. WS9 | reverse complement strand
CCCCCTCCTCAATCTTCTCCACCCCCACCGTCGCAAAACTAAGCCGCAGCGTGCTCTTGTCGGGGTTCGTCGCATAGAACGGTGCCCCCGGCACGAACGCCACGCCCTGCTCGATCGCGCGCTTGGCCAGTTCGCCAGCGTCTTTCAACTTTCCATTGGCGCCCGTCAGCCGGGCCCAGAAGAACAGGCCGCCTTGCGGCTGCGTGAACTCGATCGCGTCGCCCAGTTCGCGCTGCAGCGCGGCGCCCATCGCCTTGGCGCGCTCGCCATACGCCTTGCGCACTTTCGCCAGCGTTGCCGGCATCTTGCCCGCCTTCAGGTATTGGCCCGCAGTGGCCTGTGCAAAGGTGCTGGTGTGCGCGTCGCTGAACTGCTTGCACATGGTGGCCTTGGCCAGCAGCTCGGGCTGGGCGATGAGCCAGCCCACGCGCAGGCCGGGGCTCAGCACCTTGCTCATGCTGCCGCAGTGCGCGATCCATTCGGTGGCGCCGGGCACGTCTTTGCTCAAGGCCAGGATGCTCGGGGGCGGCGCGGTGTCGAAGAACAGCTCGCCATACGGGTCGTCTTCCACCACCAGCGTCTGGTGCTTCACGGCCAGGTCGATCACGCGCTTGCGGCGCTCCAGGCTCAGGGTGGCGCCGCTGGGGTTGCCGAAAGTCGGAATGAGGTAGACGAATTTGGGTTTGTGTTCGGCGATGAGTTTTTCTAATTGGTCGACGTCGACGCCGTTCGCGTCCACCGGCGCGGTGATCAGCTCCGCGCCGTAAAGCCTGAAGCACTGGATGGTGGCCAGGAAGGTGGGCGCCTCCACGATCACCTTGTCGCCGGGGCTGATCATGGTCTTGCCCAGCAAATCCAGCGCCTGCTGGCTGCCGGTGGTGACGATCAGGCCGTCTTGCTTGACGCTGACGCCCTTGGTACCCATGTACGCGGCCAGTTGCTCGCGCAGCGGCTCGTAGCCTTCGGTGGCGCCGTATTGCAGCGCGCCGCCGGGGTTCTCGGCCAGGGCGGCGTTCACGGCTTCCTGGATGCCGGCCACGTCGAACATGGCGCTGTCGGGGAAGCCGCCGGCAAAGCTGATGATGCCGGGCTTGCCCAGCAGCTTGAAGAGCTCGCGGATGGCGGAGGTTTCTACGTTGTTGAGGCGGGTGGCGTATTGGAGGGGCATGGTGGGTCTGGCTGAAGGGTTTCGTACGGCATTGTCGCGCGCATCGTCCAACAAGCTGTTGGACGATCTGCGTTGACGCGGTAATGCAGGTGCATTACCATGCTTGTGCCATGACCGCCGACATCAAAGCCGAATCCACACTGACCGACCGTTACCAGACAACTGTGCCGGAGCCGGTGCGCCGCGCGCTCAAGCTCGGCAAGCGCGACAAAATTCGCTATTCCATCCGTCCCAACGGCCAGGTTGTGATCACCCGTGCCGATGTTGAGCAGGGCAACGACCCGGTTCTCGGGGAGTTCCTGGGCTTTCTGGCTCGCGACATCGCCGCGCACCCGCGGCGGCTCCAGTCGGTCGATGCGGCCCTCGCAAAGCGTATCCAGTCGCTGGTGGGCGAGGTCGAAGTAGATTTCGACGCTGCGCTGTCGGCAGACGATGAATGAGCCGGGCCAAGTGGGTCCCGCTGGTCGTTCACGGCTGGACGATCTTTGCCCACCCTTTGTTTCTGGACCAGCTTGACGCACTGACGCGACAGGTGGAGGCCCTGAAACGCAAGGACCCGAAGGGCTTCACCAAGAAGAACGCTGCCAAGCGCTTGGCAGCAATGACCAAGCTGGCGTTCGAAATCATTCCGCAAGATCCGCTGCGGCCCGAGTATCGCCAGGGGAACACCCTCGGCGACGAGCACAAGCATTGGTTTCGCGCGAAGTTCTTCCAGCAGTACCGGTTGTTTTTCCGCTACCACGCATCGAGCAAGGTCATTGTCTATGCCTGGGTGAACGACTCGGACACCAAGCGTGCCTACGAGAGTGCCGATGACGCCTACCGGGTATTCCGCAAGATGCTGGAGGCAGGCCATCCGCCGGACGATTGGGATCAGCTCCTGGCCGAGGCTCGCGCGGCGCCCCACTAGAATCCGCGCTTCGCTGTACCAAACCCCCATGTTCAAAACCGCATCATTTTTCCGAATCGGGCCCGACTTCGTCCTGCCCCCGCTCGAAGCCCTCGAAGAAGCCCTGCAGTCCCAGCGTTTCGTGCCCTGCGGCGCCACGCAGCCCGCATCCCATGGCTGGGTGCCGCCGCGCGGCAAGAAAAGCACGCTGCTCGCCGAAAGCGTGGGCGGCCAGGTGATCCTGAACCTCTGCTCCGAAAAGCGCGCCCTGCCCGCTTCGGCCGTGAAGGCGGGCGTGGAAGAGAAGATCGATCGCTACAAGAAGGAGACGGGCAACGAGCGCGTCGGCGCCAAGATCAAGAAGGAATTCAAGGAAGAAGTGGTGCTGGACTTGCTGCCGCGCGCCTTCACCAAGAAGTCCAACACGATGGTGTGGATCGACGCGGGCAACAAGCTGCTGGTGGTGGGCACGGGCAGCCTGGGTGGTGCCGACAAGGTGGTCACGGCGCTGGTGGAAGCGTTGAGCGCGGTGCCAGGTGGCGCGCCTGCGCTGGGCTTCAAGCCGGTGCAGACCAAGTCTTCGGCTTCGGTGTCGATGTCGCAGTGGCTGTCATCGCGCGAGGCGCCTTTCAACTTCACGGTAGACCGCGATTGCGAGCTGAAGACGCCCGACGAGCACAAGTCCACCGTGCGCTATTCGCGCCACACGCTGGAGATCGAGGAAGTGCCGCAGCACATCGCGGCCGGCAAGGTGCCGACTCAATTGGCGATGACTTGGAACGATCGCCTGTCGTTCGTGCTGACGGAGACGGCGCAGGTGAAGAAGATCCAGCTGCTCGATGTGGTGCTGGAAGGCGTGGACAAGCCGGGGAAGGACGACGACGGGTTCGATACGGACGCGGCGATCATCACCGGGGAGCTGGCAGGGCTGATTCCGGATCTGCTGGAGGCGTTGGGTGGGGAGATGGATGATCAGCCGGCGGTGGTTGCACCGGCTGAGACGGCTGACGCGCCGTTCTGATCAATCCAGCTTGAGGCCCAGGTCCACCGCCAGCTTGATCCACACAGGCACATCACGCTCCCAATCCTTGCGTGTGTCGGCGAGGTTCTTGGGTTTGTTCGGGATGGCGAAGTTCTCACGGAGTTTGGCCGCGCCCGGGGTGTTGGACCAGTCGACCGCGGCACGTGAGAGGGCCTGAAGAACGGCTTCGGGGGTGCCGCTGGGCGCCATCAGTGGCAGGCCACCTTCCAGCCCGACCAGCCGGCTGTCGACGCCCTGCTCGACCAGCGTCGGCACGTCAGGGAGCTTGGGGCTGCGGTAGCTGCCGGTCACGCCAATGGCGCGCACACCGCGGGTTGAAACCGTATTGAATGCCTGGTAGCTGCCGACGGCGATCTGCGTCTGGCCGCCCGCCACCTCCACCCACATGGGTGACTCGCCCCGATAGTGGACGGCCTGGATCTTGGTGCCCTCCGACTTGTTGGTCTGGTCCGCCATCATGTGCGGATAGGACCCGGGCGCGTAGGTGCCCATGGAGGTCGGGTTCTTCTTCGCGTACTCGATGAACTCCCTGAAGTTCGTCACGCCCAGCTTCTCCGGAACGCCGACCACCAACGGGCCGGACGGGAAGAAGACCACGGGCGTCAGATCCTTGTCGAGGTTGTAGGGCAGCTTGCTGTACAGCACCCGGTTCTGCCACACCGTGCCAGAGGTCGTCATCAGCAGCGTCGTGCCGTCGGGCGGTGACTTGGCAACAATGTCGATGCCGATGATGGCACCTGCGCCAGGCTTGTTGTCCACCATCACCTGCTGGCCCAGCCTTCCGCCCAGGAACTCGGCGTAATTCCGGGCGTAGGCATCCGTGAGGCCCCCGGGAGGGAACGCGACCACGATGCGGATCGGTTTGCTGGGCCACTTCTGCGGCTGGCCCAGCGCGCGGGGGGCAACTGCCGCAGCGCTGAGCGCGCCGGCTGCCATGAGAAAGCCGCGACGCATCGCGTTTGCCGAGGAAAAGGTCTTTGTCACTGCTGCTCCGATGATGGAGAACTGATTTTCGACCTGTCTTGCCGTAGACCGGCTCTCACAAACCCCTATACCGGCACGCGCTAGAAAATCTTCAGTGGTAGGCCCGAGTGATCCGTTGGAGCGCTTGCTCCACGCCTGCCGCAATCTTTGATGTTCCCACCGCGGTGAGATGAAGCCTGTGCGTTGCCCTTGTCATCCCCACGTACAGGAGCCGTAGCCGTTCGACGCGGTCTTCATGGCTGGCATCGAGCTGGTCGAGCGCAGCGATAAACACGACGGGAAACTCGAGGCCTTTGCTGCTGTGAAGGGTCGTCAGTTTGACGCAGGGCGAAGCGTCCGGTGCTCTTCGAGCCTGCTTGGGTGTCGAACAAGGGATGCCAGCCGCTTCGATGGCCTCGCGCACGGCTTCCAGGCTACGCCAGGTCCTTGCCAACACGGCGATCTCGCTGGGCAAGCGGCCCTGGGAAACGATTTCGACAATTGCTCCTGCAATGTGCCGCGCTTCATTCAGTCCGCTCTCGAACCGATGAAACGTTGGGAGGGGTCCGCTTCTTCCGGCTGATTGAGGCATGACAAGCGGCATGTCGTCCTCGACTGTTTCCGGACGGTCCTGCAGGATGCCTTCCGCACACTCGACTGCCAGGGCAAGCACCTCGGACGTGTTTCGATAGTTGATCTTGAGAATCTCCGTTCGGCCTTTGGCCTCAATGCCCAGCTTGGCAAAGCTGAGCTTGCGGCGGGTCTTCTGATAGATCGACTGAGCGTCGTCGTAGAGCACCAGCAGAGACTTGGTGGTCGGATCAACCATCTGCGCCGCTGCCGCCAGCCAATCGTCAGCCAGGTCATGCGCCTCGTCGATCAGCAGCGCCGCGTACTGACCCTTCGGTATCCGCGAAGACGCGATGCCTTCGCAAGCCATTTTCGCCAGGGCCTCATAGTCGTCGTTGGTCAGCTTGCCAGGCCTGATTGGTGCAAGCTGGTAAGTGCGAATCAAGTCCATCGCCCACTTATGGAAAGTGCAAACCTGCACCGCCGGCCCCACACCCTTCACGCGGAGCATGGTGTCAATGCGATCGGCCAGCTCGCGGTTGTAGCAAAGGACCAAGATGGGCTTTCCCTCGCGCGCAACGGCCTGCAGTTGCACGGCTCTGTAGACCAGAATCATGGTCTTGCCAGAGCCTGCCGGCCCGTGGATCAGCCGGTGCCCTTCGCCCAGGTTGCGGGCAACAGCCTCTTGCTGCAAGTCCATGACCTGTAGCACGTCTTGAATCACCAGTTTGGAGGGGTTGTCCAGCGGCAGCGATTGCTGGTAGCCCATGCGCAGCTCTGGGAAGAGGAGCGCCCTGATGATGTTCATCTGCGGCAGCGTCAGCATGCCTTGCCAATGCACATTGAACATGCCCCACAGCTTCTGCTGGAAGGCCATGGAATCGACAGCGTCGGCAAGGTCGTCGGCCAGCATGACTTTCTGCGGCTCGAACACATCGGTAAAGCTGGTATCGGCCGCAACGTCCGCCGCCTTGATGTGGCTCAGAACCGCGCCCCAACCCCAAGGCAATATCGGCTTGCCCCGATGCGGTCCTGCTGTGTGCAATAGCTCCGGATGCTTCTGGACCTGATGCATCAAGTCGAGCATGTAACCCCGAGCCTGAGAAACCGGATGCTCAGTGTTCACGATGCCACTGTCGGTGCGAAGCTCGATGAGCATCGTGTTGGCCTGCACAATGGTCTGGCGCTTCCAATCCTTGACCTCCAGAATCAGCAACCCCCGTTGCGGATGAAGAATCACGAAGTCGGGCTCACGACCTGAGCCCATGATGGGAATGTTGTGCCAGACGGTGTAATCGTCTTCAAGGTGCCGAGCCAAAGCGTCCAGAACCCGCTTTTCGCCTGCGTTGGCGCGCTCGCGAACTTTCGTCTTCCCCTGCGGAAATATTGCCACTTCAAGAACCTCCCACTGCGCTCAGTCTAAGTTGCATCGTGGCCCGGGAGTCTATAAACTTGTCGCTGCATTACATCTGCGATGCATCAAGGACGACCATGAAGACCGCCACCTTGCCCGCGCTACGCGTGGACCCCAAGCTGCGTGACGCTGCCGAGCGCGCGTTGCGGCCTGACGAGACGCTGTCCAGGCTCATGGAATCGGCGCTCGAAAGCTACATCGCCCAACGTGAAGCCGAAGACGACTTTCTCGCGCGGGGCCTGCACTCTGCTCAGGAGGCCAGGAAGACCAATGAGTACGTGAGCGCCGCCGACGTTGTCGCGAAGCTGGAGAAGAAGCTTGCTGCGGCCAAGAAAAAGGCGAAGCCCGCCACTGGGCGATGAACCGCTACGACGTCAGGTTTACCAAGCATGCCGAAGCGGCTCTGGAGCGACTCTTTGACTTCCTGCTCGAGCACGATACGGCCACGGCAGACCGCGCGCTTGAAGCAATCATGGATGCCTTGCAGCTTCTGAAACAGTTCCCTTTCTCGTGTCGCAAGGCAGGCGACGGACAGCATGGCCCAAGACATCGAGAAATGATCATTCCTTTCGGCGCGTCCGGCTACGTGGCGTTGTTCGAGATCGAAGACGCAAGCACGGTCACGGTCCTCGCGGTGCGGCACCAGCGCGAGAACGACTACCACTGAGTCAGCTCGTCGCCCTAAAAGATCTTCCGGTAGACCATCACGCCACCACCCTCGGCCACCTGGTTGTACAACCGCTGCGCGGTCACGTTGCTTTCACGGGTGTGCCAGTACAGCCGGCCGCAACCTGCTGCCTTGGAGATGTCGATCACGGCGTCGATCAGCGCACGGCCCACACCCTTCCCCCGCGCCGCTTCCGCCGTGAAGAGGTCCTGCAGATAGCAGTTCGGCCCGATGCTGGTCGTGCTGCGGTGATACAGGTAGTGCACCAGGCCCAGCAGCTGGCCATCGACTTCGGCCACCAGCGCGTGCACCGGCTCGTATGTGTCGAAAAAGCGCTGCCACGTGGTCTGTGTGATGTTCTCCGGCAAGGCCGTGGGGCCGACGCGTTCGTAGAACGCGTTGTAGCCGTCCCAAAGGACTTTCCATTGGTCGAAGTCTTGCAATTGGACAGGTCGGATGTTCATGGTGTGAGAATAGCCGACCATGCTCGATTCCTACTTCATCGCCGCAGGCGCGGTTATCGCGCTCGTCCTGGGGCTGATCCACCTGCTGTACACGTATCGCGGCAACAAACTGCACCCGCGTGACGACGCGCTGAAGGCAAGGATGACAGAGGTGTCGCCCGTGCTCACGCGAGAGACGACGATGTGGCGCTGCTGGATCGGCTTCAACGCCAGCCACTCGTTCGGCGTGATCTTCTTCGGCGTGTTGTATGCATACCTGCCGCTCGCCCACTCGCGCATGTTTTTCGAGTCGCCGTTTCTCCTGGCCGTGGGCCTGGCGGTATTGGTGGGTTATGTGACGCTCGCGCGGCGCTATTGGTTCAGCATCCCCTTCCGCGGCGTCGTCACTTCCACGGTGCTCTACGTGCTGGGGCTGGTGGTTCACTTCGCCTGAAGCTCGCCGGCCACTTCATAGTGGAAGACCTTGCTGACGATCTGCCAGCGGCCTTGCAGCTTCACCAGCGTCAAGAAGTCGGTGAAGAACTTCGGCGGGATCGAGCATTCCAGCCTGACGAAGGCCGTCACCGGGCCGGCGAATTCGATCGACAAGATGCGATCGGTTCGCGCGTGACCCTGGCTGGCCGGTGACGGGCGCTTGTCCACGATGGGAAAGTACGTTGCCATGTCCAGGTGCAGCAACTCGCCATCCGTCGCGCAGAAGTAGTGCGCCTCTGGGTGGAAGGCGCGGCGCAGGCGCGCGGTGTCGCTGTGATACAGGCCGTCGAGGTACTCGCCAAGCACCTCCATCACTTCGTCAAAAGCGCTCATCGCTGCGCCTTTCGGAATTCCGGCACCGGCAGGCCGCCCACGCCCCAGTTGTCCAAATCGACTTCCTGGATGACGACGTGCGTGGTGGCGGGGCTTTTGTCGAGCACGCGCACCAGCAGGTCCGTCACGCCGCGGATCAATTCGGCCTTCTGCTCGCGGCTCACGCCTTCGCGGGTGATCTGGATGTTGACGTAAGGCATGGCGCGCCCCTCAGTTGTGGCGCCGCACGACGTCGGCCACGCGCTCGCCGAACAGGCGTGCCGTCTTGATGTCGCCAGGCACCATTTCATCGGCCGAGGCGTCCGACGGCGTGGCGGTGGCCAGGCCCGCGAACGAGGCCAGGTAGTTCACATCGTCGCGCGTCGAGGCCTTCGCGTTCGCCGGCATCATGCCCGTGCCGACCCACAACATGCTGTGCTGCTGCGACAAGGTGAACAGCGTGTAGAGCGTGGACTGCTTGTCGCCGCCAACGCTCGCCGAGTTGGTGAAGGCCGCGGCGAACTTGTCCTTCCAGCCCTGCTTGAACCACACGGCCGATGACGCATCGGCGAACTTCTTGAACTGCCAGCTCACGTTGCCCATGTAGGTGGGCGTGCCGAAGATGATGGCTTTCGAGGCGGCCAGCCGCTCCCAACCTTCGGGTGCGAGGTTGCCGTGTTCGTCGATGGCGAGCAGCGTGGCGCCGCTGCCTTCAGCCACGGCTTGGGCGATCCTGGCGGTGTGGCCGTAGCCGCTGTGGAAAACGATGCTGATGGGGGATGTCATTGCCGGTAGCTCCAGGGGTGTTGATCTGGGTTCGATGCTATTGGCGATGTTTTGGTTGATAAACTAGCCCGCATGCACTTCATAAATTACACGAGGTAATCCATGAACCGCCAGTTCGGCGACGTGATGCTGGGCAGCATCGAGCTGTTTTGCCTCTCGGCGGAGCTGGAAAGCTTCACTGCTGCGGCCGCGGTGGCTGGCATCACGCCGGCGGCGGTGAGCCGCGCGGTGGCGCGACTGGAGGAGCGGTTGCAGGTGCGGCTGTTCGTGCGCACCACACGCAAGATCCGCCTGACGGATGGCGGCCGCGCGTACTTCGCGCAATGCAGGCAGGCGCTCACGCAACTGACGGAGGCCGAGCGGGAGCTGACAGGCACGCAGGCCGAGCCGGCGGGCGTGCTGCGCATCAGCGCGCCCACGCCGCTGGGGCACTACCGCATCCTGCCGCTGCTGCCCGCCTTCCGCCAGCGCTACCCCAAGGTGCACGTCGACATTCAATTGAGCAACCACAACGTCGACTTCACGGCGGAGGGTTTCGATCTGGCGATCCGCGGGCGCACGCCGCCCGATTCGGGCATGGTCGCGCGGCGGTTGATGGACGCGCCTTTGGTTGCGGTTGCCGCGCCGGCCTACCTGAAGCAAGCGGGCACGCCGAAGACGCTCGAAGACCTGGCACAGCACGATTGCATCCAGTTCGAGCTGCCGAGTTCGGGGCAGACGGTGCAATGGTCGTTCCGCCGTGACGGCGAAGATGTGGAGATCGCGACTCAGGGCGGGTATCGCTGTTTGGGCGACCTGTTGGCCACGGTGACGCTCGCGCGCGCTGGAGCGGGCGTGCTGCACACCTATCGCTTCATCGCGGAGGAAGACTTGAAGCGCGGCACGCTGGTGGAGATCTTGAAGCCCTACGCGGGGCGGTCTCGGCCGTTCTCGCTGCTGTATCCGCAGAACCGGCATATGCCGCTGAGGGTGCGGGTGTTTATCGATTACCTGACGCAGGCGATGGCTTAGGCACTTGACTGGAGTGTCACTCTGGAGTGATACTCCAATCCATGGACCCCACCTCCACCAAATCCCGTGTGCTCGAAGCCGCCACGCAAGTCTTCCTGCGGCAAGGCTTCGCGGCCACGTCGATGGACCAGGTGCGGCAGGAGGCCGGCGTGAGCAACGGCAGCCTCTACCACCACTACCCCACCAAGGCGCTGCTGGCCGACGCGCTCTACGCGCACACGCTGCGCGACTTCCACGCCACGCTGATGACGGCCATACACGGCCGAGCGACCGCGCAGTCGGGTGTGAAGGGCCTGGTGCGCAATTACATCCAGTGGGTGGTGGATAACCCGTTGAGTGCCCGCCTGCTGCATGAATTGCGGCGCAGCGGCTTGGCCGATGTCGGCGAATGGACCACGGCCAACGCCGAAGGCTTCGATGTGCTGGCCACGTGGTTGCGGCAGAAAGTCGATGCCGGCGAGATGCGCGACCTGCCCTTCCCCATCTGGACCGCCGTTGTGTTCTCTCCGGCGATATCGCTGACGCCGCACTGGGCGCGTCAGTCCAAGCCGGAAGTGGTGCCCAAGGTGCGCGCGGCGCTGGAGCATGCGGCGTGGATGGCGGTGGCGCCGTGACTTGAAAGAAGCCAATGAAAATCGTCAACGTCCACCAGCGCCTGCTGTACGCCAGCCCCGAGCAGGTCGGCGCGCTGATCGCTGCACTGTCGTCGCCCGAAGACGTGCTGTGGCCCACCGACACCTGGCCGCGCATGAAGTTCGATCGCCCACTGGGCGTGGGTGCCACCGGTGGCCACGGGCCCATCGGGTACTTCGTCGAAGCCTACGTGCCGGGCGAGTCGATCCGCTTTCGGTTCACGGAACCCAAGGGATTCAACGGCTGGCACGCCTGCGAAGTCCTGGATGCGACGGCCATGCATTGCATCCTGGAACACCGCATCGAGATGAAGCTTGAAGGCACCGCCCACCTGCTCTGGCCGTTCGTGGTCCGGCCGTTGCACAACGCCCTGGTCGAGGATTTGTTGTCGCGGGCCCAGGCCGCGCTGGGCAACCAACCCAAGGTCGTCCCTTGGTCGCCCTGGGTGCGCTTTCTGCGGTGGTGGCACTCGAGCGGAAAGGCGCCGGCGCGGTCCGTGACAGCCAGCTTACGTCCCCTCGCACCGCGCGGCTTTCACGCATTCGACACACGAGTTCGACAAGATCGGCGTTCAGGGAGGACCGATCATGACAATCGCGAAATCGATGGCGGCATCCATCGCAGCCGCGCTGGTGTTGGCGTACCCGAACGGAGCCGCGGCGCAGGCTCGCCCGGCACCGGTTCAGGCCCGGGCCAGCATGGGTGCGTCGGCTGAGCCGCCTGGCTGCGAAAAGGCAGTGAAGGACTATTTGAATGCGATGCGCTTCATCAAGGAAGCATCGGGCGGGGGAATCGCGGGACGGGTTGAACGGGCGTATTTGAACGAGGGAGAAGTGACGCAGATCGCGTCGCAGCAGGGCTTTTGCGCGGCGGCGCAGGCGCTGAGGAACAAGGGGGCGGCGGTTCGCTGAACCGGGCTTCGCTTGGCGTCATATCGCCAATCAACGATTAGTTGATAACATCGTCATTTCACGATAAAATGCATATATCGCTAGGAGGCGATATCATGCGATCACCTCAACCCCTCGCCATCCAGGCAGCAAGCCAGCTATCGGCACATCTCAAGTCGCTTCGCAAGGCTCGCGGCATGACACAGGCCGAACTGGGCCAGCGCATCGGCGTCAAGCAAGTCCGTGTCGCCGATATCGAGCGCAGCCCAGGCGCCATCAGCGTCGAGCAACTGATCGAAGTTCTTCATGCGCTGGACGCGAGACTCCTCCTTTCCAACGCCGAGCCGTATCCGGCCGCTACTACCAGCGCCGCGCACAAAGCCAAAGAACCCGGCCCCAGCTGGTAAGCGCGATGGCTCAACCCAATCTCGATGTCTGGATGAATGGCGAGCATGTCGGCACATGGTTCTGGACGCGCACCGGCACCGCGGGCTTCCGGTATAGCGACACGTGGCTGCGTTCGGAGCATATGCGCCCGCTTTCGCTGTCGCTGCCGATACCGGCCGGCCGACCCGAGATTCACGGCCGGGCAGTGGAGCACTGGTTCGACAACCTGCTTCCCGATAGCGAGCGAATCCGCGAGCGCCTGCGGCGCAGGTTTCGCTCGCCATCCGCCAGCGCCGCCGATTTGCTCGCAGCGATAGGCCGCGACTGCGTCGGCGCCGTACAGCTGCTGCCGGCCGGGAGCCCACCACCCAAGATAGACCGAATCGAAAGCCAACCGCTTACTGAGGCCAAGGTGGAAAGCATTCTGCGCAACGTCACCGCTGACGACCGAGCCGATGACGACGGCGAAGACTTGCGCATCTCCATCGCCGGCGCGCAGGAGAAAACGGCACTGCTTCGCATCGGCCGGCGTTGGCACAAGCCGCTGGGCGCAACGCCGACCACTCACATTTTCAAGTTGCCGCTGGGCCTGGTGGGCAACATGCGGGCGGACATGACTTCGTCGGTTGAGAATGAGTGGGTCTGCGGCCAGCTCTTGGCCGCGCTGGGATTCAACATCGCACCCGCCGAGATGGCCCGGTTCGGCACTCAAAAGGTCCTGATCGTCGAGCGCTTCGACCGGCGCTTGATGGACAGTGGAACCTGGATCGCACGGCTCCCCCAGGAGGACTTTTGCCAGGCGCAAGGCGTGCCTTCTCAATTGAAGTACGAAAGCGACGGCGGCCCGGGCATCGCCGCCGGCCTCAAGCTGCTGTCGGCCAGTGCCGGCGCGCAAGAAGCCAAACTGAATTTCGTTCTGGCCCAACTGGCCTTCTGGTTGATGGCCGCTACTGACGGCCACGCCAAGAATTTCTCCATCTTCCTGGGGCCGGGTGGTGTGTTCCGGATGACACCCTTGTACGACGTTCTGTCGGCGTGGCCCATCATCGGCAACGGCGCCAACCAGCTGTCGCCACGCCGCGCCAAGCTGGCGATGGCTCTGCGTTCGAAAAACGTGCACTACCACTTGCATGAAGTACACACACGCCACTGGCAATTGCTGGCTGCACAGTCGGGCGTGCCCGGGGCATTCGACCGCATGGTCGCACTTGTGCGAGCTGTCCCGGACGCACTGGATACAGTTGAAGCATCGCTGCCCGAGGGCTTTCCGCTCAAGGTGTGGAAGCCCATCCGGGCCGGCGTGCTCGCGCACGCGGCCCGCTTTGGCGGCCCGTTGAAGTGATTCACCGGATAAACGAGGTTCAGGCCCGGTCCTACAAATTGCTGAGCCTGCCGGTTCTTAGGATGAGCCTGTTTGCCATTTGAACAGGAGACATCCATGTCCGACGACACCAGCAAGTCCGGCGGCCAAGACCGCCAGCGCATCAACGTCAACCAGGACTACGAACTGCGCGACTGGGCCAAGAGCATGAACACTACGCCCGAACGCGTGAAGGAAGCCGTGCAAGCCGTGGGCGACCGCGCCGACAAGGTACGCGAGTACCTGAGCGAGCGCAAGTAGCGCCGGCCCGCAGTCCGCGCCTCAGCCCGTCACCGGCGGCCCTGCCAACTGCCCGTCTGTTTTTCGCCGAAAGATCGAGAACGTGCCGCTGGCCTTGGACACAAGCACGCCGTCCTGGTGGATGCTCGCTTCCAGGCTGGCGATGGACTTGCCCTTGTTCACGAGCACCGCGGTGCACACCAGGTCGCCTTCGAACACCGGCTTGAAGTAGGCGATCTTGATCTCGATGGTCGCGCAGATCTCGCCGTCTTCCAGAGACGAGTAAACCGCCGCGCCCATCGCCGTGTCGGCCAGCGTGAACAGCACACCGCCATGGACGACGCCGGTGCTGTTGATGTGGAAATCCTGCACCGCGAGCGAGCAGCGAGCGTGGCCGGCGCTGGCCTCGTCGAAGTGCATGCCGACGTGGTGGAAGAAGCGCGGCTTGCCCGCCATCAGAACCTCGCCACCTGCCCGGCGCCGAAATCCTGGTAGTTGTCGTTGATCACTTCCATCTGCTGCTCCATGTTGATGTCCAGCCTCGCGTTATAGAGCATCAAGGGGCAGCGGCGCTCTGAGCCGGTGCACTGCGCACCATGTTCGTGCTTTTTGTACACAATTTGAACATTAGATTGCGTACAAAGCTGGCACGTCATGTGCATCAGGGGAAGGCATGGACGTTGCCCCCGCCTCCGCCGCCGTTGAACTTGTCGCGCTGACCAAACGCTACGCGCATGACGGCGCGCCTGCTGTGGACGGCATCGACCTGCGCATCTCCAGCGGTAGTTTTTGCTGCCTGCTCGGCCCCTCGGGCTGCGGCAAGAGCACCACGCTGCGCATGATCGCCGGGCATGAGAGCGTGACCACCGGTGACATCCTGCTGGAAAACCGCAACATCACCACCCTGCCCGCCGCGGCGCGCGGCACAGCGATGATGTTCCAGAGCTTCGCGCTGTTCCCGCACCTCAGCGCGCTGGACAACGTGGCCTTCAGCCTCAAGATGAAGGGCGTCGCCAAGGCCGATCGCCACCGGCGCGCGCAGGATCTGCTGGAGCGCGTGGCCATGGGCCACCTGGTGCGGCGCAAGCCCGGTGAGCTTTCGGGCGGGCAGCAGCAGCGCGTGGCGCTCGCGCGGGCCCTCATCACGCAGCCGCGCGTGCTGCTGCTGGACGAGCCGCTCTCGGCGCTGGACCCGTTCCTGCGCATCCAGATGCGCGCGGAGCTGCGCCGCTGGCAGAAGGAACTGGGGCTGACCTTCATCCACGTCACCCATTCGCAGGAAGAAGCGATGGCGCTGGCGGACACCGTGGTGGTGATGAACCAGGGCCGCATCGAGCAGGTGGGCACGCCGCACCAGGTGTACAACGCGCCGGCCACCGAATTCATCGCGCGCTTCATGGGCGGCCACAACGTCATCGACACCGAGGCCGGCAAGGTTGCCGTGCGCAACGACCACATGCTGATCGCGCCTTCCGGCGCGGGCACGGACGCACTGCCCGGCCTTGCCGGCACCGTGACCGACGTGGAGTACCAGGGCACCTATGTGCTGCTGGGCCTGCGGGCGCGAGACGCGGCGGGCATCAAGGACGTGTCCGTGATGCTGCCCGAAGCCCGGTTCGCGGACCAGCCCTATTCGACCGGCGAGGCCGTCCACCTTTCCTGGGCCGCCGGCAGCGCGCATGCCCTGCCGGCATAGGCCAGCCGCACCGCCGTTTTCAGTTCACCGATTCATCACCCGCAAGGAGCGTTTCCCATGTCCGACGACACCACAGCTTCCACTCTCAACGGCCTGCAACGGCGCTCGCTGCTCAAGGGCACGGCCGGCATCCTGGCCACCGGCCTGGCACCTGCCATCCACGCGCAGGAGAAGATCACGCTGCGCTACCTGGGCACGGCTGTGAACCAGGACAAGGCCATCGCCGAGAAGTTCAAGGCCGACACCGGCATCACCATCCAGTACGTGGCCGTCACCACCGACGACGTGACCAAGCGAGCCGTCACCGCGCCGAACAGCTTCGACCTGATCGACACCGAGTACTTCTCGCTCAAGAAGATCGTGCCCACCGGCAACCTGAAGGGCATCGACACCCGGAAGATCAAGAACGCCGACAAGATCACCGCCCTGTTCACCAAGGGTGAAGTCGCCGGCAAGAAGGTGGGCGACCAGGGCACCGCGCCCAAGAAAGTCATCTACCTGGAAGGCGAGAAGAGCAAGAAGTTCTCGGCCACGCCCACGCAGTTCATGACGCTGATCCCCACCGTCTACAACGCCGACACGCTGGGCATCCGCCCCGACCTGATCAAGCGGCCCATCAGCAGCTGGGCCGAGCTGCTCAACCCAGAGTTCAAGGGCAAGGCCGCCATCCTCAACATCCCCTCGATCGGCATCATGGACGCGGCGATGGTGGTGGAGGCGACCGGCAAGTACAAGTACCCCGACAAGGGCAACATGACGAAGAAGGAGATCGACCTGACGATCGCCACCTTGATCGAGGCCAAGAAGGCCGGCCAGTTTCGCGCGCTGTGGAAGGACTTCAACGAGTCGGTCAACCTGATGGCCTCGGGCGAAGTGGTGATCCAGTCGATGTGGTCGCCGGCCGTCACGGCCGTGCGCACCAAGGGCATTGCCTGCAGCTTCCAGCCGCTGAAGGAAGGGTACCGCGCCTGGGCCGCCGGCTTCGGCGTGCCGGCCACGCTGTCGGGCAGGAAGCTGGACGGCGCCTACGAGTTCATCAACTGGTTCCTCGACGGCTGGGCCGGCGCCTACCTGAACCGCCAGGGCTATTACAGCGCGGTGCTGGAGACGGCCAAGGCCAAGATGGAGGCGTACGAGTGGGCCTACTGGATGGAAGGCAAGCCCGCCAGCCAGGACATCAAGAGTCCCAACGGCGACGTGCTGGCCAAGACCGGCGCGGTGCGCGACGGCGGCAGCTACGAGCAGCGGATGGGCGGCATCGCCTGCTGGAATGCGATCATGGACGAGAACGAGTACATGGTCCAGAAGTGGAACGAGTTCGTCGCAGCGTAACTGACCCACCCCCGATGGCCAGTCCCCACCGAAGCATTCCCGCCTGGCTCCAGGCCGGCCCGTTCGCGGCGGTGTTCGTGCTGTTCTTCCTGGTCCCGCTGGCTCTGACGCTGATGGTGAGCTTCTGGGGCTTCAACGAGTACGAGCTGCTGCCTGGATTCAGGCTCGACAACTACTTGTCCATCTTCAAGGGCTGCGGGCATCTCAACGAGCGCGGCGATCTGTGCGTCACGCTGGCCACTTACCTGTCGACGCTGAAGTTCTGCCTGCTGGTCTGGGCCATCACGCTGCTGCTGGGTTTTGCGGTGGCGTACTTCCTCGCGTTTCACGTGCGTTCACCCGGCGTGCAGACGGCCTTGTTCGTCCTGTGCACGGTGCCGTTCTGGACGTCGAACGTGATCCGCATGATCTCCTGGGTGCCGCTGCTGGGGCGCAACGGCCTGGTCAACCAGGTCCTGGTGGGCTCGGGCGTGGCGAACCAGCCGGTCGAATGGCTGCTGTTCTCCAACTTCTCCGTGGTGCTGGCGTTCGTGCACCTCTACACCATGTTCATGATCGTGCCCATCTTCAACAGCATGATGCGCATTGATCGCAGTTTGCTGGAGGCGGCCAGCGACTCGGGCGCTTCCGGCTGGCAGACGCTTTGGAACGTGATCGTGCCGCTGTCGCGCACGGGCATCATCATCGGCTCGATCTTCGTCATCACCATCGTGATGGGCGACTTCGTCACCATCGGCGTGATGGGCGGCCAGCAGATTGCCTCCGTGGGCAAGATCATCCAGGTGCAGACCTCGTACCTGCAGTTTCCGCTGGCCGCGGCCAACGCGGTGATCCTGCTCGCGGTGGTGCTGATGATCATCTGGGGACTGACCCGGCTGGTCGACATCCGCAGGGAGCTTTGATGCAGGCCCGCGTTTCCGACGCCCGCGCCCCCGGTTTCTGGCCGCTGGCCTTCGTGTTCGCGCTGTTCGTGCTGTTCATGTACGGGCCGATGCTCACCATCTTCGTCCTCAGTTTCCAGGGACCGGAAGGCGGCCTGACGTTTCCGCTGCGCGGTGTGTCGCTGCACTGGTTCCACAAGCTGGCCGAGGGGCTGGGCACGGTGGACATAGGCGCGGCCTTCCGGCGCTCGCTGCTGCTGGGCGCCGTGGTGACGGCGTTCACCGTCGCGCTGTCGGTGCTGGCCGGGCTGGCGTTCCGCAAGAGACTGCGTGGCGGCAACGCCCTCTTCTACGTCACCGTGGCCAGCCTGATCATGCCGTCCATCATCGTCTCGCTGGGCATAGGCCTGCAGTTCCGGCTGATCGACAGCGGCGTCAAATCCGCGCTGGCCGCGATGGGCGCGGAAGGCCTGCTCGAGAACTACGGCACCGCGCTGGGCCTCATGACGTCCGCGCTGGGCGCGCATCTCACCTGGACCCTGCCCTTCGGCCTGCTTATCATGTTCGCGGTGTTCAATCGTTTCAACCCCGCGTATGAAGAGGCGGCCCGCGACCTCGGCGCCACGCCGTGGCAGGCCTTCCGCCACGTGGTGCTGCCGCTGATCGGGCCGTCGGTGGTGGGTATCGGCATGTTCGGCTTCACGCTCAGCTGGGACGAGATCGCCCGCACTTCGCAGGCCATCGGCGACGTGAACACGCTGCCGCTCGAACTGCAGGGGCTGACCTCCACCGTGACGACCCCGGCCATCTATGCGCTGGGTACCGTCACGACGGTGGTGTCGTTCCTGGTGATGGGCGTGACTGTCGGCCTGGCCATGTGGCTGGGCCGCAGGCAAGGAAAGGCTTTGCCATGAGCGATGTTCCCACCGCGACAGCCCTCACGGACAACGAGATGTACGAGCGGATGATCTCCGCCATCCTCGATCATCGGCTGCCCCCGGGCACCAAGCTGGTCGAAGACAAGCTGGCGGCGGCCTTCGGGGTGTCGCGCACGCGCGTGCGGCCGGTGCTGATGCGGCTGGCCAACGAGCAGGTTGTCACGCTGATCCCCAACCGCGGCGCCGCGATTGCCCAGCCCAGCGAACAGGAGGCGCGCGAAGTGTTCGAGGCGCGCCGACTGATCGAGCCGCGGCTGGTGGAATTGTTCATCGCCAAGGCCGGCAAGGCCGACATCAAGCGTCTGAGGGCCTGCATCGAGGACGAAGAGGCGGCGCGGCTGGCCGGCGACATGCGCCGCGCCATCCGCCTGTCGGGCGACTTCCACCTGCACATCGCGGAGCGCGCCGGCCACCAGACGCTAGGCCGCATCCTGCGCGAACTCACCTCGCGCACTTCGCTGATCCTCATGACCTACAGCTCGGCCCACGCGAGCGAGCGCGAGGAAGCCACGGCGTGCGGCTGCCGCGAACACCGCACCCTGCTCGACGCCATCCGCCTGGGCGACGCGGCAGAGGCGGGGCGACGCATGCGCGACCATCTGACGCGGCTGGAAGGGCAATTGCGATTCTCGAGCGCCGCCGATCCCGCACCCGACCTGACCACTTTGTTCGGCCAACCGCGCTGAATCCATGCGCGAACTGCTTGTCATCAACCCGAACACTTCGGCATCGGTGAGCGATTTGCTGCAGGGACACGTGCAGGCCGAAGCCGGGCTGCACGTGCGGGTGCGGACCGTCACCGCGCGCTTCGGCGCTCCGTATATCGCCGATGAAGCGAGCTATGCCGTTGCCTCGCACGCAGCGCTGGATGCGTGGGCCGCGGCACTCGCCCAGCCCGGCCCCGCGCCCGACGCGGTGTTGATCGGCTGCTTTGGCGATCCCGGGCTGCTGGCGCTGCGCGAGAGCAGCCCGGCGCAGGTGACGGGCCTGGCCGAAGCAGCCTTCATCGAAGCCGCGCGGCACGGCCGCTTTGCCGTCGTCACCGGCGGCACGCGCTGGGCGCCGATGCTGCAGCGCCTCGCGCAGGCGCTGGGCCACGCACCCGCGCTGGCGGGCATCCACACGGTCGTGCCGACCGGCGCACAGCTGGCGGCCGACCCCGCGGCGGCGCGCGCGCTGCTGGCACAGGCCTGCCGCGACGCGGTGCGCCAGTTGGGGGTGCAAGCCGTCATCCTGGGCGGCGCGGGCCTGGCCGGCATGGCCGCCGGGATCCAGCCCGGCCTGGGTGTGCCGCTGATCGACAGCGTGCTGGCCGGCGCACGCTGGGCGCTGCGCGGCCACGCGCCGCCGACGCCACGCGTGACTGCGGGGTTCGACGTGCCCTGGGAAAACGTGTCGGCGGAGCTGGCGGCGCTGGGGCTGTGAAGAGCTGTAGGTAGAACACCTTCAAGCCGGGGGCGGCTTGCCCGTCATCAGAACCCCGCCACCTGCCCGTCGCGCCGCGAGTCACTGGCGGCGATGTAGCCTTCGCGCTGCGGGTCCCCCGCGCGCCAGATGAACTGGCCGGCGCCGAAGTCCTGGTAGTTGTCGTTGATCACTTCCACCCGGTGGCCGCGCTCGGAAAGCGCTTGCACAGTGGTCTTGTCCATCTGCTGCTCCACATTGATCTCCAGCCCGGCGTTGTAGCGCCAGCGCGGGGCGTCGCACGCCGCTTGCGGATTCTGCTTGTAGTCGAGCATGCGCACCAGGGTCTGCATGTGGCCCTGCGGCTGCATGTTGGCGCCCATCACACCGTAGCTCATGACGGGTTGGCCGTCCTTGGTGAGGAAAGCCGGAATGATGGTGTGGAACGGCCGCTTGCCGGGCGCCACCTGGTTGGGCCCCGGCTGCAGGCTGAACGCGTGGCCGCGGTTTTGCAGGCTGATGCCGAACTGCGGCTCGACGCAGCCGGAGCCGAAGCCCATGTAGTTGCTCTGGATGAAGCTCACCATCATGCCGCTCTCGTCGGCCGTGGTGAGGTAGATCGTGCCGCCCTTCACCGGGTTGCCGGCGCCGAAGTCTTGCGCGCGCTTCATGTCGATCAGCTTGGCGCGGCTGGCGAGGTAGTCATCATCGAGCATCTGTTCGGCCGTGACCTCCATCGACGCCGGCTCGGCGACGTACTTGTAGACGTCGGCAAAGGCGAGCTTCATCGCTTCGATCTGCACGTGCTGCGAGTCCGCTCCGTCCACCGGCATGCCGGCCATGTCGAACTTCTCGAGGATGCCCAAGGCGATCAGCGCGGCGATGCCTTGGCCGTTGGGCGGAATCTCGTGCAGCGTGTGGCCGCGGTAGTTCTTGCCGAGGGGTTGGACCCACTCAGGCCGGTAGGCCGCGAAGTCCTTCGCCGTGATGCTGCCGCCGTTCTCTGCCGCGAATTTTTCGATGGCCTGCGCGATCTCGCCGCCGTAGTAGGCCGCGCCCTTGCTTTGCGCAATAGAACGCAAGCCTCGTGCAGCGGCCTTGAACTGGAACAGCTCGCCGACTTCAGGCGCGCGGCCCCACGGCAGGAACGCCTGCGCAAAACCCGGCTGGCTGCGCAGTTCCGGCGTGGCCGCCGCCCACTTCTGCTGCACGACGACGGGCAAGAGGTAGCCGCGCTCGGCAATCTCGATGGCCGGCTCCATGAGATCGGCGAACGGCAGCTTGCCGAAGCGCTCACTCATCGCGACCCAACCGGCAACCGCACCCGGGACGCTGACCGAGTCGACGCCGCGCTTAGGCGGTGTTGTCACGCCGTCGCCGTACTTGCGCTTGAAGTAATCCGGCGTCCACGTCGAAGGTGCGCGGCCGGACGCATTGAGGCCGTGCAGTTCCTTGCCGTCCCACAGGATGGCGAAGGCGTCGCTGCCCAGGCCGTTGCTCACCGGCTCGCAGATCGTCATGGCGGCCGCCGCCGCAATGGCCGCATCGACGGCGTTGCCGCCTTTCCAGAGCATTCGCAGGCCCGCTTGCGCGGCGAGCGGATGGGACGTGGACACGACGTTGCGCGCGAAGACGGGCAGGCGGGTGGTGGGATAGGGGTTGTGGAAGTTGAAGTTCATGATGTCTATTCGGCGGCGATCTTGCGTTCCTGGATGATCTTCTTCCACTTCGCCATGTCCGTCGCGGCCATGGCGGTGAACTGCTGCGGCGTGCCGCCCACCGGGTCGATGCCCAGGCGCGCCAGCCGATCCTTCACATCAGCCTCTTGCAGAGCCTGGTTCAACGCGGTGTTGACGCGGGCCACCAACTCTGCCGGCATGCCCTTGGGACCGTACAACCCGAACCAGGTCACCGACTCGTAGCCCGGCACCGTTTCAGAAATCGCAGGCAGATCGGGCAGCAGCGGCGAGCGCTTGAGCGACGTGATGCCCAGCGCGCGCAACCGCCCTTCCTTCACGTGCGGCAGGCCGCTGGGGAGCGAGTCGAACAGCAGATCGACTTTGCCGCTCACCAGGTCGGGGATGGCGAGGGCTGTGCCGCGGTAGGGTATGTGGACAAGAAACAGGCCCGCTTGTGCCTTGAAGTATTCGGACGTGAGATGCACGACGGTGCCGTTGCCGCTGCTCGCGTAGTTGAGCTTGCCGGGGTTCTTGCGCGCGTAGTCGATCCATTCCTTCACGGACTTGGCCGGCGCGCTGTTGGGCACGACCATGATGCTGGGCGCATTGCCGACGTGCGCGATGGGCGTGAAGTCCGCCACAGCGTCATACGGCAGCTTGTTGCCGAAGCTCGGACCGATCGAGTGCGTGCTGCTGGTGGCCAGCAGCAGTGTGTAGCCGTCGGCGGGCGCCTTGGCGACGATGTCGGAGCCGATGGTGCCGCCTGCGCCGGGCTTGTTGTCCACCACGATGGTGGTGCCCAGCCTCTCGCCCAGCTTTTGCGAGACGGCGCGGGCGAAGATGTCCGTCGCGCCGCCGGCCGGGAAAGGAACGACGAGGCGGATGGGTTTGTTGGGATAGCTCTGCCCATGGGCGGGTGCGGCCACGGTCAAGCAAGCGGCGGCAGCGAACAGAACCGCGGCGAGGATGGAAGTCTTCATGCTGTGATTATCGAAACCCGCATCGAAAAGCAAAAGCGAAACTTGCTTTATCGTGACGATAGTTTTCCTTTAGCATCGCAGGATGAGCAGCATCCGCGTCCTGCGCACTTTCCTGGCCGTCGCCGCTGAAGGCTCTTTCGCCGCCGCAGCGCACCGCGTGGCCTTGACTCAGGCGGCCGTGGGCCAGCAGATGCGCACCCTCGAGGCCGAATTCCGGCGCCCGCTGTTCCAGCGCCAGGGCAAGTCGGTGGTGCTGTCGGACGAAGCCCGCGCCCTGCTGCCCGGCGTGCGCCGGCTGGTGTCGCAATACGACCAGCTTGTGGCAAGCGTGCCCACGCCCGAACCGATGGCCGGCACCGTGCACCTGGGCGCAATCGTGTCCGCGGTGCGCCCGCTGATCCAGACTACGGTGGCACTGAAGGCGCGGCACCCGAAGCTGGACTTTCATGTGTCGGCCGCCAAGTCCGTCGAACTGCTGGCGCGGGTGGCCGGTGGCGAACTCGATGCGGCTGTTGCAGTGCGCGAGCTGGGGCCCGCGCCGGCCGATCTGGTCTGGACGGCCTTGTACGCCGAGCCCATGGTGCTGCTCACGGGCCGCGCGGTGGAAGACGCAACGCCGCGGCTGCTGCTGCAACGGCATCCCTTCATTCGTTTCGACCGCACGCAACACACAGGCCAGCTCGTGGAGCGCACTTTGCGCAAGTTGCGCGTTCGGCCGCAAGAGCTGATGGAGCTCAATGCCATCGAGAGCGTGGTCGACCTTGTGCGATCGGGGCTGGGCGTTTCCATCTTGCCCTTGCTGCGCGACGCGCGCTGGCAAGCCGACCCGCGCCTGCGCGTGATCGAGCTCCCTGGTGCCGAGGCCCGCACGATCGCGCTGGCGCAACGCAGGGAGCCGTCGAATGCGGCGGTGGTGGCGGCTGTGGTGAAGGAGTTTCACGCGCGCCTGGCCCCATAGGTTTTTGCGCCCGCTACTGGAAAGCGAAGTCCACCTCGGGCGCGAGCCCGCTGACGATGCGTGCCACCGATTTGCCCGAACCGCAGGCATGGGTCCAGCCCAGTGTGCCGTGGCCGGTGTTCAGGAACAGGTTGGCCAGCCGGGTCTTGCCGATCAGCGGCACGTTGCTGGGTGTCGCCGGACGCAGCCCCGACCAGAATTGCGCTTGCTCCAAATGGCCCGCGCCCGGGAACAACTGCTCGACCCGGCGCACGATGGCCTCGCAGCGCACGCGGTTGAGGTCGCGGTCGTAGCCATTGAGCTCCGCGGTACCCGCGATGCGCATCCGGTCGCCGCGGCCATCCTCATGTGACGTATAGCGCGAGAAGACCAGTTTGAATTCATCGTCCGTGAGCGAGACCTGGTACGCCTTGGATGCGTCCTTCACCGGGATGGTCACTGAATAGCCCTTTGCCGGATAGATGGGAAGCTCGATGCCCAGCGGCTTCGCATACACCGGGCTGAGTGAGCCCAGGGCCAGCACGTAGCCGTCGGCGCGCAGCCTCTGGAAACGGCCCTCGCCGTCGGTGGCTTCCACGTGATCGATGCGCCCGCCCGCCTCGCGCAGCGCGGTGATGGTGTGGCTCATCAAGAACTTCACGCCGGCGTCTTCGCACAGCTTGACGAGTTCGCGCGCGAAACGGTTGGCATCGCCCGATTCGTCTTCGGCCGTGTAGGTGGCGCCGGCCAGCTGGGGCCGGATCGAGCCCAGCGCGGGCTCGATGCGCACTGCTTCGTCCGCCGAGATGACGAGACGCTCGCAGCCCAGCGCGCGCATCTGCTCCGCGGGCGCCAGTGCGCCGTCGAACTCTTTCTGGCTCGTGTAGAAGTGCAGGATGCCCTGCGTCCGCTCGTCATAGCGCAGCCCGGTGGCGCGCCGCAGATCCTGCAGCATCTGGCGGCTGTAGGTGCCCAGGCTCACGATCTGCGCGATGTTGTGGCGCGTGCGCGCGGGCGAGCATTCGCGCAGGAACTGCAGGCCCCACATCCACTGGCGCATGTCGGCGCGGATGCGAAACAGCAGCGGCGCATCTTCCTTGCCCAGCCATTGCAGCACCTTCAGCGGCGCGCTGGGGTTGGCCCAGGGCTCGGCGTGGCTCACCGAGATCTGCCCGCCGTTGGCAAAACTTGTTTCGGCGGCGGGCGTGGCCTGCCGGTCGACCACGGTGACTTCGTGGCCAAGCTGGGAGAGGTAATACGCGGAGGTGACGCCGAGCAGGCCGGCGCCGAGCACGATGACTCGCATGAGAGCTTCCTTTTGAACTTGCGTTCATTGGGCCGCTCCCCCTGTCCTTGGTACCTGAGAGCTTCGGCTCGCAGCACACGCTGCGGGCCTTTCTCCTTCGGTGCGCAGCTTGCGCTGCGGCTCTCCAGACGGCAATTCAAATGGTGCAGTACGTGGCCCGGTCAATGAAGATCGAGGCCTACCTGAGCGTTCATGGGAGTTTGCGCCTTCGGTGAAGCGGCTTGCGCCGCCTGCTCTCCTGCCCGGCCATTCTAAACCGTTGCCTGCACAATCCCGCTAACACCTGAGCAATACGCCCCTGACTTTTCCTGCATGAAACGCGAACACATCGAACCTTTCTTCGCGACGCTGCGCGCCGCCAATCCGCTGCCCACCACCGAGCTGGAGTTCACCACGCCCTTTGAGTTGCTCACGGCGGTGCTGCTCTCCGCGCAAGCCACGGACGTCGGCGTCAACAAGGCGACGCGCAGGCTGTTCCCTGTCGCCAACACGCCGCAGGCGATCCTGGACTTGGGACTGGAAAGGCTCGAGGGCTACATCAAGACCATCGGCCTGTACCGCACCAAGGCCGCGAACCTGCTCAAGACCTGCCGGATCCTCATGGACAAGCATGGTGGTGAAATCCCCCGCACGCGTGAGGCGCTGGAAGAGTTGCCCGGCGTGGGCCGCAAGACGGCGAACGTGGTGCTGAATGTTGCTTTCGGCGAAGAGACACTGGCGGTGGATACGCACATCTTTCGCGTCAGTAACCGGACGGGCCTCGCGCCCGGCAAGGACGTGGTGGCGGTGGAACAGGCGCTGATGAAACGCGTGCCCAAGGAATACATGGCCGACGCGCACCACTGGCTGATTCTTCATGGCCGCTACGTGTGCGTCGCGCGCACGCCGCGCTGCTGGGAATGCGCGGTGATCCAGTATTGCGATTACAAGCCCAAGACGGCGCCGCCCCGATGACGCCTGGCGAACCGCTGCGGGGTTTTACAGCTTGCCAATTGCCCGCGTTGCCCGTACGCTCCTTGAAATAAATTGTTACAAAGGAGGGTGGTCATCTTGGCTATTGCAATTACCCCACGGTGGCAGTCACGCCGCTTCGGCCTCGCTCCCGGTACGCCGCTTTTCGACCCGGTCCTCGTTGAAGAGCGCGGCCTGCTGATTGCCGGCGGGCCCGATGCCCTGTCCGTCTTCGCGGTGGGCGACCGGCAGTTCGAATGGTTCACCATCGCGAAAAGGTCGTGGATCACGGGCTTCACCGTCAGCGCGAGTTCGCTGTACGTGCAGGATGGTCCCGTTCTCATCAACTATGACCTGACGCTGGGTAAGCCGTTTTCGGCAGTCAACCTCTCCACAGGCGTGCACTGGTCCATCGACGATGGCGATCCGTGGCCGCCCGACGGCATCTACCCACTCGCCGGCAATGATGGGGTCCTGCTCTCCAAATTGATTGATGCCCGCCAGCGGTACACGCTGTCGCTGATTGCAGCTTCCCCCGTCCAGATTGCGGCACGCGCCGCGGAACTGAGCGCGGCGCAGCTGAACGCGCGCGGCATCGACTATTCTCCGCCGGTCGCGCGCAAGCACCAAGTGGAAGGGCGGCTGTCCAGCCAGGTGTTCTCGCTGTGCATGGACGGCCGGGTGATCGCCGCCAGCACGGCGCTCGAAGACCCGGTTGCAATCCGATCCGATGTGCCGCTTCGCCCCGAGCTGGTCCTCGCCGAGGTTCAGCGCCCGGACGGCAAGGTCGATTGCTTTCTCTACTACGTTACCGCCACCGGCGGCATCAACGCGATCAACGCCACCGGCGATCTCGCGGTACTCCCCGGCTGGCGGGCAACCGCCGCTCCCGTGGCCGGACGCGTCGCCCCGTTGCGCTTCCAGGACGGCATGCTTCTCGGCGGCGGAATCCTCGGCAAGGCGCTTTTTGCCAGGACGCTGGACCCTGCGAAACCACCGCTCATTGAAATGGACGGGCCCGCCGAAGGCTGGCACCAGATCGACATCAGCCCCCGCGAGAAACTGATCCTCGTGAGCGATGGCCAGACATCGCGGCTGGTTTCATACGATCAGGCTGCCAAGACCCGTACCCGATGGAAGCCGGACAAGCGTTCGGAGCGCGATGCGCATGACATGTTCTGGTTCGGTACCGGCGCGGACGCGCTCCCCGCATCCGCAAAGCTGATCCTCGAGATCGAGAAGGCCGCGCCCGGTACCGAGCACAACACCCGTGTGCGCGTCCTGCTGGCAAACACCGTCGATTCGGCCGATCCGGCATGCACGAAAAATTTCCCGCCCGCGGCCGTCGTGCTGGAGCAGGGCAAGCTGGAGAGCGGCCCCACGCCAGCGTGGCTGCCTGTGATCGATGCGATCCCGTGCAGGCCGGTTGTGATGCAACAGAACCTCTACGCGGTCGTGGGCGCCAAGCGGGGCCAAGGGCCCACCGAGGCGTGGACCTACTCGGTGGTGTCGTTCTCGCTCGGGATGCACCTTCCGGCGCTCCTTCTCAAGGCCGAAACGGAACTCGCGAAACTCAGGGACCTGGCGCGCGCGCTCGAGCTGAAAGTGATGCGGATCGACCGCTGGTACGAGTACGTGAGCGGGGGCCGAAGGATTCTTCGCGAAAAAGGCCCGTACCCCGTCGTGAACGCGAAGCTGGCGTTCCAGCTCACACCCGGCGGGCCGGTAGAGGCCAACACCAATGGTGAAGGCCTGGTGCGATTCGACTCCGCGTATGCCGGCGCAAAGATCACCGTGATCAACGGCCCTGGCGGCTGCACGTCGGCAACGCTCACGCCGGCCGGCGCCACGACGATCGAAATCTCGACGATGAGAGAGTGACGGGCATAGACACATGACCATTGCATTGACTCCGCGGTGGCAGTCCCGCCGCCTCACCGTCGCGCCCGGCGCGCCACTCTTCGATCCGGTGCTGGTCCAGGAGCGCGGCCTGCTGATTGCCGGTGGGCCGGATGCCCTGTCCGTCTTCGCGGTGGGCGACCGGCAGTACGAATGGTTCACCATCTCGAAAAAGTCGTGGATCACGGGATTCGCCGTGAGCGCCAGTTCGCTGTATGTGCAGGACGGCCCGGTTCTCATCAATTACGACCTGACGCTGGGCAAGCCGTTCTCCGCGGTCAATCTCTCCACGAGCGTCCACTGGTCCATCGACGATGGCGAACCATGGCCGCCAGCCGACATCTACCCGCTCGCCGGCAACGATGCGATGCTGCACGGTGAGTTGATCGCGGCGCGCGAGGCGCATGCGTCGGCACTGCTCTCGGCCTCGCCAGACCAGGCGGCGGCGCGCACCGCCGCATTGCAGACGGCGCAGCTCAATGCCCGAGGCATCGATTTTTCGCCGCCGGTCGTGCGCAAGTACCAGGTGGAGGGGCGGCGCTCCGGCCAGGTGTTTTCGCTGTGCATGGACGGCCGCGTGATCGCGCTCGATACCGCACTGGAAGAACCGGTTTCACTCGGCTCCGATGTGCCGCTTCGCCCCGAACTGGTCCTGGCCGAAGTTCCGCGCTCCGGCGGCAATGTGGACTGCTTTCTCTACTACGTCACCGCGGTGGGCGGCATCAAGGCGATCAGCGCCACTGGAGACCTCGCGGCACTGACCGGCTGGAGCGCGACTGCCGCTCCGGTCGCCGCCCGTGTCGTGCCGCTGCGCTTTCGGGATGGGATGCTTTTGGGCGGCGGCATATTGGGCGCGGCATTCTTCGCGCGAACGCTCGATGCGGCCAAGCCGCCGTTGCTGACGTTGGACGGCCCTGCCGAGGGCTGGCGCGACTACGACATCAGCCCAAAGGACAAGCTCCTGCTGGTGACCGATGGCGTGAAGTCGCGGCTGGCGTCTTACGACCCCACCGCGATGAGCCGCCTGCGATGGAAGCCGGACAGGGTTTCCGAGCGCGACGCGCATGTCGTGTTCCTGGCGACCGGAGCAGGTGGTTGCTGCACCGAAACGGCGTCGCCCAAGCTGATCCTGGAGATGGAGAAGCTTGCTCCCGGCAATGAGCACACCACGCGTGTGCGCGCGCTGCTGGCTAACACTGTCGACACGACCGATCCGGCGATGACATCCAACTATCCTCCCCCGGCCAGCGTGCTGGACCAAGGCAAGTTGGAGAGCGGACCGAACCCGGCGTGGTTGCCGGCCATCGACTGGCTGCCCTGCAAGCCGGTCGTCGCACAACAGAACCTCTATGCGGTGGTGTGCGCCAAACCGGCTTCCGGGGCCTGGACGTACTCTGTGGCTGCGTTCTCGCTCGGCCCCCAACTTCCGGGTCTCCTTTCGAAGGCCGACACGGAACTCGCCAGGCTTCGCCGGCTCGCGGTCGCGCTGGAACTGCAGGTGAACCGTAGAGACGGATTTCCAGTGAAGCCCGACCAGGCCATTCGCGACTCGTACCCCTATCGAGACGCGAGGTTGATGTTCGAGCTCACACCCGGCGGAAGGCGGGAAGCCAAAACCAACGCGCAAGGCGTCGTGCGATTCGATGCGGCACACGCGGGTGCAAGCGTCACCGCCATGGTCCCCGGCTCTTCCAGTTGTACCTCGGCGACGCTCACGCCGGGCGAGGCGAAGACCATCGTCATCTCGATATCTCCAGCGTAATCCCTATACAACGACCACCCACAGGGACATGACCATGAACGAAGAACTCGAACTGCTGGCTCCGATGGCCGTCCCGCCCAGGTGGACCTTCACGCCGCCTGCGCCGATGTCGCAGCCGCTGGTGGTGGCCGGCGACAAGCTCATCGGCGTCTCGTTGAGCAACGTCTTCGCGGTCGACATCCACACCGGCCAACTCGCCGAAGCGGGAACCAATGTGCCGTGGTCCCTCGACCTGGCGGGCCGCAAGGGGCGCAACCCGAACGTGACCACGTCCAAGGGCGTGGTCTACATGATGGACGACGACTCGTTGCTTGCCGTCGGCCTTGGCGACGGCAAGGCGATCGCCACCTGGCCGAAGTTGAAGAAGAAGGATCCGAGGAACCCGAATGTTCCCGTGATCCCCCAGGTTCCGGGTTGCAAGCGCTTGATCGCCAGCAACGGCAAGCTGGTCGCCGTGAGCACCAACCTGGCAGGCGCGACGCTGATCCGCGGCTTCGATCCGCTGACCGGCGAGCTGCTGTTCGGCCCCTTCGAACGCACCGAGAAAAGCGCCGGCATGGTGGCCTACGGATCGAAGACCGCGTTCTTCGTGGCGTCGGGCCAGCTCGTGGCCCTGAATACCGATTTCGGTGATCTGCGCCGCTGGAAGTTTCCGGAGCAGCCGCAGAACAACCTGGAGCTCGATGGCTCGAGCGAGCCCCTCGTCGCTGGCAACATCGTGTTGGTGCCGGGCAAGGCGCTGCATGCCGTGGGCATCACGCTCGGCGACGAGAAGTACAAGATCACCGCGACGGCAGGCACCGCGGTGCACTGGTACACGCCGGTCACAGAAATTCCGAAGGCGACAGCCGCGGCCACGCAGGCCGCCAACCTCAGGGCGGTGCGCCCCCTGCTGGGCGACGCGCTCGGCACGAAGGCGCTGCACGCCGCGGTCGCGCGGGTCGCCGGGGGCATTGCCGTTGCCGTGAACAAGGGCGGAGACATCGTCGGCTTCCGTGTCGCCGACGGCGGCGAGGTCTGGCGCAAGCGTGTGACGCTCCCCGGCCCTCCCATGCTGATCGACGGCGTGGTCTACCTCACGACGGACGAGGGCAAGATCATGCGCCAGTTCGACGCCAAGACGGGCGAAGCCAAGCTGCCGTTCGACCTGGTGACGCGGGCCGAGGGGCGGCCCGCGTCCATCGCGAACGGCAGCATGTTCAGCGTCAATGAAAGTGGCCAGATCGAGGCACGCGAGTTCGCCGTGCAGCACGCCGCGTACTTCGACGGCAAGAAGTCCCACATCAAGGTCAAGTCCTCCGGCTCGCAATACGACTTCGGCACAGGCGACTTCACCGTGGAAGCGTGGTTTCGCAGCACGACGGGCGGCGAGATCATTTCCAGCTACCCGACCAACAACGACCCGAACGCCCACGGCTTTCGCCTGCAGCTCGCGGAAGGCCAGGTCCGCGTCGCGGTGCTGAACCGCGATGGGACCAGCCGGCACGTCGGCCGCACGAGCGACACCGGGGCGGACGACGGCCAATGGCACCATGTGGCGTTCGCGCGGCGCCTGGGCCAGTTCGTGGTCACGCTCGATGGCGTGTCCCAAGTCGTGAACCTGGCCGCGACGCGGGCCGACAACCTGGCCATCGGCGGCAACTCGGTGCTCACGATAGGCGCCTACATTTTCCCGAACATTCCCGCCCGCTGCTTCTTCCGCGGCCAGATCCGCGAGGTCCGCGTCTGGAACCACGCCGTCGATGTCGTCAACATCGCGATGAACCGCGACGTGGAACTGACCGGCATGGAAGCGGCGCTGAAGGGCCTGTGGCGGCTCGATGAAGACCAGACCCGCACGAAGAAGGCCCCCACCAACATCGCTCACCGCAACCGCGAGGCGGCCGAGTTCGTCAATCCCGATTCCCGGGTGACCGACCTCACGATGGACCAGTCGGCGTTCCCCTACCTGCTGCACGAGCCCCAAAAGCAGTGGCCGTACGCGGGCACGTGGGGTGCGCGCGGCGTTTACGCGGCCACCGGCTCCCCCACGACGAGCAGTGACGGCGTCGTCGCGTTCTCTACATCCAACGCCATCTACGCGGTGGACGCGCACGATGGCCACCGCATCTGGGGCATGGACGTCAAGGCCAGCACATCGGAGCCGGTTGCCGACGGCGGGAGCTTCCTCGTCCTGACGCAGGAAGACTCGCTCGTGCGCGTCGATTCGAAGAGCGGCGGCAAGGTGCAGCTGGAGGCCTTCGCCGACCTGCCGCATGACAGCAACGAAAAGTGCGCCGCGCCCGCGGTCAGCCAAAAATACGTTGCAGCGGCCACTGCCGGGCCGTCGCCCACGGTCTCGATCTGGGATCGCACCGCGCCCAAAGGCAGAACCACCAAGCTCGCAGGAGCCGTGGTGCGCCTGGAATTCGCCGAATCGGGGCTCGTGGTGCTGACCAAAGCCGCCAACGGCGCATTGACGCTGCATCTCCTCGACCTGGTCACAGCCGCCGAAGTCGGCAAGCGGGCGGTCGCGACGGAAGCCTTCTGCGCCGCCGGCACCTGGATCTTCGCGACCAGCGGCAACGCGGTGGTGAAGCTGGCGCGGGCCGCGCTGGGCGGGCCGCCGCTGGCCACTTCGGCTGCGCTGGACGGCGCCATCACGGGCCTGGCCGCGTCTGCCGACGACGACTTGCTGGTTGCCACCACGGCCACCGGACGGGCCTGCCGGATGACGTTGGGCGCGCTTGCGCAAACATGGAACAAGCCCGTGCCCGCAGGCCCGGTTGCCGGCCGCACCGCCGTCAACCCGCCGGTACTCGACCCGGGTGGACGCGTCATCTGCACGTCCACCAGTGGCTCGGTCGTCGCCTTCGACGACAACACGGGGCAGGTCGTGGGCTTGTATTCAATGCAGCACAGCCCGCTGGGGCGTCCCATCGTCAATGCCGGCGGAACGGTCTATACCGCCTGCCAGGACTCCAGCGCGAACGACATCGCCGAAAACGTGGACGGCGCGATGCACAGCCTCGTTCTGGGCGAGACCACCGTCATGCGGCTGAACGTCGACGAGCGCGGCAAGGGTGTGCGCAGCGCACAGCACGCGGTTGTCGAGGTGCTGGACGACTCGGCAACACTCGATGTGCTCGAAGTCCACGAGAGCTGCGTCGAAGCCTGGATCAATGCCCCCCGGCTGGCGGGCAACGACGGCATCCCTTCCGGCGGCGGGATCGTGAGCATCCTTCCCTCAGCCACGGCGAAGGCTGCGTTCGACATCAACCTGTGGCTCGACCCGGACGGCACGCTGCACTACTCCTCACGCACCAAGGACAACGGCGCCTGGAGCGGCCTGCACTACACGGTCGCGACCACGCTCCTCGACGGGAAGTGGCACCACATCGCCGCATCGCGCACGCCGCCGGCATCGGCCGCGGCCAATGCCACCGACCGCGTGCTGATCTACATCGACGGCGTGCTCGTGGAGGCAACGCGCGCGGCTGCGCCGGCGGCGCCGGCCGCGCTGTGCAAGGGCCTGAAAGCCTACATCGGCGCGAGCGCCGCGGCGGACCTGTCCGCCACGCAGCCCTTCCACGGCATGATCGCCGAGGTTCGCGTGTGGGACACCTTCCTTGTCGCGACGGAGATCACATCGCGCATGCACGTGAAGCTGCGCGGCGACGAACCATCGCTCATCGCCTACTGGAATTTCGATCATGGCACGGTGCACGACAGCGCCGTGCAAGGGCACGACGGTGTGCTCGCGAAGCCCGTGACGGACCCGGTGTGGTGGATGACGGATCTCCCTTTCACGCAGCCCTCTTACCCGCAGATCACCAGCGCGGCAAAGATCACCAGCGAGGATGAAGCCACGGCCAAGAGCTACGCGCTCACGTTGAAGGTGTTTGCCGCCAACGGCACCGGCATGGCGGGCCAGAAGGTGCACCTGTGGTACGTGAAGAAGAAGGACACCGATCCCGCGAGCGTCATCATCGGCGGCACGGAGGTCCAGGGCGTCGCCTCGGCGGATGAACCCCACCCGCTCCTGCGCGCCGCGCACCTGGCCAAGGCATGGGCGGGCACCACGCTCAGCGACGGCACGCTGCCGGTCACGATCGTGAGCTCCGCCGCCGGCCATGGTCCCGCGATCGACATGTGGACCGAGTTCATGCCGCTGAACGAACGCTTCCACGTCAATGTGCTGCTGGACAACCAGAAGCTTTCCAAGCCCGCGCCGCCCAAGCTGACGGCCCAGGCCAAGCTGATCCAGGACTACCACTACACCGCGGGCAACAAGATCAACCACGAGCGCGACCGCTCGACCTGGCGCACGGTCATCCGCGCCGCCAGCGCGGCCGACCGGCCGCGGCCCAGCGAACCGATCACGCTGTGGGCTTCGGAGCCGTTGACTTTCGAGGCGAACTCGAAGGAGTACTCGGTCAACAAGGACAACTCGGTCACCATCAACACCGAGCTGGACGGCGAGCTCACCCTGGTGATGCCCGCCGAGGAGTTGACCGCGCCGACCTTGTATGCCCGCGCCGGCTTCATGCACCGCGAAGACCGCATCGTGATCAACCCCGACCAGGACGCGCATACCCAGCTGGCGGCCATCAAGGACACGGACCTGTCGACGGAACGCACCACCAACTGGAAGCGCGAGGAAGACAGGAAGCCGGAGGACAAGCAGTCGCTGCTCCCCGCGGACGCGAAGGGGGAAGCTCCCAAGGTCGCGAACGCGGTGCGCCAGGTGGCGCAGGCGGTCAAGCCCGCGAACGAAAATGCGAAGCCGAAGCCGCACATGCTGCGCATGACGCCAGCGCGCGAGAAGCTGCTGCGGATGCGGCCGATGCCGGAGCACGAGCGAAACGGGTTGCTCCAGGCGGGCCGCAACGGGGCGTGGCGCCAGCCCATGCTCGCGGCAATGGAGCAACCGAAGCCGGTCGCGAAGTCGGACGTGGTGGTGCCCCGCCGAACGCTTGCCGGCATGGCGCGCATGGCGCCGGTGGACCCGGAGGCCTTCCGCGATTCGCTCCATGGGGCCCTGGGCTTCGTGTTCGAGAAGGGAGCGCAAAAGCATCGCGTGAACTATCGGCAGCTCACGACACAGCAGGAAGTCGATGCGGCGCGCGGCAAGGCGACGCCCGTGCTGCTGCATGCCCCGGTGCTCGGCGGGTTCTTCGACGACCTGTGGGACGGCGTGAAAGACGCCGCGAATGCTGTTGCCGACGCGGTGACGAAAGTGGTGGTGACCATCACCGACACGATCAACCTTGCCGTGACGACGATGATCAACGGCATCGAGAACATCGTGCACTCGGTCGTGAAGAGCGTCTCGGATGCGCTCAACGCCATCGCCAACTTCTTCGAGCAGATCGGGGCGGAGATCGCGAAGGTGATCGCCTTCCTGCGCGCGTTGTTCGATTGGGGCAACATCATCAAGACGCACAACATCCTGAAGGACATCTTCAACGCGTCGCTCACGATCTCGTCGAACAGCCTCAAGAACACGGCGCCGTTCGTGAGCACGGTGAAGAAGCTCGCCGGCGTGCCGCTCGCGCCGCAATTCGCGGGCTCGAAGAGCATGAATGCCATCATCAATTCGGAGCCCGAGAAAGAGTCGGCCATCGCGGCGAGCGCCAACAGCGTCCAGGGCAAATCGATGACGCAGAAGACGACCACCACGCCGCCCACTTCAGTCAGCGCAGTGAGCCGCGCGATGCCCGACCCGAGCCCGAAGGCGGACGACTCGCTCCAGTCCATCCTCTCGGCGCTGCCCAGGCTGGCGGACTCGATCCTCGATCTCTCGCCCGAAGACCTGTTCAAGCAGCTGACGGAAATCGGCAAGGGCCTGGCCGCCAAG
Organism: Ramlibacter sp. WS9; assembly: GCF_003797765.1. GTDB lineage: Bacteria > Pseudomonadota > Gammaproteobacteria > Burkholderiales > Burkholderiaceae_C > Ramlibacter. Next base: position 32,649 of record NZ_RKMB01000028.1, on the reverse strand, counting down.
ACCCTGGTGAGCTCCGCGGAATCGATGGCGGGCCTGATGGGCGTGCTCGCGACCACGATGGACTGGACGAAGGACGTGCTCAACACGCACATCGACATCCCCTTCATCAGCGAGCTGTACAAGTGGGTGACGGGCAGCCCCCTCACGATCATGAGCGTGCTGTGCCTGGCGCTGGCGATTCCCGTGAACGTCGCCTACGCGATCTATACGCTGGCCAGGGGCAACGCGCGCTTCTTCTTCGACGACGGGAAGAACATCGCGAAGAACATGCAGGACGCCGCCGACGGCAAGAAGCTGGCGCTGGATGCGCCGGGCGCCGAGGAGGTTCCCGGAACGCCCGGCACGCCGGAGTTCCTGTTTCTCGTCGCGCGGTCGGTGGCCTGTGTGGCGGACATGCACGTCGATGCGATTTTCATGACGAACCATGGGCGCGGCCGGGACCCGAGCGTGGAGGAGCAAGCCCACCTCGGCATCGTCAACGTGATCCAGGGCGTTGCCGGCACCATCGCGCTTTCGATCCAGACCTTCTGCACGCAGCCGGCTTTCGAGAAGCGGGTGCGGGCGGTCGTCGGCTCGCGTTCGACGGACTTCGTTCCGCGGTACATCGAGATCGTCTACACCGTCTATGGCATCAGCATGGCGCTGCGGGCGAACAAGCTGCGTGCCGGCATCATGTTCTACAAGGACGGGCCCAGCGCGGGAGGCGGGGCGCTCAGCAACATCAAGGACAAGGTGGAGTACCCGATTGCCATTGCCGCCTCGATCGCCGCCTACGGCCTGCTGATCTACCAGGTCTGCAACCTCGTGGAGCGCTACCCGGAAATCAAGAGCTATGGCAACGCCAAGGTCGCGGACCAGTACCGGGCCCTGGCGACGCGCGACATTCTCGGCATGGCGGGAATCATGTTCGAGTTCATGTACACACAGGCGGGCGCGAAGAACCTGCGGGAACGCTTCCCGGGCTCCTCATCGCCGATGTTCTTCGCGGCAACGGCGACGCGCTACGGCACCAACATCGCCGGCATCGTGATGCACGGCATCGCGGCCTACACGTATGGGGATGTCGACGACTCCAAATAGCACTGTTACAGTGCTACGGCTCAGCTAAAACGGGGACAGGCTCCGCCTGTTCCCCCTTCTTTGATCCTCTGTTTTTTTTGAGGTGGCATCATGATCGTTCCAGTCGTCTCCTGCAATTGCAGGCTTGGTTCAGGCAACGGCAAAAACGGGGGCAGGTCAGCATGACGTTGCCCGTACTGATCAAGGCATCGCCGACGATGACGTCGGTGGCGGAAGGCGCAACCAACCCCGCCGGCATGACGGTTGCTGCGCTCGCGGTCGATGAAACCTTCATCGACGAGAACGGCCGCCCAAGCGTCGAGGCCATCGCCATCGAGGCGGTCAATACCAGCCTGGGCACGTGGCAGTACAGCCTGAACGGTGGCACCGACTGGCTCACCATCCGGGCCGACCTGATCAACAGCAGCACGAACACGCTCGCGTTGTTGTTGGGTCCCACGGACATGATCCGGCTGCTGCCCTTCGGCGACCTGAACGGAAGCATGGCCGACGCCGTCACCTTCCGATCCTGGAACATGGGCACCGGCAGCGCCGGCAACTATGTCGTCACCACGCCTGGCGTGGAGTTCTTCAGTTTCGACAGCGACACGGCCAGCATCACGGTCACCGCCGTGAACGACGCACCCACTTTCGCGCCGGTCCAGGGCACGGGCAAGGCCATCATCCCGGTGGGCGGCAGCGACGACGAAGGCCGCAGCGTCACCGTCCAGCCCGACGGCAAGATCATCGTGGCGGGCCGTAGCTTGAACGGCAACAACGACTTCAGCCTGGTGCGCCTGAACGCCAATGGCAGCCTGGACAGCACGTTTGGCGGCAGCCCCGCCCCGGGCAAGGCCATCATCCCGGTAGGCGACGGCGACGACGTTGGCTACAGCGTCACCGTGCAGCCCGACGGCAAGATCATCGTGGCGGGCAATACCTCCAACGGCATCGACAATGACTTCAGCCTGGTGCGCCTGAACGCCGATGGCAGCCTGGACAGCACGTTTGGCGGCAGTCCCGCCCCGGGCAAGGCCATCATCCCGGTGGGCGGCGACGACCAAGGCCAAAGCGTCACCGTGCAGCCCGACGGCAAGATCATCGTGGCGGGCTATAGCGACAACGGCAGCAACTATGACTTCAGCCTGGTGCGGCTGAACGCCAATGGCAGCCTGGACAGCACGTTTGGCGGCAGCCCCGCCCCGGGCAAGGCCATCATCCCGGTGGGCAGCAGCTATGACTATGGCTACAGCGTCACCGTGCAGCCCGACGGCAAGATCGTCATGGCGGGCTCTAGCATGGACGGCAACTATGACCTCAGCCTGGTGCGCCTGAACGCCGACGGCACCCTGGACACTTCGTTCGGCGGTCCCGCGACGAACACGCTGGGCGGCACGGCCTCGTTCACCGAAGGCGGTGCCGCGGTGGCGCTCGACACCTCGGTCGCGATTTTCGATGTCGAATTGGCGGCGCTGGACGCTGGTGCTGGCAACTACGCAGGCGCTTCCGTCACGCTGCAGCGCACAGGCACTCCGAATGCCGACGATGTGTTCTCGGCACTGGGCAACTTGAGCCTGGCAGGCGGCAATGCGGTACTCGACGCCGTGACCGTGGGCACTTTCACCCAGGCCGGTGGTGTGTTGACCATCACCTTCAACACCGATGCCACGCAAGCGCGCGTCGACGAAGTGCTCTCCAGCCTGGCCTACGCCAACACCAGCGATGCGCCGCCCGCCAGTGTCGTCATCGACTACGTCTTCGACGACGGCAACGACGGCAGCCAAGGCTCCGGCGGCGCATTGAGCACCACCGGCAGCGTCACGGTCAACATCACCGCCGGCGACGACACGCCGACGCTGAACCAGGCCATCGCCGACCAGCAAGCCACCGAAGACACCTCGTTCAGCTTCCAGTTCGCAGCGGGCACCTTTGTCGATCCCGACGGCGACGCGCTGACCTACAGCGCCACGCTGTTCGGCGGCGGCGCCCTGCCCGCCTGGTTGACGTTCGACGGCACGACCCGTACGTTCAGCGGCACGCCGGGCAACGGCGACGTGGGGACGCTCAGTGTCACGGTCACCGCGAGCGACGGCGCCGGCCCCACGGCCAGCGACACCTTCGACATCGCGGTTGCAAACACCAACGATGCGCCGACCGGCGGCGCGACCATCTCCGGCATTCCCGGGTTGGGCCACGTCCTCACCGCGGTGACCACCACACTGGCCGATGCCGACGGACTGGCCCCCCTGCACTACACCTGGCTGCGCAACGGCGTGGCCATCGCCGGGGCGCCCGATGCGGTCACTTACAAGGCGGGGCTCGCGGACTTCGGCGCAACGCTCAGCGTGCGCGTCAGCTACACCGATCTCGGCGGCACGGCGGAAAGCGTCATCTCGGCGCCCACGTCCCTCATCGGCCTGGCCGGACCTCCGCCCGGCATGAACCCGGTGAGCGGCGGCACCTTCCTGAATATCCTCAAAGGCACCGCGGGTGGCGACTGGTTCACCGGCGGCCTGGGCATCGACTGGGTAACCGGCGGCGCGGGCGACGACATCTACTTCGTCAACAGCCTCCTGGACTTCGTGGTCGAAGCACCGGGCGGCGGCACGGACCTCGTGATCTCTTCCGCGCTGGCCTGGATCCTGCCGGCGAATGTGGAGAACCTGCTGCTGAACGGGCCGCTCGCATACATCGGCACCGGCAATGCCTTGAACAACGTGATCGTGGGCAGCGCCGGGGCCAACAACCTGTACGGCCTGGACGGCGCCGACACGCTGAGGGGGCTCGGCGGCGCGGACTGGCTCGAAGGCGGCAATGGCGACGACGTGCTCGTCGGCGGGTTGGGCCGCGACACGCTGGTGGGCGGCGCGGGGCGCGACGTGATGGTGTTCGACGTAGCGCCCGGCACGGCCAACGCAGACACGATCCGTGGCTTCAGCGCGCCCGCCGACACCATCGAACTGGTACGCGATGCGGGCTTCCAGGCGCTTGCCGGCCCGGGCACGCTCGCGGCCTCGGCCTTCGTGATCGGGCGATTCGCGTTGGGCGCAGAGGACCGCATCATGTACGACCGCGCCAGCGGCAACCTGTACTACGACGCCGACGGCACGGGTGCGATCGGCGCCGTGCAGATCGCGACCCTCATGGGTTCGCCGGAACTCACGAACCAGGACATCGTGGTCGTCTGACGCGCACAGTGTTGTCATGCCGGACTCGATCCTGCATCAGGCGTCGAGCCCCGCGCAGGGCGCCCGGTTGGTGCGGATCGCGTTGTTGAAAATGCCCTGTAGAGGGGTTGCGGCGCGGGCGCCGCTTTGCGATCATGAGGGATGCTTGGAGGTATCTGATGAGAGCAGCATCGATCGCGACAGCGCTGGCACTGGCATGCGCCTGTGCATCCGCGCAAAGCCCCAATCCTTACGAGGGCATCTGGAAAGCCACATGGGATGGGCGCATCCGGCAGTTCGAAGCCACGGTTGTGATCAAGGGCGACGCGGGCACATGGAAGACTTCCGCGCGCGACCGCAACGACCCCTGCGTCGGGCTCGAAGTGCCCATCGTGGTGTCCGAAGCATCGCCCCAGCTGCTTGTGTTCAAGGCTGACTTCGACAAGGTCATCGCCGGATGCTCCGGCTTCACCGTGTCCGTCACGCCCAGGGGAAGCGAACTCGAAGGCAAACGTGGAGCCTTCGCTGTGCGGATGGTGCGCAACTGATCTGGCGACAAGGCGAGGTTCACAGCCCGCGCCATCCCCCGCCCAGCGCCTGGATCAACGCCACCGCCGCGACCTGCCGGTCGGACTGGGCCTGCACGACGGCGCGCCGCGCGTTCTGCGCGGTGACCTGCGCATTGACCACCTCGGTAAAGTTCACCTGCCCCGCCTGATAGCGGTTGAGCACCTGCTGCTCCACGAGGTTGGCCGCTTGCGAGGCCTGCTGGCGCAAGACCAGTTGACGGTCCAGGATGCGCGCCGCGACCAGCTGATCCTCCACGTCCTGGAACGCCGCGAGCACGGTTTGCCGGTAACGCGCGGCCGCTTCGTCGAGACCGGCGCGCGCGCCTTCGACCCGTGCGCCCGTGGCGCCCGCATTGAAAATCGTCTGCGCAAGCGATGCGCCCAACGACCACACCAGCGCAGACGCACTGAACAGGTCGCCGATGCTCGCCGCGCCCAGGCCGACGCTGCCCGACAGGCGCAGGCTCGGGAAGTATGCCGACTGCGCGATGCCGATCTGCTCGTTGGCCGCCGCCGCCCGCCGCTCTGCCGCCGCGATGTCGGGGCGGCGCTGCAGCAGAGTCGAAGGCACGTCGAACGGGATGGCCGGCACCACGCCCACCCACACCGGCCGCGGCGCGAGGCTGAAGTTGGCCGGCGCCTTGCCGACGAGCACCGCGATGGCGTGCTCCAGAACCGCGCGCTGGCGCTCCAGGCCCAATTGTTCGGCTTTCGCGTTGGCGAGCTGCGTCTCGGCCTGCAACACGTCCGTGCGCGCCACGATGCCCGCGTTGTAGCGGTTCTGCGTGATCTTCATCGTGCGTTCGTAGCCGGCGATGGTTTCGGCTTGCAGGGCCATCGCCGTGTCGAGCTCGCGCAGGTTGAAGTAGTTCACGGCCAGCTCGCCTTGCGATGAAAGCTTCGCCGCCTGCAGATCGGCGAGGCTGGCTTGTGCCCCGGCACGTGCGCTGTCGACGCCGCCGCGCAAGCGCCCCCACACATCGGGTTCCCAGCTGCCGCCGATGCCGACCGAGTAGCTGCCGCGCGTGGGCGTGTCGCCGCGCCCACCACTGCGGTTGCTGCTGGCGTCGAGCGACACCGTGGGGAACAGCGACGCGCGCTGTTCGGCGACGAGCGCGCGTGCCTGTGCGTAGCTGGCCACGGCGGCGGCGACGTTCTGGTTAGACACTTCGACTTGCGCAGCCAGCGCGTTGAGGTCGGCGTCATTGAACAGCTCCCACCACGGCCCGCGCTCCAGCATGTCCGCCGGCACGGCCTTGACCCATTCACCGCGGCCCTCCTTGAAAGCAACAGGCGTTTCGATGCCGGGGCGCTGGTAGGTCGGGCCGACGGCACAGCCCGCGAGCATGGCCACGAGCAGGAGCGAGAGTTTGGCGTTGTTCATGTTGTTTGGGGCTCCGCGTGCCGGCCGAGTTGGCGCTCGAGCGGACTGCGGCGGCGCAGTTTGTCGAGCAGCAAATAGACCACGGGCGTGGTGAGCAGCGTGATCACCTGGCTAGCGATCAGGCCGCCGATGATGGAAATGCCGAGCGGCCGGCGCAGCTCCGCGCCCTCGCCGAAGCCGATGGCCAGCGGCAGCGCGCCGAGCGCTGCCGCGAGCGTGGTCATAAGGATTGGGCGGAAGCGCAGCAGGCAGGCTTCGCGCACGGCGTCGTACGGCGAGAGTCCGCGCGATCGTTCCGCGTCGAGCGCGAAGTCGATGATCAGGATGGCGTTCTTCTTCACGATGCCGATCAGAAGGAACAGCCCGATCAGCGCGATGATGGAGAGGTCCATCTTGAACAGCAGCAACGCCAGCACCGCGCCGATGCCCGCCGAGGGCAGCGTCGACAGCACGGTGATCGGGTGCACCAGGCTTTCGTACAGGATGCCCAGCACGATGTAGATGACGACCAGCGCCGCCAGGATCAACAAAGGCTGCTCCTTCTGCGAGTCCTGCGCGGCGCGCGCCGTGCCCTGAAAACTGCCGCGCACGTTGATGGGCATGCCGATCTCGGCTTCGGCCTGGCGCACCGCGTCCTGCCCATCGGCCAGGTTGCTGCCCTCGGCGAGGTTGTATGAAATCGTCGTGGCCAGTTCGGCGTCCTGGTGATTGACGGAGCTGGCTGTGGGCCGCTCCGAGAACCGCGCGATGGCCGACAGCGGGACCATCGTGTCCATGCTGCTGTTCACGGCCTGGCCCGTAGACTGGTCGCGCAGGCCCGGGTTGACGGCACTGCTGCTGGCGGCGGTGGTTGTCGTTCCGCTGGCCGTGGAGTTGAGCGGCGTCGTCACGTCGCCTGTGGTTCCGCGCGCCGGCACGTAGATGTCCTTGAGCGCCTCCGGACTGCGCGTGTACATGGGCGCCACGCCCAGGATCACCTTGTACTGATTGAGTTCGTCGTAGATGGTGGCAACTTGCCGCTGCCCGAACCCGTTGTAGAGCGCGTTGTCGACGTCGCGCGAGTTGATGCCCAGGCGCGCCGCCGAGTCCTTGTCGACCTCGACATAGCTTTCGACACCATTCTCCTGCTGGTCGGTGTCCACATCGGTCAGCGCCGGCTGGCGCTTCATGGCTTCGGCCAGCTTGGTGGCCCAGCTGCGCAAATCCGCGATGTTGTCGCTCTTGAGCGTGTACTGGTAGGTGCTGTTGCTTTGGCGCCCGCCCATGCGCAAGTCTTGCACCGGGTTCAAGAAAAGGCTCACACCGGTGATCTGGGCCAGTTGCGGCCGCAGGCGCGCGATCACGGCCTGGCCCTTGTCGGTGCGCTCTGAGCCGCGCTTCAGGTTGACGAACAGGAAGCCGCCGCCCGCTCGGCCGCCGCCGGTGAAGCCCACGACCGTGTCCACCGCCGGATCGGCGCGGATGATGTTGACCAGTTGCCGCAGCTTCTCCTGCATGGCCTGGAACGAGATGCTCTGGTCGGCCCGCAAGCCGCCCTGGATCTGCCCCGTGTCCTGCTGCGGGAAGAACCCCTTGGGCACCATGACGAACAGGTAGACGTTGAGGCCGATGATCAAGCCCAGGATCAACAGCACCAGCCACTGCGCACCCAGCGCCCAGTCCAGGCTGTGCTCGTAGCCGCGCTGCACCGACGCGAACCCGTGCTCGAAGAAGCGGGCGATGCGCCCCGGCTGCTTCTTGTGGGCGTCGGGCCGCAGCAGCCACGCGCACATCATCGGCGTGGTGGTGAGCGAGATCACCAGCGAGATCATCACCGCCGCCGACAGCGTCACCGCGAACTCGCGGAAGAGCCGCCCCACCTGCCCGCCCATGAAGAGCAGCGGGATGAACACCGCCACCAGCGACAGGCTGATCGACAGCACGGTGAAGCCGACTTCACGCGCGCCCAGCAGCGCGGCCTGGAAGCGGTCCATGCCGGCTTCGATATGCCGGCTCGTGTTCTCCAGCACCACGATGGCGTCGTCCACCACGAAGCCTGTGGCCACCGTGAGTGCCATCAGGCTCAGGTTGTTCAGCGAAAAGCCCAGCAGGTACATCACGCCGAAGGTGCCGAGCAGCGAGACGACGGTGGCAACGGCCGGGATGATGGTCGCGCGCACGCTGCGCAGGAAGGCGCTGACCACCAGCACCACCAGCACGATGGCGATCAGCAGCGTCACTTCGACTTCATGCAGCGACGAGCGGATGGAATGCGTGCGGTCCGTCGCCACCTGCAGCTTGATGTCGCTCGGCAGTTGCTCCTGAAGTTCGGGCAGCAGCGCGCGGACCTGGTCCACCGTCTCGATGGCATTGGCGCCCGGCTGCAAGGTGATGAGCACGACGACGGAGGGTTCACCGTTGAACAGGCCCAGCGTGTTGATGTTCTCGACGCTGTCGCTGACTTCGGCCAGGTCGCCAAGACGGATCGCGGCGCCGTTGCGCCAGGCAACGACCAGGCCGCGGTAGTCGCTGGCGGTAGGCCGCTTCTTGTCGGTGGGGCCCGCGCCTGTGTAGATCTGGAGCTGCCGCCCTGCGCCTTCGATCGTGCCCTTGGGGCGGTTCGCGCTGCTGGCCTGCAGGGCGGCACGCACGTCCTCGCTGCTGACGCCGTAGCGGCTCAACGCGAAAGGCAGCAGGTCCACACGAACGGCAGGCAGTGACCCGCCCCCCAGCTCCACGTCGCCCACGCCCTGCACCTGCGCGATCTTCTGCTGCACGACGTTGGAAACGGCATCGTAGATCTGCCCCGGCGACCGCGTCGGCGACGTCAACGCGAGGATGACGACCGGCGCGGCGGACGGGTTGGCCTTGCGATAGGTCGGGTTGCTGCGCAGCGTGGACGGCAGATCGCCACGGGAAGCATTGATCGCGGCCTGCACTTCACGGGCCGCCGCGTCGATCTTGCGATTGAGGTCGAACTGCAGGCTGATGCGCGTCGAGCCGTTGCCGCTGTTGGACGTCATCTCGTTCACGCCGGCGATGACCCCTAGCCTGCGCTCCAGCGGTGTCGCGACGCTGGTGGCCATGGTGTCGGGGCTGGCACCCGGCAAATTGGCGCTGACGGTGATGACGGGAAAGTCCACCTGCGGCAGCGGCGCGACCGCGAGCATGAAGAACGCCGCAATGCCCGCCAGCGCGATGCCGATGGTCAGCAGCACGGTGGCAACCGGGCGGCGGACGAAGGGTTCGGACAGGTTCATGCGAGACCCTCACCCCTGCCCTCTCCCGCAAGCGGGAGAGGGGGTAATTCGCTCCCTCTCCCTCCGGGAGAGGGCTGGGGTGAGGGCTGCTTGCGCCGCCACTTCCTGCCCAACGCATCGAACCCCAGATAAATCACCGGCGTCGTGAACAGCGTCAGCATCTGGCTCACGATCAGCCCGCCGAAGATGGCCAGGCCCAGCGGGCGGCGCAGCTCGGCGCCCTCTCCCCAGCCCAGCATCAGCGGCACCGCGGCGAACAGCGCGGCAAGAGTCGTCATCAGGATCGGCCGGAAGCGCAGCAGCGCCGCCTGATGGATCGCCTCACGCGGGCTCTTGCCCTCGTGGCGCTCGGCCTCAATCGCGAAGTCGATCATCATGATCGCGTTCTTCTTCACGATGCCGATCAGGAGGATGATGCCGATGATGCCCACCACGCCCAGGCCCTGCCCGGTGACCATCAGCGCCAGCAACGCACCGACGCCGGCGGAAGGCAGCGTGGACAGGATCGTCAGCGGGTGGATGTAGCTTTCGTACAGCACGCCCAGCACGATGTACACGCACACCACGGCCGCGAGGATCAGCCACAGCTGGTTGGACAGCGAAGATTCGTACGCGCCCGCGGCGCCCAGGAACGTCATGGTCACGCCCGGCGGCAGCTTGAGTTCCTTGGCAGCCGCGCGGATCGCGTCGACCGACGTGCCGAGCGAAACGCCCGGCGCCGTGTCAAACCCGATCGTCGTCGCCGGGTACTGCGCCACGTGCGTGATCTGCAGCGGCGCCCGGCGCTCAACGATGCGCGCGACCGCGGACAAAGGCGTTGGGTCACCCGATGAGGTCTTCAACTGCACCATGCCGAGCGAAGCGACGGACGCATTGGCATCCGGACGCGCTTCCAGGATCACGCGGTATTGGTTGGTCTGGGTGAAGATGGTCGAGACGATTCGCTGGCCGAAAGCGCTGTACAGCGCGGCATCGATGTCGGCGGCGGAGATGTTGAGGCGCGCCGCCGTGTCGCGGTCGATGTCCACATAGACGGCGGCGCTGGACGCATCGGCATCGCTCGTCACGTTGCGCACCTTGTCGAGCGTCTGCAGTTTTTGGACCAGTTGCCCGGCCCATTGCACGACCGTGGCGTTGTCGGCCGCTTCGAGCGCCAGCCGGTACTGGGTCGGCCCCGTTTCGGCATCGATCGTCAAGTCCTGCGTGGGCTGCAGGTACATCGTGATGCCAGGCACGCGCTGCGCGCGCTGGCGCAAACGGTCCATCACCTTCTGCTGGTCGCCGTGGCCGGACTTCAGGTTGATCAGCATACGGCCCGTGTGAAGCATGGTGTTGTTCGCGGCATCCACGCCGACGAAGCTGCTCAGCGTCTCGACGTCCGGGTCTTCCATCAGTGCGCGCGCAGCTTCCTGCTGCATCGCGGCCATCGCGGTGTACGAGATGGACTGCGACGCTTCCACCCGTGCTTGCAGCTGCCCCGTGTCCTGCGTGGGGAACAGGCCCTTGGGAATCCAGATGTACATCAGCACCGTGAGCACCAGCGTCGCCAACGCCACCACGAGCGTGGCCTTCTCGCGTTCCAGCACCCATTGCAGCCAGACGTCATAGCGCGCGACGATGCGATCGAAGCCACGCTGCATCTTGCCGCCCCACCCCGTTTCGCCGCCGGGGTGCGCGGTGAGCCAGCGCGCCGACATCATCGGCACCAGCGTCAGCGAGACCACGGCGGAAATCAGGATGGTGATGGCCAACGTGACGGCGAATTCACGGAACAGCCGCCCCACCACATCGCCCATGAACAGCAGCGGGATCAGCACCGCGATGAGCGACACCGTCAGTGAAATGATGGTGAAGCCGATCTCGCTCGCGCCCTTCATCGCCGCCTCCATCGGCGGCTCGCCCTCTTCGATGTGGCGCGAGATGTTCTCGATCATGACGATGGCGTCGTCGACGACGAAGCCGGTGGCGATCGTCAGCGCCATCAGGCTCAGATTGTTCAGGCTGTAGCCCAGCAGGTACATCGCGCCGCAGGTGCCGATGAGGGAGATCGGCACGGCCAGGCTGGCGATCAGCGTCGCGCGCGGGCTGTGCAGGAACGCGAAGATCACCAGCACCACCAGCACCACGGCCAGCACCAGCTCGATCTGCACGTGGTGCACCGACGCGCGGATGCCCGTGGTGCGGTCGCTCAGCACGTCCACGCGCATCGCGCTGGGCAGGCCGGCGGTGAGCTCGGGCAGGCGTTGCTTGATGCCGTCGACGGTGGCGATCACATTCGCGCCCGGCTGGCGCTGCACGTTGAGGATGATGGCCGGCTTCAGCTGACCGTTGACCACAGCCCAGGCGCCGAGCTTCACGTTCTCGGCGCTTTCCACCGCTTTCGCGATGTCGGAGAGGCGCACCGGCGCTCCGTTCTTGAACGAGACGATCAGCTTCTGGTAGTCGGCCGCCGCCACCAGCTGGTCGTTGGAGTTGATGGTGTACGCGCGGGTCGGCCCGTCGATGCTGCCCTTGGCGCTGTTGGCGTTGGCCGAGGTGATGGCCGTGCGCACGTTGTCGAGCGTGAGGCCATAGGAAGCGAGCGCGCGCGTATCGACCTGGATGCGCACCGCCGGCCGCTGCCCGCCCGACAAGGTGACCAGGCCCACGCCTGTCACCTGGCTGATCTTCAGCGCGAGCCGCGTGTTGGCGATGTTCTGCACGTCCGTGAGCGGCAGCGTGTCGGATGTGATGGCCAGCGTGAGCACGGGCGCATCCGCCGGATTGACCTTGGCGTACACGGGCGGCGCCGGCAGGTCGGCCGGCAGCAGCGAGCCGCCGGCGTTGATGGCGGCCTGCACTTGCTGCTCGGCCACATCGAGCGCCAGGCCCAAGCCGAATTGCAGGGTGACCATCGACACGCCCGCGGCGCTGGTCGAACTCATGCGCGAGAGTCCCGGCATCTGCCCGAACTGCCGCTCCAGCGGTGCGGTGACGGTCTGCGCCATCACCTCCGGGCTGGCGCCGGGGTACAGCGTCTGCACCTGGATGGTCGGATAGTCGACCTGCGGCAGCGCCGACAGTGGCATGAAGCGGAAGCCCACCATGCCGGCCAGCACGATGGCCAGCATCAGCAGCGAGGTGGCGACCGGCCGCAGGATGAAGGGACGCGATGGAGACATCAGTGCCCCCACGCTTGCGGCTGTGCCGCTGCGCTGGCGGTGCTCACGCTGCTCACTGACTGCTTCCCCCGCCTTCGCGCCGCCGCTGCTGCATCGTTTGCCAGCGCTCCAGCGCCTGCGGGTCGCCGCGGTCGATGGCCTCCAGGAAGCGCTTGCGGCGCTCCAGTTGTTCCGGGTCGCCCTTGGCGGAGTCGAGCATGCGCTCGCGCTGCTCTGGGGTGGGTTTGGCGCCTGCGCCCGCTGGTGGTGCCGCTGTGGCTGCCACTGCCGTGGCGGGCGCCGCTGCGGCTGCACCTGCCGCGGCCGGCGCCGCGTCGCTGCGACGACGCCGTTCGCCGCCCGCACCGGAGGCACCGCCCACCGCACCCATCAACGCGGGACTGGCCGGCGAGGAAGCGTCGCCCGCGGGAGCTGAGGCTCCCGGCGCCGCGCCTTCAGCCCCGCGTCTGCGGCGGCCCTCACCGGTTCCGCGGGCGCCGCCGCCCGGCGCATCGCCCGGCAACACCACGCGCGAACCGTCACGCAGCCGGTCCGCGCCTTCGGTGATCACGCGCTCGCCGATCTGCAGGCCCGTCGCGATCTGCACCTTGTCGACCGTCGCCTGGCCGCGCGTCACCGGGCGCAGCGCCACGGTCTTGTCGTCCTTGAGCACGAAGACATACTCGCCGGTGCTTCCGTTGCGCACAGCGGCCACCGGCACGACGACGGCGTCCTTGATGACGCGCACGCTCAGCTGGATGTTGACGAACTGGCTGGGGAAAAGCGCCTGCCTCGTGTTGTTGAAGCGGGCCTTGGCGCGCACCGTGCCCGTCTGGGTGTCGACCTGGTTGTCCAGCGAAGTGAACACCCCCGTGTCAAGCACCGTCTGGCGGGTGCGATCGAACGCCTTGGCTTCCATGAACGCGCCCGCGTTCTGCTGGAGCGCCGGCGCCTGGTCCTGCGGCACCGCGAACTCCACATCGATCGGCGAGATGGCGGTGATCAGCGCCACGCCGTTGGCGTCGCTCGCACTCACCACGTTGCCCACGTCGACCGCGCGCAGGCCGACGCGCCCTGCGAGCGGCGAGACGATGCGTGTGTAGCCCAGGTTCAGGCGAGCCGTGCCTTCGTTGGCCTTGGACATCACCACGGCCGCTTCGAGCTGCTTGACCAGCGCAGCCTGCGTGTCCACCTCCTGGCGGGCGATCGAGTCCTGCTGCAGCAACGTGCGAAAGCGCTGCAGCGTGACCTTGGCCGCTTCGAGCTGTGCTTCATCGCGCAAGCGCTGGCCGGACGCCTGCTGCAGCGACATTTCGAACTGGCGCGGGTCGATGAGCGCGAGCAGGTCGCCCTTCTTGACCATCTGCCCTTCCTTGAACGCCAGCTGCTGCAGCACGCCGGAGACCTGGGGCCGCACGCGAACTGTCGCTTGCGGCACGACAGTGCCCAGTGCGTCGATGACGATGGGGATGTCCGCGCGCTCGGCGACGGCGATGCCGACGGTGGTCGCCGGACCGCGTCCGCCACGGCCGCCGCCAGCTCCGCCAGGTCCACCCGGCCCGCCGGGGCCCGCGCCCCCACCCGCGCCGCCTGCACCTGCGCGCCCGCCCTCTGCGACGGCGGTTTTATCCGGATGTGTGAGGTCCCACGCAAGCCAGCCGATGCCCGCGACAACGGCAATCGCGATCACGCTTCCGATGAGGGTTGCGCGGCGGCTGAGGCGCCGGCGCTCAGGCACTGCGTTGGGGTGGGGTTCGGTCGGCTCGGGGACTCCGGGCGGCTGCGCATCCATTCGCTGTCCTTGTTGAGGGGCGCTAACAGGCCCCAGCCGGCGCCAAGACCGCGCGTCCGGTGGTGTAGAGCGTGAGGCAAGCCGCGCGGAAGAGCCATCGGCTTGCAACGCAAGCCAATGTAGGCGCAGTCCTGCCCGTGATCGGGAAATTTACTGAGGTTTACCGGACTTTTACCGGCGCTTTTCAGCGTGGGGTTTCAGAGGGGTTTTCAGCGCGGAAGAGGCAGCGGCTTGCCCTCGGCGGTGGCGGGCGGCGCAACATGCAGGAGCCCTGCAAGCGTGGGCGCAATGTCCACGACCTCCACGGCACTGTCGACGCGTCCCGCCTTGACCCACTTCGGGCCGTAGACAAGGATAGGAACCTGGGTGTCGTAGGGATGGGGCGAGCCATGCGTGGCCACCGAGCCGCTGCTCGAGCCGAACATCCAGCCCGGCTTGAGCGTGAACTGGACTTCGCCCGACACGTCAGGATGCCAGGCCCGGCGCGAAGCCTCGAAGAACTTGCTGCCCGCGCGGCTGCCCGAAAGCAGTTCGCGACGCGTGTACGCGGTCTCGAAGCCCGGTTCCAACAGCAGCAGGCGACGTGCCTCTTCGGCCACGGCGTCCAGGTCCTGCTGTTTTTGTGCCACCAGCCTTTTGTCGATGAGGAGCGAAGCAGAGGAACTGCCGATCACCCATTTGCCTTCGCCGAAGCGCTGCACCATGCCCGCATTGATGCGCACCAGCGACTGGGCAAAGACGATGCGGCCCGCGTCCACGCCGCGGGCCTGGTTGTATTCGGGCGCAGGCATGAAGCCATGGTCGGCCGTGAGCACCGCGATGTAGTTGTCCTTGCCCACCGTGGCGTCCAGGTCGCGGAAGAAGGCTTCGAGCATCCGGTCGAGGTGCAGAAAGTGGTCGTGCGAAAGGCGGGACTCGGCGCTCCAGCGGTGGTTGACGTAGTCATGCCCTGAAAGGCTGATCGACAGGACGTCCGGCGAATCGTCCCGCCCCAGCTGCTCGCCGGCGATGGCGGCGCGCGCGAATTCGAGCGACAGCATGTCCGCGAAGGGGCTGCGCAGCAGCGCGCTGTAGTAGGCCGGGCCCGGCGCGTCGTCGGCGGCCACACCCATCATCATCGGCAGCTTGCCGCCGCTGGCGCCGTACCAGGGTTGGCTGTCCGCCACCGACCGCGCGTACGCCGCCTCGGGCAGCATCGGCTTCCACTCCGTCTTGAAATGCCGGTCGGCCAGCTTCTTCGCGTTGAAGTCGTTGACCCAGGCCGGATGCTGCGGCATGTAGAAGGTGGTGGATGCGAACTGCCCCGTCGCGCCCATGTACATGTACGCCGTGCCCATCTTGCCCGCCGGCAGGATCGCGCCGCGGTCCTTGCCCGAAATGGCGATCACCTTCGACCGCGAATCCGCGCGGCGCAGCACGTCGCCGACCGTTTCCACTTTCAGGTTGCGGGGACTGGTGCCGTCCAGCGCGTTCGTCTTATGCCCGATGTAGGTGGCGCTGGTGTCGCCCGTGTTGTAGACGGCGTTGCCGGTCGCCGGGTCGCGCCACTCGTTGCCGATGATGCCGCTGCGATGCGGATACGCGCCGCTGAGCATGGTTGCGTGGCCGGCCGCCGTCACGGTGAACGCGTGCTTGTAGTGCGCGTCGGCGAACCAGGCGCCCCGGTCGAGGAACCGCGCGAAGCCATCGGGCGCGAGCTGGTCGCGGTAGCCCAGCACCTGGCGCTGCGGCAGGCCATCCACCACAAGGAAGACGACGAGCTTGGGCTTGTCCTGCGGCGCAGGCGTGCCGGCACAACCTGCCAACTGTGCGGCCAGCAGGGCCGCCAGTGCGGCAGCCAGGACGAAACGGGAGGTGCGTGCGGTTTTCATGGGCGATAGGCTAACCCAGCCCCATGCCCCGGCCATCGGGGTTGTCCCGCGACGGCTCAATGGCGCCGCGGCGAGTACACGCCGCTGGCGATGTAGATTCCACCCATCATCAAGGTCCGCACCTCGACGTCCTTCAAGCGTGCGGCCAGCCGGTCCCAGGGGCGACCCAGCCCTTCCAGCGAAGTTACCGAGTACATCGCCGCCAACATCACGAAGCCGTTGGCCGGCCAGGCCCAGGGCGGTGCCCACTGCAGTCCGGACGCGACCACCCGCGCCCCGGGCTCAAGGTGCGACAGCACGTTGTCGACCGCGGCCTCGTCGCGCAGCACATCGTGTGTGAAATGAAACAGCGCCGCGTCGGCCCGCACAGGCACCCGCGCCGTCGCGGCCGGGGCACAGACCAGGTCGACGTTGCGCCAGCGGTGCTGCTCCACGCGTTGCTGCGCCTTCGCCAGCATCTCGGGGCACTGTTCGATGCCGACGATGCGCCCGCCCTCGCCGATCCGGTCATGAAACAGCTGGAACGAGAGGCCGGTGCCGCAGCCGACGTCCAGCACCGTGTCGTTGCGAGCGAGGCGCAGGCAGGCCACTGCATCGTTGCGGATGGGCTCGAAGAGGGCCAGTTCGCGGTCGTACCGGTCAGCCCGCCGGCGGTACTGCTCGAGCGCGGCGGCGCGCCCTTCGGGGGCCACCGCGGAACCGGTTTTGCCGGGCCGCTGATGGCGCCCCCTTGAGGAGGGGGCGCCGGAGGCGCTTCGGGGGTGGGTCATTTAATGCGTGATGACGACCAGCACGCTGCAGGGCGCGTGCTCGATCAAGGCCCCGGAGATCGAGCCCCGCCACCAGCGTGCGGCCCAGCTGTCCAGGTGCTTGTGCCCGACGACGATCAGGTTCGCTTCGATCTTGCGGGCGTACTTGGTGATCTCGTCGATCGCTTCGCCCACCAGCACCTCGCCTTTGGCGACAGAGCCGACATCCGCCAGGCGACGCAAGCCATCTTCGAGCACTGCCCGGTGCTTCTTCTTCTCGCGCTCTTCCAGTTCCATGTCGTAGACGCCGCCCTCCAGCCCCACGAAGCTCATGGCCGAAGGCATCACCGCGATGAGGAAGAGTTCCGACTGACTCCAGTTGGCCAGGTCCTGGCAGTCGAGAAGGGCCTTCTGCCCTGCATCGGAGCCGTCGTAAGCGAGGAGGATTCGTTTGTACATGAGGCTCTCCCGTTGTGATGGGGTGCGAGACGAGCCAAGCATAGACCGTGCAACGCCCGCTTACAACAGGTGTTGCTGGGAGATTGCCCCAGGATTGCCCTACATCACATGGCGACGGCCATCCCCAGGTAAAAAGCGATCTCGCACAGTTGCTGCGTGGCGCCCAGGCAGTCACCGGTGAACCCCGCGAGACGGCGCGCCAACAGGAGGCGCACGCCCCACAGCGCGATCAAGGAGAGAATCAACGCGACCGCGGCCGCGGCGGTCGACACCAGCACGGCAGTGCACATCCAGGCCGCGACGCACCAGATTGCAGCCGCCAGCAAACCGCGGCGGCCGATCTGCCGCGCCACGGGAAGCGACTTCGACGTGGCCGCATGTCCGACATGCACCAACGTGGCGACGATGCCCAGGCTGAGGCCGCGCGACACCACATGGCCGCCCATCAGCGCCGCGATCGCCGCGACCCATCCGGCACCGATGCCGACGCTGCTCAGCAGGAATATCTTGGCCAACAACGCCAGGATCACTGCCAACGCGCCGGACGGACCGAGCCGTGAATCCTTCATGACTTCAAGCGCTTGCTGTGCGCTGCCGGCCGCCAAGCCGTCTGCCGTATCCGCCAAGCCGTCTTCATGCAGCGCGCCTGTCAGTAGCACCGTCGCAATCGTTGACACCACGGCCGCCGCCATGTGCGCGAAGCTGGAAGGCGGAAGCAGCAACAGCATTGCGGCATAGAAACCCGCCCCAACGATGCCCACGACCCAGCCCGCACCGGGAAAGTGGGCCAGGCTCGCGCGCTGCAAGGTCTCGTCGAATCCCGTCCAGTCCAGCACGCGGCGCGGCATCGGCACGCGCGTGAAGTACTGCAGTGCCAGCACCATCGCGCGCACCGATGGCGCCAGCTTGTTCACGCCGGCCCTGATACGCCGGCGGACTCGAAGCTCGCCATGTCGCGCAGCAGCGCGCATGCGGAAACGAGCAGCGGCCATGCGAGCGCGGCGCCCGAGCCTTCCCCTAGCCGCATTCCCATGTCGAGCAACGCCCGCGCCGGCTGGCTGGCGTTCGGGCCGAGGTGACGAAGCATCAGCGCGTGGCCGCATTCGCCGGAGCGGTGCGCAAAGACGCAACGCTGCGTGACGTGCGGCTGCAGCTTCGCCGCCACCAGCACGGCCGCTGTGGAGATGAAGCCGTCCACCACGATCACTCGCCGCTGCGCCGCGGCTTCCAGCACTGCCCCCACCATCGTGGCGATCTCGAAGCCACCGAAAGCCGCCAGTGCTTGCAGGGGTTGCGTGGCGTGCGCGTGGAAGTCGAGCACCTCTTGCAGCACGCGCCGCTTGCGCTCGATGCCTGCATCGTCCAGGCCGGTGCCTGCGCCCACGCACTCCAACAATTCCTGGCCGGTCAGCCGCGCCAGCAGCAAGGAAGCGGCCGAGGTGTTGCCTATGCCCATCTCGCCGAGCAGCAAGGCATTGCCCGGAAGGCTGCGCACCACGTCGCGGCCGTTCGCGATGGCCTCGTCGCATTGCGCAGCGCTCATGGCGGGGCCGACGGAAGAATCCGCGGTGCCGGCGGCGATCTTCCGGATCAACAGGCCTTCTCGCGGTGCGAAGTCGCGTGCCACCCCGCAGTCCACCACGGTGAGCGCCAGGCCGTGTTGCCGCGCCAGGATGCTCACTGCGGCGCCACCCGCCAGGAAGTTCTCCACCATCTGCCAGGTCACGTCACTCGGGTAGGCCGACACACCGCGCCCGGCGAGTCCGTGGTCCGCGGCGAAGACGACGAGTTGCGGCTGCGCGAGTTGCGGTGACTCCGTGTCCAGGATCAGCCCGATCTGCAAGGCCAGGGCTTCCAGGCGGCCGAGCGAGCCCAGCGGCTTGGTCTTGTGGTCGAGCTTGTGCTGCAGGCGTTGTGCAAGTGCTTCGTTCGAAATGTCGGGGATTTGCATGAGGTGTGTCATTGCGGGCTCGACCCGCAGTCCAGGTTTACGGCACGCCCCGATGGACCCCGGATCAAGTCCGGGATGACATTCGGGGCGAAGTGTTTGTCGATGAAATCCGCCAGCCCGTCGAACACGCTGTCCAGCGTCGGCGCTTCGGCGCCAAAGAGCGCATGCAAAACGGCCGGGTCTTCGAACAGCCCGTGCAGGTAAACGCCGAGGACGTTGCCCTCGTCGTTCTGCCACGCCAGGCCATCGGGCATGGCGATGCGGGCGGGCGCCATGCCCGCGTGCTGCGCGGTACGGCCGTGGTGAATCTCATAGCCTTGCACGTCGAGATTCGACAACGCCGACCATCCGCCGGCCAATGCTGAAAACCGGCTGCGCGTCTTCTTCACCAGCTTGTCGGTTTCGAAGACCGTCACCAGAGGGAGCAATCCCAGCCCTGGGCCGTTGCCGTCGATGGCGTGCGGATCGATCAGCGCCTCGCCCAGCATCTGCAAGCCGCCGCAGATGCCCAGCACGGCACCGCCGCGCTGGGCATGCTGCGCGATCGCACGGTCCAGGCCCTGCGCGCGCAGCCAGGCCAGGTCGCCGCTGGTGTGCTTGGAGCCGGGCAGGATGATCCAGTCGGCCTGCGCCACGTCGGCGGACGAGCGCGCCCATACGAGGCGCACACCCGGCACGTTCTTCAGGGGCTGGAATTCGTCGAGGTTGCTGATGCGCGGGTAGGCGATGACGGCGATGGTTTTGTCGGGCGGACAGCCCTCACCCCTGCCCTCTCCCAAGGGGAGAGGGTGAAAGAAGCCGTCCTCCTCAGGAAGGCCGTGGTGCCACCACATCGGCAACGTGGCCACGGTGGGGATGCCCGTCAGCTCCTCCAGCCTTTGCGGCCCGGGTGCCAGCAGCGAAGCGTCGCCCCGGAACTTGTTCAGCACGAATCCCGCGATCAATCGATGCAGCGATTCATCCAGCAGCGCCCAGGTGCCGTAGAGGTGCGCGAATGCACCGCCGCGGTCGATGTCGGTCACCAGCAGGCAGCGCGCGTCGGCGTACTCGGCCACGCGCATGTTGACGATGTCGGTCGCCATCAGGTTGATCTCGGCCGGCGAGCCCGCGCCTTCGATCACCACCACGTCGTTCTGCGCGCGCAATTCGTCGATCGCTCGGGTGATCTCTGGCCACACATGCGCGCTCCGCTCGTGCCACGCCATGTGTGTGAGTTCGTCGCTCACTTGTCCCAGCAACACCACCTGGCTGTGCGTGTCGCGTTCCGGCTTGAGCAGCAACGGGTTCATCAGCACGCTGGGCTCGGCACGCGCGGCGAGCGCCTGGAAATACTGCGCGCTGCCGATCTCGCCTCCACTCACGACCCGTGCGTTGTTGCTCATGTTCTGCGCCTTGAAGGGCGCGACCTTGAGGCCCTGCCGCGCGTACCACCGGCACAACGCGGTGGCGAGCCAACTCTTGCCCGCGCCGCTGGTTGTTCCCAGCACCATGACGCAGCGGGCGGTCACCAGGGCATCTCCCAGGCCAGCAGGAAGATCGCGACGCAGCTCGAGGCCAGCATCATCGCCACCGCCTGGCTCGACAACCTCAGCGCCCTTGCCGTCGCTGCCGCGTCGGGTGCGCGGCCCGCTTCGTTGAGCGCGTACACACCGGGTTTGGACAGGCGCGCGCCCAGCGCCAGCGCCATCGCCGCCATGGGCCAGCCGCTGTTGGGCGATGGCGTCGCCGCCGCTTCGCGCCGAAGCCGTACAAGCGGCAAGCCACCCGCCGGCGCGGCGATCAGCAACGCGGTGATGCGCGCGGGAATCCACGACATGACGTCGTCGGCGCGGGCGGCCCACTTGCCGGCCCATTCCCAGTCCATGCCGGCGCGAAAGCCCTTGTAGCCCCACATCGCGTCGGCGGTGTTGGCGAAGCGGTAGACCACAGCCCCTGGCAAGCCGAACACCAGGAACCAGAACACCGGCGCCACCACCGAATCGTTGAGGTTCTCAGCCAGCGACTCGATCGCGCTTTCGCGCACCTGCGACTCGCTCAACTGCATCACTTGGCGGCTCACCAGCCGCCCGACCTGCAGGCGGCCGGCGTCGAGCGAACGCCCCAGCGCCGCTTCGACGTTCGCCACTTCGACGCGAAGCATCCGCCACGACAGCATGGGCTTGAACAGCGCGCCGATCAGCAACCCGGCCAGGGCCTCATTCAATTGCAGCAGTGCCCATTGCAGCAACCAGGCGATCAGCCCGACGATCGCGGCGCCGCCGTACCAGGCCAGAGCGCCCGACCAGAACGCGCGCCAGTTGGGGGAAGGCAAGGCTTCGCGCGGCGCGATCCAGCCCCCCATCCAGCCCAGGTACTTGCCCATCCACGTGACCGGATGCCAGCGCGCCCCCGGCTCGCCGAACCAGCGGTCCAGGCAGAACGCGAACAGCAGCGCGATCACAGCGGTCCAGGCGGTCATGGGTTGGGCTGCTTCAAACAATGGGGGTCAGATTCCAATTAATTGCTCATTCGTTCGGCAGCGACACCCACTGGCCCGCCAGCGAATGAATGGCAACGCGCTGCTGGAACACATTCTCCAACGCACGATGCGTCGCGCCATCCGCGCACGCGCCCTGATGAACGATGCGCCCGGCATCCATCACCACCATCTCGTCGGCGTGCAGCGCCATCGTGATCTCGTGCAGCACGCTCACCGCCGTGCCGCCGCGCTCGACGTGGCGGCGGACGATGCGCAGCCAATCCGCCTGGTGCGGCGGGTCGAGGTTGGCCAGCGGCTCGTCCATGAGCAGCAACGGTGCTTGCACCGCCAGCGCCCGCGCCAGCAGGACGCGCTGGCGCTCGCCGCCCGAAAGACTGCCCAGCGTCCGGCCGTGCCAGTCCCAGCACTGCGTTTCCTGCATCGCGGCTCGCACAGCCGCGTGGTCCTGCGCGTTGGAAGCGCCGAGCCAGGGCTGGTGCGGCAACCGCCCGAGCATCACCACGTCCTGCGCCAACAGGTCTTCGGCGCCGCCCTCGTTCTGTCCCAGCCAGGCCAGCGTGCGTGCGCGCGCCTTGTGCGTCCATTCGCGCGCATCGCGCCCCTGCAACTGCACGCGGCCCTGGTACGGCAGCAACTGCGCCAGCGATTTCAAGAGCGTGGTCTTGCCCGCTCCGTTCGGGCCCACGATGGCTGTCCAGCGGCCCGCGGGCAACGCCAGCGTGACCCCATGCAGAACCTCGACGCCGCCAAGGACGACCTGCAAGCCGTCAGCGCGCAGTGCGACGTTCGCGGCCGTCATATCGGCCTCCTGTGCATCAGCCAGAGCAGGTACCCGCCGCCCAGCACCGCCGTCAGCACGCCCACCGGCAGTTCCTGCGGCGCGAGCAGCCAGCGGGCCAACACGTCCGCGGCCAGCAGCAGCACGCCTCCGGTGAGCGCGGCGAGCGGCAGCAGCCACCGGTGCGTGGGCTTGGCGGCGGCGCGCACCAGATGCGGCGCGACGAGGCCGATGAACGCGATCAGGCCGACCTGCGCCACGGCGGCCCCCGTCGCGAGGGCCATGGCGCCGACCATCATCATGCGGACCGGCATGAGCGCCACGCCCAGGCTCGCGGCGGTGGTGTCGCCGAGCGACAGCGCATCCAGCGCCCGGCTGAAAACGACTGCGATCGCAAGGCAGAGCGCGAACAGCGCGGCCATCAAGCCGACGCTGGCCCAGCCCAGAAAGCCGGTGGTGCCCAGCAGAAAACCCTGCATCGCCCGCATGATCTCGGGCGCCCAGAACATCACCAGCGCCGCGAACGCACCGAACACCATGCCGACCACGATGCCGGCCAGCAGCAGGCGCAACGTGTGCTGCACGCCTTTGGCGAGGCCGAGTGTGACCAGCACCGCGGCGACGGCGCCCGCGAAGGCCGCGCCCGTCATGCCCAGGCGCGCGACCCATCCCGAAGCGGCGAGCGGGGAAGCCCCGATCAACACCAGCAGGATCGCCACGCCCAGGGCCGCGCCGGTAGCGCTGCCCAGCAGATAGGGATCGGCCAATGGATTGCGGAACAGGCCTTGCGCAATGGCCCCGGCGAGGCCCAGCAACGCGCCCGCGAGCCACGCGCCGAGCGTGCGCGGCAGGCGGATGTCCCAAAGGATCGCGGCGGACGCTTCGCCGGTGCGGTGCCAGAGAGGCTCCCAGCCGAGGCTGCCGACGGCTACGCCGGCGATGCAGAGGAGCGCCGTCGCAAGCAAGAGGGAAATTGCGAGGCTCAGAGGGGAGCGCAACTTGGTCACGTGCCCTCACCCCCGCCCTCTCCCAGAGGGAGAGGGAGTAATTCATGGGCAGCGCGGGGCGTAGTCACTTGCCCGACCGCCCTTGCAAGCAGTCGACCATGATCTTCGCGGCTTGCGCCATGCGCGGGCCGGGCCGCACGAGCACATCGCCCTGCGCGCGGTCGTACGTGCAGACGCGCCCATCGCGCACCGCCCGGATGCGGTCCCAGCCGGCGCGGCTGGCGATGGGGGGCGATGCATGGTCGGAAATCATGATCACTTGCGGGTCCGCCCGCACGACGAACTCGCCGTTGAGCTTGGGGAATGGCCCGAGCTGACCCGGCACGACGTTGGCCGCGCCCACGCGCGCCAGCACTTCGCCGATGAACGAGGCCTCGCTCGCGGCGTACGGGCCGGTGTCCACTTCGATGTACACCTTGGTGCCGCGCAGCGAGGCGGGCAGCCGGCCCGCCTGCGCATCGACCTCTGCGTCCAGGCGCTGCCAGCGCGCGTGCCCGTCGCTCACGCCCAGCAGCAGTGCGAGCTGCATCCAGACGCGGCGCAGGTCGGCGAAGTTCTTGGGCTCCAGCGTCAGGACTTTGATGCCCAAGCCCTCGAGCCGCCCGACGGCCCGTGACGAGGATGCGAGCAACACGACATCGGGCTTGAGCGCCACGATCATCTCGATGTTGGCGTCCTCGAGCCCGCCCACGTGCGGCAGCTTGCGCACTTGCGCCGGCCAGTTCGAGAAGTCGTCCACGGCCACGAGCCGGTCGCATGCGCCCATCTCGCAAATCACTTCGGTGAGCGACGGCAGCATGACGACGATGCGTTGCGGCGGGCGAGGCAGTTCGACGGCGACGCCGCGGTCGTCCACGACCTGGACGGCCTGCACGTGCGACGCCAGCGCCCACAGAAAGAGCAACAGCCACTTCGTCATGACGCGCCCTTGAGCGTGAGCGGAAGGCCGGCCGACATCAGCGTGACGCGCTCGCACGCGGCTGCGGCCTGCTGGTTCAATCCGCCGAGCGCATCGACGAACGCGCGCGTGTCGCGGCCCAGCGGAATGACGCCGAGACCGATCTCGTTGCTGATGAGGATGATGGGACCGGCGCAGGCTTTCAAGGCTTGGGAGATGGTTGGCGTGCGTGCCCCCACCCCCGCCCTCTCCCGATCCGCTCCCACCGCCGGCATCAACTGCGCCGTCAACCACAACGTCAGGCAATCCACCACGATCAATGTGTCGGCCCGGCTGTGCTGGCCGATGGCATGTGCCAGCTCCACCGGCTCCTCCACCGTTTCCATGCGCGGAACACGCACCGCGCGATCACGGCGGTGGCGGGCGATGCGCTCGCGCATCTCGTCGTCCCAGGCTTGCGCGGTGGCGATGTAGACCGCGCGATGCGTGGTCGATTGCTCCAGCCAAGCCGCGGCCAGCGATTCAGAACGCGCCGTCTTGCCGCTCTTCTGGCCGCCCAAAATCAGTTCACTGCGCGCGACACGAAGTTCAGCCATGGGACCCCGCGTCGCCGGGCCGCCCCAAGGCGCGGGACGCCCCCTCGGGGGGCAGCGCAGCGGCTTTGGCCGCAAGCGTGGGGGCCACATTCTTGCTCCACTCCATGACGATGCGATGCAACTGCTCCGCGCCATCGGTCAGCGCGGCCGGCCCGGGCTGCAGGATGTCCGCGGACTTGATCTCGAACAGCTGCCCGTGCTTCACTGCGTTCACGTCCTGCCATCCGGGCCGCGCCGCCACTTTCTCGGCGCGGAACTTCTTGCCGCACCACGAGCCGATGATGATGTCCGGATTGCGCCGGACGATCTCCATGCCGTCGCCGATGATGCGGCCCTTGCCCAAAGCCTGAACAGACAACTCAGGAAAGCAGTCGTCGCCGCCGGCGATGCCGACCAACTGCGACACCCAGCGGATCGCGCTGATGTGCGGCTCGTCCCATTCCTCGAAGAACACCTTCGGCCGGCGCGGCAAGGCCTTGGCCTGTGCCTCGATCGCGGCCAACCCGTCGCGCATGCCCTGCAGCAATTCGAGCCCGCGGTCCGGCTGCCCCACCATCGCGGCCACCTGGTACAGCATCGAGAAGATCTCCTCGACACTGCGCTGGTTGAACACCGTCACCTGCACACCCTTGCGGATCAGCTCGGCGGCGATGTCGGCCTGCAAGTCGGAGAAGCCGAACACGCAGTCCGGACGCAGGTCGAGGATCTTTTCGATCTTCGCGGACAGGAACGCGCTGACCTTCGGCTTCTCTTCACGGGCGCGGCGTGGCCGCACCGTGTAGCCCGAGATGCCCACGATGCGCGCTTCCTGGCCCAGCAGGTACAGCCACTCCGTCGTCTCCTCGGTCAGGCAGACGATGCGTTGGGGCCCGTAGAGCAACATGGCCGTCCCGCTCAGAAGCTGGCTCGCAGCGAAGCCGTGACGGCCCGCCCTGCTTCCGGATAGATGGTGCGCGTCACGCCGCCAGCGCAGCCGAAGGCCTGCGTGTAGTGCTTCTTGTCGAAGAGGTTGTTCACGCCCAGCGCGAATTCCAGCTGCTGCCATTGAAAGGCGTAGCGGACGTCGGCGGTGGTGTAGGCCGGCATGGAGCAGGCATTGTTGAAGTCGGGATGCTGTGAGGATACCCACTTCACGCCGCCGCTGACACGGTGTCCTGCGGCGGGAGTCCAGTCGGCGCGCACGGCCAGTGATTTGCGCGGCACCAGCGGCACGTCGTTGCCCGCATAGGTGCCCGAGCGGAAGGTGGCCTGGCGCAGCGCGGCGTTCACGCGCAGGCCCAGCGTCTTCGTCAAGGCGTGATTCGTGTCCAGCTCCAGCCCTTGCCGGCGCGTCGGGTCGAAGTTGACGTTGGCGCCGAAGAAGCTGCCCACCGCGTTCGGATCGAACCCGATCTCGTTGTCCAGCAGGCTGCGGTAGATACGCACTTCAGCCTTGCCCGCCGCGTATGCCCAGCGCGCGCCCAGTTCCACGTCGCGGCTGGTCTGCGGCTTCAGGATGACGCCCGGCGAGGTGAAGCCGAACTCGTCGACGTTGGCCAGCCGGTAGCTGCGGCCCGCGCGCGCGTAGGCGGTGACGCCGGACGTGAACGGGTGGCTCACACCGAACTCCCAGGCGTGCTGCTTGTCGTCCGTGGCGACTCCCGCCGAGCTGTTGTCCTTCGCGATCTTTTCGGTGCGGGCACCGGCGGACAGGCGCGTGCCGCCGGCCAGCGTCACGTCGTCCTTGAGGTAGAACGCGCGCGATTTCTGGTTGGCCGTGGAGCCGAAGTCGCCCAGCACCTCGCGCGTCCAGCGCGCATGGTCCGCGCCCAGCACCAGCTGGTTCTTGAGGCCGCCGAGCGTCCCTTCATGGCGCGCGCGAATCGAATAGTTCGTCGCGTCAATGTCGTAGTCGTACGGAAAGCCGCTGTTCAAGCTGGTGAGGTTCTTCTCGCGCCGGCCCGCGTCGGCCGCGATCTCCCAGCCGCCCAGTTGCGCCTGCGCGAACACGCCGGCACGCTCGTTGCGGATGCTCGCCTTGTCGTCCGGGTACCGGGTCTGCTGCGGATTGGCTTCGTATTGCGCCAGGCTCAGCCCGCCGGGCAAGCCGGTGTCCAGCGAATCGCGAGCGAAGCGCACGCCCAGCCGCAGCCAGTCGTTGGACCATTGGCCCGTGGCCGAAAGCGCCTCCGACTCCGAGCGGAAGTTGTCGCGATGGTTGTCGGCATTGCGCTTCTGGCCCGCGACGTCGAGCGAGAAGCCGCCTCCCGCCACCGTGGCGTTCGCGCGCAGGTCGCGCAGCCCGTAGCTGCCGGCAGCGCCGTAGATCGAAGCCGCGTTGCGCCGCTCCTTGCCGCTGCCGGCCTTGGTCGTGATGATGATGACCCCGCCGGTGGCGCCTTCGCCGTAAAGCACGGAACCGCCACCGCGCAGCACTTCGATGCGCTCCACGGATTCGATCGGGATGCCGGCCAGGCGAGTGCCGCCCAGGTCGGCTTCCGAAAAGCGCAGGCCGTCGACGATGACGACCTGGTTGTTGTCGGCGGTGGCGCCGAAGCCGCGCAGGTCGAGGCTGTATTCGCCGCCCCCGTAAAAGTCTTGCCGGCCGACGACGCCCAGCACGCGCATCAGCGCTTCGTTGATGGTGGAAGCGCCCGAGGCGCGGATCTCATCGGCCGTGACCACACTGATGCCCAGGGGCAGCGCCTGCGCCGGCTCGGCGAAGCGCGTGGCGGTGACGGTGGTTTCGGGCAGCGAGATGGCTTGCGCGACGGTCTGGGCGAATGCGCCCGGCCATGCGGCAGCGAACGCCAGGGTGAGCGCGGAGCCGCGCGGCGAGAAAAAGCGAGAGTTCATGAATTAGCGGACACGTTTCAAAACCCGTACCGGCTTCCCCGCCAGTACATTGGGCGTCACGGCCACGCAACTCCATTTTGGAATGGCGCGGCCACCGTGTTGGCCGGTATCCGGGCTGGCGGGTCGACTTCCATCGCCTTCCCAGACGCGCTGTTCAGGCGCGTCCAGTGGCTTTGCGTGATGGAAGCGGAATTTCCATGGAAATTCGTCCGCTTACCGTTGCGGGGGCAGCGCAGGTTAGCTCGGGCCTTGGGTGCCGTCGCCTCCTGCTTCCCGTTGAACTGCGGCATGCGAACCACACCGCGAGCACCAACGCTGGACATTTTAGGTTGAAATCTGTCACAAAACCCTACAATCGAAACCCTATGCCCAGTGCCTCCCAAATCGACCAGCTGGCTGAACGCGTCGAGCGGCTGCTCGTGCGCTACGAGGAACTGCAGCGCACCAACACGCTGCTGGCCGAACAGGTCGAGGTGCTCACGCATGAACGCGACTCGCTGAAGTCGCGCCTGTCCGCGGCCCGCGCGCGCGTCGACGCCCTGCTCGAACGCCTGCCTGACATCAAGAGCGCTGCATGAGCGCTGCGCCGAACCGCTTCAAGCAAGCGAAGGCCCCCTCGGGGGGCAGCGCATTACACGAAGTGAAAAGCGTGGGGGTCTGAATGGTTACCAAGCAAGTCGAGGTCCAGATCATGGGCCAAAGTTATCTGCTGGCGTGCCCCGAGGGCGGCGAGCAGCGCCTGCTCGAAGCAGTGGAGAAGGTCGACACCGCCATGTGCAAGATCCGCGACGCCGGCAAGGTGAAGGCCCGTGACCGCATCGCCGTGCTGGCAGCGCTGAACCTCGCCTTCGACGTCAGCGATCGCAACGTGCCGGCCTTCCAGGCCTCGAGCTTCGCGCCGTCGGAATTTCCAGTTCAAGGCAACGGCCACGACGCACACGACCCGCGCCTCGCCAGCTTGATCCAGCGGCTGGACGGCGCGCTGAGTGGCGACGGTAGGCTGATCTGATCCGGGGCCGGAGTGATAACTCCGACACAGTTCACCTCGTTTCGCCCTTGTCAAGTTCTCTTTAATTCATTGCGGCAATATTTTTTTCGTGCCTCCTTGGGCCTCGCGAAGACCTACAATGACCTCGTGTCTGCAGTGCGTGCCGGGCTTTATATTTCCTTGAACCAATGCTCTATGAGCCCGGGCTTGGAACATCTCTTGGCTAGCGTGATCGTCTCGCGTCAGACGAACCCAAAGCCAAGCTGACCTCGCCCACCTGAACCCCGGTTCAGGATGCCGGTCCGGTGGCACTTGCAGACGCCTTTTTTTGCCCTAGGATGGCGTCACATCCGAAGGGCCACATGTCAGAGTCCGAAGCCAGGTTCAACGTCCTGCGGCAATCCGCCGACTCGCGGGCTGCCGCCGCCATCGAAGACCTCGTGCGCGACGGCGCCGATCACGACCTGCATCGCATCAACGTCCTCGACTTCGCGGCCTCCAACGCCCTGCCGGTGGACCGCGCGCTCGACGCCTTCCTTCACGCCACCCGCCTTGGCATGTTCGAGATGTCCTGGAACGTGCTGTGCCCGGGCTGCGGCGGCGTACTGACCGCCAACACCAGCATGAAGACGCTGCACCAGCAGGACTATCCGTGTGCCTTGTGCGCGTCGGGCTACGAGCCGTCGCTGGATGAAATGGTCGAGGTTGCATTCACCGTCAGCCCGCGCCTGCGCAAGATCGCCGCGCATTCGCCCGAGACCCTGTCCATGTGGGATTACGTGCGACAGATCTATTGGAGCTCGGGCATCGAGTTCCCCGAGGATGCACCCACGCGCGATGTGCTGGAGAAATTCATCGTGGATTGGGTCGAGCTGGGCGCCGGCGAAAAGGCGACCATGTCGATGACGCTGCCCGAAGGATTCATCATCGTCTTCGAGCCGGTGACGCACGCCGCGCATTTCCTGGACGTGCAAGGCGAGCCCACGCGCGACCGGCAGGAACTCGGCGTCGTGTTCAACAGCGTGCAAGCGCCCACCGGAACGTCGAAGATGCGGCCGGGGCCGCTGCGGCTGACGCTGGAAAACCGCACCTCGTCCCGCGTGTTGCCGGGCCTGTACCTGGCGGGAGACGAACTCCACCACCTGCTGGGCAAGCGCAAGAAGTTTCTGACGGCGCGCACGCTGCTCACCAACCAGACCTTCCGCGAGCTGTTCCGCGCGGACATGCTGGATATCGACCAACGCCTGAAGATCACGAGCCTCACCTTCGTGTTCACCGACCTGAAGGCATCCACAGAGCTCTACGAGCGCGTCGGCGATCTCGCGGCTTATGACCTCGTGAAGGCGCACTTCGCGGTGCTGAACCACGTGATCGCGCAGGAATCCGGGGCGGTGGTCAAGACCATCGGCGATGCGGTGATGGCCTCGTTTCCAACACCCGATCGCGGCATTGCCGCCGTACTGGCCATGCGTGAGGCGATGAAGGCGCTGAACGCCTCGCGGCAGAGCGAAGACCTGCTGCTGAAGATCGGCATCCACGAAGGGCCCTGCCTGGCCGTCACGCTGAATGACCGGCTCGACTATTTCGGCCAGACCGTCAACATGGCGGCCCGCGTCCAGGGCCTTGCCATGTCGCATTCGATTTTCGCGACGGCGCCGGTGGTCCACTACCCGGAAGCCGCGCGTTTGCTGGCCGCCGCCGGCCTGACGCCGGTTGCGCAGCGCTGCACGCTGCGCGGAATCGCGGATGAACTGACGGTGTACGAAATCCCCTGATCCGGCGGCCCCCGGCCCGCCCGGCGACAATCGCAAGGCGGATGCCGATCGAACCTCTCCTCATTGTCGAACTCACCCTGCTGGGGATGGCCACCGGCTTTCTGGCGGGCCTTCTGGGCATCGGCGGCGGCATGCTGATGGTGCCGTTCATCACCATCATCCTCACAGGCAAGGGCTTTCCGCCGGAGTACACGGTGAAGATGGCGGTGGCGACGTCGCTGGCCAGCATCTGCTTTACCTCCCTGTCGTCCGTGCGCGCGCACCACCGCCGCGGCGCGGTGCTCTGGCCCATCGTGTGGCTGCTCGCGCCCGGCATCCTGCTGGGGGCGCTCATTGGCGCACAGGTGGCCGTGGCGCTGCCGGGCAAAGTGCTGTCCATCCTGTTCGCCGTGTTCGTCGCCTTCTCGGCCACGCAGATGTTCCTCAATCGGCGGCCCAAGCCCACGCGCACGTTGCCGGGGCGCCTGGGCACGTTCGGCATGGGCGGCGTGATCGGCCTCTTGTCTTCGCTGGTGGGGGCCGGCGGCGCGTTCGTCTCGGTGCCCTTCATGACCTGGTGCAACGTCAAGATCCACGACGCTGTCGGCACGTCGGCGGCGCTGGGCTTCCCGATCGCCTTTGCGGGAACGCTCGGCTACATCTGGGCCGGCCAGGGGCTGCCGCAGATGCCGCCGGGATCGTTCGGCTACCTGTACCTGCCCGGCCTCGTCGTCGTCTCACTCGCCAGCATGACCTTGGCGCCCGTGGGTGCCCGCACGGCCCACCGCATGGACATCCAGCCGCTGCGCAAGCTGTTCGCCGTGGTGCTGTACATCCTGGCGGCGTACTTCCTCCTGCGTTGAGCATAATCGGCAGCGCCCAACTCCAGTACCCCATGAGAATTGCGATCACCGGCCAACAGGAATTCGGCAAGGCCGTGCTCGAGGCTTTCCTCGCGCGCGGCGACCAGATCGTCGGCGTGTTTTGCGTGCCCGAGAAAGTCGGCGCCAAGCCGGACGTGCTGCGCGAGGCGGCGCACGCACTCGACTTGCCAGTGTTCCAGTTCAGCAGCCTGCGCAGCGGCTTCGCGCAGGACACGCTGCGCAAACTCGACGCCGACATCGGCATCATGGCCTACGTGCTGCAGTTCGCGCCGGAGGCGTTCGTCAACATTCCCCGCTTCGGCACCATCCAGTTCCACCCCTCCCTGTTGCCACGGCACCGCGGGCCTTCCTCCATCAGCTGGCCCATTGTTCTCGGCGACACCAACACCGGCATCACCGTCTTCCGCCCGACCGATGGGCTCGACGAAGGCCCGGTCATCCTGCAGAAGTCGTGCCCCATCGGGCCCGACGAGACGCTGGGCGAGCTGTACTTCAACAAGCTGTTCCCCATGGGCGTCGCCGCGCTGCTCGAAGCGGCGGACCTGGTGTTTTCGGGGCGCCACGCCGAACATGCGCAGGACGAGTCGCAGGCGAGCTACGAAGGCTGGTTCCACGAGGAAGAATCCCGCATTCACTGGACCCACCACGCCGACCAGGTCTACAACCTGATCCGCGCGTGCAATCCTGCTCCCGGCGCGTGGACGGTGCTGAATGGCGAGCGCGTGTGGATCTACGACGCACGCAAGCACCTGGTCCGCACGCATGGCGATGTGCGCGGCAAGCCCGGCGAGATCGCGTCGGTCGACGATCACTCGATCAGCATCAATACCCACGGTGGCCGCATCGAAGTGCTGAAGCTGCGCCCTGAGGGCGGAAAGAAGATGGCCGCGGGCGACTACGCCCGCTTGCGCGGGCTCGTGGCTTCCGCCAGTTGAATCTTGTCATGCCGGACCCCGGATCGAGTCCTCGGGCAATCCATATGGACATGGCGGGGCGGGATCGGGGCGGCGGGGCACTCTGCGCTGCGAATGTCCCCCGTCGCGGCCAGCC
>NZ_RKMB01000027.1 GCF_003797765.1 Ramlibacter sp. WS9 | reverse complement strand
AGATGTGTATAAGAGACAGGGTCATAGCTGCGCGGCGCGATGCCGACCCAGTTCAGGCGCATGCCGAGCGCGCCCCATTGCCGCGCTGCCGACTTGACGAGCGTGCGTTGCGCCTCGGTCAGTGTCATCAGCGGCAGCAGGCCCGCAGCCCCGACCAGCGCCGTCGAAGGCCCGACCACGACCACGGCGCCTCCGCGCTCACGCTGCACGCCGTGTGCGGCCTGCAGACAGAACAGCGTCGCCAGCACGCTCTGGTGCACGGACGCCTGCCACTCCGCGGGCGTCAATGCCTCCAGGTCGCGAACGACGAGTGCGGCTGGCGTGGCCGCCGCGTGGACGATGAGGTCGGCGTCGCCGATGTCACGCGCGGCCTTGGCCAGCGCCGCGTCGGCCTGCGCTTTCGATGTGAAAACGGTGGCGATCTCGACCACCTGGGCGCCATGGCGCATGAGCCCCTGCACCAGCTGGCTGCCGATCGGCATGCCGCCGGTGGCCACCACCGCTCGCCGGCCTGCCAGCTGCGCGGATGCTCCCCCGGCGCCCGGAGCGCCTGCCGCACTGACCATGTTCTTGCTCCTTTGTTTGCGGGCCGCCAGGCCCGCTTGTACGACGTGGGGCAAACCCCGACATCAACTATGTGAACGTAGTTCGATAATATAAACTAGCGAAACGCAACGCACAACCCTTCCTCCCCCAACCTGCTACGGAGAATCCCTTGTCCCGACCCGAATCCCTGGCGGCCAACGCCGCCGTGCAGCGGGCCATCGATGCGGCCATTGCCTCCGGCCGCGAAATCGGCGTGCAGGTCGCGGCGTACCACCGTGGCAAGCTGGTGGTGGACGCCTGGGGCGGCATCGCCGACCCGGCCGATGGCCGCCGCGTGGACGGCGACACGCTCTTCAATGTCTACTCCGTCACCAAGGCGGTGGCGGTCACGGCCATTCACATGCTGGTCGACCGCGGGCTGCTCGACTACGACGCGCCCGTCGCCCGCTACTGGCCCGAATACGGGGCGCGTTGCAAGAGCGACACGACCGTGCGCGATGTGCTCACGCATCGGGCCGGCGTCCCGCAGATGCCCGACGGCGTGACGCCCGAGCGCATGTGCGACTGGGACTGGATGACGCGGGCGATTGCCGACCTTCCGCCGCTGGCCCCGCCGGGCTCGACGACGCTGTACCTGTCGATGACGTTCGGCTGGATCCTCGGCGAACTCGTGCGCCGCGCCGACCCGCAACACCGCTCGCTCGGCCGCTTCGTGCGCGAGGAGATCGCGCAGCCGCTGGGCATCGCCGACCTGTGGATCGGCATCCCCGATGAGGTTGAGCCCCGCATTGCACGCCAGGTCGATGCGATGGTGCCGGTGCCGCCCGAATACCTGCCGCCACTCTTCCTGGCGTCGATGCCCGCTGCCGTCGCGTTGACGCCGCCAATCTTCGAGCGACCCGACGTCCGCCGCGCGGAGGTCGCCGGCGTCGGCGGCATCTTCAACGCGCGCAGCGAAGCGCGCTTCTGGGCGATGCTGGCCGGCGGCGGTGAACTCGACGGCGTGCGCCTGCTCTCCGAGAAATTGGTGGCGACCTTGAACACCCCGCGCTCGAACAGCGGCGAGCCCGACCCGGTGATGTTCGGCTTTCCCATTCCCATCACCATCGGCGGCTACTGGTTCGGCGGAGAGCATCCGCCTGTCTGCTCGGTGAAGAACCCGCGCGCCATCTGCCACCCGGGCCAGGGCGGTTCGATCGGCTGGGCCGACCCGGACAGCCAGCTGGCCGTCGCCATCTGCCACAACCGCCTCTTCAATCCGACGACGCGCGAGGAGGACGCGATCCTGCCGATCGCCGATGCGATCCGCGAAGCACTCGGGGTCTAGCCAACAACTTCAAGGAGACGCCGCATGGGCGCCATTCCCCGCATCCAGGATTTCGACGACGCGGCCTACGACCCGTTCGTCTCCGACGAGGCCGCGTTCGGCGATTGCATCGACCCTTACCTGCGGCTGGCCGAGTGGCGCGAGCAGGGGCCAGTCCACAAGATGGACTACCGCGCGGCCATGGGCCTGTACCCGGATGTCACGATGGCGGGGCTGGAACACTACCTGGTGCTGGGCTACGACGCGACCGAGAAGATCTTCCTGGACCCGGTGACGTTTTCGAACAAGACTTACGCCCGCAATCTCGGCATCAGCTTCGGCCGCAGTGTCAGCACGATGGATGCGCCGGAGCATTCGCGCTTTCGCAAGATCTTCCAGAAGGCCTTTCTGCCCAACGTGGTTGCCAAGTGGGGCGACACCTTGGTGGACCCGGTAGTGCAAGGCTTGATGGATCAGTTCTCGGCACGCGGCAAGGCCGACCTGGTGCAGGAGTTCACGCACCACTACCCTTTCCACATCATCTACCGGCAGTTGAACCTGCCGCCGGACGACGTGAAGGTCTTCCACAAGCTGGCGATCGCGCAGACCGTCGTGATGTACGACGTGCCGCACGGCACCGAGGCCTCGCGCAAGCTGGGCCTGTATTTCAAGAACCTGCTGGACGAGCGGCGGCGCAATCCTGGCGACGACCTGGTGAGCCTGCTGGCGCTGGCCGAAGCGGACGGCGAGCAGTTGCCCGAGGAGATCCTGGTCTCCTTCCTTCGCCAGTTGGTGAACGCCGGCGGCGACACCACCTACCGCGCGACCAGCGTGCTGCTCACGGGCCTGCTCTCCAACCCCGATCAGCTGGACGCCGTGCGGCAAGACCGCTCGTTGATCCCGCAAGCCATCGAGGAGGCGCTGCGTTGGGACGGGCCCGTGCTGATCGCAACGCGCACGCCAACGGTCGACACCGAACTGTGCGGTGTGAAGCTGCCGGCCGGCGCCTGCCTGTCCGTCGCGTCCGGCTCGGCGAACCGCGACCCGTCGCGTTTCGAGAACCCCGACCGGTTCGACATCTTCCGCAAGAAGCAGCGCAACTTCGGTTTTGCGTTCGGCCCGCATGTGTGCATCGGCCAGCACCTGGCACGCATCGAAATGACGCGGGCGTTGAATGCGATTCTGGACCGGTTGAAAAATATCCGGCTGGATCCGGCGCTGCCTGCGCCGGTGATTCAGGGGACGATGATGCGGGTGCCTAAGCATATTCATGTGCTGTTCGACTGAGACTGGATGTCATTGCGCTTGATCCGCAATCCATGACCCCTGTCTTTGTGTTCCTGGGCCGCGCGGCGAAGCTGTGCGTGGGCGGGCTGCGGCGCGATGGCTACGGCGTTCGGCTTCGGTGCTTTGCACCTGCAGCCGAATTCCTTGCGCCGGGAGACCCCGCGACCCGCGCGGCGTAACTCGCTGCGCTTTGCTCCGCTCAGACAGACGCCGCGAGCATGAAACGAACGCACGGCTGAAGCCGTGCTGGGTCGCGGGGTCACCCGCCGCAAGCGCCTGTGCTTTATTCGCGCCACAGCCCGCCCACGCACAGCTTCGCAGAGACATTGAGGCGAGCCACCGGTGGCGTGCCAAAGCCTCAGTTATCTGCCAGAAATTCTGGCATACCACCGCTGGCACGCCACTATCTCACTGCAACGCCGTGCATGGTCGGGTCGCGGCGCGAATAAAGCTCAGGCGCCCGCGGTGGACGGTCTTGCGGCCCAGCGTCGCTTGCGACGCGACCGTCTCATGCTCGCGGCGTCTGTTTGAACGCAGCGCAGCGAAGTGAGTTACGCCGCGTGGGCCGCAAGACCGTTCAGCGCGGGGAATCCGGCTAAAGGCGCGAAAGCGCCGCAGCCGGACGCCGTAGCCATCGCGCCGCGGCCCGGCCGTGCACGGCGTTGCCGCGCGCGGCCCACGAGCGCCCAAAGTGAATGCGGGTTCATTGATCGCGGATCAAGTCCGCAATGACAGTCAGAAGACCGACGCGAGCCGTTGCTGGATGAGCGCACGCGCTTCCCGCTCGAACGTCGCGATCAACTCCGCACAGCTCGGCAAGTCATCGATCAACCCCACACATTGCCCCAGCGGAAACGCCGCATCATCCGCCGCGCCGCTGGCCATCGCTTCCATCCAACGCCCCGCCCCGATCAGCGGCAACAGGTCGTGATGGGTCGTGGTCTCCGCAGCTTCCAGCTTCAAAGCTTCTTCGACCCGTGCGTTGCGCATCACGCGGATGCTGTCGCCGAAGCGGCGGCCCACCAGCGTCGTGTCGGTTTCACGCGCGGCCACCATGCGGGCCTTGATGGCGTCGTGCAAGGGCGACTCGCGCGTCAGCAGGAAGCGTGTACCCATGCACACGCCCTCGGCGCCTAGCGCGAGCGCGGCGACGAGGCCGCGAGCGTCAGCGATGCCGCCTGCGGCGAGCACGGGAATCGACAATGCCTTGGCGGCCGCCGGGATCAGCACCAGGCCAGGCACGTCATCCTGGCCGGGATGGCCGGCGCACTCGTAGCCGTCGATGATCACCGCATCGACGCCCAGCGACTGCGCCTTGAGCGCGTGCTTCACGCTGGTGGCCTTGTGCATCACCTTCGTGCCGGACTTCTTCAGCGCGTCCAGGTATTTCGCGGGGCTGCCGCCGGCGGTCTCGACCACGGGGATGCGCTCTTCGCCCACGACCCGCACGAAGCCTTCGATATCGACACCGGCGTTCGCCGCGAGGAGCGTGAGGTTGACGCCGAACGGCTTTGAGGTGAGCGAGCGCGTGCGCTGGATTTCACGCCGAAGCGCTTCCGCATCCGGCTGCGTGTGCGCGGAGATCACGCCCAGGCCGCCGGCATTCGAAACGGCGGCGGCCAGTTCGGCGCGCGACACCCATCGCATGCCGCTTTGCACGATGGGCAGTGCGACGCCCAGCAGTTCGGTGGCACGAGTCTTCATGTTCAGGCCACCGGTGCCAGGAAACGGCGGCCGTTATCGTGCATCACGCCCTGGGTTTGCTCGGGTGTGAGCGACTTGCAGGCTTCATCGGCGAATTCGCGCGGCGTCGGCACACCTTCGGCATGCGGGTAGTCCGAGCCCATGATCGCCCACTCGTGCGAGCCGACTTGCGCGATCGTGGTGGCCAAGTCGTCTTCCGGGTAGGCGATGACGCTGACGTGGCGCTTGAAGATGTTGCTCGGGCGTTCCTTTAGCTGGCCGCCCGGCCAGAAGCCGTTCTTGGCCATGCCGCGGCACTTGTCCATCTTGACCAGCATGTTGGGCACCCACTCGGAGCCGTTCTCGGCCGACAGCAGGCGCAGGTTCGGGAAGCGCGCGAAAAAGTTCCACAGGATCATGGACGACAGCGTCTCGACCACCGGCCGCTCGCTGTAGCCGTGCATCCAGATGAATGCGGTCTGGCGCTGGCGCGATTGCTGCACCGGCTCACCCCACACGGCCATGTGGTCCTTCATGTAGATAGCTTCGCTCACGTGGTAGACCACGCGGCAATGCGCTTCGTTGAGGATGGACCAGAAGCGATCGAAGTCCGGGTGCGCGGGCGACTTCTTGTTGAACGGGCCCATGGGCATCAGGAAGAGGCGCGTGCCGTTTTCGATCGCCCACTTGGCTTCTGCGCAGGCGGCATCGACGTCTTCCAGCGACACCAGCGGCGCGGAGTAGATGCGGTCCTTGTAGTTGAAGCCCCAGTCGTCCAGCATCCAGCGGTTGTACGCGTGCATCACAGCGGCGGCGGCCTTGGGCTCGTTCAGGTAGCTGATGGTGGCGACCATGTGGCCGCAGTAGAGGAAGCAGCCTTCCACGCCGAACTCGTCCATCTTGGCCAGGCGCGGGTCGCGTGCGTACATGTCGGGCGTCATCGGCACGCGCATGTCCACGTTCTCCTTGCCTTCCTTCTGCGCGCGCAGCCATTCGTGCAGCTTTCCTGGCGGAGGAACACGCATGTCGGCCGCGGTGTACCCGGCGCTCACTTCGACTTTCTGTGCGCCGACGTACAGCGCGAACTCGCCGTCCGCGCCGGTCTTCCACTGGTAGTCCCAGTCCTTCTTGAATTTCTCGGGGAGGTAACGGCTGAACGCGTCGGGCGTTTCGTACAGGTGGGTGTCGCCGTCGAAGATCGGGCCCTGGAATACGGTGGCGGGGGTTGTGCTTGTCGTCGTCAT
This sequence comes from Ramlibacter sp. WS9, assembly GCF_003797765.1. GTDB lineage: Bacteria > Pseudomonadota > Gammaproteobacteria > Burkholderiales > Burkholderiaceae_C > Ramlibacter. The sequence goes on along the minus strand of NZ_RKMB01000027.1, from coordinate 64,815 downwards.
TGAAATGAGTCCTGGGAAAAAGAGTCCGGGGGAATCGTCAGACCTGCCGTCAGACTTGCGATTTCGGGAGGCGAATCACCAGGCCGTCGCTCTGCGGCGTCATGCGCAGCTGGCAGCAAAGGCGGCTGTTCTCTTGCGGGTCGAGCGCGCACTCGAGCATGTCGCGCTCGGCGCTCTCGGGCTGCGGCAGGCGCGCGAGCCAGGCGTCGTCGACGTAGCAGTGGCAGGTGGCGCAGCTGCACGAGCCGCCGCAGTCAGCCATGATGCCGGGCACCAGCGCGTCGATGGCCGTCTGCATCACCGACTTGCCCTCCTCGGCTTCCAGGTGATGTTCCTTGCCGCTGAATTCGATGATGGTCAGTTTGGGCATGTCGTCTCCGTGTTGTTGTGGGGGGCGCCGGCTCAGGCGGGCAGCAGCGACTTGAGCGGGACGGCTTCGTCCGCGAGCCGATCGGGGTCGACCTCGATGCGCTCACCCACCAGCCGCTTGGCCACCATGAAGTCGGGCACCCGGTTCACGGTGTCCACCGCCAGCACGCGCCGGCCTTTCAGGTAGAACGCGCAGAACGCGCCGGCGTCGGGCGAGCCGCGCAGCACCAGTTGGTCGTAGCCCTGCGACAGGCCCACCATCTTGAGCTTCAGGTCGTATTGGTCGGACCAGAACCACGGCACGCCGTCGAAGCGGCGCTCCTGGCCGGTGAGCGTGGCCGCGGCGCAGCGAGCCTGCTCGAGCGCGTTCGGCACGGACTCCAAACGGATGGACCGGTCGTACAGCGCGCTGTGGTAGCGGGTGCAGTCGCCGGCGGCCACGATGTGCGGGTCGCTGGTGCGGGCGGCGGCGTCCACCAGGATGCCGTCGTCCACGGCCAGGCCGCAGTCGGCCGCCAGCTCGGTGTTGGGGACCAGGCCGATGCCCGCGACCACGAGGTCGCAGGCCAGGCGCTCGCCGTCCCTGCACACGACGGCGCTGACGCGGCTGCGGTCGCGGTTGAGCTCGAACGTTTCCACCTGCATGCCGGTGCGCACGTCGACGCCCGCGGCGCGGTGAACTGTCTCGTAAAACGCGGACACGGCGGGCGCCGTCACGCGCGACAGGATGCGTTCGGCCGCTTCCAGCACAACGACCTGCAAGCCCTGCTTCACGGCGACGGCGGCCACTTCCAGGCCGACATAGCCGCCGCCGATGATCACCAGCCGCGCACCGTCGATGAAGCGGGCGCGGATGCGGTCGACGTCGGCAAGCGTACGCAAGTAGTGGAAATTGGCGGCGCGGTCCGCACCCGATGCCGCGGTCGGCAGGCGTCGCGGCCGGCCGCCGGTGGCGAAGGCCAGGCGCGAGTAATCGATGGACGGCCCGCCGTCGAACTCCACGCGGCGCGCCTTCCGGTCGACGGCGACGACGCGGCGGCCCAACACCAGTTCGATGCCGGCGTGTTCATAGGTGGCACGCGCCTTCAGCGCCAGCGTTTCCGTCGTGGCCGTGCCCGCGAGATAGGCCTTTGACAAAGGAGGCCGGTGATACGGCAGATCGGGCTCGTCGCCGGCCAGCAGGATACGGCCAGGCCATCCGCCCTCGCGCGCCTGCACGGCCAGCTCGGCCCCGGCTTGGCCCGCACCGATGACTGTCAGCACCTCATCCGATTCGATCATGTCCAATGCCCCAACCCCGCCCCGGCGCCCGCGGCGCGTCAGGCGGTATTATATACGAACGTCGTTTGATAATGTGAACATGGCGCGCGACCGGGACGGCAGCGCAGCCAGCAGTTCCGCGGCCCGCTCGCCCAGCAGCGCCTGGCCGCTTTCGAGGCCGCGTTGCGCACAGACCCGCGCGTAGTCGGCGTCCTTTTGCAGGCGCGGCAGGTCGACGCGCCACCCGATGCCGGCCATCAGCCACTTGAAGGTGACGAGGTCGAGCAGTTGCGTGTCGCTATCGGTTTCCCTTGCGGCGTGGGGCAGCAGAGCATTCATGGCGTGTCTCCTGGCGGCGAAAATGGCGCCGTTCCAATATCTGCATATTATGCGGATAGTTGAACGATGTCAAGATCGCACCCAGGTAAAGCTGGGGCGCCGCATGGCGCGGCGCCCCAGTTTCATGCCGATGTTCAGGAGGTCTTGGCGCTGCGCCGGTGGCGCGATTCTCAGAAGGCCGAGATTACCGGAACGTTCCTCGGGCGTGGCACCGGCGGCCTCGTGCATGCGGAGTGCGCGAACCGGCCCAGCACGCCGACCCGTGTTCGCGAACAGCGTTCTTCATGCCTTTTTGGCGGCCGTCGCCAGAATCAGGAATCCGCCGGCCATTGCGACGTTTTTCAGGAAGTTGTTGAGTTGCGCGTTGAACTGCGCGGGATCGACGGCCCAAAAGGCATGGGCGAGAAACGCCGCTGCCATCGTGAAGATGCCCAGGACTCCAGCGACCAGGGGCAGACGCCAGCCGAAAACGAGTGCGACACCCCCGCCGATCTCCAGGAGGATGGTGAGAGGCAAAACGATATCCGCGGCCGGGATGCCCAGCTTGGCAAAGTAGGCCGCCGTCGCGGAATACGTGAGTGCCTTGCGGACCCCGGCCACCAGGAAGATGACGGCCATCAAGGTGCGGCCGGCGGCGATTGCGTGGGGTGTTTTCAGTTGCATGGCAAGACGTCCTTATTTGATTGAGAGCAGCTCGTTGGCTGCCTTGATCGTTTCCGCGGCGTCGAAGCCGAGGATATAGCCTGCAGTCACATTGGCGTTCGTCGCCTCGATGACGCTGCGTACATAGGCCCTGGGGTCCGGGTACATCGCTTTCAGCTCGGCAGGCGAGTAGAAGCGGTGGTGTCCGCCGTTGCGGCAGAAGCCTGGCCCGGGATTGAGGTAACCCAGATTGAACGCCGTGGGATACGCGAACTCCGCCAGCTGGATGCCGCCGAAGGTGCGGCCGTTGGCGTCGTGCCGCAGCTTCAGCCCATTCGCATCGCGCTCCAGGGCCTTGCCCGCAGGGGCTGGCAAGCCACCGGCGGCCCAATGATTCACATGCTCGTACGCGGCGTTCAGCACCTTGTGCATCGGAACGGCGCTCCACAGCGGGTTGTGCTTGCACCCAGGGATCAGGTCCCCGATGGTGGCTGCCGGCGAGCCATCGCGCTTTCTCAGGCCCGTGTCCCGCCTGGTGATCGCGTCCACGTATTGCATGTCCCACGAGCTCAGGTGCGAGGTTCCCGCTACCTCCCAGCGGCGCGTCGTCGGGCCGTCGGGCACGACCGCGCGCCCGTCGCTCCAGACCTCCGCGCCCACGGAGACCAGCTTGGTCGGATTGTCGGTTCGCAAGAGGTGCCAGGTGCTGCGGCCGTTGATATCGGTGTAGCCCGGATCGTAGAAGACCATGCCGTCTACAACGCGGTGCAGCGGATCGATGGCGTTGTAGTACGTCGTGAGCCGCCTGCCGGCTTGTGACTCGCCGGCGGCGATGACGCGCCTGACCTTCATGCCGGGAAGCGCGTTCACGGACCCGGGTTCGCGCAAGGCCTTGATGGTCTGGGAGTAGATGTCCCAGGAGAGCACGTCCCCCGTGTTCAGCGGATCCGGCGGTGTGGTGTCCGGCGCATTCACCGTCAGGTCGCCGTAGCGGGCGGCGCTCCACGCCTTCAAGCGTTCAACGCCTACCCGCTGCGTCGAGACGCTGACGTAGGCGTAGCCATTGCGCATCAAATAGTCACGCGATGCGGCCCAATTGAAATCGATGTCCTGCCCCAGCGTCACGTTGAACCACTCGACGATGACTGTGCCGTTGAACTTGGCCGGGTTCGCGGGGCGGCGAACGATCATGCGCGTCTTGTAGGGGTGGCCTTTATCGATGACGGCAGCGTTCTGCATCGAATCATGGAAGGCGTAGCGGTTCGCCACGCCGCTCACGTAATACTCCTGCTCGACGTAGCCGGCGGCAGCCAGGTCTTCCGGCGACGCCCCGAAAATCCGGGTCCCCTGCACCGAGATCTGCGCAAAGCGAGCGGCGGGGACGTCCATCGCAGGAGGGGCGTTCGTCTCGGTCAGGCCGGCGCATCCCATGAGAAGCGCCAACCCGACCGCCGCGATCAGGTTGGACGGTTTGACGTCTATCACGCGTGCGCCTTGACGATGCGGTCGCTGATGTAGCTCGCCAGCGCGTAGACCGTCTCCGACGGGTTGTAGCCGATCGAGGTCGGCAACAAGCTGGCGTCGGCCACATACAGGTTCTTCACGTCATGCGTCTCGCCGTAAGGGTTGACCACCGTGGTCTTCGCGTCGCGTCCCATGCGGCAGGTACCCTGCGGGTGGAACGAGGTGTATTTGTAGCGCGCAGGTTCATTCTTCAGCGCGCCAATCACGCTCTCGACCTGGGCGGCGCTCTCGATCTCGGCCTTGTTCGATGACGGCAGGTAGAGCTTGCGCGCCCCGGCGGCGAAAAGGATGCGCGCGGTGGTGATGAGGCCCTTTTTCATCGCCTCGAAGTCATCGTTGTCCACGGTGTAGTGGATCTGCTTCTGCCCGTTCTCCCAGCGCACCTCGCCCACGTTCTTGTCGTGGATGAGGCTGATCAGCCGAATCGTGTTCTTGTAGCCGCTCATGTAGGCGACGTAGGGCTTGCCGGTTCCCGGCTCGGCCTGGAAGCTCGCCTCCACCGGCTCCTGGATCGCGTTGAGCAGCAGGTAGCCACCCTTTTCGGGCAGGGTGTGCTTGTCCATGTAGAGCGAGTGGGTCGCGCCGTGGAAGTCGTTGACCTCGAACGGGAACTCCGCCGTCACCGACAGCGTCGGGTGGCAGGCGAAATTCTTGCCGACCTGCCCGCTGCTGTTGGCGAGTTTGCTCTTTTGCAGCAGCAGCGGCGTCTGGATCGGTCCCGCAGCCAGCACGACGATGGGCGCGTCGATGCGCACATCGGCCTTCTTCTTTCCGGTGGCCGGATCGATGACTTCAGCCAGCACGCCGCTGGCCTTGTTGCCCTCGGCGAGCACCTGCGTGACGCGGGTGTCGGCATAGATGATCGCGCCATGGGCCACGGCCCAGGGCAGGTAGGTCACGAGCATGGACTGCTTGCGGTCGGAGGCGCAGCCGCTGAAGCACGAGCCCGTGAGGGCGCAGTCCTTGATGTTGCGCCGGGCCCTGCCTTCGGGAAAGCCGAGCTTCTTCATGCCCGGGCCGATGAGCAGGGCGCCGGGGCTGGTTTCGCTCGAGCCGACGGTCTTGATGTTCAGGTTGCGCTCGACCTTCTCGAAATACGGCGTCATCGCCGCCATGTTGAGGTTGGTCAGGCCGAATTGTTTGCCCCACAGCTTCAGGTAGTAGTCGGGCGTGCGAAAGCACAACGCGGCATTGACGACGGTGGAGCCGCCGACGCAGGCGCCTTGCAGAATGGCGATGTCACCGTTCATGTTGGATTGGCCGCCGTGGTCCTGGTAGAGCGTGCCCATGGCCACCGCGAGCATCTCGGAGAACTTCTCCGAGGGAATGTAGGGGCCCGCTTCCAGCACGATCACCTTCTTGCCCGCTCGGGCCAGCTCGAACGCGGCAATCGCCCCGCCCGCACCCGAGCCGACGATCACCGCGTCGGCCTTCAGGTGCAATTTGTCCTGTGCAATGTCGCTGGCCTGCGTGACCTTCAGGCCTTGCTTGGCGACTTTCACATTGATGTTTTTTGCCATGTCTTGTCTCCTATTTGACGACGGGCCGCCCCTAGGCAAATGCGCTCCCTCGGGGGGGCAGCGAAGCGTGGGGGCAAATTGCGATTTTTTCAGCGGGTGGGCAACGGCGCGTTGCCCAGGCGTTTGATGCCAAGCCGCTGCGTCATGGGGCCGTCATATCCCACGGCGGCCCAGGTGCCTGGATTGGCCCAGTACGACAGCTGCACCAGCTTCTTGAGGCCCATCGCCAGGCCGCGCTGGGGCGGCTCGGCCGAATTGCCCCAGGCATCGCAGAACTGCGTGGCCTCGGCGTCGGTAAGCTCCGCGAATCGCTTCTTGTAAGTGGCCATCGGCCCTTCGTCGAAGTACTTCACGCCGCCTTTGAGCCCGGCCAGGATGTGCGGCTCCATGCCGGCCAGCAGCGCGCCATCCAAGGTCTGCAGCAGCCCGTCGGGAGTCCAGGGCACGAGCTTGCTGCCGGACACCGGCAGCACTACCTGCGCCAGCCGCGTGAACACAGCGGCCTCGGGCTCGCTCATGAATTTCACGCCGTCGGGCAGGGCCGCGCGAGCTGTGCCCGCCAGACTGGTGACCGCCGCGCCGGCGGCGGCGAAGCGAAGGAAGTCGCGCCGCTGCAGGCGGCCGATGGCGGCCACCACCGTGGTCACGTCGGCGGCCGGGCGGTTGGGATCGTCGAATCGCATGATGTTGTCTCCTCGCGGGAAATGGATTTGTTGTTGCGCAGGTCAGAACGGGTACACGATGGGCTTGTCCATGACACTGATCCATTGGCTCTGGGTGAACTCTTCCAGGTTGGCCGGGCCGCCAAAGCGCCCGCCATTGCCCGACGCGCCCATGCCGCCGAAGGGCACGTGGAACTCGTTGTTCACCGTCTGGTCATTGACGTGGATCATTCCGGTGCGCAGCTGGTTGGCCAGGGCCATCGCGCGTGAAACGCTGGCGCTGTGGATGGCCGCCGCCAGGCCGTAGGGCGACCCGTTCACGAGGGCCGCAGCCTCTTCGTCGCTGTCGAAGACGGTGATCGGCGCGACGGGACCGAAGATCTCATCGGCGAAGGCCGGCATTTGCGGGCTCACATTGGTCAGCACCGTGGGCCGGTAAAACAGCCCCTCGTGCGTGCCGCCCGTCAGCACCCGCGCGCCCTGCTCCACCGAAGCTTTCACGATGCCGACGATGCGGTCGCGCTGCTTGGCATTGATGATCGGGCCCAGGTGCGCCGGGCCGGCGTGCGGGTCGCCCACGTACAGCGCTTCGGCGCGCTTTTTCAGCCGTTCGGCATAAGCCTCGGCCACGCGGCGGTGCACCAGGTGGCGGCCGGCCTGCATGCAGATTTGTCCCTGGTGCAGGAAGGCGCCCCAGGCGCCGCTGGAACTGGCCGCGTCGAGGTCGGCGTCGTCCAGCACGATGATGGCGTTGTTGCCACCCAGCTCCAGCGCCACCTTCTTGAGCAGTCCGCCACAGGTTTCACCGATGCGCCGCCCCACCGCGGTCGAACCCGTGAAGGAGATCATCTCGACCGCCGGATGCCGCACGACGGCGTCGCCCGTGGCCGGTCCGCCCGGCAGCACGTGCAGAACGCCCTCGGGCAGACCTGCGTCGGCGAACACCTGCGCGATCAGCGCGCCACCCGTGATGGCGGTCTGGGCGTCGGGCTTGAGCAGCACCGCGTTGCCCAGCGCCAGCGCCGGTGCCACCGAGCGCATGGCCAGCAACAGGGGGAAATTCCAGGGGGCGATCACGCCCACCGTGCCCACAGGCACGCGGCGCCACATGTTGGTCCGCCCCGGCATGGACGAAGGAAACAGCTGTCCGTTGGCCTGCATGGGCAGCGCGGCGGCCATCAGCATCTGCTCATGGGTCGCGTTCAGCTCCCATTCGGCCTTGGGCATGATGGAGCCGCACTCGCGCACGTTCCACAGATTGAAGTCGCTCGCGCGTTCTTTCAGAAGACGCGCGGCTTCACGCATGACGGCGGCGCGTTGATCGAAAGGCGTCGCCGCCCAGCCGGCGCGTGCGGACGCAGCGCTTTTGGCGGCATGGTCCACGTCCTCGGCAGTGGCCACGCCGATCGTTCCCAGCGTTCCGCCAGTGGCTGGTTCGATCACGGTGGCCGTGCCGCCCTTCGAACTCACCCAGCCGTTGCTGAATATCTTGCCGGTCCAGGGTTGCTGGCTCTGTGGCTCGCGAATCGAGGCGTCCATGGATGGGTCTCCTTTATTTGTATCTTCAATTGATTTACAGGCCGTCTTTAGGTCAAGCATGCTTAGCCGGTGGACAATCTCCAGCAAAGGCTGTGCCAAACACGCACTAAGCCTCATGTTCTGGCTATTTATTCGGGTAATCCCTTGTGAAAGGCCCGATTTCAGGCAGTAAAGTGCATCAACACTGTCTTGATATGGGATGTGAGATCCCGATTCGGGATCGCTCTTAAATACATGCAAATGCAATGATCACCACGTCAGACCGATACGTGCCAGACCGCGTCTGGCAGGCGCGCAGGTCGTTCTTCGACGAGAACGTGCCCCCTGTCGGACTCATCGAAGAGTCGCTGCTGCGCTCGTGGCAACGCTGCCGGGGGCAGGGTCGCCAGGTCACGGATCGGGTGGAGTTCGATCCCGTTGCACGGGCTTCGCTGAGTCACCTGCTGGACACCCACCACACCCTGCTGGAAGCGGCGCGCCCGGAGCTGGACGCTCTTGGCAGCGCTGTCTCTGACGCGGGCTACGCGGTACTGTTGACCGACGCACACGGTCGAGCCTTGGCGGTCGACGGCCGTATCGATCGCCGCAGCGAGCCCCTGCGCCTGGCCTTCAGGCCGGGTGTCGACCTGTCGGAGGCCAGCATCGGCACCAACGCCATGTCCTCGGCGATCGCCGAGCAGCGGCCGATGCGCGTGCTCGGGCCGGAGCACTTCTTTGCGGACAACCAGATCTTTCACTGCTGCGCCGCGCCTGTATTCGACCCGCAGGGACGCGTGATCGCCGCGGTCGATGTCTCTCGCGACATGCCCGGGCTCGCGGCCGGGGCTCTCGCGCTCACACAACGCTGCGCCACGCGCATCGAGCACAGGCTGTTCGACGCGCTGCCCGCCTTCCTTCGACTGAGCCTGGAGACCCAGGACACGGGCGACGAGGCCCGGCTCGCCTTCGACAACGACGGCGGCCTGCTGGCCGCCAATCTCGCCGCGCGCCGTCTGATCGGCATATCGGTGATCTCGCAGGGACTGCGTTTCACCGATCTCTTCGACGGGCGCTTCAATGCGTTTGCCGCACCCATGAACGCTGCGAGCAGCGAGCTGAAACTGCGCCTGCACGGCGGGGTGCTGCTGCGCGCCAAGGCCGCGGTCGCCCCGCGGATCGTGCGCCCCGGCCTCAAGCCCCCCAGTTCGACGCCGCCCTCGCGCGCGGCCGCGCAGCCGGCCACGGCACCCGTATTTGGCGACGCCGCCTTCGCCGCGCGCTTCGAACGTGCTTTGCGCGCTTTCAATGCCGATCTGCCGTTGCTCGTGACCGGCGAAACCGGTGTCGGCAAGGAAGTTGCGGCCCGCACTTTGCACGATCTGGGCAATCGCCGCGACGGCCCGCTGGTGGCCTTGAACTGCGGCGCGATCGCACCGCAGTTGATGGCTGCCGAGCTGTTCGGCCACGTCGAAGGAGCCTTCACGGGCGCCCGGCGCGGCGGCAGCGTTGGCAAGGTCGAATCGGCCCAGGGAGGCACGCTGCTGCTGGACGAGATCGGCGACATGCCGCTGGACCTGCAGGTCGGCCTGCTACGGGTGTTCGACAGCGGCGAAGTCGTGCGGGTCGGTGCCACGCAAGCCGCGAAGGTGGATGTTCGCTTCGTCTGCGCCACTCATCGCGACCTGCGCGAGCTGGTCAAGGAGGGACGCTTTCGCGAGGACCTGTACTACCGCCTCAGCGGCTTTGCGCTGGAAGTGCCGCCGCTGCGCGCGAGGAGCGACTTCGGTGCCGTGCTCGAGGCCCTGCTGGCGGAAGCAGCCTGCGAATCGCGGCGCCTCGGCACCGAGCTGCGCTGTTTCTTGAAGAAGCGCCCGTGGCCCGGCAACGTGCGCCAGCTCCGGCATGCGTTGCGGCTGGCCCTGGCGCTGGCGGACGTCGATGAGCCGCTTGGGCGGCACCACTTCCAGTTCGAGGAGTCAGGCCCACCCCCGGCATCCGGCGGCATACGCGCGGAGGCAGACGGCGAAGAGCTGTCTTTGGAGCGGGCGCAGCAAGCGGCCATTGCCGCAGCCTTGCAACGCACCGGTGGCAACGTCACGGCAGCCGCTGCGCTGCTCGGCATGGGCCGCTCGACGCTGTATCGAAAGCTCGGCAAGTGAGGCCTGTTAACAGGCCCTGGCTGGCATCCAACTTGCTCAACTCCCCCAAAGAGGACGAGTTGGGGCTGTATGGAAAGAATTTCAGGCCCGTTTTTGGGGCACTACGTCGCGGCGTATGCGGTCGCGACGGATCAAGGGTACGTGGGCTACGCCAAGTTCTGCACCCACACGCCGGTCGATGTGTGGCAATGCAAGGCCATCGACAAGATCAGCGCGCGGCCCCAGGGCAGCTATCGCCTGGCGCTCGAAGCCGTCGAGAGGAGGGCCCGGCTGTTCCTGCAATTGCTGCACCAATACGGTGACGGTGACTCGCCGTTGCACATGCTGCCAGGGGTAGCGGCTACTTGAGGAACTTGAGCGCGTTAGACACCACGGTCAGCTCGACGAACGACGAGGCGCTGCGCGTGTCGGGACTGAAGGCCAGCGGGAACCCGCCGAGGTTGATCGGCGGCATCTTCTCGAGCGCCGAAGCCAGCGCGGCGGGGGTGGCTTCCTTCGGCTTGGCGCGCTTGAGCGCCTCGGTCAGCCAGCGCGCGGCCATGTAGCCTTCCATGCTGGCGAAGTCGGGCGTGATTTTGCTGTCACCGCAGAACGCGAGGAATTCGCGGGAGATGACCGAGCCGCCGCCCCACGGGAACGGCACCACCTGCGCCACCGAGATGCCGACGGCCAGTGGGCCCAGCTGGTCGAGCAGCACCTGGCCTCCCACCGTGGACACGGTGTAGAAGCCGCCACCATAGCCGGCCTTGCGTGCCGCGCGCACGAACGCCGCGCTGGCGCTCGGATTGGCCGCGAGGATGATGGCCTGCGGGTTGGCGGCGGTGAGCACCGGCACGGCGGCCGCGACGTCGGCGCTGCCGCGCGACACGCTGGAGCTGACGCTGCTCGCGAGCCTGGCGGCGTCGGCCGCCTGCGCGAACGAGTCGCGGATTTCCCAGCCCGCCGATTCGTACTCGAACAGCAGGCCCACGCGCGTGATGCCGGTGGAGCTGGTGTGGCGGATGATCTGGCGGATCTCGTCGCGGTGGCTGGCGCGCAGCAGGAACACATTGGCGTTCTCGCGCTGGCGCAGCACGTCCATGCCGCTGACGGGCGCGATGAAGGGCACGCCTTCGGCCAGCGCCACCTGCATGCCCTCGCGGTTGGCGCCGGGGCCGGCGAAGCCGAAAAAGCCGGCGGCGCCATGCGTGCTGGTGAGCAGCTTGGCATTGGTCGTCGCGCGTTCCACCACACCGCCGTCGTCCAGCGTCGCCAGCTCCATCTTGAAACCGCCGGCGCCGCCCTGGCCGTTGACTTGCTCGAACCAAGCCAGCGCCGCATCGCGAAACTGGCGGCCGACGGCGCCGTTGTTGCCGGTCAGGGCCGTGGACTGGCCCAATCGCATCACGTTGTCCCCGGACGGCTTCTTTGCCGCAAGGGCGGGGAACGCGAGCCCTGCCGTGCCGGCGCAGGCCCATTGCAAGAGTCTCCTTCGCATCGTCTCCATGATGTGTCTCCTTCGCAAGAAAACTCCCCTACCAGCGAAGCGCGGCCGTGTGCACGGGCGCGTCCCACAGCGACGTCATTTCGTCGTCCATCAACGTGACCGTGAGCGACGCCCCGGCCATCTCCAAAGCGGTCGTGTAATTGCCCACCAGCGAGCGGACCACCTTGATGCCTTGCTTTTCCAGCAACTGGGCCGCGTTGTGATACAGCAGGTACAGCTCGATGAGCGGCGTGCCGCCGAAGCCGTTGACGTGCAGCAGTACCTGCGAGCCGGCCTTGGGCTTCAAGTCGCCCAGGATGGCGGCCATCAGCTCGTCGACCAGTTCCTGCGCCGGGCGCACCGGCCCCCGGCGGCGGCCGGGCTCGCCGTGGATGCCCACGCCGAATTCCATTTCGTTGTCGGCGATGTCGAAGGTCGCGCGGCCCGCCGCCGGCACGGTGCAGCTGGTGAAGGCCACGCCCATCGACGCCGTGCGGCTGTTGACGCGGTCGCCGAGCACCTTGCATTGGTCGAGGCTGGCGCCGAATTCGGCGGCGGCGCCCACCAGCTTCTCGACGATCAGCGTGCCGGCCACGCCGCGCCGGCCGGTGCCGTGCGTGGAACGTTCCACCGCCACGTCGTCGTTGACCAGCACGGTGGCGCAAGGCGTCTGCATCATCTCGGCGGCCATCTGGAAGTTCATGATGTCGCCGGCGTAGTTCTTGACGATGAACAGCACGCCCTTGCCGCTGTCCACGGCCGCGGCGGCGGCCATCATCTGGTCGGGCGTCGGCGAAGTGAACACCTGGCCGGGGCAGGCCGCATCCAGCATGCCCTTGCCGATCAGGCCGCAATGCAGCGGCTCATGACCCGCGCCGCCGCCGGAGATGAGTGCGACCTTGGACTTGCTGAGTACCTTGCGCGTCACGTAGAGCGGGTCCAGGTGCAGCGCCAGCAGGTCGCCGTGCGCGGCGGCCATGCCCTGCAGCGATTCGGCGAGCAGCGACTCGACGTCATTGACGAATTTCTTCACGAAGTCGCTCCCAGGGTCAGCATGTCGCACACCGCAAACAGCGCGACCTGGCTGGTCTTGGCGCCGGGGTCGATGTGGCCCAGTGCCCGCTCGCCCAGGAAGTGCGCGCGGCCCTTGGTCGCGATCATGTCGCGCGTGGCCAGCATATTGAATTCGGCTTCCTGCTTGAGCTTGGAGCAGAGCACTTCCAGGTCGCTGCCCTCTTCCGCCAACCGCACCAGCAGGCGCGACGCGGGGATCAGCACGTCGAGCATGGTCTTCTCGCCCAGGTCGGCCTTGCCGCGGCTCTTGATCGCTTCGACGCCTGCCGCCAGTGCTTGCGCGAAACTTCTCGCGTCCGGCTCGGTCAGGCCTTCCAGCTCCTTGCCCATGGAGATGAAGAAGCTGGCGATCAGCGGGCCCGACGCGCCGCCGATGGTGCTGAGCAGCTTCATGCCGATGCGGTTGAACGCCAGCGAAGGCGGCAGCGGTGCAAGTTCGGGCTTGAGCGTCGCGATGGCTTCGCAGCCCCGCCGCACGTTGATGAAGTGGTCGCCGTCGCCGATGGCGCGGTCCAGCGATTCGATCTGGGCTTCGTTGGCCAGGATGGCGGCTTGAACCGCTTCGACTGCGGCGATGATGTCACGGGTGTTCATGGGTGATTTCCTTGGGGGTGGTGTCTCACGCGGCCAGGCGCTGGCCGGCCTGGTCGAACAGCAGCCGCTGCGCGGGCGGAAAGCGCAGGCGGATGCGGCTCTGGGGATGGGGGGCCACGTCCTGCATCAGGCGGGCGCGCACTTCGACGCCGGCGTACTCGCAGATGACGTGGTGCTTGAGCAGCGACGATTCGACGACGGTGCATTCGAAGCCCTCGCCCTCGCCCGCCAGTTCCACGTCCTCGGGGCGGATGCCGACGCTCGCCGCGGCCGGGGTGTGCTGGCCGGTGAACCAGTTGGCGGGCAACACGTTGATCGGCGGCGAACCGAGGCGCTGCGCGACCTGCACGTTGACCGGCGACGCGTAGACCTGCTCGGGCGTTCCGACCTGCTGGATGCGGCCGTCTTCCAGAATGGCGATGCGATCCGCCATGGTCGTCGCCTCGACCTGGTCGTGCGTCACGTAGACCACGGTGGCGCCGCTCTGGCGCTGGATGCGCTTGAGCTCGACACGCAGTTCCTCGCGCAGCTTCGCGTCCAGCGAAGACAGCGGCTCGTCCATCAGGTAGACGCGAGGTTCCCGCACCAGCGCGCGGCCGATGGCGACGCGCTGCATCTCGCCGCCCGACAGGGCCGTGGCCTTGCGCTGCAGCTTGCTTTCGATGTGCAGGGTGGCGGCGACGCGCTCGACCCGGCGGTGGATCTCGTCTTCGGCGATGCGGCGCATCGGCGCGCGCAACGGGAACGCGAGGTTGTCGAACACGGAGAGGTGCGGGTACAGCGAGTACTGCTGGAACACGAAGGCGCAGTCGCGCTGGGCCGGCGCCGCCGTGGTGACGTCCTCACCGTTCATGCGCACGAGGCCGGTGTCGGGCTGCTCCAGCCCCGCGATCACGCGCAGCGTGGTGGTCTTGCCGGCGCCGCTGGGGCCCAGCAGCACGAAGAACTCGCCGTCTGCGATGTCGAGCCGAACGTCCGACAGCGCGTCGGTCTCGCCGAAGCTCTTGGAAATACCTTGAAGTGAAATGCTAGCCATGGCGCATGCTCGGTGTGTGGGTGCGCGTGGTCGCGCTTGGCAGCAGCTTTTCGGTGGCCGCATCGAACAGCACGATGTGCCGCGTGTCGAACGACAGGCCGACGCGGTCCTGCAGCACGGGGCGAACCGACTTGTCAGCCAGCACCTTGATGGCGCCGGCCTCGGTGCGCACTTCGGCGACCCAGTGCGAGCCGAAGTACTCGACGTGTTCGATCGTGCCGCCGAGGCTGCCCTGATCGGCGCCGAGCAGTCGCACGTGTTCCGGGCGGATGCCCAACACGATCGAAGCGGCCGGCGCGTCCACGGTGGGAACGTCGATCGAGCGCCGCGCCAGGCGCACGCTGTTGTCGCCGCGCACCACGGGCGCTTCGGCATTCAGCAGGTTCATCGGCGGGCGGCCGATGAACTTGGCGACGAACAGGCAGGAGGGAAAGCTGTAGATGCCGTGCGGACTGTCGGCCTGCAGGATCTCGCCTTCGTTCATCACCACGATGTGGTCGGCCAGCGCCATTGCCTCGTTCTGGTCGTGCGTGACGAACACCGTGGTGGTCTTCAGGCGGTCGTGCAGCTTGCGCAGCTCCACGCACATCAGCTCACGGAACTCGGCGTCCAGCGTGCCCAGCGGCTCGTCCATCAGGAAGGCCTTGGGTTGCCGCACGATGGCGCGGCCAAGCGCCACGCGCTGGCGGTCGCCGCCGGCCAGGCCGGTGACGCTGGAGTCGAGCAGGTGCTCGATGCGCAGGATGGAGGCCACCTCTTTCACGCGCCTGTCGATCTCGGCGCGCGGCACGCCTTCGTTGCGCAGCGGGAACTCCAGGTTACCGCGCACGCCCATGTGCGGGTAGAGCGCGAACAGCTGGAACACCATCGCGATGTCGCGCTCGCGCGGCCGCAGGTAGGTCACGTCCTGGTCTTCCAGGGTGATGGTCCCGCCGGTGGGGTATTCCAGGCCGGCGATCATGCGCAGCGTGGTCGTCTTGCCGCAGCCCGACGGGCCTAGCAGCACGACGAACTTGCCGCTTTCGAGCACCAGCGAGGAGCCGCGCACCGCCGTGAAGTCGGCAAAGCGCTTCTGCAGGTTCTGGATTCTTATTTCAGACATCATGCCTCCGACAGGCCGCCCTTAGGAGGCATCGCCCCCTCGGGGGGCAGAGCAGCGGCGTAGCCGCAAACGTGGGGGTAGTCATTCTTAGTGTTCCGGTAACTTCGCGGCGATGGAGTAGCCGATGACGCCGGCCAGCAGCACGATGAAGGAGTACGTGTACGCCTCCATCCAGAACGGCTGCATCAGCATGAACAGGCCCAGGCCGATGAGGCCGCCCGTGCCCTGCTCCCAGGGTGCCCGGCGCAGCCAGGCGGGGGTGGATTTGCGCGTCTTCATTTGCGGATCGCTCCGAAGGTCACGCCGCGCAGCAGGTGCTTGCGCAGCAGCACGGTGAACACCAGCACCGGCAGCAGGAACAGCGTGGTGCCGGCCGCCATGGCGGGCCAGTCGAGGCCGCCCTCACCGATGATGGTGGGGATGAACGGGGGCGAAGTCTGCGCGGTGCCGCTGGTGAGCAGCAAGGCGAAGGCGTATTCGTTCCACGCGAAGATCAGGCAGAAGATGGCCGTGGTCGCGATGCCGGTGGCGGCCTGCGGCAGCACGACCTTCACGAAGGCCTGCCAGCGCGTATAGCCGTCGACCATGGCCGCTTCCTCGTACTCCTTCGGGATCTCGTCCATGAAACCCTGGAGCAGCCACACCGCCAGCGACAGATTGACCACTGTGTACAAGATGATCAGCCCCACGTGCGTGTCGTTCAGCCCCAAGGCGCGGAACATCAGGTACACCGGAATCGCGATGGCGATCGGCGGCATCATCCGCGTGGAGAGAATGAAGAACAGCAGGTCGGCCTTGCCCGGCACGCGAAAGCGCGAGAAGGCGTAGGCGGCCAGCGTGCCCAGGATCACCGACAGCAGCGTCGAGCCGAAGCCGACCAGGAGGGAGTTGCTGTAGCGGTCGATGAAGCGCGAGGGGCCGGCCAGGATCATTTGCTGGTCGCGCACCAGCTGCTCGTACCAGGTCTTGGCCGGCGGCAGTGCCGCCAGTTCCTCGGCCGACACGCGCGAGCGGGTGGTGAACAGGTTGACGTAGCCGACCAGCGACGCCTCGGCCACCACCTTGGGCGGGTAGGCGATGGAATCGGCGGGCGTGCGGAAACTCGTCATGAAGATCCACGCGAGCGGAATCAGCGTGATGAGGGCGTACGCGATGACCACGGTGCCGGCGAACCACTTGGACGCCGCGCTCGGCTCCAGCGGAGAGTGGAGAATTGTTTTCATCGCTGCTTCACCTTGTCGAGGTAGCGCACCGTCACCATGGACAGGCCATAGATCGCGACGAACAGGATGATCGCGAAGGCCGATGCGTAGCCGGTGCGCCATTTCTCGAAGGCCTCGCGCTTGAGGTGGATCGACGCCAGCTCGGTCACCGATCCGGGCCCACCGTTGGTCAACTGGTCCACCAGGTCGAACATCTTGAAGTTCTCGATGGTGCGAAACAGCAGCGCCAGCAGGATGAAGGGCATGACCATGGGCAGCGTGATGCGCCAGAACTTGGTCCACTCCGAGGCGCGGTCGATCTCGGCCGCTTCATACAGGTAGGGAGGAATCGATTTCAGCCCGGCGAGCAAGAGCAGCATGACGTAGGGCGTCCACATCCAGGTGTCGACCAGCACGATCGCCCAGGGCGACAGCTGGGTGCTGCCGAGCATCGTGAAGTCGCCGCTCGAGCCGAGGAAGCGGGCGATGGCGTTGAAGATGCCGTACTGCGGTTCGAAGAAGTACTTCCAGAAGGTGCCCACCACGGCCGGCGCCAGCATCATGGGCAGCAGGATGGCGGTGCTCCAGAAACTGTGGGAGCGGAATCTGCGATTGAGCAGCAGCGCAAGCACGAAGCCCAGCACCAGCTGCAGCGCGATCGACGTCACCAGGAAGTGCGCGGTGGCGCGCATGTTTTCCCAGATCGCCTCGTTGCCGAGGACACGCCGGTAGTTGTCGATCCCCAGCCACTCGACGGCGGCGTTGGGCCGGTTCGCGCGGAAGTTGGTGAACGACAGCCAGATGGTCCACAACAGCGGGAAGATGTTGAAGGCCAGCAGCAAGACGACGGTAGGGCCGACGAACAGCCATGCCAGGGCCCGGTCCGAAAGGCCCTGGCGGGCCAGCAGGGTGCTGGGCGCCAGGGCTGGGCCGGCCGCCTGGCGGGGGCTGCCCGCCGGCGTCGAAGAGTTTGCGGCGGCCGCCGCCTCGGGCTGCGGCCACTGCATGAACACTCGAGGTTTCACATGAGCTCCTAAGTACATTTCATTTCCCGGGCCTTCGCGTGGTGGCCGCGGAACCGGCTTTGCCGGGCCGCTGGCTGCGCCCCCTTGAGGGGGAGGCGCCGCAGGCGCTTCGGGGGTGGGCTCGTTGCTTACTTCAATTTCCCGTCTTCCTTGAAGACTTCGGTCCAGTCCTTCAGCAGCGCGTCGAGCGCGGCGTTCGGGGTGCCCTTGCCGGCGACGACGTAGTCATGCACGCGGTTCTGCATGGCCAGCATCAACTGCGCGTAGCTCGGGTCGGCCCAGAAATCCTTGACGATCTTCATCGAGTCCAGGAACACCTTGGCGTACGGCGTGCTGGTCTCGAAGCCCTGCGCTTCCAGGATGGACTTCAGGCAGGTGAAGCCGCCGCCATCCCACCACTTCTTCTGGATCGAAGGCTGGGCGAACCACTTCATGTACTGCAGCGCCATGTCCTTCTTGTCGGAGTACTTCACGACCGAGATGCCCTGGCCGCCCAGCTGCGCGAACTGCTTGTCGCCCTTGGGGATGGCGAAGAAGCCGGTCTTCTCGCCGCCGACTTGCGGATCCTTGGAGATGCCGGGGAAGAAGGCGATGAAGTTCATCTGCATGGCCACCTGGCCGGACTTGTAGGCGTCCAGGTCTTCGGTCATGTAGGCGTTGCTGTGACCGGGCGGCACCACCGTGTCGTACAGCTCCTTGTAGAACTTCAGGCCCTTGGCGGCGCCCGCGCTGTTGACGAAGCCCTTCATGTCGTACGCCTTGGCCGGGTTCTGGTATTCGAAGCCGTAGGCGTACAGCGTGTTGGTCACGCCCATCGTGATGCCTTCCGAGCCGCGTTCCGTGTAGAGGGCCGCGCCGTAGACCTTCTTGCCGTCGATCATGCGGTTCTGGAAGAACTGGCCGACCTGCTTGAACTCGTCCCAGGTCTTGGGCGGCGCCAGGTCGCGGCCGTGCTTTTGCTTGAACTCGGCTTGCAGTTCCGGGCGTGCGAACCAATCCTTGCGGTAGGTGAACGCCACGGCGTCGCCCATCGCGGGCAGGGCCCAGTAGTTCTTCGAGCCCTTGGGCCAGGTCGAGTAGCCCTCGACGGTGGCGGGCATGAAGTCGGCCATCTTGATGGCGTTCTTGTCGAAGAAGTCGTTCAGCTTGACGTAGTGGCCTTCGGTGGCGGCCGAGCCGATCCACTGGCTGTCGCCGATCAGCAGGTCGCACAGCTTGCCCTTGGAGTTCAGCTCGTTCAGCATGCGCTGCGCGAAATTCGGCCACGGCACGAACTCGTATTTCATCGTGATGCCGGTCTTGGCGGTGAAGTCCTTCGACAGTTCCACCAGGGCATTGGCCGGGTCCCAGGCGGCCCAGCAAAGCGTCAACTGCTTGTCTTGCGCTTGCGCGCCCAGCGCTGTCAATCCCAGCGCGGCCCCGGCCAGCAGGCGCCAGAGGTTTGATTTGGGTTTGCTCATGAGTTCGTCTCCATACGGTGCGTGGTGGCCACGCTTGGGTTGCACAAAAAAGCGGCTTGTTGGGGATGGGTCCGCTTGTCTCTTTTCCCGGCTCATCGCCGATCAGCCCACTGCCCGCGGCCCGCAGCTGGAACTACTCGCGCCAGGTCGACCGACTGTCTGATGCGATTGATGTTAATGACATCATTTAATACATCAATCAATACAAACCCTAATGCAGGCAATCACATCAGATGGAGTTCGGGAGCAGTCCATAGCCAAAATAGGAGGCAGGGCAGAAACTGCGCTACATTCGGGCCAGAAAGCGCGGCGGGAAAGATTGATTTATTTGATTGCCGCCTCCTCGATCCCATGGCAGCCACCATCAACCAGATAGCCGAGGCAGCGGGCGTCAGCACCGCGACGGTCGACCGCGTGCTGAACAATCGGCCGGGGGTGAACCCCGCCACCGTCGAGCGCGTGCGTACCGTCATGCAGGCGCTGGGTGCGGCCACACCGACGCGCGGCCGGCCGCGGTCCACCCCCAATTACCGGTTCGGCTTCGTGCTGCCGGCGGCGCGGCGCGGCTTCTTCGACATGATCGACCGCGTCGTCGCCCAGGCCGCCGGCGACTTCCGGCACCAGCACATCACCGAGATCACGCACCGGCTGCCCAACCAGGACGGCACCGACTTCGCAGCGGAACTGGCCAAGATGACCGACCTGGACGGCATCGCCCTGCTGGCGCCGGACGTGCCGCAGGTCAAGCTCGCGATCAACGAGCTGGCGCGCAGCGGCGTGCACGTGGTCACGCTGTTCTCCGACGTGCCGGGTTCGCTCCGCGAGACCTTCGTGGGCGCCGACAATCGCGCTGCCGGCCGCACGGCCGGCATCCTGCTCGGGCGCTGCCTGCCGCGCGGCGAGCCCGGGCGCTGCGCGATGCTGTCGCCGGCCACGCGCTTCGCAGCGGAGATCGACCGGCGCATCGGCTTCGCGCAGGTGCTGGAAGAGCGCTTTCCCGACGCGCGGCTGATCGAGTTGCCCGACATGCCGGAAGCGGAAGACCTGGCCTATGCCTTCGCCAAGGAGCACCTGGCGCCGTCCGGCACTGAAGGAAAACTGCACGCGCTGTACAACATCGGCCCGGGCTCGCACGGGCTGTCGCGCGCCCTGCAGGAATACGGCTACGACAGCTCGCTGGGCTTCGTCGTGCACGACCTGCTGGAGATGCACCGCTCGCTGCTGGTGGGCAACGTTGTTTCCTACGTGCTGCAGCAGGACGTGCACTATGCGGTGATGACGGCCGCCAAGGTGCTGCGCCTGCTGTGCGAGGAAGTGCGCGGTGCGCTGGCCGTCAGCAACCCGCGCATCGAGATCATCACCGCGGAAAACCTCGCGTGACACGGCCACGCGCGGTGACCATAATTAACTTGCAACCTGTCTCGCGGCGATGAAGAAATTCAGCAACCTCCCCAGCGACCTCGTCTACGAGAGCATGCTCGGGTTCGCGGCCGTCCACGAGCAGTTGGTGAGCGTTCACATGGATCCGCTGTACGTCACGCGCAAGACGCCCAATCCATCCAAAGTGGCGCTGATCTCCGGCGGCGGCTCGGGCCACGAGCCGCTGCACACGGGGTTTGTCGGCGTCGGCATGCTGGACGCGGCCTGCCCGGGCCAAGTGTTCACCTCGCCCACGCCCAACCAGATGCTGGCCGCAGCCAAGGCCGTCGGTAGCGAAGCCGGCGTGCTGTTCATCGTCAAGAACTACGCCGGCGACGTGATGAACTTCCAGATGGCCATGGACATGATGGACGTGGAATTTGCCTCGATCCTGGTCAATGACGACGTTTCGTTCGAGGCCGCCGCCCACACCGCCGGCCGGCGCGGCGTGGCGGGCACACTGGTGGTCGAGAAAATGGTGGGGGCGGCCGCCGAGCGCGGCAGCGACCTGTCGTCATGCAAGCACCTGGGCGACCGGGTCAACGCCTGCACCGCGTCGATGGGCGTCGCATTCACCAGTTGCACGGTGCCGGAAGCAGGCGTGCCCACGTTCGAGATCGGGCCCGCGGAAATGGAAGTCGGCGTCGGCATCCATGGCGAGCCGGGCCGCCGGCGCACCGCCGTTCAACCGGCCGCGGCGATCGTGAAGGACTTGCTGCAGGCCATCCTGAAAGACCTGAACCCCAAGCCGGGCAGCGAGGTGCTGCTGCACGTCAACGGCTTCGGCGGCACGCCGCTCATGGAGCTGTACCTGCTGCACCACCTGGCCGGCGAGTACCTGCGCGAACAGGGCCTGGTGCCGGTGCGCTCGCTGGTCGGCAACTACACCACTTCGCTCGAAATGGCGGGTGCCTCGCTCACCGTCACGCTGCTGGACGACGAGCTCAAGTCGCTGTGGGATGCGCCGGTGATCACACCGGCGCTGCGCTGGTAGCGCTCTAGAAAGCCGAGATGCCCGTCTGGGCCCGGCCCAGGATCAGTGCGTGCACGTCGTGCGTGCCTTCGTAGGTGTTGACCACTTCCAGGTTGACCAGATGCCGCGCCACGCCGAACTCGTCGCTGATGCCGTTGCCGCCCAGCATGTCGCGGGCCACGCGCGCGATGTCCAGCGCCTTGCCGCAGGAGTTGCGCTTCATGATGGATGTGATCTCCACCGACGCCGTGCCCTCGTCCTTCATGCGGCCCAGGCGCAGGCACCCTTGCAGGCCCATCGTGATCTCGGTTTGCATGTCAGCCAGCTTCTTCTGGATCAGCTGGTTGGCCGCCAGCGGCTTGCCGAACTGCTTGCGGTCCAGCACGTACTGGCGCGCGCGGAACCAGCAGTCTTCGGCGGCGCCGAGCGCGCCCCAGGCGATGCCGTAGCGGGCTGAGTTGAGGCAGGTAAACGGGCCCTTCAGGCCGCGCACGTCGGGGAAGGCGTTCTCTTCCGGGCAGAACACTTCATCCATCACAATCTCGCCGGTGATGGAGGCACGCAGGCCGACCTTGCCGTGGATGGCGGGGGCGGAGAGGCCCTTCCAGCCCTTCTCCAGCACGAAGCCGCGGATCGCGCCTTCGTCGTCCTTGGCCCAGACCACGAACACGTCGGCGATGGGGCTGTTGGTGATCCACATCTTGCTGCCCGACAGCTTGTAGCCGCCGTCGACCTTCTTGGCGCGAGTGATCATGCTGCCGGGGTCGGAGCCATGATTCGGCTCCGTCAGGCCGAAACAGCCGATCCATTCGCCGGTGGCGAGCTTGGGCAGGTACTTCTGCTTGGTGGCTTCGTTGCCGAACTCGTTGATCGGCACCATCACCAGCGACGACTGCACGCTCATCATGGAGCGGTAGCCCGAATCCACACGCTCCACCTCACGTGCCACGAGGCCGTAGCAGACGTAGTTGAGGCCGGCGCCGCCGTAGGCTTCGGGGATGGTCGAGCCCAAGAGGCCCAGCTCACCCATTTCGCGGAAGATGGATGCGTCCGTCTTCTCGTTGCGGAAGGCTTCGATCACGCGCGGGGCCAGCTTCTCCTGGCAGTACGCGGCCGCGGCCTCGCGCACGCTGCGCTCGTCGCCGGTGAGCTGCTGGTCCAGCAGCAGAGGATCGGCCCATTGGAAAGTCGCTTTATTCGAAATACTCATTTCAAGCCCCGGTATGGAATGAGGCAACTATAGAACCCCACCGATAGCCGCGCAAACGACTTCTGTGCATCGACTTGTGCTTTTTCAGAACTTCGAACTAATGACTTCCGGGTGCCGCCCGCACCCGCGCCGCCGCCGCCGCCGCCG
Source organism: Ramlibacter sp. WS9 (assembly GCF_003797765.1). Taxonomy (GTDB): domain Bacteria; phylum Pseudomonadota; class Gammaproteobacteria; order Burkholderiales; family Burkholderiaceae_C; genus Ramlibacter. Next base: position 42,115 of record NZ_RKMB01000027.1, on the reverse strand, counting down.
GCAAGTCTGCCCACTGCGGCTTTCCGGGCGCGTACCGTTGCCGCATATAACCCGCCAGCTCTGCCACCTGGGCATCGCTCAGCGCGTACTTGAAGGCTGGCATGAAGCCGATGTCCTTGCCGGCCGGCTCGCGCACGCCCTCCAGGATCACGCGCAGCAGGTTGTCGGGCCGGTCGCTGTGCAGGTTGGTGTTGAGGGCCAGCGGCAGGTTGACGCCCAGCAGCTTGGGGCCGTCGCCGTCGTGGTGGCAAGCGCTGCAGGCGCCTTCGAACAGGCGCTGTCCCGTGCCGAGCAGTTTGGATTGCGTGGCACCTGCTTGAATCACCAGCGATTTGGCGAGAGCGTCGTCGTCCGGCGCCGACGTGTTGAAAGCGGCCAGGTAGGTCGCCATCGCGCGGATGTCTTCATCCGGCAGGATCGCCAGCTCTTTCACCACGGGCGCCATCGGCCCGGCGGCCACGCCATGGTGCTTTGTGTGGCCGGTGCGCAAGTAGCGATAGAGCTCGTCGGCGTTCCACGGCACGGGCGATTGCGACAGCGCGGTGAGCGCCGGCGCTTCCCATCCATCGACCACGGCGCCGCTGAGGAAGGCCTTGCCGCCCTGCTCCGCGCCGAACGCATTGCGCGGCGTGTGGCAAGCCCCGCAGTGCCCCACGCCGTTGACCAGGTAGGCGCCGCGGTTCCACTCCGCGGATTGCTGTGGTTGCGGCGTGAACGGCGTTGCGTCATGGAACAGTCCGTTCCAGCCGGCCATCAACGGACGGACACTGAATGGGAATGCCAGCTTCGTCGCGGGCGGCTCGTGCTGGACCGCCGGCTGCGTCATCAGGTAGGCGTACAGCGCCATCAGATCGTCGTCGCGGATCTTCGCGAAAGCGGTGTACGGAAACGCCGGATAGAGATGGCGGCCGTCGCGCGAGACGCCTTCGCGCATGGCGCGCTGGAACGCGCTGAACGACCACTGGCCGATGCCGGTCTGCGGATCGGGCGTGATGTTGGTGCTGTAGATGGTGCCGAAGGGCGTCTCCATCGCGCGCCCGCCGACGTTGGGCTGCCCGCCCGGCGCGGTGTGGCAGACCACGCAGTCACCCGCGGCTGCTACCTGGCGTCCCCGCTCGATCGTTGCTGCGGCGTAGATTGCCGTAGTGGTTTGCGCCACGGGTGCGATGGCGGGGCGCCAGCCGACCAGTGCGGCGACGGTGCCGAGCACGCCGGCGAGCAAGGCTCCTGCGCGCGACCACGCCGGCATGCGCTTCGGCCAGGGCGCGTTGGCGGGCAATAGGCGCGGGGCAGCGGCCGGCGCGGGCTCTGCCTGCTGCGGCGCGTCGGCCTTCTCTCCATTCAGGGCCGCGCGCACCAGCTCTGGCGTGAATGGCGGCTGCCGGAAGCGCACTCCCGTCGCGTCGAAGATCGCGTTGGCGATGGCCGCCGTGCCCGGCACCGAAGACGACTCGCCCGCGCCCAGCGGCGGCTCGCCGGGCCGGGCCATGGTCACGACCTCGATCACCGGCACGTCGCGGAAACTCAGGATCGGGTAGCTGCCCCACTCCTGGCTGGCGACCACGTTCGTGCCCGGCGCCAGCTGCACGTGTTCCATCAGCGCGCGGCTGGTGGTCTGCACCACGTTGCCGTGGATCTGGTGCTTCACGCCCTCGGGATTGATCATCAAGCCTGCGTCATGGCCCACCACCACGCGGCTCACATGCACTTCACCGGTCGCGCGGTTCACCTCTACGTCGGCAACCCACGCCGCCCAGGCCGCACCGAAGCCCGGCCACTTGCTGTGGATGTAGCGGGCGTAGGCGACGCCCTGCCCTTTGACGATGTCGCCCTCCACAGCTTCCTGGCGTGGCCCGGTGCGCGGCACCCACCCCGCGCGGTCCGCCGTCGCGCGCAGCAGCTCCGCCGCGCGCGGGTCCTTCAGGTAGCGCAGGCGAAAGTCCACCGGGTCGGCGCCGGCGGCGCTCGCCAGTTCGTCGATGTAGCTTTCGTGCGCGAATGAATTCGGCAGCGCCGACACGCCGCGCAGCCACGACGCGCGCAGCACCGGCGGCATGTCGTTGACGCTGACGCGCAGGTTCTCGTAGTCGTAAGGCGGCCGTGCCGTGCGGTCACCCATTTCGTAGGCTTGTGCAACGGGTTCGATGGTGCGCGTGAGCAGCAGCGCCAGTGTCGGCGCGCCGTTCGAAGGGTACGAAGTCTGGAAGTCATACGCCGCCACCGAACCGTCGATGTTCAGCCCGCCGTTGACCTGCATCAGCTGCGCCGCGCCCTTGGGCTCCCAGGCGTGCTCCTGCTCGCGCGTGAGCTGCACGCGCACTGGCGCTCCAACCGCGCGCGACAACAAGGCCGCGTCGGCCGCCACGTCGTCCGCGCAGTTGCGCCCATAGCACCCCGCGGCCTCCATGCGAACCACATCGATCGCGGTGTCGGCCACGCCCATCAGCCGCGAGAGGTCGAAACGCAGCACATGCGGGTTCTGCGTGCCCGCCCACACCGTGATGCGACCCGAATCGCCGTGCCAATCGGCCACCGCGCATGAAGGGCCGATGGACGCGTGCATCTGGTACGGCCACACATAGGTGCGCGGCATCGCATGCGCCGCGCGGTCGATGGCGCCGTCGACGTCGCCCTGTTCAATGAGGCGGCGCTGGGTGGAGGGATTGGCGCGCAGCGCCTGTTCCAGGTCGTCCTGGAGCGGCAGGCCGGGCCATTGCTTCCACGTCACGCGCAACTCGCGCATCGCCTGCTCGGCGTGTTCTTCGCGCTCGGCCACGATGCCGACGAAGTCGCGGACCACCACCACCGCGCGGATGCCGGGGATGTGGGCGATGGAGGATTCGTCCACCGACTCCAGCGTGTTGCCAATGAAGTCGCCGTGGTCGGCTCCGGCGTAAGGCGGACGCACCACGCGGCCGTGCAGCATGCCGGGCACGCGCATGTCGTGGACGAAAGCGAGTTCGCCCTTTGCCTTGGCCGGGATGTCGAGCCGGCCGATGCTGGTGCCCACCACGGTGTATTCGGACGGATGCTTGACCGGCGCGCCAAGGTTCAGCGGCAACTCCACATGCTCGCCGCGCACCAACGCGGCGTAGCTGACCTTGCGGTCCGGCTCCGCCGCCACGCGCACCGTGCCGTGCCGCGACGCCAGTTCATCGACCTGCACACCCAACTGTTGCGCCGCCCGCTCCATCAACCAGGCCTTGGCCTGCGCGGCAGCGGCACGCAGGGGCACTGCGTGGATCTGAATCGACGCGCTGGCAATGGTCGCGCCCTGGTTCGGCGCCATCGCCGTGCTGCCCAGAACCATGTTCACGCACTCGAGGCCGAGATCGAGCTCCTCCGCCACCACCTGCGCCAGCGCGGTGCGAATGCCGGTACCCAGGTCGACGTGGCCGTTGAGCGCGGTGACACTGCCGTCGTCCCACACTGCAACGAGAACCTCGACGCCCTCCGCGGGATTGCTTGGCACGGTCGCGGGCTGGCCCTTCACCGGCGCTGCTGGCACAGGCGGCTCGCGCGTGACGAGCAAGACACCTTGCGCCTGGTGGAAGTCGGATCGCGTACGCGGCGTGTCGGCGCGCCTCGTCATCGCACTGCGCCCGCCGCATCGGCCTTCATGCGCCGCGCGGCAGCCATCACGGCACTGACGATCTCCAGGTGCGTGCCGCAACGGCACAGGTTGCCCGACAACTCGCGCCGCACATCTTCCACGCTGGGATCGACATTGCGCGCCAGCAGCGCGGCGGCCATCATGATCATGCCGTCCAGGCAGTAGCCGCACTGCGCGGCCTGCTCGTCGATGAACGCCTGCTGCACGGGATGCAGCTCGTCGCCCTCGCACAGCCCTTCCAGCGTGGTGATCTCGCGGCCCGCCACGCCCGCCACCGGGATCACGCAGGAGCGGGCGGCGACGCCATCCACCAGCACGGTGCAGGCGCCGCATTCGCCGAGGCCGCAGCCGTACTTGGGGCTGTTGAGCCGCAGGTCATTGCGCAGCACCGCCATCAACGACGCGTCGCCCGGCACTTCCAGGACATGCGTTTGCCGGTTGACATTCAGACTGACTGCGCCAGGGATCATCGGACCAGGTCACCTGCTGCGGTGTACATCTCCAGCTCCACGAAGTTGGAGCCGTTGTGGTTGGTGGGGCCATATTCCACCAAAAAGTCGCCGATGTCGAGTTTGCCCATGCCTTCCAGCGCGGTGATCAGGCCTTCGCGCGTGGGCGAGCGGCCGGCCCGGCGCAGGCCTTCGGCGAATACCTTGCCAGCGATGTAGCCTTCGAGCACCGTGTAGTTGTCGGCGCCGTTGACGGAGGTGGCGATGGCCTTGCGGTACTCCTTGACGATGCCGTAGCGCTCCAGCTTGGGCGAAGGCACGATGCTGGCCGTGACCACGCCGCGCAGGCTGCCGTTGAGGCGCGCGGCCGAGGCCTTCGCATCCGCCACACCGACCGAGATGGTGTACAACGGCACGCCGATGCTGGCCGCCCGTACGTCGCGGATCAGCACCTCGGACATCGCGCCCGCCATGATCATCACGATGGCCTTCGGCGAAGCCTGTTTCAGCTGGGCCACGATGTCGGCCGCGTTGGTGGCATTGATCGCCATCGGCAGCGACTTCACGACCCTGAGCCTGTTGTCCTGCGCCAGTTCCAGCAGCGTCTGCATGTTCGATTTGCCGAATGCGCTGTCCTGGTAGACCACCGCCACATCGTCACTGCCCACCGTTCCCAGCTGCTGCACGATGCGTGCGAGTTCGACCCGATAGCTGGCCCGCACGTGGAACAGGTAGCGGCTGTGCTTGGTGCGAAACGACGTCGTTCCCACCAGCGGCGCGAACACCGGAACCTTGGCTTCTTCGGCGATGGGCAGCGACGCAATCAGGTTCGCGGTGGCGACGTAGCCGATCAGCGCGAAGACCTTGTGCTCGTCGATCAGGGCCTTGGTGTTCTCCACCGTGCGCTTCGGGTCGTAGGCGTCGTCAAGCGCCTTGAGCTGCAGTTTGCGCCCGTGGACGCCACCTGCCTTGTTGGCCTGCTCGAAGTACAGCTCGATGCCGCGCCGGTAGTTGTTGCCGGTCTCGGCGACCGGGCCGCTGAAAACCGCCGATTGGCCGAGCAGGATGGCCTTGTCGGTGACGCCGGGTTCCGCGTGAGCAAAACCGGCCGACAACAGCAGGGCCGCCGGGGCCAGGAAGGCCCGGATATTCGCGAGGTTCATGGCGTGCTCCTAGCCGAGGATGTCGGCCGACTGGATGCGTTTGACGCCCTTGGCGCTCATCTGCTTCCAGGCCGCGGCGAGTGAACCGTTGAGGTCGATCGCGCGCGTGGCATCTTCAATCACGTAGGTGTCGAAGCCGAGCTTGCGCGCGTCCATCGCCGTCCACGCGACGCAGAAGTCAGTGGCCAGGCCTGTGACGAACACGGTCTTGATGCCGCGCTGCTTCAGGTAACCGGCCAGGCCGGTGGAGCTTTTGTGGTCCGCTTCCTCGAAAGCCGAGTAGCTGTCCATGTTCTTGTGATAGCCCTTGCGCAGGATCAGCTGCGCATGCGGTAGCTTCAGGTCCTTGTGCAGCGCGGCGTCATCGGTTCCCTGCACGCAGTGGTCGGGCCACAGCACCTGCTGGCCGTACGCAAGCTTCGTCATCTCGAAGGGCTTCTTGCCCGCGTGCGCGCTGGCGAAGGAGGCGTGGCCGGGCGTGTGCCAGTCTTGCGTCACCACCACGTTCTCGAAAGACTGAGCCAGGCGATTGACGATGGGCACGACCTCGTCGCCCTTGCCCACGGGCAGCGTGCCGCCGGGCACGAAGCAGTTCTGCACGTCGACCACGATCAGTGCCGACGATGCGCCGGTCTTGATCTTGCCCGCCGCGAACAGCGGCGCGAAGGGGACGGCTGCGGCGGCGAGGCCGATCGCGCCGGAGCGCAGGAAGAATCTTCGATCGAGGCTTTGCATGACAAGGCTCCTGGTGAGTTGAGGGGACTGCAGTGGGAAGTCAGACGCTCAAGTAGTTGCGGCGCACTTCTTCGTTGACCGCGAGCTCGGCCATCGAAGCCTGGTAGCGGATCTGCCCCTTTTCCAGCACGTAGGCGCGATCGGACACCAGCTCCGCGAAGTGCATGTTCTGCTCGGACAACAGAATGCTCACGCCCTGGGCCTTGAGCTCCAGGATCATCTGCGCCATCTGCTCGACGATCAGCGGGGCCACGCCCTCCGAGGGTTCGTCCAGCAGCACCAGATAAGGATTGCCCATCAGCGTGCGCGCCACGGTGAGCATCTGCTGCTCGCCGCCGCTCATGCGCCCGCCGGCCCGCTCGCGCATTTCGCCCAGGTTGGGGAACAGCTTGAACAGGCGCTCCGGCGTCCAGCTCGGCGCGGCCTGGCCTTCGGGCCATTGGCGTTCTGGCTGGCGGCCCACGGCGAGGTTCTCCATCACCGACAGGTCGGTGAAGATGCGGCGGTCTTCGGGCACGAAGCCCAGGCCCATGCGCGACACCTCATAGGGCGGCGCCTTGGAGATGTCTTGCCCCATGAACGTGAGCGCACCGCGGCGCTTGTCCAGCATGCCCATGATGGCCTTGAGCGTGGTGGACTTGCCGGCGCCGTTGCGGCCCATGAGTGCGACCACTTCGCCGCGGCCGACCTGCAGGTCCACGTCGTAGAGAATCTGCGCCGCGCCGTACCAGGCTTGCAGGCCTTGGGCTTTCAGCAAGGGCTCAGGGCCGACATGCACGTAAGGGTGGGGAGCGCTCATCACACGGCCTCCTTCACCGAACCGGATTTCTCGAAGGTCTTGCCACTGCCGAAATAGACCTCTTGCACCTTGGGGTGGTCGCGAATTTCCGCCGGCTTGCCCTGCGCGATCAGCCGGCCACGAGCCAGCACGATCATCCGGTCCGCATACGCGAACACCACGTCCATGCTGTGCTCGGTGAAGAGCACAGCCATACCGCGGTCCAGCACCAGCCGCTTGGTCAGCGCCATCAGCTCGTTGCGTTCTTTGGGCGCCATGCCGGCCGTGGGCTCGTCCATCAGCAAGAGCTTGGGCTCGTTCGCCATGGCGATGGCCAGTTCCACGCGCTTGACGTCGCCGTAGGCCAGCACGCTGCAAGGCCGGTCGGCCTGCGCCGCCATGCCGACCTGGTCCAGCAGGCGCATCGCGTCGTCGCGTCGATGTGCGGCCGCGGCCTTCCACATCGAGAACAGCTTGTTGTCGGCGGACAGCAGCGCCATCTGCACGTTCTCGACCACGGCGAGCGAAGCAAAGGTTTCGGCGATCTGGAAGGTTCGGCTGACACCCATACGCCAGATCTGGCGCGGCTTCAGGCCCACCAGTTCCTGGCCGTTGAGCTGGATGGACCCGCCGTCGCAACGCAACTGGCCGTTGACCATGTTGAAGGTGGTGGACTTGCCGGCGCCGTTGGGGCCGATGAGGGCCAACAGCTCACCGGCCGCCAGTTCGAAGTCGATGCCGTCCACGGCGCGCACGCCGCCGAAGGATTTGCCCAGGCCGCTTACTTTGAGAAGACTCATCAGGCCTCCTGCCTGCGGTTGACCAGTTGCTTGATGAATCCCGCGATCCCCATCGGGAACAGCAGGACGAGGATCAGGATGACGGCGCCCAGCATGGCGCGCCAGTAGTCGGTGTTGCGGGCCACGGTGTCGTGTAGCCAGGTGAAGGTGACGGCACCGACCACTGGGCCTGCGAGCGTCTGCACGCCGCCCAGCAGTACCATCACCAGCGCGTCCACCGACTTGCCTACGTGCAAGCTATCGGGCGAGATGCTGCCTTTAGAGAACGCGAACAGCGCGCCGGCCAGGCCCGCGAACAGGCCGACCAGCACGAAGGCCACCCATTGCATGCGTTTGACGTCGATGCCGATGGCATCCGCGCGCAGCGCCGAGTCGCGGCTGGCGCGGATCGCATAACCAAACGGCGAGAACAGCGCGCGCCGCAGCCAGAGCACGCTGCCCGCCACCAGCAGCAGCGTGAGGTAGTAGTAGCTGCGCTTGTCGGCGAGCCAGGAGGACGGCCACACGCCGGTTAGCCCGTTGCTGCCGCCGGTGAAGCTGTCCCACTGAAACACCACGGCCCACGTGATCTGCGCGAACGCCAGCGTGAGCATGGCGAGGTACACGCCAGAGAGCCGCACGCAGAACCAGCCGAAAACCAGCGCGCCCAGCGCAGCGACGATAGGCGCAACAACGAGCGCACCTTCCATCGGCAATCCAATGCTGCGCACCAGCAACGCCGCGCCATAGGCACCCAGGCCGAAGTACGCCGCGTGGCCGAACGAATGCATGCCGGCCGGCCCCATGATGAAGTGCAGGCTGGCCGCGAACAGCGCGGCGATCATCAGGTCGATGGTCAGGACCGTGATGTAGGGCGAACCGGCGGTGGCCAGCGGCAGCAGGATCAACACCACCGCCAATGCAGCCGCCGTCAGCTTGAGCGGCTTGTCCGCGGGACGCAGCGGCGTTTCGGCCGCGCCGGTGTAGCGGCTCACCGCCTGCGGCCGGCCCATCAGGCCCCACGGGCGAACCACCAGCACCACGGCCATCACCAGGAACTCGACGACCAGCGTGAGTTTGGAAAATGAGATGCTGATGCCGAAGACTTCGACCAGGCCCAGCCAGATGCACAGCGCCTTGAGTTCCGCGATCAGCAGCGCGGACACGTAGGCGCCGGGGATCGAGCCCATGCCGCCCACCACCACCACCACGAAGGCCGAGCCTATCGTGTGCAGGTCCATCTCCAGGTTGGCCGGCTCGCGCGGCAGCTGCAAGGCGCCGCCCAACCCCGCAAGCATCGCCCCCAGCGCGAACACGCTGGTGAACAGCCACACCTGGTTGACGCCCAGCGCGCTCACCATCTCGCGGTCTTGCGTGGCGGCGCGCACCAGCGTGCCCCAACGCGTGCGTGTGAGCAGCAGCCACAGCGCGCCCAACACAACCGGGCCGACGACGATCAGGAACAGGTCATAGGACGGGAACTGCCGCCCCAGGATCATCACCGAGCCGCTGAGGCCGGGCGCGCGCGGTCCGAGCAGTTCTTCCGAACCCCACAGCCACAGCGTCGCGTCCTTGATCACCAGCACCAGGGCGAAGGTGGCCAGCAATTGCAGCAGCTCCGGCGCGCGGTAGATGCGGCGCAGCAGCGTCATCTCCACGATCGCGCCGACGGCACCGACCAGCAGCGATGCGACCAGCAGTGCCGGCCAGAACCAGGCGCCCCCGCCCATCCGCGCGACGAGCGAATAGGCGATGTAGATGCCCAGCATGTAGAACGAGCCATGCGCGAAGTTGACGATGCGGGTGACGCCGAAGATCAGCGACAGCCCCGCGCCGACGAGGAACAGCGAAGAGGCACCGGCCAGCCCATTGAGGAGCTGGACCACGAATCCGGAGATGTCCATGAGAGGGTCTGGTCGGTGTGACAGTCGCGTCAGGGCGCGGCGCGCATCTTCTTGACTTCGGCGTCCGAAGGCAGGTACTTGGCGCCGTCGAAGTACTGGTAGTCGACCATGGTGCCCGCGCCACCCTTGTTGGCCGTCTTGCCGACGTAGGCGCCCATCGTCGACTGGTGGTCGACGGCGCGGTAGGTCACCTTGCCGAACGGCGTCATCAGCTCCAGCCCCTCGAAGGCGGTGATCAGTTTTTCGGTGTCGGTGCTCTTGGCCTTCTTCATGCCGGCCGCCAAAGACATGATGGTGCTGTAGCCGACCACCGAGCCCAGGCGCGGATAGTCGTTGTACTTGGCCTTGTAAGCGAGGAAGAACGCTTTGTGTTCCGGCGTCTGGATGCCGTACCACGGGTAGCCGGTGACGATCCAGCCGTTGGGCGCCTCATCCTTCAGCGGGTCGAGGTATTCGGGCTCGCCGGTCAAGAGGCTCACCACTTCACGGTCCTTGAACAGGCCGCGCGTATTGCCTTCGCGCACGAACTTCGACAGGTCGGCGCCGAACAGCACATTGAAGATCGCGTCGGGCTTGGCGTCGGCCAGTGCCTGCACCACGCTGCCCGCGTCGACCTTGCCCAGCGGCGGCGCCTGCTCGGCGACGAACTCGATGTCGGGTTGGGCCGCCTTCATCAGGGCCTTGAACGTGGCAGCCGCGGATTGGCCGTATTCGTAGTTGGGGAACACCACGGCCCAGCGCTTCTTCTTCAGCTTGACGGCTTCCGGCACCAGCATCGCGGCCTGCATATAGGTGGAGGTGCGCAGGCGGAAGGTGTAGCGGTTGCCGTTCTGCCAGACGATCTTGTCGGTCAGCGGCTCGCCGGCCAGGAAGAAGAACTTCTTCTGCTTGGCGAAGTCGGTCAGCGCGAGTCCGATGTTGGACAGGAACGAGCCCGCCAGCACGTCGACCTGCTCGCGCGAGATCAGCTCTTCGGCCGCGCGCACCGCGTCGCCGGGGTTGGCGTTGTCGTCGCGCGTGAGCAGCTCGAACTTGCGGCCGTTGACGCCACCGGCGGCGTTGATCTCTTCAACGGCCAGTTCCATCCCCTTCTTGTAGGGCTCGAGGAAGGCGGGCTGCGCCTTGTAGCTGTTGATCTCGCCGATCTTGATCGGCTTGCCGGTCTGCGCATGGGCGGGCACGGCCAGTGCGCCCGCTCCGGCCACTACCGCGAACACCGCCGCGGCGGACTTCAGCTTGTTCCAATAGGTCTTCATCGGTCGCTCCTGGTTTGTCAAAGTGAACGGAAACTGAGGTTGTCTTCTTGCTGCAAGAGTCGGGCCTAACGCAGGCCGTCCTCGCCCTTGATTTCGCTGGCCTGCAGGCCGCCGATGCGCGGCAGCGGCCGGCCGCTGTCGGTGACGACCACCGCCACCACGATCTCATTGGGGCGCGGCGCGTCGGACACGCGCGCTTCCATCGCGTCGAAGTGGCTGCGCACGAACGCCGCATCCTTGTGGCCCAGCGGCACGTCGATGGCCGTTCCCAGGCCACCGCGCTTCTTGCTCGACGGCACCAGAGCGGCGCCCTTTTCGACGGCCTTGCGCAAAGGAGCGCCGAGCTTGGGATGAAGGATCGCCGCGGCATGTTCGAGTTCGCCGTTTTCACCCACGATGGCTGCTTTGCCGTAACTGTGCGCCTGCCCCGGCGCGATGCCTAGGGCCTGGACGCATTTTTCACCGAGCAGCGCCCCGAGCTCCTCGCCGATGGCGATCAGCTCGTCCAGGTTTTCGCTGTAGCGCCCGGCGTAGGGGTTCTCGATCACGGCCATGGCCAGCGCCTTGCGCGCCGGCGGTGAAATGGGGCGCCCCATCTCGTACAGGACTTCGTCCACCTGGACCACGATTTTTCGGATCTTGCTCGTCATGACTGCTCTTTCTTCGAATGTGTGCGCTTTAGCGCAGCCCGTCCCAGCGGCTGATCTCGGCGGCTTTCAATCCGCCCACACGCGCATGCACGCGCGCACCGGTGCTCATCACCAGGATGAACACGATCTCGTCGGCGAGCGGCGCGCCAGGCACCCGCACCTCCATGGCGTCGAAATGGCTGCGCACGTAAGCCGCGTTGATGTGGGTGAGCGGCACGTCGAGCGTGCAGCCCGCCGCGCCGACCTTCTTGGTCGAAGGCACGATCGCCAGCGCGTTGCCCGGTTGGCCCTTGGCGGCGTCGGCCTGGCCTTGCGCATAGGACTTCCTGTCACCCTTCCAACCGAGCAGCTCACGCATGGCATAGCCGCCCGGCACGTGCCAGAGCGCGCCATGTTCGAGCTCGCCCGCTGCGCCGATGATCGCGCCTTTGCCGTAGCTTTCGATGCGCTCAACCGGCACGTCCATCGCGGCGCGCAACCGCCCTGCCATCTCCACGCCCACCGGCTGCAGCTGCTCCATCATGGGCAGGATGTCGGGCTCGTAGCGGCCGGCGAACGGGTTGGAGAGCACGGCCGCGACCGCACCACGGCGCAAGGGCTGCGCCGGCGGCGGGCCAGACTCGTGGTGGATGTCCTCCACGTGCGTGAGGATCCGCCGGATCTGGATGAGGGATGTCGTCATGATCTTGGCGCTTTCAGGCGAAGAGCGGTTCGATGCCGGCCGGCCGGCCTGGCCGCATCCGGGCGGGGCAGCGGCTGGTGCTGCGCGCTGTCGGTGGTGGCGGTCCAGCCCTGGCACACGATGACGGCCGACCAGATCAGGTCGGCCGCCTGCAATTGCTTGGCGCGCCGATGTCCGGCGCGTAGCGCCTGGCGCACGGCGGTCTCGCCCAGCGAAGGAACGTTCACCGTGACCGGCAGGTCGCCCAGGTCGGAGTCGTCCTTGATCTGGCTGGCGGGGCGGCGCTCGACGCGCGCGTCCTGGATGTCCACCGCGTTGGCGATCATGGTGGCCGCCGCATCCGCCTGCGCCGCCGTTCGTGCCAGGACCGTGACGCTGTCGGCGATGCCCAGCGACAGGCTGCGGCCGCGCCAGCCGCTGGTGGCGATGCCGCGCACGGGCAAGCTGGCGTGGACGCTGAAATTGCCGTCGGTCCGCAGCAGCGGCTGCATCGCTTCGTGCGCATCGTATTGCGCGATGTCGGCGAAGAGGCCGACGCGCAGCGACTCGCCGGGCGCCAGGTGCAGCGCGATGTCGCCGCCGTTGTTCACCCATGCGCGGGCGATGCCGGGCCGCTCGTAGAACGCGATGAGTTCCTGCGCCACAGCGCCCGCCACCGCCGCCATGGGCGTGATGAACTCGCCGCAGAAGGGATGGCAAGCCTGCCACATGCGCCGCGCGACCACGCCCTTCAACGGGCAGGCGCCGTGCACCGGTTGGCGCAGCAGCGCAAGCTCGGCCACCAGTTCGTTCAGCACGCTGGAGAAGCGTCGCCAGGCGGCCTCGTGCGCTTCCTCGATCGCCTGCGCCTCGCCGTCGGCGCCGATCACGATGTCGATCGGGCCATGCTGGAAGTGCCAGCGGCCGCCGGACAGGGGTTTGCGGTGCGCATTCATAGGTCGGTCTTGCCTCAGCCCAGCATCGGCGGCAGGCCGAGCGGCCACGCGTTCGCCGGAACGAATGAGTCGATGCGACGGCCCGTGGGCGCACCGTCGTTGTGCCAGGCGCCGCTGGCCAGCACCTCAGCCAGCGGCCGCACGTAGCCCATGTGACCGCCCAACGCCTGGTAGTCGTCCAGCCGCATGCTGAACTCGATCGGCGCGACGATGGCCGGCGTGGGCACGGTGCCGAAGCTGTTGTCGGGCATGCGCATCACATCGACCATCACGGTGATGCCGCCGCCGGGCCAGACGTAGGCGGGCGCACCGCCACAGGTGACGTTCACCAGCGCCTGCTTGATGGCGCGCGTGAGCTGCACCGGGTTTTCGGTCACACCGGCGCGCAAGCTGCCGCCGGCACCTCCAAGAAACAGCACCGTGCAAAGCGACGGCTCGCAGTTCTCGCCGATGCGCGCGACCGTGCTCATGACGGGCTCGGGCATGGGCATCGAACGCGGCACGAGTTGCTCGTCCAGTTCGAACCACGCCGAGTGCTCGCCGGTGGTGGATACCATCAGCAGGCGCAAGCCGGGCCAGGCGGACTCCGCGTCCCAGCCTTCGATGATCGACATCGGGTCGGCGATGTCGGTACCGCCCCAGCCGGTGCCCGGATTCGCCACCTGGAAGTAGCGGCCGGGCGTGGACTTGCGGCCGCGAATGCGGATGCCGGACGGCCGCATGCCCAGGCAGCGGCCGGCCTGGTGCTGCGTCAGCACGCCGGTGATGTGGTCGTCGACCACCACGACCTCGTCGGCCTGTCCGTAGAACTGCTTGGCGAAGATGCCCACCGTCGCCGAGCCGCAGCCCACGCGCATGCGCTCTTCTTCGACACCGTTCACGATGGGCGCGCGGCCGGCCTGGATCACGACCTGCGCGCCGCCGTCGATGGTGAACTCCACCGCCTGCTTGTTGCCCAGCAACTGCATCATGTCGCAGGTGACGCGGCCTTCCTTCTTGCTGCCGCCGGTGAGGTGGTGCACGCCGCCGAGCGACAGCATCTGCGAGCCATATTCAGCGGTGGTGACGTGGCCCACCACTTCACCCTTGCAGCGCACATTGGCCTGCTCTGGCCCGAGCCAGCGGTCGGTGTCGATCTTCACCTTCAGGCTGCAGTAGCTGAAGATGCCTTCGGTGACCACAGTCACCACGTCCACGCCTTGCGCTTGCGAAGAGACGATGAACGGCGCGGGCTTGTAGTCGGGATATGTGGTGGAGGCGCCGATGCCGGTGACGAACAGCTCCTCGGACGGCACGACGCTCGTTGCGGCCTCGTCGCGCGCGGTGAAAGGCACCACCTGCTTGTCGCCCTCGTCCAGCGTCTTGCGCAACAACACCACCGGGTCCACGCGAATCAGCACGCCGGCGGCGTTGGCGTAGCGGTCGCACGCGCCGGTCTTGCCCGCCGAGATCTGACACAGCACCGGGCAGGCGTTGCATTCGATCTTGTCGCCGGCCATGCGCTCGTTGCGCGGCGCCGCGCGCTCCAGCACTTGCGGCACCGGGCTGGCATCCATCGCGGGCAGGCCGTCGGTCTTGGTGTGTTCTGTCATGGCGCTAGGCGTTGTGCGGATGGGTCTTGAAGTCTCTTGAACCGGTTGCGAGTTTCATGTAGTATTCACTTAACGTTCATGTTGTGCTTATTACATGAAACGCAATTTAGCCGATTGTCCGCCCCGTTGCAAGAATTTTTTTCACGCCCCGGAAGTGGGCGAAGGAGCCCCAGAATGACTCACGTCGTCACCGATTCGTGCATCCGCTGCAAGTACACCGACTGCGTCGAGGTCTGCCCCGTGGACTGCTTCCACGAGGGCCCCGACTTCCTGGTGATCAACCCGGACGAGTGCATCGACTGCGCCGTGTGCATCCCCGAATGCCCGGTCAACGCGATCTACGTCGACACCGAAGTGCCCGCCGACATGGCGGCGTTCACCGACCTCAACAGGAAGCTCGCGCAAGAGTGGCCGCTGATCCTCAAGCACAAGGAAGCGCTGCCCGACGCCGCGCTGTGGAAAGACGCCAAGAACAAGCTGGCGGGCCTGGAGTCCGCTCCGGCCGCCTCGAACTGAAACATCAACTCCGTCTCAACCACCATGAGTGCATTCAACGAAGAGAAGGTCCTCGAAGTCCACCACTGGACCGACAAGCTGTTCACCTTCAAGACCACACGCGACCAGTCGCTGCGCTTTTCCAACGGCCACTTCACGATGATCGGCCTGCGCGTCAACGAGAAGCCGCTGCTGCGTGCCTACAGCATCGTCAGCGCCAACTACGAGGAACACCTGGAGTTCCTCAGCATCAAGGTGCCGGACGGCCCGCTCACCTCGCGGCTTCAGCACATCCAGGTGGGCGACAGCATCATCGTGGGGCGCAAGCCGACGGGCACGCTGCTGATCGACTACCTGCTGCCCGGCAAGCGGCTCTACCTGCTGTCGACCGGCACCGGCCTGGCACCCTTCATGAGCATCGTGCGCGACCCCGCGACCTATGAGAAGTACGAACAGGTCATCTTGGTGCATGGCGTGCGGCAGAAGGAAGAACTGGCCTATCACGACCTGCTGGTGGAACATCTGCCTTCCCATGAATTCCTGGGCGACCTGGTCACGGGCCAGCTGCGCTACTACCCCACCGTCACGCGCGAGGCGTATCGCACGATGGGCCGCGTCACCGACCTGATGGCCAACGGCAAGATGTTCGACGACCTGGGCGTGCCGCACCTCAACCCCGACGATGACCGTGTCATGATCTGCGGCAGCCCCGGCATGCTGAAGGACCTGAAGCACATGCTGGAGGCCAAAGGTTTCGCCGAAGGCAGCACCTCGCGGCCCGGCGCATTTGTGATAGAACGTGCCTTCGCCGAACAATGACCACGAGCACTCCGCGCCGCAACCCCGCCAACAAGTCTCCGCTGGCGCGCAAGCCCGGCGTGCGCGAACTCGCAGCGCAAGACACGCGCGACAGCATCCTTCGCGCCGCCACCAAGATCTTCGCCAAGCACGGGTTCTCCGGCGGGCGCATCGACGAGATCTCCAAGGCCGCCAAGTCGTACGACCGGATGATCTACTACTACTTCGGCAGCAAGGAAGACCTCTTCATTGCCGTGCTGGAGGACATGTACCGCAAGTTCAACGAGGCTGAGATGGCGCTGGAGCTGAGCAGCGACCAGCCCGAAGAATCGCTCAAGGCCGTCATCGCCTTCATGTGGAATTTCTACCAGCGCAACCCCGAGTTCATCACGCTCCTGAACGACGAGAACCTGCACCGCGGCAAGCACATCTCCAAGTCGCTGCGCGCGCGCGAGTATTCCTCGCCGGCCATCCAGATCATCGAGCAGCTGATGGAGAGCGGCGTGCGCAAGAAGGTCTTCCGCAGCGGCGTCTCGGCCCGGGACGTCTATTTGATGATCGCCGCGATGAACTACTTCTACCTGTCGAACCGCCACACGTTGTCGGCGTTTCTGGGCGAGAAGCTGGAGAGCCCGGAGGCTTTGGCGCATTGGCAGGGGTTCGTTGTCGAAGCGGTTTTGCGCACCGTCAAGCCGTAGCGGGCAGTCATGCCCTGCGTCGCAGCGCGCGGCCACGGACGCCGGGTTGACGCGCGACGGTCGAACACCAACAACGGTTCCCGGATCGGGGTGGTGGGGCGCTCTGCGCAGCGAAATAAAGGAGGAGGGAGCGGCTTGCCGCGACGGGGGACATTCGCAGCGCAGAGTGCCCCGCCACCCCGATCCCGCCCAGCTGTCACCCTAGTTCTTCTTGCCCGCGCCTCTTTGGCAATGTAGTATTCACTACATCAAATTCATCGACACATTCTGGAGCATTCCATGGCAGACGCAACGAGCACCGGCAAGTCCGGCAAGGTCGTCATCAAGAACATCGGCCTCTTGCTGTCGGGCGACCTGGACCGCCCCATCCTCGACGCCGACACCATCGTCGTGCACGATGGCCTCATCACTTCGGTGGGCCGCGCAGCAGATTGCGACACGAGCGAACCCGCCACGCTGATCGACGCGCGCCAGACCTGCGTCGCACCGGGCCTGATCGACAGCCATGTGCATCCGGTGTTCGGCGACTGGACGCCGCGCCAGAACCAGATCGGCTGGATCGATTCGACGATGAACGGCGGCGTGACGACGATGATCTCCGCCGGTGAAGTGCATCTGCCCGGCCGGCCCAAGGACATCGTCGGTTTGAAAGCGCTGGCCATCACGGCACAACGCGCATTCGACAACTTCCGGCCCGGCGGCGTGAAGGTGCTGGCCGGCGCGCCAGTCATCGAGCAGGGCATGGTCGAACAGGACTTCAAGGACCTGGCCGACGCCGGCGTGAAGCTGCTCGGCGAAGTAGGCCTGGGTTCGGTCAAGGCCGGCCAGGAAGCGCAGCGCATGGTGGCCTGGGCGCGCAAGCACGGCATCCAGAGCACCATCCACACGGGCGGCCCCTCGATCCCCGGCTCGGGCCTGATCGACAAGGACGTGGTGCTCGAAGCCGACGCCGACATCATCGGGCACATCAACGGGGGCCATACGTCACTGCCCGAAGCGCATGTCTGCGAACTGTGCGAGCGCTCCTCGCGCGCGATCGAGATCGTGCACAACGGCAACGAGAAGGTCGCGATCGCCGCCGCGCAGATGGCGTTGCAGCTGAAGTGCCCGCACCGCGTGATCCTGGGCACCGATGGTCCAGCGGGCTCGGGCGTTCAGCCGCTCGGCATCCTTCGCATGGTCGCCATGCTGTCCAGCCTGGCCGGCATTCCGGCGGAGCTGGTGTTCTGCTTCGCCACCGGCAACACGGCAAGGATTCGCAACCTCAATTGCGGGTTGATCGAACCGGGCCGTGCCGCCGACTTCGTCTTCATGGACAAGGCCCAACACTCGGCCGGCAAGGGCTTGCTGGAGAGCGTGCAACTCGGCGACATTCCCGGCGTCGGCATGGTGATGATCGACGGCCTCGTGCGTTGCGGCCGCAGCCGCAACACGCCACCCGCCACCGAGATCCCGGTCGTGCTCTGAACGCCGGGAATCTCGGCGCCGCTCAGAACGTGTGGCGCACGCCGAGCTCGTAGCCCCTGGAGGTGCTGCCCGGGACTCCGGCCGGGGGCGTGCCGACGGCGTAGGCGGCGGCACCGCTGTTGCGCACGTGCGAGGCCGACGCATACAAGGCCGTGCGGATCGACAGGTTGTGCACATAACCGATCGCGATCTGGCGCGCGTCGTTCGCGTCGGTCCCGGCGCCTGATGCGTCGGCTCGCTGGTAGCTCGCGCGCACGAGGCCCGTGCCCCCAACCGGCGCGGTCAGGCCGATCTCCCAGTTCACCTGCTTCTTCGCACCGTACTTCGCGGTGTTGTTGAGGGCAAACAGCTTCACTGCCTTCAAGTCGTAGGAGACGCCCACGTTCACCAGCTTGAAGTCGTCGGCTGTCGCGGTGGCGGTCGTCGCGTACGCCGCGGCGACGTTGAGTGGGCCGCTCTGGTAGCCCAGGCGCCCACCTTTGTACTTGTTACCCGCCACGCCTTCGCTCGGCGCCAGCATGAAGTGGCCATATAAACCGCCGAGGTTCGACGGCAGCAGGTACGCGACGGCATTGTCCGTGCGCAGCAGTGTCTGTGCACCGCTGCCGAGATTGGTCACCAGGTTGAAGCCCGAGCCCACGCCACAAGTGCCGAACGGATCGAAGATCGAGAGGTTCCAGAACGACGGGTTCAAGTCGCGGCCCAGGCGCAGCTCGCCCCAGGAGTCCGACAGGCTCACGGTGGAGCGGCGGTGCCAGAATTTGCCCGAGGCATTGATGCTGCCCGTGTCGGGGTTCAGCGCGGCTTCGAGCCACGCGCCGGCTTTCATGCCACCACCCAGGTCTTCCTCGGCTCGGAAGCCCAGGCGCGAATTGGACAGGCCGTCGGTGCTCAGCTGCGTGGACCTCACGCCGCCGTTGGACACGGACTTCAGGCTGGTGTCGACCACGCCGAACAGGGTCACGGAAGATTGGGCGTGCGCCAGGCCGGCCAGCACGGTGAGCGCGGCGGCCGCGGTCAGACGAAATTTCATTGATGTCTCCAGAGTGGGTTGATCGAGGGGGTTCTTCTTGGCGATGTCTTGGTGCTATCGTTAGCGCAAAGTCTAGAAGAGCAGCCCCAGATGCGTCAATGAGGTTTCTGGATTTACGAAGGGTGGATGTTGGAAGTCGCTGCCTTCCGGCGACCCTGCGCTATGCTATCGTTCATGCAAATTCACATGAGACGCTGCCCATGGTGACGATCAAGGACATCGCGGCCCGCCTGAACGTTTCCGCATCCACCGTGGGTCGCGCTCTCGCCGACGACCCGCGCATCAGCGATGGCATGAAGAAAAAGGTGGCGCAGGTGGCCGCCGAAATCGGCTACGTCGCCAATCGCGCGGCGCGGATGATGCGAGGCGCCTCCAGCAACCTGGTGGGGCTGATCGTTCCCGACATCCGCAACAGCTTCTATTCCACGATCGCCCACGCGCTGTCCAAATGCCTGGAGAAGGAGAACCTGCAGCTCATGCTGTCGGAAACGGACGACGACCGCGAGGTGGAACTCAAGCACGTGCGTGAGTTGCTGGGTGTCGATGTCGCCGGTGTCATCCTGGTACCGAGCGTTCGTCCGCACCCGGAAGCCGTGCGCCTGCTCAAGGCCACGCCCCACATCCAGTTGCTGCGCAGGTACCCGGCGCTGGGCGAGCAATGGTTCGGCATCGACGACACGCAGGCGCTCCACCAGGCAACGAAGCACCTGGTGGACCTGGGCCATCGCCGCATCGCCTACATCGGCGGCCTGGAAGAAATCCCCACCGGCGCGGCGCGTCTGAAAGGCTTTCGCAGCGCATTGACCGAGGCCGGCGCACACGCCGCGGGGCTGGAGGAATTGGGCCCGCCCGGTGACATGGACTTCGGCCGGCAGGCGGCACGACGGCTGCTTGCGGTGAAGAAGCCTCCTACGGCCATCGTGACCGGGGCCGTGCATCACACCTTCAGCCTGCTGGACGAACTGCAGGATCAGGGCATCGAAGTCCCGCGCGACCTGTCGGTCGTCGGCTTCGGCGACGAGCGCGGCTACAAGTGGTGGGGCCCGGGCCTCACCACCATCGGCCTCCCCGTGTCCGAGCTGGCCACAGCCTGCGGCTTGTGGTTCGTGCACCAGCTGAAGCAAAAACCTGCCGCGTGGCCCGCCTACACCTCGTTGTCGCCGGCGACTCTGATCATGCGGGGTAGCACGGCCGCGCCTGGGCCAGGCTCTGGCTCATCTCCCCCAGAACATCGAGCACGCGGCGCGCGTGTCGCGCAACGATAACGCCCTCGACCGTGGGCTCGAGCCCGCGAGCCTGGCGGATGAACAGCTTGCGGCCATAGGCCCGCTCGATGCGTGCCACGCGCCCGCTGGCGCCCGACAGCGACAGGTTCGACGCGCCGGCCGCCAGGGAGAGGCTGCCCAGTTCCGTGCACAGGAGGACCAGCCGCAGCGACACCAGGTCGAGGCGCGCCAGGTTCGGCTCCCTTTGGATGAAGGACACTCGTTGCGCCGCTTCCATGGGCTTGCTTCCCTACGAGGCCAGTGCACGCCGCCAGGCTTGCGCGACCGAGTCCAGCTGCGTCACGGGCCGCTCGATCAGCGCGCTGGCGGCGCTGCGCACCAGTGACTTGGCGGCGGGATCGGTGAGGTATTCGACTGGCGACTTGCCGTCCACACGCGCCAGCATCAGTGCCGGCAGCAGCTCAGCCGAGCGCGCTTCCAGGGAGTGGGAGGGCTCCCAGTTGACATGCGCCAGATACTCCTGCGCGAGGATGTCGAACGAATCGAGCAAGACATCCTTTGCCTCGGGTCGCGCCAGGCACTTGAGCAGAAGGTGGTTGAGGCAGAACGCGAGGTCGAACGCCGGATCGCCATACCACGCGCACTCCGCGTCCAGCAACACCGGCCCCTCTGGGCCCACCAGCACGTTCTTGGGACTCACGTCGCCGTGCACCAACGCGCGCTGCGTGCCAGCCGTACGCACCGCCAGCTTCGACAGCTGCAAGGACAAGCTCGGATGCCGCGCAGCCGTCGCCAGCAGATAAGGGTCCAGCCGCAGCGCGAGGAAGTTGTCGATCGTTTCGAAGGCCGACGGAAGGCCGCACTCTTGCGCGCTCGCCGCATGCAGCCGCCCGAGGACTTCACCCAACGCCCTGGCCGTCGCGGGCACGACCTGCCCCGCCATCAGCTGCTGCTTCCAGACCGGGTGCGCGTTCGGCGCGAGGAACGACATCGCGAACAGGCCCGCTGCTTCGTCATGGGCGAGCGGCGTCGGCACGTTGCCGGGGCAGTGCTGCGCCGCGAATTGCATCCACGCCCATTCGTAAGCGTTGCGATCGACCGGCGCCAGCCATTCGGCCGACACCTTCAACTGAGGGAGGGCGCGCTTGATGCAGATCGACCGGCCGGGCAGCTCGACCTGCCAGATATCGGACGAAACTCCGCCGGCCAGCGGATGCCATTGGGCCGGCTCATGGGGGCCGGCCAATCGCTGTCCGATGAGAAACGCCGTCAGCGAAGCGTCGGGCGCGGTGGATGCATCGGTCATCGGTTGCCTGCGGGTGCGTTACGGGGTTCGCGCGGTTGATCGCCTTTCAGCACACGGACCACTTCCTCGGCCGCGCGGCGACGCAGTTCCAGCAGCGACGCGTCCGACGAAAAGGCGACGTGCGGCGTAAGCATGGCGCCGGGTTGCGACAGCAAGGCTTGCGGCACTGCGGGCTCCGACTCCAGCACGTCGAGCCCGGCGGCGGCGAGGCGGCCCTCCTCCAGCGCCCGGGTCACAGCGTCCGTGTCAACCACCGCGCCGCGGCTCACGTTGATCAGCAGTCCGCCCGGTCGCATGAGCGCGAGGCGCTGCGCATCGATCAAGTGATGGGTCGTGGGGCTGAGCGGCGCATGCACGATCACGATGTCGCTGCGGGACATCAGGGATTCGAGATCCACGCTTTCGACGCCGGGCGTTGGCGTGCCTGGGTAAGGGTCGTAGGAGAGCAGGCGGCACCCGAACGCGGCGAGCTTGCGCGCCGTCGCACGGCCGATGCGCCCAAAGCCCACGATGCCGCAAGTCAGTTCGGCCAGGCGCCGCAGCCGCGCACTCGAGGGTGCCCAGCGGCCGGCACGCACTTCGCGGTCGAAGTGGACGAGGCCTCGGGTCCAGGCGAGTGCAAAGCCGACGGCGTGGTCCGAGACTTCCTCGACGCAATAGTCCGGCACATTGGTGACCCAGATGCCGCGAGACGTGGCCGTGTCAACCGCGATGTTGTCCAGGCCGACGCCAAGCCGGGCGACGATCTGTAGCGGCTTCGCCGATTCGATCGCGGCGGCGGTGACCTGCGCCCAGCAAGTCAGGATGGCCGAGGGCTGGCAGTCGCGGGCGAGCGATTCGATCTGCGCCGCCGGTGCCGGGTCGGCCGGTCCGCTGACGAGGCGCATGCCGGCGCCTTCGATGATGCCGCGCTCGACACTGTCGTCGGGCCAGGCGTAGTCGGTGAGAAGAACAGTGTGTGTCATGGGGATTCAGCGAACAAAAACGCCTTGGCGGCCGATCATCGACAGCTCACCGTAGTTCAGCGCGCCATGCGCCTGGTCACGGAAGCTGATCGCGAGGCCGCCCAGGTCGTAGCCGTTCATGGATTGCAGGGCCTGCTGCAGGGCAGCGGGTTTGACGGGCGCAGCGGTTCTCTTGAGCGCGTCGACAAGCGTCCTGGCCGCGATATAGCCTTCGAAGCTCGCATGACTGAGCTGCTGGCCCGCGCCGATGGCTGCCATCGCGGCGCGGTAGTCGGCGGCAAGGCGGATGTTCGCCCGGGGCGACGGCACCACCTGCATGATCACGACACCGGCGGCGGCATCCGCCAGGTCCTTGTGCAACTGGTTGCCGTTCAGGAACGAGGTGCTGTAGAACTGCGAGCTCACGCCCGTGGCTTTGTAGGCCTTGATGAAGTTCGCCGCCACCGGGTTCGACGCGGACATGATCACGCCCTGCGGCTTCAGCGCGGCCAGCTGTTTCGCCTTGGCGGCCGCGTCGCTGCCGTCCTGCGACAGCACGAACTCGCCCACCAGGTCGCTGCCACGAGATTGCAGGGCTTTGCGCGCCGCGTCGACGGGCACCTTGGCCCCCGGGTTGTCGTTGCGGATCGCGGCAATGCGCGTCTGGCCGATCAGGGCCATGTGGTTCACGATGCGCGTGGCCTCTTCAACGAAGCTGATGCGCAGCGGATAGACGCTGGAGCCTTCGGCATAGACCTGCCCCGCGCCGGTGTACGGGCCGATCACCGGGACCTTGAGCTCCTCGGCCGCCTTCCTGGCGCCAGCCGCCGGCAGAGTGCCGATCGGCATCAGGATCGCCACAGCGCCCTGCTGCACCAGCGCACGCACGTTGGCCTCGGCCTTCTCCGCCGAATTCGCGTCATCCAGCTGCCGCAGCACGACTTGCCGGCCCCGGATGCCACCGGCCTTATTCACGCTCGCCAGCATGGCCTGGATGCCCAGCGCCGGCTCCCGGGAAAAACCGGCGACTGGGCCGCTGGCGATGGCGGTCTGGCCCACGACGATGGGGTCGCTGCCTTGAGCCATGCAGATGCCGGCCGCCCACGCGGCCAGCATCACGGCGAACGTGCGTCTACGGTTCACGGCAGCACAACGTAGTTGCTGAAGCCGCCCTCGCGGTCCTTCAGGCCGGAGATCGCTTCGTTCACCTGCGACAGCGGGAACTTGCGATGCTGCAGGTACGACAGGTCCAGCGTGCCGGTTGCCACCATGTCCGCCATCTCCTGGCCCTGCGCGGTGGTGAACCAGTTGGAGCCGATCAGCTGGATCTGCTCGTCCATCAGCCACTTCACGTCGATCGGCAGATCGTCCGCCACGCCGCCCACATTCACCACCTTGCCGCCGCGGCGCACGCCCTTCATCGAATCGAGCATGGTGGCCACGGGCGCCTTCGCGCCCAGCGCGCTGATGGCGAAGTCCGCGCCGTCGCCGCCCGTCATCGCCTTGGCCCACTCGCCGCTGGAGCCTTCGCCCAAACGCATGACCTCGATGCGATCCGGTGCCAGCGCCTTCACGCGGCGCAGCAGTTCCTCGTCACGCCCAGTGCCCAGGATGCGGGACAGACCCATTGCCAGGCCGAGCACGGTGGCGGCGACGCCCAGCGTGCCGGTGATGCCGTCGATCAACGCGACCTGGCCCGGGCCCGCGCCTGCGTTCTTCAGTGCGCCGTACGAAGTCCCCAAGTAACCGAAGCGGCCCGCCTGCTCGAAGCTGATGTTGTCCGGCAGATTGACGAGCGAATACTCGGGTGCCGTCATGTATTCGCCGAAGCCGCCATAGGGGTACAGGTCGAAAATCTTCTGGCCGTCGCGGCTGGTGCTGAAGTAGCCATTGAGCGTGTAGTAGCGGCACTGGCTTCGCTGCCCCGACCGGCAGGCCTTGCACGACCCGCACGAACGCAGCGGGCTCACGTACACGCGGTCGCCGGGTTTGGCGTTGATCACCGCCTCGCCCACTTCCTCGATCACGCCGGCCGGGTCCAGGCCGAAGATGGCGGGGAATTTGGGCAGTGGCTGGTGCGGGAACCAGCTGGGCCAGTTGTTGATGACATTGGCCATGTTCGGCACGATCCCGCAGGCCTTCACGCGCACCACCACGTCGGTGGGCCGGGGCTTGGGGACGGGGATGGTGTCGAGCGTCATCGGCTTGTGCAGCTCATGCAGCCGCGCTGCAACCATGGTCTTCATGTGTGAGTTTCCTTTGTCAAAATC
The DNA here is from genome assembly GCF_003797765.1 of Ramlibacter sp. WS9. Lineage (GTDB taxonomy): Bacteria > Pseudomonadota > Gammaproteobacteria > Burkholderiales > Burkholderiaceae_C > Ramlibacter. The sequence goes on along the minus strand of NZ_RKMB01000027.1, from coordinate 17,342 downwards.
GGTTGTCATTGCGGACTTGATCCGCAATCCATGCCTTCAAGGCGCGAGGAGCGCAATGCCCGGTGGGCGGAACTTGGGTGGCCACACCGTGACCCACTTGCCGCCTTGCACCTGCTTGAGCTTGGTGTCGGCAACGCCGCTGTTGAACTTGCCGTCGAAGCGCCGCGGGCCGAGCACGGTCTCCACCGCATTGGCCTTCAGCCACGCGGCCATCGCCTTGTCGTCGATGCGGCCCACGGCCTTGACGGCGGCGGCCAGCATCTGCCACGCCGCGTATTCGGCGGCGGCCTGGTAGTCGACGCGTGTGTAGGGCAGACCGGCTGCCTTGGCGCGATCGACGTACAGGCCCACCAGCTCCGTCGCACCGGGGTAGTCGGTGAACGGCGCATGGTCTTCGAACCAGGTGAGGCTGGTGAGGCCATTGGCCGCCGGATGCGCGGCCGTGGGGCCGGGTGCGGGGAACAGGTAGAAGTGATCGCGCGGCTGGTACTCGATGCGCTTCATGGCGTCGAGCAGTTGCGCGGCCTCCAGGCCGATGGCGCCGGACCACAGCAGGTCAGGGTTGGCGTCCTTGATGCGCGCGGCGATGCTGCCGAAGTCGCGCGTGCCGAATTCGTATTCGAGCGAGAGCACGGTCTTCAAGCCGCGCTTGGCCGCGACCTCTTGGCCACCCTTCGCCAGATCGAGTGCCGAGGGGAACTTGCTCGTAACGAAGGCGATCGTCTTCGGCGGCTTGGCCGTGCTGGCGTAAGCGTCGAGGATGACCTCGGTGTCGGCGATGCGCGGGTCGGCGCCCAGCGGCAACGCGGGGAACTGCAACTCGTAGGGCGCCAACGCCGGGTCGCCGAGGCTGCTCTGGATGTACAGCTTGTTGAAGCGCTGCGCCACGCCCATCGCCGCGATGATCGAACTGGTGCCGTAGGGGCCCATCAGCAGGTCCACCTTCTCGGACGTGATCAGGCGCTCGTACAGAGTGCGCGTGTTGGCCGGCTGCGACTGGTCGTCCAGCAGCACCCATTCGAGCTTGCGGCCCAAGAGGCCGCCGCGCTTGTTGGCCGCGTCAACGAATGCCTCGCCGGCGATCTTGTGGATCATGCCCACGCCGGCCAGCGGGCCGGTCAGGGGCAGCGTGCCGCCGACGCGGATCGGCGCACCCGAGGGCTGTTGCGCCCACGAGGGCACTGCGGCTGCTACCGCGGCGCCGACGGCACCCGCGACAAGGGAACGCCTTTGCAGGCTCGCGATCTTCTTCATGTGTTGTCTCCTCGAATGACGGACGGGGTGGTCAGCTGGTGTAGCCGGGTTCCAGGTCGATCGCGAGCGCCCCCATGATCCGGACGCCGGAGTTGTACCAAGCGACGGTGAGGGTCAATGCGATCAGCTCGGGCTCGCTCAGAAAGCTCGCGACGGCAGCCCACGCCGTGTCGTTCACGTCGACACGATGGGTCGATTCGCGCGCGAAGGCCATGACTGCCTTCTCTTGCTCGTCGAACAGCGCCGAGGTGTCAACCTGCGCCACGGCCTTCAACTGTTCGCGCGACACACCGGCTTTCTCGGCATGCGACTGGTGGTGCGCGATCTCGTACTGCGAGCCGGTGCAGTAGCCCACCGTGAGGATCGCCAGCTCGCGCAGCTTCGGGTTGAGCGATGAGCCGCGCAGCGCGTTGGCGTAGGTGAGAAAGCCGTCCAGCAGATCGGGCGTCTGCGTCAGCGCCAGGAAGATGTTGGCGGTGGGGAGCTTGCGCTCCTTTTCCAGCCGGTCGAAGATCGCCTGGTTGGCGGCTTCAGCGCGCCGAAGGTATTTGACTCGTGCCATGTGTGTTCTTTCGCTTGGGGTTCAGGCGGCCTTGGCCGCGATCTGCTGTTGGATGTAGGTTTCGAGCGTCAGGGGGCTCGGTGCCTTCTCGGGCTTGTTCAATACAGCGCCCTCGAACGGCGAAGCGTGGGAATACCAGCGCTCGGTGGCGGGCAGGCCCCAGCGCACGTTGGTGCTGAGTGACGCGGCTTCCCAGCGCACCGGTTCCACCTCGGTGTCGATGGTCTGGTAGTGGCCGTCGCACAGCTCGATGCGGTGACCGTCGGGATCCAGCAGGTACACGTACAACATGCCGCCCGGGCCATGCCGGCCGGGGCCGCGGTCCACAGATCCGCCGTAGCCGAAGTTGCCGGCCAGGTCGCAGGCGGTGAAGATCAGCTGCGGCTCGGGAATGATGTAGGCGAAGTGATGCATCTTCGGCCCGGTGTTCTCGACGATCGCCAAGTCCAGGCAGGTGCCCTTGCGGTACATGAATGCGCCCAGCAGCTTGTCGCCGTGCGCGAGGTATTCGGAGTTGCGAAAGCCGAGCCGGCTATAGAACTCGCAGGACTTGTAGGTGTCCGGTGCGAAGATCTGGAAGTGATCCAGGCGCTGGGCGTGGGCGCCGGTGAACTGTTCGAACTTCAGGAACATGCGTTCGCGCACGGTCATGTGCGCGCAGAGTTCGAGCTTCGTGCCGAACGGGTCCTCCACGTGGAGCGTGCGGCCCTGGTATGGCACCTCCGCCCACGCGGCCGGCAGGCCCTGGTCCTTGAACCACTTGAACGCCACGTCGAGGTCTTCGTCGAAGTACACCCGAAAGCCGATGCGCCTGCAGGTGGCTTCGCCTTGGGTCTGCACCAGCACCAGGCTGTGGTGGCCGGCTTCGGTCAGGCCGCGCAGATAACACTCGGTCGCGGTTTCGTCGCTGACGACGAGACCGATGATCTTCACGTAGAAGTCGCGGCTCTTCTTCAAGTCGGACACGTGCAGCACGATGTGGCTCGCGCGCGTGATGTTGAACGGCGGCTTCAGGTCGACGGCTGGCAGCATGGATGGACTCCTCTCAGGATTGGGGGACGGCGGCGGCCAACGATGCGGCTGGCCGCGTCTGGCGATAGACCGCCGCATGGCGTTGCGCGTGGATCTCGGCAACCAGGTCGTCGATGGCCTCGAGGGCGAACTTCAGGCTGGCCTCATCGGCAAGCAGGCCCTGCTGGATCTTGGTGTGGACGCCACCGATCACCACCGGTGGGCGCACCACCACGCGTGACAGCGCACCGGTCAGGGTCTCGCGCAATTGCGCGTGGGCACGCGCGCCACCGGTGAAGGCCGGCGAGCAGCTCATCATGAGGGCCGGCTTGTGCTTCAAAGGCGACGCAAAGGCGGGCCGCGATGTCCAGTCCAGCGCGTTCTTCAGCACACCGGGGATGCCGAAGTTGTATTCGGGCGTGCAGATCACCAGACCATCCGCGGCGGTGATGGCCGCCTTGAACGCGGCCACCTCGGTCGGCGGCGTCGTACCGTCCAGGTCCTGGTTGTAGAGCGGCAGCCCGTCCAGCGGCAGCAGGTCCATCTCCACGCCCGCGGGCATCAGGTCCTGCAGCGTGCGCAGCACCGCCGTGTTGGCCGATGCGGCCCTGAGGCTGCCAGAAATGGCCGCCAGCTTGATGACACTCATGTCTTTCATCTTTCTGTTCCTTTGCTTTCAGTCATGACGCGCGAACGGCAAGGCGCTCCAGCCGGCGAACTTCGCCTCACTGCCCAACGCCTCTTCGATGCGCAGCACCTCATTCCACTTGGCCATTCGCTCGGATCGGGTGAACGAACCCACCTTCAACTGGCCGGCGTCCCAGCCGACGCTCAGGTGCGCGATCGTGGTGTCTTCGGTCTCGCCCGAGCGGGCGGACACGATGGTTCCGAAGCCCGCGGCCTTGCCCGCGCGCAGCGCGGCGTGCGCTTCACTGACGGTGCCGGCCTGGTTCGGCTTGACGAGTACCGCGTTGAGCGTGCGAGCCTTGGCTGCCGCTTCCACCCGGCCCGCGTGGGTCACGAGGAAGTCGTCGCCGATCACCTGGCAGCGCTTGCCGTGCGCCTCGGTGAACATGCGGAAGCCTTCGGCGTCGTCCTCGGCCACCGGGTCCTCGACCGAGAGGATGGGGTAGCTGTCCAGCCAGCGGCCCAGCATGTCGACCATGCCTTGCGTGTCAAGCTTGCGGCCCTCCAGCGCGAGTTCGTAGTGACCGTTGCGTCCAAATTCCGACGCGGCGATGTCCAGCGAGATGCCCACGTCGCGGCCGGGCTTCAAGCCGGCGTCCGTGATGGCCTCGACCAGCGCGTCCAGGGCTTCCTCGTTCGACTTGAACACGGGCCAGTAGCCGCCCTCGTCGGCCACGCCCTGCAGCTTGCCCGCGGCGCGCAGCCGCGCGCCGGCGGCGCGGTAGATCTCCGCCGTCCAGTCCAGCGCTTCGCCGAAGCTGCTTGCGCAGGGGCACATGACCATGAAGTCCTGCACATCCACGCGGCGCTCGGCATGGGCCCCACCGCCGAAAATCTGGATCTCGGGCAGCGGCAGGCGCACCGCGCGATCTCCGGCCAGGTAGCGCCACACGGGCTGGTGCATCGCCGCCGCGGCGGCATGCAGAACCGCCATCGAGGTCGCGACGATGGCGTTGCCGCCGAGGCGGCCGCGGTTGGGCGAGCCGTCCAGGTCCACCATGCAGGCGTCGGCACCGATCTGGTCGCAGGCGTTGCGCCCGGCCAGCGCCTTGGCAATCTCGCCGTTGATGGAGGCGCAGGCCCGCTGCACGTCCATGCCGCCAAAGCGGCCTCCACCGTCACGCAGGTCCACGGCCTCGCCACTGCCCATGGACGCGCCGGCCGGCGCGATGGCGCGGCCTACGGCGCCGCACTGCAAATGCACTTCCGCCTCGACGGTCGGGCGGCCGCGCGAGTCCCAGACGCGCCGGCCCCTGACTTTCGAGATGCTGGTATCGGTCAAACTAGTCTCCGTTGATGGTTGATTCACCGGCGCGCTGCGCCGATCAGCACGAAGGCCAGCGTCGCCGGCCGCGTGCTCTTGTTGCGCCAGGCGTGGCGGGTGCCGTTCTGCACCACCACGTCGTGTTGGACGAGCCGTTCGGCGCAGCCGTCGTCCAGTTCCAGCCAGACCTCGCCGTCGAGCACGATGCCGTAGTCGACCGTTGGTGTTTCGTGCATGCCATCGGGCTCGAACCGCTCAGCAAGGCCGGGGCTGACCGAGAGGTTCTCGCGCTGCGCGGCGGCGCCGTCGAAGTCCGGCGAGGCGAACACGCTGTCCGGCGGAAACGTGACGATCAGCAGACGGCTCTCGCCTGGGCCCGGCACGATGTTCGCGATCGCCGATGTCGGATCGCCACCGTCGTGCGGCAATGCGGGCACGCCAGGCGTCGCCCACACCAGGCGCGACACCATGCCTGGGATGTGCTGGAACACGCTGGTGCGCGGCGGTGCGCCATCCGCAGCGACCACCGCACGGCCCGCACCGTCGTGACCGGTGACCACACGGCGGATGGCCGCTGGCACGCCCTTGCCGAATGAGTGATCAGACGCCAAGGTAGGCCTCCTTGATCTTGGGGTTGGCAAGCAAATCCCGCGGCGAGCCGGAGGTGACGATGCGCCCCTGCTCGATGACGTAGGCGTGATGCGCCAGCTCCAGCGCCTTGGTGATGTTCTGCTCCACCAGCAGTACGGCCACGCCCCGCTCGTTGATCGTGGCAATGATGCGAAACATGTCGTCGACGATTGCGGGCGACAGGCCGAGCGAGGGCTCGTCCATCAACAGCAGACGCGGCCGCGCCATCAGGGCCCGGCCGATGGCCACCATCTGCTGCTGTCCGCCGGACATCGAACCGGATACCTGGTGCTTGCGCTCGCGCAGGATCGGAAAGAGCGTGAACACCTCCTCCAGCGACTCTTGCAGCTGCGCGCGTCGCTGGGCATAGGCACCCAGCTCCAGGTTTTCCAGCACCGACATGTGCGTGAAGAGGCGTCGGCCCTCGGGCACGATGGCCACGCCGTGCTCGCACACGCGGTGGTTCGCCAGGCGCGAAAGATCGGTGCCGTTGAACAGAACGTCCCCGCTGGTGGGACGCAGGACGCCGGCGATGGCGTTGATCAGCGTGCTCTTGCCGGCGCCGTTGGGGCCGACCACCGAGACGACTTGGCCGGCGCCGATGGAGAGCGACGCGTCCCACACCGCCGGGGCGTCGCCGTAGGCAACATTCAGGTTGCGGACATCAAGCAGCATGGGCTGTCCCCAGGTAGGCGCCGATGACTTCGGGATGCTGCATCGTTTCGCGCGGAGCGCCCAGCGCGAGCAGCTTGCCCTGGTCCAGCACCGCGATGCGGTCGGCGAGCGCGACCACCGCGCGCATCAGGTGTTCGACGAAGACGATGGTGGTGCCGCCGGCGCGGATGCGCTTGATCAGCGCCACGGCCTGGTCCACCTCCGATGGCGTGAGCCCGCACAACACTTCGTCCAGCAGCAGCAGGCTGGGCTGCGCCGCCAGGGCGCGCGAGAACTCGACGAACTTGCGCTCGTGCAGGTTCAGCGCGCGCGGCAGCAAGTTGGCCTTGGCTTCCAGGCCGGTGAAGGCGAGCCAGCGGCGCGCGATCACGTCCGGGTCCTCGTCGCCGATCTGAAGCGCTGGGCCAAAGGCCGCGCACAGGCGCACATTCTCCAGCACCGTGAGGTGTTCGAAGAGACGCGGGATCTGGTAGGTGCGGGCGATGCCTTCGCGGGCGATGCGATGCGGCGGCTGGCCCGATATGGTCTTGCCCTTCAGTGAGATCGAGCCGCCGGACAGCGCGAAGTGCCCGCTGATCATGTTGATCAAAGTCGACTTGCCCGAACCGTTGGGGCCGACCAGCGCGAGGATCTCGCCCTCGTGCACGTCCAGCGTCACGCCACGCAGCGCCTGGATGCCACCGAAGCTCTTGACGACGTCCCGGCACTGCAGCAGCACCGTGTCGGCGCCCGGCGCCGCAGGAGGCGTCGGCGCCAGCGCGAGCTTGGCCCGCGGCAACGGCCGCGGCGCTGGCGCAGGACCGGCGAACCTGCGCACCCATCCCAGCAGGCTCGGCGCGATGCCTTCGGGCAGGACGAGGATCACGATGATCAGCGCCAGCGCGACGCCCGCGCGACCCACCTCGGCGTGGCCGCTGCCCACCACCAGGCTGAGCGCGATCGTGATCAGCGTGGCACCGATCGCCGGACCGGCCCAGTGCCTTGCGCCACCCAGGATGCTCATGAGCACGACGTAGAGCGGCACGGTGATCGCGAACGTATCGGCTACCGTCACGTAGCCCACATAGGCAGCCTGGATCGCGCCCGCCGCGCCGGCGATGGCCGACGAGATGGCGAATGCGGCCAACTTGAAGCGCAGCGTGGGCACACCCTTGACTTCGGCCACGTCTTCGTCGTCGTGAATCGCCAACAAGCCCGCGCCTAACCGCGAGTGCTGGATCCAGCGCGAGATGCCCAACGCGCCGGCGGCCAGTGCCAGGCCCAGCAGGTAGATCGCGCCGGGGACCGACGTGCCGAAGGTCGGCAGCGGCACGTTGCTCAAGTACACCCCGGCGCCGCCGTCGACCGGGGTGTTGGAGATGATCGCCGCCACCACGTACGTCACCGACAGCGTGAGCAGTGCGAAGAATTCGGCGCGCAGCGAATGGATACGGAACACCACCAGCCCGATGCCCAGCGCCAGCAGCGCCGACACCCCGGCCGCCAGCGGAATGGTGAGCAGGAACGGCAGGCCCCACTTGGCCGCAAGCGTTGCCGTCGTGTAGACACCGGCGCCGAAGAAGGCGGCGTGGCCGAAGCTCCAGTAGCCGGCGTAGCCGCTCAGGATGCCCCAGCTGGTGGCCAGTGCCACCCAGAAGAAGATGACGTACAGGTACGACAGGTAGAAGTCGGGCGCGCCCAGGTAAGGCAGGGCCACCAGGCCGATGCCGGCGATCGGCGCCAAGGTTCGGATGTTCAGAGCCATTTGGGCTTCCACAGCAGCAAGGCGATGAGGATGGAGAAGGCCACCAGGGGCGCCCACGCCGGGTTGACCACGGCCATGGTGATGGCCTCGGAGACGCCGATCAGCACGCCCGCACAGAGAGCGCCGATGGGGTTGGCGAGGCCGCCGATGATGACCACCGCGAACACCACGCCGATCCAGGCTTCGATCTGCGACGGCGCGAGGGTGGATGTCAGCGCGATGAAGATGCCTGCGATGCCCGCCAACGCCGAGCACGCGCCGGCCAGCAGGTAGGACAGCCGCACGGCGTTGACCCCGAAGGCAGCGGCAATGGGTCCGTCATGCGCGGCAGCGCGCAGCGCCCGGCCCAGCATCGTCTTGTGCAACGCGGCCCACACCGATACCGCCAGCACGGCGGCGCACATGAACGCCAGCAGTTCCAGCTTGGGCACGAACACCGGCCCGATCTTCAGCGACTCCAGCGCGTAGGGCGTTTCGAACTTGCGATAGTCGGCCGACCAGATCCACTGGATGACGGATTCGATCAGCACGGTGATGCCGAAGGTCACCAGCATCGAAGCGAATTCGCTGACCTTGAAGCGCACGAACAGCGCGTGCAGTGCGACACCCACCGCGAAGAACAGCGGAACGATGCCGAACACGGCGACCCAGGGCGCAACGTTGAACCGCGTGCCCAGGTGGTATGTGAGGTAGGCGCTGAGGAACGCCAGCGCGAAGTGGCTGAGGTTCACCAGGCGCAGCAGGCCCCAGCTGAGGCTGAGCCCCAAGGCCAGCAGGCCGTAGATGCCGCCGAGCAGCATGCCGCCGATGGCGGTTTGCGCAAGCAGGCTGAAGCTCACTGCGGACACCTCTCGTTGGTGGGGCTCGCCGGTGCCGGCGCGGCCGGGGATCTGTGCATGTTTCCGTCTCCTTTGTGCTATCGTTTGCGCAATTCTGGCGTGGAAGCGAATAGCTGTCAAGCTCTCTGATAGCCCCTATTGCAACTAACCAGAATCGATTGACATGCGAAGTCAATTTGAGCTAACGTTAGCCTTAATTTAGCCACGGAGCCGCATAGATGAACAACACCACCCACATCGCGCGTTACGCGCTGCAGGGCCGCATCCACTACGGCATCGTCGAAGGCGACCGGCTGCGCCGGCTGGCGGCACCGCCGTTCGAAGGCCTGGTCGAAACCGGCGATATCGACCCGCTCGCGCAAGCGAAGCTGCTGGCGCCCATCGAGCGGCCGCGCATCTTCGGTGCGGCCTACAACTACCGCGAACACACGAAAGAGTCCGGCAAGAAGGAGCCCGAGGCGCCCGTGATCTTCATGAAGCCGAGCACAGCGGCCGTGGGGCCGGGCGACTCCATCGTGTACCCCTGGGACGGCGAGATCGTCCATTACGAGGGCGAGCTCTGCGCCGTGATGGGCAAGACCGCGCGCTACGTGACCGAAGCGGATGCGCTGGACTATGTGCTGGGCTACACCTGCGGCAACGACGTGAGCGACCGGGTGGTGCAGCGCCGCGAATCGGCGTTCGGGTGCCTGCTGGCCGGCAAGGGTTACGATACCTTCGCACCGATCGGGCCTCACATCGTGACCGGACTCGATCCATCGAAGCAGCGGGTCATCACGCGCGTCAACGGCGCCATGCGGCAGGATGGGTCGACGGCGGACTTGGTGTTCTCCGTCCCCTTCCTCATCGCCTACCTGAGCCGCTTCATGACGCTGCTGCCGGGCGACGTGATCATGACCGGCACGCCGGCCGGCGTCGGCCTGCTGCAACCAGGCGATACCGTGGAAGTGGAAATCCCCGGGATCGGCGTGCTCAGCAACGATGTGACGCTCGAGTCGCGGCCGGGGCGTTGACATACGGGTCGCCGGTCATGAACTGGCGAAGGCGGCCGAGTGGTGGACCGCTTCCTGCGCTTCGCATGCCTTGCGCAGGTCCAGTGCGACGTCGACAATCATGTCTTCCTGGCCGCCCACCATGCGACGGCGTCCGAGTTCCACCAGGATGTCCACCGTCTTGAGCCCGTACTTCGCGGCGGCGGCTTCCGCATGCCGCAGGAAGCTGGAGTAGACGCCGGCGTAGCCGAGTGCCAGCGTTTCACGATCCACGCGGACGGGGCGGTCCTGCAGCGGGCGCACCAGGTCGTCAGCGGCATCCATCAGCTTGAGAAGATCGGTGCCGTGGTTCCAGCCCAGGCGGGCCGCGGCCGCGATGAACACCTCGAGCGGCGCATTGCCTGCCCCCGCGCCCATGCCCGCCAGGCTGGCATCGACACGGTCGCATCCCTCCTCCACCGCCACGATCGAATTCGCCACGCCCAGGCTCAGGTTGTGGTGGGCGTGAATACCGGTTTCCGTGGCCGGATCGAGCACGTCCTTGAACGCCCGGAAGCGGTCGCGCACGTCGTTCATGTTCAGCGCGCCGCCGGAGTCCACGACGTACACGCATGCCGCTCCGTAGCTCTCCATCAGCTTGGCCTGCTGCGCGAGCATCGCGGCCGGAATCATGTGGCTCATCATGAGGAAGCCGACCGCTTCCATGCCGAGTTCACGCGCGTACGCGATGTGCTGCTTCGAGACATCGGCTTCCGTGCAGTGCGTCGCCACGCGCACGATGCGGGCGCCGGCGTCATAGGCGACGCGCAGGTCGTGGGTCGTCCCGATGCCGGGCAGCAGCAGCGTTGCGACCTTGGCATGGCGCACGGTCTGCGCGACCGCCGCGATCCATTCGACGTCGGTATGCGCGCCGAAGCCGTAGTTGAAACTGGAGCCTTCCAGGCCGTCGCCGTGCGCGACTTCGATGCTGTCGACGCCGGACGCATCGAGCGCCGCGGCGATCGCCTTCACGTTCGCAACGCTGTACTGGTGCCGCACGGCATGGCTGCCGTCGCGCAGCGTGACGTCGGAGATATAGATCTTCTTGTTCATGAGAGTCTCGCTCCGCGTGCGGTGCCGGCGGCCAGCCGGCGGCGCGCCATCATGTCGCCGCACGCCAGGGCGGCGGAGGTCATGATGTCCAGGTTGCCGGCATAAGAAGGCAGGTAGTGCGCTGCGCCTTCGACCTCCAGGAACACCGAGGTCTTCAGCCCGTGCCGGGGCCCGAGCTTCGGCACGTTGAGCGGCCGATCGGCGGGAATCCGTTCGAATTGCACGCGCTGCTTCAGGCGGTAGCCGGGCACGTAGGCCTGCACTTTCGCCACCATCCGCGCTATGCTGTTCTCCACAGTCTCCTGGTCCGCGTCCTCCGACAGGACGAACACCGTGTCGCGCATGATCAGCGGCGGTTCGGCCGGGTTCAGGACGATGATGGCCTTGCCCCGCTCGGCGCCACCCAATTTCTCGATTGCCGAGCGCGTCGTCTCGGTGAACTCGTCGATGTTGGCTCGCGTGCCCGGGCCTGCTGACTTGCTGGAGATCGAAGCGACGATTTCCGCGTAGTGGACCTTCGCCACGCTCGAGATGGCCGCCACCATCGGGATGGTCGCCTGCCCGCCGCAGGTCACCATGTTCATGTTCGGCGCGTCCTCGTCCTCCAAGTTGATGGCCGGGATGACGTAGGGGCCGATCGCCGCCGGCGTCAGGTCGATGAGCTGCACGCCGTGCGCACGCAGGATCTCGTCGTGATGCCGGTGCGCGCCGGCGGAAGTCGCGTCGAAGACGACGTCGATGAATGGGAACACGTCCATCTTCAGCAGGCCTTCGACGCCTTCGGCCGTCGAGGGAATGCCCAGCCGCTGCGCACGGGCCAAGCCATCCGACGCCGGATCGACACCCACCATCGCGCCCATCTCCAGGTGCCTGGCGTGCCGCATCACCTTGATCATCAGGTCGGTGCCGATATTGCCCGGGCCGATGATCGCGGCCTTGACTTTCTCGCTCACTGTTTTTCTCCTTCCACGCGGAAGGCGGCCTGACCCAGGCCCTCGATCTCGACACTCACGGCGTTGCCCGGCTTGATCCACTCGGCCGCCGTGGCGCCACCCGCCATGACAACCGCGCCGGCCTGCAGCGGCTCGCCGGAGGCTGCCGACAGGCGCACCGCGGCGACGAGAGAACGCAGGGGATGGCCGAGAATCGCGGCCGTCGACCCGACCTGGATCACGCGGCCGTCGATGTTCAGCGTCAGGCCCAGGTTGCTGAAATCCACCGAGGGATCGCACCACGGCCCGATCACATACCCACTGGACGAAGCGTTGTCGGCGATGACGTCGGTCAGCGTGAACTTGAAATCGACGTAGCGCGAATCGATGATCTCGAGCGCCGGTGCGATGGCTTCGACGCAGGCCAGCGCCTCGGGCGCCGTGGCGTGGGCCGGGATCGGCTTCTTCAGGATGAACGCCAGTTCGGGCTCAACGCGCGGGTGCACGTAGCGCGCGAAAGAGATGGCGCCGCCCTCCTCGACGTTCATGTCCTGGGTCAGCCGGCCCCAGATCACGTCGGCAAGCCCCATCTGCAGCATCTTGCTTCGGCTGGTGAATCCCATCTTGACGCCAGTGCGCGCGTTGCCGCGGGCGACGCGATGCTGCACGACTGCGCACTGGATCAGATAGGCTTCCTCCAGGGACAGTTGATTGTCCGGATCGACCTGCGCGATGGCGTGTGCGGCGCGGGCGGCGGTGTCCAGCCGTGCCGCCGTTTCTTCAATATGGTTCATGTAGGTGCCTTTGCGGCCGTGGTTTCGAAAACGGCGCGCACGCTGCCCAATCCGTTGATGCGTGCGTCGAAGACATCACCGGCGTTGACCGGCACCATCGGGCCCAGCGCGCCGGACAGCACGAGGTCGCCGGCTCGCAGTGGCCGCCCTACGCGGGCCATGGTGCGGGCCAGCCAGACCAGCGCGTTGAGCGGGTGCGCCAGGCATGCAGCACCCGCGCCCACCGACACGGGCTCTCCGCCTCGCGTCATCGCCATGCCGGCGAGCCGCAGGTCGATGTCGCGCGGCAGGCGGGGCGTTCCGCCCAGCACGTAGGCACCTGAGGAAGCGTTGTCCGCGACGGTATCGACGAGGCGGATGTTCCAGTTGGCGATGCGGCTGCCGACGATCTCTATCGCCGGCAGCAGATGGTCCACGGCCTTCAGCACGTCCACATGGCCGGGATGGGACATGTCGAGGTCGCGCCCGAGAACGAACGCGACCTCCGCTTCCACCTTCGCCTGGTGCAGCTTCGACAGAGGGACGGTTTCACCGTCGCCGTAGCCCATGTCGTCGAACAACATGCCGAAATCCGGCTGGTCGACGCCGAGCTGCTCCTGGACGACACGCGCCGTCAGGCCGATCTTGCAGCCGACGATGCGGCGTCCCGCGGCCACCTTGCGTTCGGTGTTGATGCGCTGGATCGCATAGGCATCCTCTGAGTCGAGGCCGGCATAGGTCTCGCGCAGGGGCGGGATGAAGCCGCCGGTTTCGCCGGCGCGCCAGAGCGCATTGGCTGCTTCCGCCAGCGTGGCGGGATGAGTGGGCATGGGTTCTCCATTCATGCCCGCGGACGGGCATGTCAATTCGATTGCTGGGGGCTAGCGCCGCGGCGGAAGGACTCGCCGCGGTTGCATTAGAGAGACCGGTCTTTGATCCCGACCTTCGCGTAGATTTCGTTCACGTGCTGCTTCACGCTTTCGGGCGTGGTGTCGTTGGCGGGCATGTGAGCCCAGCCCACCTTGGCCCGCGCGTAGCGGCCGATTTCCTCGTCCTGGTCGCCGGTCGCGCCGCTGATGCCGTACGCGCCGACCATCTCATCGCCCTTGAAGACGGGGGCGCCGCCGCCCGAGGCCGTCACCTGGCCATTCGTGAGCACGGAGGCGTTCACCAGCATCTGCGGGTTGCGCTCCTTGAACCACTGCTGGATCACCAGCCCGTCCGTGAAGCGCGGGCTCATCGAACGGAAAGCCGCGACGGTAAAGGCCTTGGCGCGCGCGGTGTCGGGCGTGATGAAGCCGGCGTCGTCCATGCGCTCGAGAGCGATGAGGTGGCCTTCCGGCCCGACGATGGCAATCGAGACCGGCACGCCCATTTCGGTTGCTTTTTCGGTCACCGCCTTGATGAACTCGCGGCATTCGGTTGCGAGAAGCTTGGCCATGTCTTGAATCCTTTTCTTGAAAATGTCTATTCGGGTTTGATGCCTGCGGCCTGGATGAACGCGGACCAGTGCGTGGACTCGGCGCGCAGGAAGCGCGTGAACTCCTCGCCGCTGTTCTTCATCGCGTCCAGGCCCTGGGTGCGATAGGTCGCCTGCACTTCGGCGGAGTCCAGCGCCGCATGGGCGGCGGCGCGCAGCTTGGCCGCCACGGCTTCGGGCGTACCGGCGGGCGCCACCAGGCCGATCCACACCGAGGTGTTGAAACCCTTGAGGCCCAGTTCGTCGAGCGTCGCGATCTCAGGCGCGGCCGCGGTCCGTCTGGCACTGGTGACAGCGAGCGCCTTCAGCTTGCCGGCGCGCACGTGCTGCAGCACGGTGGATGTCGGCGAGAACATCATCTGGACCTGGCCGCCCAGCAAATCGGTCACGGCGGGCAGGCTGCCCCGATAGGGGATGTGAAGGAGCTTCACGCCCGTCATCTGCGCGAACAGCTCGCCCGAAAGGTGGGGCGAGGTGCCGATCCCCGACGAGGCGTAGCTCAAGCCGCCCGGCTTGGCCTTGGCATGGGCGATCAGCTCGGCCACAGTCGACACGTTCAGCGACGGATGGACCACCAGCACGTTCGGCGCGTTTCCGATCAGCGTGATCGGCGTGAAGTCCTTCACCGGGTCCACGGCGGTGGAATTCGGGAAGGCGGCGTTGATCGAATTCGCCACCGTGATGGCGAAGAGGTTGTAGCCATCGGGTTGCGCCGTGGCCACGGCTTTGGCCGCGATGTTGCTTCCCGCGCCGGGGCGGTTGTCCATCACGAAGGGCTGGCCCAGGCGGCGTGCCATCTGTTCGGCGACGGCGCGGGCCGCAATGTCGGTGGCGGTGCCGGGCGGAAACCCGACGAGGACTTTCACGGGTGCCGCGGGGTAGGCGGCCTGTGCGAGGGCGGCCGCCGGGAGCACGGCGCCGAGGGCAACGGGCAGGCAAGCAAGCAGTTCACGTCGGTTCATGTCTCGTCCTTCTGGTTGCTGTTATTAGAAGGGGCCGGGCGTTATCATTCAAACGAAACTTTTCAATCAACTGATAGTCCCCGCTCATGAATGTGACGCTACGCCAGCTGAGGGCCTTCGTCCTGGTGGCCCGGCTTGGCAGCTTCACGCGGGCAGCCCAGGCGATGCACGTGACGCAGTCCGCGTTGAGCCTGCTGGTGCGGGAACTTGAAGGCGCAGTCAATACACGCCTGTTTGATCGCACGACACGGGCCGTGGCCTTGACGGCTGCCGGCAGCGAGTTCTTCCCACAGGCCCAGCGCATCCTGAGCGAACTGGAGTCCGCGCTTGCCGGTGTCGACAAGTTCCTTGCCAAGGAGCGCGGTACCGTGATCGTGGCCGCGCCGCTGCTCCTGTCCAGCGTGTACCTGCCCCCCATCCTCGCGGCCTTCCGCGTCAAATTTCCCGGCATCGAGGTGATGCTGCAGGACACGCTCCCGGCCCAGGTGCTGCCACTCGTGGCGAGCGGCCAGGCCGATGTGGGCATCGGCACCTTTGCCGCGAATGAAGCGGAGCTGCAGCGGACGCTGCTCTTTACCGAAGCCATGGTCGCGGTGTTCCCGGCGGCGCATCCGTTCAGTGCGAAGCGGCGGCTGGCGTGGGCGGACCTGGCGGCGCAACCCGTGCTGGCCTTGCGGCGCGGCAGCGTGTTCCGGGACTTGACCGAGGCCGGCTTTGCATCGGCGGGCGTCGCCCTGAAGCCCGCGATGGAAGCCAACTACGCGGGCTCGCTCATCGGCTTGGTCGATGCCGGCGTGGGCGTCGCGATCCTCCCAGGCTACGCCGTGCGGCTGACGGACAAGTCGCGCATCCGCTGGCTGCGCCTGGAAAAGCCCGTGATCGACCGCGAAGTGTCGCTCGTGCACAGGTCAGCGGCGTCCTTGTCGCCGGCAGCCCAGGCTTTCGCGGAATTCATCGCCGCGACTGATGAAGCGCGCCTATGAGTTCATGAGTTCTCTTCGTTGGACGCCGGCAGGATCGCCATCGATACTGGAACGACGACTACACAGGAGACACTCATGCTGTTGAAGAAATTCTCTCGCACCGGGGCAATGGCGCTGCTGCTCGGATTGCTCGCGGCCCACGGCCTTGCCGCCGCCGCGCTCGGAAGCCCGCTGACACTGGCAGACGAAGGCATTTTCTTCGTCGGGGCCAGGCCCAAGACATCCGCGTTCCCGGGTGCGTCACCAGCGGGACCCGTTCCTCCTGGCACCGTGATGGTGGACCAGATGTACGTTCACTACCGCATTCCCGCAGGTGCCGGCAAGACGCCCATCGTGCTTGTGCATGGTGGCGGGCTCACCGGTGCCAGCTATGAGACCACGCCGGACGGCCGCGAGGGATGGGCCACATACTTCGCGCGCAAGGGTTTTCCGGTCTACGTGGTCGACACCCCGGGGCGCGGCCGCGCGGGCTTCGACTCCACCGCCGTCAACCGAGCCAGGAAGGAAAACGACGCCGGTGTGTTGCCGCCCAACGTCCTGCTGGTGACGGGCGAACTGGCGTGGCCGCTCTTCCGCTTCGGGCCCAGCTATGGGACGCCCTACGCCGACACCCAATACCCGGTGCAAGCCATGCCCGCATTCGGCGCACAGGTCGTGCCATTCGGGGAGGCGTTCTACGAAGGCAGCCCGATGCAGTCGGTGCCACGCGCCTTGGCCGAACTGCTGGATCGCATCGGGCCTTCGATCATCATCGTGCATTCCCTGGCCGGCCCTTTCGCGGATGCGCTGGTGGACCTGCGCCCGAAGCTGGTCCGCGCCGTCGTCAACATCGAGGGCGCGCAGAACGTCGTGCCGTCGGACAAGCAAGTGGCGGCGTACAGCGGCGTGCCCGTGCTCGAATTGTTCGGCGACCACCTCGACGCGCCGGTGTTCACCGCCGGACCGCGGCTGCAGGCACGGCAAGCGGTGGTCGACCGGATCAATCGCCAGCCCGGGGGGATGGCGGTGCTGAAGAATCTGCCCGATGCGGGGATGAAGGGCAACTCCCACATGATGATGCAGGACAAGAACAACCTGCAGGTCGCCGATTTCATCCTCGACTGGCTGCGGGGCGCGCTGAAGTAGATCCGCACCCCGTCACTTGTGCGGATCGTGCACAAGTGGGTGAGAAATCATCGGTTGCGGCGAACGGACTCTCGCCTTAGATTCCAGGGCGCACCTTCAATCACTCCCTGCCGAAACGAGTCCCCGATGAAAGTCCTGGTTCCAGTCAAGCGTGTCGTCGACTTCAACGTGAAAGTCCGGGTCAAGTCGGACAACACGGGTGTCGACATTGCCAACGTCAAGATGAGCATGAACCCCTTTGACGAAATCGCCGTCGAAGAGGCGGTGCGCCTCAGAGAAAAAGGCGTCGTCACCGAGGTCATCGCCGTCTCCTGCGGCGTGGCCCAATGCCAGGAAA
>NZ_RKMB01000026.1 GCF_003797765.1 Ramlibacter sp. WS9 | reverse complement strand
CTCGGTCTCCCATGGATGCCGGGTGGCCGATGCGGCGAAATAAAGGAGGAGGGAGGCCGGAGGCCGACGGGGGACATTCGCTGCATCGGCCACCCGGCGTCCATGGCTCCGCACACGGTCGCTGTGCGGCGCTTCGCACCATGGATGCCGGATCGGAGTCCGGCATGACGCCCTTACTGCGTCTGCCGGTGCTTGCGCGGACGGCCGGCGAGGGCCTTGTCGTACAGCCAGTTGGGCAAGACGCGCAACAGCTTGGCGACCACGCCCATCTGCCACGGGATGACGCGGTAGCTGTCGCCCGCCTCGATGACGCGAAAAGCGCGGTCGGCGAAGTCTTCGGGTTGCATCAGGAACGGCATCGAATACCGGTTCTGCGCCGTCAACGGTGTCGCGATGTAGCCGGGGCAGATGGTCACGACCTTCACGCCGCTGGGCCGCAGTTCGCCGCGCAGGCTCTCGCAATACGCGACCACCGCCGCCTTGCTGGCGCAATACGCGCCGTGCCCGGGCAACCCTCGAATGGCGGCGACGCTCCCAATGCCGACCAGCGCGCCGGAGCCGCGTTGCGCCATCGCCGCGACGAACGGGTGGAACGTCGCCGCGAGACCCACGTTGTTGGTGGCGAACGTGCGCCCGATCACGTCGATGTCTTCGCGCACCGCCGTGTCGACGCCGATGCTGATGCCGGCGTTGGCGATCACGGCGTCGGGGACGCCCTGGCGTTCGATGCAGGCTCGGCCGGCCGCGACGATGCTGCCGGTGTCGGCCACGTCGGCGCCGTAAACGGCATAGCGATCCGCCGGCAGACCTTTTTCGCGGGCCCAGTTTTCGATCTCAGCGGTGCGGCGCGCGGCGAGCGCGAGGCGCCATCCGGCCTGGTGGTAGCGCCAGGCCAGGGCCTGGCCGATGCCGCTCGATGCGCCGGTGATGAAGACGAGTTTGTCCATCGGGGCCGCGCTCATTTCTGGCCCGGCTGCAGCACGCCATGCACGCGCCCGCGCAGCTCCATGACCTGGTCGATGTTGTCGTAGTCCATGGTGTCGGCGGTGAAGCGGTCGTTGCCGCGCGTCAGCTCCACCGGCTTGTGCGACTTGACGCGCTCGGTATTGGCGAAGACGTGCAGGAATTCGCCTTTGAACTCCAGCCGCGGACGCTCGTGGCCCTGCGCGTTGGTGGCTTCGCGCGTCACGACGGCGTCGCCGAACAATTGCACCTCGGAGCCGTCGCCGTTGGAGAGCGCCTTGCGGGCCGTCGCGACGGTGAGCTCGCCACGGCCGTTGAAGGAGCGGATGCGCGGCTGGTCGATCTCGAGCGTGTCGGTATCCGGGTAGTGGCGCGCCTCGGTGCCGTACACCTCGCTCTTGATGTGCCCGGCCCCATCGAAAGTCTTCACCGAGAACCGGCGCATGAAATAGTCGGGTTCGTGCTTGGCCGGTTGCTGCGTTTCCGGCGTGCCCAGCGTCGGCGTGTTGCGCGCCAGCCAGTAGGTGCCCATGGCCATCAGGCCCATGAGGATGATCGGCAGGTAGATGGCGACACGCTCCCAGCCGGCGCGCACCAGCTTCCAGGCCACCTGGGCGGCTTGTGGGCGCGCGATCGTGCTCACTGGTAGCTCTCCAGCAACTGCGCGTATCGGCCCGAGGCCACCACCAGCAGGTCGCAGAATTCGCGCGCCGCGCCATGGCCGCCTGCCGCTCGCGTGACGTAGCGGGCCACGGCTTTCACCTCGGTATGCGCATTGGCCGGCGCGCCCGCGAACGCGCAACGCCGCAGCACCGCGAGGTCGGGCCAGTCGTCGCCGATGGCCGCAGCCTGCGACCAGTCCAGGCCCAGCTCATTCAAAGTTTTCTCCGCGGCGGGGCGCTTGTCTTCGGTACCGTAGTGCACGTGGGCGATGCCCAGTGCTTCCAGCCGTCCGCGCAGCGGCTTGGAGTCGCGCCCGGTGATCACGGCGGGCGTGATGCCGGCGCGCTGCAGCAGCTTCAGGCCCAGGCCGTCGAGGATGTTGAAGCGCTTGATCGTCTCGCCCTGGTCCGAGAGGTAGAGCCCGCCGTCGGTCAGCACGCCGTCGACGTCGAAGAACGCCACGCGAATCCCTTGCGCCGCCAGCAGCAGTTCGGGGGGAAATGTCAGGGCAGCCGTCACGCCGACGGGCCGCCCCTAGGCGGGACAGCCCCCTGGGGGGGCAGCGCAGTACACGAAGTGACAAGCGTGGGGGCCATATTCAAATGACTTTGGCCCGCATCAGGTCATTGGTGTTGACGGCGCCGCACAGCTTGCCGTCCGCGTCGACGATCAGCACGCTGGTGATGCGGTGCTGCTCCATCAGCTCAACCGCCTCGACGGCCAGCGCGTCGTTGCGGATGGTGCGCGGGCCTGCGTGCATCACTTCGCGCGCGGTGAGGCCGCGAAGGTCCAGGCCTTTTTCGATCAGGCGGCGCAGGTCGCCGTCGGTGAAGATGCCCAGCACGCGGCCTTCGGCGTCGGCGATGGCCGAAGCGCCCAGGCCCTTGGCACTCATCTCGCGCATCAGTTCCGAGAACGAGGCATCGGGGCCGACCCGCGGTACGGCTTCGCCCGAGCGCATCACGTCGCTCAGGTGCGTCAGCAGCTTGCGGCCCAGCGCGCCGCCGGGGTGCGAACGGGCGAAGTCCTCGCTCTCGAAGCCGCGGGCGTCGAGCAGCGCCACCGCCAGCGCATCGCCCAGCGCAAGCTGCGCCGTGGTGCTGGCCGTGGGCGCCAGCTGCAGCGGGCAGGCTTCTTTCTCGACGCCGCTGTCCAGCACGATGTCGGCGTGGCGGGCCAGCGTTGAATGGGGGTTGCCCGTCATCGCGACCAGCTTGGCGCCCATGCGCTTGATGACTGGCAGCAGCGTCGTCACCTCGTCGACTTCGCCGCTGTTGGAGACCGCCAGCACCAGGTCGATCGGCTTGATCATGCCCAGGTCGCCGTGGCTGGCCTCGGCCGGGTGCACGAACATCGCGGGCGTGCCGGTGGACGCGAGCGTGGCGGCGATCTTGCGGCCGATGTGGCCGCTCTTGCCCATGCCCATCACCACCACGCGGCCGCGCACGCCCAGCATCGCTTCGACCGCGCGCGTGAAAGCCTCGCCCGTGCGTGCCTTCAGCCCGAGAACCGCCGCCGCCTCGATGTCGAAGGTTTGCTGCGCCAGGCGCAGCGCCTGCGCCGCATCGAACACCTTTTCCTGATCTTGCCGTGCCACCATGGGTTGATTCTATAGAGCCATGCCATGGCCGCTTGGTAGCATCGCTGCATGACCTCGCTCGAACTCACGCTCCTTTACCTGCTCGCCGCGGTACTGGGCGTGGTGACCTGCCGGTCGCTCAAGCTGCCGCCGATGCTGGGGTACCTGGTGGTGGGCGTGGTGATCGGGCCCAACGCGCTGGCGCTGGGCGACGATTCCGAGGCCGTGCATCACCTGGGCGAGTTCGGGGTGGTGTTCCTGATGTTCGTCATCGGCCTGGAATTCAACCTTTCGAAGCTGCGGGCGATGCGCACCCATGTGTTCGGGTTGGGCCTGTTCCAGGTGCTGCTGACGATCGGCGCGGTGATGGCGGGCTCGCTCTTTCTGGCCGCACTGGCGCCCGGCATGTGGAAGATGGGATGGCAGACCTCGCTGGCGCTCTCGGGCGCGCTTGCGATGAGCAGCACGGCCATCGTGGTCAAGCTGATGGCCGAGCGGCTGGAGCTGGAGTCCGAGCACGGCAAGCGCGTGATGGGCGTGCTCTTGTTCCAGGATTTGGCCGTGGTGCCGCTGCTGGTGCTGATCCCCGCCCTGGGCAGCCCGCCCGAGCTTCTCATCGGCTCGCTGTTGCTTGCGGCCGTGAAGGCCGTCGTGCTCATCACCGTCCTGCTGTGGGGCGGGCAGCGGGTGATGCGCTGGTGGCTCACGCTGGTGGCCCGGCGCAAGAGCGAAGAGCTGTTCGTCTTGAACCTGCTGCTGGTCACGCTGGGCCTGGCCTGGATGACGGAGATGGCGGGCCTCTCGCTGGCGCTGGGCGCCTTCATCGCGGGCATGCTGATCTCGGAAACGGAATACAAGCACCAGGTGGAGACCGACATCCGGCCCTTCCACGACGTGCTGCTGGGCCTGTTCTTCATCACCATCGGCATGCGGCTCGACTGGCGGCTGGTGGCCGAACACAAGGGGCTGGTGCTGGTGCTGATGACACTGCCGGTGCTGTTCAAGCTGGCGCTGGTCACCGTGCTCGCGCGCATGTACGGCGCCTCGGCGGGCGTTTCGCTGCGCACCGGCCTGTACCTCGCGCAGGCCGGCGAGTTCGGCTTCGTGCTGCTGACGCTGGCGCAAGCCAACAAGCTGGTGCCGCCGGCCCTGCTCAATCCGATCCTGGCGAGCATGGTGCTGTCGATGCTGGCCACGCCTTTCATCATCATGTACAGCAACCGGATCGTGATGAAGCTGGTGTCCAGCGAATGGCTGCTGCAGTCGCTGCAGATGACGAACATCGCGCGCAAGTCGATCAACACCAGCAAGCACGTGATCATCTGCGGCTACGGCCGCTGCGGCCAGAACCTGGCGCGCATCCTGGAGCGCGAAGGCATTCCCTACATCGCCCTCGACCTCGACCCGGACCGGGTGCGGCAGGCCGCCGCGGCGGGCGATTCGGTGGTGTTCGGCGACGCGTCGCGGCTGCAGGCCCTGGTGGCAGCCGGCCTGGCGCGCGCCAGCGCCCTCGTCGTCACCTACCTGGACGTGCCCGGCGCCACCAAGGTGCTGGCGTCGGCGCGCATCCACGCGCCGCAGGTGCCCGTGATCATCCGGACGCAGGACGACCGCGACCTCGAGAAGCTGCAGGCGGCCGGCGCCACCGAGGTGGTGCCCGAGTCGCTGGAAGGCTCGCTGATGCTGGCCAGCCATGCGCTGGCGCTGGTGGGCGTGCCGATGCGCCGCGTGATCCGCATCGTGCAGGACCAGCGCGACGCGCGCTACAGCCTGCTGCGCGGCTACTTCCACGGCGCTGACGACAACACCGTCGACGACCTGGAACAGGAGCGGCTGGCCACCGTCACGCTGCCGTTGGGCGCCCGCTCGCTCGGCCGCGCGCTCAGCCAGCTGGCGCTTGAGGTGAAAGTGGTGAGCCTGCGCCGGGCCAGCGGCAAGCCCGTGGACCTGGCGGCCGACCCGCCGCTGCAGGACGGCGACACGCTGGTGCTGTCAGGGCGGCCGGAGGCACTGGCGGTGGCCGAGGAAAAGCTGCTGCAAGGGCGGTAGTTGTCAGGTGAACTGGCCGACCAGCAACGCTTCGCGCATGCGCACCGCGAGCACCGAGGCCAAGCCCTTGACCAGGTGCACCGCCAGCCGGGGGTGCTTGTCGGTCATGGCGTCGAATTTTTCCCAGTTGAGGCCCCACGCCACGCCCGGTTGCGTTGGGGTGACGGTGGCGCTGCGGGGCGAACCTGAAAAGAACGTTCCTTCGCCCACCACGTTGCCCGGATGGATCATGGCGATGTGGCTGCCCATGATCGTCACGTCGAGTTCGCCTTCGGCCAGGATGAAGAGCTCGCGTTCGGTGTCGCCTTCGACCATCAACGGGTCGCCGGCTTTGAGGAAGCGCATGGAGAGATACGGCGCCAGCAACTTCCATTCGCCCGGCGTCAGCTTGCACTGAAGCGCGTCGGTCGCGTCCAGCGCGCCGATCGCCGCCACCAGTTGCTCAACGTTCATTCTTGCTCCTCAGCGGACCCGTCTCGGCCCTTGCGGAGAAGTGTAAGCGCGAAGAATCGCGCTGGCGAGGCTCAGTTCAGCTCGCCGTATTGCGTGCCGCTCAAGGTGGGGGTGCGCATGTCCGCATCGGGCATCTCGGTGTCTTCGAAGCCGGTGAGAAGCGTGTAGCTTTGCGGTCCATGCTTGCTCGACCCGTCAAAGGTCTTCGCGGTCGCACCGTGCGCTGCCGCACCCGCTGCGACCACACCCACCGCGGCGGCAGCCGTCGCGGCCGGGTTGGCGGCGCCGGCGGCCAGGGCCTGCTTGAATGCCGCGACTTCGTCGGCCTGGATCGGCTCGAAACGCGAACGGGTCGGGGGCACCGCTGCCAGGGGCGCGGGCTGCGAATGCCTTGGCGTGGGCGGGCGCGGTTCGAGCGCCGCGGGCTGGGAGTCGAGCGGCATGGGCCGCGACTCGACGCTGGCTTCACGCGCCCGCTGGGACGGATCCCCCACGGCCACGTGTTCGTTCGTACGCCAGTACACCGCCGTAACCAGGATGTCGTGGCGGGACTTCGCCGCCTGGGCGATCAGCGCCTCGATTTCGGCAAGCCGATGCGCGTCAGCCTTGGCGTTGCGTGCCAGGTCGATCATCACCAGGAACTGACGGCCACGGCCGTCAAGAGACAGCACCTTGAACTTGTAGCTGGCCGACAGCACACCGGCGCGCATCATGGCGTCGCGCACCACCGTGTAAAGCAGCTCGCGCCGGGCCATGCGCTCGCCCTTGCGGTTGGCGGGTTGGCCGTTGGCGGGATCTTTGGAGGATGCGCGATTCGCAGGGCGTGTCGGCTCCATGCGCGACAGGCCCGAACTTTCGGCCAAAGCCTTGGCTGGCTTCTGCGAGGGGAGTAACCAGCTGAGAAAAGACATAGCGGGCTTTCTGCCTAGGCGTTGGCGAGGTGGCAACGCAGACTTTCGTTACCGGGTTGGGTAGTGTAAATCTGCTGCGCTGCCGCAGGGCCGACTTTTTGCCGTTCGCGGCGGTAACCGGGCATCGAGTCAGGTGACTGCAACACGCTTGGGTTTGTTGACGAGCCGGCGCGACACCAGCGAGCCGAGCGCCATCGCGAGTTCCAGCGCAACGGTGGGATGCCTGTTGCTGAGCTCGCTGAAGCGGATCGGCGTCAAGCACCAGATTTTGCTCGGGCTCGCGGCCTGGACCGTGGCATTGCGCGGCAGGCGGGTGAAAAACGCGCCTTCACCCACCGCCGAGCCGGGCCCGACGATGGCGAGCCGCACCCGGCCTTTGTCGTCTTCATAGTGGACGGTGAGCCCGCCCGTCTCGATCAGGTACAGCGTGCGGTCCTGCGCGTGCTGCTCGATCAGCACCTGGCCCTGCGCCACCGCGAAAGGCTGCATGTAGCTGCCCAGCAGTTCCCACTGCAGGGGCGTGAGGGTGGGGCTGAAGCTGTCGATCGAATGGTTGTGCGTGACGGCCTGGACGAGTCCCTGGATGTCGAACTTGATCGGCGTGCGCAGCGGGGCGTTCATGTAACCCGACAGTACCGGGGCCATTTGAAGCCCACAAGGGGCTTTAACTCGAACTTACACCTGATACCGCAGCGGTAAACCATGTAACGGTTGAGCTGGCGCTGGCTATTTCCCTATGCAGAAGCTCGAGAAGATCACGCCGAGCAAGTCGTCGGACGTGAATTCGCCCGTGATCTCGTTCAGCGCGTTCTGCGCGAGGCGCAGCTCCTCGGCGAGCAGGTCGAGCGCTTGCGCTTGTGCTGCCAGATGCACGGCCGCTTGCACGAGGTGCTCGTCGACGCGGCGCAGCGCCTGCACGTGGCGTTCGCGAGCGATGTAGACACCTTCTGGAGCGGCCTGCCAGCCGGCTACTTCGAGCAGCTTCGCGCGCAGGGCGTCGAGGCCGGTGCCGGTTTTGGCGGAGAGGTGAATGCCGTGCCCCCACCCCAACCCTCCCCCAGCGGGGGAGGTAGCGAGATCAACCTTGTTCCACACCTCGATCACCGGCACCGTCTTCGGCAATTTCTCTGCAAGCGTTTGCGCAATGGCCGCATCCGCCGCCGCGTAGTCCGCCTGCGGCGCGCGCGTCAGGTCATGCAGAAACAGCACGGCATCGGCGCTCTCGATCTGGCCCCAGGCGCGCGCGATGCCGATCATCTCCACATGGTCTTCGCTCTCGCGCAGGCCGGCGGTGTCGATCACGTGCAGCGGCACGCCTTCGATCTGGATCGTCTGGCTCACCACGTCGCGCGTGGTGCCGGGAATCGGCGTGACGATCGCCAGCTCGGCGCCGGCCAGCGCATTGAGCAGCGAGCTCTTGCCCGCGTTGGGCTGGCCCGCGATGACCACCTTGATGCCTTCGCGCAGCAGCGCGCCTTGCCGCGCGCGCTGCATCACGCGCGCCAACGTCTGCTGCAGCCGCTCCAGCTGGCCCTGCGCGTCGGCCTTTTGAAGGAAGTCGATCTCCTCTTCGGGGAAGTCGAGCGTCGCCTCGACCAGCATGCGCAGGTGAATGAGCGCATCGCGCAATGCATGGATCTCGCGCGAGAACTCGCCGGAGAGCGAGCGGCCCGCGCTGCGCGCCGCGGCCTCCGTGCTGGCGTCGATCAGGTCGGCGATGGCCTCGGCCTGCGCCAGGTCGATCTTGTCGTTGAGGAACGCTCGCTCCGTGAACTCGCCGGGCTCGGCCACGCGCAGTTGCATCGCTGTGCCGGCTTCGAGGCAGCGCGCCAGCAGCAGCTGCAGCACGACCGGACCGCCGTGAGCTTGCAGCTCCAGCACGTCTTCGCCGGTGTAGGAATTCGGTGCGGGAAAGTGGATCGCCAGGCCCTGGTCGATGGCGGTGCCGTCGGCGGCGAGGAAGGGCAGGTAGGTGGCCTCGCGGGGTTTCAACGCGCGCTTGCACAGCGCGGCGATGATCGGCGCCACCGATTCGCCGGAGACCCGCACGATCCCGACGGCGCCGCGGCCGGGTGCGGTCGCGATGGCGGCGATGGGCTGGTCGTGGCGCGGGAGCATGGCGTATTGTCCAACCACTAGGACAAGGGCCGCATCGCGGCCCTTGTTTACTCCTCCGCGAAGCGTACCTTAACTGAACTTCGGCAAATTGAACTGCGGCGGAACGCCCATGCGGGTGTTGATCAGCCACTGCTGCGCGATCGACAGCACGTTGTTCGTGATCCAGTACAGCACCAGGCCGGCCGGGAAGAAGAAGAACATCACGCTGAACGCCAGCGGCATGAACCACATCATCTTGGCCTGCAGCGGGTCCGGCGGCTGCGGGTTCAGCGCGGTCTGCAGCAATGTGGTGAGCGTCATCACGATCGGCAGGATGAAGTACGGGTCGGGCGTCGACAGGTCGCGGATCCAGCCGATCCAGGGCGCATTGCGCATTTCCACGCTCGACAGCAGCACCCAGTACAGCGCGATGAACACCGGAATCTGGATCATGATGGGGAAGCACCCGCCCATCGGGTTGACCTTCTCCTCGCGGTACATCTTCATCATTTCCTGCTGCATCTGCTGCGGGTTGTCCTTGAGCCGCTCGCGCATGGCCATGATCTTCGGGTTGATGGCCTTCATCTTGGCCATGCTCTCGTAGCCCTTGGCCTGCAGCCAGTAGAAGGCGAGCTTGATCACCAGCACCAGCGCCATGATGGACCAACCCCAGTTGCCGATGAAGCCGTGCAGCTTGTCCAGCAGCCAGTACAGCGGCTTGGCCAGGATGGTGAAGATGCCGTAGTCCTTGACCAGGTCGAGGCCGGGCGCGGTGCGCTCCAGCATCTTTTCTTCTTGCGGGCCGGTGAACAGCTTGGCTTCGACGGCCTGGGTGGCACCCGCTGCCACCGGTGGCAGCGTCGTGATCATGCCGACCGAGTACAGGGTGTTGTCGAGCTTGCGCACGAAGTTCTCGCGCTTCACGCCGTCCGGCAGGATCCAGGCGCTGGTGAAGTAGTGCTGCACCATGGCCACCCAGCCGACGGTCGATTCTTTCTGGAACTCGGTCTTGTTCTTGTCGATGTCCGTGAATTCGACCTTCTGGTACTTCTTCGCTTCGGTATAGACGGCCGGCCCGGTGAAGGTGCCCGTGGGGTTGGTGATGAACGAGCCGCCCGACGAGGTGGCGCCGCGCACCAGCTGCACGTAGACCTGCGGCGCCACCGGGGCGGTGCCCTGGTTGATCACCTCGTGCTTCACGGCCACGTCGTACGCGCCGCGCATGACGGTGTAGGTCTTCACCAGCTTCACGCCACCTTGCGGGGCGGATTCGAAGCGTGCGACCAGCTTGTCGCTGCCTTCCTCGAGCGCGCGGTCACCGGTGAAGGTCATCGGCGTCGTGTGGTTCGGGAAGTCGCCACCGATCAGCCCCGACTGCGCGACATACGTCCCGCCCGCGCTTTGGTCCAGCAGCACGAAGGTGGTCGTGACCTTGTCGGCCGCGCTGTCGCCCGCGTACTTCAGCAACTCCGCGCGCACCAGGGAGCCGCCTTCGGTGGAGAAGGTCAGGCGCATCAGGTCGGTAGTGACGGTGATTTTTTCGGCGGCCGGCGCGGGCGCGCTCGTGGCCGCGGGTACCGCGCCCGGTGTCTGCGAAGCGGCGCCCGTCGCCGTGGACGGCGTCGGCACGGTGCTCGAAGGCACACCGGACGACGCGGCCGCTGGGCCCTTGGCCGTGGTGGTGGGCGTGGCGCTGGGGAAGAACGTGGCCTTGTGGCCGTTGTAGACCTGCCACTGATCCCATAGCAGGACCATCGAGAAACCAAAGATCACCCACAGGATGGTGCGGCGAATGTCGTTCATGAAGACTTCTTCTTGGAAAGAGGTGTGAGCAGGTGGGAGAAGAGCCGCGGCTTTTCAAGCGGTATGGGGTCGTGGCCGCCATCGCACCAGGGATGGCAGCGCGCCAGACGCGAGATTGTGAGGTAGCTGCCGGCCAGGGCGCCGTGTTTTTGCAGTGCCTCGAGCGAATACGCCGAGCAGGTGGGCGTGAAGCGGCAGCTGGAGCCCAGCCAGGGCGACAGGAACAGGCGATAGCCCTTGACCAGGGCGATGAGCGCGGCGCGGATCACGGCGCGGCCCTTCGACCTGGCTCGGAACCGACTTTTGCGAACAGCTCGTGCAGCTCACCGCGCACGGCCTGCTTGAGCGCTTCGGAGGTGGCGCTGACGAACTGCTTGCGGTCGAACGTTGTGCGCAGCCGCACCACATGGGCGGCTTGCGGCAGGGGCGGCGCCAGGCCTTGGCTCACGGTGTAGATCTGGCGCTTGATGGCGTTGCGGGTCACCGCGCGCTTGGCCCAGCGCTTGGGCACGAGCGCGCCGATCCAGGAATCTTGGACGACAAACAGGGCCTGGGTCGAAGACTCAGGCCCTGTGGGCTCGGACGCAGGCGGCTGTGCATCGAGCGGCACGCGGTGCAACGCGAAGTGTGCGGTACGGGAGACAGTGGTGCCCGCCATGACGGCCTGGAACTGTGCCCGTGTTTTCAGCCGCTGCACTTCAAGTGCGCCGCAGTGAGCGCCGCGAGAGCCGGCCAGCAAACAGCCGGCTCAGACAGCCAGGCGCTTGCGGCCCTTGGCGCGGCGTGCGTTGATGACGGCGCGGCCGCCACGGGTCTTCATGCGGACCAGGAAGCCGTGGGTGCGTGCGCGGCGCACTTTGGAAGGTTGATAGGTGCGTTTCATGATTGCTCTTTATCCGGGGATTGAACTCGAGGGGAACCCGCGATTATCGCGGAAAACCCCAATGCCGGCAACGAGATACGTTCGAAAGCCTAGAAATTGGATGTGCTTGGGGCCCCGGCCGCGAAGAAAGTCAAGGCTATCAACCACCCCCGTTCATGGCGAAATCGTCTATGTGGATAAGGCTTTGATAATCTAGAATCGCGCCCTTCCTGAATGAAATATATCCACAGAGGCATCAGCCCATAATGAGCGAGGGACATCACAACGGCCTGGCGGCCAATGCCGGCCTTGGCGCGGGCGACAGCCTGTGGCAAGCCTGCATCGACCAGCTTGCGCAGGAGCTCCCCGAGCAGCAGTTCAACACCTGGATCAAGCCCCTTGTTGCCCAGGTTTCCGACGACTTTTCCAAGGTCACGATCTTCGTGGCCAACCGGTTCAAGCTCGACTGGGTACGGGCCCAGTATTCCAGCCGAATCTCCAGCCTGCTCGAGAAGCTCTATGGCCAGCCCGTGCAGCTTGAGTTAGCGCTTGCTCCCCGGGAAGCAACGGCCAGGAGCTACTCCACGCCCAGCACGCAAGAGATGGGCGCGGCGCCGGAGCCGGCCGACATCAGCGACGACAGCGCCGCCGTTGCCTTCAAGAACCGGATCAACACCGCCCTGACTTTCGACACGCTGGTCGAGGGCACGGCCAACCGGATGGCGCGCGCCGCGGCCATGCATGTCTCGACCATTCCGGGGCATCTTTACAACCCGCTCTTCATCTATGGCGGCGTCGGCCTGGGGAAAACCCATCTTGTCCACGCGGTCGGAAATCGCCTGCTCGCCGACAAGCCCGGCAGCAAAGTTCTCTACATCCACGCCGAACAGTTCGTGTCGGATGTGGTTAAGGCCTACCAGCGCAAGACTTTCGACGAATTCAAGGAGAAGTACCACTCGCTGGACCTGCTCCTCATCGACGACGTCCAGTTCTTCGCGAACAAGGACCGGACGCAGGAGGAGTTTTTCAACGCCTTCGAGGCACTGCTGGCCAAGAAATCCCACATCGTGATGACGTCGGACACCTACCCCAAGGGCCTGGCGGACATCCACGAGCGCCTGGTTTCGCGCTTCGATTCCGGCCTGACGGTCGCCATCGAGCCGCCCGAGCTCGAAATGCGCGTGGCCATTTTGATCAACAAGGCCAAGGCCGAAAGCGCCGAAATGCCCGAGGAAGTGGCCTTCTTCGTGGCCAAGAACGTCCGCTCCAACGTGCGGGAGCTCGAAGGCGCCCTGCGCAAGATCCTGGCCTATTCCCGCTTCAACCAGAAGGAAATCTCCATCCAGCTGGCCCGCGAGGCCCTGCGCGACCTGCTGTCGATCCAGAACCGGCAGATCAGCGTGGAGAACATCCAGAAGACGGTGGCCGACTACTACAAGATCAAGGTCGCCGACATGTACAGCAAGAAGCGCCCGGCCTCGATCGCCCGCCCGCGCCAGATCGCGATGTACCTGGCCAAGGAACTGACCCAGAAGAGCCTGCCCGAGATCGGCGAGCTGTTCGGCGGCCGGGACCACACCACCGTGCTGCACGCCGTCCGCAAGATCGGCGGCGAGCGCCAGCAGATGACCGAGTTGAACCAGCAGCTGCACGTGCTGGAACAGACGTTGAAGGGGTAACGGTGGCTCGCCTAACAACTCTGTGGAGCGTTCCGGCACAACTCAGCGGTTATCCACACGCCCGGCCAAAAGGCCCAAGTTATCCCAGCGCCGGGTACACGAAACGCAATCGGCGCCGCAGGGTTTTAAATCGGCCAAGTGCTTGATGAAAAAGGGGAAAATAGCGGTTGTCCACAGAAGTACCGCTCCCTTATCTAGCTACTACTAATTTGAATTAAAGAAATTAAGAAGAGGAAGACATGATCGTCCTGAAGGCAACTCAAGACAAAGTGCTGGCCGTTTTGCAGTCGGTCGCCGGCATCGTGGAGCGCAGGCACACGCTGCCTATCCTGGCCAACGTGCTGATTCGCAAGACCGCCGGCTCGGTGCAGTTGACCACCAGCGACCTGGAAATCCAGATCCGCACCACGGCGGACCTGGGCGGCGACGTGGGCAACTTCACCACCACCGTCGGCGCACGCAAGCTGATCGACATCCTGCGCACCATGCCGAGCGACCAGACGGTGAGCCTCGAATCCAACGCCAACAAGTTGATCCTGAAGGGCGGCAAGAGCAAGTTCACGCTGCAGACGCTGCCGGCCGAAGACTTCCCGCTGGTACAGGAAGCAGCGAGCTTCGGCCCCGTGTTCAGCGTGCCGCAAAAGACGCTGAAGGACCTGTTGAACCAGGTGTCTTTCGCGATGGCGGTGCATGACATCCGCTACTACCTGAACGGCATCCTGTTCGTCGCCGAAGGCAAGCAGTTGAGCCTGGTCGCCACCGACGGCCACCGCCTGGCCTTTGCCAACGCCACGCTCGACGTCGAAGTGCCGCGGCAGGAAGTGATCTTGCCGCGCAAGACCGTGCTGGAAATGCAGCGCCTCCTGTCCGACAAGGAAGGCGCGATCGAGATGCAGTTCGCGAGCAACCAGGCCAAGTTCAGCTTCGACGGCATGGAGTTCGTCACCAAGCTGGTCGAAGGCAAGTTCCCCGACTACAACCGCGTCATCCCCAAGAACCACAAGAACACCGTCACGCTGGGCCGCGCGCCGCTGCTGGCCAGCCTGCAGCGCACCGCGATCTTGACCAGCGAGAAGTTCAAGGGCGTGCGCCTGAACATCGAGCCGGGCACGCTGCGTGTGGCGAGCAACAACGCCGAACAGGAAGAAGCCGTCGACGAGCTCGACATCGACTACGGCGGCGATTCGATCGAGATCGGTTTCAACGTCACGTACCTGATCGACGCGTTGACCAACATGGACCAGGAGATGGTGAAGCTGGAATTGGCCGACAGCAACAGCTCGGCGCTGTTCACGATTCCTGAGAATTCGACGTTCAAGTACGTTGTGATGCCGATGAGAATTTGAGTGCTGGCGGTGGGCACAAGTGCCCACCCTACAGAGCCAGAACCCGCCGTTTGTGGCGGGTTTGGTCCTTCAAGAGATTGAGAAAAGTTATCCATGTCTGAAGAAAACAAGCAGAACGGCTCCGTCAACACGGGCCCGGCCGGCGAAGAAAGCTCCAACTTCCAGCCCCAGATCGACGCCCACCAGGCCGGCGCCAGCGCTGCCTATGGCGAAGGCTCGATCCAGATCCTGGAAGGCCTGGAAGCGGTGCGCAAGCGCCCGGGCATGTACATCGGCGACACGTCCGACGGCACCGGACTGCACCACCTGGTGTTCGAGGTGGTCGACAACTCCATCGACGAAGCGCTGGCCGGCCACTGCGACGACATCGTCGTCACCATCCACTCAGACAACTCCGTCTCCGTCGTCGACAACGGCCGCGGCATTCCCACCGGCGTGAAGATGGACGACAAGCACGAGCCCAAGCGCTCGGCTTCGGAGATCGCGCTCACGGAACTGCACGCCGGCGGCAAGTTCAACCAGAACAGCTACAAGGTTTCGGGCGGCCTGCACGGCGTGGGCGTGAGCTGCGTCAACGCACTCAGCAAGATGCTGCGCCTGACGGTGCGGCGCGAAGGCAAGGTGCACGTGCTGGAGTTCTCGCGCGGCTTCGTGCAGAACCGCATCGTCGAGAAGGTCGACGGTGTTGAAGTTTCTCCCATGCAGATCATGGGCGACACCGACAAGCGCGGCACCGAAGTGCACTTCCTGCCCGACACGGACATCTTCAAAGAGAACAACGATTTCCACTACGAGATCCTCTCCAAGCGCCTGCGCGAACTCTCCTTCCTGAACAACGGCGTGCGCATCCGCTTGTTGGACGAGCGCACCGGCAAGAGCGACGACTTTTCGGGCGCCGGCGGCGTGAAGGGCTTCGTCGACTACATCAACAAGGGCAAGAGCGTGTTGCATCCCAACGCGTTCGTCGCCATGGGCGACCGCATGAGCGACCAGAACACCAACATCGGTGTCGAGGTGGCGATGCAGTGGAACAGCGGCTACAACGAGCAGGTGCTCTGCTTCACCAACAACATTCCCCAGCGTGACGGCGGCACTCACTTGACGGGCCTGCGCGCCGCCATGACGCGCGTCATCAACAAGTACATCGACGACACCGAGCTGGCCAAGAAGGCCAAGGTCGAAGTGACGGGCGACGACATGCGCGAAGGCCTGACCTGCGTGCTGAGCGTGAAGGTGCCCGAGCCCAAGTTCTCGAGCCAGACCAAGGACAAGCTGGTGTCGAGCGAAGTGCGCGGCCCGGTGGAAGACGTGATCGCCCGCATGCTGGGCGACTACCTGCAGGAGAGGCCGAACGACGCCAAGATCATCGTCGGCAAGATCATCGAAGCCGCGCGTGCCCGTGAAGCGGCGCGCAAGGCCCGCGAAATGACGCGCCGCAAGGGCGTGCTGGACGGCATGGGCCTGCCCGGCAAGCTGGCCGACTGCCAGGAGAAAGACCCTGCGATGTGCGAGATCTACATCGTCGAGGGCGACTCCGCCGGCGGCAGCGCCAAGCAGGGCCGCGACCGGAAGTTCCAGGCCATCCTGCCGCTGCGCGGCAAGATCCTGAACGTGGAGAAGGCGCGCTACGAGAAGCTGCTGACCAGCAACGAAATCTTGACGCTCATCACCGCGCTGGGCACCGGCATCGGCAAGGCCGGCGGCAACATGATGGCCAACGGCCAGACCAGCACCGGCGCCGACGACTTCAACGTTGCCAAGCTGCGCTACCACCGCATCATCATCATGACCGACGCTGACGTGGACGGCGCGCACATCCGCACGCTGCTGCTGACGTTCTTCTACCGCCAGATGCCCGAGCTGGTGGAGCGCGGCCACATCTACATCGCGCAGCCGCCGCTGTACAAGGTGAAGGCCGGCAAGGAGGAACTGTACCTCCAAGGCCAGGGCGACCTCGACACCTTCCTGCTGCGCATCGCCTTGAACAGCGCGGCAGTGCACACCGGCGGTGAGAACGGCACCACCCTCAACGGTGAGACGTTGGCCGAGCTGGCGCGCAAGCACCAGATCGCCGAATCCGTCATCAAGCGCCTGACCGGTTTCATGGACGCCGAAGCGCTGCGCGCCATTGCCGACGGCGTGAGCCTGAACCTGGACACCGTGCCCGACGCCGAACAGTCGGCCATCGCACTGCAAACGAAACTGCAAGAGCTGGACAAAGCCAGCAACGCGGCACCGGCCGAAGTGGCGGGCGAATTCGACGTGCGCACCGACAAGCCCATCTTGCGCATCAGCCGCCGGCACCACGGCAACATCAAGAGCAGCGTGATCACGCAGGACTTCGTGCACGGCGCCGACTACGCCGCCCTGGCCGAAGCCGCCAACACCTTCCGCGGCCTGCTGCATGAAGGCGCCAGAGTCGTCCGCGGCGAAGGCGAGCGCCAGAAGGAAGAGAAAGTCAGCGACTTCCGCCAGGCCATGCGCTGGCTGATCACGCAAGCCGAATCCGCCACCGCCAGACAGCGCTACAAGGGCCTGGGCGAGATGAACCCGCAGCAGCTGTGGGAAACGACGATGGACCCGACCGTGCGCCGCCTGCTACGCGTTCAGATCGACGATGCGATCGAGGCGGACCGCGTGTTCACGATGCTGATGGGGGATGAGGTGGAACCGCGCAGGGAGTTCATTGAGACTAATGCGTTGAGGGCGGCGAATATCGACGTTTGAGGTTGTTTAGACGGCGAGCATTTCCTCGACCATCTTCGCCAAAGCGCCTGCAAGCTGGGGTGGGACAGCGTTCCCCATTTGCTTTGCGATATCGATCTTTGTACCGACGAATTCAAACTCGTCTGGAAATCCCATAAGGCGGGCGGCCTCGCGGTGAGTGATCGGTCGATGTTGGACTGGATGCAGATAACGGCCTTTTTCTGGTTTGAAGAATTCCGTTCGGATGGTTACAGATGGCCGGTCCCACCACAGGCGACCGAACAAATCGGTGCCGCCTGACGTTTTCCTGATCCAGCAATCAGGGGTCAAAGCTCGAGCGTTCTTCTGAAGATCAAATCGATTCCCGCCCGGTGGGACACTTTTATACCGTTGCACGCTTTTGTCGGTTGGGGATCGACCGAAGTGCAAATTCATTGGCGGCGGGCTATGTCGAATCTCCACGCCTTCTGGCGGGGGCAAATCTGAAATGGCATCTCTTACGGTGCGCCAGGGCGTCCCACCGGCCAATGCCGGATCGGAATGGCTTGGCGGCGGAGGAAAGGGAGGTGACGGAATGGTTGCCGACTTCCATCCGACCAGAATCGCTCTTTTCCGATGTTGTGGAGCGCCATAGTCCGCTGCATTGAGAACCTCACACGCGGTTTCGAACCCCATTT
Organism: Ramlibacter sp. WS9; assembly: GCF_003797765.1. Lineage (GTDB taxonomy): Bacteria > Pseudomonadota > Gammaproteobacteria > Burkholderiales > Burkholderiaceae_C > Ramlibacter. The sequence continues at coordinate 62,788 of NZ_RKMB01000026.1, read as the reverse complement.
CCGACGCGCGGCTGACGAGTGCCTTGAGCTCGGGAGACGACTTCAATTCGGCGACGTTTTCCATGACAAATATGCGCGCTCCGCTGGCGGCAACAACGCGCAGGAATGGTTCCCAGAGTTCTCGCCGCGAGTCGTCAAGGCGATTCTTGTTCAAAAGACTGAATCCCTGGCATGGTGGCCCGCCGATAACTACGTCAACGTGTGGAATTTGGGGTGACTGGTCCAGCCATGCCTCGATGTCTGCTGCAAGTGCGGGAGAACGGAAATTGCGTTCGTGCGTCTTGATAGCCGCCCAGTCCGAATCGATTCCAAAGACGCACTCGAATGACCCTCCAAACCGAGGGTCGACGAACCCCAGCGTCATGCCACCGGCACCGCAAAAGAGATCTATCAGCCTGTATTTCATGCTTGTTATTCATCACTTGTTGTCTCAACAGGGGCCGCTCGCAGCCCCCGTTCCAATTCATAACCTGAGCAGTGGCCAGTTTCGCGCGCGCCCTGGACACTCTTGGCGCGGTGCGTATTCGGCCTGCCGGGTGCTAGCCGACAATCGATGATAATTTCCGTTTGAGACAGGTTTCGTCATCGGGGTTCTCCTTTCTGCACCGTAACTAGGGCCAGCGGCCTTTACGCGCCAACGTCAGCCGCCTTTCGGACTAGGTGCATTTGCCGAACAGCCAGGGTTTTTACAGTTCTTCCGCCGTTATCGGCGCACTAGTTGGGGTGGTGAGCCCGACTGCTTGACGTGCACGTCGCAGCGCTTCTTGAACAGAGGGCGACTGCGTGAGAATCTTGCCGTCGGCGCCAATCAACGCGTCCTTCCAGAGCGGATTGGTCCGGCTCCAGTCGAGGGCGCCAATCTTTTGCGCTATCTCTTCCGCGTCAATTTTTGGATCCTGCAACGCGTCGTGACCCAAACAGCCAATAATTTGTAGTCCAGTCGTTGTCATGCAGATCCAGCCTTCATCGCGAAGAGCCGGGATGCGGCTATTGACCGCAAGTGCGTCAGGTTTTAGCGCAGCAATTTCGGCCAACACGTTGTTGTTGCCGACCACCTGATTAATGAAACCGCTGAATTGCCCCAGCCAGTTTATGTATTCGGGTGACCCTTTCGTGCCGAGCAGTTTCCCGGCCTTTGTCTCGAAAACCTCTTCGGTGTCTTTCCAGCTGCCGGTAATGAGGGTCTTTGCAAGCACGCGAACCTGATTCGCCAGGAACAAATACGATGATCGCTTTGAGAGCGTGCTGGACGTCGCGTCGATCTTCCCGTCGAAGACAGGACAGGCCTTAACAAGGTCGAGGACAAGGCCGTTGGCGACATTCCGTCGGTCATACACTGCGAGCTGTGAGGCCGGAAGCGGCTTCGTCTTCGCCGCATCTGCGAAGTCCTGATGTATTTGCGAGAGGTCTGATTCGCAGGTAATCATCACGGCCATGGCGTCTTGATCAAAACGAGCCTGTTCGTCGAAGACCATCTTGTCAATGGCAGCCTGCACGCCAGCGACACGATGTTGGCCATCAGTGATGGACAGCGCAGCGGTCATAGGCAGTACAAGGTAGCCAGGCGCCACCGTCGATTGAATGTCGAGCGTGTATACGTCCGCCGGTTGCTGCAAGTTCAGCGCAAGAGGAGGAAGGATGTACTTGCCGGCCATGTTTTCGGTCAGGTATTCCCCAATTCCCTTTGCATGAGCCGCGTCCAGAGGGCGGTTTGAAGCGTTGATGGCATCCATGATCCCGCCCTTCTTCGGCGCGGATTTGCGCTCGAGGCGGCTTCGGATAAAGCTCATCGGCAGTGCGCCAGACAGTGCGGTGCGCGTCCCTTGACGAAAGATCGTCACTGGAAAGGAAAAGCCCGCTACATTCGCGGCGGCCTTGGACGCCGCCAACTGCGCATCATCAAGCTGATCGAATTTTTTCAGGCGGATATTTCCGACGGTTTCTAGGTTCATGTAGATCTCCAATACGTTCGATTTGGCGCGTATGACGGCGATTATGCACGTATTCATTGAATATGCAACATGTTGTCATGAACGGTTCGCTTTTCCACAACGTATTGAACCGCGGCTTCAGATGGCTGCGATTAATGTTAGATTTGTAGAATCAATAAAAAAAAAGATAATCTATTAATGGATGCGGGAAAAATCCGACTTGCTACCTTGAAGGAGATGGCGGCAGCCGGCGGCGTGACGGAGGTTCTTGCCGTTGGAGTTGCTGGCGGCTACGCCCTGAGTGTTGAATGCGCCTCTGCGCATTGCGAGCTTGCAAATGACAAAGGAGAGCGCAGATGCTTCGCAAATCTCAACACCCTCTCCAGTGTCTTGAAGGCCTGCGGGATACAGCGTTTTCAGGTGGATGCATCTGCCTATGTGGCCGGGCGACTGAGAAAAGCGCGGCCAGACAGGTCAGAAGCGCTTAAGCGAACTAAGACCCAACAAACACTGACTCTATGACCATGACTTCAATTGAGATCTGCGCTGGAGCCGGTGGGCAGGCGCTCGGCCTTGAATTGGCTGGCTTCGAACATGCCGCACTTGTAGAAATCGAGGCCGTCGCCCAGCAAACATTGCTGCTTAATAGGCCGAAGTGGAATGTCGTTCCAGATGGCGATGTGCGGCGCTTTTCAGGCTCGGATTTTCAGGGGGCTGACCTGTTAGCTGGCGGCGTTCCATGTCCGCCCTTTTCGAAGGCAGGTAGACAGCTCGGAAAGTCGGACGATCGAGACCTGTTTCCGGAGGCGATTCGGCTCGTTGAAGAAATTCAACCGAAAGCTGTGATGCTTGAGAACGTTCGCGGGTTGCTCGATTCAGTTTTCGACTCGTATCGCAAAAAGATTCAAGACGACCTTCGTAAGCTCGGTTACGCCGCGCAGTGGAGATTGCTAAACGCAAGCGACTTCGGCGTGCCGCAGTTGCGACCGAGAGTGATCTTCGTAGCGATCCGACGCGACCTGGAAATAGATTTTGAGTGGCCTCTCCCGAACAAAGTCAGGCCACCTAGTGTTGGCGAGTGCCTTTTTGATCTCATGTCGGAGAGGGGGTGGAAATTGGCGTCGCGGTGGAAAGACTGGGCGAATGACATCGCACCGACCCTCGTCGGCGGCAGCAAGAAGCACGGAGGACCAGATTTGGGGCCAACACGCGCAAAGGATGCCTGGGCCTCAATTGGTGTTGACGGACACGGACTTGCTGATGAAGCGCCGGATCCGAAGTTTCATCAGCTACCGCGGCTAACAGTTCGAATGGCGGCGCGAATTCAAGGCTTCCCCGACGATTGGGCGTTTCATGGCAGAAAGACCGCCGCTTATCGCCAGATCGGAAACGCATTTCCCCCGCCAGTCGCAAAAGCGGTAGGCGGCCAGATCGCGGCCGCCTTGGAGGCGCGCGCTCGCAGGCGCGTACTGAGAGCGGCATGACTTTGCAACAAGCATCAGGACCCGCGCAGCCTCATATGGCGGTTGCGCGAGCGGCATTTCACAAGGCACTCCTTCGATCCTTGCTAACCATAAATACTGAAGGCATCCCTGGCAACGCGGACAAGTCAAGCAAGGCCAGTGTCGCGATTGCAATGAGTATCGCGACAAAGCTAGCGGCGGAGACCGGCACGCGATTGGGAGCGCAAAAATCCGGCGCGGAGTTCGAAGACTTAGTTGCTGAATTTGTTGCGAATACCTTCCTCCAGCTGCCACATTTGCGGCCCGGCAACTGGCTTGTGAAGCGAGTTAGCGGTCGGGATGGCGCGTTTTTGTCAACGTTCCGACAGTATGCGCACTTAGCGGCAGTGCAAGATGCGGCAATGAAGAACGCGCAGCTTCGAGCTGCTTTGGGAAATGATTACACGATCAGCCCAGACGTGATAGTTGCGCGCCACACGGAGCCGGACGCAAATATCAACGCGCGGATACCAATTGTTGATACGACCGTTTCCATGTCTGCGGACCTTCGATCTGCGGTGAGTTCCGAGCCGTTCTTACACGCGAGCATTAGTACCAAGTGGACGTTGAGAAGCGATCGGGCACAGAACGCGCGATCCGAAGCGCTAAACCTGATTCGAAATCGCAAGGGTCGACAGCCCCACATTATGGTTGTCACGGGAGAGCCAACACCGTCGCGACTTGCGTCGCTTTGCCTAGGCACGGGTGACATCGACTGCGTCTATCATTTTGCTCTACCAGAGCTAGTGGCGGCTGTTCGCGAGCTTGGGAATGGAGAGGCTGAAGATCTGCTAGCAATCATGGTCGATGGCAAAAGGCTCAAGGACATTTCTGATCTCCCGTTAGACTTGGCGGTATAGCAAAGGGAGTCAGCGTGAGTCCTATTGGCCGCAGTGAAAATATGCGGCGAATCAAGAGCAAGGACACCACACCCGAACTTGTCGTTCGGAGCGTGACCCATTCCCTCGGATATCGTTTTCGTCTCCATCGCGCGGATCTTCCGGGCAAACCGGACCTGGTTTTCCCTGGGCGCAAGGCAGTCATCTTTGTGCACGGATGTTTTTGGCATCAGCACCCCTCAGTAGCTTGCTCTGACTCTCGGCTACCGAAGACTCGCGTCGAGTACTGGCTACCCAAACTTGCGAGAAATCAAGCTCGCGACAAGCAGAATATCGCGGCACTCAGGAAGCTCGGTTGGCGGATCATGGTCGTTTGGGACTGCGAGACCGCAAAACGGGAAACGCTGACGCGACGACTCAAGGAGTTTCTTGGAGCAACGGCAAAAGGTTGATTCGGCCATTGTTAGGTTGTAGTTCAAAGCCGGGAGCCTCGGCTTTGCCCTTCTGCAATCGTCGTCGATCTTTTTCGATTTGCTGACGAACACTCGGCCGGCCCCTCGGTGACGCTACATGAATCAACTCCAGAGACGTACGAAGAGATTCATCAAAGCGAGATAGCTGGTCAACCACACGTTTCGGTGTGACCAGAGTTGCACCTTCGCGCGCCAAGACGTTGCAGCTCACTCCTCGTCAACAAACGAGAGCGGATGTGACTTTCCATCACCTTCACTCAGCTCAAAAATTGTCGTAGCGCCCGCACCCTCTGTGTAGCTGATCGTCGATATGGATGCCGGAGCAAGATACCAGACGCACGAGAACCGGCTGAGAGTAGATGCAATGGCCGCCGCTACTGCTTGGGTTTTCGTGCCGGTGAGGGCAATTTCAACGTTTGACTTTGAGCCGAGTACGTGGCCCTTGTGTATTTGGAGAAGGCGTCCAATCAGGTCAGGCAATTGGTGATTGCTGTCGAATCCCTCGATGCTGACGCTAGAGACAAAGTCGCCGATTTGGCGTCCAAGGATCTCAGCGAGATGTCCGCGCTTTTCATCGCTCTTCGAATAAATAAGCTCGATATGCTCATATGTTCGCTGCTCGAGCAGCGCGAGTATCCGTTCGTGCCTGGACGAAAGAAAGCTAATCAGTGCGCGATCTCGCGTTGGATCAGATATGTTTTCAATGACCGACTCCGCTGTGTAAGGGCCACTCTCGATATTGCCCACGACCGCTTGCAGCGCCGCTCGCGCTTTAGCTATCTCGCCACTTCCGTACAGGAAAAGGATATTTTCGATATCCCTCACGCTCGGGACAGATTGCTCCGCCGCGGTAATGGAGACGAAAACGCGCCCATACTTCAAAAACTGCTTCCTTATGAGCCCGAAGATCAGACGTTTTGTCAGTCCAGAAATGTCAATAACAGTCCTTTCAGGAAGCTCGATCGACAATGCGTCCGATGAGGCAGTGAGGGTGGGCACTTTGCCGACTCGATGCCAGGAGCGCTTTATGTTTTCACCCCGCCCAGACTGTCCATACTGGACCGCTACTACATTCGCCATTGACGAGACCGCGGCAAAGCGTCGATGGGCTACCTCTGTTCGCTCCTCTACCCCAAGAGCTCCTAGGTAAGTCCAGGCGCCCCAAAGCTCGATATCCGAAAACTTAATCTCATTCAAGTGAACGATATCTGTCGCTATGGGTTTAGTGCCTGCACTGCTGAATGGAAGCAATCCCTGTGCGCTGGCGTTTTGATCCGCTTCCTCAATAATCGGGTGAGCTCGGGGCTTAAATGATTCCAGCTGAGGCAAATCGACATCATCGTCGACGCCTGCATCAAGTTCCTGATCGTCGATGTTGGATATAAGCTCGCGCTCGTTCAGTAGGCTTGGCTTCGCGAGCCATTCGAGAAATTCGCGCGAGCTAAGTTCAATTCGGTCACGGTCAGAAAGGGGCATGAAGAAGGCAACCCCCAGTAACTTCCTAAAAGCAACAATTATTTGTTTGTATGGCTCGCGCCCGCGGTCCTTGACGCGCTCGCGGTACCCTATAAGCACAAGAATGCCAGCATCGACGAGCGAACGGAGTGCATTCGAGATCACTTCGAGGTCTTCGTCGCTAACTCGAATGTGAATTTTTGTGCACTGGCGAAGTCGGTTAGTCTTACCAGACTCGATAAGCGCGTCGTGAGACTTCTTGGCAAAGGCCGCTACAAGATCGAGGTATCGCAGTCGGTCAAGTCCCAACGTCCAACCCCGATCAATCCATTTCAGCCGGTAGGTACTATGCGAAATGAAGATTTCGTGCTGCACTTTGGGACGGATCGGAAATAGTAGTTGAGGGCCCCCCCCCGCGTCAGAATAGTTGTCGCCCCGATAGAACCAGAAACCAAGGGGGCGGCGATGAAGGAAGACAGTGGCTCGATACGGACAGGCATTCAAAGACAGAGCGGTGGCGAGGTTGCTGCCGCCGGAGAGCGCAGCGGTGGAAGTCGTTGCGCGTGAGGTTGGGGTTGCGGCGGGAACGCTGGATCGATGGCGCGAGGACGCGCAGTCCAGGCCCGCCCGAGGGCGGGCCTGGACTGCGGCGGCGCGGCTTGAGGCGGTGATCACGACGGCGGCACTGGACGAAGCGGGCAAGAGCGCTTGGTGCCGCAAGCACGGGGTATACCCCGGTGAGTTGGACAAGTGGCGTGCCAGTTGCGCTGCCGCGCTGGCCGAGCCTGAGGAGGCGCGGGCCAGCCCGCAGGCCACGCGAGCCGACAGGAAGCGCATCAAGGAGTTGGAACGCGATCTGCTGCGCAAGGACCGTGCGCTGGCCGAGACCGCAGCGTTGCTGGTGCTGTCAAAAAAACTCGAGGCGATCTTCCACAAGGGCGGGGACGAATGATCGGCCTCGAAGATCGCCGCATCGTGGCCCAGAACATCGTCATGGCACACACCGCAGGAGCGCGACTGCGCCTGGCCTGCGAGACCGCGGGCATCGACGAGCGCACGCTGCAGCGCTGGAAGGCCCAGGAGGGGCTCACAACGGGCGATGGCAGGCCGAATGCCGTGCGCCCCATACCCGGCCATGCCTTGAGCGCGGCCGAGCGTGCGCAACTGCTGGCTGTGGCCAACGAGCCGCGCTTTGCGGCGGTGCCGCCGGCGCGCATCGTTCCCATGCTGGCCGATGAGGGCTGCTACCTGGCCAGCGAGTCGAGCTTCGCGCGTGTGCTGCGCCAGCACGGGCAGAACGCCCACCGCGGGCGGGCCAAGACACCCAAGGCGGTGCGCCCGCCCACCACGCACGTGGCCACGGCGCCGCGCGCGGTGTGGTGTTGGGACATGACCTACCTGCCCGCCACCGTGCTGGGGCGCTGGTTCCACCTGTACCTGATCCTGGACCTGTACAGCCGCAAGATCGTGGGCTGGGAGGTGCATGCAACGGACGACTCCGATCATGCCGCGCACCTGGTGCGCCGCACGGCGCTGGCCGAGGGCATTGCCGCGATGCAACTCAAGCCGGTCTTGCACGGCGACAACGGCTCCACGCTGAAGGCCACGACGGTGCTGGCGATGCTCAACTGGCTGGGGGTCAAGCCCTCGTACTCGCGCCCGCGCGTGAGCGATGACAACGCCTACGCCGAAAGCCTGTTTCGCACGGCCAAGTACCGCCCCGAGTTCCCTACCAAGGGCTTCGCCACGTTGCAGGAGGCCCGCGCCTGGGCGGCAAGCTTCGTGCGTTGGTACAACTTCGAGCATCGCCACAGCGGCATCCGCTACGTCACCCCGGCGCAGCGACATGCCGGTGACGATCACGCGATTCTTGCGGCTCGCCACGCGCTGTACACCGAGGCCCGGGAGCTCAACCCGGCACGCTGGTCAGGCAACACGCGCAACTGGACGCCCATCGGCGCGGTGACGCTCAACCCCGAACGCGACTCGGTCATCAGGTCCCATGGGGCCTACACGGATAAGCAGCTGCTGGCTGCATGAATGAGGCGACAACTACCTTGACGCGCGCCGGCCCTCAACGCTGCGCAGCATATTTTCGTAAAGCTTGATGATGTCGCCGATGTCCCCCACGCAACACTGAACCATCGCAGTGAAGCCAGCATAAACAATTCTGTCCTCGGCTTTGCGGCCTTCTGTTCTTACGATTTCTTTGGCGATACGCACTAAGCTGCAATCGCTTAGGACAACCTGTGGCTTTACTTGATACTTTGCCTCGTGCATACGCGCGCCGCGTCGAAGGAGCACATTTGAGATGAATTTCACAGACTCCGTTTCGCGACCCTGCATCATTTCATAGAGGTCTTCTCCGAGATCCAAGAGTTCATAGTCGCGGCCGAGGCTCTTTCTTGATTTTGCCGAATTGGCGAAGTCAAATAACTCGGACTGCTTCTCTGTCGACAGCTTGAATGCGCACACCTCACTTTGAAAAATGAAAACGCTCATCAAGCGTTGCACGTCATCCGGTGTTATGTACCGGCTGGATACGTCATCGAGCAGAAAGTACACGACTTTGTGTTGCCAATCGGGAACGGATTTTCGAATAAGTCTCGCAAGGGCCTCGAACGCCTCGGACGCTCGCATGTTGAGCCCCGCGCTCTTGTCCTGTGAACTCAGAGCGATCAACAAGGCATGTTCGAAATAATGCTCAAGCTCGTCAAGCGTCAACGGTGCATTGGTGCCGGGGGTTCCAGGCACCGCTCTGGCCAGAAGCTCCCTCCATTCACCAGTGTTGACGTGGGGTACGATGCTCTGATTTTTGATGTCTTCAAGATGAAGCATTGCGCGCACACTTGCTCGACAGTATGCAATGAACAGGCGAGCGAGCCGATTGTCCAATGATGCTTGCGCCTCATCTGGCCTTTCCATTAGTTTGGTGGCTGACGCAAAGAGAGCTACGTATGTATCTGACTCGAGCCTGGTGAGTACGTCTTGCGCCGTTTCTCGTTCGGCTATGCGCCGATGCGCACGGGCGTGAAAATCGAGCGATCTAAGGAGCATGGTCTTGCCACAACCTCGCATCCCTGCCAGCACCACAGGGCCAGGTCGAGCCAAAAGGCTCTCGTGCTTAGGATCGACCGCCACGATGAGTTCAGGTACATGCCACGAGTGCAATGTTTGAGCGTTGTAGTAGTCGTCCAGATTTCCGAGCTGGAGCGGAGTTGACCAAGGTTTCCACTCAGTAGAGGCTGCGCGATAGGCTGTGGAAATCAGCCGCTGATATGTAGTGACTTCTCCCATCCGGTGCTTTTCCGGTTGTCCTGAAATGACATCTGCGACTTCGCGGACTGCCAAAAGTACATTTGAATCGCGCCCCGCCTCTAAGGTATCGGCGTTGACGGCTTCCTTTGACATTAATCGTAAATAGGTTGCGACATACGTTAGGTCACCCGTTCCATACGCCTCGTCACTGCGGCTTCCAGTTTTTGAGCGCGCACAACCGAGGTCGATCGCTCTTACTCGAATTGAGCCGTCGATTGCGTCGAGTCGCCGCAAATTTGGCGCCAGGCGCTCGACGATTACATTCTGACCATGCAGGTCGTTGTGAAAGATATTCTTTTGATCGAGCGCTCCGACAAGTGCAAGGAGATCGATCGCGATTTGAGCCACGGTCTTTCCACTTGGCTTTTGGTTCCCGCCAGGCAAGTGTTCCTGTAGCAGCTCTCCGTCGACAAACGTGAGCACCTGAACATAGCAGTCGATCCGTAGTGCTCCCGTCGGCAACGGAAATTCGATTACCTCGTCAAAGGCATCGATCATCGGAACAATGACGTCTGGAAGCTCTGCTGAAAGTTGCGCGTGGAGCGCAACCTCCTCGCCCCAATTTTTGTCAAACGCTTCGTATAACGCCTTTGGCGTGATCTTTAAGATTTGGTATGGGAAATTTTGCTTGGCGGCCCTGTAGGCGACGCCGTAGAGGCCGCGCCTTGGTTTCCAGTTCACATCGATCTTGAATTTTCCTACCGCTGCCGGTGGGAAATCTAGCGGGAAACCAAACGGCAACCCGCAATGCGGACACGGAGTCTGTACGGGGCGATCTAGGAGGTTTCGCTCGGGATGAAGAAAACACGTAAATGCGCCCATCGTGCGGCCCCCCTTTAGACATAGGTTACCAAGTATGGGCCGGTAGTGCTAGATTTCTTGCGCAGGGGTTGAGAACGCGGATATGTGCCAGCGGCTTCGGCTCTTTCTCACCCCACCCGAGTCCCCGCAATAGCCACCAGCCCGTTTGCTTGGTGATCTCCGTGGTGATGCTGCGCGCCAAGATGGTGGATGTGGCGCCAGGCCCGAAAGACATAATCCAGTGACCCGCTTGATTGGTCGGGCCCTTTGCGCACGGAGCTTCATGCACGTGCCGGCCAGGCTGGCGCCTGCCATTCGCTTGAAGCACTGCGTAGGTCCGCGTCGGCTTGTTGTTGGCATGGGGGTCCAGCGCTTGGGGGGGACCGGTGCTTGATCCGGCAGATGGCGTGCCGACATCCCGTTGCTGCCGCTGCTGCTCGCCGTCGTCATCGGCTAATTCGCGTTGGGCATGGCGTTGCCGGTGCTGCCGCGGCATGTGCACGACACGCTGGGGCAGGGTCGGCCCGCACAGGTGTATCGACGGCGGGATGGGTGAGGCGGCGTAGGCTTTGTGCGGCGAATCTCAGCCCTAATCGCCGCAAATTGCAGTGATTATCTATTCCGCGGTGAATATCCCCCACAATCTCCGCATGAAACGCGGAGATAAGCGCCACATCTGGGAATCGGCCGAGTGGCCCGATTGGCGCTACGACCTTTCGGCGCTAGCGCCCGCACTGGCAGAAACCAGTCGTGCCCAGGGCATGCTCTTTGGCCGCTTGGCGGACGTGGGCCTGGCCTTGCGGGAACAGGCGAGCTTGGCGGCACTCACCGACGATGTGGTCAAGACCAGCGAGATCGAAGGCGAGCATCTCAACGTCGAATCGGTACGCTCCTCGCTCGCGCGCCGCCTGGGCGTGGACATTGGCGCGCTCGCGCCGGTCGACCGGAACGTCGAGGGTGTGGTGGAGATGGTGCTGGATGCCACGGCCAACTTCAGCGCGCCGCTCTCCGCGAAGCGCCTCTTCGGCTGGCATGCCGCGTTGTTCCCCACCGGCTACAGCGGGCTCTCGCGTATCCGCGTGGGCGCGTGGCGCGACGACGCGACCGGGGCGATGCAGATTGTCTCGGGCCCGGATCATCGTCGCAAGGTTCACTACGAGGCGCCTGGCGCCAACGAGTTGAAGAAGGAGATGCCGCGCTTCTTCGCTTGGGCGAACGCCGGCGCATCGGAGCCTGCGTTGATCAAGGCCGGTCTGGCGCACCTGTGGTTCGTTACCTTGCATCCGTTCGACGACGGCAATGGCCGCATCGCGCGCGCCGTGGGCGACTTGTTCCTGGCGCGCGCCGACGGCAGCTCGCAGCGCTTCTACAGCCTCTCGGCGCAGCTGCTGAATCGTCTGCTCGATGGGTTCGACGGCAAGCTCACCAGCAGCAAGTGGGCGGCCATCGCCAAGTGCTCGCCGGATACGGCTTTGCGGGATATCAATGAAATGGTGACGTTGGGGATTTTGGTGAAGTCGGGGGCTGGGGGGAGGAGTACGGCGTACGAACTGGCACGATGAAACGGGCTTGAGTTCATTGAGACGAATGCGTTGCGGGCGCGGCGAATATCGACGTCTGAATGCCTGAGCTCGTAGCTTTTTCGCCAGAAAAGAAGGGCTCGGCGCTCATTTGCCTTCGATCGTAGGCATTTCATTGACGGAAACCCAGGCGAAGCGCAAAATAGCTGCGATCATAGGTATTCCGCCAATGAAATTCCCTGTCCGCTCCGTCGAAGACCTCGCCCTGTTGCTCAGGGCCGTCCGCAAAAGTGCGCGCGTTCGCCAGGACGACCTGGCCGCCACGGCCGGCGTGAGCAAGCAGTTTGCCGCGGACGTGGAGCGGGGCAAACCCACCGTCCAGCTGGGCTTGGTCCTCAAGCTTCTCTCGGAGGCCGGCGTCACCTTGAACGCCGAGATTCCCGACTCTGCCGCCGAAGAAGTCGACAAGCAGCGGGCCAAGCGCAACGCCAAGGCGCACGCGCAAGATGCGTAGCCTGCACGTCTGGATCGACCAACGCCGGATCGGCACGCTGCAAGAGGGCAACAACCTTTGGGCGATTGAATACGACCCGCAGTGGGCGCAGGCCACGGACAGCTTCGACCTTTCGCCGGCTTTGGCCCGGTCGGAGCTTCGCCATGAAGACGGCGGAACGGCCCGCCCGGTTCAGTGGTACTTCGACAACCTCCTGCCTGAGGAGTTGCTGCGCGAGGCGCTGGCTCGCGAAGCGGGCATCCGCGACGCCATGGACGCGTTTGCGTTACTCGAATACCTGGGCGCCGAATCTGCCGGCTCCCTCACGTTGCTGCCGCCCGACATGCCGCCGCCGGCCCGTGGCGGCATGCAACCGTTGCCGCCCGACGCGCTGAACGATCGCATCCGGAACCTGCCGCGCGCAACGCTTGCCAGCGGCGCACCCAAGCGCATGTCACTGGCCGGCGCGCAACACAAGCTGCTGGTGAACTACCTGGGCGGCGAGCTCTACGAGCCCGAAGGCGCCACGCCGTCGACGCACATCCTGAAGCCCGACCACCAGAAGCCGGACATGTACCCCGCTTCGGTGTTCAACGAATACCTGACGATGCGCTTGGCTGCGGCGCTGCGCCTCGACGTGCCGCAGGTGTGGATGATGTACGTGCCCGAACCGGTGTACATCGTCGAGCGCTTTGACCGCCACCGCGATGGTGGCGCGAAGAACATGCACGTGAAGCGCATGCACATCATCGACGCCTGCCAGCTGCTGAACCGCGACAGGCTGTTCAAGCACACGGGCGCATCGCTGGCGGCGCTGCGCGACATCATTGCCGCATGCACCAACCGGGCCGCGGCGCGCCTGCGCCTGTTCTCGTGGCTGGTGTTCAACATCCTGGTGGCCAACGACGACTGTCACCTCAAGAACCTGTCTTTCCGCGTGGGCGCAGACGGCGTCTTCCTGGCGCCGCACTACGACCTTCTGAGTACGGGCGCCTACTACACGCGCGCCGTCGCCGACGCAAATGCAACTTGGCCCACTGTGCCGATGGCCATAGAGTTGCCCGGCGCGAAGACGTTCGGCCAAGTCAGCCTGAAGAGCGTGCTGGAAGCGGGTGCGGAACTGGGCGTGCCCGAGCGGCCGGCGCGGCGCATCGTGGAGCAGATGGCGAAGAACCTGCTGCCTGCGACGGAGGCGGTGTTGAAAGACGTTGAAGGCATTCGAGCCAGGGCGCCTTCAGAGGCGGCGGCGGCGCTTGGCAACCAGAGCTACCTGGCGAATGTCTTGCAGAAGGTGGTTTATCCGGAGATGGTTGCGCGGTTGAAGGGATAGGGCGGGATCGGTCGATGGCGGCTTCGGGGCCGCTGGGCGGGTGGCTGGCGATTTGGCATGACAGCTCCAACGGAAGGGATCGCCGGTTTCGGTGTTGAGTCTTCCATGAAATATGAAAGCCAGCCTTTCGTTTTTCATGGTGTGGCTGCTAACATAGCGAAATGCTGTCCCGTCCCACCCTCGAACATTCCGTACGCCGCGCGCTCGGCCGCTCCCGCGGCGTTGCGCTGGTGGGGCCGCGCCAGGCGGGCAAGAGCACGCTGGCGCAGCGGTTTGTCTCGCGCGACTCGCCCAACTACTTCGACCTGGAATACCCGCTCCACGCACAGCGGCTCGCGCAACCCGTGCAGGTGCTGGAGCGGTTGCAGGGGCTGGTGGTCATCGACGAGGTGCAACGCCAACCCGAGCTGTTTCCGCTGCTGCGGGTGCTGATGGACCGCTCGGACGCCCCCGGCCAATATCTGCTGCTTGGCAGTGCATCGCCCAGCCTGGCCCGGCAGGCCGGCGAGTCGCTTCTCGGGCGTGTCGAAACCGTCGAAGTCGGCGGCTTCGACCTGCAAGAGGTGACGGGGGCGGCCGGCGGGTGGCAGGACGAAGTGGCGGACGGCCTCTGGCTGCGCGGTGGGTTTCCGCGCTCGTACCTCGCCGGGAACGACGCTGACAGCTTCGCGTGGCGGCAAGGTGCGATCGCCATGCATGTGAACAGCGACTTGCCGCAGTTCGGCCTGGACGTTGCCGCCCCGGCGATGTTGCGCTTCTGGACCATGCTGGCCCACTACCACGGGCAGATCTGGTCGGCGGCCGATCCCGCGCGGTCGCTGGCGGTGTCGCAGCCTACGATTCGCCGCTACCTGGACATCCTGACGCAAACGATGATGGTGCGCCAGCTGCAGCCTTGGCATGAAAACCTGGGCAAGCGGCAGGTAAAGGCACCGAAGATCTATTTCCGCGACACAGGGTTACTGCACGCGCTGATGGGCGTGGAATCGATGGCCCAGCTGCTGACCCATCCGCGCGCCGGCGCCAGCTGGGAAGGGTTTGCACTGGAGCAGGTGCTGCGCCTGGCCAAGCCGGACCAGGCGTGGTTCTGGGCGACGCACCAGGGTGCCGAGCTGGACTTGTTGATGTTCAAGGGCACCCAGCGCGTTGGCGTCGAGTTCAAGCGCGCGGACGCGCCCCGGCTGACGCCCTCCATGCGCATCGCAATGGATGATCTGAAGCTCGATGTGCTGTATGTCGTCCATCCCGGCCTGCATCGCTTTGCATTGGCTGATGGCATCGAGGCCGTTCCGTTGTGGTCGATGCTGGGTGGGTAGGTTGGCGGGGGCTGAGTATTTCGACGTCGAGGTGCGCGAGGGGCGGATCAAGTCGCAGCCAAAGTCGCAAAAACTCCCGCACAAATTGCAAAAAGTTCTTTGCTGACATAGGCTTGCGCATGGTCGCCAAGTCGCAAAAGTTCGAGTTCAACGGCGATCCCACGCAGATGGAGCCGCTGCTGCCGGGCGAACGCCTGCTCGCGCCGCTGCTGGAGCAGGCGCATGACCTGCAGCGCGAGGCGCTCCGACTGGCCGGCACCGGTGCGCCGCCCGAGTTGCGGGTGCTGCTGCGCGCCATGAACTCGTACTACAGCAACCGCATCGAGGGCCAGCACACCTTGCCCATCGACATCGAGCGCGCCTTGCGCAATGACTATTCGCAAGACGCCGACAAGGCGCGGCGGCAGCGGCTGGCGCTCGCGCACATGGAGACAGAGGCCGCCATCGAGGCGCATTGGCGCGAATGGTCCGGCGGCCACGTCTGGTCTGCGCAGATGGTGCGCGAGATCCATCAAGACCTTTTTGCCCGCTTGCCCGAGGCGGATCGCGTGCTGCCCGAGGGCGACGCACTGGTGCCGGGCGCGCTGCGAGACCGCAACGTGAGCGTCGGCGTGCATGCGGCCCCGGCACACACGGCCATTCCCGCGATGCTGGGGCGCTGGGGCTCCTTCTACGGCGGCGTGCGGCGCGGTGAGCTGCAGATCGTGGCTGCCGCCGCTTCGCATCACCGCTTGGCCTGGATTCACCCGTTTCGCGACGGCAATGGCCGCGTGATGCGCCTGCACACGCATCTGGCGTTCGGCGCCCAGGGGCTGACCAACGGCCTGTGGTCGCCACTACGCGGGTTCGCACGCTCGCAAGAGGCCTACTACGCCCAGTTAGCGGCCGCCGACCAGCCGCGTGCAGGCGATTTGGACGGCCGCGGCAACCTGTCGGAGCGGGCATTGGCCGGATGGATCGACTACGTGCTGGGGCTATCGCTGGACCAGGTGCGCTTCATGAGCACCCTGCTGGATGTAGATGGCATGAAGGACCGCATCGCGGCCTGCCTGGCCTATGAGGAACAGGTCGTGAAGCAAGGTGTCCGCTCCGAAGCGCAGCGCGCGCTGCATTACCTGTGGCTGACACGGTCCGAGCTGGAGCGCAGCGATTTCAAGGCGATGCTGGGCCTGGGCGACCGTTTGGCCACGGCGCAGATCACGGCCTTGCTCAAGCGCGGCCTGCTGGCCACCGACTCGCCGCACGGCAAGCTGCGCTTCGGCGTGCCGCAGCATTCGCTTCGGTTCTACTTTCCGCGGCTGTGGCCGGAGGCGGAAGCGGGGGCGTGAGGGCCCGCGCAAGCGCTAACGGCTGTGGTCAGGCCACGATGTCCAAGCCCCGCTTCTCAACGAGGTGCAACAGCTTCAATGCCGTGCCGGTCGGCTTCTTTTGGCCGATCTCCCACTTCTGCACCGTCGAGAGGCTGGTGTTGAGCAGGCGGGCAAACACGGCCTGGCTGACATGCGACGCCTCGCGGATCTTTTTGATCTGCTGCGGTTTCAGCGGTTCGACCGGAGGCAGGCAGAGACGGTCGAATTCACGCAACGTGACCTGGTCCATCACGCCCGCCTTGTGGAGGCCTTTGGCCGTTTCGTGGACGGCCTCAAGAATCGGAGATTTCGTCTTGCGCATCACAATCTACTTCCATCAATTCGCCAGCACGCTGCGCCTGGCCGATCGCCTGCGGCGTCAGTGACAGCAGGTGCGCCGCCAACTTCTTCAAGGCCTCTTCTTCGTCCTTGTCGATGTTGCTGCGCTCATTCTTGGGAAAGCCGAAAAGGAAAATCCAGCGGCCGCCCCTATTGGTGGCGACCAGCGTGCGAAAGCCGCCACTCTTTCCTTGCCCAGGCCGCGCAATCCGCTTCTTCAACAGGCCGCCGCCGAGATCGGCGTCATACAGCCCGTCGGTCATCTCGCGCACTGCGTCGCAGAGGCTCGGCATGCTCAATCCTTGCTTGCGCGCCCAGCGGTCGAACCACCGAGTCTTGTAGATCGCCATGCCCAGCCTCCCCTTGTCAGAAGCATAGCACTAAGTGCTATGGGCCTGCAAGCTACGACCACCTGGCATGACAGCCCTCACTCCTCCCCCGTTTCCCCGCCGCACTGCCTCCCTCCCGCCAGCGCATTCAGCACGCAATCGAGCAATTCCTCGGGCGCGAACGGCTTGCCGAGGCAGCACACCATGCCCGCTTCCCGCGCGCGTGCACGCACCGAATCGTTGAGATACGCGGTCATCAGAACGGTGGGGATGGCCTCACCAGACGCCACGAGCTTCTGGTACAGCTCGAACCCGGTGATGCCGGGCATGCGAACGTCGGTGACCAGGCACGCAGCGCTGCGGCGTCGCGCGGATTGGAGGAAGCTGCTCGCGTCTTCGAAGGTGACGGTGCTCAAGCCGGCCGCCTGCAGGAAATTCGACGTGGCTTCGCGCATGGATGAGTCGTCATCCACGATCGCGACCAACGGAGCTTCCGGCATTCGATCCTCCCGCACCTGAAAATGCAGAGTAGTCCGCTTTGTGGCGCAGAACTATGGCACGGAAGGATCGCGGTCTAACACCTTGGTATAGGACCAGAAGCCGCCCGCAGGCCGAGCTGGTCGGACATGCGCACCAGGTCGGCTACGGATTGGGCCAGCATCTTGTGCATGACGTGCCCTCGATGAACCTTCACCGTGACCAGGCTCACGCCCAGCTCGGCAGCAATCTGCTTGTTGGCCCGCCCGTCCGCGACCAGCCCCATCACTTCGCGTTCGCGTGGCGTCAGCGTGTCGAACCGCGCGCGCAGGTCGGAGGCCTGGCCCGCCTCGCCGTGCCTGGCGGTGTCGCGTTCGATGGCCGTGTGTACGGCGTCCAGCAACTCCTGCTCGTGGAAGGGCTTGGTGAGGAACTCCACCGCTCCGGCTTTCATGGCCCGCACGGTGATCGGCACGTCTGCGTAGCCGGAGATGAAGATCACCGGTAGCGCGATGCCTCGGGTGGCGAATTCCTGCTGCACAACAAGCCCGCTCATGCCGGGCAAACGCAGGTCCAGCAGGATGCAGCCGGGAGCATGGGGGCGTTCGGCGCCGAGGAACTCTTGCGGAGAGGGAAACACCCGCACGTCGAGCCCCACCGAGCTGAGCAGGTTGTCCAAAGCCCCGCGCATGGACGCATCATCGTCAATGACGAACACGACTGCGCGGTTGTCGTTCATGCGCTGGCGTCTCCTTGCACAGGCAGTGTAAAGCGGAAGAGCGCCCCGTGCGGTATGTTTGGTGCGGCCGAGAGCCGGCCGCCGTGCGCCTCGATGATGGAACGGCTGATCGACAAGCCGATGCCGAGGCCTTCGGGCTTGGTCGTGTAGAACGCCTCGAACAAGTGCTCCCCGTGTTCGTGCTCGAGACCCGGCCCGGTATCGCGCACTTCGACCAATACCGCGCCCGGTTCATGAAGGCCCGAGGTGATCGTCAGCACGCGCGGGCGATCCGTCACTGCGCTCATCGCTTCGACGGCATTGATGACCAGGTTGAGCAGCACCTGCTGCAGCTGGATCCTGTCGCCCAGCACGGACGGCAAGCCTTCGGCCAACCGCCTGGACAGGACGACATCGTTCGAGCGCAGTTCCTGCTGAGCCAGCGCGATGACATCGGCGATGGCGTCGTTGACGCCGAGCGGGGCCATGGGCGCCGGCCGGCGCTGGACGAGTGCACGGACCCGCTTGATGACTTCGCCCGCCCGCCGGCCGTCATCGGCAATGCTCTGGAGCGCGCGCCGGGCCTTCTCGGTCTGGGGTGGGTCCGCCGCGAGCCAGCGCTTCACAGCGGCGGCGTTGGCGACCATGGCGGCCAAGGGCTGGTTGACCTCGTGGGCGATGGAGGCGGTGAGTTCCCCCAGCGTCATCACGCGAGACACGCGCGCCAGCTCCGCGCGCACAGCCTGCAGCGCCTGGTCCTTGGCCCGCACCGTCTGCTCGGTCCGCTTGCGCTCGCTGATGTCGCGGGCGAGCGCAAGGTACAGCTGCTCCCCTCCACGCAAAAAAGTCCGGCTGCGGATTTCGACCGGAAACACGGTGCCGTCGCTCTTCCGATGAAGGGTTTCGAACGTGATCGTTTCACCCGCGCGAACACGTGCGCGCACCAACTCGATCGAGCGCTCGTCCAGTTTGGCATCGAACTGGCGTGGGTGCATGCCGACCAGTTCTTCCCGGCTGTAGCCCAGGGCCTCGCAGGCTTGCCCGTTGACGTCGATCACCTTGAGCTCGGGGTCCAGCAGGAAGAACGCGTCCACTGCATGTTCGAAGACCGCGCGAAAGCGGGCCTCGCTCTCGCGCAGGGCCTCTTCGGAGCGCTTGCGTTCTTCCATCTCGACAAGCAACTGCTTGACGGCGCCGCCGATGCGTCTGAGTTCGGGGTCGCGTTCATCCCGCAGCTCCGAGAGCAATGCGCCGGGGTCAGACCGGCCCATTTCCGAAATGGTGCCCGCCAACTGCCCGATCGGTCTTGCCATGCGGTTGCCCACCACCCACCCCGCCGGTACAAGAAGCGCGATCGCGAGCAGGGTGCCGAACAAGGCTGGCTTGGCCATGGCCGCCCATTCCGGCCGGAACACCGGCCCGTCGACCTCGACATAGGAATATCCCAGGACGAGGCCATCTTCGCTGCTGATGGGATCGACAAGTGCAACGGATTCATCGTCTCGCTCCACCGTGAGACGCTTGTCAAGTCCCTGGGCGTGGAACACTGCCCGGCCCGTTTCCAGCGCCGAAGGATCCGAAGAGGCGACGATTCGGCCCTGCGTGTCAAGGATGGCCGCGCGTGCGAGCCCTTCGGTGTGGCCGGGCAATATCAATGATGTGTCCCGCAGCAATACATACAGGCGCCATGTGTCTTCCTCGGCGAGCAACGGGCGGGCCTGAGCGCGCAATAAGGCAATCGCTCCGTTGACCGTAGCCAGGGTTTCCAGCTTGCTGGTGCGTGCCGCCACCTGCGCCGCTACCGCGGTGACAAGCAGTGCAGTGATGACCACGGCCAGCGCCAAGCCCAGCGGAACCCGGGCCCGGTACGGCAGGTTCCGCAGCATCAGGTCTTGCGCGGCTGGATGGCCGCCGCACTGCGGCTGATTGAATCGAAGAGGGAGGGCGAGCCTGCCTCGAATGCGGTGAGATTGAGCGCTTGGAGAATGTCACGACCCTCGGCCTCGTTGCGCATGTCCAGCAGGACTGTCTTGAGCTTTTGCACGCGTTCATCGTTGTCGCTGTGCGTGGTGACGAGGGGCGGGAAGCCGAAGAACTCCGACTTCCATGCAACCTCCGTCTGTTCCACCGCGGGCATGCGGCGCTGCCGCATCGTTTCCCAGACATAGCCATCGATGGAGCCGGCCTGGGCCAGCCGCGATGCCACAGCTTCCGCCACATGCCGGTGCCCGTACGCGAAGAAGCTCTTTTTGAGGCTGCGTGGATCCACGCCGGCGGCGCGCATCTGCGCCTGTGCGACCAGCCAACCGGAGTTGGAGAGCGGGTCCGAGAAGGCGACCACCTTGCCTTTCACGTCCGCCCAGCTGTTGATGTCGGACTCGCCCTGCAGCGGCCGGATCAGGTAAGCCTGGTACAGCGGCTTGCCCTGGTAGAGCGGGACAGCGATCAGCTGCATGCGGCTTTGGTGCAGCACGTACGGATAACCGCAGAGCCACGCCGCGTCCAGCTGGGCGGCGAGGAGCTGATCGACGATGGTCTGGTACGTGTCCCGGGAAACGAAGGAGATCGGCGTGCCGGTTCGCTTGGAGAGGTACTCGGCCCAACGCGAAAGGAATGCGGCCTGGTCGTTGAGGATCACCGCGGTCAGCCCGATCCTCATTCGCGCCGGCTGCCCGAAGCTCGGACATCCCAGGACAGCGGTGATTCCGGGAAGCGCCGATTTGAGGAACGTTTTCCTGTCCATATTGGCCTCCCAAGCGTGAGGTTTGCGGACGACTGAACACTCTAGGCCGACTTGCGAACTCCGTCAAACGCGCACTGCCGATGAGCTCCTCACCGCCGTCTTCACCGCCGGTTAAGCAGGCATCAGAGCCTTGAAATCTTCCCGCTGCACGCTCGGCCAGGTCACCTCGCGGCCCATCATCGCCCGCGCGTAAAGGTAGTTGTTGCGGGCGCGCTCGCTCAGCGCGTCCATGTCGACGCCGCCCTGCGGGTCGCACGGAAACGCGAAGCCGCGGCCCGCTTGAAACAGAGGCCGGAACAGCAAGGTCCAGGCCGACGGCTCGGCCTGGTGCGTGGCGCAAGGAGAAGAAGAGCGTTCGTGATGCATGGTGTGACCCCTTTGTGGCTGGGCGGCATCAACCTGCCGCCTACGATCCGATACCGTCAGAGTAGGCGTCGCGACCCTTCGTCGCCATTGCACGTGGGGGATAACGGCATCACATCTTCAGAAAGAGGCCTACGACTTTGGTGTAGCTTGCGCAAACTCCTTCGCGGGCAGCTACCGCGCGGGCTCGAACAGCTCGATCGGGTTGCCGTCGGGGTCTTCGATCTGGATCTGCTTTCCGCCGGGTCCCGTCTCCATCTCGTTGCGAAACCGCAGCCCCGCTTTCCTCAGCGTCTCGATGTGCGTCGGCAAGTCCGCCACGCGCAGCACGACGCGGTTCCATCCGCCCGGCTCCTGGCTGGTGCCGTCGGGCATGGGTCGGGAGCCGTCAAACGGTTAGGAGTGCAACCGGGTCTGGCCTGCATCTGCACCGACATCGGTACCTGGGGGATTATAATTCCTTACCTTAAGTAAGGAATCGCTATGCCAGTCGCCACATTAACCAGCAAAGGACAGATCACAGTGCCGCAATCGGTTCGGCAAGCGTTGGGCCTGCACACCGGGACCAAAGTCGATTTTGTGCCGGTGGCGGGCGGCTTCAAGGTGGTGCCGCTGCGCAATGAGGCGCCGACATTGAAGGGGCGGTTTGCCGGCCGCGTGAGCAAACCCGTCAGCATCGAGGCGATGGATGAAGCCATCGCAACCGAAACCTCGGCCCGCAACGCGCGCGGCAAGCGCTGAAAGCGATGATCGGACTGGACACCAATGTGTTGGTGCGCTACCTGGCGCAGGATGGCCCGAAGCAGGCTCTACAGGCAACCCGGCTCATTGAACACGAACTGACTGCGGCAACGCCTGGCTTCATCAGCCTGGTTGTTCTGGCTGAGCTGTGTTGGGTGCTCACACGCCTATATGGCGCCAGCCCGGACGAGATCAAGCAAACGGTGGAAGACCTGCTGGGCACACCTCAGTTTCACGTCGAGCGCCGCGAGGTTGTGCAAGCGGCGGTCCGGCGTGCCAAAGGCGGCAAGACGTCGAAAGCCGGCTTTGTGGATGCGTTGATCACGCAAGCGGCAGAAGCCGAAGGTTGTTCGCACACTGTCACATTCGACAAGGCCGCAGTGCGTGGCGCCGGCATGACGTTGCTGGTCTAGCGCGGTATGACAGGCTCAAGGGCCCGCGCTACAGTCGCGCTCATGACTTTTCGCACACTGCCGCGCCACGGCCTTGCGCTGCTGGCGCTCCTCGCTTCGTCACTTGCGGTGCATGCGCAGCAATGCCCGCCGGCCGGCGAATCCACCGTCTCGTTGCAAGCGCTCAAGATCCGCGGCTGGAAATCGCCGCGCCTGGAAAGCCCCGTTGCGCGGCAGAACCTGGCGCTGGGCCTGGCGGAGTGCCTGCGTGATACCAACCCGCAGCTGCGCGACGAACTGGCACTCAACGGCCTGCAATCGATGATGCGAGAAGGTCAGCTGGAAGCCACCACGCTGCAGGTGCTGCGCACGCGGCTCTTGGCTTCGCTCGCCGACCCGGCGGATGCCACCGGCTTCGGCAAACCCTTCGCGGCGCTGGGTCTGGCGGAGGTAGTGCGGGCCGACCGCATCAAGCCTTTTCTCTTGCCGGCGGAGCGTGACGATATCGTCGAGCGCAGCGCGGCGTACCTCGCGGGTGTGCGCGACTACCGCGGTTTCGACGAGCGCGAGGGCTGGCGCCACGGCGTGGCGCATGGGGCGGATTTGATGGTTCAGCTGGCGGTGCATCCGCTGCTACAACGTGCGCAGGGTGAGACGGTGTTGGCGGCGGTGGCGTCGCAGGTGATGCCGGCCGGCGAGCACTTCTATCACTACGGCGAGGCTGAGCGGCTGATGGCGCCCGTGTTCTACCTGGCGCGGCGCGGCTGGTGGAAAGCCGATGAATGGCAGCGCTGGCTCGACGCCGTCGTCGCGCGGTTGCCGCATCCGGAGCCGATGACGCAGGCCGGGCTGGCAGCGCGCCACAACCTGGGCTCGTTTCTTCAGGCGCTGTATGTGTCGGTGCAGGAGATCGGCAACGACGAGGTGAAGAACGCGCTGCTGCCGGGGTTGCGCAAGGCGATCAAGGACGTGGGGTAGTTCGCGTTACTTGTTCGTGTGCCGCGAGTCGTGCTTCGTTGCTTCGTGCTGGCCGCTCGGGCCGGCGGCGTGGGCGTCGCCGGGCTTCTCGACGCGACGGCCCATGCGCGTGCTGCGGCCGTTCGACGGTCGCTGGAAGAAGCTCTGCACCTCTTCCGTGACCTTCTGCAGGCGCGTCACGTCCTTCGGCTGGCTCTGCGCCGATGCGGCGGCCGTGCTGGGGTGTTTGAACAGGGCAATGGTGCTGACCATGATGAATGTCTCCTGGAATGCTGCTCAGTTTGGGCAAAGGCCTTGCCTATTGCTGTAGGCCGGCATCCCATCACGCTGTCGCGGCAGGCGTACATGGCTGTGCTTGAAACATAATCCGGCCACACACTTCGGAGGGTTGCCATGCTGGTGCTGATCCTGGGCCTTGCCTTGTTTCTGGGCGTCCATTCCACCCGCATCTTCGCGGACGGCTGGCGCACGCAGATGGTCGCGAGGATGGGCCCGCTGCCGTGGAAGGGGCTCTACGCTGTCGTCTCTATCGCGAGCTTCATCGTCATCGTGTGGGGCTTCCGGATGGCGCGGCGCGACACGCTGGTGCTGTACGCCACGCCGCCGTGGACGGTGCACGTGACGGCGCTGCTGATGGTGCTGGCGATGATCCTCTTCGTGGCCGCTTACATTCCGCGCAACTGGTTCAAGGCGAAGTTCCATCACCCGCAGGTGCTGTCGGTGAAGACCTGGGCGGTGGCGCATCTTCTGTCCAACGGCGAGGCGGCCAACGTGGTGTTGTTCGTGGCCTTCCTGCTGTGGGCGGCCTTGAGCTTCCGCGCCGCGCGCCAGCGCGATCGCGCTAACAACACCGTGTACGCGCCGGCCAACGCCATCGGCACGAGCATCGCCGTCGCGGCGGGGTTGGTGGCCTGGTCGGTGTTCGCGCTGCTGCTGCATGGGCCGCTGATTGGGGTGCGGCCGCTGGGGTATTGAATGACAATCGAGGCATGAATGTTCACGTGCTGCGCCTGGTGCCTGGCGACGACCTGCGGTCCTCGCTGGAGAAGGTGTTTGCCAGCCTCTCCAAGGAACACGGCATTTCCGCGGCCTGCATCGTGTCGGCGGTGGGCAGCTTGTCCAACGCGATGCTGCGCTATGCCGACAAGCCTGGCGGAACCGAAACGGATGGTCCGCTGGAACTGCTGATGCTTTCGGGCACGCTCAGTGCCGACGGCGCGCACCTGCACGGCAGCGTGTCCGATGCGCAAGGGCAAGTGAAGGGCGGGCACATCATGCACGGCTGCGTCGTGCGCACGACGGCGGAGGTGGTGATCGCGCTGTTGCCGGGGTGGGAGTTTCGGCGGGAGCTGGATGCGGCGACGGGGTTCAAGGAACTGGCCGTTCGGCAGCGATAAGGTGTTGCCTCATCCACGGTAAAGTCGAGACATGCAACGCACCGTTCGCAGGACGCAACCAGGTTCCCAAACCGCTCAGGATCTGGCCTATTGGTTGGCGCAACCGGTGCAGGCGCGCATCGATGCGCTGGAGGCCCTGCGGTATCAGCGCCATGGCGATGCTCGGATGGAAAAAGTCTGCCGCGTTGTGTCTCTCAAACCCTCGCGAGTCGAGGCCGCGATGCCCCCACCCCAGCCCTCCCCCAGCGGGGGAGGGAGCAAGAATCGATGACCACCGTTGCCGTCATCGACTTCGAGACCACGGGCCTATCCCCCGCCATGGGCGACCGCGCGACGGAGATCGCGGTGGTGATCCTCGAGGGTGACCGGGTGGTGGACCGGTACCAGAGCCTCATGAACGCCGGCGTGCGCATCTCGGCTTTCATCGAGGCCTACACCGGCATCAGCAACGAGATGATCCGCACGGCGCCGCCGGCGGAAGCGGTGATGGCCGAGGCCAGCCGCTTCGTCGATGGGCGGCCGATGGTGGCGCACAACGCGTCGTTCGACCGGCGTTTCTGGATGGCGGAGATGGAGCGGGTTGATCGGCCCGCCGATGAGCCGTTTGCGTGCACCTTGCTCTTGTCGCGCCGGCTCTATCCGCAGGCGCCCAACTACCGGCTCGGCTCGCTGGCTTCCTATCACGCACTGCCTTCTTCGGGCCGCGCGCACAGGGCGATGGCGGATGCGGAAGTGGCGGCTGCGCTGCTGGGGCAGATCAAGCGCGATCTGACGCATCAGTACGGCGTGCCCGAGCCGCGCCACGATCTCTTGATGAAGCTGCAGGCCTGCGCGCGCAAGGCCGTGCCGAAGGCCATCGAGCAGCACCTGGCCGCCACGCCCGCCCACTGACGCCTTCTCTGACGCGGTTCACTGAATCTGTCAGCAGGGCGAAGCGCGGTGCTTGCCCGGCGCGCGCTGCGCGGCTATCGTTGCCCGCTCAACTTTTCAGGAGGCAAGCGCCATGGCCGATTCCATTCAACGCTCCGACAGCGTCATCTCCCACGTGTCCCTGGGCACCAACGACTACCCGCGCGCCAAGGCGTTCTACGACGCCGTGCTGGCCACGCTGCACATTCCGTGTTTCATGGATTTCCCCGGCGGCGCGGGTTACGGCCGCAAGTTTCCGGAGTTCTGGATCCAGTCGCCGTTCGACGGCGGCAAGGCCAGCGTGGGCAACGGCGTGCACGTTTCGTTCCTCGCGGGCTCGATCGACGAAGTGAAGGCGTTCTATGCCAAGGCCGTGGAGCTGGGAGGCAAGGGCGACGGCGAGCCGGGCTATCGCAAGGAATACACGGAGAATTATTACGCGGCCTTCGTGCGCGACCTCGATGGCAACAAGATCGAGGCGATGTTGATGGTGGAAGGTGGTTGAAGGGGTTGATGAGGTAGGAGTGCCCTCACCCCCGCCCTCTCCCAGAGGGAGAGGGAGCAAGACAATGCGATGCTGTCCGACAGCGCACAAGGTTGTGGGCTTCCAGAATGGCCATGCACTCACTTTCAAGGAGCACAGCATGGCAAAGAATGCCAAGTCGCAGAATCCCGCCGACAAGCAGGAGCCGCAGAGCGGCAAAGTGGAAAACGATGCCAACCAGCAGGGCGAGCAGGTGCCCACGCAGAAAAACGAAGGGCGGCGCACACCGGTAAGCCGGCACGACCGCGAGTCGAAGATCGGAAACAACCAGGGGAAGCAGAGCCGCAGCGCGCCGGACAGCGGCGCGTCGGGCAAGGGTCAGCGCTAACGGCGTCGAGCCCTGGTCAGGCGACCTCGGCCGCGCGCAGGGCGGGTTCGCGCAGGTCCGCGAAATCGAAGCGGCGCGCCAGCCCCAGCTGCGAGCCCTTGGGGCGGTAAGTGCCGTCCGCCTGTTTCACGAACAGCTGCCGGCCCGCCATCAAACGCCGCAACACGGGCTCCAGCTGGCCCAGTGCAGACGGGTGGAGCCACGCGGCCACCACGCTACCTGCATCAAACGAGTCTTGAACGTACTGCATTGCCACTCCCGGTACTTTGCCGATGGCTCCCTGCGAGATTCTTTGGTTTGCTGCTGGATGGTGATTCTGCGGGCGATGCAAGTCCAGTTATGTCGGCGCGACGACAAAACGGCGATTCCGGTGGCGGCTTTACAAGCTTGTGTTGCGGGGATGCGACCGCCGCGGCGCGGCGGTTACAGTTCTGCCCATGAAAAGCATCTGGGTCCGTGCCTTTGTCCTCGTGTTGGCGGGCATTGTCTTCTTCGTTGGCCTCGGCGTCGCCCTCACCTGGGCGCCGGACGTGCCGGTGGACGAGCTCAAGGCACGCTGGGCGCGGCCGCCTTCGCGCTTCATCGACGTCAACGGCATGCAGGTGCACCTGCGCGACGAAGGCCCGCATGACGACCCCGCGCCCATCGTTCTGCTGCATGGCACTTCCGCCAGCCTGCACACCTGGGAAGGCTGGGCGCAGGCGTTGCGTGACAAGCGCCGCGTGATCCGCTTCGACCTGCCGGGCTTCGCGCTCACAGGGCCGAACCAGGCCAACGACTACTCCACCGAAACCTACGTGCAGTTCGTCCGCGACGTGGTGGACAAACTGGGCGTGCAGCGCTTCGTCATCGGCGGCAATTCGCTGGGCGGGCAGATCGCGTGGTCCGTCGCGGCGGCGATGCCCGACCGCGTGGCGGGCCTCGTCCTGGTCGATGCGAGCGGCTACCCGCCGGAATCGATGACGGTGAAGCAGGAGCTGCCCCTGGGCTTCCGGCTGGCGATGACGCCGGGCCTGCGGGTGCTGACGGAGCGCACGCTGCCGCGCGGTGTGGTCGAAGCCAGCGTGCGCAACGTGTATGGCGATCCGTCGAAAGTCACGCCCGAGCTGGTCGACCTGTACGTGGCGATGACGCTGCGCGAAGGCAACCGCAAGGCGCTGGGGCGGCGCCTCGAGCAGGGCTACACCGGCAACGTGGCGCTGCTCAAGACCATCAAGGCGCCCACGCTGGTCTTGTGGGGCGGCAAGGACAGGTTGATCCCGACCGAGTTGGCGCCGCGATTCGCGAGCGACATTCCGGGCGCCAAGCTGGTGATGTTCGACGACCTGGGCCACGTGCCGCAGGAAGAAGACCCGCAGCGCACCGTGGCCGAGGTCAAGCGCTTCCTGGGCCCTTGAAGCCGCCCAGCCCGCCCCAGGTGCGGGTGGTGAGCACCTTGTCCAACTGGGCGAGCATGGTGGCCCAGCCTTTGCGCGTCCGGTCGGCGTTGACCTGCGCCGTTTCGTCGCTGCCCAGGTTGTGCGTCAACACCAGCTCGCACAGGTTCGGGCCCATGGAGACGATGTCGATGACGACCCGCGTCGGCTCATCGGAATAAGGCTCGACGTTGAAGTCGAACGCGAGGCGGTGGGGCCGTGCGATCTCGACATACACACCGCGGTGCTGCGCGTCGAAGAAGCTTTCGTCGCCGTCGGCGGTGGGCCGTCTGTCGGTGACGGTGAATTCACCGCCGACCGAAGGATCGATCTCGCAGTGAAGGATGTTGCCGGTGCGGGTGGCGAAGAGGAAGCGGGCCGCCAACGCAGGGTTGAGCCAGGCATCGAACACACGCTCCGACGACACGCTGTAACGGTGCGTCACGCGCACGGTAACGGGGGAGGTCATATTGCGTTTATCTGCTGCTCGTCGCGGTGTGTCAAGTCAGGCAAAGACAACCGAAATCACTTGCTGTCGGGCAGCTCGATCTTCACCTCCAGCACTTCCAGGTTGTCCTGGCGCTCGAGGCTGACCTTCAGGTCTTGCGGGCCGATCTTGATGTATTTGCTGATCACGGCGACGAGCTCGCGCTGCAGGGCCGGCAGGTAGTCGGGCTGGCTCGCGTTGCGGCCGCTGCGCTCGTGCGCCAGGATGATCTGGAGCCGCTCTTTGGCGACGCTGGCGGTCTTTTTTTTCTCGCCCAGCAGGAAGGAAAGGAAGGATGCCATCGGTTACTTGGCTCCGAACAGGCGCTTCAGGAAGCCCGTCTTCTGCGCGTCGACGAAGCGCATCGGCTTGTCCTGGCCGAGGAAGCGGTCGATCACGTCCTTGTACGCCTCGGACACATCCGTGCCCTTCATGTGCACCGCCGGCGTGCCCTGGTTCGACGCTTGCAGCACCGACTCGCTTTCCGGGATGACACCGATGAGCTTGATGCGCAGGATGTCCTGGATGTCTTCCAGCGACAGCATCTGGCCCTGGTCCACGCGGTTCGGGTTGTAACGCGTGATGAGCAGGTGCTCCTTGATGGGCTCCTTGCCCTCGATGGCGCGCTTGGTCTTGGAGGCCAGCATGCCGAGGATGCGGTCGGAGTCGCGCACGGACGAGACTTCCGGGTTGGTGACGACGAGTGCCTCATCGGCGAAGTGCATCGCCATCAGCGCGCCGGTTTCGATGCCGGCGGGCGAGTCGCAGACGATGTATTCGAAGCCCATCTCGCCGATGTCCTTCAGCACTTTCTCCACGCCTTCCTTGGTCAGCGCTTCCTTGTCACGCGTCTGGGACGCGGCCAGAACGAAGAGGTTCTCGCACTGCTTGTCCTTGATGAGCGCCTGGTTCAGGTTGGCCTCGCCCTGGATCACGTTGATGAGGTCGTACACCACGCGCCGCTCGCAGCCCATGATGAGGTCGAGGTTGCGCAGGCCGACGTCGAAGTCGATCACGGCGGTCTTGTGGCCGGCCAGCGCCAGGCCCGAGGCGAAGCTGGCGCTGGTGGTGGTCTTGCCCACCCCGCCCTTGCCGGAAGTGACGACGATGATTCTTGCCATGAGTGAAAGTCCTTGAGTTACTTGATCGGGTCCATCACCAGCTTGCCTTCGGCCCCGCCGACCAGCCGCACCTGGGTGGGCTTGGAGAGAATGTCCGGGGGCAAGGGGATTTCGCTGGTGCGGTACACACCCGCGATGGAAATGAGCTCCGGCTCCATGCACAGCGAGATGATGCGGGCCTGGGTGTTGCCGCGCGCGCCGGCGATGGCCTTGCCGCGCAGCGGCGCGTAGACGTGGATGTGGCCGTCGGCGATGACTTCGGCGCCGGGGTTCACCATGCTGAGGACGACGAGGTCGCGCCCGCGCGCGTAAATCTGCTGGCCCGAGCGCAGCGGCCTGTCGATGACGAGAGCGGATACGAGGCCTTCGGCGGGCTCGGTGCGAACGGGCTGGGCGGGCGCCGGAACGTCGCGCGGGCCAGAAGGGCTGTCATTCGCGGCGGAAGGGCTGTCATGCCGGACTGGATCCGGCGTCCATGTCTTCGCATCCGCCCCCGACGCCAGGCCCGCCTGCAGCGCCGCCTTCATCTGCCCCTCATTCCCGCCCTTCACCGCCACCGGCATCACGCGGTATTCGCGCAGCAGCGACAGCAATTGCGGATAGTCCACCCGCACGTCCCCCTGCGCCTGCAGCGGCGACAGGTCCAGCACCAGCGGGTCGTTGTCGAAGAAATCGGGGATGTCGCCGAAGCGGGCCTTCAGTTCGGCGGACAGCGCGGCCAGGTCGGCCGATTTGAGCAGCAGCGAGACCAGGGGCAGGTTGGCGCTTTTGATCTCGAAGGTGGCAGGGGCGCGTCCTGCGAGGGCAACGGTCATTGAACAGTGGGTTTGCGAAAAGACGGGTGCAAAAAGCGCCGAATCTTAACAGCCGTCCGCCAGCGCCGTCCTACAGATTCTGTTGCCAAATGCACCTGACGCGCACCGTGCTGGGGCCCACACTGGACTGGCGACACTTTCAAAGGAGTTGCCATGAAGATTCAACACACTCCGTATCACTGGGTCCTGGTGGCCCTGGCGGCATTGCTGCTGACGCTGGGTGAGGCCCATGGGCAATCCGGCGCGGCCGCGGTGTTCGAAGGCCGCCCCGCCATGGCGGGTGCGCAAGGCGGCCTGGGGGCACAAGCCGGCGTGGCGCAGGGCGGCATCGGCGTGCAGGGCAACGCGGTGGCCGAGCGCACCCTGCGCCTGGGTAAGCCGACAGGGCTCGACGACATCCGTCAGGCGCGCCGCGACGAGGCCCCCGATGTGATCGCGGCATCCAACTCGGATGTGACGCTGCGCAAGGACGCGGCACCGGCACCCGACAAGAGCGTGGCGAAAGACCAGCGAAGCGCCAAGAAGGTCACGCGCGCCCTCAAGCGCACGATCACCCGCGCGCGGCATGGGGTGAGCGAGGTGGACACGTCCGCGGCGGGCGCAGGGCCTGCGCGGTAGACGGAATCCGGGCCCGCCACCACGGCGGGCTCTTTACATGGGACGGTTAAAATCGCCCATGCAAGACAACAAACTGACCGGCCTCGTGCACGCCTACTTCGGCGCGTACGAGAGCGAGAACCGCGAGGCCGCCGAAGCACTGCTCGCGGACGACTTCATCTTCACCAGCCCCAACGACGACGCGATCGATCGCGCCACTTACTTCGAGCGTTGCTGGCCCAGCAACGAAGCCGCGCGCGAACAGCAGATCGAGAAGATCGTGATCGACGGCGACAAGGCTTTCGTCACCTACCTGTGCTCCTCCGCGGGCGGCAAGTCGTTCCGTAATACTGAATTCCTGACGTTCGTCGACGGGCGCATCTCGCGGGTCGACGTGTACTTCGGCGCGTCGTATCAAGACGGCGTGCTGCAGTAAGGAGCACTGGGCGACGCCTTGGCGTGCGCGCCGAACACCCGGCGATACGCCTCGAGCCAGTGGCCTTCGTGCGCGTCGGCCGGGGGCGCTTCGGCGCGCGGCAGGCCGGGTGCGAAGTGCAGCTGGCGGCCGTCCCATTCCACCGAACGCTCCGGCGTAAGGATGGCCCAGCGCGAATCGGGCGAGCGCTTCGCGAACCACGGCGCGGCGAACTCGACGATGTGGTGCGCGGGTTCGAACCATGCCACCTGCAGCGCCGGCGTCGGGCCGTCCTGCACAGTCTGGAAGCGCACGAAGGCCTTCATCTTGTGGACGTCGCGCCGCACTGATTGCCCCATCTGGTGCGCGTGCAGCATGTCCGGGTCGACCGGGTCGTGGCGCAGGCCGGGCTCGTGCACCAGGCGCCACAGCAGCCGGTACAGCAGCGCGAAGCGTTCCGGGTCGTGGTGCAGCACCACGGTCTCGCAGAGCCGCAGGAAAGACGCGGGCACGATGGCCGAAGCGGCCTTGGGCACGCCCTGGGGCCGGCTGTCGGCGGCCTGCGGCGGGTCGGCAAAGAGCTCGCTGTTCTGCGCATGGTCGGTGTGCCACTGCACGGATTCCGGTGGCACCTGCTGGGACAGCAGCACACGCGCTTCTTCGCGGAAGCCTGCGAGATCGGTATCGCTGGCCAGCCGCGCTTCCATCATGTCGCTTTCTTTCTGGCGCGCAGTTCCATCGCCAGGTAGAGCAGGGATGCCGCCACCAGCGGCACGATGTAATAGATGGCGCGGTAGCCCAGCAGCGCGGCCAGAAGCTGGCCCTCCGACGCCTGATGCGACAGCAGCGCGATGAAGACGAATTCGAAGACGCCCAGGCCGGCCGGCACGTGCGCGATCACCCCGGCGATGGCGCCAATCAGCAGCACGGCGAGCACGTCTGTATACGGCACCCGGCCCTGCAGCAGCAGGTAGACCACGCCGCCCATCACGCTCCAGTTGATGCACGAGATGAGCAACTGCAGCGCGGCCATGCGCGGCGGCGGCAGGAACAGCTCGTGCCCGCGCACCGTCCACACATGGTCGTGCCAGCGCACGCAGGCGGCGACATAGCCGATGGCGGCGAGCACGAGTGCGCCGCCTATCCACTGCAGGCCGTGGTTGCCCATCTGCCAGCTGGGCGGCAGCACCAGCGGGTGGATGGCGAACAGCAGGCCGGCCAGCAGCATGTAGCCAACCCAGTTGGTCAGCATGCTCAACGTGACGATGCGGGTGATCACGCCCTGGCCCAGGCCCAGCCGCGAATAGAGCCGGTAGCGGAAAGCCACGCCGCCCACGAGCGAGCCAATGCACAGGTTGAAGGCGTAGCTGACGAAATTGACGCTCATCACGGTGCGGGTGGTCAAGGTGTGGCCGGTGTAGCGCTTGCCGAACAGGTCGAAGCAGCTGTAGAGCGCGTGACTCGTCGCCGCCAGGACGGCAGCCGCCAGCAGTGTCGGCGCAGGCGTGTTGCGGACCGAGGCCAGCACGTCGTCCCAGTCGATGTTGCGCGCATAGCGCACCAGCAGATAAGCGACGGCGGCGAAGAACAGCAGCGACAAGCCGCGCCTGGTCCACCTCCACCATGGAGGCGACGTGTCGCTGTCCGGCTGCTCGCGCGTCCCAGCGGCCCGGCGCGGGCGGGGCTTGACCAGTGCGTTGCGAGGCAAGGTGCGCGTCGCCACCGGCTACTCCTTGCCGCCCTGGTCGCCGTAGGCCGGGTGCAGGCGGCTCGCCAGCGCCGGCAGCAAGCGCGGCACATGGCGCGGCAGCCACGAAGCCCAGCCGGGATAGCGCCGCGTGAAGTGGTACGCGAAGAAGCTGCGTGCGACCTGCCAGCGGCTGGGTTGCCCCAGTTCGACACGGTCGATCTGTTTGCAGCTGCTGCACATCAGCTTGTCGAGGCGCTCGCTCAGCACCTGGTTGAACGCGCGGTCACGGATGATCACGTTGGCCTCGAGGTTGAGCGCCAGGCTCAGCGGGTCGAGGTTGCTGGAGCCGACGGTTGCCCACTCGTCGTCCATCAGCGCCACCTTGCCGTGCAGCGGCTTCTCGCAGTATTCGTAGATCTTCACGCCGGCGCCGAGCAGCCGGTGGTACAGCATCGTCGCGGCCGTCTTGACGATGGGCATGTCGGGCTCGCCCTGCAGGATGAGGCGCACGTCGACGCCGCGCCGCGCCGCGCGCCGCAGCTCCTTCATGAAGCGATAGCCGGGGAAGAAGTAGGCGTTGGCGATGATGATGCGCTTGCGCGCGGAGCGGATCGCGATGCGGTAGTGCCGCTCGATGTCGCCGAAGTGGTCGCCGTTGTCGCGCACCACCAGCATCGCCGCGGCCTCACCCGCGTGCGGCTGGTCCTGCGTCTGCACGCGCACCTGCTTGCGGCTGCGCCACCATTGGCGGGTGCGCTGGTAGCGTTGGCCTTGTGCCAACGCGGTGTGGGTGAAGCGGTGGATCTCGGACACCAGCGGACCTTGGATCTCCACCGCCCAGTCCTGCTTGGCCTCGGGCCCGAAATCGGCCAGATGGTCGGCCGAGTAGTTGATGCCACCGACGAAGGCCACGTGGCCGTCCACCACCACGATCTTGCGGTGCATGCGCCGCAGCACGTTCCAACGCCAACCCAGGAGGCGTTTGCCCGGGTCGAACACGTGCAGGCGAACGCCGGCCTCGGCCAGGGTTCCAATGAAATGGTCCGACAGGTCGGACGAGCCGAAGCCGTCGACGGTCACGTCCACCTGCACGCCACGCCTTGCCGCCGCCATCAGTGCCTGATGCAGCTGCAGGCCGACCTTGTCCTCGAACAGGATGAAGGTTTCCAGCACCACCTCCTGCTTCGCATTGGCGATGCAGGCGAAGACGCGCGGGAAGAACTCCTCGCCGTTTTCGAGGAGTTGAATGTCGTTGCCGGGAATCCACCTGCTGCTCATGGCTGCTTCCTACAGATGGATCTCGGCCGCCAGCGGCGCGTGGTCCGACAGGTGCGACCAGGGACGGCGCGGCAGTACCACGGGCAGGTGCACCGAGGCGTTGCGCACGTAGATGCGGTCAAGTGCCAGCACCGGGAAGCGCGCGGGGAACGTCTTGGCCGGCTCGCCGTAGGCGGTGACGAACACCTCCTTCAGGCCGGCGCCGTCCCACAGCAGGTCGTGCGCGCGGCGGCGCCAGTCGTTGAAGTCGCCCGCCACGATGAGCGGCGCATCCTTGGGCACTTCCGTGCGGACGATCTCGCACAACAGCTCCAGCTGCTGCACGCGGTGGGCTTCGGCCAGGCCCAGGTGCACGCAGATGGCGTGCACCTGGTGGGCATGCCCCGGCACCGCCAGCACGCAATGCAGCAGGCCGCGCTTTTCCGGCCCGACGATGGAGACGTCGTGGTTCTGGTAGTGCACGATCGGAAACTTCGACATGATCGCGTTGCCGTGATGGCCCTTCGGATAGACCATGTTGCGGCCGTAGGCAAACTGCGGCCAGATGCTGTCGGCGAGGAATTCGTAGTGCGGCAGTTCGGGCCAGCCGTTGACCTTTTTCCCGTGCTCTTCATGCGTACCCTGCACCTCCTGCAGGAACACCACGTCCGCCCCGACCTTCCGCACGGCATCGCGCAGCTCGGGCAGGATGAACTTGCGGTTGAAGGTCGTGAAGCCCTTGTGGATGTTGACTGTCATCACGGTCAACGGCGGGACGGGCGGCACGTTGTCGCTCAGGTCGCTCATAGGCAGTCCGGTGTCTCTCGTTTTTTGGGTGAGACTTTTCTTGTACTGCCGGGCTGTTTGCAAAGGTGTAGGACGGGGCGCAGACTTCTTGTCACCCCCGCGCAGCGCCCCGCTTGACACGAGTCGCTTGGGCGTGCTTCTTCTTTTGCTCGCGCAACCACCGCACGTGGTCCGTGACCTGCGCGCGCTGGGCCCGCAGCGCGGCGATCTCGCCATCGACCTCGACGATGCGCTGTTGCATCGCACCGATCATGTCGTCAAAGCCAAGGCGGCCTGAGCGATACGCGGGCAGGTGTTCGGCGATGGCCTTGAGCGAAAAGCCGATCTTGCGCGACATGGCGATGAAGATCACCTCGCGCCGCGATGACTCCGCGTAGTCGCGGTAGCCGCCGGGGGTGCGGGCCGGCCGCAACAGGCCCAGCCGCTCGTAGTGCCGCAACGCGTGCGTGGAGACGCCGGTCCGTAGGGCCAGTTCGGAGATGCGCATGCCTCGAGCTTAGAAGGCTTCGCGCCGCGCGAAGGTTGCGCGCGCGACAGAATGAGCTCGACGTAGGACGCGTTCTTGATCACTTGGGCTGTGGCTCTTCGAACCGGCCGCCCGAGTCCTACAGGCGCCGTCGGGGCTGGCCGGCCTGCTGGCCGCTGCAGGCGCGCAAGCTCAAAGCACTCCAGCCGCCGGCAGTTCCGACGGGCCGCCGAAGGCCGGCGAGGCCAGCACCTTCGTGCGAGGAGCGCCGAACGTCGAACCCGCGGCGCATGCCATGACACGCGCCGAGGTTCAGTCCGAATTGCTGAGCCGCCGCGCGCGCTTCGAAGCGACGCGACGCGCGATGCTGAGCTCCGGCGCCCGGGGCTGATCAGCCCTTGTGGTGACGACCGCCGTGGTGCCCGCCGCGGCGGTGCATGCTTTCCGCGTCGAACACCTTCTTCTGCTCCGCCGTGAGGGCGGCGTAGAAGGTCTTGGTGGCGTCGGCGCGTTTGTCCATTTCGGCAGCGCGAGCCGCGTGCATGGCCCGCATGCGGTCGACGCGCTCAGGCGTCGTCAACTTGGCGAACTCGGCGTGGTCCGGGCGCTGCATGCGCGCCGGCGGCTTCATCGCCGAGGTGTACGCCGTCCAGGCGCTCTCTTGCGCCGGGGCCAGCTGCAGCTTCTGCTTCAGCGCGGCCTGTCGGCGTGCCATGCGCTCCTGCATCTTGGCCGGGTCGAACCGGCCGTGATGCTCACGCGCCATCGGTGCCGGTGCGGCGCCGGGGGCGGCCGGCGGAGGCGTCTGTGCGGTGGCGGCAAAGCCGAGCGCGGCCAGGAGGCCGGTGGCGATCAGGTGCTTGGGTGCAAGTTTCATGATGGTTTCCTTTGGTCCTTCGAGAAGGCCCGCAACCCCCATGGGCTGCAGGTTGGAAGCAAGTGTGGAAGGCCCATGTATCGCCGCCGTGGCGGCGAGGTAGCTGATGTGTAAAGGTTCACGCCCGCAACTGGGCTGTGGGAGGGCGCCTACCGCAAGAGCGCGGAAATGGCCACAGCGGCCCCACGCGTTGCTGCCGATCATTCATGCACAGAGACATACGACCCGAAAGGGGCAACCATGAAGTACCCGAACATCATGCCGCTGGTGGCGCTCGCAGCCGTGTTGGCAGCCGGCCCCGCGGCCGCGCAATCCAGTCCGCCGACAGCCGTTGAAGGCCCTGCGGTGGTTACCGACGTCGGGCCGCCGCCCGCCCAGGAGCGCAACAGCATGGGTGCGATCGTGCTGGAAGAGTCGCCCGTGCGCGCGCAACGCGACCGGGACTTCGAGCAGGGTGTGGCGCCTAAGCCCCGCGCGAGCAAGGTAGGCCGCCAGGTTTTGCGCTCCACGACCAAGGCCAAGGCGCGCGCGGATCTGCAGGAAGCGCGTGAAGCAGAGGCGGTGGAGCTCTATCGGCGCGGCGCGGCCGGCCAGATCAAGAAATAAGCGACCACGCCGCGCACAGCAGCATCGCGCCGGCGAAGAGCGTCTTGTGCGCCACGCGGTTCACGAAGGTGTTGCCGAACAGCTGCTGCCACAGCTGCATCGGCACGGCCGCCCTCTGCGTGCCCGGCACGAACGCGATCAGCGTCGCGGCCACGCCCAGCCAACCCGCGGCAAGCCAGCCACCGGCCGAACAAGCGAGCGTGCACAGCAGCGCCAGCGCGAGCCACTCCAGCCGGGGCGCGGCGCGCAATTGCTCCCGCATGGGCCAGAGCGTGCACGCGGCGATGACGAGCGCGACCGTCCCGGGCAGGGTGTGCACGGTTCCCAGCCAGGCCGCGCCAACGGCGGCGAACTGCGCGGCCGGCCACCACCAGGCGGGCGCCGTGTCGATGCGGATGCCCAGGCGGACCAGTGGGGGATAGCGCAGGAGGGGTGAGACAGGCATGGCGTTCGATCCTTCGGTGTGACGTTGCCTGTCACTGTCGCGATGCATGAAGAAGGCGTGTCGAAGCCCGCGCCTGCGTGCGTGAAGCCTGTGTGAAGTCCGCGTGCCGCGCGGCTTCATCAGCCGCGCGGGAAACGCCGCGAGCATGTCCCCTATCCAACAACCGGGGTTTCCATGAAAGACATGCTTCGCAATTCCGCGCTCGCCAAGGTCGCGCTGCTGGTGCTGATCACCATCGTGCTGTGCATCCCGCTGGCCCAGATCCGCGGCCTCATCGACGAGCGCGGCGGCAGCCAGCTGCAGGCCGCGCATGAACTGGCCGCCAGCCATGCCGGGCCGCAGGTGGTGGTAGGGCCGCTGCTCGTCATGCCCTATGTCGAGCGCTGGACCGAAGTCGAGCTCAACGACAAGGGCCAGGTCAAGGCGCGCATCGCGCGCAGCAAGCCGATGACGCACCTTGTGTTTCCCGAGAAGGTCGACCTGAAGGGGCGCATGGCGCCGCAGGAGCGCTATCGCGGCATCTTCAAGGTGCTGTTCTACGACCTGGACGGCGCGTGGAAGGGCAGCTTCCCGGCGTTCGATCCGGCCGCACTCGCCCACACCGAAAAGGACTCTACGTTCGAGCTGCAGCCACCGGTCTTCGCGTTCGGCCTGCAGGACGTGCGCGGCATCCAGGGTGCGCCAGCGCTGCGGCTCGCCGGCGAGACGGCCAAGTTTCTTCCGCGCATCCCGGGCGCCGCCGACGGCTCGTGGCTCGCACGCGGCATCCACGCACCGGTGGCCGGGGCCGCTCTGCAGGCCTGGGAACGCCGGGAACCGGTGGCGTTCGACATGAAGATGGTGATCATCGGCCAGGAGCGGCTGTCGATCGCGCCGCTGGCCGATGAAACCACCACGCACCTCACCTCCACCTGGCCGCACCCGAGCTTCGGTGGGCAGTTCCTCGCGGTGCAACGCACGGTGACCGACAGCGGCTTCGAGGCCAGCTGGGCGGTGTCTTCGCTGGTGAGTTCGGCGCGCAAGCAGATTCTCGCGTCGCAGGGCGGCCGCGACCCGCGCGCGGCGGGGGCCGGGCAGGCCGATGCGCTCGACAGCTTCGATGTGACGCTGGCGCAGCCGCTGAACGTCTATTCGCAATCCACCCGCGCCGTGAAGTACGGCGCGCTGTTCGTGGCGCTGGTGCTGATGGCGGCTTTCATGTTCGAGCTGTTCAAGAAGCTGCGCCTGCACCCGGTGCAGTACGCGCTGGTGGGCCTGGCCATTGCCCTGTTCTTCCTGCTGCTGCTCGCGCTGTCGGAAAAAGTGGAGTTCTGGCTGGCCTACACGGCCGCCGCGGGCGCGAGCGTGCTGCTGCTGATGGTGTATTTCAGCGCGGTGCTCAAGGGGTGGAAGCGCGGCGTCTCGCTGGCGGGCTATGTGGCGCTGCTGTACGGCACGCTCTACGGGCTGCTCGCATCGGAGAATAACGCGTTGCTGCTTGGCGCACTGCTGCTGTTCGGCATGCTGGCCCTGCTGATGATCGCCACACGGCGCGTCGACTGGTACGCCCTCTCCGGCCGCGATTCGCCGGCGCCAATGTCCGGGTCCATGTCCACGGCAGTGCCCGCGTCAGCTTGAGGGCAAACGCGGCAGCGAGAGCGTGGCCAGCGCACCACCATCTGGGGCGTTGGCCAGCTCGACACGGCCGTGGTGCAGGGACGCGATCTCCTGCGCGAAGGCCAGGCCCAGGCCGGTGCTTTTCTTCTGCGTGTCGGGCCGGGCCAGCGAATAGAACTTCTCGAAAACCTTGCCTTGCGCGTAGTCGGGAATGCCGGGCCCCTGGTCTCGCACGCGGATGTGAGCCAGGCGTGCGGTCAGCTCCAGGCTGATGCGCACTTCGGTGCCGCTGGGCGCAAAGGCGATGGCGTTGTCCAGCAGGTTGCCGAGCGCCCGGCGCAACAGGAAGGCATCGCCTTCGACAGCCGCGTCGTCCGGCGCGTCGAGCACAACGTGCAGCTGCTTGCCCGCACCCGCGTCCTGCGCCGCGCTGGCCACTTCTTCGAGCAGCGGCCGCAGCGGGAGTTGCTCGATGCGATCGAGCACGCGGCGCGACTCCAGCGCGGTGAGCTCCATCATGCGGTCCACCAGCTCCTGGATGCGCAAAGTTTCGCGCGTGATGTTGTCCAGGAAGCGTTGGCGCTGGGCGGCCTGCATGTCGGGCTCCTGCAGCAGTTCCGCGGCACCGCGAATGGCCGACAGCGGGCTCTTGAGCTCGTGCGTGAGCGTCTGCACATAGTCGGCGACGTAGTTGCGCCCGGCGAGCGCGTCGCGCATTTCATCGTAGGCAGCACCGATGGCCACCCATGCGCGGCGACCCAGCCGCGCCGGGCTGAAACTGCGCTGCGCCCGCACATAGGCCACATAGTCAGCGATGATGCCGAACGGCCGCACCAGCCAGACCGACACGATCACCGCCAGCAGCAGCACGCCGAGCGCGGAGAGCAGGCCCACATACAGCGTCTTCTCGCGTGCCGCCGAGACGAAGCGCCCGAAGCTCTGCACCGGCTTGCCGAGCGTCACGACGCCGACCACTTGCCCGTTCCAGTGGATCGGCGCGCCGACGTACATCACCGAGCTGAGCGGTTCGTCCTGCGTGTCGGGCGTGGTGCGCGCACCGTACTCGCCGCGCAGCGCCAGGCGCACGTCGCGCCACTGCGAGAAATCGGCGCCCTTCCACTGGCCCAGCGAGTCGTAGAGGACCAGGCCCGCGCTGTCGGTGACGTAGGCGCGCAGCTCGACGCGGGTCTTGGTGACGCTGAAGATCTGCGCCGAGAAGCGGCGCGCGTACGCGGTGCGAAACAGCGGGTCCAGCCTCGCCGTGTCGATCACGCCGCCTTGCACGTCCTGCTCGATCAGGCTGGCCATGAGCTGCGAGGTTTCGACAAGCGACTCCTCGGCGGACTCTCGGTAGCGTGGGTCCAGGTCGGACACCACGCGGTACAGCAGGAAGGCGATGCCCGCCGCGTAGATCAGCAGGATGCCGATGAAGATGCGAGTGCGTTTGCTCATGTCGCCCCCACGCTTGTCACTGCGTGTACTGCGCTGCCCCCCGAGGGGGCCTTCGCGCCTTGGGGCGGCCCGGCGGCGCTCAAGGCCGCTCTTTCGGCGGCAGATCTTCGTTCAGCGCGTAGCCCGCGCCGCGCGAGGTGCGGATGGCCTCCACATCGGGGGCGATGGCCTTGAGCTTGCCGCGCAGAGTCTTGATGTGCGCGTCGACGGTGCGGTCGAAGCTGTCGCTGTCGTCGTCCCACACCTTGGCCAGCAGCTCTTCGCGCGTGAACACCCGCCCAGGCTTTTGCACCAGCAGCCGCAAGATGCCGTATTCGTAGCGTGAGAGTTCGAGCACGCGGCCGTAGAAGCGGATCTGCCGCCGCTCTTCGTCCAGGGTGAACGGCGCCGCTGGGGCTTCGGCCACCGTCGCGGTAGGCCCGGCCGCGGTCCGTGTGCTGCGGCGCAGGATGGTGCGCACCCGCGCCACCAGCTCGCGCGGTGAGAACGGTTTGGCGATGTAGTCGTCGGCACCCAACTCGAGGCCCACCACGCGATCGATCTCGTCGCTGCGCGCGGTCAGGAAGAGCATCGGCACCTCGCGCCCGCCGGGCAGCAGCTGCAATTGCTTGAACAGCTCGAAGCCGTTCAGATCGGGCAGGCCGACGTCGAGGATGGCCAGCGCCGGCGGCTGGGCCGCGAATTCGCGCAGGGCCTGCTCCGCGGTGTGGCAGCACACCGGCGCGAAGCCGTCGGTGGCCAGCACGTACTGGATCGTGTCCGCAATGCCGGATTCGTCTTCGACCACCAGGATGCGCGGCTTGTTGAGCATGGCGCTATGGTAGCGAGGCGGGGCATGGATGCCGGATCAAATCCGGCATGACAGCCGGGGAGGGCAGGCCCGTAGGGTGGGCAACTTGTTGCCCACCATTCCCCCGAATCCATGTCTTCAAGCGTGCAGCCCCGCCAA
Organism: Ramlibacter sp. WS9; assembly: GCF_003797765.1. Taxonomy (GTDB): domain Bacteria; phylum Pseudomonadota; class Gammaproteobacteria; order Burkholderiales; family Burkholderiaceae_C; genus Ramlibacter. Next base: position 21,208 of record NZ_RKMB01000026.1, on the reverse strand, counting down.
GTCGTCCAGGATCGGGCAGTCCGGCCGCTCATCCCCGTGACAGCAGTGGATCAGGTGATCGAGCGTGCGCTGCATCGCCTGCATGGCCTCGATGCGCTGCGCCAGGTCGTCCGAATGCTTTTGCGCGATGCGCCGCACATTGGCGCTGGCACGGCGGCGGTTGTGCCAGAGGCCGGCGAGTTCGGCGATCTCGTCCATGGAAAAGCCCAGCTCACGCGAGCGCTTGATGAAGCGCAGCGTGTGCACCTCGGACTCGGTGTACTGGCGATAGCCCGCGTCCGTGCGGTGGACGGCGGGCAACAGGCTCAGCGATTCGTAGTGCCGCACCATCTTGGCCGACACGCCGGAGAGGCGAGCCGCCGCGCCGATGTTGACCGGCCAGGCGATGGGCGAAACGGTGGCGGGCGCTTTCATGCGGCGACGGTGTAGCCTTCTTCGGCGATGGCGTGGGCGATCGCCTCGCGCGGCTGCTCGGTCTGCACCTCGACCTTGCCGCTCCCGATGTCGACCTTGACCTGCGCCGCCGGGTCGACGGACTGCACGGCCTGGGTGACGGCGCGCTCGCAGTGGCCGCAGCTCATGCCCTGCACTTGAAAAACCTGGTTCATCGCGAATTCCTTTCTGTGATTGAATCAAGCATAGCGTGAACCTTGCCATGATGGGAGGGTCAAGCGCGCCGTCCCCTGACCCTACCTGGAGAAAGGTTGATCCACGTCAACCGCTTGACCTTGCCATGATGGCAAGGTGCATCCTTCCCACCCATGAACTCCTCCACAGCAACTGCAGTCGCCTCCTCACCGTCACTCGACCTCGGCATCGTCGGCATGACCTGCGCGTCCTGCGTCACCCGTGTAGAAAAGGCGCTCAAGAAGGTGCCCGGCGTGCAGGACGCCAGCGTCAACCTGGCGACCGAGTCGGCCCGCGTGACATACGCGCCCTCTGACCAGATGGAAGCGCGGCTGCGCCGTGCCGTGCGCGATGCGGGCTACGAGCCGCGTGCCGCATCGGACGAAGCGCCGCAAGACCTCTCGCTTTGGGCCGGCTTCGCTCCGGTGGGCATTGGCCTTGCGCTGTCGCTGCCGTTGGTCGTGCCCATGATCGGGGATCTCGCCGGCTTCCACTGGATGCTGCCGGCCTGGCTGCAGTTCGCGCTGGCGACTCCCGTGCAGTTCATCCTGGGCGCGCGCTTCTACCGCGCGGGCTGGCATGCGTTGAAGGCGTTCACCGGCAACATGGACCTGCTGGTCGCGATCGGCACGACGGCGGGCTGGGGCCTGTCGGTCTGGCTGTGGCTCACCGCGGGCGGTGGGCATCTTTACTTTGAAGCGTCCGCGGTCGTGGTGACGCTGGTGCTGCTGGGCAAATGGCTGGAGGCGCGCGCCAAGCGGCAGACCACCGCGGCCATCCGTGCGCTGCACGCGTTGCGACCGGAAACCGCGCATGTGCTGGACCGAAAGGGCGTGGAAGCCGACATTCCCATCGCCGAAGTGCTGGCGGGTGACCGCTTGGCCGTGCGGCCGGGCGAGCGCGTGCCCGCTGACGGCGTGGTGGCCGAGGGCCAGACGCACGTCGACGAATCGATGCTCACCGGTGAACCGCTGCCCGTAGCCAAGGCGGCAGGCGCGAAGGTCACCGGCGGCACCATCAACGGCGATGGCCGGGTGGTGATGACGGTGACCGCGGCCGGCAGCGAGAGCGTGCTGGCGCACATCATCCGTTTGGTGGAAGACGCGCAGGCGGCCAAGGCACCGATCCAGCGGCTGGTGGACCAGGTGTCGGCGGTGTTCGTGCCGGTGGTGCTGGTTGTCGGACTTGTGACGCTGCTCGGCTGGCTGTGGACGGGCGCGCCGGTGGAGACGGCATTGATCCACGCCGTCGCGGTGCTGGTGATCGCCTGCCCGTGTGCGCTGGGCCTGGCAACGCCGGCGGCCATCATGGCCGGCACAGGCGTCGCGGCGAAGCACGGCATCCTCATCAAGGACGCGCAAGCGCTGGAACGCGCGCACAAGGTGGACCTGGTGGCTTTCGACAAGACCGGCACGCTGACCGTGGGGCAGCCGCGTGTGACGGCCTTCGCGGTGCCGGCGGGCGACGACACACAACGCGCGCTGGCGGCGGCCGCGAGCGTGCAAAGCGGCAGCGAACATCCACTGGCGCGCGCGATGGTTGCGTGGGCGCAGGCGCAAGGCGTGGCCGCGATGCCCGCGGCCAATGTGCGTGCCGTGCCGGGCCGCGGTACCGAAGGCGAGGTGAACGGCACGCCTTACCTGATCGGCAGCCTGCATTGGCTGGATGAACTGGGCGTGGGCGTTGGAGAATTGGGCGCCGAGTTGGCGCAGATGAAGCAGCAGGGCGCCACGGTGTCGGCGCTGGTGGAACGCGCGGCTGGCGGGCCGGTGCTGCGTGCGTTGATGGGCTTTGCCGACGAGCCCAAGCCCGGCGCGCGCGAGGCGCTGGCTGCTTTGCGTGCGCGCGGATTGCAGCTCATGCTGATCTCCGGAGACAACCGACCCGCCGCGCTGGCCATGGCGAAGCAGCTGGGCTTGAACGAGGACGAGGTGATGGCCGAGGTGCTGCCCGGCGACAAGTCGGCCAAAGTGGCGCAGCTGCGCAGCGCGGGCCACGTGGTGGCCATGGTGGGCGACGGCGTGAACGACGCGCCCGCGCTGGCGGCAGCCGACGTGGGCATGGCGATGGGCACGGGCACCGACGTGGCGATGCACGCCGCCGGCGTGACGCTGATGCGCGGCGACGTGGCGCTGGTGGCGGCCGCGCTGGACATCTCGCGTCGCACGGTGCGCAAGATCCGGCAGAACCTGTTCTGGGCCTTTGCCTATAACGTGGCCGGCATCCCGCTGGCCGCGTTGGGCTACCTGAGCCCGGTGGTCGCCGGCGCGGCGATGGCACTGTCCAGCGTGAGCGTGATGGCCAACGCGCTGCTGCTCAAACGCTGGCGCCCCTGAGCGAAGGCGCGCCACAATCAGGGCATGAAGAGATTCCTGACCTGGGTGTTCGGCATTGCGCTCACGGTGGTGGTGCTGCTGGCCGGCGTGGCCGCGGCGCTGCAGTTCTGGGTGAACAGCGACGATTTCCGGGTGCGGCTGGGCCAGCGGATTTCCTCGACCCTGGGCATACCGGTCGAAGTGGGCGGGGTTGCCGTCGACGTGTGGCCGCTGCCGGCGGTGGCGCTCGACCGCGTGCAAGTCAAAAGCCAACCGCCGCTGACGCTGGAGCGCATCGAGGCGCGGCCGGTGTGGGCCGGGCTGCTGCAGGGCCGGCTGGAAGTGGCCACGCTGATCGTTCGCAACGCCGTGGTCCCCGAACAGGCGGTGAACGCGATCGTGGCGGCGGTGCAGAAGAAGCGCGGCATGGCCCCTGCCGCCGCCCCCGACCCCGGGCAGGCCGCCGCAAGCATCGTCCTCTTGCCCAAGCGCACGCTGCTCGATCAGGTGACGTGGGTGCCTGCGAAGGGCGCGCCCATGACGGTGAACGCGCAGGCGCAACTGGACGCCGAAGGCCTGCCCGAGTCGGCGATGCTGGATGTGGTGAAGGGCCGTCTCGAAGGCACCAAGGCAACGTTGCAGCGCGAGGCGGACCACTGGAGTTTGAAAGCCGCCGTCGGCGGTGGCACGGTGACAGGCAAGCTCACTCGCAAGCCGGGCGCGTCGATGTTGCACGGGCAGTTCGACACCGCGAACGTCGAGGTGGCGGCATTGACCGCGCCGAGCCGCACCTTGACCGGCCGCCTGGATGCGCAGACCACACTCGACGTCGACCTCAAGGCGCGCGGCGGCATCGCGGAGGGCATGCAAAGCCAGACCCGCTTCACAGTGCGCGACGCGGTGCTGCACGGCATCGACCTGGCCAAAGCGGTGACCACCGTGGGATTGAGCCGGGGCGGCGAGACGCGTCTGGACACCCTGGCGGGCAACGTCGCCTCACAAGGCCGCGCGCTGCAACTGACGAACCTGGTCGCCACCTCCGGCGCGCTTTCGGCCAATGGCAACATCACGATGACGGCCGACAAGAACCTGAGCGGCCGCGTGACGGTGGACCTGGCCCAGGCCGGCGGCGCAGTCGGCGTGCCGCTGGCCGTGGGCGGCACGTTGGATTCGCCGACCGTCACGCTCACGCGCGGCGCGCTGATTGGCGCGGCCATCGGCACCGCGGTGGCGCCGGGTGTCGGCACCAGCGCCGGTGCCAAGCTGGGGGACAAATTGGGCGAGGCTGTGAAAGGGTTGTTCGGCAAATAGGCGGACAAGTGAGGCGGCGCGCCGCACCGACCCGGCGCAGTCCTACAACGCGCCGCGCCCGCTGCTGATCGTGCGGCAGAGCCGCGTGCGTAGCATGGGAGAGCAGGCATGTGCCTGCGTCACCCGGCGTTGCCCCATGCATCTTTCCACGGTCGAAACCGTTCTTGAATACGACGTCAAGGCGCCGACCCACTTCTGCTTCAGCCTCGAGGCGGCGCACTGGCCCACCCAGAAAATCCTGAGCGAACGGCTCGCGGTGTCTTCAGGCGTCTCCGTTCACAGCTTCACCGACCACGTGAGCGGCAACCGCTTCTTTCGCTTCGACGCGTCGCCCGGGCCGTTGCTGGTGGACTACAAGGCCGACGTCGAGGTGTACTCCGAACACGTCGACGAGCACCTGCCGGAATCCCCGATCAGCCAGGTGCCCGACGAGATCTTTCACTATCTCATGCCCACCCGCTATTGCGAATCGGACGCGATGGGGCCTGTCGCCCAGCAGCTGTTCGGCAACGAGCCTCCCGGCATCAGCCGGGTGCGCAAGATCGTGAAGTGGATCCACGATGCCATCGAATACCGCCCGGGCAGCACCAACTCCACCACCACCGCGCAAGAGGTCTTCGTGCAGCGCGCCGGCGTGTGCCGCGATTTCGCGCACCTGGGCATCACCATGTGCCGCGCGATGAACATCCCGGCGCGCATCGTGGTGGGCTACGTGTGGTTCGACGAGCCGCCGCAGGACTTTCACGCGACGTTCGAAGCGTGGCTGGGCGGCCAGTGGGTGCTGTTCGACGCGACCGGCATGGCGCCGGTGGATCGCCTGGTGCGAATCGGCACCGGCCGCGACGCGAAAGACGTGGCGTTCAGCACCATCTTCGGGTCGGTGGAAATGACGCGGATGCAGCTGAGCGTGCTGGAGCACGAGCCACGCACGACCCCCGACAGCGGGCGCGCGGTGGTGGGGTTGGCGGCGGTCGGGTCGGTCTAGAGGCTAGGAGTCTGGGCGGCAGAGGGTTGTTGCTCCCTCTCCCTCTGGGAGAGGGCTGGGGTAATTGCCGGAAGCCCAGGATGTGCTTGATCCAGCCGTTGGGTGGCTCGGCGATCCATTTGCGTTTTCGATAGGCGTCTTTGCCCTCGTTGACCTTGGTGCCGTCCACCGCGATGGTGCCCAGCTTCACTAGCCCCATCTCGCGGGCCAGCTTGACCACCTGCACAAATAACTCGCTCAGCTCCTTCAAGTGAAACGCCCGGAAGTCCCGGATGGTGCGGTGCGCCGGGTAGTTGCCTGCCGCCAGCGTGCGAAACGCCACCAGATCCAGCATGTCCACGGTGTCGCCGATGAAGTACGCCAAGTCGTTGGCTGGCATCTGCGTTCAACGCATCGCATCCGCCCGCCGATGACCTTTGCGCTCGCATGCCCTCACCCCAACCCTCTCCCAGAGGGAGAGGGAGCTTGAACGGCTTCTGCCGCCCAGACTCCTAGTCTTTGTAGCTCGCGTCCACGCGATCCAGCTTGCGGATCAGCGACGGCCACACGAACGCACCGGCCTGACCACCCGTCTGCACGCGCATCGCCTCGCCCACGCCCTTGACGATCGCCGGGTTGACGCTCACCAGCTCACCGCCGGCTTGCGCATCCAGCTGGATGCGGCAGGTGTTCTCGAACGTGTACATCTGCAGGAACGCGTCGGCGATGGTCTTGCCTGTCACGAGCAAGCCATGGTTACGCAGCACCAGGTAGTTGGCGTCGCCAAGGTCCGCCTGCAGCCGCGGCTTTTCGTCGGGGCGGAAGGCCACGCCTTCATAGTCGTGATACGCCAGCGATGCGATCACGAAGGTCGCCTGCTGTGAGATGGGCAGGATGCCGCACTTCTGCGCGCTCACGGCCACGCCCGCGCGGGTGTGGGTGTGCAGCACGCACTGGATGTCTTCACGCGCTTCGTGCACCGCGCTGTGGATGACGAACCCGGCGGGGTTGACCGGGAACGGCGAATCGATCACCTTGTTGCACTGCTGGTCGACCTTCACGAGCGAGGAGGCGGTGATCTCGTCGAACATCAGGCCGTAGGGATTGATGAGGAAGTGGTGCTCCGGCCCAGGCACGCGCGCGCTGATGTGCGTGAACACGAGGTCGCTCCATCCGTACAGCGCGACCAGCCGGTAGCAGGCGGCCAAGTCCACGCGCAGCTGCCACTCCTCGGCGCTGACGACTTGCTTGAGCGATGCGATTTCCATGATGTCTCTTTCCTGGGGTTAAGCCTCGAGTGCCGGCTTGTAGATGGTGTTGCGCGGTTGCGCCATCAGGCGGCGCAGCATGGGTTCGAATTCGGATATCGGCAGCGTTTCGGCCTTGGCGTCGAACGCGGGAGCGTCGTAAAGCGCACAGAACTCCTCGGTGCGCGCGAAGTGCGGGTGACCGCGAAACTGCTCGCGCATGTTGCGGTCCATGCCGACGTGGTGATAGAAGTAGAGGCCCTGGAAGACGCCGTGGTTCTGCACCATCCAGTGGTTGGCCTCGCTCACGAAGGGCTTCAAAATGGCGGCGGCGATGTCCGGGTGGTTGAACGAGCCCAGCGTGTCGCCGATATCGTGCAGCAGCGCGCACACCACGTACTCCTCGTCGCGGCCGTCGCGCCAGGCCCGCGTGGCGGTTTGCAGCGAATGGGTGTAGCGGTCGACCGGAAAACCGCTGTAGTCGCCCTCGAGGATTTGCAGGTGCTTGATCACCCGGTCCGGCAGGCCCTGAACGAACTGCTTGACCTCACCGACGATCACCTGCCAGTCGGCCTGGGTGCTGTCCTGCATGTGGGTGAAACTGGGGCGCGCGTTGCTGTTCATGAACCGTCCTGTGTTGTGCCCACATTCTCGGCTGGAGCCTGGCTCCAGCCTGTCAAGAACTGGACAGTGCGGTGGCACGCTGGCGGAATTCGCTCGGGCTCATGCCCGCGTGGTCGCGGAACACGCGGCTGAAATGCGAGGGGTTGGAAAAGCCCCACGACAGCGCGATGTCGGTGATGGGCCGATGGCCCTGCGCGTCCTCGCGCAGTTCGCGCACGCAGGCGGCCAGCCGCTGCTGCTGGATGTAGTCGGCGAGCGTATGGGCGTCGCCCGCGAAGGCGTTGTACAGGTGGCGGCGGCTGCAGTTGAGCGCGCGGGCGATGCCTTCGATCGACAGCTGCGGGTCGCGCAGATGGCGCGCCACATGGCTGCGGATGCGGTCTTTCAACGCTTCGCGCTGCGTCACGGCGGTCTCGCTACCCGCGAGTTCCAGCAGCGACAGGCGCACCAGCTGCATGATCAGCTCGCCGGCGCCGTGCGCCGCCTGTTCGCTCATGTGCGGCAGCTCCTGGTAGGTGCTGCGCATGGTCTCCAGCGCCACGCGCGAGATGCCGCTGGCGCCGCCCACGTGGCGCGCCATCAGGTCATTGAGCCGCACGCCGCGCTCGGCCATCTGGTCCTTGGGCAGCATCACGATCAGGTGTTCGACCCGCTCCGGGTTCTCGATGGCGTAGCTCGCGGTGGTGTCGTAGATCATCCAGCCGCCGTTGCGCGCGGAGGCCTTGCGGTTCTGCTGCTCCACCGACGCGCTGCCCTGCCAGGGCGCGACGATCTTCAGGTAGGCGGTCTCGCCGCCGCGCGCCAGGTGCGGGCTGCGCAGCACGCGATGCCGGTTGGCTTCGAGCTTGGTGAGGATGACGTCGCCCGCATGCGAAGCCGCCATGTGGCCGTCGAACTCGGTGTCGCCGTACAGATCGGAATCGAGCCCGCCGAAATGCTGGAACACCCACTCGCGCCAGGCCGGCGCGCGCTCGCGCGGTGCGACGTTGTCGGTAGAGAGGATGCTGGAAGGGGCCATGGGCCTATGTTCGCTGGTTTCGGGCCTCGCCGCCACCAGGGTTCAGGGTAAACCCCAGCGCCATTGCACGGTCAGGCAAGCGCTAAATGCGCCGAGAGCAAAGCCCCCGGGCGGGAAGCTTCCTAGCATTGGGGGTTCATGCCCGGAATGGGCCCGTCGTCAAAAAAGGAGACTGTCATGGTTCAAGCAACACGTCGCAAGTTGATCCAGGGCGCGGCCGCCGCCGCGGGCGCGATGGCCGTGGCGCCGGGGCTGCTGGCGCAGGCCGGCCCGGTGCGCATCGGCTACACCATGTCGCGAACGGGGCCGTGGACCGGCGGCGCGCAGGTGAGCCAGGAGCCCAACTACCTGCTGTGGGCCGAGCAGCAGAACGCCGCCGGCGGCCTCAACGTGAAGGGCGCCAAGCGGCCCATCGAGCTGATCAGCTCAGACGACCGCAGCGACACCGAGACCGTGGTGCGCACCTACGAAAAACTCATGGGTAGCGACAAGGTCGACCTGGTGCTGCCGCCCTGGGGCAGCAACGCCAACTTCGCAGTGGCTCCGCTGGCGAATCGCTTCGGCTACCCCTTCCTCGCGCCGACGGCCCTGTCGCGCCGGCTGGTGGAGATGAAGCTGCCGTATTTCTTCCTGCTGCTGCAGCAGCCGGCGCCCATGACCAATGCGCTGGTCGACATGCTCAAGGCCAATGGCGCGAAAAGCCTGGCCGTGATCTACGTTGACGACCTGTTCGGCCTGGAGAATTATTCGGCGCTCAAGGTGGCGCTGCAGGGCAGCGGTATCAGCCTGGTGCAAGACACCAGCTATCCGGCCGGCGTGAAGGACCTGTCGCCGGTGCTGCGCTCCATCAAGGACAAGAACCCCGACGCCTTCGTCGGCTTCACCTACCCGCCCGACACCATCCTGGCCAGCAAGCAGGCCAAGGAAGTGGGTCTCAACCCGAAGTTCTTCTACGCCTCGGTCGGCACGGCCTTCCAGCTGTACCGCAACGTCATGACGGCGCCCGGCGCCGAGGGCGTGCTGGGCATGGGCTCGTGGAATGCCAAGACCAGCCCGGCGGCCAAGGCTTACTTCGACGCGCACACCAAGAAGTTCGGCGGCAAGGAGCCGGACCGCTGGGCCAGCGGCGCATGCTGGGCCGGGCTCGAGATCCTCACCGCTGCCGTCGGCAAGGCGGGGCTGGACCGCAAGGCGATTCGCGACTACGTGGCGGGCACCACGCACAAGACCATCCTGGGCGACATCAAGTTCACCGGCAGCGAGAACACGGCCACGCCGGGAACGGTGAGTCAGTGGCAGAACGGCGAATTCGAGGTGGTGTGGCCGCTGAATGTGGCGACGGCGAAGTTGAACGCGAACAAGCCGGCCTGGAAATAAAGTGTCCGCCGGTGCCTGGGCTGAGCTGCTGGCCAGCGGATTGATCACGGGCGGCATCTACGCGCTCGTCGCGTTGGGGCTGAACCTGCAGTACGGCCTGATGCGCATCCTCAACATCGCGCATGGCGAGTTCCTGATGGTCGGCGCCTACCTGACCTGGATGGCGCACGCCTCGCTCGGCCTGTCGCCGCTGCTGATGGTGCCGGTGGCGTTCGCCGTGCTGATGCTGCTGGGCCTGGCGATCCATTGGCTGTGCTTCCGCCGCCTCACAGCAACGTCACCCAACCTGGACATCTTCGAGGCGCGCGGCCTGATGGTCGCATTCGGCCTGATGTTCCTGGTGCAGAACTTCGCGTCGTGGATGTGGGGCGGCGAGCTGCGCGGCTACGACTACTTCGCCTCGCCGGTGAAGTTTGGTGCCGCGCAGTTCGCGGGCAACAAGCTGCTGGTGTTCGGCCTGGCCCTGGTTTTCTGCGGCGCGCTGGTCGTGCTGCTGCGCATGACGCTGCTGGGCAAGGGCGTGCGCGCGCTGATGCAGTCGCAGGTGGGCGCGCAGCTGGTCGGCATCGATACCAAGCGCCTGCATCCGCTGATGTTCGGCATCGGCCTGGGCCTGTCGGGCGTGGCGGGCAGCCTGCTGTCGATGGCCTACACCATCTCGCCCGCGATGGGCGAGCCCTACACCGTGACCGCGCTGATCGTCATCACGCTGGGCGGGTTCGGCAGCATGGGCGGCGCGCTCGCGGGCGGCCTGCTGCTGGGCGTGGTCGAGGCGTTGGGCATGCACTTCACCAACCCTTCCCTCAAGGCTTTGCTGTCGTACAGCGTGTTCATCGCCGTGCTGCTGCTGCGGCCCGAGGGACTGTTCGCTCGCAAGGGCCGCAAAGCATGAACCAGACACTCCCATGACGTCCCGCCAGTTACTCATCCGCGACCTGCTGGTGCTGTTCGGCCTGGCGGGCTGGGCGCTGTCGCTGCCCTACTACGGCAGCGAGTTCATGGTGTCGATGGCGCTCACCTGCCTGATGTACGTGGCGCTGTCGTCCAGCTGGGGCCTGTTCTGCGGCAGCACGCGTTATCTGTCGCTCGCGACCTCCGCCTTCTTCGGCATCGGCGCCTACACCAGCGCGCTGATGCTGGAACGCACGTCTTGGATCGAAGCCATCGCACTCGGCGCCGGCGCGGCCACGGTGATCGCGGTGGTGATGGGTGCCGCGGTGCTGCACCTGCGCGGCACCTATTTCGCGGTGCTGACCTTCGGCATGACCGAGCTGATCCGCCATGCCGTGACCTACTTCGAAAAGCAGGTGACGGGCACCGTGGGCCGCGTGCTCACCGTGGTGCCGGAGCAGGGCACGATCTATCTCACCATGCTGGCCCTGGCCGTGATGACCGTGGCACTGTCCATCGGCGTGCGCCGCACCCGCTTCGGCCTGGCGCTGATGGGAATCGGCGCAGACGAACAGCGCGCGCAAACCCTGGGCGTGAACACACGGCTGGTGAAGATCGCCGGGTTCGCGATGACAGCGGCCGTAGCGGGGGCCGTCGGCGCCGCGATGTCCGTGCGCTGGACCTACATCGACCCGCACACGGTGTTCAACCCCTTCATTGGCTTCCAGACCGTGCTGATCGCGCTGATCGGCGGGGCGGTGACTTTGTGGGGCCCGCTGATCGCGGCCGTGGTGTTCAGCCTGCTGGCCGAGACCTTGCGACTGAAGGCGCCGCAGATCTACATGATGTCGCTGGGCCTCTTGCTGATCCTCTCTGTGTTGTATCTGCCGGGCGGCCTGGCCTCCCTGCGCTGGGAAACGTTCCGCGCGTGGTGGCGTGACACGCGCGACTGGGGCAAGCTGCGCCGCCACGAATGGAGCGGCGACAAGGCGCGTGCCAAGCAACGCGCGAAGGAGCGGCGCCATGTCTGACCAGGCTGTGTTGCCGTTGCTCGAAGCGCGCGAGGTGACGGTGCGCTTCGGCGGCTTGGTCGCGGTCGATGCCGTGAGCGCGAGCTTTCGCGCCGGCGAGCTGGTGGGCATCATCGGCCCCAACGGCGCGGGCAAGACGACGTTCTTCAACGCGATCACCGGCGTCACCGCGCCCACCTCAGGCCGCCTAATCGCATCGGGCCATGACCTCACCGGCAAAGGCCCGCATCGCTATGCCGCGCACGGCCTGGCCCGCACCTTCCAGACGCCGCGGGTGTTCGCCGACATGACGGTGCTGTCCAACATCGAATTCGGGCTCAAGTTCGCGGGTCGAAGGCCGCGCAAGTACTGGCTCTGGGGCGAGGAGCAGTCCGTGCCGTGGGCGCTGCGCGATGCGCCAAGCATCCTGGCCGTGATCGGCCTCACGGCGCAGGCGGCGCTGCCGGCAGGGGCCGTCACGCCCTCGCAGCAAAGGCTGCTGGAGATCGGCATGGCGCTGGCGACGCGGCCGCGCATGCTGCTGCTGGACGAGGTGGCGGCGGGCCTGACCGAGGCCGAGATTGAAGAGATGGCGCGCCTGATCCGGCGCCTGCGCGACGAGCTGGATCTCACCGTCGTGTGGATCGAGCACGCGGTGACTACGCTGCTGCGCCACGTCGAACGCGTGATCGTGCTGCATCAGGGCCGCAAGATCGCGGACGGCACGCCCGCCGAAGTCGTGCGCAACGCCGAGGTGGTCGAGGCCTATTTGGGCGACGAGATGGTGGGCGAGGACGAGGTGCTCGCATGATGTGGCACCAACCCGGCTTCGAACTCGGCGGCACCGGCCGCGCCCACCTCAAGGTGCGCGGGCTGAGCGCGGGCTATGGCCCGGTGCAAGTGCTGCGCGGTGTGACGCTGGAGGTCAAGCCCGGCCTCACCGTGATCCTCGGCCCGAATGGTGCGGGCAAGACCACGCTGCTGCGCGCATTGAACGGCCTCATCCCGCGCGGCGGCGACGTGCTGCTGGATGGCGACGACTTGCCCGAGAAGACGCATGAGATCGTGCGCGCCGGCGTCGCCCTGGTACCCGAAGGCCGGCAGCTGTTTGCGCAGATGACCGTTGCCGAGAACCTGGAGCTGGGCGGCTGGCTGACCAACAAGGCCGAGCGCGCGCTGCGCCTCGAACGCGCCTTCGCGGATTTCCCCAAGCTGCGCGAGCGCGCGCAGCAGCTGGCCGGCACCATGAGCGGCGGCGAGCAGCAGATGGTGGCGGTGGCGCGCGCGATGATGAGCGCGCCGCGCCTGCTGATGCTCGATGAGCCTTCGCTCGGCCTGGCGCCGCGCATGGTCGACGAGCTGCTGGCGATCGCACGGCGCATTGCCGATGCGGGAACCACCGTGCTGATGGTGGAACAAAACGTCAAGAAGGCGCTGGCCGTCGCCGACCGCGGTTATGTGCTGGAGCGCGGCACGCTGGTCGCCAGCGGCCCGGCGAAATTGCTGGCGCGCTCCACCGTCGTGCGCGAGGCTTATCTCGGCGCCGCCAGCAACGAATCCACAACGGCCGCGAATGCCGTACGAACTACCGTCCGGGCTGAGCCGGTCACCTAAAGGAGAACCCATATGTCCGACCTGTCCATGCTGATCAACGGCCTGAAAGTCACGGCCGAGAAGAACGCCACGTTCGAGCGCCGCAACCCGCTCGACGGCACTGTGGCAACGCGCGCGCCCGCGGCTTCGCCCGCCGATGCGGTGATGGCTGTCGAAGCAGCCGCCGAGGCGTTCAAGACCTGGAGCGAGACTGGCCCGGGCGAGCGCCGCATGCTGCTGCTCAAGGCCGCCGAGAAGCTGGAGGCGAAGGTGCCGCAGTTCGTCGAGGCGGTGTCGGCCGAGACCGGCGCGACCGGCATGTGGGCCGGCTTCAACGTGATGCTGGCGGCCGGGATGATCCGCGAAGCGGCCGGGCTCACGACGCAGATCTCCGGTGAAGTCATCCCCTCGGACGTGCCCGGTTCGCTGGCCATGGGCATCCGCCAGCCAGCCGGCGTGGTGCTGGGCATCGCGCCGTGGAATGCGCCCATCATCCTGGGTGTGCGCGCCATCTGCGTGCCGCTGGCCTGCGGCAACACCGTGATCCTGAAGGGCAGCGAGAACTGCCCGCGCACCCATCAGCTGATCATCGAGGCTTTCCAGGAAGCGGGCTTCCCGCCGGGCGTCGTCAACTACATCACCAACGCGCCGGCCGATGCGGGCGCGGTTGTGGATGCGATGGTGGCGCACCCGGCGGTGCGGCGCGTCAACTTCACCGGCTCGACCAAGGTCGGCCGCCTCATCGCGCAGACCTGCGCCAAGTACCTGAAGCCCGTGGTCTTGGAATTGGGTGGCAAGGCGCCGCTGGTGATCCTGGACGACGCCGACATCGAGGACGCGGTCAATGGCGCGGCATTCGGCTGCTTCGCCAACAGCGGCCAGGTGTGCATGTCGACCGAGCGCATCATCGTGGACCAGAAGATCGCCGACGAGTTCGTCAAGAAATTCGGCGCCAAGGCTTCAGGACTGCCGCTGGGCGACCCGCGCAAGCCCGAACCGGTGGTGCTGGGCAGCGTGATCGGCATGAGCACGGTGCATCACTGCAACGCGCTGATCGACGATGCGCTGGCCCAGGGCGCCAAGCTGGTGTGCGGCGGCAAGGCCGAGAACACGCTGATGCCGGCGACGGTGCTGGACCACGTGACGCCCAAGATGCGCATCTACCACGAGGAAACGTTCGGTCCGGTGAAGTGCATCGTGCGCGTGAAGAATACCGAGGAAGCAATCGCCTGCGCCAACGACAACGAGTACGGCTTGTCGGCGGCGGTGTTCGGCCGCGACATCGCGCGGGCGTTCAACGTGGCGCGCAAGATCGACTCGGGCATCTGCCACGTGAACGGGCCAACGGTTCATGACGAGGCGCAGATGCCTTTCGGGGGCGTGAAAGGCAGCGGCATCGGGCGCTTTGGGGGCAAGGCGGGCATCGCGGAGTTCACGGAGCTGCGCTGGATTACGGTGCAGACGACGCCTCGGCACTATCCGTTCTGAGGCATGTGATCGCGGGCTTGACCTGCTAGCGTCCGGAGAAGAGGGTTCACTTTGGTGCGGTTCGAGCCGCACACTCGTTTCGACTGCGGGGTGTGGCCCAAGCACAAACGGGAACCCGTGTTCGCCCAGTTGAAGGTGCACTTGCCGCGCATGGCCGTCGCCCGGCCCGCCGACCCGGTGCCGCAAGACGCGCTGGCCATCACGGGCTGGACGCTGAGCAAGGAGTTGATGGCGCTGTTGGAGCCCGACGCCGTGAAGCTCGGGTATGGCCGGATCGAGATTGTCTCGGTCGCGGTGTTGGAAGGGTTGGGCGCCACGACATAGGCACGCACGGCGCACGCGGGATAATCGCAGCCTCAGGCGCCCTGCCGCATTTGTACAAACCCGATAAGCGAGCCGCATTTGAAGTACCCGGAGAGATACGTCTGGCTCGACTTGGCCCGCGGGCTTTCCGCACTGGCTGTCTGCGCTGGGCATCTGCGGGCGGCGACATTTCTTGACTTTGCGGAACTTCAATCGCCAACCGCTTTCCATTGGGCACTGTATTTTGTGACTGGACTCGGACATCAGGCGGTCATGGTTTTTTTTGTGCTGAGCGGATTCTTTGTGGGTGGGTCCGTACTCAAAGCGGGAGTCGGGTTTGACGCAACCACCTACGCCACTGCCAGACTGGTGCGGCTCTGGACCGTCTTGATTCCGGTCCTTGTTGTCACGGCAGTGGTCGACCTGTTCCTGTCGGCAATACATCCTGAGGCCTTGACGGGGGCCTATCACCAGCAATGGAACTCCGGCCCAACCGCGACGGATCACTCCAATTCGCCGTCAACATTTCTTGCCAACATCTTCTTCCTGCAAACGATCACGTCTCCAGTCTTCGGGACGAATCGTCCATTGTGGAGCCTGGCCAACGAATTTTGGTACTACCTTCTGTTCCCAATGATTGGTACGGCTGTAGGACTATGTGGGCCAGCTCGCGGTCGGGGGGCAAGGGCAAGCCTGGCTCTTCTTGCGGTCGTAATCCTTTACCTATTGCCGGGGATGCGAGAGGGTTTCGTGGTGTGGCTGATGGGCGTGGGAGTCTATGTGGTCACCCGGCGAATCGCCTGCCGCCGACGCCCTATAGCGCTCGTCACCGCCTCGGCCATGCTTCTTGCCGCCCTCGCCTACAGCAAGTCAACCTGGCCCACGATACAGCCGAACATTTCCAGTGACCTTGTTATCGGACTTGCCTTCGCGATCCTTTGCGTTGTCTTGGCTTCCTGGCCTCCGCCGGGCAACTCGGTCATTGGAGTAAAGGTGCGCGGATTTTCCGAAGGCCTGTCCGCGATTTCCTATTCGCTGTATGCATCTCACTTCCCCTTTGTCGTGGTGATCGCCTTATTCGGCTATGGCGGTTTGCGACTCGTGCCAGACTTCGCCGGTATCGCGAGGTACGCGGGATGGTTGTGTGTCTTGCTGTTGATTGGCTCGATTTGTTGGTACTTGTTTGAGAGGCACACGGAAGCCATACGTAGGCGCGTTCGCGCTTGGCACCTCAACTGGACCGCTGAGAATGGGCGCGGATAAGGCCTGCCATTGCGGCTCGACCCGCGGCCCATGTCACGTTGAGTGCCGGCGTATCCGGCGATGCATGGATGCCGGGTCAAGCCCGGCATGGCAATGGAGAAAACAGTTCAGCGCTGCAACCGCTGGCTGGCCCATAGCACCTCGTCGATCACCGCCTTGACTTTGGCCTTTGCAGCATCGGCGACCAGTTGACCCTGCGCATCGAATGCGTCGGCGGCGCGGCCCAGCGCATAGTTGGTCGGCGCCACCCAGCAATGGATGTTAAGCAGCAACGGCACCAAGTGACTCTGTGAACGCAGGCCGCCCAGCGCGCCGGGCGAGGCGCTCAGCACACCTACCACCTTGCCGCGCGAAGAACGGAAATCGTCGTTCCACACCGGATCGCCCTTCACCGGGCTGGAGATCCAGTCGATGGTGTTCTTGAGCAATGCAGGGTAGCTCGCGTTGTATTCGGGCGTGCAAATGATCCAGGCCGGGTGCTCGTACGTGAGCTGCTTGAGCTTCATCACATCGGGCGGCGTGCCGCGCGCTTCCAGGTCGGCGTTGTACATGGGCACGTCGAAGTCGGCGAGTTCGATGTGAGTGACCTCGGCGCCACTCGTGCGCGCCATGTCGGCGACCACATGGGCGAGCTTGCGGTTCCAGGAATTGAGGCGGGTGCTGCCCGCGAAGACGAGTAGTTTCATCGCACTATTGCATCACAAGGGCACGCAAGAATCCTGCGTACCCCGAGGGCCTCAGCGCCTGAGCAGACGGCGCAGCCAGCTTGCGCCGCCCCACGCCTTTTGCCGGGATGCCGGCAAAGGTGCAACCTGGCCGGGGGGCAGGTCGTTCATGATGGCCGAGGGGCGGCCTTGCACGAGTAGCTGCGCCTCTTCGCGGCCCAGCAGCCGCTCCGCGACAGCCAACCCTTCTGACAGAACCGGAATGCGGCGCCCCGACGAGTGAGCGTCGCTGGCCAGGATGTGGGTGAGGCCCTCACCTACGAAGCGTTCGCCCCAGTACTTCGCGCCGGTGCCGAAGACGCCCGTCAAGGCGCCGGCCGTGACTTGCATCCATGCACCCTGCCGCGTGAGTTCGACGAATGTGGCGTAGTGCGTTTCAACCCACGTGAGCCGCTCGGGATGCGTGATCACTGGCGTGTAGCCATTGGCGACCAGGTCGAACACCAGTTCCGCGAAGCGTGGCGGGGCGACGTGGTGCGGTGGCTCGAGCAGCACGTAACGCGTGCCGTGCAGGCTGGGCACCACGCCGGCCCGCAGGCCCTTGACCAAGCCGGGCACCAGGTGGACGTCCGCGCCGGTGGTGAGCTGCAACGCGATGCCGTGTTCGTCGAGGGCGGCCTGCAGCGCATCGCGCGCGGCCTTGATGCCGGCCGAGTCGTTCATGTACAGGCCGGGATAGATGTGGGGCGTGCAGGCCATCACCTTGATGCCGTCCGCCACGGCAATGCGCGCCATGTCCAGCGACATTTCCAGGCTCTTGGAGCCGTCGTCGATGCCGGGCAGGATGTGGCTGTGCAGGTCGATCATGGCGCGTCGCCGGCATCGGCCAGCGGCCGCAGGAAGACGCCTGCCAGCAATGATGCGAGGATGGCGTTGGCAGGGATGTGCATGTTGAACTCTACCAAGGAGTGCGCGAGAAAGCCCAATAGCCCCAGTCCACACAGGGCGGCCGCGACGGACTCGCGGCGCAGGCGGTGTTTGCGCCGAACCAGCCGCGCAAAGAGCACGATGCGGCGGGCGACAAGCCACACAAACGCGCCCGCGAAGACCAGGGCGAATACGCCGCCCTCGAACAGCATTTGCACATAGTCCTGGTGGGCGTAGCCGGCTGTTCCCGGGATCTCGGGAGGCTGGAAGCGGGGGTACACCGCTCCGTACACGCCCCAGCCCGCGCCCCACGGCCAGAATTCTGCGGCGCCGGCAAGCGTAGTCAGGGTCAAAAGGGACCTGAACGACGCAGACTGGTTGAATTCGACCGCTGCGAAACGCGACAACACAACATCGACACCCAAAAAGCTGATGGTGGCGAGAAGCACGATTGCCAGTGCAGGGACGACGCGCCGCCACCCCAGGTGCTTTGAACGGCCACGTGCCAGGAGCCATCCCGCCGCCAGTGCGGCCACCGGCAGCCCGGTAAGCACGGCACCGCGCGATCGCGTCATCAGAATCCCCACGACCAGCACGAGACCACCCCCCACCCACAGTGCAACAAAACGGCGCCCGTCGCGCGACCCGCCCGGAGCACCACGGCGCGTATCCTCTTGCGGCACCAGGGCCTCCCAGGCCAGCCAGATGTACAGCACCAGTGCGCCAGCAAGATAATTCGCCAAGTGGTTGCTGTTGGCGAACGTGCCAATCGGACGGGTTGCCGCAAAACCAAACAAGAACGGCGAATTCTCTCCTCCGGACAGCTGGAGCAGGCCGATGAGAACCTGCACGGCCGCGGCGAAGACGACCGCCCTGGCCAGCCACCGCAGTTGCGCGACCGTGCAGCCTTGTCCCAGAAGGAACGCCGCGACCAGGGGAATACCCGCAAGCAGCGACGTGAGGGTGGCGTCGGGAACGACCGATAACGGCATGCTGCCGGGAATTGTGGCGCCCGCGTTGCGCATTGCCTGGAGGTAGACGTCCCGCCCGGCCGCCTGCGCCCACATCGCGACCGGCATGGGCACCAGGTAGATAAGCGCAAGAAGGGCGGGGCTTGACAGAAGCAGCCACTGTGCGGCGCCCCACCGCGGCTTGGCGGCCGACATGTCGCCCTGTCGCAGGATAGAGCGCAACGCGATACTCAGCATGATGATGGTGCCGATTGCCTCGAGCGTCATCAATGCCAGGTGGCGATTGCCCCCCCGCATCAGGGGTGCTGCGAGCAGCAGGAATCCGGCCGCGAAAACAGAAACGGGGCCCAGAGGCCCCGCTTGCGTCAAGCCGGAATGCGAATTCATTGCCCGCTGATGGGCGGCACCGGAATCCCGCCACCACCGCCTGGTGCGGCTGCGCTGCCGCCGCTGTTACCGGCAATCAGGCCTGCTGCCAAAGCGCCACCCGCGCCGAGCACTCCCGCGGCCACGCCGGTGCTGCCCGCGGTGCCCGCAACTGTAGTGCCCGCTGCGGGAAGCGCGGCGCCAGGGATCACAACAGCCGCGAGATTCGCGCCCACGGGCTGGACCAATGCGAGCAAAGCTGCACAGTCCCTGTTGCCGTCGATCAGCAGCGATTCATTGGGCTTGAGCCGGATATCGCATCCCCTGTCCATCCGCAGCAGGGTCGAGCCCGATGCGGCGGTGACATACCGGGTGCCTTCAATGACGGGGGAGCCGAGAACAGCTGTGGCAACTGTCACGCCGTTGCTGACCGTGACCACACCCTCGACCTCGGCCACCTTGCCGATAGCCTGCGGCTGCGATTGAGCGAAGGCGGCTACGCCGGCGCACAAGACAGTTGCGGTGAAGAGATGCTTGAACATGGAACGGCCCCCATTGGACAGAAATAGAAATGGCACTATAGCCGAGAACGGTAACAAAGTGTGCGGCGCACCAATCGATTTTCGGTCATGGTGCCAACTTTTGCAGCTTAAACGCATCGAAATAGGCGCGTCCGCGAATTCCCGCCGCAGCCTCATAGGCGGCAAACGTTTCGAGATCCAGCGTGGCGACGGTGCTACACCGTTCGGGCACGTCGATAGCGAATTCGAAGGGCTGCCACCGGCCTTGCGTATCCCGCAGCTCCGTGCTCTTGCCGGCAAGCTGTGGCGCTTTATTCACACTGCACCGCACCGCCCAGGCCAAGCCGCTTTCTGTGCGCAAGCCGGATGCGCTGTACTGCCCCGAAAGCCGGTAGCGCCCAGGCGCAAGGAAGACGTGCTGCGACACGATGGCGGCGGGCATCGAGCGCCCTGTGAACAGCAGGTCCAAGACATTGCCACGCTCCGGCAAGGGGCGGATGGCCACGCTGGCGCCTTCGCGCCCGGCCCGTTGCGAAGCGATCTCCCAATCGAAGCCATCGGGCTCCAATGGTTCATCGAATCCCGCGTTGTAAAGAATTGGCAACCGTCCGCCGTGGCGCGCAAGCCATAGCGCGTATGCATCCACCCAGCTGTCTTCTTCTTTCAGTGTGCGAATGAGGCTGCCCACTCGCTCAGCGGGCAGTGCGCCTTGGTGGACTGCGTGCGACAAAAGCGGCGACGCAGCGGCGAGAGGGACTTTGAGCTCGACCATCGCGGCCAAAACCTGTGGGAACCACTGGGTGCCGGGCTTGAGGTGCTGTTGGAGTGACGTCGCCTGGCCTTGCGCGATCATGCGGGCCAGAGTCCTGGCAGGTTGCCGTGTGGAGTGATGGTAATACTCGGTGAGCTGCACCAACTCGGTTGCAGCCTCGGCCAGGCGGTCCTGCTGCAACGCCAAAGTGGCGCGTGCCATCAAAACGTTCGGATCATTGGGTGCGAGCGTGGACGCCGCGCGCACCATCGCCTGCCGTTCGACTGACTGCGGAAAGAATGAAAGCGCCGTGTAGGCTGGCGAATCGCCTGGATTCTCGGAGATGCGCTGCCTCAATTGCGCAAGCCGCGCGGCCGAAGCGGGCGCCGGCACTTCACCGCACAGCGAAGCAAGGGTGGCTTCCTCCAGTGCGCATCCGCGGTTGATGTTGGCCGTAGTACCCAGCCAGAGCAGCATCCCGGCCGCGCCAACTGCGAATGCCGCCTTGATGGCTTGGGTGCGCTGAAACATGCGTCAGTTCTCCGCGAGCGCACTCAACCCCGTCATGACGACGGTGCCCTCGCGCGACATGAATTCGATGCGCAGCGCGAGTGGCTTTGCAGCGCTCGCGTCGCCGGTATGGAGCCGAACGTGGCCCACCACGAACAGCCGGCCATCTGCAGGCTCGGCGCGGAACTCCACTTTCGCAAGCTTGACCGGATGCGCGCCGGCCACCAATCCATCGAACTGCCTTGCCAGCGCCCGCGCTGCCGGGGCGTTGCGCGCATCCCGCTCCAGCAAATTGAGCAAGCGCTCTCCGCGCCCGCTTTCCAGTTGCAGAAGCAGCATCGCAAGCAGAGGCTGGGCTTGCGTGAGGGTCACGCCGGGGTTGTGCTTGGGTGTGATGTCTGCGACCGGAGCTGGCGCGGGCACCGGTGCGACAGCCGGCGGCGGTGGAGGTGGCGGTGGGGGAGCG
>NZ_RKMB01000025.1 GCF_003797765.1 Ramlibacter sp. WS9 | reverse complement strand
ACCACGCCATGGATGCCCGTCCTTCCCGCCCGCGCCGGCAGTATTCGCGGTGACGAAGGACGGGGGCAACATCGTCTACTTCACCGCCGCCGGGACGCTGATCGATGTGAGCGAAGCGGCCGGTACTTACACGTTCACCAGCAGCGGCGGCACCGCCGGCAGCGATACGGCGCTCGCGCCCATCGCCGGCATCGTCGTGCCCGCATCCACGACGCTCAGCATCAGCAGCGTGCTGGCGTCCGGCGTGGCGTTCACCGGCGCCGGCACGGCGCTGGTTATCGCCGACGTCGGCGGTGAAGACCTCACCGCCTTCACCGGAACCGGTGTCACCGTCTTCGAACTCACCACGGGACAGAACTACACGTTGACCGCCGCGCAGGCCGCGATCGGCCGGATCGGCGCCGGCGGAACCGCGGGCGTGCTCACCGACGCGGGCACCATCACCGTCGACGACACGCTCGCCAACCTGGGCGCGGGCGTCGCCGCCGCGCTCAAGACCGCGGGAGCCGACAGCGTGGTGGCAACCGCCGCGACGGGCGCCGACATCTCGGCCGTCGACGTAGCAGGCATCGACAGCATCGTGCTGGGCGCCGGCCAGAACTACACCATGACGGCCGCGCAGGCCGCGCTGGTGGACGGCACGGCGGGCGCGCAAGCGGTGACGCTGACAACCCTGGCCACGGGCGTGCTCGCCGCCACCGTCGAATCCTTCATCCTGGGCGACTTCACCAATGACGTGACGCTGGGCGACCCGGCGCAGAACGTCACCGGCCCGGCCGGCAACGTGACCACGCTGACCATCGGCGGCAACGCCGCAACCGGCATCTGGGCGCTGGCCAACGGCGCCGACGTGCTTGTTGCCACCACCGGGGCGAACATCGCGGGCGTCAACGGCGGCGCCGCCACCACGGCGGAGAACCTCACGCTGACCGGCGCGATCACGATGGCACAGGCGCAGCACGAGGCGCTTACCATCGCGGCCGGCACCGGCACCGATGCCGTGACCATCGCCACGGGTGGGGCCGTCACCGGACAGAGCGGCGTCGAAAGCTACACGGTCTCTTCCGGTGGCAGCAACACCCTCGCGGTGCTGACGGGTGCGACCGACATCAACGGTTCGGCCAGCAACGCCACCACGGTCAACGTGGGCGGCAACACGGTATCGGGGACCTGGGCACTGGCCCACACCGCCGACGAGATCGTCGCCACCAATGGCGCCAACATCTCCGGCGTGAACCTGGGCGGCGCCACCACCGCGGAAAAGCTCACGCTGGCAGACGGGATCACGATGACGCAGGCGCAGCACGCCGGGTTGGCCGTCACGGCGGATGGCGGCACGGACAGCATCACCATCACGAACGGCGGCGCAGTGGCCGCGCAGGCCAGCATCGAGACCTACAACGTCGGAGGCGCTGCCAGCAACGTCACGGTCAATGCGGCCACGACCGGGTTGATCGTCAACGGCGCTGCCGGTTTTGCGACGACGGTGACGGTGGACGGCAAGACCGTCACCGGCACCTACGCCCTGGCCAACGGTGCGGACGTGCTCGTCGCCATGACCGGCGGCGACATCAGCGGCGCCAACACGACGTCGGTCGAATCCCTGACGATGTCCCTCAACGTCACGATGACGGCGGCGCAGTACATCGCCTTCAACACGGGCGGCATCACCGCCGCGGGCGCGACCGACAGGATCATCCTGACCGGGAGCCTCAATGGCGGGCAGACGCTGAACGCGGCGGTGGAAAACTTCACCTTGGCGGCCGGCCCCCACAACGTGGTTCTCGGTGCCAGCGGGCAGTCCATCAATGCAACAGCGCTGGCCGCCAGCTCCGCGCTGACGCTGTCGGGCGACTTCGCCGCAGAGATCTCGCTGTCAATGGGCAATCTTCTGGGGGGCACGGCCAACGGCGGCCTCTTGGTGACCGGCGGAGCAGGCGCGAACACCATCACGACCGGTGCCGGCACCGACATCGTCCTCGCGAGTGACGGCGCCGACATGATCACTGGCGGGGACGGCGTCGACACCCTCAACGGCGAGTCCGGAAACGACAGTTTTTTCTACGGCTCGATGGCCCAGTTCCTCACCGGTGGCCTGGTGGTGGACCAGATCATCAACGGCGGCGGCGATACCGACGCCGTGGTGATCAATGCCGACGCGGTCGTCCTGACGGCCTTGTCCGACCTGACGCGAATGACGAACGTGGAACAGATCAAGGCGCAGACCCAGTCGGCGACCCTGCATGCGCACAGCATCGTCATCAGCAGCAACGCGCTCCTGGGCGGCGTGAACACCATCGACCTGTCGGGCGACACCAAGAGCACGTCAACCGGCACCATCGACTTCACCGGCGTGACCAACGCCATGACGCTCAAGGGCGTGGGCGCGGGCGTCAACACCATCACCGGCGGCTCGGGTGCCGACGCCCTGTTCGGCGGCACGGGCAACGATCTCTTTCTCTTCGGCAGCGCGGCCGCTGCGGCGGCGGACACCGTGGAGGGCGGGGGCGGCACCGACACCGTCCTGTTCAGGTCGACGGCGGGTGAGACGCTGGTGGTGGACGACCATTTCATCGCCGGCCTGTCCTACCTGGTCACCACCAACAGCACTGCCGTAGCGGCCGGCACGACGAGCGAAAACATCGACGCCAGCACGCACACACTGGGCGGTGTCAAGCTCACCGGCAACGGCGGCAACAACATCCTGACCGGCTCGGCGGACGCGGACACGCTGGTGGGCGGCGGAGGCATCGACACCGTACGAGGTGGCGCCGGCAACGACACCATCAACGTGTCCGGCACCACAACGTTGGTGTTCGAGGCCACGGCCAGCGCCAATGGCGTGGATGCGCTGACGAACGTGAACGCCAACAGCAAATTCAAGTTCTCGGATTTTCTCGTCACCGGAGTCGGGATGCAGAACGCCGTGGTGGACGCCACCAACGGCGGGGTCAGGCTGGACCTGACGGGCGGCGATCACATCGGCGTGCGCTACGCGAGCTCGACGCTGATCTCGGCCAACATCGTGACGTCGTTCACCGCTGGCATCGCCGGCCAGGTGCTGGTCGCAGACAACGGCAAGGCCGTGGTCTTCTCGTCCTCCAGTAACATCTCGCACCAGGACGCCATCGGCTCGATCTATTACGTGGAAGACGTCGATGCCACTGGCGCGCAGGACTTCATCGTGACACTGGTGGGCACGATGACGGGCAGCAGCACTCTCTCCATTTCGGAACTGGCGGCAAGCAACGGGTTCATTTAAGGCAGCTTGGCGATCACCTTGATCTCGAACTGAAAGCCGTAGAGCCACGTCACGCCGATCCCGGTCAGCGTGGGGTGCGGCGCTTTGCCCCAGTACTCCGGGATCACCTTCCAGATCGTCTCGAACTGGGACTCGGGGTTGACGATGAAGACGGTGACGTCGATCACGTCGTCGAACGTGCAGCCCGCCGCCGCCAGGACGGCGTTCAGGTTGTTGAAGGCGAGGCGCACCTGCGCCTCGAGTTCAGGCTCGGGCGAGCCATCTTCGCGGCTGCCGACCTGCCCGGAAACGAACAGGAAACCGTTGGACCGGATGGCCGGTGAATAGCGGTTCTTTTCGTAGAGGGCTTGGCGCCCGGCGGGGAACACAACATCGCGCGTCGTCATGGGAATGCCTTTCTTGAATGGGTCGAGGCCGACCCGGTGTTAACGATGAAAGGACTTTAAGCACGCGTGCCTTGCGGATAAACAGGCAATGCCGACAATCACTATTTGCAAAACCCAAACAATCATCGAAGCATGAGGAGCCGAGATGGACCGCTTTGACGCAATGCAGGCCTTTGCTCGCGTGGTGGAAGCCGGCAGCTTCACCAAGGCGGCCGAGACGCTCCACATGAGCAAGACCAGCGTGACACAACTGGTGCAGCAGCTGGAGGCGCGGCTGCGCGTCAAGCTGCTCAACCGAACCACCCGCAGGGTCAACACCACGGCCGACGGCGCGGCCTACTACGAGCGCGTGGTGCGCCTGCTGGCCGACATGGACGACGCCGAGACCAGCTTGTCCGGCGCGTCGGCTTCACCCCGCGGCCGGCTGCGGGTGGATGTGCCCACCCCGCTGGCTCGCATGATCCTGGTGCCGGCGCTGCCGGAATTCCACGCGCGCTACCCAGACATCCAGATCCACCTGGGCGTGAGCGATCGCATGGTGGACCTGATCGGCGAGAACGTGGACTGCGTGCTGCGCGGCGGCGAACTCACCGACCAGTCGCTGATGGCTCGCCATGTGGGCGACCTGCAAGCGGGCATGTACGCGGCACCGGGTTACCTCGAGCGTGCCGGCACGCCCGCGCATCCGCGGGAGCTGGAGGAGACGCAGCACCGCATCGTGGGCTTCCTGTCCTCACGTACTGGCAAGGTGCTTCCGTATGCGATGCACCGCGACGGCGAAACCATCGAAGTGCAAGCCAACTATGCGATCGCGGTGGACGACGGCAACGCCTACCTCGAAGCCGGCCTGGCGGGCCTGGGTGCGATCTGGCTGCCGGACTACATGTCGAAGGCACACCTGCTGCGCGGTGAGCTGGTGCGCATATTGGAAGACTGGCGCTTCGACCCGATGCCGCTGTACGTGGCGTACCGGCCGAACCGGCATGTGAGCGCCAAGCTGCGCGTGTTCATCGATTGGCTCGCTGCCCTGATGGCGCAGCATGCGCCCGTCAAGGTGGGGCGGCCGCCGCCGTGAACACCGCCAGTTGATCGGCGATCTGGCGGTGCCCTGAATCGACAATC
The DNA here is from genome assembly GCF_003797765.1 of Ramlibacter sp. WS9. Taxonomy (GTDB): domain Bacteria; phylum Pseudomonadota; class Gammaproteobacteria; order Burkholderiales; family Burkholderiaceae_C; genus Ramlibacter. The sequence goes on along the minus strand of NZ_RKMB01000025.1, from coordinate 77,468 downwards.
CCGCCGATCCTATGGGTAGACGGCAAACTGAACGACAAATCGTATAATTCACCCAACTATTCACTTCAGCTGAGATAAGCGCATGCCTACCGGGGCGTCCCCTGACAATCAGAAGCGCTTCCAGGAGCTGGAACGCTTGCTGCGCCCTGGCCCTCGCACCGCGCAGGAGCTCATGTCGGCGCTGGGGATCAGCCAGCCCACGCTTTCTCGAACTATTCACTCGTTCCCTGAAGCACTGGTCAACTTCCGGGTCAGCGGCGACCGCACGCCCAAGTACGGCCTGCTGCGCAAACTGCCAGGCGGTCTCAATCCGAGGCAGAAGGTCTACCGAATCTCCGACACCGGCAGCATCGAGCCCTTCGCGGACGTTGCGTTTCTCAGCGGTGGCGCCACGCTGGAAAGCGGTGCGGCAGGCGGCACGCTGTATGAGGGCCTGCCACCCTACATGGCCTTCTCCTCACCATCGGGCTTTCTGGGCCGGCAGATCGCGCGGGCCGCCGCCTCGGAGATGCAGTTTCCGGAAAGCCTGAAGGATTGGGGCGACGACCACCGCATCGCCTATCTCTTCACGCGCAGCCTGAACCTGGCGGGCAACCTGGTCTACGGCGAGGCCTCGCTGCAGCGGGAGGTTGAGTTTCGCAAGGCACCAGCGACGCCGGTGGCCGACAAGCGGGACCACTACGTGGCCATGGCCAACGAACTCAAGGATGCGGCTTACGGCTCGAGCGCGGGCGGCGAGCAGCCGAAGTTTCTGGGATTGGCGCAGGACACCGGCCATGTGATCGTGAAGTTCGCCAAAGAGGGCAGCCGCATGGCCGAGCTTTTGCCGTTGGAGCATCTGGCGCTGCGCGCGCTGGAGGCGGTGAATGTGCCCGTAGCCCAGACCCAGCTGGATAGCGCTGGCGGCTACGTCTTCCTGGAAGTGCAGCGCTTCGACAGGGTGAGCCGCCACGGCCGTGTCGGCATGTTGTCCTGCGGTTCCATCGATGACGAGTTTTTCGGAGCGCGCGACAGTTGGTCGGAATTCGCGGCGCGCTGCGAGCAGGCCCGCTATCTCGATGCCCGGGATGCCCGCAACATCGACGTCATGGCCGCCTTCAGCGAGCTGATCGGCAACAGCGATCGGCACTTCGAGAACATCTCCATGCTGCTGAGCGAGGACGGCGAGTACGCCGGTGTGGCGCCGGCGTATGACATCCTTCCCATGCGCTATGCGTCCATCGGCGGCGGCGTGGATCCCGACCTGTTGCCCATCAACCCCAAGCTGGGAACCATCGGTGCCAAGCCCGCGGTCTGGGCCCTTGCGGCCAAGGCGGCCATCGCGTTCTGGACGGCAGTACGGCAGGGCCAGTTGGACCTGCCCATCTCCGAGGAGATCCGCGAGCTGGCAGCGCAAAACCTGGCCGTGGTCCAGGATTTTGTGGAGCCGCTGCTGCCGCCAGGCAACCGGTCACTGCAATAGAAGGAGACAAACATGAAGAAGACCGTGGTCACCCTGGCAGTCATCGTCCTGGCCCTGGCCGCCTACCTGGCGTTCTGGCCCGTGCCGATCGAACCCGTCGCCTGGACCGCGCCCACTTCAACCGGCTACACCGGCCCGCACGCAAAGAACGAGCGGCTGGCCAAGCTGCAGCACATCGACCTGAAGGGCGAGAGCGGGCCTGAGCACGTGGCCATCGGCCCCGACGGCAAGCTGTACACCGCGGTGGAGGGCGGCAAGATCTTGCGCATGAACCCGGACGGCAGCGGCCAGGAAGTGTTTGCCAAGACCGAAGGCCGCGTGCTCGGCTTCGACTTCGACGCGGCGGGCAACTTCATCGGCGCGGACGCGTACCTGGGCCTCGTCTCCATCGCCAAGGACGGCAAGGTGACGGTGCTGGCCGACAAGGTGGACGGCGACCCGATCCGCTTTGCCGATGCCGTGGCGGTGGCGCGCAACGGGCGCATCTACTTCACCGACGCGTCGACGCGCTTCGGTGCGCGTGACGGCGGCGGCATCGTGGAGGCGAGCATGATGGAAGTGCTCGAACTCTCCGCATCCGGCCGCGTGCTCGAATACGACCCGCAGGGGAAGAAGGCACGCGTGATCGCCAAGGGATTCTCGTTTGCCAACGGCATCGCGCTCAGCGAAGACCAGCAGTCGCTGTTCGTCGCCGAAACCGGCAAGTTCCGCATCATGAAGGTGCCCGTGCAGGGCAACGCGCCCGCGCAGGTGTTCCTCGACAACCTGCCCGGCTACCCGGACAACGTGGTGCGCGGCCTCGATGGAAAGATCTGGGTCGGCCTTGTGAAGCCGCGCAACGCGGACGCCGACCAACTGTCAGGCAAGCCCATGATGCGCAAGGTGATCATGCGCCTGCCGCGCGCGCTGTGGCCGATACCGAAAGACCAGGGGCATGTGTTCGCGTTCACGGAGGACGGGAAGGTGGTGGCCGATCTGCAGGACCCTGCGGGGGGCTATCCGGAGACGACATCGGTGACGGAGACAGCGGGGCGGTTGTATATCCAGGGCTTGCATGGGAAGACGTTGGCGTGGAGGGCCAGGTCGGCGGACTGATGACTGCGAACTGAGGACTGGCAAGGTGCAGAATCCTGCCATGCCTGACACGAATCATTCCTTGGACGCCCCCGTGCTGATCGCCGGCGGCGGCATCGGCGGCCTGAGCCTCGCGCTCACGCTCCACCAGATCGGCGTTCCCTGCATCGTGTTCGAAGCGGTGTCCCAGGTGCAGCCGCTCGGCGTGGGCATCAACCTCCAGCCGAACGCGGTGCGCGAGCTGTACGACCTGGGCCTGGACGACCGCGTGCTCGACACCATCGGCATCCAGGCCCGCGAGTGGGCGCTCGTCGGCCGCAACGGCAAGAACATCTACGCCGAGCCGCGCGGCCTGGGCGCTGGCTATCGCTGGCCCCAGTACTCCGTGCACCGCGGCCATCTGCAGATGCTGCTGTACCGGACGGTGCTCGAGCGCCTGGGCCCGGACGCCATCCGCACGGGGCACCGCGTGACCGGTTGCCGCAACGAAGGCGAGCGCGTTGTCGCCAGCATCGAAACGCGCGACGGCCAGCGCACCGAAGCGAGCGGCTCACTGCTCGTGGCGGCGGACGGTTTGCACTCCGCCGTGCGCGCGCAGATGCATCCCGACCAGCCGCCGATCCACTGGGGCGGCGCGATCATGTGGCGCGGCACCACACCGGGCGTGCCGGTTCGCACCGGCGCTTCTTTCGTGGGCGTGGGCAGCGCGAAGCACCGCGTGGTGTTCTATCCGATCTCGGAGCCCGATCCCGCGAGCGGCCTGGCCACGATCAACTGGATCGCGGAGATCACCGTGGACAACAGCCAGGGCTGGGCGAACGGCGACTGGAACCGCAAAGTCAATGTCGACGATTTCATCCGCCACTTCGAAGGCTGGGACTTCGGCTGGCTCGACGTGCCGGCGATGCTGCGCGGCGCGGCCGAAGTGTTCGAGTACCCCATGATCGACCGCGACCCTGTCCCCACCTGGGTCGACGGCCGCGCGGCGCTGCTGGGCGATGCCGCGCACGTGATGTATCCGGTCGGCTCCAATGGTGCGAGCCAGGCCATCGTGGACGCACGCGTGTTGGGCGCCGCGCTGGTGGAGCACGGCATCCAGCCGGCCGCGCTGCGTGCCTACGACGACAAGCTGTGCGCCGATGTCTCGGCCCTGGTGCTGCGCAACCGAGGCGCCGGGCCTTTCGGCCTGCTGGGGCTGGTAGACGAAAGGTGTGGCGGTGTGTTCGACGACATTGACCAGGTCATCCCGGCGGCCGAGCGCGATGCTTATATGGCGCGGTACAAGGCGGCCGCGGGGTTTGCTATCGAGACGCTGAATGCGGCGGCGCCGACGATTGGTGCTGGGGCGCGGGTTCGCGGTTGAGGGTACCCGTTCGGTTGATCTTGATGTCGGCTTGAGTGCCTGCCGGAACCTCGGCCGTCACGGCTTCGCTCGTAAGCGAGGAATGCGCGCCGACGTCCACGGCAGTAAGCGGCCCTGTGCTTGATGAACCATCAACTGACCCGATTCATAGCAAGTATGGTTGTAGCGATAGACGAATCAGGTTGCTGAACATCCGCTATCGCTTGCCTTCTGTATTGGCCTCCGGGGACATGGGGGCGAGCTGGGCCAAATACATTCCTCCGGAGGTGAAGAGCTGCTGCGTGCCTTGTGTCAGTGTCAGAGCGGCTTGCTCGCTGTCCCGAATCAAGTGTCGGGCAATTGCTTCCAGTTTCAGATGCTTTGAGCAGCGATGAAGGAAGTCGGCAGTGCCTAGATCACGAGCGATGCGAACTAGCACGGTGTCAATCCAGAGCACGCGGCGTCCGGTCATCGCTTGGCCTTGTTTGTCCCGGTCGGACAACCTGAGTTTGACTCGTTGGGCAAGCCTTCGATGGGCCTCCGGCTGTTGTAAATCACCGAAGCTCTCGTCTTCCAAGACCTCTCGGACGGCAAGATAGACGGCCAAGCGCCACCGAACTTCCGACTCACGACGAAGGTAATCGATGAGTACACCGATCCTGAGGCCGCCGAAGCGCGAGCTCGTCGCCATGCTCCATTCCCGCGGAGCGGCATCTTCTTGAAGAATTAGGTTGTCTGCTAACGCACGATATTGGTCCAGCGTTTCTATCAGCAGGAGCAGCTTGCAGACGCCTGGTATTAGTTCGAGTTTTTTTGGATTTTCTCCGTCATCGACCTCACCGGGTGGGTCTACAGCGGTTACGTGTAGCGCCTGATCTGAATCGACGCTAGTGTGAACACACACACATGAGACGGCAGGGGTGAGGGTGCTCCCCGTCCAACCGATCACCGGGAGGTTCGAAAGCTGAACGAGCCCTTCGACCACTCGCGCCCAGCGGTTCACACGGGTGCCAGCTTTGCTTTCAAAAACGTGCCAGTGTCCACTCTTCGTCGCGACAACGTAGTCTGGCCATTTACCCGAAGAAGGCGAAAACGTGACCTCCGGCTCGGCTCCGTTCACCGCCTTCGAATAGATTCCAGCATGAAGAAACGCGTCAACTGATTGACCTCCCGCTGTTAGCCACAGTCGAGCAGCTAAGTAGGTTCCAATGCCTCCCAATATAAAAGACATGGCGACCTTCTCTGAAGGCTCTACCCGCTTGTAGAACGTGCGGGGCAATCTCGCATTTTTGGAATTGACTTCGATGCAAGAGACCACCATCTCTATTCGGGCGATCAGGTAGCGCGCTAGGCCAGTGGCCTCGTGGGGCTTGAGTGCCAGCGAAGCGCTCCATTTGCTTCGGGGGCCATATCCACACTCGAGCGCAGCGCGAGTAACCTGAAGATCTCTGATTACGTGCTTGGCCCCACCAAGATTTCCTTTGCTTCCGAAATTTGCATGCTTGGTGGGGATGAAATGCGACTTGATGAATTTCGCCGGCTTCAAATACTTCGACTTGCCTCCTTTCGCCGGGACAGCTGACACGGGGGCCGGCTTCGGCATTGAGCTTTGCTCAGTTTCGACCTCCCCTGGAGACGCAGGGCTGTCGTGCTTGCTTTTGGGCGGAGGTTTGGGAACAAAAAACTCGAATGCATTCCCGTTCAGCGCGGAGGGCGACGGGGGAACAGATTTGGCTACCAAGGGTTGGCCTTCTGGCGCGGCGGTGCTGTGGACAATCGCCCGGGACGCGTCGGGTATACCGCGCAAACCGGCGGCGAGCATGTTCTAGAGTTGAGAATTACCAAGATCAGGATCGTACTCAGTCCACGATGCAACTGATGCCGAAGACGACCAGCTCGTTGACCCCCGTTGAAATGCGCTTGATGGACTTCGCCTTGTGGTCAAGATAGGTGACCAATGCGGGAAATGGCTGTCCGGAAGCGCCCGCCGGAATGTGCCAGCGCTTGTCGTCCAATTGCAGTAGCACCAAGATGCCCCGGGAGCTGTTGTATCCGCGCAGATACTGCCCAACAATTTGCGTCTGAAGCGTATCAGACAGCGAGTTCGCTGAGTACGAGCGCGTGACATCCACTGGCTTGATTTCGACGCAGACGTTTCCGGCTGAGCAGCTTAGCTGGATGTCCGTTATTTTGTCGTCATCTACCTCCTCTTCGCGGTGAACGCTGAACCGACGGTTCTGGGTTTCCAGGAACTTCGCAGCCAACCAGCGCTGCAGGTGCTTTTCGGGCATGCCTGGGCGGAATAGGTCGCGTTCGCTGAAGGGGCCTTCTTGAATGCTCTTACGAATCTCCTCCAGTCTCGCAATCACTTGCTCAAAGAGCTGGGCCTCCGTGCGCGGCGCAGTGGAAAATGCGGAACTGAGAGATTTCAGTTCCGCAGCATTGCGGTTGGCCGTTGCTGCGACCTCGAGTGCACCGTGTTCAATAACGCGTCCACGAATCCAACCGATGTCCTCCGCGTCGGTGTAGGCCGGCAAAAGTGCAAGCAGGCTTTCGTGACCGATAGACCCGGGCGCTGCGACGAACACGTTGGGAATAGCGCCTCGAAGGCGCTTCTGCGGCGACCCAAAGAAGTCATCGCGTTCTGCCGTCGCGGCACGCACTGATGGCAACACGCTGACCATCGCGTGTAGCCGTATAAGAACGTCGGCCGCGGCTTGGGTCAGAGGTGCCGATACCCATTTGAGGTCAGCAATTGCCGCAGCAAACGCCCCCAATTCCGACTCGTTATCAAGGTTCAGTGCAGCCAAGTGAGCGACGAACCATGCGAACGCTGAAGTCGAATTTTCCTCCATCCAGATGCGCAGCCACTTCATTTCAGAGATTCGGCCATCCGATGCAATAGAAGCCATGAGCTTGCTCTGGCATAGAGTAGCCACGTCCGCGGATTGCAACAACCCATCTTCCCTGACCGCCATGACGAGGGCCTCTAAGGTCTCTCGTCGAGGAATTTGGCCGCTTGATACAAGTTGCGCCAGGGGCGCGAGCAGCCCACGGCGAATCTCCGGTGGGCAGCGCAGCGCAGTTTCGAGACTACGGCGTAGATGGTCGCCGTCTTCCTGTGCCTCAGCAACGACCCAAGGGGACAAGGCCTTGATGACGTCTGCGGGATGCGCCCGCGAAAGTGGGGCCAGCCAAGCTGGTGGCGCATTCAGTTCCCAGACGGAAAGTTGAGCCGCCTTCGCAACCCATTCGGTGGGGAGCGCAGCCATCGCGCTCTCATCTTGCAATGCCAAATGCACGCCAGCTAGCGCCACAATAGCGGTCCATGGAACTTGGTTGTCGGGATAGTCCGACGGGTTCGGAGGTACGAGAGTGGTCCAGTGTGCTCGCAGGCCGGCGCGAAATGCAGCAGCGATTTCAGGACTGAGCGCATCGCCCATCGCATCGAAGTTGACTTCTGAGTATTCCCTTTGATGGAACCGATCGAACGCGTACTGCAGAAGTGCTCGCAACCAACCGAAGTGCGTGCCATCGCGTATATCCGGCAAGTGCTCAGCGACTCTCGCTTTGAAGCCAGCATTGTCCCGGTCGGCTTCAGCTATTCTTCGACGCTCGCTGGCCTCCCACACACGCCTGCTTCGAGCGCCCTGACATGCCTTCAGGTATTCATCACCAATGGCGCGGCGTCGCTCGCCATCCACACCATCTAATAGCAGCACTCTAAGGGCGCTCGAACGTTCACGCCGATGCATCGTGCCGAAAATGACTCGAACTGCGACGGAGAACCAAACTCCGCGTTCGTGAGCGCCCAAAATCGCGTCGTTCGCGCGTTGAACTAATTCCGGCAGGTCATTGAATTCGAAGCTCGCCAGAGACGAATCTCGCCAGGTCAGCCGACTGACAGAAGCGCGAATGTCCTCGGACTGGGCGATGGCGAGAGCCACTTTCCAACGTAGGGCGGAATGTTTCGCCACAGCAAGATGGAGGCGCTCTAATTCAGTTCGGTTTGTGAATCCCGTGTCACGTAGCGCTTCAACGCGCTCAGCAGCCTCCATGCAGACCTCGTCGTAGGAGGTCAGCGAACTCGGTAGCAAATGCAGCATCTGTTCAAAACAGCCAGGCAAGGAGCGCAGCAACCAAGCCCTTTCTGGCCTGTCTGACTCCGGGAAACGTGCGAAGCGCTTACCGGCCACGGGACGAGGTAGTGCGGCCATGACAGCCGTGAGCAGCAGCGTTGTGGCAGCGAGGTCGGCAATTGGCAGCAGTTGCCCCTTCACAAGTTCCGCCATTGGCCCCATGCCTGTGTCTTCCTCATCGCCCGTCGAGGCGAAAATGGCAGCCAACTCGTTCGCAGTGAGCTGCCGCCAGTCCACGACCGGCAAGGCATGTGCTACGAGGTCATTTGTTGCAAGCGCACCAGATTTCAGGTCCTCCAGGATTTCGGCCCCATGCTCTGGGGTGCCCACGCTCTGAAGGAGCTCGAGCGCGCTCCTGCGCTCCCAAAGCAGGGAACTCTGGCTTCGAAGTATGCTGAAAGCGATTTCTGCACAGTCAGTCAATTTTGCGTGCCGTGCAATGCGAAAGCAGACGCTCCTTACGTGCGATGGCACCGTCGCGTTTGAGAGAACCTCCGCGACTTGGCCTACGCCCAAAGACCGCCCGACCCGCAGGTATTGACTCGGGCTGCGGGTCCAGTCCACCCGAAAGCCCTGCGTTGACGCAGTCACCCAGTTCTTGAACGCTTTGTCGGCTGAAAGCTGATCCCATGACTGAGGGTCTCCGTCATGCAGCAGAACTTCGGGGAAGTCACGTGAGACCCACTCGCGTACCTCCGCGTTCATCGCGGCCAACCAAGCAAGCGCCGCGCGGCGGCCGGGAATTAGAGCATTTTGCCCAAACGGGCGCCCTGCAAACAAGCTCTGCATCCGTAGCAGTGGAACACCGAGAGCGAGTTGTTCTGCGACCCATTCGGCCGCTAGATACTCGCGTACCGAGCGGTGATGAAACATCACTCGTCCGTAGCTTGCTTCATCGAAGATTGCAGTAGCCAGCAGACGGCGCACCGCGACTGGCTTCCATTCATTCAAGATCGCATAGGGAACCAGCTCGACTGAAGTGGCCTCTGCGCCGCGGTCCAAAGCAAAGAAGGGCGCCCCGCCAAATTCTGCGGCCGCGGCCAGCTCGGTTGCGCCCGAGTGGAGCTCCACAACGGAGAGGGCTTCACCTGCGGACTCGTAGCTTTCATTGAATTCCTGAAGTCGCTGTGCGATGTTCACTTCGATGAGCTGGAGATAGGTTCCGAGCGTTCTTCGCTGATTCCACAGACCCACCATCCAACGCAAATCCAATGGCCGTGTGGCCATGTACTCGTACTCTCCATCACCCACCGCAGTCCAAAAGCGGCCTGACTCCTGCAAAGAGAACGCGGCGGCGCAGCGATGCGCTTCAGCGTTGGAGAGAGGATCCAGCGTAACGACAAAGGGCTCTACGTCAGGCGCTCTTGCCTGCACGGATTCCGGGGCATTCAAGTCAGCTTCATCGGTTTGTGCTTGTGACGTTGCTCTAGCCGCGCTGGCTCGACCAATCGGTTGACCGATGCGATGCACGATTGCGGACCGTACCGCAGGGGACGACCAGTCCGTCGTACGGGAAGAGATGGCAATGCGCACACGGTGCAGGTGCGCACCGAGAGCTTGATGTACAACAGCGAGCGCCGTGTCAAAGTCGGCATGGGATTTCAGACGAGCTTCGTCGACCGCGTCGAGAAAGAAGTATCCCAGCTCCTCTGAAGCTTCCCAGGAGGCATACTCGACTTGAGTATCGGCCAACGCAAGCTGCCACGAGTCAGGAACCGAAAGCATGTTTAGCGGAATGAAGAATCCTTGCCCTCCACCCGCTTTCAGACGTGCAAGTTCGTTCTTGAATTCAGTCGTCTTTCCTATGCCAGCCTCGCCAAGGACAATCGCAAGGGGCTTCTCATGCAAATCGCGCCAAGTGCGTTGATGTTGTCGGTGACCAAAATACTCGCTCCAATCCTGCTCGTCGCTCGAGTCGGCCGGTTGTTTGAACTCCGAGAACGTGCGCTTTAAGTCAACAAACATCTGGCAAGCGTAGCCTATCCTGGCGAGAGCACCGCTTGGCTAAGATTTGCGTCAGCATCACCAGACCACCCTTGCCACTGCAATACGCCGAGTAGCCCCCGGACCGCGCAGGCCGAGTTCCGAGCGCACCGACATCAGGTGCACCTGCGCACCGCCGCGTTGACCGGCGATCTCGTGTTTGGCGACTGCCTGGCGTGCGCACCGACGCCGCAAACCCAGTCGTGTATAAAAGCGAACACTCGCGAGGATCCCCATGAAGCAATCCGCCGCCGAACGTCCCGAACCGACGACCCAACGCAAGGCCGCCATCGCCCATGGCGCTGCGCTCGAGCACACGGGCAAGGTCCGGGTCGAGCCGATACCGGACTTCGATCTCGACCGCACCATCTTCAAGACGCTCGAGGGCAAGGCCGCCCGCTTCGTGATCACAACCCGGGTGGCCAAGGAGGCGCATTGGGACGCGGCAGCCGCCCAGGCCGTGCAGGCCGAATACGCTGCGGCTCGTGCCGCGCATACGCTCCCTGTCGTGAGCCCGGAGCTGATGCAGTTCCTGGTGAGCGAGTGCGACTTCGATGTGGAGCATGCGGACGGCTCGTTCCTCGACCATCTGTACTTCTGCTTCGAGTACACCGTGCAGCACTACCCCGGCCAGTCCCCGCTGGTGATGCTGCTGCACTCCATCCTCGGAACCGGCACCAACACCTTTGCGATGACCGCGGACAAGATCCCGGCGTTGCGCCCGCTGATGACGCCCACCGAGTGGACGCAGGTCGAGGCCTTTCCTTCGGTGCTGCGGCTGCTCTACGCCGGCCCGCTGCGCCGCGAGCTCCGTGAAAATGCACATCGCGCCGATGCCATCGCCTCCATCACGTTTCACCGTGTGATCGACAACGCGCCGATCACGATGAGCGGCAAGGACCTTTGGACCGCGCTGAACTACCAGCTCATTCACCTGGTCGACTTTCTGCCGGTGGCGAACTGGTCGGTGCACCAGAACGACACTTCGTTCATCCTGTTCCGCGATCTTTATGACCTGCTCGAAAAGGCCGGCAAGCGGGAGGCGAATGTGGGCTACACCCCCGTCTCAGTGCCGCGCAAGCTGGAGGGCGAGCCCCAAGGCGTCAGGGCCTGGCTCACGACGCTGATCCCGGTGAGTGTCAGCGAACGGATGGCGGCCAAATCAGTCGCGCGCTTTTCGGAGCGCATCGGGCACTCGCTGGACTACCGGATCACCTGGGCCTGATCCGGCGGGCTGTCCGGCGACCTGCGTTATTTCTTCCAGAGCGTGCCGTCGTTGCGGACCAGAAGCAGAGATCCATCAGCGGCGGCGCTGACGCCGACGAACTTACCGGCAGGCACCGGCGGCCTCACCCAGGCGGACGTCGCGGGGTTCCATTGGTAAACGTCGCCGGCCGCACTCACGCCCCAGATATTGGATGCGCTGCCCACCGAGATGGTGCGAAGCGCGCCCGACATTTGCTCCCAGCTCTGCTTCTCGGTCCAGCGCCAGATCGATTCATTGGCGTCGAGCGCAAACACCGTGCCGTCCGCCGAGGCGGACACGGAAGTGAACTTTCCAGGCACGACGTGCCATTCGACTCCGCCCCAGATGTAGGTGTAGCCGTCCGCATTGACGCCCCAGATGTTCGCGGTGTTGCCGTAGGCGATCTGCTTCAGCCCACCAGGCATGACGATCCAGGAGGCGGGAACCGGCTGGAGCGCGGCAGCCTTGGAGCGATAGATAACGCCCGCCGACGTGACACCCCATCGTGTGCCGTCGCTGCCGTAAGCGACTTGCGACAAGGCGATTCCACCGGGTGCCCAGCGGCTTCCGTCCCATTCGGCGAGCTGGCCGGAGGAGATGCCACCATAGTTGTTCGCGGAGCCGATGCTCGCGCTGCTGAACGACGTACCGACGCCGACCTGTACGAAGCTGGGAGGCACGGGCGCCGATGGAGTGGCGGTGACATCGCTGCTGTGCGGGCCCCGCCCCACCGCGTTGCCGGCCTGCACGTAGCAGTTGTACGCAAGGCCGTTCTGCATCCCGCCGAGTGTCCACGTGTAGTGAACTCCTAGGGGCGAAGCGGCGGAGTTGCCAGCCGTGCTCCAGCACACCAGCGTGTGGTAGAGGATCGGCGACCCGCCGTCGCTCGCGGGAGCGCGCCAGTTGAGAGTGATCGAGCCGTTACCCGGCGTCGCTGTGACCGCCGTCGGCGCCCCGGGCACTGTCTGGGCGCTCGCTGGAGGGGCGAGAACGCCCGCCAGCAACACCACAGCAGCGGTTTGGTTGATGCGCGCCCGCAGGCGTCCGGCGCACATGGAGGCGCTTCTTCGTTCGTTCGACATGGATCTCCCTGGAATACTGGCCTGCAACGTCGCATCTTAGGAAGTGCGGCCTTGCCGCACCATAGCCTAAACAGGTGACCTATTGGCTCGCCGTGATTCCGCCATCCACATAGATCACTTGCCCGGTGACGAATGCGCCTGCCGGGCTGGCAAAAAACACCGCAGCCCCCGCCACATCTTTCGGGTCCGCAACGCGCCCCAACGGAATTCGCCCCAGTACCTGCGCTTTGGTCTCCGGGTTCTCCAGCCAGTGCCGCGCCATCTCCGTGCGCACCACCGTGGGTGCGATGCCGTTGACGGTGATGCCGTGCACGGCCAGCTCGCTCGCGTGCTGTTTGATCAGCATCACCAGGCCGCCCTTGGTGCTGCAATACGCCGAGTAGCCGCGGCCGCGCAGGCCGAGTTGCGCGCGCACGGAGAGCAGATGCATCTGCGCGCCGCCGCGCTGGCCGGCGATCTGGTGTTTGGCTGCGGCCTGCGCGAGGAACATCGCGGCCTTCAGGTTGACCTGCAGCACTTCGTCGAAGGTTTCCTCCGTCACGTCCAGCAGCTTCTGTTCGCGCTGCATGCCGACGCAGTTGACGAGGATGTCCAGGCCGCCCAGCTCCTTGGCCACGCGGTCCACCGACGCCTGGATGTCGGCGACGGAATGCGCGTCCATCGCGAGGCCGATGGCTTCGTGGCCGGCGGCGCGCAAGTCGTTTGCGAGTGCTTCGGCCTTGGTGGCGTCGCGGCCGGATACGGCGACTCTCGCACCGGCCATTGCGAGTGCCCATGCCATGGCTTCGCCGATGCCGCCGTAGCCACCGGGGACGTAGGCGGTTTTGCCCTTCAGGCTGAAGAGGTTGGCCAGTTCGCGGGTGAAGTCGATGCGGGGGGTGATGGCTGGCATTGGTGAGGCTTGGTGGTGTGCGGAGATGGATTGCGGGTCAAGCCCGCAATGACAGCCGTGGGGTCAGTCCATTAGCAGGCCGCCGTTCAGGTCGACGATCTCGCCGGTGATGAAGCCGGCCAGCGGCGACGCGAGGAAGCGCACCACGTGCGCGAATTCCTCCGGCTCGCAGAAGCGGCCGACGGGAATGTCTTTCAGCAGCTTCTGCCGCTGCTCTTCGTTCAGCTGTTCGGTGATCATCGGCGTCTTCACGTAGGCTGGCGAGATGCCGTTGGCCGTGACGCCGTGCGAAGCCAGCTCGCGTGCCAGCGAGAACGTGAGCGACGTCATCGCGCCCTTCGACACCGAATAGGCCGTGCCCGCCGTCAAGCCGCCGGTCTTGGCCGCGAGCGAGCAGGTGTTGATGATGCGGCCGAATCGCCGCTTCTTCATCGCGGGCATGACGCACTGCGCGAGGAAGAAGGCGCCGTCGAGGTTGGCGCCCAGCACGCGCCGCCATTCCGCCGGGTCTGTGGCTTCCGCCTTGTTGTTGGAGAGGATGCCGGCGTTGTTGACCAGGATGTCCGCATCGCCCAGTTCGCTCGCGATGCGCGCGCAGCCGGCACGCACCGCATCCGGGTCGCTGATGTCGAACGAGAAGGCGCGGGCGTTGTCGCCCAGACCGCGCGCCAGTTCTTCATTGCGCTCGCGGTTGAAGTCGACCATCGCCACCTTGCAGCCGTCTTCCAGCAGAAACTTTGTCGCGGCCAGGCCCATGGTGCCCGCTGCGCCGGTGACGATGGCAACCTTGCCTTGCAGGGTTTCAAACATCGAGCACGCTCTTCTTTCCAAAGAGGCCGCGCGACCGGAAAGTTACCACGGCGATGAACAACAAATACATGGACATGAGCGACCATTCGGAAGCATACGCTCCGGTGAGTCCGACGACCATGCCCACCATCAGCCCCGCCAGCACCGCGCCCCAGAGCGAGCCCACGCCGCCGAGCACGATGATGAGGAAGGCGGGCACCACCGCATCCACACCCACATGCGGACGGATGCCCCAGATCGGCGCCATCACCACACCGGCGATCGCGGCCAGCGCCACGCCGATGCCGAACACCAGCAGGCGCAGGCGCGCCAGGTTGATGCCCAGCGCGCGCACCATCTCGCTGTCGTGCGCGCCGGCCTTGATGATCGCGCCGTAGGGCGTCTTCTCCAGGAACAGCCACAGCGCAGCGATGGCGAAGATGGCGAAGCCGCTGGCGAAGAACCGGTACTTCGAATAGATCAAGTCGCCGAGCAGGAACGCGCCCGAGATCGCTTCGGGCAGGGCCAGCTGCTTCTCCGTCGAGCCCCACACCACGCGAATCGTTTCCTCGATCACCAGCGCCGCGCCGAACGTGAGCAGCAGGCCGTAGAGCGGGTCCTTGCCATAGGTGCGGCGCAGGCACAGCTCCAGCAGCATGCCGAACAACCCGACGAACACCGGCGCGAGAAACAGCGCGACGAGATAGCGCGTGCCGATGGGCAGCGCCATGTACGCGGCCTGCACGTTGGGGAACCAGCCGAGCTGCGGCGAGACGAAGAACAGCGCGAAGTACATGCCCAGCGCAAAGAGCGAACCGTGCGCCAGGTTGATGGTCTCCATCACGCCGACGATGAGCATGAAGCCCAACGCGATCAGTGCGAAGAGAAGGCCGAGGGAGATGCCGTTGACGAGGTGGGGGAGCACGTTCACGGGGCTGCTACGCCTCGTAGCTCGGCGTGGCTTCGTAGGTTTCCAGCTTGCACGCGCCCGCGGCGTCCTTGTCGACCACTTCCTTCGGGTCCACGTTGGAGAGGATCTTGTAGATGTCGTCCTTCTCGGCCGGCTGGTCGTTGTAGGCCGCCATGTAGATGGTCTGCTGCACGTGGTGCGTGGCCGGGTCGATCCACGCCTCGTGGTGCTGGAGGCGGTCGGCCGCGCTCATCTTGCGGCCTTCGAGCTTCTTGATGATGGCGATGTTGTTGGTGGTGCCCGCCTCTTCGACGCAGCGCAGCAGCTCGCGCGTGGCCATGTAGCCGTTGTGGTACACGTTGCCGGGCACGCGAATGGCCATGCCGGGGAACTGCTTCTGGTAGGCCGCCACGAACTCCTTCACGCCCGGCAGGTTGAGGCGCCAGTACCAGGTGGTGCCGAACACGCCGAAGATCGCCTCCGGGCCCAGGCCGTAAACGTCAGGCCAGTCCTGCTGGTTGTTGATCCACGCGGCCTGCTGGTGCATCTTCAGCTGCACCACCTGCTGGCGCAGCGCCTTGATGTCGTCGCCGCCGACGGCGGTGGCAACCGCATGCGGCTTGATCTGTTGCAGCTTGAGCAGGTAGGCGGAGAAGTCGCGTGTGTTCTGCGGCACCAGCAGCTCCTCCACCACGCGGCCGCCGTTCGCCTCAATCACGGCGCGGGTGGACTTGGCGGTGTTGTGGCCCCACACGTAGTCGTTGGTCAGCAGCACCCAGTTGCGGCCGCTGGTCTTCATCGCGTTGCGCACGATGGCCTGCGAGAAGTTGGCGCCGTTGCCGTCCCACACGAACTTGGTGCGATGGCAGTCCTTGCCGGCCTCGGTGGGCGAGCTGGAGTTGGTGTTGAAGAAGATCGCGCCGTACTTCTGCGCGACCTGCGAGATGGCGTTGGCCACGCCCGAGTGCACCGCGCCGATGAGGAAAGCGGCCTCGTTGCGCGTGATCATGCGTTCCGCCACGCGCGATCCGGTGGCCGGCGTGGTTTCCGTGTCCATGTGGATGGCTTCGATGCGCCGGCCCAGCACGCCGCCCTTGTCGTTGAACTCCTTGATGGCCATCATCGCGCCCAGCCGCTCTTCGCCGCCCGACGCCGCGTACTGGCCCGATGCGTCCATGGTGAGGCCGATGACGAGCGGCTTCTTCTGCGCGGCCTGCGCCCAGGCGTGGTTGTGCTTCCACGGCCCGTAGAACGGCGCGGCGCCGTACAGGCCCGCACCCGCGATGGCCAATGCCGACTGCTTGAGCAGCGAACGGCGGGAAGTGGTCTTGTCTTGTGAATCGCTCATGATGTCTGTCTCCTGTAGTGTGTCTAGCGCGGAACGATCTTGAGATTGCCGGCCTTCTCCTGCGCCTCGAACAGCGACGGGATCATCTTGTCGCCGAAGCCCAGGTTGTTGGCCAGCACGAAACTCTGGTGCGCGGCTTCGGCCATCAAGGTCGTCACCGGTTGCATCTCGGCCAGGTGCGTGAAGTAGCGCAGGTCTTTCTGCCCGTTGGCGATGCCGAACTTCATGCCGGTGAGGTCGCCCTCTTTCAGCATCTTGGTGGACATCATCTGGAAGATGCCGCAGTTGACGCCGCCGACCGACACCACGTCGTAGAGCTTGTTGAGATCGAGCCCCGCCTTGGCGCCGACGGCGAAGGCTTCGGCGATGGATGCCGCAAAGCTCATCGCCATCATGTTGTTCACGAGCTTGAGCACGTGGCCGTGGCCGGGCGGGCCGACGTGGAAGATGTTTTCGCAGAAGGCCTTGAGCACCGGCTCCAGCGCCTTGAAGTCCTCAAGCTCCGCGCCGACCATGGTGTTCAGGCGCCCTTCTTCCGCTTCCCTCGGCGTGCGTGCGAGCGGCGCGTCGATCAGCTTCACGCCTTGCGCCGCGAGATCGGCACGGATCTTCGCGCTCGATGCCGGCTCGGCGGTCGACGTGTCGACCACGATCAACCCGGGCCGCGCGGCGGATAGCAGGCCGTCCTTGCCGTAGACGATCTCTTCGACTTGCGGCGAACCCGTCACACAGATGAAGACGATGTCGGAGGCGCGCGCGCAGTCCGCGTTGCTCTGCGCCTCCTTCGCGCCGGCAGACAGCAGGTCATCGAGGTTGCTGCGATTGCGGTTGGCCTTGAAGGTGAGTGGGAAGCCCTTGGCCAGCAGGTTCTTCGCCATGCCGTGGCCCATCATGCCGATGCCGATGAATCCGATGCGTTGTGTCGTCATGTTTTGGGGTCCTTCACAAAATGGCTTTGAGGGTGGCGCCGGCTCGTGCGCGTGCGCGGGCGTCATCCCAGCTGGCAATGAGGCGGGCATAGCGGTCGGCGATGTCGGCGACGACGGCTTCGTCGTCCATGCGGCCGGCGAACCAGCCCGCCGCCGCGTCGGCAAAGATCGATCGGCCGACCGCGAAGCCGCGGCACACCGCGTGCGGCGCTGCGGAGCGAAAGCTGCGCTCCAGGTCTTCTTCGCTGGCTTCGAGGCCCAGCACCAGCACGCCGCGGCAATGCGGATCGTGTCGCTGGATGACGTCGGCGATCTGCGTCCACTCCCCGTCGCCGTCGCAAGGCGGCAGCTTCCACCAGTCGGGCAGAACGCGGGCTTTGTAGAGCTGTGCCAGCGCATCCGGCAAGGTGGACTCGGTGCGCGGCATGTCGCGCGGCGGAATCACTTCCACCAGCAACTCGTGGCCGGTGGCGATGCACGCGGACTGCAGTTCGCGCAGCGTTTCGATCTGCGTTGCGCGCAGCCTCGCGTCGTCTTCCGGGTGGTAGCTCACCAGGCACTTGGCCACGTGCTCGGCGGGCCAGCTGCGCATGTGCAGGGCCATGCCGCATCCGGCTTCGAACGCGAGTGGGCGAGAGCCCGGCAGTTCCACAGGCCGCGCGACCCACCAGCCCTTGCCGGTGAGCGACGGCAGCACCTCTTCGCCAAAGCGGCCATCGACGATGACGCCCGCGCCGGCGCGGTTGCCTGCGCCGCGCCGCGCACCTTCGGCGATCAGGCGCTTGAACTGTTTGATGTCGTCGGCAGTGCGGTCGTTCCGGTCGGCGATCTCTTCCAGCTGCGTGCGATGGTCGAAGGCCAGCACCACGAGCTCGGGCCAATCGCGGGTGCGCGTGGTGACGCGGTGCAGGTGTTCCAGTTTCTCGTCTTCGCGCAGCCGCGGCGTGGGCGAACCGTGCGCCAGGAAATATTGCAGCTCTTTCCAGCTGGCCATCGCCGGTGCGCAGCCGTGACGCGACACCACGATGGCGCCGCAGGCATTGGCCCAGGCGCAGCAGTTGTCGAGCGGCTCGCCCTTGAGCCAGCCGCGCAAGAAGCCGGCCATGAATGCATCGCCCGCGCCGAGCACGTTGAACACTTCCACCGGAAAGCCCGGACCCTTGTGGCCGAGCTCGATGTCGTTGGGGATGGCGCCGTCGAACACCACGCAGCCCATGGGGCCGCGTTTGACCACGAGCGTCGCACCCGTCAACTCGCGCAAGCGTTTGAGCGCCTGCAGCGTGTCGGTGCTGCCGCCCGCGATGTGGATCTCCTCTTCCGTGCCCACCACCAGGTCGCAGTCGGGGATGACGGTTTGCAGATGGGCGCTGACCTGGTCCGAAGGCACGAATCGCTGCTCGCCCATGCCGGGGCTGGTCAGGCCCCACAGCACGGGGCGATAGTCGATGTCGAGCACGACGAGGGTGCCCGCAGTCTTGGCGGCCGACATCGCGGCACGGCACGTCTTGTAGGTTTGCGGTTGCGACAGATGCGTGCCCGACACCAGCAGGCCGGTGGCGGAGCCGATGAAGGCGCCGTCGAAGTCTTCCGCGCTCACGGCCATGTCGGCGCAGTTGTCGCGGTAGAACACCAGCGGAAAGGTCTCGCGGTCCTTGATGCCCAGGAACACCAGTGCGGTGAGGCGATGCGGATCTGTCTTGACGTGGGACACGTCCACGCCTTCGGCGGCCAGCGTTTCGCGCACGAAACGGCCGTTGTGCTCGTCGCCCACGCGCGTCAGCATCGCGGGCTTGAGTCCCAGGCGCGCCAAGCCCACTGCCGTGTTCGCCGGCGAGCCGCCGAGGTATTTGTTGAAAGTCTGCATGTCCTCCAGGCGGCCGCCGATCTGCTCGCCATACAAGTCGACCGCCGCGCGGCCGAGGCAGACAAGATCGAACGGGCGGGGCACGGGAGGGTTCTTCATGACTTGGCTTTGCGGGCCTTGGCCGGCTCGGGTTTTTCGGCGAGGTGATGACCGGTGCTCATCACCAGCGCCTGCGCCAGGCACATCGGCGCGACCAGCGAGCGGAACGGCTTTGACGAATCGTCTGCCAGCTCGAAGCACACCTTGGCCGGCGCGACCAGCGGCGACAGCGGCCCATCGGTGATGGCAATCACGGGCACACCTCGCTCGCTGCACGACGTTGCCGCATCGAGCACCTCGGGCGAGTAGTTGCGAAAGCTCGCGACCAGCAGCACGTCGCGCTTGTCGATGGCACGCAGGCTCTCGCGCAGCATGCCGCCTGCACCGTCGAGCAAGTGGGTCTTGAGCTCGAGCTGGCCCAGCGCATAGGCAAGGTAGCTCGCCACCGGGAACGAGCGGCGCTGCGCCAGCACGTGGATGCGGTCAGCGCCGGCGATGAGCTTTACCGCGGCTTTCACGTCGGCCTCGCGAATGGTTTCTTCCAGGTGGCCCAGCTCGCCGATCGAATCACCGACGAGCTGGTGCAACACGCCGGCCGGCGCGCGCTGGCCGTTGAGCTGCTTGCGGCGCAGAGTGTCGATGCGCTCGCGGTAGCTAGCCGAGCGCTCGACCAGGTGGCCGCGGAAGACCTGCTGCATGTCGGAGAAGCCGCGGTAGCCCAGCGCGTTGGCGAAGCGGATCATGGCCGAGGGCTGCACTTCGGTGGCTTCGGCCACGGCGGCGACAGTGCCCAATGCGAGGTCTGCCGGCTTTTCCAATGCGAAGCGCGCGATGCGCTGCAGCTGGCGCGACATGTCTGGGTAGGCGCGGGTGATCGCGTCCTTGAGCTGGTCGTAAGTGGCGGCGCTTTCCATGTCTGTCTGCGGGTAACCCAGGAGATTGAAACGAACAAAAATTCTTGCTTGTAAGAATATTAGAACGTATATTCTGTTTTGACAAGGACGTTCTCAAAGGGTTTTCCCCGCCATGCAATCCGCCCCGGGCCGCGCCCCGCTCTTTCCCCTGCCGATGGTGGCCACCGTGTTGGTGCTGCTGTCCACGCCGCTGTGGCTGTCGCGCGTGGGCCTCTACCAGTACCTGGCGCTGGAGATCATGATCTGGATGCTGTTCGCGCTGGGCTACAACCTGCTGCTCGGCTACACGGGCCTCCCCTCTTTCGGGCACGGCGCGTACTTCGGCATCGGTGCCTATGCGTTCGGCTTGCTGCAGCACAAGCTGTGGGCCAACCTGTGGTTCGATCTGCTGGGCGCGATGGTCGCCGCGGCGCTGCTCGGCGCGCTGGTGGCCTTGTTCATCTCGCACCGGCGCGGCATCTACTACGCGCTGCTGACCATCGCGTTCGGCCAGGTGTTCTGGTTCGTGTCGATGAAGTGGCACAGCCTGACGGGCGGTGAAGACGGCCTGTTGAACATCAAGCGGCTGCCGGCGGATTTTGGCTTCGTGTCGATCAGCCTGAAGAGCAACGACGCCCTCTTCTACTTCTGCCTCGCGGTCTTCGCGGTGGCCGTCGCGGTGCTGTGGCGCCTGGTGCATTCGCCGCTGGGGCGCGTGTTCTCGGCCATCAAGCAGAACGAGACACGTGCCGCTTTCGTCGGCTACAACGTGTGGCTGTACAAGTGGCTGGCGTTCACGATTTCCGCTTCGGTGGCGGGCCTGGCGGGCGGCCTGTTCGCGATGGCGCAGCAGTCGGCGTATCCCAACGTGATGAGCCTGCACAACTCGGGTTTCGTCGTGATGATGGTGTTGATCGGCGGCGGGCTGGTGAGCTTCTGGGGCCCGCTGATCGGCGCGGCCTTCTTCATCCTTGCGCGGGACTTGCTGGGCGCGTACACCGAGACATGGCTGCTCTGGTATGGCCTCGTGTTCATGGCGCTGGTGCTGTTCAAGCCCGAGGGCGTGGCGGGCATGTGGCAAGCCTGGCGCGCGAGGCGCAAGCCCAAACCTTCTTCACCGGCTGTTGCCGTGCAGGAGCAGCGCGTATGAGTCTGTTCGAAGCAAAGGGATTGGCGAAGCGATTCGGCGAACAGGTGGTGCTGGAAGACATCAGCCTCTCGTTCGACGAAGGCCAGCTCGCCGGCATCATGGGCCCGAACGGCGCGGGCAAGACGACCTGCTTCAACGTGCTGACCGGCCGCTTCCGCCCGGACCGGGGGCGTGTGACCTTCGCGGGCGAAGACATCACCGGCCTGGCGCCGCGCGAGATCGCGCGCAAGGGCATCTCACGATCGTTCCAGATCATGAACCTGTTCAACGACTACTCTGCGCTGGACAACGTGCTGATCGCGACGCCGCATGTCAGGCGGCAGGGCTTCAATGCCTGGCGCGATCTGGGTGCCGACAGCACGGCGCAAGATTTGGCGGCGGCGGTGCTGGCGCGTGTGGGCCTGAAGGGCAAGGAACAGGTGCAGGCCAAGAGCCTTTCCTATGGCGAGCGGCGCGCGCTGGAGATCGGCGTCGCGTTGGCCGCGCAGCCGCGCATGCTGTTCCTGGACGAGCCGACTGCGGGGCTGGGTTCGGAAGGCACCGCGCGCCTTGCCGAACTGATCGCCGAACTCAAGCGGCAAGTGACCATCGTCATCATCGAACACGACATGCAATTTCTGTTCAAGCTGGCCGACAAGGTGTCGGTGATCCACTGGGGCCAGGTGATCGCGCAAGGGACGCCGGCGCAATTGAAGGAGAACGAGTGGGTTCGGCGGTCAAATTTGGGGGCACTGGCATGAACGTAGTCACCCACCGTCCCGTCATTCCCGCGAAGGCGGGAATCCAAGGCGCCCTGGATCCCCGCCTTCGCGGGGATGACGAGGTTGTTTCCGCCATGCTCACCGTCAACCGCATCAACACCTTCTACGGCGAGACGCAAGCGCTGTTCGACGTTTCGCTCGAAGTCGGCGCCGGCGAAGTCGTGGCATTGCTCGGCGCCAACGGTGCAGGCAAGACGACGACGCTGCGCTCCATCCTGGGCCTGACGCCCGCCCGCTCCGGCTCCGTGCACTTCGACGGCCGCGACGTGACGCACGCCACCACGCATGAGATCGCGCGCGGCGGCATCGGCTGGGTGCCGGACGACCGCCGCATCTTCCCGACGCTCACAGTCGCGCGCAACCTCGCGATCGCTCGCAAGAAGACGCGCTTTCGCTCCTGGAGCGAGAAAGAGTGCTTCGAGATCTTCAGCGCGCTGGAATACCTGATGCACCGCGAGTGCGAAAACCTTTCCGGTGGCGAGATGCAGATGGTCGCGATCTCGCGGGCGCTGATCGGCGCACCAGGACTCGTGCTGTTCGACGAGCCGAGCCAGGGCCTCGCGCCCAAGGTCGTGCAAGACGTGATGAAGACGATCCTGCGCCTCAAGGGCGAAGGCATTTCCGTGCTGGTGGTGGAGCAGAACGTGCAAAGCGCGCTGCAGGTCGCCGACCGGGCCTATGTGATGAACCTGGGCGCCATCGTGCATGAGGGCCCGGCCGCGCAGTTGCGCGAAGACGAGGCGCTGCGCAAGCGCCTGTTGGGGGTGTGATGGCCAAGCCTTTGCTTCACGTGGATCAAGTCGCCAAGCAGTACACGCGCGGCATCATCGACAAGCGCGTCACGTTCTCGCTGGCCGCGGACTTCACCATCGATGGCCCGGCGGTCGTCGGCGTGATGGGCCCGAACGGCTCGGGCAAGACCACGCTGTTCGAGCTGATCACCGGCAGCAACCTGCCCACCAGCGGGCGGGTGCTGGTCGAGGGCCAGGACATTCATCAGGTGAAGACGCGCGAGCGGGATCGCCTGGCGATCCACTATCACCAGTCGTACCAGGTGCGGTCGTTCCAGAAGAGCAAGCCGAACTTCATGCTCGATCACGCGGCGAGCGACTCGCCGCGCATCCACCTGTTCGACGAGCCGCAGTTCAACACGCAGGACGGCTACATCGGCTTCATGCTCGACTTCTTCAAGAAGCTGCGACGCGAAGGCAAGCTGGTGTTCCTGTGCCTGCACCCCAATGAGCCGTACCACATCGACATCCTGCGCGAGAGCTGCGAGCAGTTCATCTACGTGCAGAAGGGTGTGGTGACGCAGGCGCCGGATTTCGAGACGCTGGTGGAAGACGAGCGGGTACGGGCCTATCTAGGCGCCCTCGCGCCTGCTTGAAGCGAGTGCCACATACCAATCCAGGCACCCGGGATTCGCCATCGCATCCTTGTTGACCACCTTCTCGATGGGCTGCCCGAGCAGCAGCTTCTTGATCGGCAGCTCCTGCTTCTTGCCTGACAGCGTGCGCGGGATTTCGGACACCTGAAAGATCTCGTTCGGAATGAAGCGCGGCGACAGGGCGGTCTTGATCGCGTTGTTGATCTTCGCCTTCATCGCATCGTCGAGCGTCATGCCCGAGCGCAGCACGACGAAGAGCGGCATGTAGCTTTCGCGGCCCAGGTACTCCAGGTCCACCACCATCGAGTCCAAGACTTCGGGCAAGGCCTCCACCGCGCTGTACAACTCGCTGGTGCCCATGCGCAGGCCATGGCGATTGATGGTTGCGTCGCTGCGGCCGTAGATGATGCAGCCGCCTGCGGGCGTGATCTTCAGCCAATCGCCGTGCCGCCAGACACCCGGATACGTGTCGAAGTAGGACGAAATCAATCGCTTGCTGCCCTCGTCGTTCCAGAAGTACAGCGGCATCGACGGCATGGGCCGCACGCACACGAGCTCGCCCACTTCATCGATGACCGGCTGGCTTTGCTCATTCCATGCCTCGACGGCACAGCCCAGCAAGCGGCATTGCATCTCGCCGGGCACCAGGGGCAGCTCGCGGTTGCCGCCGATGAAGGCGCCGGCGAAGTCGGTTCCGCCCGACATGTTGGACCACCACATGCCCGGCGTGCCGATCGCCTCGAACTGCTTCGTGCCCCACAGCTGAACCTCGGCCGAGAGCGGCGAGCCGGTAGTGCCCAACGCGCGCACCGACCGCAAATCGCCGCACTGCGAAAGGTCCACACCCGCCTTCATGCAGTTGGCGTAAAAGGCCGCGCCCGCACCGAAGAAGGTGACGCGCAGGTCCGCCGCGAAGCGCCACATCGTCGACCAGTCCGGCTTGTCCTTCGTGCCGCCCGGGTTGCCGTCGTAGATGCAGCAAGTGGTGCCGTTCAACAGCCCCGCCGCCTGCATGTTCCACATGACCCAGCCTGTGGAGCTGTACCAGTGGAAGCGTTCGCCCCAGCTGTTGAGCAGGTAGCTGCAGCCGATGTCGTTGTGCAGCACCTTGAGCGCCAGCCCGACGATCACCGTGCCGCCGTGGCCGTGCACGATGGGTTTGGGCAGGCCGGTGGTGCCGCTGGAATAGACGATCCACAGCGGGTGGTCGAATGGCATCCACAGGGGTTCGAAGTTCGCGACCGCGTCGTCGTCGCGCGCGTTCGCCTGCTCCCAATCCGTCCATGGCGCGAGCGCATCCATCGCCGCGGCATCGACGCCGAGGTTCCGATGCACGATCAGATGCGTGACGCTCGGCAACGCGGCGCGCATCTCGGCCACGACCGAGGTTCGGTCGAACTGCTGGCCGCCGTAGCGCACGCCGTCGCACGCGATCAGCACCTTGGGCTCAATCTGCTTGAAGCGGTCGAGCACAGCGTTCGTGCCCATGTCGGGCGCGCACAGGCTCCACACACCACCGATGCTCACCACGGCGAGGAAGGCGACGATGGTTTCCGGAATGTTCGGCAGGTAGGCCGCGACACGGTCGCCGGGTTGCACGCCCTGCGCTTGCAAGTGCAGCGCGAGCGATGCGACTTGCCGACGCAGCTCGGGCCAGCCCAGCTCCCGGTGCTCGCCCTTCTCGTTGCGGCTGATGACGGCCGCAAAGCCGGCCGCGTGTGCAGGCGCGACGTGGCGGAACACCTGTTGAGCGTAGTTGAACTGCGCGCCTTCGAACCACTTCGTGCCCGGCATTTGCGCGTCGTCCAGCACCGCACGGTGGGGCGTAGGCGAGCGAAGGTCGAAGTAGTCCCAGATGCTCTGCCAGAACGCCGCCAGATCATCGATGGACCATTGGCGCAGCGCCTCGTAGCTGTCGAACGTCAGGCCGCGGGTGTCGCGCAGCCAATCCTGGTAGAGGCGGATCTGGGGGATGTGGGGGGCGGGCATGGCAAAAAGCATACCCCCGGAAGCCCTGGAAAGCGACGCGCTTGCCATTTCGCACAACCGTGCTAATATCCGCCGCATGGACGCCAAAACTCAGAAAAGCGAATTGACCCGCGCCGCCATCGTGGCCGCCGGGATCGAACTCGCTTCGGCGGAAGGCTTGGAAGCGATCACGCTGCAGGCGGTGGCCGACCGCAGTGGCCTCTCCAAGAGCGGCGTGTTCTCTCGCGTGGGTTCACGTGAGGCGCTGCAGAAAGCCGTGATCGAGGAATTCGGCCGGGGCTATCTGGCCGACGTCTTCGTGCCCGCGATGCAACTGCCCAAGGGCCTGCCGCGCCTGGCCAACATCGTGGAGCGCTGGATCATCCGCGCCCGCGACATCGACGCCAAGAGGGGCTGCATCTACAGCGCCGGCGCGTTCGAGCTCGACGACAAGGAAGGGCCGGTGCGAGACCTGCTGCTGCAGCAAGTCGTCGGCTGGCGCGCCGCGCTGCGGCGCACCGTGCTGCAGGCCGTCGATGCCGGGCACCTGAGGAGCGAAACCGATGCCGAGCAGATGGTGAGCGCGATCAACGCCCTCATCCTCGGCCTGATCCACGACGCGCGCTTCCTGCGCGATTCGCGCGCCGCCGAGCGGGCGCAGGCCACCTGGCTGCGCCTGCTGGACACCTACAAGAGATAAAGAGACAAGAACGGAGACAGTGTTCTCGATGCCTGAAAGCTTGCCCACATTTCGCACGACTGTGCGAAGAAAGGAACTGCCATGTTCACCCTGCTTCTGATTGCCACGGCCTACGGCGGCTGGCGCGTTGTGCGCGCCGCCATCGAATCGCTGCGCGGCCTGCCGCGCACCAACGAAGACATGATCTTTTATTGAAGGGAAGCGCCATGACCCGCACCGCGCTCGAGGCCACCTCGGCCTTCTACCAAGCCAGCCCCGGCATCCGCCTGTTCCGCCTGGCGCTGACCGCATCGCAACGCCTGTGGCCCGCGCTTGCCGTGCGCGCCGCCTGCCGCTTGTTCCTCACGCCGCTGCCGCCCAAGTGGCTGCATCGCGGCAAACCGTGGGATGCATCGTGGCGCGTGGAGAGTTGGCCTTTCGAAAGCGCCAGCGTCACCGTCTATTCGCAGGCCGTCGCGCCGCATGGGCCGGTTGCGCTGCTGGTGCACGGCTGGGGCGGCCATGCGGGGCAGATGGTCGCGCTGGCCCAAGCGCTCGCCGGGCAAGGCATGCGCCCCGTCATCCTCGAGATGCCGGGCCACGGCCGCAGCAAAGGCGCCGAAAGCACGCTGCCGCAATTCACGCGCGCCATCGAGTATGTGAGCGCGCGGCTGCGCCAGCAGGGGCATCACATCCGCGCGCTGGTCGCGCATTCGCTCGGCGCCAGCGCCAGCGCGTATGTCGCAAGCCGCGGCCTGCCCATCGAGCGGCTGGTGCTGCTGGCGCCGGCAGCGTCCCCACCCGAATACACGCGGCTGTTCGCGCAGGTGTTCGGCTTGTCGGAAGCCACGCGGGCAGCGATGCAAAAGCGCATCGAAGCGCGCGAAGGCATTCTCATGCCGCAGTTCGAACCCGATTCGGTGGGCCCGCGCATTCGCGTGTCGACGATGGTTGTGCATGACCGCGGAGACAGCATCAACCGCTTCGCCGACGGCATGGCTTATGCGCATGCGATCAAGGGCACCGAGCTCGTGGCGACCGAGGGGCTCGGCCACCGCAAGCTTCTGAAAGACGCCGAGGTGCTGGGGAAGGTGGCGATCTTCATGACGTGAAGCACGCACGCGCGTAGCCCTCACCCCAACCCGCTCCCAGCGGGAGAGGGGGCAAGGCAGCTTGCGCGGCACGAGCATTGCCCCTAGCATCGCTCCACTTTCACAGGAAGGAGCGAGACATGGGAATGTTCGACTGGACAGAGAAGCCCGCTGACGTATTGCATCAAGGGGGCGTCATCGCTCCCGACGAAAGATTGCCGTGGCCGCAAACCGCGGTGATGGGCGTGCAACACGTGATCGCGATGTTCGGGGCCACGGTGCTCGCGCCCATCCTCATGGGGTTCGACCCCAACGTCGCCATCCTGATGAGCGGCATCGGCACGCTGATCTTCTTCTTCATCACCGGCGGCAAGGTGCCCAGCTACCTGGGCTCCAGCTTCGCCTTCATCGGCGTCGTGATCGCCGCCACCGCCTATGCGGGCAAGGGCCCCAACGGCAACATCGGCGTGGCACTGGGCGGCATCATTGCCTGCGGCCTCGTGTACGCCATCATCGGCGCGATCGTGCAGGCGGTGGGCACCAACTGGATCGAGAAGGTGATGCCGCCCGTCGTCACCGGCGCCGTGGTCGCGGTGATCGGCCTGAACCTCGCGAGCATCCCCATCAAGAACATGGCCGCGAGCAATTTCGACTCGTGGATGCAGGCCGTCACATTCGTGTGCGTCGGGCTGGTGGCGGTGTTCACGCGCGGCATGATGCAGCGCCTCTTGATTCTGGTCGGCCTCATCATCGCCAGCATCATCTACGCGGTGCTCGCCAATGGAATGGGCCTGGGCAAACCGCTGGATCTGTCGGGCATCGCCAATGCGGCCTGGGTCGGCGCGCCGGCCTTCGCCGCGCCGGTATTCGACAGCGCGGCGATGCTGCTGATCGTGCCGGTCGCCATCATCCTGGTGGCAGAGAACCTGGGCCACATCAAGGCCGTGACGGCGATGACGGGCCGCAACCTCGACCCGTACATCGGTCGCGCGTTCATCGGCGACGGCGTGGCCACCATGGTCAGCGGCGCGGCCGGCGGCACGGGCGTGACGACGTATGCCGAGAACATCGGCGTGATGGCCGCGACCAAGATCTACTCCACCGCCGTGTTCGTGGTGGCGGCGGTGCTCGCCATCGTGCTCGGCTTCTCGCCGAAGTTCGGCGCGGTGATCCAGGCCATTCCGCTACCGGTGATGGGCGGCGTGTCGATCGTGGTGTTCGGCCTGATCGCGGCGGCCGGCGCGAAGATCTGGGTCGACAACCGCGTCGACTTTTCGCAGAACCGCAATTTGATCGTCGCGGCGATCACGCTGATCCTGGGCACGGGCGACTTCACGCTGAAGTTCGGCAGCTTCGCTCTGGGCGGCATCGGCACCGCAACCTTCGGCGCCATCCTGCTCTACGCGCTGCTGAATCGCGGCCCGGCCCCGGTGTCGCAAGCGGCGCCGCAGAAGGCCTCCTAGAATCGCGAGCATGCCGATCTGGAAAAAACCCATCTCCGTCGAGATCCTCACCTCCATCCACAAAGACACCGCCGTCGAACGGCTGGGTATCGAGTTCCTGGAGGTGGGCGACGATTTCATCCGCGCCCGCGTTCCGGTGGATGTCCGCACCAAGCAACCCTATGGCTTGCTGCACGGCGGTGTGTCGGTGGTGCTGGCGGAAACGCTGGGCTCGTGCGGCGCGGCCTATTCAGCGCCGGAAGGCGACCGCGCTGTCGGGCTGGACATCAACGCCAATCACCTGCGCGGCGCCACCAGCGGCTGGGTCACCGGCATCACGCGGCCGGTACACATCGGCCGCAGCACGCAGGTCTGGCAGATCGACATGAGCAACGACGCCGGTGAGCTGACCTGCGTGTCGCGCATCACGATGGCGGTGCTGCAGGCGAAGTAGGTCCAGCGATCAGGGCGCGGCGTTCGACGCCGCGAGACGTTCGCTCTTCCAATACACGTCGTCGCCGCCGTTCATGCGGTTGAGTACGCGTGCCAGCACGAACAGCAGATCGCTCAGCCGATTGAGGTATTGGCGCGGTGTCTCGCGCAGCTCTTCCGCGGCACCCAGTGCCACCACGGCGCGTTCCGCTCGGCGCGCAACCGTCCGGCACACATGCGCCTGCGAGGCCGCGCGATTGCCCGCGGGCAAGATGAACTCTTCGAGCTTCGGTAGCTGCGCGTTGTAGTGCGCCAGTGCCTCGTCCAGCGCCAGCACGGCATCGGCCTTGAGCAGCTCGAAGCCGGGAATCGACAGCTCACCGCCGAGGTTGAAGAGTTGGTGCTGAACCTCGACCAGCAGCTCGCGCACACCCGGTGCCAGGTCATCGCACAGCAGCAGGCCGATGTGCGAATTGAGCTCGTCGACGTCGCCCATGGCGTGGACGCGCAGTCCGTCCTTGGAAACGCGGGTGTTGTCCCCAAGTCCGGTTGTGCCGTCGTCCCCCGTGCGGGTTGCGATTTGTGTCAGGCGTTTGCCCATGATTTACTCCAGCGCGAAATTGCTTGCACGGATTGTGCGTTACCCGGCCACGCCGGATGTTTCGATGGCAACACGGGGCAATAGTGCTGGCCTCATCCGCGACAGTCGGCTGCAATGGCCCCTCCATTCACCTCAGGAGATCCGTAGATGCATGTGAAACGACGACGACTTCCGAATTTCGAGGCTTGCAGCGTAGCCCTCTTTGCCTCGCTCGCCATGGGTGCCGCCGCACTCCCGGCCCGCAATCAACTCCCCTTGGCGCCCACCCCTTTACTTTCGTATACGGCGCCTGCCGCCGCCGGCCGAACCGCGCCGCGGGTCACGCAGCGCAGCAACGCCCCCGAGCGCCTGGACGCTGCGCCCGATGGCTCCGTATCGAGCCCCGGTTTCGACGAATCACTGAAGTAGAACAAGGACGGCCTCATCACCCGCGCCGAATACGAGGCCGCGTTCGTCCGTTAGCTGAAAGCTTTCCATGGTGTGGCGAGCGGCGCCGGGCTTAAACTGGGGTGCCCCAGGAGACCCCCCGCATGAACGCCCCCGCCGCACTCGCCCACCTCGTCCCTGAAATCCACCAGCGTGCCGTCCCCGCGGCGCTGATCGATGCGCTCAAGGCGCGCTTCGGCGCCAACTGTTCCACGGCGCTGGTCGTGCGCGAGCAGCACGGCCGCGACGAGTCGTCGTTCGAGTCGCCGCCGCCGGCCGCGGTGGTCTTCGCCGAGAGCACGCAGGACGTGGCGGATGCGGTCAAGCTGGCCGCCCAATACGACGTGCCGGTGATTCCGTTCGGCGTTGGCACGTCGCTCGAAGGCCACTTGCTGGCTGTGCAGGGCGGCATCAGCATCGACGTCGGCCGCATGAACAAGGTGCTGTCGATCAATGCCGAAGACTTGACAGTGACGGTACAGCCCGGCGTCACGCGCAAGCAGCTGAATGAAGAGGTCAAGAGCACCGGCCTGTTCTTCCCGATCGACCCGGGTGCCGACGCGACGCTCGGCGGCATGAGCGCCACGCGCGCCAGCGGCACGAACGCCGTGCGCTACGGCACCATGCGCGAGAACGTGCTGAGCCTCGAAGTGGTGACGGCCAGCGGCGAAGTGATCCGCACCGGCACGCGCGCCAAGAAATCCAGCGCAGGCTACGACCTCACGCGCCTCATGGTGGGCAGCGAAGGCACACTGGGCGTGATCACGGAAGTCACGGTGCGCCTCTACCCGCTGCCCGAGGCGATCTCGGCGGCGGTGTGTTCCTTCCCCAGCATCGAGGCCGCGGTGCGTACCACCATCCAGATCATCCAGCTGGGCGTACCGATTGCGCGGGTCGAGCTGATCGACCACAACACGGTGCGCATGGTCAACGCGCACAGCAAACTCGGCCTGCGCGAAGAGCCGATGCTGCTGATGGAGTTTCACGGCTCGCCCACCGGCGTGAAAGAACAGGCCGAGCTGGTGCAGGAGATTGCGGCCGAGCATGGCGGCAACGCGTTCGAATGGGCCACGACGCCCGAAGAGCGCACGCGCCTCTGGACCGCGCGGCACAACGCCTACTTTGCCGCGATCCAGTCGAAGGCGGGCTGCCGCGCCATTTCCACCGACACCTGCGTCCCGATCTCCCGCCTGGCCGATTGCCTGCTGGACTCAGTGGCTGAAGCAGATGCGAGCGGCCTGCCCTACTTCCTGGTCGGCCACGTGGGCGACGGTAACTTTCATTTCGGCTACCTGATCGACCCCGACAAACCGCAAGAGCGCGAGGTCGCGGAGAAGCTCAACCACCAGCTGGTGGCGCGGGCGCTGGCGCTGGAAGGCACCTGCACCGGCGAGCACGGCGTGGGCCTGCACAAGATGGAGTTTCTGCTCACCGAAACCGGTGCGGGCGCGGTGGACATGATGCGCACCATCAAGCGCGCGCTGGACCCGAAGAACATCATGAACCCGGGGAAGATCTTCTCGCTCTAGAAATAGAGTCAGTGCACCCCCCTGTTCGGAGGGTGCCCAAGTAGGCAAGGGATCGATAACCTTTCGTTTCCTTTGTTTACCTTCGGAGATCTTTACCCATGACCCGCGCTTACCCTCGGCTCCTTTCACTCGGGGTCGGCTTGGCGGCCGCCCTTCTCACCGCCTGCGGCGGCAGCGACGACTCCACCCCCGCGACGACCACGCCCCCCACGGTCACCACCACCGAGGTTTCAGGAGTCGTCGTGAAGGGCCCGGTCAACGCCGCCAACGTCTGCGCCTACAAGGCCACATCGACCGGCAAGGGTGAACAGCTTCTGTGCACTGCCACCAACAGCTCCGGCGGGTACACGATGAACCTGACGTACGTGGGCGACGTGGTGATCGAGGCCAGCGGCGGCACCTACACCGACGAAGCCACGGGCACCACCAAGACGTTGAGCGACCCGATGCAGGTCGTCATCGCCGCGCAAGGCGGTTCGACCACCGGCATCGTCACGCCGCTGACTTCCGCGGCATTCAGCAAGAGCAAGAGCCTCGGCGGCGGTGTGAGCAGCGCCACGTTTGCCACCGCCGCCACGAGCGTCGCAACCCAGTTCCAGTTGAACGGCATCAACCTGGCGACCACGCTGCCGGCGGTGACGGGCTCGACCAACAGCTATGGCTTGATGCTGCGCGCCGTGTCGCAATTCATCGCCAACGGCAACACGCTGGCAGGCTTTCAGGCCTTCGTGACGCCCAACACGCTGCAGACCAGCTTCGGCACCGCGTACGCCACGATCAACGGCACGGCGATCACGTTCACGTTTGACGGTGCCAGCACGGGTGGGACCGGTGGAACCGGGGGCACAGGCGGGACTGGTGGAACGGGTGGCACCGGTGGCACAACAGGCGGCAACAAGAACCTCGTCATCACCGTCACGGTGAGCGGCGTCAGCAGCACCGTCACCATCAACAACGTGCCGCAGCCGACGACGCAAGCCGAGTTCTGCACGGGCATCCAGTCGGACACCACGTTCACGCAAATCGGCACGCAAGGC
This sequence comes from Ramlibacter sp. WS9, assembly GCF_003797765.1. GTDB lineage: Bacteria > Pseudomonadota > Gammaproteobacteria > Burkholderiales > Burkholderiaceae_C > Ramlibacter. The sequence continues at coordinate 44,973 of NZ_RKMB01000025.1, read as the reverse complement.
GGCGGCACGTTGACGATCAACAGCTGCAGCTATTCCGGTAACTCGGGAACGGTGGCGGCGACGCTCACCATCACCGGCCCGGTGAACGTGACGGTGCCTTACACCATCAACTACAGCTACCAGTAATTCGCGCCATCGCGCAATGAAAAAGGCGCCCCGAGGGGCGCCTTTTTGTTGGCCCGCAATACCGTCAGGCGCTGCCTGATCTCAGCCGGTCGATGAGGCCATTCAACTCCTCGAGCGAGCCGAACTGGATGGCAACCTCGCCCATTTCTTCATTGCGTCCGTGGCGCTTGACGCGCTTCTTCACGCGCACCTCGACTTCGGCCGTGAGCAGGTCCGACAGCTCCTCTTCCACGCGGCGCAGGTCGCGTGACTTTTCTTTCTTCGGCTTGGGCGAGGTGAGGTTGAACTCGGCGCCCAGCTTTTTCACCAGGCTTTCGGCTTCGCGCACAGACAGTTTCTTCGCCGCGATCTGGTTCGCGGCCGTGATCTGTGAAGCGCGCTCCAGCGCCAGCAGCGCACGGGCGTGGCCCATGTCCAGGTCACCCGCCATCAGCATCGTCTGCACCGGGTCGGCGAGGTTCAGCAGGCGCAGCAAGTTGCTCGCGGCACTGCGCGAGCGCCCCACCGCCTGCGCCGCCTGTTCGTGCGTGAGGCCGAACTCCTTGACCAGGCGCTGCAAGCCATGCGCCTCTTCCAGCGGGTTAAGATCCTCCCGCTGGATGTTTTCGATCAGCGACATTGCCGCGGCCGCTTCGTCGGGCACGTCGCGCACCAGCACTGGCACGCTGTCCAGGCCGGCCAGCCTGGCCGCGCGGAAGCGGCGCTCGCCGGCGATGATTTCGTACTTGCCGGCGTTATCGCCGCTGCCGACCTTGCGCACCAGGATCGGCTGCATGATCCCTTGCGCCTTGATGCTCTCCGCGAGTTCGTACAGCGCGCCTTCGTCCATGCGCGTGCGCGGCTGATAGACGCCCGGCACCATGTCGGCAAGCAGCAGCGACGCGGGCAGGCCCGGGTTGCCGGCGGCGGTGTCGGCAGACGCGCTCTCTTGTGCGGTGGGTCCCAGCAAGGCTTCGAGGCCGCGGCCGAGGCCCTTGGGTTTCTTGGTGACCATGTTCTGGTTCAGTCTTTCATCAAATCTTGCAGCAGCACGTGGCCTTCGGGCCAACTGGCGAGGCCGGAGTCGGCGTTGATATGGCCGCAGTCGCCGTAGTCCATGAACTGCGAATTCCACGCGTAGGCGAAGAGGCGCGCCCGGTCGAATTCGACATACGGGTCGTTGCGGCTGGCCAGCAGGACGCTGGGGAACGGCAACGCCTGCAGCTCGATCGGCGACCAGGTGGGAAGCATCTCGCGCAGTTCGGGCTGCTCGGGGTCGCCCGGCGCGACGAGCAACGCCGCCTTCACGCGGTGCGTGTTCGTCGACAGCGCGGCCCAAGCTGCTATGAGGATGCAGCCCAGGCTGTGCGCCACCAACACTACGGGTTCATCGCGCGTCAGCACCATTTCCTCGAGACGCGTGACCCAGTCACCGCGCAAGGGGTTCACCCAGTCATGCTGCTCCACGCGCACATAGCCATGGCGCTTTTCCCAGAGCGTTTGCCAGTGCTGCGGACCGCTTCCCTGCCAGCCCGGCAGAATCAGAACGTTGGAAGGCTTCATTTGCTATTAAATAAGTAGCATTAAATCAAGGCGGGGCGCAGTATTTCGGCCATCAAGCCCTACATCTTGCGAATGCGCTCCACCATTTCGCCGGCAAATTCGATGAAGGCCTGGCTGCCGCGCGCCGCCGGATCGAAAACGACGCCCGGCAGGCCGTAGCTCGGTGCCTCCGCCAAGCGGACGTTGCGCGGGATCACCGTGTTGAAGACCTTCTCGGCAAAGTGCGCTTTGAGCTGGTCGCTGACTTGCTGCTGCAGCGTGATCCGCGGATCGAACATCACGCGCAGCAGGCCGATGATCTGCAGGTCCTTGTTCAGATTGGCGTGAACCTGCTTGATGGTGTTGACCAGGTCCGTCAGGCCTTCGAGCGCGAAGTACTCGCACTGCATCGGCACGATCACGCCGTGCGCGGAGCACAGGCCATTGAGCGTGAGCATCGACAGCGACGGCGGACAGTCGATGAGGATGAAGTCGTAGTCTTGCGACACTTCACCGAGGGCCAGCTTCAGGCGCTGGTCGCGGTGTTCGAGTTGAACCAGCTCCACCTCGGCGCCGGCCAAGTCCCGATTGGCACCGAGCACGTCGTAGCCGCACTTTTCGCTTTTGACTTTGGCTTCGGCGACCGATGCCGATTCCAGCAGCACGTCGTAGACGGTGAGTTGAAGCTTGCGCTTGTCGACACCCGATCCCATGGTGGCATTGCCCTGCGGGTCCAGGTCGACCATCAGCACGCGCTGGCCGATCTTGGCCAGGCCGGCCGCGAGGTTCACCGTCGTCGTCGTCTTACCAACCCCGCCCTTCTGGTTGGCGACGCAAAAGATTTTTGCCATGCCGTTATGTGCACTCACGCTGGTCGACGGCCCTGCGCCGCTCACTTACTCACCGCGAGCTTGATGCCGAAGCCCAGCAGGAAGAGCCCCGCCACCTTTTCGAGAACGCGGCTGATGGCCGGGTTGGCGCGCATGCGCTCGGCCAGGTGATGCGTGAGCAGCACCACGATCAGGCCATAGGCAAAGGTGAGGACGGCAATGGTCGCGGCCATCACGCCGAAAGTCAGCATGCCCTGGTGCCGGGCCGGGTCGACGAACAGCGGGAAGAACGCCATGTAGAACACGATGGCCTTGGGATTGAGCAAGGTGATGAGGCCAGCCTGCTTGAAGTAATGCCGTGGCTCGATGTTGAGGATCGGCGCCGCGCCGGGCTTGGCCAGCAGCATCTTGATGCCGAGCCACGCCAGGTACGCGGCGCCCAGCCATTGAACGGCGTGGAAGGCCGTGGGATAAGCCGCCAGCAGCGCCGCGACCCCAGCCACAGCGGCCCACATCAGGACTTGGTCACCTGCGATCACGCCCATGGTCGCGGCAAGCCCGCCGGCGATGCCGCCCTTCCCCGTCGAGGTGATCAGCGCCAGATTGCCGGGGCCGGGAATCAACAGAAAAACGATGATCGCGGCGACGAATGCGCCGTAGTCTGCTACGCCAAACATTGAAACCCCCGGGCACGCGGCCGAATTGAAGGTCGAGTTTACGTTACGCGGCGCGGCGTTTCATCCAAACGATGCAGCGTTCCGCGTCCAGACCCGGCACTTGTAGCTGTTCCACGTGAAACATTTCGACGGAAGACGGAAGCTCGGCAGCTTCATCGTCCGGACGCTTCCCCTTCATCGCCATCCAGACACCCTCTTCCGCCAGCGCCCCGGTCGACCAAGTGACGAAGTCAGCCAACGAGGCGAAGGCGCGCGAGCACACCACGTCGTAGGGCCCGGTCAGGTTTTCGACCCGCGCATGGAGGCCGCGCAGGTTGGGCAACTTGAGCGTGACCGCCGCCTGCTGGATGAATGCCGCCTTTTTGGCGACCGTGTCCACGCAGTCGACCCGGATTTCCGGGCGGCAGATGGCGATAACCACGCCTGGAAGGCCCGCGCCGGATCCCACATCCAGAAGCTGGACCGGCTTGGCGCCCGTGTGCCTGAGCAGCGGATGGATCACCGCCAAGCTGTCCAGCAAGTGGTGGGTGAGCATTTCCGCGGGATCGCGAACGGCCGTCAGGTTGTAGACCTTGTTCCATTTCTGGATGAGGTCAAGGTAGGCGAGCAGCTGGGTGATCTGGGAATCGTCGAGCTCAAGGCCCAACTCTTGGGCGCCTCTTTCGAGCTGCGCTCTCATGCCGTCTCAGCCACAAAGCCCTTGAACTTCGTCTTCTTCAAGTGCACAAGCAACAAGGACACAGCAGCCGGAGTCACCCCCGAGATGCGCGATGCCAAACCCAGCGTTTCCGGCCGGTGCTTGTTCAGCTTCTGCCGCACTTCGATCGACAGCCCCGTTACCTGCATATAGTCCAGGTCTTCCGGCAGCTTGAGGTTCTCGTAGTGCGCGGACCGCTCCACCTCGTCCTTCTGGCGGTCGATGTACCCCGAATACTTGGCCGCGATCTCGATCTGTTCGATGACGGGTTCCAGCAGGTCGCCAAGTGTTTCACGTGAAACATCAGGGCTGAGATAGGCGCCGGCGCCCAGGGACATCAACGCCGCGTAGCTCACACCCGGGCGCCGCAGCAGATCGCCGAGGTTGTACTCGTGTTCGATTGCCTTGCCCAAGACGCGCTCGGACTCGGAGGCAGCCAGATTGCGCGGGCTGATCCAGGCGGCGGCCAACCGCTGTGTTTCACGTGAAACAGCGTCACGCTTGCGGTTGAATGAATCCCAGCGGGCGTCATCCACCAAACCCAGGTTGCGCCCTGCCTCGGTCAGCCGCATGTCGGCGTTGTCTTCCCGCAGCTGCAGCCGGAACTCCGCCCGGCTGGTGAACATGCGGTACGGCTCGGTGACGCCCTTGCTGATCAGGTCGTCGACCAGCACACCCAGATAAGCTTCGTCACGGCGGGGCAGCCAGGAATCTTTGCCCTGGCACTGAAGCGCCGCATTGATACCGGCGAACAACCCCTGGGCCGCCGCCTCTTCGTAGCCGGTGGTCCCATTGATCTGGCCGGCAAAAAACAGCCCGGCGATCGACTTGGTCTCGAAGCTGCTCTTGAGCGAGCGCGGATCGAAGTAGTCGTACTCAATGGCGTAGCCCGGGCGCAGGATGTGCGCGTTCTCCAGGCCGGCCATCGACCGGACCAGGTCGTACTGAATGTCGAAAGGCAGGCTGGTCGAAATGCCGTTCGGATAGAACTCGTGGGTCGTCAGGCCCTCCGGTTCCAGGAAGATCTGGTGGCTTTCCTTGTCGGCGAAGCGATTGATCTTGTCTTCGACGCTGGGGCAATAGCGCGGCCCCACCCCTTCGATCTTTCCCGTGAACATCGGGCTGCGGTCGAAGCCCGAGCGGATGATGTCGTGGGTGCGCTCGTTGGTGTGGGTGATCCAGCACGGCACCTGCTGCGGGTGCATCGACGCATGGCCCATGAAGCTGAAAACAGGCACTGGGTCCAGGTCGCCCGGCTGCTCTTCGCACTTCGAAAAATCGATCGTCCGGCCGTCGATGCGCGGCGGCGTTCCGGTTTTCAGGCGCCCTTGCGGCAGCTTCAGCTCTTTCAGCCGGGCCGAGAGCGAGATGGCCGGCGGATCACCCGCCCGCCCCGCTTGGTAGTTGTTCAGGCCCACATGGATGCGCCCGTCCAGGAAGGTCCCGGCCGTCAGCACCACGGTGCGACTGCGAAAGCGAATGCCTACTTGCGTAACAGCGCCCACCACCCGGTCGCCCTCGACCATCAAATCATCGACCGCCTGCTGGAACAGCGTGAGGTTGGGCTCGTTTTCCAGGCGCCGGCGGATCGCGGCCTTATAGAGAATGCGGTCAGCCTGCGCGCGCGTCGCACGCACGGCAGGGCCCTTGGAACCGTTGAGGATGCGGAACTGGATGCCGCCTTCGTCCGTGGCAATGGCCATGGCGCCGCCCAACGCGTCCACCTCTTTGACCAGGTGGCCCTTGCCGATTCCGCCGATCGACGGGTTGCAGCTCATCTGCCCCAGCGTCTCGATGTTGTGCGTGAGCAGCAAAGTCTTGCAGCCCATGCGCGCGGAAGCCAGGGCGGCCTCGGTCCCGGCGTGGCCGCCGCCGACTACGATGACGTCGAATTCTTGGGGGTAGAGCATGGGTTTTGGGGGCGCCCGGCAAGATGGCAGGCAACCTTTGATTTTACGGGCCGGGTCGGTTTTGTGCCACGCGCGAGCGCTTGGCCCTGATCGCATGACCCCACGGACAGCTCTACGTCAAAATGCTCATCTTGCCCAACCATCGCCACCTGTGCCCACCGCCGAAGAACTGATCTGCGCCGTGCTTCGCGGAGAACACGCGCCTTGGCGTTGGAGAGATGAACCAGACGCCGCAGCACGCTTGTTCGAGCAAGCCAACGCGCACGGCGTCTGCGCCCTATTGCACTCTCGCCTGGCGTCTGCCGACTGGCCGCCCTCTTTGCTGCAAAGCCTGCGCACCAATGCGATCGAGCTGGCCATGTGGGAGACACGCCACCAGAGGGTGCTCGCCAAAACACTCGCCGGGCTCGACGCCATCGGTGTACGGCCCGTGCTCGTCAAAGGCACCGCCCTGGCCTACTCGCTGTATGCCGACGCCGCACTCCGCACACGGGGCGACACCGACCTGATCATTCCCTTCGACGCCCAACAGAAAGTCCACGCCGCGTTGCTGGCTCTCGGCTTCGAGCGGGTTCTCGCCGTCAGCGGCGAGTTCGTCAGCTACCAGGCGAGCTACGTCCAGCAAACCTCCGATGGCAGCTCCCACACGCTGGATCTGCACTGGAAGATCAACAACTCCGAACTGCTGTCGCGCCTCTTCACTTACGACGAGCTTGCCCACGACGCCGAGCCTCTGCCTCGCCTCTGTGCGCATGCATTGGGGGCTTCGCGCGTGCACGCCCTGCTGCTGGCCTGCATGCACCGGTCCACGCACAAGCAGAACCCGTACTACGTGAACGGTGAAGCTCACCACGACGCCAACCGGCTGATCTGGCTCTACGACATTCACTTGCTCGCGGGGCAGCTGAACGAAGGCGAATGGGAACAGGTCGTGCGCTTGGCCGACGACAAGGGCCTGCGCGCCGTCTGCCTGGAAGGCATGCAAAACGCGCAGGCCCGCTTTCACACGAAGTACCCGGAAGCGGTGCTGCAGGGGCTCGCGATGCACAGCACGCCAGAGCCCCCCGCACTCTATCTGGGGGGCGGGAAGCTGCGGCAGCAGTGGATGGACTTTCAGGCGCTCGGAAGCTTCACGCGCCAATTGCGCTTCCTTCGCGAACTGGTCTTCCCTTCCGCCGAATACATGCGCGCGCACTACGCGGCGTCGCCATCCACCTGGCTTTCGTGGCTGTACATCCGGCGGGCCTTGGGCGGAGTCGTCAAGCGAATGCGCGCCCGCACCGCCGCAGAGCCACAACACGCAGACCGCTGATACTCTCGAGCCATGTCCTATTCACGAGTCACCCATCACGCTTCGATGGTTTTCGACACGTACCGCAACGAGCGGTACGCCGCTGCCATCGCCAAGACAGTTCACGCCGATTCCGTCGTGCTGGACTTGGGTGCGGGCCTGGGCCTTCACGGACTCTTGGCAGCCGCGGCGGGCGCAGCACGCGTCTATCTGGTCGAGCCTCAGCCTGTCGTCCACACGGCACGGGACGCAGCCCGCGCGGGCGGCCTCGATGGCCAGGTGGTTGTCTTGCAAGATCGCATCGAAGACGCGACCTTGCCGGAACCCGTCGACCTCATCGTTTCGGTCTTCACCGGCAATCTACTTTTCAGCGAAGACCTGTTGCCGTCGCTCTTTCACGCCCGGGACAAGTACCTCAAGCCAGGCGGCAAGATGCTGCCGGACCGTGCCGAACTGCGCCTTGCGCCTCTGTGCGCGCCTGCGCTGCACGCGAAGCACATCACGCGCTGGGCAGAGCCGATCATGGGCCTCGACTACTCCAAGGCCAAGCGGTTTGCGGCCAATGATGTTCTTTGGCTTCGGCGGCCGGAATTCGTTGGCACGCAGCGTCTGGGCGCAGGCGGCATTGTCAGCGACCTGGACCTGACGACCGCTACGAGCGCCGACTGCAGCGGCGAGGTCCGCTGCACTGTCGATACGGCCGGCTTATGCCACGGCCTGCTGGCGTGGACGAGAATCCGCTTGGTCGATGAATGGATCAGCACCGACCCGGACGCACCCGACGTGCATTGGTCTCCGGTGATATTGCCCATCGATCCTCCCCTCGCGCTCCAGCAAGGTGAGGAAGTCACGATGACACTGAAGCGACCCGCTTATGGCGATTGGACCTGGTCCATCAGTGCCGGCGCCGGATCGCGCCGGCACTCCACCTTTCTTGCCAGCGCCGAGGGCGCAAGAGAACTCGCCAAGATGGCACCCACCAGCAGTCCCGGCCTGAGCGACGACGGGCGGCGGGCGATGCGCGTTCTGCAGCTGTTGGCCGAAGGGCTGAGCAATCGCACCATTGCTGAAACCCTCGTAAAAACCGAGGCCATGAACCCGGCGCTGGCCCTGCAGGAAGTGCAGGCGATCGCCAAGCGATACGGCGGAAAGACGTGAGCTGCATCGCCGGCCTGCTCGATCGTGCAGGCAAGCCCATCGATCCCCAATGGCTGCATCGCATGCTCGCGCGCATGAAAGCCCGCGCGCCCGATGGCGATCAAGTGGTGTGCGATGGGCCGGTCGGCTTTGGCCACGCCCTGCTGCGAACGGGCAGTTCCGGCGCAGAGGCCGGGTACGCCATCTCCACGGACCGCCAAGTCTGGATCACCGCGGACGCACGGATCGACGGCCGCGCCGACCTGATCCGCGAATTGCGCGCTGCTGGCAGACGTGTCGAGAATGACGCGCCTCACGCCGAGTTGATCGTGGAGAGCTACTGCGCCTTCGGTGAGGAGTTTCTGAGTCACCTCATCGGCGACTTCGCATTTGCGCTCTGGGACGAACGCTCCGCCAAGCTGATCTGCGCGCGGGATCATTTTGGTGTGCGCCCATTTCATTACGTGCAGGCCGGCGACGTGTTCGCCTTCGCCAGCGATCTGGACGCCCTGCTGGCCATTCCGCAAGTATCCGACGAGCTGAACGAGGCGAGCGTTGTTGATTTCTTGCTGTTCGGCGCTTTCCAGGACGCAGGGAGCTCGATCTATCGAGACATCAAGTGCCTGCCTCCCGCCACGGCACTGACGATCACCACTTCGCACAGCACCCAGCGAAGGTACTGGGAACTCCCGCGCCACGCGGAAACCCGGTTCCGCCGCCGCTCAGAGTACGTTGAGCAGTTTGATGAGTTGTTCAAAGTTGCGGTTTGTGATCGCCTGCCGGACGGCGCGGTCGCGATGCAGCTGAGCGGGGGAATGGATTCGACGGCGATTGCCGCTGTCACGGCCGGCCGCTTGACGGCTTCGAAAAGCGCAATCACTGCTTACACCATTTGCTCACACAGCCTGCTCCCCGAAGACCAGGAGCGCCATTTCGCGGAGATGGTGGCGTCTGAATTGGGCATTCGCCTTGTTTCGCAAGACCTCGGCAAGTACGAGCTGTTCGAAGGCCGCCAAGGCGCGGCCCTGACCACAAGCGCGCCCATCGTCTATCCCCATCTTGCGGCGCATCACGATACGCTCGCACAAGTGGCCGAGACCGGCGCGCGAGTCCTGTTGAGCGGGCATGGGGGCGATGCGGTGATGGCACCGTCGGCAAGTCATTACCCCAACCTGATGCGAAGCGGCCGCCTCGTCAAATTCGCGGCGGAGGTTGCACACCACGTACGGGGCACGGGCTCATTCCGCGGAATGGGCCTGAGGTCAGCGCTATGGCCCCCCCGGCCAACGCCCGCCTGGATGCCTCCCCTACCAGATTGGATAGATCCGGCCCTGGCCGAAAGGGTCGATCTCGAGGCCCGATGGAATGCCGGCTGGCAGACTTACCACAGCGGCGTCGATGCCTATGGGCAATTGACGCAACCCTGGCTGAGCCGCCACTTCGAAGCGCTCGAAATATTGAAACAGCCGGTTGTTGGCCGCTACCCGTTTTACGACCTGCGCTTGGTCCAGTTTTTGCTGGGCATCCCCAACTTCATGCTGGCGCGAAAAGCGGTGCTTCGCGAGGCAATGTGCGGAAAACTCCCGGAAGTTGTGCGTTATCGCCCAAAAACAGCCTTGCCAGGGGACCCCATTCGCGTTATAGTAACAAATCGTAATTTGGACTTTCCAAAGCGATGGAAGGGATCGAACTTTTCGAAGCTCCTCTGCCGAGACAAGTATTTCATCGCTTTGGATAACTTCTGCAATGGCGAGGGCGCAGATTCCACCTGGAACACTTCGCTCATCGTTGCGCCCATCGCGTTCAACACCTGGTTAGATAGCAAGACGGGAACACACGAAAAATGAATCAACATCACAATCCGCGCCCAGAATTGTCCTCTGCACCGCGCCAGAAAAGTACCTATCGCACCCCGACGCTGGTCTTGTTTGGCCAAGTGTCGGCACTGACGCAATCGACCTCTGGGTGCAACATGGGCGACAATCCGGCCTGCTCCACTCCCACCAGCGATATGGGCGTCACTATGGCGTAGCCGCCGTCAGGCGTCGACTGATTTGCAGTTTTGCCAGCTCGACGCTGGCCTGGCCGACAAATTGAATTGCTTGCAACTGTTTACTCACCGGTTAGGCCGCTTGAAGGCCTTGCAGCCGGTGGAGCGTCGGACCTTCGTCGCTGCCATGCTCCTGTTGCCCCTTGCCGGGCTAGGACTGCGCCTTTTCGGACTGGCGCGCATGCAGACGCTGCTGCGTGTCAAGCGTCCGTTGGCGCAGGCAAGTGCCTCCCTCCTTGAAATCCAATCCATGGGCAAGCTGGTCAACATGGCCGCGAAGCAAAGCCCCTTTCCCGCCACCTGCCTGACGCGCTCGACTCTGCTCGCCTGGATGCTGGCCCGCCGCGGCATACCGTGCCAGTTGCGCATCGGCGTAAAACTGGACGAGGGTGCGTTTGCGGCCCACGCATGGGTCGAATGGCAAGGCATTCCTGTCAACGACAAGCCGGACATCGCCACCCGGTTCCATGCTTTCGAATCGCCGGAGCCTCCTTCCGCATTTCAAACGTCATGAGCGGTGTGACGGTCAAGACGTCCCAGCAACTGGTGACGTTCCTGGCGCACGACGAGCGCGCGCAGGAGTTGATCGAAGAGCCTGCGTTCCAGCAGTGGCACTTGCCGGACAGCACGCCCTGGACCTTGTTCTATCGACGGCCCACCCACTATCTTCTCCGGTTCCCAGGACTGGGGGACTTCGAGGTGTCCCAGGACGGCCGTGCCGTGCAAAGCTGGCCGGCCCCGGGTGTGCCATCGCCGACGGTAGAGCACTTGTACCTGAACCAGGTGCTGCCGCTTGCATTGAGCAGGCAAGGCAAGCTGGTGCTTCACGCCAGCGCCGTCGAGGTGGGCAACCAGTGCCTGGTATTCCTGGGCGAATCGGGCCGGGGCAAGTCCACGCTGGCCGCGAGCTTCGCAACATCAGGTGCCAGGTTTTTGACGGACGATGGCTTGCACCTCGAATGGGTCGACAGCCAGTTGACCGCCATGCCTAGCCATCCTTCAATACGCCTCTGGCAAGACAGTCAAGATGCTTTGATCGGCGAAACCGACGCCATGGCGCCCACACTCCATTTCACAACCAAGGCTCGTCTCCTGGCAGGCCCGGCGCTTGACTTTTGCGATGAAGCCAAGCCCTTGGCAGCGATCTATTTTCTTGGCAATGGGGATGCCCGCTCGCCCCACATCACGGTCATGAAGCCGGCAGCCGCGTTGATGCAACTGGTGCGCAACTCTTTCCTTCTGGACATCGACGAGCAGGAGATGCTGGCAATGCATTTCTCCGGCCTTTCAAAAATCGCCAACCTGCCAATTCACTATCATCTCGACTATCCGCGCCAATATGAGGGTCTCCCACTCGTGCGCGAAGCCGTCATCCGCCATGCCAGTGAAGGAAGCTCCTGAGATGACTCTTCCCGACAAGGTCACCATCCCGCCCGAAGTCATGGCCCGCCAAGTGGGCGACGAAACCGTCATCCTTGATCTGGCCAGCGGCAACTACTTTGGGCTGGATCCCGTGGGCGCGCGAATCTGGCAACTGATCACTGAAGGCCGCACGCCGGCCGCAGTCCGCGACAGCCTTCTCGCCGAATACGAGGTTTCGCCCGACGACCTGGAGCGGGACCTTGACCGGCTGCTGAACGAATTGCTTTCGCAAGGCCTGCTGAGCGCGGGTTGACGCGCCGGGAGCCATGTCGCACTACCTCATTCCAGGCCTGCTGGGCCCCGACGCTGCCTCCGGCTTACTGAACTACGCCATCGCCAACGAGGCACGTTTTCAAGAAACCACCGTCGGCACCGACGCTCGTGTCAAGCACACCGCACGACGGTCTCGGCTGCTCACCGATATCGGTCCTTACCGAGACATGATCGAAAAGCGCGTCGCCAAGGCTGTCCCGGAGCTGATCGACCGTCTGGGGCTGACACCCTTTCAGGCGACGGGGTTTGAAGTCGAGTTGGTAGCGCATGGGGATGGCGCCTTTTACAGGCGCCACATCGACGTCTTCACAGGCTCCGACCGCGCTCCCGGCGATGCCGCCGCTGACAGGCTGATCAGCCTCGTCTATTACCTCCACAGAGAACCCAAGGGATTCTCCGGTGGGGAGTTGCGCCTTTACCCCCAAATTCGCCCCACGGACATCTCCCCCGAAGGCGGCATCGACGTTGTGCCACAACACGACATGGCAGTGGCTTTTTCAAGCTGGCTGCCTCACGAAGTACGCGCTGTGACTTGTCCCACGGGTCAATTCGGCGATGCTCGCTTTGCGGTCAACTGCTGGGTCTTGCGGCAACGCGCCGCATCGAGTCAAAGCGCGAAATGACCCTGAGACTGCTCCTGGCGTACGCTGTGCCGTATCGCCGCAGTCTGTCACTTGCGGCCCTCCTGATGCTGCTGGACGCCTTTGCCGCACTGGCACTGCCCTGGCTGGCGGGTCGCTTCGCTCAGGAACTGGTGGAGGGCGCCCAGGCAACGGCAAAAATAGTCCTGATCATCGTGGCACTGTTGGCCCTGCAATGCCTGCTCAGGTATGCAAGCAGCTCCCTTCTTGCCCGCACCGGCGCCGACATACTCGCGGACTTGCGCTGCCGCATCTATGACCATCTGCAATCGCTGCCCCTGAACTTCTATCACCAGCGCCGCCAGGGCGAAATCCTGGCTTTGCTCACCTATGAGGTCACGCAACTGGCCGGATTTATTTCGGGCACCCTCCTGGCAGTCGTGCCTACTCTACTCACGGTGGTGGGCGCAACTCTCCTGATGGTTCGCCTGGACATGGTCCTTGCCGCAGCCGTAGCGATGCTGGTCCCGGTGTTCTACGTGATGGTCAAGGTCTTGGGGCGCCACCTTCGCTCGATAGGCTTGCAGCTGCAGGCGGCTGACGCCATGGCTATTTCCATTGCCGATGAAAACCTCAGCATGTTGCCGGCCATCAAGACCTTCACCCGTGAGGCTGAAGAATCGATACGGTACGCAACGCACGTCGAGAACGTACGCCTGCTGAGTGCGAAGGAATCCGTTGCCTACGCCGCCATAGAGCCGGCCGTCCAGTTTGTGGCGATGACATCCGCCGTCCTGCTGATCTGGTTCGCGAGCGCGCGCCTTGGCAGCGGCCACATGACCCCAGCCGAGTTGGTCAGCTTCCTGTTGTATGCGGCCCTGCTGACGCGGCCTGTCGGCCGTTTGGCCACAACCTACGGCCAGGCCCTGATGGCCCAGGGAACACTGCAGCGCCTGCAAGGCGTTCTCTCGGAACCGGGCGAGCCCATCTTTCAGGCGACACATGCATTGCCGGCAGTTCACGGAAACATCGAATACCGCAACGTCTGCTTCTCTTACCCCGGCCGCCCAGCGGTGCTCAAGGAACTGAACCTGCACGTGCGGGCCGGTGAAACGATCGCAATCGTCGGAGAAAACGGCGCCGGCAAGAGCACCTTCGCACACTTGCTGATGCGCCTTCAAACGCCGCAGTCGGGCCAGATCTTCGTCGATGGCCACGACATATCGCAGGTGAGCTTGCACAGCCTGCGCGGGCAAATCGGCGTCGTGCCGCAGCACGTGCTGTTGTTCAACGGCACCCTTCGCGACAACATTGCCTACGGCCGGCCTGGCGCTGACGAACATGCCATTCAAGCCGCTGCGCAAATGGCGCAGGCGCATGACTTCATCTTGGGCTTGCCGCAGGGCTACGACACCCTCATCGGCGACGAAGGCGTGCGGTTGTCGGGCGGGCAGCGCCAGCGGGTCGCGTTGGCAAGGGCGCTGCTCAAGAACCCACCCATCCTGATACTCGACGAAGCCACCGCCATGTTCGACCCGGAGGGCGAGCGATCTTTCGTCCAGGCCTGCCGCGACACCTTCCGCGAGCGCACCGTCATCCTCATCACACATCGCCCGGCCAGCCTGGCTTTGGCAGACCGCGTTCTGCGTCTCGGCGACGGAACTGTCCACACCGTGTAAACGCAACAGTGGCGCAGGACGTGAATCCGTCACGGTTTCACGTGATGAATAGTGCTTTCATCACAGCAAGCCTGTAATAAAATGTTGCAAAGCTCAACTCGTTGCTACACCCCCGTGGATCCAATCGCCTACCCCATTGCCATGAGCGCCGTCGCGTCCTTCGCGGCTGCGATCGTGCTTGTCCTCACGACAAGCCAGCATGGGCGCTTCACGATGGACGCACCCGGGGCCATTCAAAAGTTCCACCTGCATCCCACGCCGCGCATCGGTGGGATCGGCATCTACCTGGCCTTGGTAGCTGCATCTCAATTGATGTCCAGCCTCGAGGCCAAGCGCATTCTCGACACGATCCTGCTCGCGGGCATCCCGGCCCTCGTTGCCGGGCTGCTGGAAGACCTCACCAAAAGAATCAGCGTGCGCACGCGTTTGCTGGCCACGATGGCGAGCGGTCTCGTCGCCTACTGGATGACCGGCGTGATGATTACTCACCTGCAGGTACCGTTCGTCGACCAGTTGCTGGGCTGGACGCCCATTGCCGTCCTCTTCACGATCTTCGCGATTGGCGGCATCGCCAACGCCATCAACATCATTGATGGCTTTCATGGCCTGGCGAGCGGCACCGCCACCATCGCCCTGTTGGCCCTCGCCGGCATCGCGGCGCTTGTCGGCGATACGCCTCTGGTGTTAACCGCGGTGATATTGGCCGCAGCGGTTGCCGGCTTCTGGCTCGTGAATTTTCCGTGGGGCAAGTTGTTTCTGGGCGACGGCGGCGCCTACTTCGCCGGCTTCGCTTTGGCGTGGCTCGCAGTGCTGCTGCCCATGCGCAACCCGCAAGTGTCGCCGTGGGCCAGCTTCCTGGTGTGCGCCTACCCCGTGATCGAAGTCTTGTACAGCATCGTGCGCCGCGGGCTGCGCCGTGAAAGCCCTGGCAACCCCGATCGGCACCACTTGCACAGCCTGGTCGCCACAAAACTCGTGCAGCCGAAGCTGCGAAACCTGCACCCCACGTTACAAAACTCGGCCGTGTCCGTGTTGATGTGGGTATGCGCCGCAGCGCCCGCGGTGGCGGCGGTCGCGTTGTATCAACGCCCAATTGCCCTTTGGTTTTGTGCTGGCGCGTGCGTCCTGCTCTACCATATGCTCTACCGATACTTGGTACGCCTATGACATTGCCCAAAATTTACGTCGCTGGCCATTTGGGCATGGTGGGAAGCGCCATCGTGCGAACGCTCCAGACGCAGGGCCACAGCAACTTTGTAACACGCAGCCGCGCCGAGGTGGACCTCACCGACCAGCGCGCCGTCCACGAACTCTTCGCTGCCGAACGGCCCGACGAGGTCTACCTTGCCGCTGCTCGCGTCGGCGGCATCCACGCCAACAACGCGTACCCGGCCGAATTCATCTACAGCAACCTGATGGTGCAGGCCAACGTGATTCACGCGGCCTGGACGCACGGCGTCAAGAAGCTCCTCTTTCTCGGCTCCAGCTGCATCTACCCCAAGCTCGCGCAGCAACCCATGGCCGAAGACGCGCTGCTCACCGGCGCGCTGGAACCCACCAACGAGCCCTATGCCGTCGCCAAGATCGCGGGCATCAAATTGTGCGAAAGCTACAACCGGCAGTACGGCACCGACTACCGCAGCGTGATGCCCACCAACCTCTACGGCCCCGGTGACAACTACCACCCTGAAAACAGCCACGTGGTGCCAGCGCTCATCCGCCGCTTCGACGCAGCCAAGGCCGAAGACGCTCCCACGGTCACCATCTGGGGCACGGGCCGCGCCATGCGCGAATTCCTGTACGTGGACGACATGGCCGCCGCCAGCGTGCATGTCATGAACCTGGACCCAGCGGCTTACGCCTCTTGTACCGAGCCCATGCAAAGCCACATCAACGTTGGCTTCGGCAGCGACGTGACCATCGCCGAACTGGCGCAGCGCGTGGCCGAAGTGGTGGGCTACGAAGGCAAGATTCTTTTCGACGCAACCAAGCCGGATGGCTCGCCGCGCAAGCTGCTCGACTCCACCCGCATTCACCAACTGGGTTGGCGGCCGCAGGTCTCGCTCGAAGCGGGCCTGGCCCGTGCCTACGACGACTATTTCAGCCGCGCCCGAGCTCCCGAACTATGCAAGTAACTGTTATTGGCACCGGCTATGTAGGCCTGGTGACTGGCGCCTGCCTGGCCGACCTGGGCAACCACGTGATGTGCGTGGACGTCGACGTGAACAAGATCGCGGGGCTCAACGCCGGCGAAGTGCCGATCTACGAACCCGGCCTCAAGGAACTGATCCAGGACAACGTGGCGGCCGGCCGGCTGCAATTCACCACAGAGATCACTTCCGCCGTGGAATTCGGCGAGATCCAGTTCATCGCCGTGGGCACCCCGTCTGACACCGACGGCAGCGCCGATCTGCGCCAGGTGCTGGAAGCCGCACGGAACGTGGGCCGCTACATGAGCGGCTTCAAGGTCGTCGTCAACAAGTCGACCGTGCCGGTGGGCACCGGTTTGAAAGTGGCGGCCGTGCTGCGCGAAGAACTCACGCGCCGCCAATCCGACGCATCGTTCTCGGTCGTGAGCAACCCAGAATTCTTGAAGGAAGGTGCGGCCATCGCCGACTTCATGCGGCCAGACCGCATCGTGCTGGGCACGGACGACACGCCAGAAGGACACAAAGCATTGGCCGCGATGCGGCAGCTGTACGCCCCCTTCAACCGGAACCACGAACGCACGCGCGCGATGGACGTGAAGAGTGCGGAGTTCACCAAATACGCCGCCAACGCCATGCTGGCCACGCGCATCAGCTTCATGAACGAGCTGGCGAACCTGGCGGACGCCGTCGGCGCCGACATCGAACTGGTGCGCCAGGGTATCGGCTCCGACCCGCGCATCGGCTACAACTTCCTGTACGCGGGCACCGGCTACGGCGGCAGCTGCTTCCCCAAGGACGTGCAGGCCCTGGCCCACACTGCCCGCGCGCACGGCCGCACATTGCGCGTGCTCGAAGCCGTGGAAGCCGTCAACGACGAACAGAAATCGGTGCTGGTGCGCAAGGTGTTCGCGCGCTACGGCCAGTCGCTTACCGGCCGCCATTTCGCGCTGTGGGGCCTGGCCTTCAAGCCCAACACCGACGACATGCGTGAAGCCCCCAGCCGCGGCGTGATCGGCGCGCTGCTGCGTGCCGGCGCCACCATCAACGCGCACGACCCGGTGGCCGTGGAGCATGCCCAACGCGCGCTGCAAGACGACTTCGCCGATGCGCCGGCGCTGCTCAAGCGCCTGCAATACGCGGCGCGGCCGATGGACGCGCTGGAAGGCGCGGACGCGCTGATCATCGTCACCGAATGGAAGGCTTATCGCAGCCCCAACCTCACGGCGCTGAAGGCCGCGATGAAAGAGCCCGTCATCTTCGACGGCCGCAACCTCTACGAACCTGTTGTGATGAAGGCGGCCGGAGTGAGCTACGTCGGCATCGGCCGCAACACCCACTGACGTGCGCCAATACAACACCACCCAACGCATCCTCGTCACCGGCGGCGCCGGCTTCCTGGGCAGCCACCTGTGCGACCGGCTGATCGAGCGGGGACACGACGTCATTTGCGTCGACAACTTCTTCACCGGCTCCAAGCGCAACGTCGAGCACCTGCTGGACCACCCACGCTTCGAGTTGATGCGCCACGACGTGACCTTCCCGCTGTATGTCGAGGTCGACCAGATCTACAACCTCGCCTGCCCGGCTTCGCCCATCCACTACCAGCACGACCCGGTGCAAACCACCAAGACCAGCGTGCACGGTGCCATCAACATGCTGGGCCTGGCCAAGCGGGTGCGCGCGCGCATCTTCCAGGCGTCGACCAGCGAGGTGTACGGCGACCCTTCCGTCCACCCGCAAAGGGAAGACTACTGGGGCAACGTCAACCCCATCGGCCCGCGCAGCTGCTACGACGAAGGCAAGCGCTGCGCCGAGACGCTGTTTTTTGACTACCACCGCCAGCACAAGCTGGACATCAAGGTGGCGCGCATCTTCAACACCTACGGCCCGCGCATGCACCCCAACGACGGCCGCGTGGTGAGCAACTTCATCGTGCAGGCGCTCAAGGGTGAAGACATCACGATCTACGGCGAAGGCTCGCAGACGCGATCGTTCTGCTACGTGGACGATCTGCTCGACGGGTTTCTGCGCCTGATGGACACCGGCCCCGAAGTTCCGGGGCCCGTGAACCTGGGCAACCCGAACGAGTTCACGATCCGGCAGCTGGCGGAGCTGGTGATCGAGCTCACGGCTTCGAAGTCGCGGTTGGTGAAGATGCCGCTGCCGGTGGACGACCCGATGCAACGACAGCCGGATATCAGTTTGGCGAAAGACGCGCTGGGGTGGCAACCGCAAGTACAACTGCGCGACGGCCTGAAAAAAACAATAGCCTACTTCGATACCCTGCTCGCCGACGCAAGGCCGGAGTAGGCCATGTGTGGCGTTGCAGGCATCTTTGCCTATCACCAGGCAGCTTTACCGGTTGACCGGGCTGAACTGGTCGCGATCCGGGATTACATGGCACTGCGCGGGCCCGATGGATCGGGCCAGTGGCACGCGCCCAACGGCCGGGTGGCGCTAGCGCATCGCCGTCTTTCCATCATCGACCTGTCTGACCGCGCCATCCAGCCGATGAGCAGCGCAGACGAACAGCTGGTCATCAGTTTCAACGGCGAAATTTACAACTACAAAGAGCTGCGCCGCGAATTGCAAGACGCCGGGTGCGTATTCCGCACCGAGTCCGACACTGAAGTTCTCCTCCACTTGTACGCCGCCGAGGGCGTCGCCATGCTCGCCCGATTGCGCGGCATGTTCGCTTTTGCGTTGTGGGACAACCGCCGCGAGGCGCTCCTGCTTGCACGCGACCCCTTCGGCATCAAGCCTCTCTATCTGGCGGACGACGGGTGGACCGTGCGCTTCGCGTCCCAAGTGAAGGCCCTGCTGACGAGTCCCCGCGTGTCGCGCCAGAGCGAACCTGCCGGACTGGCGGGGTTTTACCTGTTCGGCAGCGTGCCGGAACCATTCACTCTCTATCAGCAGATTCGCAGCGTGCCAGCAGGCAGCTACCAGTGGGTAGACGCTCTTGGACCACAACCGCCGCAGCAGTATTTCAGCTGCGCAAGTGTGTGGGCCCAGGCCGCCCTCGTGCGCACGCCATCGATGGGCGAGCCTGAATTGCAGGAAGCGGTGCGCGATGCCTTGGTAGATTCCGTGCGACACCATCTGATTGCGGATGTGCCTGTTGGCGCATTCCTCTCCGCCGGGATCGATTCAGGCGCCCTCGTCGGACTCATGAAGGATGCCGGCCAGACGGAAGTGCAGACCGTCACCCTGGCCTTCGAAGAATTTGTCGGCACTCCGCAGGACGAAGCGCCTCTGGCCACGGAGGTGGCCAGACTCTACGGCGTCCAACACGCGCGGCGAGTTGTGGGCGAGAAGGAGTTTGCTGCCGACCTGCCCCGCATCTTGATGGCCATGGACCAGCCCAGTATCGATGGAATCAATACGTGGTTTGTCAGCAAAGCCGCCCACGAGGCCGGCTTGAAGGTCGCTATTTCCGGCTTGGGCGGCGACGAGCTGTTCGGCGGGTACCCTTCCTTCCACGACATTCCGCGTTGGGTGCGATCGATGTGGCTGCCTTCGCGCATACCTGGGCTGGGCAGGCTGACCGAACAGGTGCAAGCGGCCTTCGCCCCGCTCTTGCGCGGACTGAGTCCCAAAGCCGGATCGATGGTGCGATACGGGGGCACCCCGCAAGGAGCTTACCTGTTGCGACGTGGCCTGTTCATGCCGATCGAGCTGCCTGCATTGCTAGGCCCCGACGTTGCGCGTGAGGGACTGCGCAAATTGGACCCCCTGAGTCACATCGCTGCCAGGTTGCAGCCCGGACCGCGAACTGCATACGGTCAAGTCGCAGCGCTCGAAACGAGCCTCTACATGCGCAATCAATTACTGCGTGACACCGACTGGGCCAGCATGGCGCATTCGCTGGAAGTGCGCACGCCGCTGGTCGATGCCCCTTTGTTAAGCACGCTTGCGGGGCCGCTGCTGAACGCCGGCGCGTCCAAGCGAAAGCTGTTGCTTGCTGCCAGCCCTACCCTCGCTTTGCCGACCGAGGTGACCCACCGTAAGAAGACCGGATTCACCACGCCTGTCGGCGACTGGCAGCGAACGACCGCCCGAACCGATGGGGCAGCCACGACCGTATCGCGCCGCACCGGCCCCTGGGCACGCCAATGGGGTTCGTCCGTCTTGAAGCGGGCAGCTTGGTAAAAATGCGAATGCTCGCACTGGTCACCGACGCCTATGGCGCTGATGGGGGAATCGCGCAGTACAACCGAGACCTGCTCGACGCGCTGAGCAAGTCGGCTGGAATCACGGAGGTTGTAGTGCTGTCCCGCTCGGGCGCCGCAACGGCCGGACAGATTCCCCCCAACGTGGTACAGCTGCCCGCACGCCCCAAAAAAATCCTGTACGCCTTGGCGGCCATCAACGTCGCGCTGCGAAGCGGACCTTTCGATGTCGTCTTCTGCGGTCATCTTTATACGGCTCCTGTCGCCGCAGTCGCGGCGAAGATTGCCGGGGCAAACCTCTGGCTCCAACTTCATGGCATCGAAGCCTGGGACCCGCCCGGGCGCTGGCGCAGGTGGGCCGCAGAACAGGCCCGCCTGGTGACGGCGGTGAGTCGCTACACCCGAGACAGGTTCCTCGGTTGGGCCAAGTTGGAACCTGAGACGGTCAAGGTGATGCCGAACACGGTCGATCCGCGCTTCACCCCTGGCCCGCGAAGCGATGCCCTCCTTGACCGGTACGACCTGCGCGGCAAGAAAATATTGCTCACCGTATCGAGGCTGGCTGCGGCCGAGCGCTACAAGGGACACGACCTGGTTCTTTCCGCCCTTGCGGCCCTGAAGTCGCAGCACCCGGATCTGGTGTACGTGATTGCGGGCGACGGAGACGACCTTCCACGCCTCCAACATTTGGCGCGCGACCTCGGCGTGGCCGGCAACACCCGGTTCACGGGGTTTGTCAAAGACGAGGACTTGCCGGACTTGTACCGCAGCGCCGATGTGTTTGTGATGCCAAGCACCGGCGAAGGCTTCGGCATCGTGTTTCTGCAGGCAATCGCGTGCGGGCTGCCCGTGATCGCAGCCGACGGCGACGGATCGCGCGATCCTTTGCGTGATGGCGCCGATGGCGCGTTGGTTACGATTGGCATGCCGGAATCTCTCGGTAGAGCAATCGAAGAGGCGCTGGCAAGGCCTCGCGACGCCGCCGGAGACAGTCCATTTGAGTTCCGCTACTTCGAGGCACAGGCCCATCGTCTTGCAGTCACGCTGGCGCAGCTTGCGCGCGCCAACACCTGAGAGCCCCCGTGAATCCGAGTACTGACACACCGCCCCTGCCGACGTTGCTGATTCGACTTTGGCAGCACCTGAGCCGACGCAGGCGCGCCCAGCTGGGGGTGGTTGGCGTATTGATGGTTCTGAGCGCCTTTGCGGAAGTCATCAGCTTGGGTGCGGTTATTCCCTTTTTGGGCGTCCTGTTGGCTCCCGAAACACTTTTCGACCACTCCGGAGTGCCCGCCCTGGCGCGCTACCTTGGCGTCGATTCCGCGCGGAATCTAACGTGGCCGCTAACACAGCTTTTCATAGGCGCCACCGTCTTGGCAGCCGCGATCCGTTTGCTGTTGCTATGGTCCAGCACACGCATCGGCTACGCCGCAGGCGCCGATCTGAGCATGGAGGTATACCGCCGCACGCTCTACCAGCCTTACCGTGTGCATCTCAACCGCAACAGTAGCGAGGTGATCAGCGGCATTGTGAACAAGGTCAACAGCGCCGTGTTCGGCGTCATCATGATGACGCTCACGCTCGCAGGCACACTGATCCTCATTGTGAGCATCCTCACTGCGCTGCTCGTGATCGATCCGAGGGTAGCGATCGTCGCCGCCGCGGCGTTTGGAGCGAGCTACGGACTTATCACATGGTTCACTCGCCGCAAGTTGGCGCGCAACAGTCGCCGCATCGCAGATGAGCAGACACGGATCATTCAGGCGCTGCAAGAGGGGCTGGGGGGGATACGCGATGTGCTGCTCGACGGAACGCAGCCCGTCTATTGCGATATTTACCGGCGGGCTGATCAACCGCTT
The DNA here is from genome assembly GCF_003797765.1 of Ramlibacter sp. WS9. GTDB lineage: Bacteria > Pseudomonadota > Gammaproteobacteria > Burkholderiales > Burkholderiaceae_C > Ramlibacter. Next base: position 22,598 of record NZ_RKMB01000025.1, on the reverse strand, counting down.
CGCCGGGCACAAGGCGCCGTGACCTTTATAGGGCAAAGCCCTCGTTATCTGATGGAAGCGCTGGGGATCATCCTGGTTGCCTCGCTGGCTTATGGCCTCAGCCTTCAGGCAGGCGGCGTGGGAGCTGCCATGCCGGTGCTAGGCGCCCTCGCCCTAGGCGCCCAGCGGCTCCTGCCCGCCCTGCAGCAAAGCTACCAATCGTGGGCAGTGATCTCAGGGAGTCGTGGACCGCTGGCAGACGTTCTTGACTTGCTCGATCAGCCAATTCCCGAAGAGGCGCATCTTCCCGCGCCGGAGCCTGCACCGCTGCGTCACGCAATCCGCCTCGACGACGTGAGCTTCCGTTACTCCGACCAAGGGCCCTGGGTTCTGAAAGGGCTGAACTTGACCCTTCCCAAAGGGATGCACATTGGCTTGGTTGGCGCAACGGGCAGCGGCAAGAGCACAACGATGGACCTGCTGATGGGACTGCTCGAGCCGACGTCTGGGCACGTGCTTGCCGACGGCCAGCCGATCATGGGCAGCCGGGTCCGGGCTTGGCAACAGACCATTGCGCACGTGCCGCAGAGCATTTTCTTGGCCGATGCGTCCATTGCCGCCAACATCGCGCTGGGCGTTGCGCCCGAGGCAATCGACATGGCCCGAGTGCGGGCGGCGGCGCAGCAAGCGCAGATCGCTGACTTTGTCGAAGGTCACCCGGAAGGGTACGACGCAAAAGTAGGCGAGCGAGGCATCCGCCTATCCGGCGGCCAGCGACAGCGAATCGGAATCGCCAGAGCGCTGTACAAGCGCGCCAACGTACTTGTGTTCGACGAGGCCACCAGCGCGCTTGACAGCGCTACGGAACGCTCGATCATGTCCACCATCAACGGGTTGAGCCGAGATCTCACCGTGATCATGGTGGCACACCGGCTCAGCACGGTCCGGCGCTGCGACCTCATCGTAGAGTTGAAGAATGGCACGGTAGCTGCCCAGGGCAGCTGGGAAGAACTGCTGGAATCCAGCGAGTCGTTTCGCCACATGGCGCAGGTCGCAGCATGAGCACCGCCGCGGCAACTCTGTTCTGCAAGGAAGCGCTGCCCACATGGCATGAGCGCGTCGATGCCTCCGCTTCCGAGGTCAATGGTGCTCCAATCGCCAGTTCCGGCTCCATTCTCTAAAGTCAACGCGAGGAATCATGCAGATCAACATAGTCAAGCCGTTCATGCCGAATTTGGAAGAAATTCAGGATGACTTTGCCCGCTGCCTTTCTTCGGGGCTCGTCACAAACAACTCCAAGCATGTGCAGGATCTGGAAGAGAGTCTCTGGCGGTACTTTGGCAGCGCAATAAAGCCGTGCGTGAACTGCAATGGCGAGCTGGCACTGTTCAATCTGATACAGGCCTGGAAAGCGAAGCTCGGAGCCGGCCCCCACGATAGCTTCGAAGTGCTGGTTCCGTCGTTCACTTTTTCCGGCACGATCAATGCCCTCGTGACCAACAATCTTCGGCCGGTCTTCTGTGACATCGACGACGGATTCGTCCTGGACCTGAACAAGATTGAAATCGACTCGCCGTCGATCAAAATGATCATGCCGGTCGGAGCTTACGGAAACCTCTGCGATCTGGAGCAGCTAGGGGAAATTGCCGCGCGCAGCAACCTTGCTGTGCTGCTCGACAACGCACCCGCGTTCGGTGCGCGGTTCAAGGGAAAACATCCGCACGAATTCGGTTTCAGCGAAATGCTCAGCTTCCACGCGACCAAGATATACAACTCGATGGAGGGAGGGGCCACGATCGTCAATGACCCTCAGGTTGCTGACTACCTCTTGAGATTGAGGGACTTTGGCCAATACGAGAAAGTGCGAGGAGATGTGGACTTGCCCGGACTGAATAGCAAGATGACCGAGGTGTGCGCCCTTGTGGGGCTACGCAATCTCGAAAAGATCGAATTCATTCTGGCAAGCAGAGCCCGAAACGCCGCCCGCTATGTCGAGTTCTTCGGTGCGCTGGAAGCCAAAGGGCTCCTGCGCCAGATGAAGGTCAGTCCTTCCGTGAACTGCACCTACCTCTACTTCCCCATCACCTTGAACGAGGAAGCAACCCCGTTCGTCACGCACATGCAAGAGAGCGGCGTCGCGGTCAGGCGCTACTACACCGCAACGCACGACCTTAAATACTATCGTGATCGCTACAGGAGCCAGGACCTCACCATGACAAATGCCATCAGAGACCGCGTAGTCGCACTTCCAGTGCACACAGTAATGAGTGACGAGGAAATCGAGACCCTCTTCGATGCGGTTCTGAAATATTTCAGTTCGGCTTCTTCGCGCCGCGGGAGCATTCAATGAGCAAAGTGCTGGTTACAGGGGGAGCGGGCTACCTGGGTGCAGTCCTCATTCCCAAGCTACTCGTTCGAGGTCACCAGGTGCGCTCGGTAGACATTGGCTACTTCGGCGTGGAGCACCTGCGGGGCATGCGACCCAGTGTGGAGATCTTTCGCGAAGACATCCGCGCAGTTCTCGCGGACCCCGCGGAACTGGATCGGATGTTGAAAGACATCGACGTCGTTGTCCATCTGGCAGCAATCTCGAACGATCCCAGCGCTGAGCTGAATGCCCGGCTCACCGAGGAAGTGAACTTCGAGGCCTCCCGCGACTTGGCAATGGCGTGCAAGGAGCGCGGCATCCGATTTATCTTCTCATCGTCCTGCTCTGTCTATGGCGAGGCGCCAGGAGAGGTGGACGAAGAAGGCGCTACGAACCCTCTCACGGTGTACGCCCGGTCCAAAGTCAACATGGACAATTTCCTCGTAGACCAAGCTGACGCTGATTGGCGCCCCACCATATTGCGCAACGGGACCCTGTTCGGGTACTCGCCGCGCATGCGGTTCGACCTGGTCATCAACATCTTCAGCTACTGCGCCGCGCTTTACGGAGAACTCCGGGTTTTCGGCGACGGACAGCAATGGCGGCCCTTTTTGCACGTTGCGGACTGCGCTCGCGCATTCGTCCACTTCGTGGAGAACCCGAACAGGGACCACGTCATGTTCAACATCGCAAACGAGAACATGCGCGTTGTCGACCTTATCGGCATTTTTCAGACGATCAATCCCGCTTGCGTTCCCATCCACGTCAAGCTCGAGAATCCGGACACGCGCAACTACCACGTGTCTACAGCAAGAATGCGGGCGGCGGGCATTCAACCCCGTATCGACATTCGCACTGGCGCCGAAGAAATCGTTGAGGCCATCGTCACTGGGCGCATCGCCGACCCCGAATCGATCTTTTACCGCAACGCCAAGTGGCTCAAGGAACTGACGGAATTGGGTGCCCGCGATCATCGCGGGCTTATCGGCATGTTGGACCTCATGGCCGCCCACCGCGTGGTGCGCTGAGACTGGATAGTTGTTATGAAAGCTGCCGCCAAGCCAAGCACGCCGCTGGTCATCATCGGGGCTGGTGGCCATGGCGTCGAGGTCTCGGCCTATGCCACCGGCATGGGCGTCAATCTCGGCGGCGTGTTCGACGATCACAGACCGCCGGGGCCGTGGCAGCTGACTCACATACTTGGGGGTCTCGTCGACCTGCCTGAGTTTTGTTCCAGTCACGAAAATGTTGTCTACATGACTGCCCTCGGCGACAACGCCGTTCGCCGGCGCGTTGTGCGCGCAATCGCTGCGTTGAATATTCCAAACCTGACGGCTTCGTCCCTGATTCACCCCTCAGCATGGTTAGGGCCCAACGTGACGATCGCCGACGGGACACTGATCGCGCCCGGCGCGATCCTCACGGCACAAGTGCGGATCGGCAGTCACTGCATCATGAACATTCAGTCCAGCGCGTCGCATGACTGCACAGTGGGTGATTGGTGCAATATCAATCCCAGCGCCACACTATGCGGCAACGTCACCGTTGGGGAGGGCTGCTACGTGGGCGCCGGCGCCACCGTCCTGGAAAAGCGAACCATCGGTGCTTGGACGATCATAGGAGCTGGCGCCGTCGTTGTCGAAGACCTTCCCTCTGGGGTAACCGCGGCCGGCGTTCCAGCCCGCATCATCAAGCGGCAGGGCGTCCCTCATGAGTAGCCCACTGGTTAGTTTTGTCATGCCCTGCTACGGGTATGGCCGCTATCTGCGCAATTGTCTGGACAGCATCCTGTCGCTCGACGGCGGATACGACATCGAGATCATCGCCATTCACGACGCCTCGCCCGACGATACGCTGGCAATCCTCAAGAGCTACTCCGACCCGCGCTTGAAACTGATTGACCATGAGGTTAACCAGGGTCACGTCATCAGCGTCAACGAAGGGCTTCAGGCGTCCCGTGGTAAATATGTGGTGCGGATCGATCCAGACGACCGCTACACACCCGTTTTTCTCGCCCGCACATTGCCAATACTGGAGCGCCATCCCGAGGTCGGCCTTGTATATGGTGACGTATCGATCATCAATGCGGAAGGCGTAGTCACGCAGGAGCGATGTGACCAAACCCACGCGGGCATGGACTTCAAAGGCAATGAGCTGGTGGCATTGCTGAAGAAGAATTTCATCTGCGCGCCGACCGTGGTTGCCCGGCGAGAGGCATGGATGTCAGCTTGGCCCATCCCGAGCGGCTTGGCTTTCAACGACTGGTACTTCAACTTGATGCTGGCGCGACGCTGGGAGTTCTACTACGTCCACGAAGTGCTGGCTCAGTACCGTGTGCACGGGCTCAATCACCACACTGCAATCGGCAAGGACGGGTCCGAAGAAAGGTCAGTTCTCTGGTTGCTGGACAAGATTTATGGTGAAACTGAACCCTTGCCGGAGCTGGACTTGGCCAAGCAACGAGCCCGGGGTGAGGTCTATGCGGCACAGTATCTGGACTTCGGACTCAAGTACTTCGGTCACGAAATGCACCGGGACGCCAGGAGGTGCCTGAGCACCGCGGTGCGTTACCAACCGGCCCTCCTTCTTGACCCACGCGTGTCACGTTTGCTGTTGGCCACTTACCTCCCCCGCCCCTGGTACGAACGCATCAAGAAGGCGATGAAAAAGCGGATGCCCGCCAGAGGAAGCAGCTGATGCGCACAGGATGGGCCAGTTCTAGGGTTTCGAACGCCGCGCCGACTGTCTTGCATGTTCCGTACGGGTACATGCCGGACGCATCAGGCGGAACGGAGGTATTCGTTGCGGCTCTGGCTCGCGAACTGCGCGCTTTCGATTGGTCATCGATGGTGGCCGCTCCTGGTGCGAGTGACAGGCGCTACGAATGGGAAGGTGTCGACGTTCGGCGCTTCGCCGTATCGCCGGGCGTCAGCCTGGACGCTCAATATGGAGAGGGCGATCGCACTGCCGCCGCGGCGTTTGCAGCAATACTCACCCAATGCAAGCCAGACATCGTGCATTTTCATGCGCTAAGCCCGGCTGTTTCGGCGCGGGCTATGCAGGCAGTCGCAGCAAAGGGCATACCGCTGGTGTTCACGTATCACACGCCAACGGTGTCTTGCGTGCGGGGATCGATGCTGCGCTGGGGGTCGCAGGCTTGCGATGGCCGGATGCGTCCCCGCCTGTGCTCAGCCTGCGCGCTTCACGGCAAGGGACTGCCCAAGCCCGTGGCGGCGCTGATGGCCGCGCTGCCCCATCGGCTGCTGGCCTGGATCGGAAGAACCATAGGCAAGGGCCGCACATCCACGGCACTGCAGATGCCGCTGCTGGTGCGCAACCGTCATCAAACGGCGCGATCGGCCTGGGCAGCGGCAGATCGAATCGTGGCGGTCTGCGATTGGGTGCATAAAGTGCTTTTGCTCAATGGCATCGCGCCCGCGAAGTTGCTGCTTTCGCGTCAAGGGCTGCCATCAAGAACCGCGCAATCCCAACCGCCGATGCAGGCGCGAATCGTCCCCAGCCCCGCCTTCAGCCCGGCGAACCCATTGCGGCTCGCGTACTTCGGCAGGCTGGACCCAACCAAAGGGATCGAAGTACTCGTCGCTGCGGTCAAGCTGTTGCCAAATGCCCCCGTTGCGCTGGACATCTATGGGGTCGGCGAGGTGCCGCGAGACGACCTTGCGAAAGCGATCGATGGAAGAATTCGCTTCCATCCGCCTCTCGCGAGCCACGCGGTCCCGGATGCAATGAAGGCCTATCACCTGATCACCGTTCCTTCCGTCTGCATGGAAACCGGCCCGTTGGTAGCGTACGAAGCGCTGGCGAGCGGAGTGCCGGTATTGGGTTCCGCGCTGGGGGGCATCGCGGAAGTGATCCGGGACGGCACGGACGGAAGGCTGGTTTCTGCGGGCTCGCCGAAGGCATGGGCCGACGCATTGGCCGAGGTGTTGCAAAACCCGCAGCTGCTCGAGACGTGGCGTAGCAGCCCACGCGCGACTCGCACTATGGGGCAAGTTGCTGCAGAAATGGCCGACTTGTATCGCCAGTCATTGCACGGCGGAAAGGCGCAGGTATCCACATGAATGGTCCGCGCAGAGCGCTTTTCGTACAGTACACCAACCCAGGTGGCTATCCCCCACTGCAACACATAGCCGACATCCTGCTTGCCGACGGATGGGAACTCACCTTTCTGGGAGTCAGCGGCGGGGGCGCTGAGCGTCTCGAATTGCACCAGCATCGTCGGCAGACGGTCTTGAATATGAAGTCTTGCTCGCCAGGTTGGCGGCAGAAGCTCCACTATGCGGCGTACGCCCTTTGGGTTCTCTGGTGGCGGCTGCGGTGGAGGCCGCAATGCATCTACGCCTCCGACACGCTCAGTGCCCCAGCCGCGCTCTTGGCTTCAACGTGGCCCGTGTCGGCCCTTGTCTATCACGAGCATGATGCGCCGCCTCCGCCCGCCGGCCGCTTCCAGAGCTGGCTGCATGCCTGCAGGGCGCGGCTTGCGCGCAAGGCTTCGGCCGTCGTCGTTCCCAACGCTGTGCGTGGCCAGTTTCTTGTCGATGAAACCAGGATCGCACCAAACACGCTGTTCTGCGTGTGGAACTGCCCCGCGCGGGAAGAGGCCGTCGGCAAGGCACCCGAGAGGGACAACCGCGCCCTCTGGCTGATCTACCACGGCTCCATAGTGCAGGCACGTCTTCCCTTAACGGTGCTCGACGCCATGGCCACCCTGCCAGCCGGGATCAAGCTTCGTGTCATCGGATACGAAACAGCGGGAAGCCAGGGCTATACGGAACTACTCCGGGACCGGGCCCAAGCACTCGGTCTGGGCGGACGCGTTGAGTTTGAAGGGGTCGTCACTCGCGAAAGTCTTCTCTCGCATGCAAGCAATGCGCATGTCGGATTGGCACTCATGCCCATGCACAGCACGGATCTCAACATGAAGCACATGACGGGAGCGTCCAACAAGCCATTCGAGTACCTTGCCCGTGGGTGTGGCCTCATCGTGAGCGATTTGCCTGATTGGGACGAACTATTTGTCAAGAGCGGCCTCGGCGTGAAATGCGACCCCGAATCGGCCCAGAGCATCGCGGCCGCAATAGCCTGGTACTGGGACCGGCGCGACGACATGGCCGCCATCGGCGAGCGGGGAAGGCAGGCCATCCTCAATGGCTACAACTACGAACAGGCTTTCTCGGCCGTCAAACACCAAATCGACGCGCGCTGCAGCCCGCGAGTCATAAGCAACGCCGGGGCCGCGCCATGACGGAGAAGCCAGTTGCGGCCAACGAGGCTACCGCCGGAGAACCTCTTCGAATGCTTATCGTCGGCGGCAAGGGCGGCACCCACGTGGGCGGCTCCTTCCACCGTGCCGCCGGCCAGTTGGGTGTATCCAGCGAAATTGTCGATTCCGGGGATGCTTTCGAAGGGTCACGGATTCGCCGGTTTGTCGCTTGGCGGCTGCAGGGCAGACGGCCAGTACGGCTGCACGCCTTTGGGCGCAAGGTCCTGGACGTCAATCGAAGTTTCGAACCGCAGTTGCTACTGACTACCGGCTTGGCACCGTTAACCGCCGACGCTCTGAAGCAACTGAGCGCCGCCGGAACCACGTGTGTCAATTTCCTGACTGACGATCCCTGGAACCCAGCCCACCATGCACCGTGGTTCATCAAAGCGCTCCCGGCATACGACATCATTTTTTCACCGCGACGGGCGATGATGCCGGACCTGGCAAGGATCGGCTGCAAGAACGTGCGATATCTGCCCTTTGGCTACGACGCGCAGATTTTCAGTCCTCCCGGCCCCGACGCGCCAACACAAGCCGAATGCGCTGACGTCGTGTTTGCAGGCGGCGCCGACGAAGATCGCGTGCCACACATGCTGGCCCTGGTGCGCGCCGGCTTCACGCTGTCGCTCTATGGCAACTATTGGCACCGATATCGCAGTCTTCGGTCCGCCTCCCGCGGCATGGCCGACGCGGCGAATCTGTCGCAAGTGCTGTCTTCTGCCAAAGTGGCCTTGTGCCTGGTCCGCAAGGCAAATCGCGACGGCAGTTGCATGCGTACATTTGAGGTGCCGGCGGTCGGCACATGCATGCTGGTCGAGGACACGGAAGAACACCGCCAGATCTTTGGCGACGAAGGCGTAGCGGTTCTCTACTTCGATTCCATCGAAGAGATGGTCGTCAAATGCCGGCAACTGTGCGACGACGATGTACTCCGGCTGCGGCTCGCAAATGCTGCCCACCAGCTAATCACCAATGGCGGGAACACCTACGCGGATAGGCTCCGTAGCATTCTTGCGCAAAGAGGCTGGGACGATGAACGATAGCAAGCCGCCTCTGCGCGTTGATGTTGTGGTGCACGGTCGATTTCATGCCTTCGATCTCGTTCTGGGCCTGTTGGGGAATGGCCATGACGTGAGGCTGATCACCAACTACCCCAGGTCGGTCGTGCGCCGTTTCGGCGTACCTGCCTCCGCCGTTCGAACCTGCGTATCTCACGGCATCGCGACCCGCATCTACTACCGTCTCAAGCAGCCTCTGCGCCTCCCTGATCTAGAGCCATTCCTCCACAGCTGGTTCGGCCGCTGGGCGTCAACGCAGGTGCGCTGTGACGCAGACGTCGTGCACGTTTTCAGTGGAGTTGCTGAAGAGATATTTCAGTCGTCGCGCAGGAAACCACCCGGTGAAAAACGACCATTGAACATGCTGGTGAGAGGGTCGTCGCATATCCGGGCACAACACGAGTTGCTGCAGCAAGAACAGGAGAGAGTGGGAACGCGGGTGGAAAAACCGCTGCCCTCGATCATCGCCCGTGAAGAGCGTGAGTACGCCCTCGCCGACAGGATCCTCGTGCTGTCCAAATTTGCGCGCGACACATTCTTGCAGTATGGCGTTCCGCAAGAAAAGGTATTTATCGTCGGCCTGGCAGCGAACCTGGCTCGGTTCGCGCCTTCGAACGCCGCAATCAGCGAGCGGCGCCGACGAATCCTTGCACGCGAACCGCTGCACGTTCTCATGGTCGGTTCCTTTACGCCGCGAAAGGGCGCGCGCGACTTTATCGAGCTGGCAACCGCGCTGCACGGCCGAATGCGATTCCGCTTTGTAGGCGATCTCCCGCCTCGCCGCTCCAAGCTTGAACGTGAATCGCGTGAAGTGATTGACATGCACGCACGGGTAAGCGAATTCGAGCTTGCAAAGCACTATGCATGGGGGGACGTCTTTTGTTTCCCCACCATCGAGGACGGCTTTGCTGCGGTGATCGTCCAGGCTCTGGCGTCGCAGCTACCCGTGCTGACGACACCGAACTGCGCCGGACCCGATGTCATCCGCGAGGGGATGAACGGTTGGATAGAGCCAATTCGGTCGCCAGAGCGCCTCGCCGCGCGGCTCGAGGCTTGTGATCAGGACCGCGAACAACTCGCCTCCATGGTTGCAAACATGGTTGGCACCGCCCCCGCCCGTTCTTGGGCGATCGTTGCCCGGGAATTCGAGGAAGTTGCTCGTGGGTGAAACTGACGGCCTTCTCTGGCAACTAATTGCATGGCCCTGCGCCATGATTGCGCTCGTCGTAATGATGCGCAGGTCTCGCGTCGGCTCCGTAGGCCTCCCCTTTGCTTACCTCGTCGGCTGGGCGTTGATCCACTTGCCCGGCGCGTCCCTGTATTTATTGCCTGACCACAACTATTACCAACTCGAATCCATCGTCGACGGATTCGGCTTGACAACGCTGGGGCTTGCCACGTACTGCCTCGGCGTTTTCCTCGTTCGCCCTGGGGCAAACTCCGATCGCGGACGGGCACCAGGTCCGGGCTTTGCTGCTGCGCGTCCCCTTCATCGCATCGCGATGCTATTCCTGGGCATCGGGCTCGCTGTTCAGCTGGTCGTGATTCCTTTTGTCGGGCAAATCGCCTCGCTCACCGCCTTGACTTCGGGCCTGGCGACCTTGTCAGTGGCCGGCGCATGCCTGGGACTGCACGACGCGTTCATGAAGAAAAACAATCGGCGACTCATCTTCTGGCTTGCCGTGGCCGCGACATTTCCGGTCATCACACTGACCAGCGCCGCTTTCCTGGGGTTCGGCACCTACTCCCTCGTCGTCGTCGTGGCGTTCGGATTGATGAATATCCCTCGACGTACGCTCTATATCGCCGCCGTACTGGCGGTGCCCGTGGTGTACCTCGGCATGTCGCTTTACGTCACCTACATGAGAGACAGAACCGACCTGCGCGAAATGATCTGGATGGGGGACGCAGGCATTGCCTCGAAGATGGACCGGGTTACGAAGCTCGTCACCGATTTCGAGTTACTGGACATCGAAAACAATGACCACCTCGTCGCGATTGACCAGCGCTTGAATCAAAATCATCTGGTCGGGTCGGCGGTGGGCTACATGAAGGACGGGCTCAGGGACTTCACGCACGGCGAATCCGTTCTACTTGCATTTGTCGCGCTGGTGCCGCGCGCACTTTGGCCCGACAAGCCCACGTTTGGCGGTAGCGGCAACATGGTCGCGGAATTCACTGGCCTGACTTTCTCGGAAGGTACCAGCGTCGGGGTGGGACAAGTCCTCGAGTTCTACATCAATTTCGGTGCCTGGGGCGTCGCCTTCGGATTCTTGCTGCTCGGGGTTCTCATTCGGCAGTTCGATTGGCATGCTGCCCAGGGCCTACGAAATGGTGATTACCGACGCTTTGTAATGTGGTTTGTCCCGGGCCTGGGGATGCTCCAGGCCGGAGGGAATCTGGCGGAAGTCACGGCATCCACCGCCGCGGCCATAGGCGCGGCGCTCCTGGCTTCACGCCTCATCGAGCGCAGGGCTGTGAAACCGGGGCAACCAGATTCCCAGAGCGCAGTGAATCGACCGTGAATATTCGCCTACGATCCCCGCGGCCGCCATTGCGCCTCTGTGTCGTCACGACGCACCCGATCCAGTACATGGCGCCATGGTTCCGAGCGCTGGCTGGCGACGCTGAACTTTCCGTCCACGTCATTTTTTTCCGCGAGCCGGACGCGCAACAACAGGGCGCCGGCTTTGGGCAGGCGTTTAACTGGGACGTGCCGCTACGTCAAGGCTACTCCAGCCACGTGCTTGATGTGCCGGCCGGCTGGCGCGCGGTCCCGACGACGTGGAGTCGCCTCAGGGAAGCGCTCCTTGCAAGCAAGCCGGACGCGGTACTGATCACTGGCTGGAACGAAGCTGGGTTGTTGGCTGCCTACCCGTTGGCCCGCATGCTGGGGATTCCGGTAGTGCTCCGTGGAGAGGCAAACACACTTCGCAGGCGCAGCCGGCTCAAGAGCACATTCCACAGGCTCTTGCTGCGGTTTGCTTCGGCGGTGACGGTCATCGGAAAAGGCAACCGCAGCTTCTACATTGCCCACGGCGTAGAACAGCACAAGCTCTTTGACGGGGCCTACTTTGTCGAGACTGAGCGAATGCTATCGATGTCGCAAATGCACGCTGCCGAGCGCCAACAGCTTCGAGCGAGGGCTGGATTCGCTGAAGACGACTTCGTGTTCTGCTTCGTTGGCAAGCACGTGGCATTCAAGCGGCCATTGCTCCTCGTCCAGGCAGCTGCACTGCTGCGAGATCGCGGGTTCAAAGTAAAACTGCAATTCGCCGGACTGGGTGAGCTGACAGAGGAAATAAGGCTTCGAGCCGAAGACCTTTCGGTGCCCGTCCATTTCACCGGTTTCCTCAATCAAACTGAATTGTGGAGAGCCTACATCCCCGCAGATGCCTTCGTGCTGCCCTCTACAAACGCCGAGACATGGGGACTGGTAACGAACGAAGCCATGCTGTTCGGCTTGCCGGTCGTCGTGAGCAGTCAGATCGGGTGCGCCCAAGATCTCGTGCGGCCCGGAGAAACGGGCTATGTATTCTCCGACGGCGCGGAATCCCTGGCAGACGCGATGCACGCCTTGCTTCAGGACAAAGCGGCCGCTGCCGCCATGGGCCAACGGGCGCGCCAGCTGGTCATGGAGCACTACTCGATGCACAACGCGACGGCCGGCCTCAAAGCAGCCCTCAGTTCGGTCTGCGCATGAAAGTCCTGCACGTGATTCCCTCCCTGTCCATCGTGCATGGCGGGCCCACCCACGCCCTTGCGGCGATGGAACGGGCACTGACGGGCGAGGGCGCGCAAGTCGAGACGGCCACGACAGATGATGACGGGCCCCACCAGCACAACGGCAAGCAATGCGGGGAGCCTTTGCCGGAGAACGGCGTTGTGCGCAGGTATTTCCGTAAAAGCAGCGACTTCTACAAAGTATCGACAACGTTCGCGCGCTGGATCAATCGCGAGATTCGGAACTACGACCTCGTGCACGTTCACGCTCTCTTCTCCTTTACCTCAATGGTGGCTTCCAGAGCGGCGCGCCGAGCGGGCGTACCGTATGTCATTCGCCCCTTGGGCACTTTGAACGGCTATGGCATGACGCAACGCAGACCATGGCTCAAGCGGTTGTCCATGGAGCTCGTTGAGGGCCCAGCGCTGCGTGGCGCGGCTGCAGTTCACTTCACCAGCGTGCAGGAGGCCCAGGAAGCGCGCCGCCTCGGGCTCGCGCTTCGTGACGCGGTGATTCCATTGGGGATCAACGTAGCCGCTTTCGACTTGTCCGCCAGTCACCGAGGCGTATGCGATCCGGAATCGCCGTCCGTACTGTTCCTGTCGCGACTGGATCCGAAGAAGAACCTCGAAGGGCTACTGGACGCCGTGGCGTTGGTCCGCCAGGATATGCCCGGGTTGCGACTCGTTGTGGCGGGCAGCGGCCCGCCCGACTACGTGGCCGCGCTACGGCGACGCGCCAGTGAACGTGGAATCGGCCCGCAAGTGACCTGGACCGGTCACCTCGAAGGAGCAATGAAGGCTGCGGCCTTCGCCGCCGCGGATGTCTTTGTCTTGCCCTCTTACTCTGAGAACTTTGGCATCGCAGCGGCTGAGGCGTTGGCCGCGGGCTTGCCATGCCTGGTGGGTGAAGGCGTCGCCATTGCCGACGACGTAGTCCAGGCGGGTGCGGGCCTTGCGACGGCTACCGATGCGCAAGCCATTGCGGACGGTCTTCGCCGTATCATTGCTCAAAGTCGATGCGCGCCGATGTCATTGAATGCGCGAACGCTCGCGCGCGATCGCTTTTCTGACACAGCGATGGGAGCCCGCTTGAACCGGCTGTACGTTGACATACTCGCCGACAGGCTACCGGAAAGAACGCAATGATTGAATGGCTCATCGATGTGTTCTTCATCAAGCAGCCCAGGCTGCGGCGTTTTGTCACCCGCATGCTGTACGGGAACCGGTTGCTGTCGGCAACCCTCCTTGGAAGCACCTTTCACGTCCACAGCGTAAAGGAAAACGGCTACCTCCGTGCCTCGAAGGCATCAGCGCGCCTGTCTGCTTTGCGCGACGAAACACCGGTTTTGTTATCGCTGGCAAATATCATCTCCAACAACTGCGCATTCGTGGACATTGGCGCAAACGTCGGGTTGTACTCCATCGTTTTTTCCCGCTTCAAGCGTATACATGAAGACTTTCATGTATACGCTTTTGAAGTTCACCCTGATACGTTTACCCGGCTTGAAGCGAATGCGCACTTGCATGGCTTTTCCGCGATGAACGTTGGCGTTGGGGAGCGTCAGGAACGGGTGCAGTTCGTGGGCGGCGCCGTGTCTCACGTGACTACGCGCGCCGATATTTCGAATCAATACAATATCGCGCAAGAAGTATTCGCCGCCGACATCGTGCCGTTGGCAAACATCGCGTTCGCGCAGCGTGACCTTATCATCAAGATCGACGTCGAGGGCCAGGAAATGGCGGTATTGGAAGGCGCGCGCATGTTCTTCGATGAGGGAAGAGTCAAGGGCGTGTACATCGATGGCTATGTGGATGCGAAGTGTTGGGATTTCCTCGAGAGCTTCGGGTTCGACATGCGCGATGGCAAGACTCTCGAAGCGGCGGGACGCGAAACCTTTTCGCTCCTCGCGCTCAGACGTTAGAAGTCACCATGAGTTTTCTGGAACGTGTCGACGTCCTCATCCTCACATGGAACGAGCAAGCCAACCTCGCCCGGACGTTGGATGCGTTGGACCGCTTTCCCAAAATTGTCGTTCTGGATAGCGGCAGCACCGATTCGACGCTCGAAATAGCTGCGCGCTATCCCAATGTGCGTGTTGTGATGCGCGCTTTCGACAACCATGCAAACCAGTGGAACTACGGCATTGCAGAGTGCGGCCTGGCGGCCGAGTGGGTGTTGGCGCTTGACGCCGACTACGTGCTGACGCCCGATCTTGTGGATGAGATCGCCCTTCTGGAGACAGCGCCTGAAGTCAGCGGCTATCGCGTCAACTTCAGGTACTGCATTCACGGCCAGCCTCTGACGGGCTCGCTCTATCCCGATGTGACAGTCTTGTATCGGCGGGCCCACGCGCGTTATGAACAGGATGGCCACACCCAGCGCGTGCACATCAGGGGCGACGTCTCGTCACTGGCCGCCCGAGCACTCCATGACGACCGAAAGCCCATGTCCTCGTGGCTGACAGCGCAGGATCGGTATGCGGCGCTTGAATGCCGACTGCTTCTGTCCACGCCATGGGCACGCCTGAGTTGGCGCGATCGCTTGCGGCGAATGGTTTTGATCACCCCCTGGCTGGTGCCGCTCTATTGCCTCACCATAGGCGGGGGCCTGAAGGATGGCCGTCGCGGGCTCGTCTATGCGTTTCAACGCGGCATCGCTGAGGCCATCCTCAGCGCCAAACTCGTGGAGTCCGGCATGGATCGCCGGAAAAACAGATGACCTACATCCTCGGCATCAACGCATTCCATGCTGATTCGGCGGCCTGTCTGGTCAAGGACGGTGTGATGATCGCTGCGGCGGAAGAAGAGCGATTCCGCCGCATCAAGCACTGGGCCGGCTTTCCCAGCGAGGCCATCCGCTTTTGCCTGTCCGAAGCTGGCATTTCACTGGCGCAAGTGGATCATGTGGCGATCAACCAGGACGCCAAGGCCAATCTCGCAAAGAAGATCGCGTACACGCTCGTCAACCGGCCGGACTTCGGGATGGTGATGAATCGCTTGCGCAACAAGCGAGAGCGCATCGGAATAGGGCAGCACTTGGCGCTGGCATTCCCGGGGGATACCTTCACAGGCGAAGTTCACGCTGTCGAACACCACCTCGCACACATGTCGTCGGCCTTCCACGTGTCACCGTTCGACAAGGCGGTGGTGGTCTCAGTGGACGGCTTTGGCGATTTCGCCAGCGCCGCCTGGGGCGTGGGGGACGGAACAGCGATCAGGGTCGACGAGCGCGTGCTCTTTCCGCACTCTCTGGGCATCTTCTATCAGGCGGTGACCCAATTCATCGGCTTTCCCAACTATGGGGACGAGTACAAGGTCATGGGATTGGCGCCATACGGCCAGCCGATCTACATGGACCAGATGCGCCAGCTTGTGGCGTTGCAGCCTGATGGCAGCTTCCGGCTCAAGCTCGACTGCTTTCGCCACCATCGCGAAAAGATCGACTACGGACAGGTGGACGGCAGCCCCGACTTCGGCACGCTCTACAGCCAGGCAATGACTGACCTGCTGGGGCCTTCGCGCGTAGCGGATGAACCGCTGACGCAGCGCCACAAGGACTTGGCCCGATCGGCTCAGGCGATGTACGAGGAAGCGTTCTTCCACCTGCTCAACGCGCTGCACACCCGTTACGGGCTGGATGCCGTTGCAGTCGCCGGTGGCTGCGGAATGAACTCGGTCGCCAACGGCAAGATCACGTTGAAGACGCCGTTCGAGCGTGTGTATGTCCAGTCGGCTGCCGGGGATGCAGGCGGCGCTGTCGGGGCGGCCTACTGCGTGTGGCACCAGCTCGGCGGTGCGCGCGGCCCCGCGCACGATCACGCTTACTGGGGCCCCCATTACGGGAGCGAGGCAATGGAGCGTCTCGTCACCGAGCGCTCGCCCGAGATCGCACAAGCCGGCTGCACGGTTACTCACGTGCGTGATGAAGAAGTTCTGGTCAGCCAGACAGCGGCCGCCATCGAGCGCGGCGAAGTCATCGGTTGGTTCCAGGGGCGCATGGAGTGGGGCCCGCGCGCCTTGGGCAATCGTTCGATCCTGGGCGATCCGCGCCGGGCCGACATGAAGGACATCCTGAACCTGAAGATCAAGCGCCGCGAATCGTTCAGACCGTTCGCGCCTTCCGTTCTCCAGGAAGCTGTGCCCGAATGGTTCGAACTCGATGGTGAGGTGCCCTTCATGATGCAGGTCTATCCGATCCGCACGGAGAAGCGGGCATTGATCCCGGCAGTGACTCACGTGGATGGATCCGGCCGGCTGCAGACCGTCAACCGGGAAACCAATGGGCGCTACTACAAGCTGATCTCGGCCTTCCGCGACATCACGGGTGTACCGATGGTGCTGAACACATCGTTCAACGAGAACGAGCCGGTGGTCTGCACGCCGCAGGAAGCCCTCGATTGCTTCCTGCGCACGAAGATGGACGTACTCGTTTTGGGAGACTGGCTTGTGCGCCGCACGCCTGCCGATTCGGCAGGCGCGAGGGCGTAGGCGCTGGTCGAGGCAATTGTTCGAAATCAGCAAGATCGCCAGCTACCTGCTCGCCCCGCTGACATGGGGGCTCGGCTTATGGATCGCTGCCGGCGCCTGCTTGCTGCTCCGCCACCGGCGATGGACATTCGTTCTTGCCCTCTCCGGCTTTGCCCTGCTTTGGATGGCGTCCACGCCGGTCGTCGCCCTGGCACTGGCCGCGCCGCTCGAGCAAAAGTATCCAGCGATTACAGCCGCGGCCTCGCCATCCGCTGACGTCATCCTGGTCCTTGGGGGGGCGCTGTCTGGCGCCAGCCCACCCAAACGGCCTACGTTCAACATTGGCCCCTCAGCGGGGCGCGTCTGGTTCACGGCCGAGCTCTACAGGGCTCGAAAAGCCCCTTGGGTCGTCGTTGCAGGAGGCAACCAACCCGGGCAGGAAGGCGAGCAGGTCGAAGCCGAAGCGATCACCGAGATGCTGGGCGTGTTGGGGGTACCGCACCAAGCGATCCGGATTGAGGGCCTGAGCCGCAACACCCGCGAGAACGCCGCCAACAGCCTGCCGCTGGTCCAGTCGTTGGGGGCAAAACGAGTTCTTTTGGTTACGTCGGCCATCCATATGCCCCGCGCGATCAAGACCTTCGAGAAGGCTTGGTCGGGCTCGGGCGTGCAGGTGATCGCCGCTACCGCCGACGTTGAGTCGGAATCGCCACGCAGGTTGTTGCCAAAAATGTGGATTCCTGACGCTTCTGCGCTGGGCTTTGTAACAAAACTGCTCAAAGAGTATGCAGGAGGGCTTGCGCTGGATATCATGTGAGCGACACACTTTTCACATGTCGTTACACATCTCCGTCATCACTGCCGTGTTCAACAGGGCGTCCACCTTGGATGAAGCTCTGCAGTCGGTGCGCGCCCAGTCCTGGCGGCACGTTGAGCATGTGGTGATCGATGGCGGCTCCACCGACGGAAGCCTGGACATTCTCGCCCGGCACAAGCATTCGATAGCCCAGATGGTATCCGAGCCAGACAACGGGCTCTACGACGCGTTGAACAAGGGCATCAGCCGTGCCACCGGCGACGTGGTGGGATTCATGCACGCCGACGACAGCTACGCGACGCCCCAGGCGCTGGAGCGTGTTGCCGCGGCGTTCGAAGATCCGTCTGTTGGGGCCGTGTACGGCGACCTGGTGTACGTCAACAAGGACGACGCTTCACGCGTAGTGCGGTATTGGCGCGCAGGGGCGTTCCGCCGCAGCCGGCTCACGCACGGCTGGATGCCGCCCCACCCCACGTTCTACGTGCGCCGGGAACACTATGAGCGCATGGGCGGCTTCGACACCCGCTTTCGCATTGCCGCAGACTACGAGAACATGCTTCGCATCCTGTGGGGCGGGGGTGTTCATGCCGCTTACATTCCAGAGGTCCTGGTGCGTATGCGCACCGGTGGAATAAGCAACCGTTCGTTGCTAAACATCGTGCAAAAGTCACGAGAAGATTTTGCAGCTCTGCGGCAAAATGGGATGGGGGGGCTCCAGGGCGTGTTACTTAAAAACGTGACAAAGCTGCCGCAATTCTTGACACCCGGTGCACGCCTTCAAACAGCAACGCGTAGCGCCGCTTAGTCTTCCCAGTCTCAGAGAGGCCCGTAGTGAAACCTGTTCGAATCAATGCCTTTGCGGCGATGGCGCTGTTGGCCATCAGCGGCGTTTGCTTCGCGCAGGCGCCTGCCCAGTCACCTGACCTTCGCATCGTCGCGCTGCAGCCGGATGGTGCGAAGTCGAACTTTGCCACCGACGCAGCGCCGCTCGCAGGCAGCGCGCCCTTGGCGGCGCCGCTGGTCTCCCTGAGCAAAGACTATCGGGTGGGGCCCAATGACCTGATCGACATCGAGATCATGGACTTGGACAACATGAAGCGCACGGTCCGCGTCAACGCGGCCGGCATGATCTCGCTGCCCCTGATCGGCGCGGTGCAAGTCGCCGGCTCCACATCGCAAGAACTTGAAACGCGCATCGCCGACCGCTATCGCGAGAAGTATCTGCAGAACCCGCAAATCTCCGTCTTCATCAAGGAATTCACCACCGAGCGCATTACGGTGGAAGGCGCAGTCACCAAGCCTGGCATATTCCCATTGACGGGCCAGATCACGCTGCTGCGCGCGTTGGCGCTGGCCGGTGGCTTCGGCCCTATCGCGAACTCAACTGAGGTCATGCTGTTTCGCGTGAACGAAAAGCGCGTGCGTGAAGTGGCGGTGTACGACGTCAACAAGATCCGCTCGGGCACCGCAGACGATCCGGTGATCAAGGGCGATGACCTCATCGTCGTCCAGCGGGACAGCACCCGGGCTCTCCTGAAGGACTCCGTGTTCCGCGACGTGCTCGACTCGATCAACCCCTTCTCGGTCTTTGGCCGCTAACGGGGGCATTCCGGGCACCCTCCGCCCGATTGCCCAACCATTGAAATCATGTCCGATCCTCATTTGACGCCAGCGCTGCAGCGCCCCCAACGGGGCGCCAACACCGCCATGGCACTGCATCGGCCGTATCAACTGCAGGTCGGAACCGACAACGTAGGCGGCGATGAGGCTGCAAGCAGTGCACTGACGCTGACCGATCTGCTCCGGATCGTCCTGAAGCACAAGTGGACGCTGCTGGCCGTGCTCCTTGTGGCGGGTTCCGTCTCCGTTGTGAGGACCTTGTTGAGTACCCCGGTCTACCGCTCGACGCTCACGCTGCAGATCGAAAAGAGTGCTCCGCGCGTGGTGAACTTCAACAATGACTTGGACCAGGAGCCTTATTCTGACGAGTTCACGCTGCTGAAGACGCAGTATGAGCTGCTGCGCAGCCGCTCTTTGGCCGAAAGGGTCGTCGACGAACTTCGGCTAGAGCGCCCGAAGGCGACGGCACCAGCCAAAGTTGGACAACCCACTGATGCAAAGCCTGCGGCGCAGTCCACCGGCTATATCGACCGTATCGTGGGCGGCTACCGCAAGTTGACTATGCCGGCCAACGCAGACTCTGAAGTGCTGAGCCGCGAAGGGGTCATTGGCGGCTTCTTGGGTTCACTCACAATCGAACCCGTTCGAAACTCGCGCCTGGTTCGCGTGCACGTGGACAACACCAACCCAGCACTCGCCGCGCAGATTGCAAACGCGACGGCCCAGGCCTTCATCGCCATGGGCCTGGAAAGGCGCATGGAAGCGTCGACCTATGCCAAAACCTTTCTGGAAGACCAGATCAAACAGGTCAAGGCCAAGCTGGAAGAGTCAGAGCGCAAGCTCAATCAGTACGCGCAGACGCGGCAGATTCTCACCCTGGACGACAAGACGAACGTCGTCAACCAAACCTATACCGACTATGCCACCGCTCTCGCACGCGCCGAGCAGGAGCGCATCAAGGCCGAAGCCGCCTTCGCCGAGATCAAACGCAGCCCCGACGCCGCCCAGCAGGTGATGGAAAGCAAACCGATCCAGAACTACAAGGAAGTAAAGGCCAAGCTGGAGATCGAGTACCAGCAGAACCTGGGCATTTACAAGCCGGACTTTCCCAAGATGGTCCAGCTCAAAGGGCAAATCGACAAAGCCGACTCGCAGATCAAGGCCGAGATCGCCGCCGTCAGTGCCGCCGTGCAGTCGCAGTACGAGGCCGCGCAGCGGCAGGAAAGCCTGCTGCGCAGCAAGCTCGGAGAGACCCGCAAGCAAGTGCTTAGCACGCAAGACAGCAGCATTGACCTGAACCTGCTCAAGCGCGAGGTGGATACCAATCGCCAGCTGTACGACGGCCTCCTGCAGCGGCTGAAGCAAATCGGTGTTTCCGGTGACATCACTGCCAACAACATTTCGGTTGTCGATCGCGCTGAACCGCCGTTGTTCCCTTACAAACCCGATCTGCAGCGCAACCTCATGTTCGGACTGGCAGTCGGACTCGTGTTGGGCCTGTGCATGGTCTTCCTCCTCGAATATCTGGACGACTCCTTCAAGTTCCCCGACGAGATCGAGCGGACGCTGGGTGTGGCGCTGATGGGCATCGTGCCGATGATCAGTCAGCGACGTGACCAGGATAAAACCTCCATCGCATTCGAGGTACACACCCAGCCGCGATCGCCGATTGCGGAAGCCTATCGCTCCTTGCGCACGTCGCTGCAATTCTCAACGTCAGAAGGCGCGCCGCGCAGGCTGCTTATCACCAGCACCACGCGCGACGAAGGCAAGAGCACAAGTGCGCTGGCCCTGGCGATCAACTTTGCGCAGATGGGGCAGAGGGTGCTGTTGATCGACGCGGACATGCGCAATCCTTCGGTCCACAAGCAATTGGGCATCCCCAATGAATCAGGCCTGTCGAACCTGCTTTCGGGCGACTATGGCGCCGCCACCCTGATCACGCAGACAACCGTTCCCTTCCTCTCCGTCATGACGGCCGGGCCGATCCCGCCGAACCCGGTCGACCTGCTGCTTGGCCCCAAGCTGGCGGCCGTACTCGACCAGGCCACTGCCCACGGCATTCATTACGTGATCGTGGATGCCCCGCCGCTGCTGGGCATCGCGGACTCCATCGTGCTGGGCAACCAGATTCAGAACATCCTGTTCGTGGTGCATGCAGGCAGCACCCGCAAATCGCAGGTGCGAGACGCCCTGCGCCGGCTTCGACTGGCGGGTCTTGTTCCGAGAGGCGTCGTGCTTACCCAGGTTCAGCGCAACGTGAGTCATCAGCATTACGAGTCGTACTACGGCTACGGTGCGGTCGAGAAGGGGTCCACCAGGGAAAGCCGGCGCTCCGCCAAGAGCGCGACCCAGGGCTAGGCGGTGGCCAAGCAGCCTGCGCCTGAGCCCGCGGCAGCCGGGCAATCGCCCTTGTCCGTGGCTTTGCTGGACTATCACCGCCAGCCGGGCAAGTATTCCACCGCGCTCAGGGAACCCGCCGTCCTCTTCGGCTCGATCCGCGCAATCCTCCAGCTTGCCGCGGGCAAGTCGGCAGACGACGAGCACGGCGCGTCCGTCCAGCGGGCCGCCGCTTTCTTCGTCCGCTTCGCGGTCATCTTTCCTGGGGCCGATCACTACACGCTGCTGGGCGTCACCCGCGCAAGCGATGCAGCAACCATCAAGGAACACTATCGGCTGATGATGCGCCTGGTCCACCCGGACTTTTCTGGCGGCCCCGGTTCGGCGTGGCCCAGCGACGCGGCGACGCGAATCAACCTTGCTTACGAGGCGCTCGGGTCGCCTGAAAAGCGCGCCCAGTACGAGGAGCGCTTTCCCACGCCCACTGTAGCGACGCGGCCCACTCCCCCGGCGGGCGCGCCGGATGCCGCCCCGCCCAAACCCGCCGCGCCCGAGCCTCGTGTCCTGGTCAAGCACCTCGCGGCAGGCTTCGGCGCACTGGGCGCCATGGGCGTCCTCGCGCTGGTGGTGGCGAGCAATAGCGAGCACGAGAGCGAGAGCCTCATCCAGAAAGAGCGGCCTAGTAAGGCATCGGCTGCGCAGGAACAGCTCGTCGTGCAGGCTGCGCCACCGGCCCCTCCCGCATCGAATCCGCCCGCAACGCTATCGCTCCAGGTCGCGGCGTTGCCGACTGCGCTGACTTCTGCCCCTGCACTGCCTTCACGCGTCTTCGCAGCGCCGCAAGCACCCGCGCGGCAGACTGCGCCGCGCGCGACGACCCCTGCTGCAGCCCTCATCCCGTCGATGGTGGCGACCGCTAGCGCTCCACCCATCGAC
>NZ_RKMB01000024.1 GCF_003797765.1 Ramlibacter sp. WS9 | reverse complement strand
CTGCCCCCCGCCCCCACCAAGCGCGCCGCCCTGCTCCCGCCGGAAGCCTACGACGCTCCGGCCCGCTCCTCGCACAAGGCACCGCGAAAAACGGAGGCAAGCCTCGCTGAAAGCCCGCTGGCCGAGAAGCCCCAGGTCGCCCTGGACTTCGATCCCCGGGGTGGCGGCGAGGCGCATCCCGAAGCGCTGAAGGCGCCCGCGGACGAATATTTCGAGCATGCCGACCCGGTAGTGCCGGCGGCCCGCAAGCGCGTGACGCCGGAGCCTGTGCAGCGCCCTGCGCGCAAAGCGAAGTCGTCCGGCCCGTCCAAGCTGTTCGTGCTGGACACCAACGTGCTGATGCACGACCCGATGAGCCTGTTCCGCTTCGAAGAGCACGACATCTTCCTGCCGATGATCGTGCTGGAGGAACTGGACGGCCACAAGAAAGGGATGACGGAGGTTGCGCGCAATGCCCGCCAGGCCAGCCGCACGCTGGACGCTTTGGCCGGCCAAAACGGGGCGGACATTGCCCATGGCCTGAAGCTGGACACCACCGGCCATCGCGAAGCCGGCGGCTGCCTGTTCTTCCAGACCAAACCGCTCGAAAGCAGCCTGCCGCTGGGCCTGCCGCCCGGCAAGGCGGACAACCAGATCCTCGGTGTCGTTGCTGCCCTGCGCGAACAGCATGCACCGCGCGATGTGGTGCTGGTGTCCAAGGACATCAACATGCGCGTCAAGGCCCGCGCGCTGGGCCTGGCCACCGACGACTACCAGAACGACAAGACACTCGACGATCTCGAGCTGCTGTATTCGGGCGCGATGGCCCTGCCCCCGGACTTCTGGACCAAGCACGGCAAGACCATCGAGAGCTGGCAAAGCGGCCAGCACACCTACTACCGCATCACCGGCCCGGTCGTGCCCAGCCTGTTGATCAACCAGTTCGTCTATTTCGAGTCGCCCGGCGAGCCGAGCCTGTACGCCCGCGTCACCGAGATCCGCGCGAAGACGGCCGTGCTCAAGACGCTCAAGGACTATGGCCATTTGAAGAACTCGGTCTGGGGCGTGACCACGCGCAATCGCGAACAGAACTTCGCGATGAACCTGCTGATGGACCCGGAGATCGACTTCGTCACGCTCACCGGCACGGCCGGTACCGGCAAGACGCTCATGGCGCTCGCCTCGGGACTCACGCAGGTGCTGGACGACCGCCGCTACACCGAGATCATCATGACCCGCGCCACCGTGAGCGTGGGCGAGGACATCGGCTTCCTGCCCGGCACCGAAGAAGAAAAGATGGGCCCGTGGATGGGCGCGCTGGACGACAACCTCGAAGTGCTGGCCAAGACCGAGACCAGCGCCGGTGAATGGGGCCGCGCGGCCACCAACGAGTTGATCCGCAGCCGCATCAAGATCAAGAGCATGAATTTCATGCGCGGCCGCACGTTCCTGAACAAGTACGTCATCATCGACGAAGCGCAGAACCTGACGCCCAAGCAGATGAAGACCCTGATCACGCGCGCCGGCCCGGGCACCAAGATCATCTGTATGGGCAACCTCGCGCAGATCGACACGCCCTACCTCACCGAAGGCTCGTCGGGCCTGACGTTTGCCGTCGACAAGTTCAAGGGCTGGCCGCACAGCGGGCACATCACCTTGGCGCGTGGCGAGCGGTCGCGGTTGGCGGATTTCGCGAGCGAGGTTCTCTGAAGCACGCGGCCTGGCTGCTGCTGGCGGCCTGCGGGGCAGCCCAGGCCGTGTTCGATTGCGATATCGGCGGCCAGCACGTCAACCCTGCCAACGGCTCCACCACGGCCGGCAAGACGGGCCTCATGCGGTGCAAGGACCGCGACAGCGGTCTGCTCCAGCGCGAGCAGGAACTTCGCGCAGGCCAGTTCATGGGCCTGGTGCGCTTTTACGAGAACGGTCGTCTGCAGAAGGAACACAGCGTCAACACCCAGGGCAACATGCAGGGCCGCGCTCGCGAGTTCGGCCCGGATGGCAAAGTGCTTTTCGAAGGCGAGTACGAGAACGGCAGCCTGCGCGGCCTGGCGCGCCGCTTTCATCCCAATGGGCAGCTGCGCAGGGTGTCCTTTCACGCAGCCGATGGTGATCGCGAGCCCCAGGCCGCGGCCGAATTCACCACGCAGGGGCGGCTCGGCGACCTGCGCTGCGGCGCCAAGGCGCAGCTCGCGCCTGCGTTCGACGACGCGCGTTCCTGCGGCTTTGGTGGTGCGCCCTCAAGCGCGGAGCTGTTCCACGAACGCGGCCACATGCAGGCGCGGGGTACATGGCTGCAGGGGCAGCGCATCCGCTTCGACCGGCTGGACGAACAGGGTCAGATTCGCCAATCCGAAGAGGTGGACGGCCCACGCCGCATCGAACGCGAGTTCGGCGCCAACGGAGTCAAGCGTCGTGAGCGGGAGCGCGTCGTGACGGGCCGCGAGATACGCAGCGAGCGGCTGCAAGAGTTTTCCGAGCGCGGCAGCCTTGCGCGCGAACAGAAGTGGGCCGAAGGGCGGATGGTTTCGGACAACCAGTTCTATCTCAACGGGCAGCCGCGCCGGAGCACCGAGTGGAGCTGGAACGACCGCATTGCCACTATCTCCGAGAAGGAGTTCCACGACGACGGCGGCACGGCCACCACGAGTCGCTGGACCGAACAGCGGGGCCAGCGTACGCCGGTAGGCAGCCACCTGCGGTTCAATACGGCACGCCGCCAGGTCGGCGAACGCATCTACGACCAGAACGGCCGCCTTACGCGTGAGCGCGCGTGGGACGACGCTGGAAACCTGGTGCGTGACGACGAGGTGTTTGAGGACGGCTCACGCAAGGCTTTCAGCCGCTAGCCGCTCGCTCTAGAAATCGCTGCTGCCGCCCGAGGCCAGCGACTCGAACCGTGTCAGCTCCTTCATGAACGCGAGCTTCACCGTCCCGGTGGGGCCGTTACGCTGCTTGCTGATGATGATCTCGGCGACGCCGGGCTCCTTGGAGTCCTTGTTGTAGTAGTCGTCGCGGTAGATGAACATGATCACGTCGGCGTCCTGCTCGATGGCGCCGGATTCGCGCAGGTCGCTCATCATGGGCCGCTTGTCGGTGCGCGACTCCACGCCGCGCGACAGCTGAGACAGCGCGATCACGGGGCACTGCAATTCCTTCGCGAGCATCTTGAGGCCCCGCGAGATTTCGCCCACGGCCGTGGCGCGGTTCTCGTCGTTCATGCTGGCCGACGTGCTCATGAGCTGCAGGTAGTCGACCACGATCAGGCCGAGCTTGCCGCACTGGCGCGCGAGGCGGCGCGCGTTGGCGCGCAGCTCGCTCGTGGTGAGGCCGGGTGTCTCGTCGATGTGCAGTGAGATGTTGCGCAGCTTCTCGACGGCTTCGGTGAGGCGCGGCCATTCCGAATCCGTGAGCTTGCCGGTTCGCAGGTGCATCTGGTCGATGCGGCCGATCGAGCCGACGATACGCACCGCCAGCTGCGAGGCCCCCATTTCCATGGAGAACACCGCCACCGGCAGGCCTTCGTTCAGCGCAACGTGTTCGGCGATATTGATCGCCAGGGCGGTGTTGTGTGTGACGACATCATCGTCGGTGATGTAGAGGCGATCGGGGTGGCTGACCGAAATGCATTGGCAAGCGGCCTGCCGGCTTGGAACGATCGATTTGATGGTCAGCCGCTTCTGGCGAGTCCACGCCTCGGGAGCGCGGGCCTGCTTTTCAGAAAGCAGGAAGAGTTCGCGAGGCTGTGGGTGAGAGATGTGGCAGACATAAGCCGGCAGACCCGCGACGCGAATGCCGGCGACATTCGTGAAATGAGGTTGCTTGGGCGCGATGGAGCACCAGCCACCCAGCGAACGAACCAGTTCCGCGATATCGTTTGCCAACTGCCGGCTCGATGTCGACAAGCGGGCGCTGCCCCATCGCTCGATCCAGCCGTCGGTGTCCATCAGCCCACGCAAGAGATCGAGGCGGGCGCCCCTGGATGCTTCGAGGTACAGGCGTGGAATGAACTTGCGATCGCTGGGCAAGCCGGACAGACGCAAGGCTTCCAGTGCGGTGCGCAGTGGATTCGGCTGCATCCCGGCAAAGCCCGACGCGTGCCCCCGATCCTGCCGGACGATGCGGTAGTCATATCTCCCCGCATGGGTCACTTCCATCCCGTCGCCAGCACGGCTGCGCATCAGTTCAACAATTTCCGGCGAAGCAGTCGAGAAGCGCACGCTGCCGGTGCCCGTCAGATTCCCATCGCCAAGCAGGGCTCCCAATACCCAGGGATCAACCGGCAGCGGATCGACGTGGCCGAAGTCACCCGTGGCGCGGTCGATCCAGATGCGATCCTGGTAGCGCTTCCGGCCCAGCAATTCAATCAGCTTCGCTGTGTCCAGCACCCGGGGCGCATCCCAATGGCGGCAAGAGACCTTCCAAAGATGTTCCGCACAGCATTCGGCAGAACGGCCGTCGGAAAAGGTGATGCGGTAGACCTCGCGTGTGCCTTGCGGAAAGACGCCGGTAACGATGGAAGCGCGACCATCGGCCGAGGCGACCGCATCGCCCACTTCGAGGTCGCCCATGGCCTTCCAGCCTCCAAGAGTCCGCACCTTCGCATCGATCGGCTGGGCTTTGCCCATGGAGGGCCGCGCCGCCAGCACGATCATGTCGCCGGCCTGCATGCCTGAAGTCATGCGGTCCAGGTCGTAGAAGCCGCTCGGCACACCCGTGATGTCGTTCGGGTTGTCGGCCATCTCCTGGACCCGGTCCAGCAGTTGCACCACCAGCGAATCCATGCCCTGGAAGCCCTGCTTCATCCGCGAGCCTTCCTCGCCGATGTTGAAGATCTTCTGCTCGGCTTCGTCGAGGATCTTGTCGACGGCCTTGCCCTGCGTGTTGAAGGCCGCCGTGGCGATCTCGTCGCTGGCGCTCACCAGCTTGCGCAGGATGGATCGCTCGCGCACGATCTCCGCATAGCGGCGGATGTTGCTCGCGCTGGGCACGTATTGCGCGAGGGAGTTCAGGTACGCAAGGCCACCCACTTCCTCTGCCTTGCCGAGGCCCTGCAGTTGCTCATAGACCGTGATGACGTCAGCCGGCTTGGTGGCATTGATCAGGCCGCCGATGGAGGCGTAAATGAGGCGATGCTCGTAGCGGTAGAAGTCGCCGTCGGTGAGCAGGTCGCCCACCCGGTCCCAGGCGTTGTTGTCCAGGAGCAGGCCTCCCAGGACGCTGGATTCGGCTTCAACGGAATGAGGCGGAATGCGCAGCTGCGCGATCTGGTGGTCGCGGGAGAATTCGTCGTCGAGGGAGGTAAGTACTGCGGACATCGGCGGCTCGGAAGGATGGATGATGCTACGGCGGCGTCTTGTGGACGTCCAGCACAAAGGCTGGGCAAAACCGTCAGGAGAAGCTGTGGATTTCCTGGGCAACACTGTGGATAGCCGGTGGACCAGCCGGTATAACCACAGACCCAATGAAAAAGCCGCCCGCGGGCGGCTTTTTCTTGCGCAAAGCGCTGTGCTGTATTAAGCCGTTTCGCCGTACACGGTGACGTTGATGTCGACCACGACGTCCGTGTGCAGGGCCACGGAGACAGTGCTGTCGCCGACGGTCTTGATCGGGCCATTGGGCATGCGAACCTGGGCCTTGGCGACCTTGTAGCCTTGCTTGGCCAGTTCTTCGGCGACGTCGAAGTTGGTGACCGAGCCGAACAGGCGGCCGTCAACGCCGGCCTTCTGCGTCAGCTTGATGGTCGTGCCGGCGAGCTTCTCGCCTTGCGCTTGCATCTCGGCCAGCTTGGCAGCCGCTGCCTTCTCGAGTTCGACGCGCTTGGCTTCGAATTCGGCCTTGTTGGCTTCGGTGGCGCGGCGGGCGAGCTTTTGGGGAATCAGGAAGTTGCGGGCGTAGCCGTCTTTGACCTTGACGATCTCACCGAGAGCGCCGACGTTCAGGACTTTGTCGAGCAGGATAACTTGCATGTTCTTGGCCCCTTAGATGCGGTGCTGGTCCGTGTACGGGACCAGGGCCAGGAAGCGAGCGCGCTTGATGGCGGTGTTGAGTTGACGCTGGTAGATCGCGCGGGTGCCGGTCAGGCGGGCCGGGATGATCTTGCCGTTTTCGGCGATGAAGTCGCGCAGGGTGTCGACGTCCTTGTAGTCGATTTCCTCGACGCCGGCGACGGTGAAGCGGCAGAAGCGCTTGCGCTTGAACAGCAGCGACTGGGTGTTGCGCTTCGGACGCTTGTCCTTGTTGAATTTCTTGAACGTGGCCATGTGATCTCCTGATCAGTTGGGGACAGAGCTGAAGGTCTGTCCCGCAAAAAAATTGAACGAATTAAGCTTGAAATGACTGAATGTGGAACACGGGGTGCTTGCCGTTGCGGGGTGTCGCCAGGAATCCTGTGAACTGCCAGTTGCTGCCGATGGACTGCTTGCCGAGCGTCTCGGCCATGCTGCCAAAAGCCACCGCCCTGATCGCCACTTTCACCTGCCTGGGTTGCCCTGCTTCGGTGACTTCCGACTCGTGTTCGAGGCTGAAATCCAGGGCCGGCAACCCGGCGGGGGTGTATCGCATGGCTCCTGCCTGGGCGATACGGGCGCTCAAAACGAGCTGGTTCACTCTCCGGCGTCAGCCGCTTACGACTGGTACTCCGCCTGCTGGGTCTTGCGGGCTTCTTCGCGCTCGACGGTCTTCATCATCGAAGACGGGCCGGTATCGGCCTTCTTGCGCACCACGGTCAGGTGGCGCAGCACGGCGTCGTTGAAGCGGAAAGCGTGTTCCAGTTCGGCCATCACGGGCTGGTCGGCCTCGATGTTCACGCACAGGTAGTGGGCCTTGGCGAGCTTGTTGATCTGGTAGGCCAGCTGGCGGCGGCCCCAGTCTTCAACGCGGTGGATCTTGCCGCCGCCGGCGGTGATCATGCCCTTGTAGCGCTCCAGCATGGCCGGAACCTGTTCGCTCTGGTCCGGGTGGATCAGCAAGATGATTTCGTAATGACGCATAAGACTCCTTGAGGGTTGCGCCGCGCCTTCGCGGCTACGGCTAATAAGCAGCCACCCACAGCGTCAGATGTGGTGTGGCAAGGGAAAGCCCACGATTATAGCCAGAACTGGCTTGCGCGCCCTCCCACGAACCGGCCCGGCCGCATTCATGCGGTGGGTAGAGCCTTTCCGGTTACCGGGTTCCCGGTTTCCACAGCAAGCGGCACTTTTGCGATGATCTGCCGATGAAACCGATGTCGGATGACGGGCTCCCCTCGAGGCTGGCCGATGGCATAGGCCGGGCCGGGTTTCGCAAGTGGTACGAGCGCGAACTGCTCTCGTGCCATGCCTACATGCTGCTGTGCTTCCTCTCGGTGATTGGCCTGCTGAGCAGCATCGAGGCTTTTCGAGGCGCCTCAACCGAGGACCAGCTGACCAACGTGCTGTTCGTCGTGGTATGCGCCACCATCGGCCTGTGGGCGCTGCGCCGCTACCTGTACCTCCTGATGCGCGCCGAGGGGATCGCCAACCAGGCGAATTGCCCCGATTGCGGGACGTATGGGCGCTTCTCGGTGGTCGCGACCAACCACGGCGGCGCCGAAACGCAGGTTTGCTGCCGCAAGTGCACCCGCAAATGGGTGATCACCGATACCGAATGACGCTCTTCAGGACGTAAAAAGCCCCGGCGCCTGGAGGCCCCGGGGCTGATTCGAAACGCCGACTTCTAGTGCACCAGGCTCTTGGCCGTGCCCTTCAGGCTTGGGTAGCGCACGTGATCCACCAGTTCCTGGATGTGCTTGCTGGGTGCCGGCGTCAGCAAGCTGACGACGATGATCACCGCGATCCCCACCGGCACGCCGAACACGCCTGCCGAGATCGGCAGGATCCCGAACCAGAGGTCAACCGGCGACGTCACGCCAAAGATGCCGCGCAGCCAGGGCTGGTTCATCACCATGTAGTACACCGTGATGCCCAGGCCCGCCACCATGCCAAAGGAGGCACCCATCCGGTTGGCCCGCTTCCAGAAGATGCCCAGGACGAGCACCGGGAAGAACGCCGCGGCGCCAAACGAGAAGGCCGCGGACACCAGGAACAGGATGTCAGCCGGTTTCTGCGCCGCGACAAATGCCGCGCACAGGGCCACCACCAGCAGGAGCATCTTGGAAATGGTCACCCGACGGGCGGTGGACGCATTTGGGTCGATCATCTTGTAGTACAGGTCGTGGCTCAGCGCATTGGCGATCGTCAACAGGAGCCCGTCCGCCGTCGAAAGCGCAGCAGCCAGCCCGCCCGCCGCCACGAGGCCTGAGATCACGTACGGCAAGCCGCCGATCTCCGGGGTGGCCAGCACGATGATGTCGCCGCCGATGCTCATCTCGTTGAGCTGGAGGATGCCGTCCTTGTTGATGTCCGTGATGGACATCAGCGTCGGGTCGACCTTGTTCCAGGATGCGATCCACGCCGGTAGCTGGTCGATCGGCGTGCCGATCAGTACGTGGAACACCTCATACTTTGCCAGCACGGCCAACGCAGGCGCCGTGAAGTAAAGCAGGAAGATGAAGAACAGCGACCAGGTCACCGACTCCCGCGCCTCCTTCACGCTGGGCGTGGTGTAGTAGCGCATCAGGATGTGGGGCAGCGCCGCCGTACCCACCATCAGGCAGAAGATCAGGGCGAGGAAGTTGCGCCGCGAGGTGTCGTAGGTCTTCTGCGCCGCCGCATCACCCTTGGGATCGCCGGCAAACTGGTTGGCGTGGGGTGGCATCCCATTCAACGGTTTGGACTTGGTGTCCGCCGCCGCCTTCGCGCGCGTCCATGCAACCTTGGCTGCAGCCTCGTCCTTGGGCACTGCCGCAAGCTCCTTCTCGGCGGCGGAGACTTGCGACCCCATCGCATTGGCGGCCTTCAGGTCCTCCAGCTTCTTCGTGGCGGCAGCCTTGTCCGCAGCCAGCGCGGGGCCTGGGTTCTTCAGCTTCTCAGCCAGGTCGGCCGAGCGCTTCTTGAAGATCTCGCGGACTTCGAGCTCCTTGGGGTCGTTGGCGAGCAGCTTTTCCTTGGCCGTGACTTTTTCCAGCTGATAGCCGTAAACCGCCTGCGGCACCGGAACGCTGGTCTGCTTCACCGCCAGCCACACCACCGGGATCATGTAGGCCACGATCAGGATGATGTACTGCGCCACCTGCGTCCACGTCACCGCGCGCATGCCGCCAAGGAAGGAGCAAACCAGGATGCCGCCCAGCCCGAGGAAAATGCCTACCTCGAACTGCACGTTGACCATGCGCGCCGTGATCAGGCCAACGCCGTAGATCTGCGCCACGACATAGGTGAACGAACACAGGATGGCCGCAACGATCCCGATGAAACGCGGGACGTGGCCGCCGTAGCGCTCGCCCAGGAAGTCGGGCACGGTGAATTGGCCGAACTTGCGCATGTAGGGCGCCAGGAACAGCGCGACCAGGCAATAGCCGCCAGTCCACCCCATGATGAACGCCAGGCCGTCGTAGCCGCTCAGGTACAGGCCGCCGGCCATGCCGATGAAAGACGCCGCTGACATCCAGTCGGCGCCTGTCGCCATGCCGTTGTACATGGCAGGCACTCTTCGTCCCGCCACGTAGTACTCGGCGGCGTCCGTCGTGCGGCTCATGATGCCGATGCCGGCGTACAGGCCGACCGTGGCCAGAAGGAAGATCATCCCGATCCACTGCCGCGAAAGGCCCATCTGTTCAAAGATGGCGAGAAAGACAAGGAACACCAGGAATCCCCCGGTGTACCACTTGTAAACCTTGTTCAGGTTCTTCTTGAACGCGGCGGTGGCCGCGGCGCCGGACGTGCCGGCCTTGACGTCAAACATTCCAGCCATGATCAGTCCTCCTCTTCAACACCGTACTCGATGTCGAGCTTGCCCATGTACCTGGCGTAGAACCCGATGATCAGTATGTAGATCACCAGGGCGCCCTGGGCGCCCATCCAGAAACTGAATGGCCAGCCGAAGAAGTTGAAACTCAGTTCGCGTGCGTAGTAACTCACCACGAAGGTCACGACGAACCAGATTGCCAGGAGAATCGCCGTGATCCTCAAGGTCTTGCGCCAGTACTCCTGGTGCCTGTCGGTCAATTGCATCGCTCAGCTCCTCAAAAGCGCCCTTGCGGGCTTTTTCGCGACCACTGCGGGCGAACCCGCAACCTGCAACCAGGCCGCGCCCCAGGAATGCCAGCTCAATTGCCTCAGAGCACCGGCGCCGTCACCAGCCCGGTTTCCCGCTCCAATTGAGCTGCCACTTTCGGCTCGAACCCCTTGAGGTGGCGAATGATCTTCACCGCCTCATCGGGCTCCTGCCGGTCGATATGAACCCGGGCCAGCTGGTACCAGCCGTACGGGCTCATCGGTTGCAATCTGGTGTTTTGTTTCAAGGCGGCGACGGCTTCATCGAGGCGCTGCAGCCGGATCAGAACCAGGCCAAGGCCATACCACGCACGATCGAGCTCGGGCCGCAGCTGGGTGGCGCGGCGGAGTGCTTCGAGCGCACGCTCGTACTCCCCAAGCTCTTCGAGCACGAAGCCGAGATTGAACCAGTGGCGGCCTTCGCCTGGGTCCAGCCCCACAAGCTGCTCCAAGCTCTCCATCGCCGACCTGCGGTCGCCGTCCTGCGCCTGCATGTGCGCGAGGCTGGCCAGTGCGTACGGGTCCGCCGGGAACTCGACCATCATCGTGCGGAACACGCGCGCTGCAGCGGTGCGCTGGCCAACAACCAGGAGCGCCATCGCCCTCCACTTCGAACCCCGGTAACGCAGCGCGCGCATCATTTGCACAGTTCCACACCGATCCGCACGCAGATGCTGATCTTGGTGAAGGTGGCCGCGATCCAGACGAAGGAAAGCAGCAGGAAGGCGACGATCGGGACGTGGCGGTCGATCACGGCCCTGGGAGTGATGAGACGCGCTGTGGAGACGAAGGGCCGCGTCATGATCTGCAGCAACTGGTAGAACAGGTTCTGCTCGCGCCTGGCGCCCACCAGCAACCCCAGTACGCCCTGCCCGACCAAAGCCAGCAATGCAATCTCCGAAAGGAGCTTGATGACGCTCACGAAAGTTAGCAAACTGTCCCCCGCGTTGTCTGTGTCCTTCATGGTTCGAACCCGGGCTTACTCGACCCTTACAAAGCTCGCGAGCTTGGATGTAAACCCCCTCAGGGATTACCCGGCAAATCGCCAACGGCCGGGCAAGCCGGGTGTAGCCTCGCGTTGCAAGCTAAACGGATTGAGGTGAAACACCCACTAGCCTTGGCATCCACGAAAACTTACACTGAACTGACAAAAGCAAATGGGAGTGTGCGTGATCCAAAAGAACGTCGTCTATCACAAGTCGGCCAAGGGCATTGAAGCCATCGCCACCCGCCAGCACGGCCTCGGGCCCAAGCTGCGCTCCCTGCTGATCCTGGTCGACGGCAAGAAGACCTTCGACGATCTGGCGCAACTGTCGCAGATGCTGGGCGACACGAACGAGCTGCTGACCCAGCTGTCGGACCAGGGCTTCATCGAGCCCGGCGCGGCGGCCCCTGCTCATCACGTACCGGCTCGGGCTTCCGCGCCCGCCCCGCTCAGTCCGGCCTCCGGCCCTGGGGCGCTTGCGCCCGCCATGACACTGGCCGAAGCGCAGCGCTTCGCCAGCCGGCGTTTGACGGACTTGGTGGGGCCGAACGCCCAAGAGCTGTGCCTTCGGATCGAAGCCGCGCGTAACCTCCGTGATTTTCAGGTGGCGGTTTCGCGGGCCGAGGGGATGCTGCGGCAGGTCCACAGCGCCCACACAGCGGACGAGTTCGCCGCGGCAGTCCATTCCCACATGCCCGCGTCCTGAGCGCGCGAGCCACTCAGTCGGCGCGCAAGGTCATCAGGCTCACGACCAGCGCCACGGCGAAGCCAACCGCCACGCCGAAGACGCCAGCGGACACCGGCACGATATCGAACCACAGCTGGGGTCCGGGCGCCAGCTTGAACAGCGTGCGCACCGCCGCGGC
Organism: Ramlibacter sp. WS9; assembly: GCF_003797765.1. Lineage (GTDB taxonomy): Bacteria > Pseudomonadota > Gammaproteobacteria > Burkholderiales > Burkholderiaceae_C > Ramlibacter. Next base: position 86,477 of record NZ_RKMB01000024.1, on the reverse strand, counting down.
GTTGGAGAGCATGTAGTACACGGTGACGCCCAGGCCGGCCAGCATGCCGGCAACGGCGCCTGCCCGGGTTGCGCCCTTCCAGAATATTCCCAGCACCATGGCCGGCACGAAGGCCGACGCCGCCAGCGAGAACGACGCCGACACCAGCGGCAGGATGTCGGCTGGCTTGAGCGATGCCACCATCGCCGCGACCAGCGCCACCGCCAGCAGCGCGAACTTGGACAGGATCACGCGCTGCTCGGGTGTCACGTGATGGCCGATCTCCTGCGCATAGACGTCCCGCACCATCGCGTTGCTGATCGTGAGCAGCAGGCCGTCGGCCGTCGACAAGGCGGCCGCGAGCCCGCCGGCGGCCACCAGGCCCGAGACGACATAGGGCATGCCGCCGATCTCGGGCGTGGCCAGCATGATGATGTCGGCTCCCAGCCTGATCTCGCCGAACTGCACGATCCCGTCGCCGTTGACGTCCCTCACGGAGATGAGCGACGGATCGACCTTGCCCCATTGCAGGATCCATGACGGAAGCGCGTCGAAAGGGCTGCCCACCAGCGTCTGCATGACCTCGAACTTGACGAGCATCGCGAGGGCCGGCACGCTCAGGTACAGCAAGGCGATGAAGAACAGCGCCCAGCCGACGGAGGAGCGCGCCTCCCTCACGCTAGGCGTGGTGTAAAAGCGGGTCAGCAGGTGCGGCAGGCCCGCCGTGCCCACCATCAGGCAGAACACCAGCGCCAGGAAGTTGCGCCGCGACACGTCGAAGGCTTCCTGCTGCGCAGGCGTGCCTTCGGGATCGCCCGCGAAAGGCTGCGCGTGGGGAGGCAACCCGCCCAGAGGCCGTGAGCGTTCGAGGCTCTCGTGCATCGCGCGTGTCCACAATTCGCGTGCACCGGCCTCATCTCGCGGCAGCGCCGCCAGCTCGCGGTTGGCGGCCACTATGAGGGCCGAATCGGCGTTCTGCGTCTTCAGCTGGCGAATCCGCTGCTGCGCCGCGGCACGTTCGCGCCGGACGGATTCTTCGATGTTGTTCAGGCGGGCTTCGTATTCGGCGGCGCGCCGCTTGTACTCGGCCTGCACCTGCTTTTCCGCCGGCGATTCGATCAACTCCTTCTCGATCTCGGTGATTTTCTGCAACTGCGTGCCGTACACCAGCGGTGCCAACGGGTTGCCCAGCTGCTTGAACGCCAGCCATGACACCGGGATCAGGAACGCGAGCAGCAGGATGATGTACTGCGCGACCTGCGTCCAGGTAATGGCGCGCATGCCGCCCAGGAACGAGCAGAGCAGCACGCCGCCCAGCCCTAGCAGGATGCCGAGCTCGAACTGCACGCCGGTCAGGCGCGAGGCGATCAGGCCGATGCCGTAGATCTGCGCCACCACATAGGTGAAGGAACACAGCATCGCCGAGAACGCCGCGATCAGCCGGGGCCAGCGGCCGCCGTAGCGGTGCGCGAAGTAGTCCGGCACGGTGTAAAGCCCGAGCTGGCGCAGGTAGGGTGCCACCAGCAGCGCCACCAGGCAGAAACCGCCGGTCCACCCCAGCACGTAGGCCAGCCCGCCGGGCTGGCTGCCCGAGCCCGAGAACCCCTGCAGGTAGAGGCCACCCGCCAGGCTGATGAATGAGGCGGCGCTCATCCAGTCCGCCGCCGTGGCCATGCCGTTGTAGAACGGTGGGATGCGCCGCCCGGCGACGTAGTACTCCTCGGCGTCCGTGGTGCGGCCATAGATGCCGATCGCCGCGTAGATCATCACCGTCGAGAACAGGAAGATCGGGCCGAGCCATTGGCGCGACAGGCCGCTGCGCTCGGCCCAGGCCATGACGGCCAGCGCGGCGCACAGGCCCAGCACATAGTACGTCAGGATGCGCGCGAGCCGCCGCTTGTACGCGGCATAGTCACGGTCTTCGGCCATGCGGTTGTTGTCTCAAAGAGCCCCTCGGTGCGCGCATCATCGCACCGGGGGTGCCCGGCGGCCCACAGGGTATCTGCTGAACCGGCCCGTCAGCCCTTAGCCGTCGACGGGCCGCCCCTAGACGGCTGCGCCCCCTGAGGGGGCAGGGCGCAGCCCGTGGGGGCTCCTACTTAGCCAGCTGCTGCCAGGTGGCGATCACGCTGTCCGGGTTGAGCGAGATCGAGGTGATGCCTTCGTCGGCCAGCCACTGGGCGAAGTCAGGGTGGTCGCTGGGGCCCTGGCCGCAGATGCCGACGTACTTGCCCTGGTCCTTGCACGCCTTGATCGCGCGGCTCAGCAGGGCCTTCACGGCCGGATCGCGCTCGTCGAAATCGGCCGCCAGCAGTTCGAGGCCCGAGTCGCGATCCAGGCCCAGCGTCAGCTGGGTCAGGTCGTTCGAGCCGATGGAGAAGCCGTCGAAGAACTTCAGGAACTCGTCGGCCAGGATGGCGTTGCTGGGCACCTCACACATCATGATGATGCGCAGTTCCTTGCCGGGCGCGCCCTCCCCGCGCTTGAGTCCCTGGGCCGCGAGCAGTTGCGTCACGCGGTCGGCCTGGCCGAGCGTGCGCACAAAAGGCACCATCACCTCGACGTTGGTCAGGCCCATGTCGTCACGCACGCGCTTCAGCGCTTCGCACTCCATCGCGAACGCTTCGCGGAAGTCTTCGCTGATGTAGCGCGCCGCGCCGCGGAAACCCAGCATCGGGTTTTCTTCTTCGGGCTCGTAGCGCGAACCGCCGATCAGCTTGCGGTACTCGTTCGACTTGAAGTCCGACAGGCGCACGATCACGGGCTTGGGCCAGAAGGCTGCCGCGATCGTGGCGATGCCTTCCGCCACCTTGTCGACATAGAAGGCGCGCGGCGAGGCATGCCCGCGCGCAACGGACTCCACCGCCTTCTTCAGGTCGGCATCGACGTTCGGATAGTCGAGGATGGCCTTGGGATGGACGCCGATGTTGTTGTTGATGATGAATTCCAGCCGGGCCAGGCCCACGCCGTCATTGGGAAGCTGCGCGAAGTCGAAGGCCAGCTGCGGGTTGCCCACGTTCATGGTCATCTTGACCTTGATCTGGGGCATGACGCCGCGCTTGACTTCACTGACCTCGGTTTCCAGCAGGCCGTCGTAGATGAAGCCGGTGTCGCCCTCGGCGCAGCTCACCGTGACCAGGGTGCCTTCCTTGAGCAGGTCGGTCGCGTCGCCGCAGCCGACCACCGCCGGGATGCCCAGCTCGCGCGCGATGATGGCGGCGTGACACGTACGGCCGCCGCGGTTGGTGACGATCGCGGCGGCGCGCTTCATCACCGGCTCCCAGTTCGGGTCGGTCATATCGGTCACCAGCACGTCGCCGGCCTGCACCTTGTCCATCTCGCTGATGCTGTGCACCAGACGCACCGGGCCGGTGCCGATCTTCTGGCCGATGGCGCGGCCTTCGGCCAGCACGGTGCCCTTGCCCTTCAGCTTGTAGCGCAGTTCGGCTTTGCCCTGCTGCTGGCTCTTCACGGTTTCGGGGCGCGCCTGCAGGATGTAGAGCAGGCCGTCGTTGCCGTCCTTGCCCCACTCGATGTCCATCGGCCGGCCGTAGTGCTTCTCGATCACCAGCGCGTACTGCGCGAGCAGTTCGACGTCGGCATCGGTCAGCGAGTAGCGGTTGCGCTGCTCCAGGGGCACGTCGGTGGTCTTGACCAGCTTGCCCGAGGCGGCTTTTTCTTCGGCGCTCGCGAACACCATCTGGACCAGCTTGGAGCCGAGATTGCGGCGGATCACGGCGCGCTTGCCGGCTTCGAGCATCGGCTTGTGCACGTAGAACTCGTCGGGGTTCACCGCGCCCTGCACCACCGTTTCACCCAGGCCATAGCTGGAGGTGATGAACACCACGTCCTCGAAGCCCGATTCGGTGTCGATCGTGAACATGACCCCGGCCGCGCCCAGGTCGCTGCGGACCATGCGCTGCACACCGGCCGAAAGCGCAACGTCGGCGTGCGCAAAGCCCTTGTGCACGCGGTAGCTGATGGCGCGGTCGTTGTAGAGGGAGGCAAACACCTCCTTCATCTTGTGCAGCACCGTGTCGATGCCGACGACGTTGAGGAAGGTTTCCTGCTGCCCGGCGAAGGAAGCGTCCGGCAGGTCTTCGGCGGTGGCCGACGAACGCACGGCGAAGCTGGCCTTGTCGTTGCCCGCGCACAGCGTGACAAACGCCTCGCGGATTGCCTGTTCCAGGTTGGCCGGAAACGGCTGCGCCTCGACCCAGCCGCGAATCTCGGCGCCCGCTGCGGCGAGTGCACGCACGTCTTCCGTGTCGAGCTCGGTCAGCTTGGCGTTGATGCGAGCGGCCAGCCCGTCGTGGGCCAGGAACTCGCGGAATGCGTGGGCGGTGGTCGCGAAACCCGTGGGCACGCGCACGCCTTGCGGCCCATGCGGAAGACTGGAGATCATTTCGCCGAGCGAGGCGTTCTTACCGCCTACCGCCTCGACATCGGTCATTCTCAGGTTTTCAAACGGTACGACCAGGGCGGTCGCGCTGAAAAGTGCAGACATGGGAAAACTCCAGAAGTTGAAACCGGGTCTGCGCTCCTGAGGAGCGGCACGGCATGCGGGGCCAGAAGGCTTTGTGCTTGTTGGAATGGGCCGGGGCGGTGCATGCGGTGAGGGAATTGGATAATTGGCGTGATTGTAGGCGGGGCCGGCCGGTATGGGCCTTGCAGCAATCTGAAAGCACTACAGGACGCCCGCATGCACACCCGCACAGTTTTCTTCATCTCCGACGGCACCGGCATCACCGCCGAGACCTTCGGCAACGCCATCCTCGCCCAGTTCGAGTTCAAGCCGCGCCACGTGCGCATGCCGTTCATCGACAGTGTCGACAAGGCCCACCAAGTGGTACGGCAGGTCAACCACACGGCCGAGATCGAGGGCCGCAAGCCCATCATCTTCACCACACTGGTCAATGTGGAAATCCTTCGCGTGATCGAAGAAGGCTGCAAAGGCATGTTCCTGGACATGTTCGGCACCTTCGTGCGGCCGCTGGAGATCGAGCTGGGCATGAAGTCTTCGCACCGCATCGGCCGGTTTTCGGACGTGAGCAAGAGCAAGGAATACCACGACCGGATCGAAGCCATCAACTTCAGCCTGGCGCACGACGACGGGCAATCGAACCGGGATTTGGAGCAGGCCGACGTGATCCTGGTGGGCGTGAGCCGCAGCGGCAAGACGCCGACGTCGCTTTACCTGGCCATGCAATACGGTCTGAAGGCAGCGAACTATCCGCTGATTCCGGAAGATTTCGATCGCCAGCAGTTGCCCACCGCGCTGGTGGCGCACCACAAGAAGATCTTCGGGCTGTCGATCCAGCCTGAGCGCCTGGCCGAGATCCGCAATGAGCGGCGCCCCAATTCCAAATACGCGGCGCTGGACAACTGCCGCATGGAAGTGGCGGAAGCCGAGGCGATGATGCGGCGGGCCGGCATTCGCTGGCTCAGCACGACGACCAAGTCGATCGAAGAGATCGCCACGACGATCCTGCAGGAAATCCGGCCCGAGCGGCTGGAGTACTGAAACCTTCACCCTCGTTCACGCCAAACGCCCTGCGACACGCCGTCGGTGGGTCGCTGCAATGCCGATCAATAGCCATACCCAATGACTTGAATAACGTCAATTCATTGGATCAATCGCACTGGCACAGGCAAACTCCCTCTGTCCAACGACACTTTTCAACAATTCAAGAGGAAAACTACTCATGTCCCTGATCAACACTCAGATCCAGCCGTTCAAGACCCAAGCCTTCCACAACGGCAAGTTCATTACCGTGAGCGACGAAAAGCTCAAGGGCAAATGGTCTGTGCTGATCTTCATGCCGGCTGCTTTCACCTTCAACTGCCCCACCGAAGTCGAAGACGCGGCGGACAACTACGCCGAGTTCCAGAAAATGGGCGCCGAGGTCTACATCGTCACCACCGACACGCACTTCTCGCACAAGGTCTGGCATGAAACCTCACCGGCCGTCGGCAAGGCCAGATTTCCCCTGGTGGGCGACCCGACCCACGTGCTGACCAACGCCTTTGGCGTGCACATTCCGGAGGAAGGCCTGGCCCTGCGCGGCACCTTCATCATCAACCCGGAAGGCTTGATCAAGACGGCCGAGATCCACTCCAACGAGATCGCCCGCGACGTGAAGGAAACGCTGCGCAAGCTGAAGGCTGCCCAGTACACCGCCGCCCACCCTGGTGAAGTCTGCCCCGCGAAGTGGAACGAAGGCGCCAAGACCATCGCTCCCTCGCTGGACCTGGTCGGCAAGATCTAACCCACCCCCGAAGCAGCTCACTGCGTGAGCTGCCTCCCCCTCAAGGGGGCGACACCAGCGGCCCGGCGAAGCCGGTTCCGCGGTGTCTCCCGAATTGGAACCGTGCACCCGGAGGAACCGCCATGCTCGACACCAACCTCAAAGCCCAGCTGAGCGCCTACCTGGAACGCATCTCGCAGCCGGTGGAGATTGTCGCTTCACTGGACGACAGCGCCGCCTCGGCCGAGATGTCCGCCCTGCTCAAGGACATCGCCGAAGCCTCACCATTGATGAAAGTCAGCGAGACGCGCGGCGGCCCGCACCGTACGCCTTCGTTCTCGATCAACCGCCCCGGTGAAAACCACGGCCCGCGCTTTGCCGGCCTGCCGATGGGCCATGAATTCACATCCCTCGTGCTGGCCCTGCTGCAGATCGGTGGCTACCCGCCCAAGGTGGATGAAGCAGTTCTCGAGCAGATCCGTTCGCTGGATGGCGAATTCGAGTTCGAGGTCTACGTTTCGCTGACCTGCCACAACTGTCCCGACGTCGTGCAAGCCCTGAACCTGATGGCGATCCAGAACCCGCGCATCAAGACCACCATGGTTGAAGGCGGCATCTTCCAGGACGAGATCCAGGAACGCCAGATCATGGGCGTGCCCACCGTGTTCCTGAACGGCGCCATGTTCGGCAACGGACGGATGAGCCTGGAGGAGATCCTGGCCAAGATCGACACCGGCGGCACTGAGCGCGAAGCCAAGAAGATTTCCGCCAAGGACCCGTTCGACGTGCTCATCGTCGGCGGAGGGCCGGCCGGCGCGGCAGCAGCCGTGTACGCGGCCCGCAAGGGCATCCGCACCGGCGTGGCCTCGGAGCGGTTCGGCGGACAGGTGCTGGACACGCTGGGTATCGAGAACTTCGTGTCAGTCAAGGAAACTGAAGGCCCCAAGTTCGCCCTGGCGCTGGAGGAACACGTTCGCACCTACGACGTGGACATCATGAATCTGCAGCGTGCGAAGTCATTGGCGCCGGTTGACGGGCTGATCGAAGTGCAGCTGGAAAGCGGCGCTTCGCTGAAGTCGCGCAGCGTGATCGTGACCACTGGCGCGCGCTGGCGCAACATCAACGTGCCGGGCGAAAAGGAATACCGGAACAAGGGCGTCGCTTATTGCCCGCACTGTGACGGGCCGCTTTTCAAGGGCAAGCGGGTGGCGGTGATCGGCGGCGGCAACTCCGGCGTTGAAGCAGCGATCGATCTCGCCGGCATCGTGGCGCACGTGACGCTGGTGGAGTTCGACACCAAGCTGCGCGCCGACGCGGTGCTGCAGCGCAAGCTGGCCAGCCTGCCGAACGTGACGACGCTGCTCAACGCCCAAACCACTGAGGTCACCGGCGACGGCCAGCGGGTGAACGGCCTAGCCTACAAGGACCGCGCCACGGGCGAGTCCGCGAACGTGGAACTGGAGGGCGTGTTCGTGCAGATCGGCCTGGTGCCCAACACCGAGTGGCTCAAGGGCACGGTCGAGCTGTCCAGGCACGGCGAGATCATCGTCGATGCCAAAGGGCAGACCTCGCTTCCGGGCGTGTTCGCGGCCGGCGACGTCACCACGGTGCCGTTCAAGCAGATCATCATCGCCGCGGGCGACGGCGCGAAGGCGGCGCTGGGAGCTTTTGACCACCTGATGCGCAACTGATTTGGTGGACAATCCCGCGAGAACAACTCGCGGGAGCTTCCCCCATGCAAGGCGATCCTCAAGTCATCCAGCACCTGCAAGCGCAGCTACGCAACGAACTGACAGCGGTCAACCAGTATTTCCTGCACTACCGCATCCTCAAGCACTGGGGCTTCGACAAGCTGGCGAAGAAGGAATACGAAGAGTCGATCGGCGAGATGAAGCACGCCGATCGATTGATGGAGCGCATCCTCATGCTCGACGGCTTGCCCAACCTGCAGGACCTGGGCAAACTCCTCGTCGGCGAGGACGTGCCCGAGATTCTCGACTGCGACCTGCAAAGCGAGCGCGGCGCGCAAGCCGCCGTCAAGCTGGGCATCGCCCACTGCGAGAGCGTTCGCGATTACGTTTCGCGCGAAATCCTCGAGGACATCCTCAAGGACACCGAGGAACACATCGACTTCCTGGAAACGCAGCTCGACGTGTTGGCGAAAGTGGGCCTTCAGAACTACCTGCAGTCGCAACTGGATCGCGCCAGTTAGGCCTTTCTACCCTCTTAGGTAATTCGCCTAATGCCCGTCTCCGCGGGCCGTGGTGTCATGGCGCTTCCCTTGCAAGGAGCGTGAATGGACCAGGCGCCGGACGTGGCTGCGATGGAGCGGGAGCTCGCCCAGGCCCGCGAAGCGCTGGCCGCGCTGCGGCAGTCGCAGGCGTTGCTGCTGTCCACGCTGGACGCCGCCGGTGACGGCATCCTGACGCTCCAGTATTCGGACGACGCGTTCTTCTACAACATCCGGTTCGTCGAGCTCTGGGGCATCCCCGAGGACAAGCTCAGCGACATGGACACGCAGGCGCTGCTCGACTTCCAGCTGACGAAGGTGAAAGACCCGCAGGCCTGGCTGGATCATGTGCAGCATCGCCGCGCCAACCCGGAAGACGAAGACCATTGCGTGGTCGAACTGAAGGACGGCCGCGCGCTGGAGCGCCACGTGCTGCCGCAGCGCATCGGCGGTCGCTGCGTGGGCAGCGTGATCATCTTTCGCGACATCACCGAGCCCCGGCGCCAGCAGGAGGAACTGCGGCGCGCGCGAGACATCGCCGAGGAAGCCACGCGGATGAAGTCGGACTTCCTGGCCAACATGAGCCACGAGATCCGCACGCCCATGAACGCCATCATCGGCCTGTCGCACCTGGCGCTCAAGACCGGTCTCACGCCGCGGCAGCGCGACTACATCGAGAAAGTGCAGGCTTCGGGGCAGCACCTGCTGGGCATCATCAACGACATCCTGGACTTCTCCAAGGTCGAGGCCGGCAAGCTGGACCTGGAGCACGAGGACTTCGAGCTGGAAAAGCTGCTGGACCACACCGCCAGCCTGGTGAGCGAGAAATGCCATGCCAAAGGGCTGGAGGTCGTCATCGACGTGGCGCCCGACGTGCCGCCGCGGCTGGTGGGCGACTCGCTGCGGCTCGGGCAAATCCTGCTGAACTACGCGAACAACGCCGTCAAGTTCACGCACAAGGGCGAGGTCCTGATCTCCGTGCGCGCGAGTGAACGCACGGGCCACGGCGTCATGCTGCACTTCCGCGTGTGCGACACCGGCATCGGCCTCACCGCGGAGCAGCAAGCCCGCCTGTTCCAGAGCTTCACGCAGGGCGACGCTTCCACCACGCGCAAATTCGGCGGCACCGGCCTGGGCCTGGCGATCTGCAAGCGCCTGGCCGGCTTGATGCACGGCGAGGTGGGCGTCGAAAGCGAATACGGCAAAGGCAGCACGTTCTGGTTCTCCGCAAGGCTGGGCATCGGCCGCGCGAACGAGCGCGGGCAGCTTCCCGCCGTCGACCTGCGCGGCCGCCGTGCGCTGGTGGTGGACGACAACGAGCATGCCCGGGCCGCCATCGCGGCGATGCTGCACGCGATGACGTTCACCACCGCGGAATGCGGTGACGGCGCGCAGGCGGTCGAGGCGGTGCGGCGAGCGGCGGAAGAAGGCCATCCCTACGACATCGTCTACATGGACTGGCGCATGCCCGGCATGGACGGTGTGGAGGCGGCGCGGCGCATTCGCGCGCTGGGCCTCGCGTCTGCGCCCCTGCTGCTGATGGTGACGGCCTACGGCCGTGAGGAGACGCAGAAGGAGGCGGCGCACAGCGGCTTCGCCAGCGTGCTGGTCAAGCCGGTCAGCCCTTCGCTGCTGTTCGACGCAACCGTGAATGCCTTGGGCGCGGCCCGGCAGCCGACGCCCCGGCCCAAGATCAGCGCGGACGATGCCGCGGCCGGAATGGAGGCGGTGCGTGACGCGCGCGTGCTGCTGGTCGAGGACAACGACCTCAACCAGCAGGTGGCGCGCGAGCTGCTGCGGGACGCCGGCCTGCAGGTCGATGTGGCCGAGAACGGAGAGATCGCGCTGCAGATGCTCAGCCATGCCGCCTACGACCTGGTCTTCATGGACATGCAGATGCCGGTGATGGATGGCCTCGAAGCCACGCGCGCCCTGCGGCGGATCGAACGCTTCGCGGCCCTGCCCGTGGTGGCGATGACCGCCAACGCCATGGAACACGACCGGCAGAACTGCCTGGAGTCGGGCATGAACGACTTCCTGGTCAAGCCCATCGACCCACAGGAGCTGCTGTCTGTCGTGACGCGATGGATACCCGCACGCGCCGTAGCACCTCCACCAGCGGCCCGGCAGCCCGGCTTCGACCTGCCGGTGGGCATCGCCGGGCTGGACACGGCGCAGGGCCTGGCCAACATGGCCGGCAAGGAGGGCCTGTACATGGCGATCCTGCGGCGCTACGTCGACGGGCAGCGCACGGTGGGCCAGCAGATCCGGCGCGCGCTGGGCCGGGGCGACCGCGCGACCGCGCATCGCCTCGCGCACACGCTCAAGGGCGTGTCGGCCAACGTGGGCGCGACCCGCATCCAGGAACAGGCGCTTGCCCTGGAACGCGCGATCCGAGACGGCGAGCCGCTGGAGAATCTACAGATGCGGCTGGTCGAACTGGAATTGCCGCTGGACGGCCTGCTGTACTCGCTCGACGGGCAGTTGGGCCGCTCCGACGGGCCGCCTCCGGGCTATCGCGACGTCGCCATGATGTCCTGATTTCTTCAATGCAAATGCGATTGATTCGCATTTGATATAGAATCCCGGCTGAACCTTTCCGGCCAGCCAAACTCCGGCGCCCTTCAGCGCGCCCCCAGCCAGCCTCTTCGTCAACCCATGGCCCGCTTTCATGCGGGCCTACGTTTGGAGGCCATCTTGGCGCACCCCCTTGTCCGTTCCCGTTCCGAACCCGCCCTCTTGCCGCTGGGCGCCCTCATGCTGGCCGCGTCGGTCGGCAGTTGGGCCCAGACTGCGCCTGAGGGCAAGACCCTCGCGCCCATCACCGTCAAGGAGAGGGCCGAAGCGCCCGAAGGCAAGGAAGCCCTGCGCGCCACGACCACCACCATCGGCAAGGGCAAGCAGGAACTGCGCGACATCCCGCAGTCGATCACCGTCGTCACCGAAAAGCTGATCGACGACCGCAACCTCGACACCGTGAAGGACGTGCTGCGCCAGACCTCGGGCGTGACCTTCCAGGCGGCCGAGGGCGGCGAGGAGGACATCCGCCTGCGCGGCTTCTCGCTGGCCGGCACGGGCGACATCTTCCTGGACGGCATGCGCGACCCGGCCTTCTACGACCGCGACACCTTCAACAACGACCGCATCGAAGTGTTGCGCGGCTCGGCCTCCATGCTGTTCGGCCGCGGCTCCACCGGCGGCGCCGTCAACCAGGTGAGCAAGGTGCCGCGCCTGATCACCGAGCATGAAGTCACCACGACGGTGGGCAGCCACAGCTACGGCCGCGTCACCGGCGACTTCAACTTCAAGACGGGCGAGAACGCGGCGCTGCGCCTGAATGCGATGAAGACACGCGCCGACAACAACGGCGCCGGCAGCAGCATCGACAAGCAAGGCCTGGCCGGCACCTTCCGCTGGGGCATAGGCACGGGCGACGAGTTCATGGCCAGCCTGTACTGGCTGGACAACAACAACGGCATGAACTACGGCCTGCCCTGGATCAAGCCGCGCGCCACCGACACTTCGGCCGGCAACACGATCATCGGCAGCCTGGACCCGACCGCGTATTTCGGCATGGCCAGCGACTACAACGCCGGCACGGCCAAGGTCGCCACCTTCAGCCACCTGCACCGCTTCGGCGACGGCAGTGAACTGAAAACCCAGGTGCGCAAAGGCGCCTTCACGCGTGACCAGCGGGCCGGTACGGTGCGCTTCGCCAGCGCCGCCACGACCGACCTATCCAACTTCGGCCCCAATACCGTCTTCACGCGCGGCACACAGCTGAAAATCCAGGACGTGGACACCCTGCACGCGCAGAGCGACCTGAGCGCCAAGTTCAACGCATTGGGCTACAGGCACGAGTTGCAGACCGGGGTGGACTTCGCCCGCGAAGAGAAGACCGTGTACGGCGCGCGCACGGCCGCGCAAGGCGGCGTCACTCTCGTAAAGCCCACCACGCTGGCGGGCACGCCCGACGACGGCGCCTCCATCAACGAAGGCCTGCGCGTGCTGCGGCCCACAAGCGACTTCACGGCCAAGTCCTGGGGCGTGTACGCCCAGGACCTGGTGCAGATCGCGCCGGCCTGGAAGCTGCTGGCCGGCCTGCGCTACGACAGCCTGGACGGCAGCTTCAACAACTACGCCATCCCCGCCGCCGCACCCGGCCCCGTAACCACCACCAGCTTCGGCCAGAAGATTTCCGAGTGGAGCAAGCGTATCGGCGTGCTGTACCAGCCCGACGCGCTGCATTCGTACCACTTCTCCTACGGCACTTCGTTCAACACCTCGGGCGACACGTACTCGTACAACGCGCTGTCAGCCAATACGCCGCCGGAGCAGAGCCAGAACATCGAACTCGGCGCCAAGCTCGACTCGGCCGACAAGAACTGGTCCACCCGCTTCGCCATCTTCCATTCCACCAAGAAGAACGAGCGCAATACCGACCCCGACACCGCCGCTACGCGCCTGCTGCTTTCGGGCAAGCGGCACTCGGCCGGTTTCGAGGCGGACATCAGCGGCCGGCTGACGCCGAAGTGGGAGGTCTACGGCTCCTACACCTGGATGCCGGTGGCCAAGGTCGACGTGGCCGCCTCCACCGCCACCACCGTGGGCAACCGCGTGGGCGATCGCCCGGGCCTGTCGCCCAAGCACAGCGGCACCGTGTGGACCACCTACCAGGTGACGCCGCAGTGGCGCGTGGGCGGCGGCCTGAACTTCCGCGGCGCCCAGTCCCCGGCCGACGTCACGGCGCCCGCCTGGGAGGCACCCGCCTTCGTCACGGCCGACCTGATGGCCGAGTACACGATCAACCAGCAGTTCGCCGTCAAGGCCAACCTGAGCAACCTGACGGACAAGCTCTACGCCGAGTCGCTGTACCGGGGCCACTACATCCCCGGGGCCGGCCGCATGCTGCAAGTCGCGCTGTCCGCCAAGTTCTAGACTTCCCTTCCAAGCAAAGCCGCCGCCATGCTTCTCATTCTTCCGAACCTGCTGGACAACAGCGAACTCTCGCAGGCCCGCGCCCTGCTGGCCACGGCCCCCTGGGCCGACGGCCGCATTGGCGCCGGCTCGCAGGCCGTGCAGGCCAAGAACAATGAGCAGCTGCCGCCCGCCTGCGAGGAGGCGCGCGCCATCGGCGCGCTCGTCTTGCGCGCGCTGGACCGGTCCCCGCAATTCCTTGCTGCGGCCCTGCCGCGCAAGGTCTTTCCGCCGCGCATCAACCGCTATGGCGGCGGCACCAACTACTACGGCAAACACGTCGATGGCGCCATCCGTTTCGCCGAGGGCGGCCTGCGCGTGCGAACGGACATTTCCTGCACTGTGTTCCTGTCCGACCCGGACGACTACGACGGCGGCGAACTGACCGTCTACGAATCCGGCAGCGCGCGCCAGATCAAGCTGCCGGCCGGGCACGCGGTGCTGTACTCAGCGAGCCACGTCCACGAAGTCACGCCGGTCACACGCGGCGCGCGCCTGGCAGCCTTCTTCTGGATCGAGAGCATGGTGCGCGACGACGCCCAGCGGCGCCTCCTGCACGAATTCGACATGGCCCTCACCTCGCTGCGCGAAACCGCGGGCGAGAGCGAGGCCACGGTCACCTTGGTGGGCACGTACCACAACCTGCTGCGCATGTGGGCTGACGCCTGAACGCCTGTTGCTGAGCTGGAATCCCACCCCGAATATCCCCAGGATTCGTCAAGTGATTGCAAATGAGACCGATTCGCATTTACACTTCGATTGTCCCTTCATCAACCGCCAGCCAACCCGCTCCCTGCCATGATCGTCTGTGTCTGCCGCCGAGTTTCCGACCGCGAAATCGCCCGCCATGCGCGTGCCGGCATGAGCTTCGACGACATCCAGTTCGAGCTGGGCGTGGCCACCCAGTGCGGGCAGTGCGAAGACTGCGCCCGCGATGTGGTGGACCAGTGCAGCCGAACCTCCCCGGTCGCTGCCATCCAGCTCGCCTCCCGCATCCAGGAGAGCGCAGCATGGAATTCGTCCCAACCCTTGGCGCAAGCCTGATCCTCGTCGTGGCTTCCTCCTGGTGGGTGTTGCGTGGTTGACTCTTCCACTTCGGTTCCGCACCCTGCCGTGCCCCGCCTCTCCCGCAACTACGTCATTGCCGGCAGCGTCGTGCTGTTTCATGCAGCAGCTCTGTGGGCGCTGCAATCCGGGTTGGTGCGGCGCACGGTGGAGCTGGTCGTGCCCGTCGAGATGCTGAGCGAGCTGATCTCGCCTCCGGCTCCGCAGGTCCAGTCGCCTCCGGCGCCGCAACCGCCGGCACCGGTCAAGCAGCCCACCCCCCAGAAATTGCAGCGCGCGACCGCGCCGGCACCGCAGCCCGTCGCCATTGCCGAAACAGCGCCCGCTCCGGCACCCGATGCCCCCACCGGCGTCGTCTCGCCGCAGCCCCCCGCTCCGCCGATGGCAGTCGCTGCTGCCGGGCCGCCTGCACCGCCCGCCCCGCCGAAGATCGAACTGCCGTCCAGCAGCGCGGACTACCTGCAGAACCCCAAGCCGGTCTACCCCCCGCTGTCCAAACGCCTCGGTGAGCAGGGCAAGGTCATGGTGCGCGTGCTCATCGCCGCCGACGGCACCGTCCAGTCCGCCACGCTGGCGCAATCCAGCGGCTACACCCGGCTCGACGAGTCGGCGCTGGCTGCGGTGCTGAAGTGGCGCTTCGTCCCCGGCAAGCGCGGCGGCGTCGCCGAAGCGATGTGGCACCAGATTCCCGTCAATTTCGTCCTGGAGTAAGCAAGAACATGAACAACTCATTCGGCCTCGTCAACCTCTGGAACCAAGGCGATTTCATCACCCGCGCCGTGGCCGTCCTGCTACTGGGGATGTCCCTGGCTTCCTGGATGGTCATCATCGTCAAGGCTCTCGACCTGCGCAAATACGCCGTGCAGTCGCGCCGTATCGAAAGCTTCTGGCACGCGGCCGATTTCGCCGACGGCCTGAGCAAGCTGGGCACCGATCCTGCCAACCCGATCCGCGCGCTCGCGCTCGAAGGCCGCGAAGCGGCGGCGCACCACAACGCCCAACCGCAGTTGCATGACTCGCTGGGCGCCAGCGAATGGCTCACGCGCTCGCTGCGCAACTCGATCGATGAATCGACTTCGCGCCTGCAAGCCGGCCTGGCCGTGCTGGCCTCGGTCGGGTCCACCGCCCCCTTCGTCGGCCTGTTCGGCACCGTATGGGGCATCTATCACGCGCTGATCGCGATCAGCGCGGCGGGCCAGGCCACGATCGACAAGGTGGCGGGGCCCATCGGTGAATCGCTGGTCATGACGGCACTGGGCCTGGCGGTGGCGATCCCGGCCGTGCTGGGCTACAACGCCCTGGTGCGCGGCAACAAGTCCGTGCTGCACAAGCTGAACCGCTTCGCCTACGACCTCCACTCGTACTTCGTCACCGGCGCGCGCGTGTCTGCCCGCGGCCAAGCCAACGTTGTGGCGATGAAGAAAGGCGCCTAAAGCATGTTGACCCCTACGTTTGCGGCTGCGCCGCTGCACTGCCCCTCGAGGGGGCCCAGGTCTCCTTCGGGCGGCCGGGCGGAGATCTGATATGGCCTTCGGAACCCAAGACGATACCGACGACGTGATGAACGAGATCAACATGACGCCGCTGGTGGACGTCATGCTGGTGCTGCTGATCATCTTCATCATCACCGTGCCGGTCATGAAGCACGCGGTCAACATCGACCTGCCGCGCGCCAGCAACCAGGCGCAGGACGCCAAACCCGAGACCGTGCGGCTGTCGGTGGACGCCGACGGCCAGTACTTCTGGAACGACAGCCGGATAGTCGACGCCGACCTGGAGCGCATGCTCAAGGTGGAAGCCGCGCGCCAGCCCCAGCCTGAACTGCACATCCGCGGCGACCGCGCAGTGCGCTATGAACGCGTGGCACAGGCGATGGCCGCTGCCCAGCAATCGGGTCTGCGCAAGATCGGCTTCATCACCGAGCCCAAGCCGCAATGAACCCGGACCGGCCCCGCGTGGCGCCGCCGCCGGCATTCGTGCCGCGTGAGCCGGCTCGCCCGCAACCGGTGCTCGAAAGCAGCGATTTGCTGCGGGGGGCGCGCCTGGTGGAAATTCGCCACAACGGCGAGGTCTACCGCCTGCAGGCCACGCGCCTGGGCAAGCTGATCCTTACGAAGTAACTGGCTAGAGGCCGATGGCCGCGATGCCTGCGCGCGCCACCTGCGCGTCTTCGGTCGATTTCACGCCGCTCACGCCCACCGCGCCCAGGCATTGGCCGTCCTTGAGGATGGGCACGCCGCCTTCGAGCAGGCCTTTCAGGTCAGGCGCGCTCAGGAACGAAACGCGGCCGCCGTTGATCATGTCTTCATAGACCTTGCTTTCGCGCCGTCCCAGCGCGGCCGTATTGGCCTTGGCGGGTGCGATGTGGGCCGAGATCGGCGCGGCACCGTCAAGCCGCTGAAGCCAGAGCAGGTGCCCGCCATCGTCGACGATGGCGATGCTGACCGCCCAGTTGTTCTTCAGGGCTTCGGCTTCGGCTGCCGCAGCGATGGCCTTGATGTCGGCTGCTTCGAGGAGAGATTTTGTTTTCATGGCGTTTTACAGGGGATGGCGGAAAAACCGGAAACGCCAAGCATAGCTGCTGCGTGATTGGGCAGAATCGCGTATGAGTGGTTTTGAAACCTTGAACCAACCTAGAATGCGCCCATCTAACTGCCAGAACGGCAAAAGGAGAGTTGGCTATGAATGAGCGGGTCCAAACGATTGACTATGGCTACGCAGAGTCGGCGCAGCAGCGCAACCGCGTACTGCGCAACACCTACTGGCTCCTGGCCCTGAGCCTGATTCCCACGGTGCTGGGCGCCTGGCTGGGCGTTGCGACCGGCATGGTGCGCGGCCTGTCCGGTGGCCTCGGCCTGGTCGTTTTCCTCGGCGGCGCCTTCGCCTTCATGTACGCCATCGAGAAGACCAAGAATTCCGCGGCCGGCGTGCCGGTCTTGCTGGCATTCACCTTCTTCATGGGCCTGATGCTGTCGCGGCTGATCGCGATGGTCCTGGGCTTCAAGAACGGCCCGGAACTGATCATGACGGCCTTCGGCGGCACGGCGGGCGTGTTCTTCGTCATGGCCAGCCTGTCCAGCGTGATCAAGCGCGACCTGTCCGGCATGGGCAAGTGGCTGTTCGTGGGCGCTTTGGCGATCCTGGTCGGCGGCATCATCAACGTCTTCGTCGGCTCGACCGTCGGCATGATGGTGATCAGCGTGATGGCCATCGGCATCTTCAGCGCCTACATGCTGTATGACCTGAAGCAGATCATCGACGGCGGCGAAACCAACTACATCAGCGCAACGCTGGCGCTGTACCTGGACGTGTTCAACGTGTTCCAGAGCCTGTTGGCCCTGTTGGCCCTGTTGGGCCTCGCGGGCGGCGAACGCGACTGAACCGCTGCGTTCGGTGGACGAAACAAGGGGCCCTTCGGGCCCTTTTTTCATTGCGGATGGCGCCCGCGACCCCTCGGTTGACGCCTTCGGCCCCTGGCAGGTGATCCGCATCTGCCTAAGCTGCCAGACAGGAGGTGCACATGAAACACGACAACGCATTGCAGGGCCGCACGGTCCTGGTCACAGGCGGTTCCCGCGGCATCGGACTGGCCGTTGCCCGGGCCGCGCTGGCGCGCGGGGCGCGGGTGGTCCTGGCCGCCCGCGGCCCGACCCAGCTGGCCAGTGCCCGGGACGGCCTGGCTGACATCGGCGGCGAGGTGCTGCTGCAGCAACTCGACGTGACCGACGACGCCAGCGTGCAAACCGGCGTCGAACAGATCCTCGCAAGGACCGGCAGCATCGACGATCTGATCCACTGCGCCGGCGGCGCGAGCCAGGGACTGGTGCGCGAGCAGTCCGGCGCGGCACTGCGCGCGGAGTGGGAGCTCAATTACGTGGGCATGGTGCGCATGGTGCAGGCGGTGCTGCCGCACATGCAGCGCCGGGGAAGAGGCAGCATCGTCACCGTCGGCTCGGTGATCGGCTTCGTCGGCTACCCCAGCATGGCGAACTACTGCGCCGCCAAGGCGGCGGTGGCGCGCTTCACCGAGGCGTTCGAGTTCGAGGCCCGCAGCAATGGGGTGCACGTCATGCAATTCGTGCCTGGGCACACCCGCACGGCGGCCATCGAGTCGCTGCGGCTGGAAGGCCCTCCGGTGGCGGACCCGGGGGAGGTGGGCCACTTCCTCATCGATGCGTTGTGCCGGCGCAAGCGCTTCACCGTCCATGGCGCCGGCAACCGCGCCATGCTCCTGCTGGCGCGCGTGTGGCCCTGGTACGCCCGCTACATCCTGCGCTTCATGGCCTCGCGCTCACTGCCGGCGGGCACCTTCGGCACGCCACGCCGCTGGCGATTGCCCCGTCCAGCGCCGGAACGCGCGGAAGAATGAGCGCGTATCGGCAAACCCCAGGAGGTAGCACACCTCGGCGAGCGGCACGCCGGCACCCACCTGCTGCAGCGCAACCCGCCGGCGCACATCCTCGGCCAGCGCCCTGAGCGTCAGCCCTTCCTCGGCCAGGCGGCGTTGCAGGGTGCGCGCGCTGATGCACATGCGACCGGCAAGGGCTTCGATGCCGGGCACACCCTGGCTGAGGCTTCCCAGGAGCGCCTGCTCCAGTTCGCGCCGCAAGGTGAGCACCGGCGCGGGGGTGCGGCCAGCGAGCCAGCGGTCGAAGAACGCGGCCATCGCGACGTCGGCCTGCGGCATCGGATGCTCGAGCACGCAGGCATCCAGCCGGCAGGCATCCTCGGCGGCGCCGAACCCGGGCTCGCATCCGAACATGCGGGCGTATTGCGCGCGCGGCGCCCGGGGCATGTGGCGAAACGCCAGCGAACGCGGCACCACCGGCACGCCCAACAGGCGCGACGCCAGGCCTGTCACGTTGTAGGCGTACATCTCGCTCACCATCGCGTGCGCCGGATGCTCCGGCCCGAGCAGGCGCCAGCTGACGCGCATGCCATCTGGCTCGGGCGTCAGCACCATCTGTTCGCTTTGGGTCAGGAAGCCCAGATAGCGCGCCACCCGCGCCAGCGCCTCGGCATAGGAGGCGCTTGTCACCGCGGCAAAGCCCACCGCCCCGATGTCGGCGGGCTGGGCCGTCTCCAGGTAGTGGATGCCGAACCACGGGTCGTCGAGTGCCTGCGCCGCCGCGGCGATGAGGTTGTAGTAGCAGCGCGTGGGCAACCGCTCGTCCGGATCCTCCAGCGACCCGGCGCCCGGTCCCATCGCCCGCAGCAAGGCGGCGCGCTCGGCGCCGCGGGCACAGGCATGCGCCATCAACCGCTGGGCGCCCAGCGCCAGGCCGGTGGGTTCCGGTCGTGCGCGCGCGCTGTGCGGCCCCATGCTCAAGCGCGTTCGAAGACCGCGATGCTCTCCACGTGCGCCGTGTGCGGGAACATGTTGACCACGCCCGCAGCCGTGCAGCGGTACCCGGCCTGGTGCACCAGCAGCCCCGCGTCGCGTGCCAACGTCGCCGGGTTGCAGCTGACGTAGACGATGCGGTGGGGCGCACTCCAGGGGCCGCGCAGTTCCGGCTGCATGTGCAGGTCAGCCAGCGCCTTGGCCAGTGCGAACGCGCCCTCGCGCGGGGGATCGACCAGCCAGCGCTGCGCCTGCCCGTCCTGCACGAGTTGCTGGGGCGTGATCTCAAACAGGTTGCGCGCCGCGAAGGTCGCCGGCGCCAGCGGCCGTCCGATCCTTTCCGCCTGGTTGCGCCGGTAGTTCTCGCGTGAGCGCGCCACCAATGGCTCGCTCCCCTCGATGCCCAGCACCTCCCGCGCGCGCGTCGCCAGAGGCAACGTGAAATTGCCGAGGCCACAGAACCAGTCGATGACCCGGTCGTCCTGCTGCACGTCCAGCAGCCGCAGCGCACGCGACACCAGCACGCGGTTGATGTGCGGATTCACCTGGGTGAAGTCGGTCGGCTTGAAGGGCATCGTGATGCCGAACTCCGGCAACGCGTACGCCAGCTCCGGCCCGCCTTCGTCGAGCAATTTGATGGTATCTGGGCCCTTGGGTTGCAGCCACCACTGCACGCCGGGGTGCGCAAGGGCGAACGCACGCAGCTTGGCCAGGTCACCTTCGCTCAGCGGCTCAAGATGCCGCAAGACCAACGCAATGACCTCGTCGCCGCAGGCCAGCTCGATCTGCGGACAGGTCTCGATGGCGTCCATGGACCCGATAAGCGCGCGCAGCGGCAGCAGCAGTGCGCTCACATGCGATGGAACGACGTGGCATTCGCGCATGTCGGCGACGTAGCGGCTCTTGCGCTCGTGGAAGCCCACCAGCACCGACTCTTTCTTCCGCACATGCCGCACCGAAAAGCGTGCCCGCCAGCGGTAGCCCCAGTCCGGGCCCTCGATGGGCCGCAGTATCATCTCCGCCTTGACCTTGCCCAGGTGCCACAGGTTGTCTTCCAGCACTCGCTGCTTGACGGCGACTTGCGCGGCGGGGTGCAGGTGCTGCATCTTGCAGCCGCCGCACGCGCCTTCGTGCAGGCCGAAGTGCGGGCAACGCGGACGCACGCGCTGGGACGATTCGCGGTGGATGGCCGTGAGGGTGCCTTGCTCCCAGTTGTTCTTCTTGCGGTTGACGTTGGCCGATACCAGTTCGCCGGGCAATGCCCCGTCGATGAACACGACCTTGCCGTCCGGCCGGCGCGCCACGCCCTGCGCCTCGATGTCGAGCGCGTCCACCAGCAGCCAACCGTCGGGCAGCGGCGGCCGACTTTCCGTTTCGTTTTTGTCGATCTCGTCTGTCATTGCCCGATTGTCTCAGGTGCATACTTCCTGGCAGAAAGCCAAAGGACGCGCATGGAAATCCGGGCATGCATCGACGTGGACGACCTCGAACGCGGCATCGCGTTCTATGTGCAAGGCCTCGGCCTGCGCCAAGGCCGACGGCTCGGCGACGACTGGGTGGAGTTGCTGGGCGCAGGCAGCGCCATCGACCTTCTGTTCAACCCAGCGGGGACGCCGCCGCTGGGCGAAGGCCATCCGCAACGCCGCAGCTATGCCCGCCACTGGACGCCGGTGCACCTGGATTTCGTCGTCACCGGCATCGATGCGGCCGCGGAGAAACTGGTTGGCCTGGGCGCCACACTGGAGCAACCGATCCTGCAACGGCGGTGGGGCCGCATGGCCAACATGGCCGACCCGTTCGGCCATGGCTTCGACCTGCTGGAGTTCGAAGGGCGCGGCTACGACGAGCTGTTGTCGCCCCGCCCGCCGGGCGCGGCTGACTAGCGCCTGATAAAGCCCTAGACCCAGGCTGCGAGGTATTCCTGCCAGTGCGCCTCGGCCGGCGCGAGATTGCCAAGCGTCGCCTTGACCAACTCGATCTCCTGTTCGTATTCCGCTTCCGTGAGCCCGCCGCGCATCTTCTGGAAGCGGCAATACAGCAGGTAGGTGTTCATCACGTCGGTTTCGCAATAGCGGCGAATCTCTTCCAGCTTCCCATCGAGAAAGGCTGGATAGACCTGCGAGCCGTCCATGCCCAGCTTGCCAGGAAAGCCGCACAGCTTGGCCATCGCATCTAGCGGCGCGTTGTTCTTGGGCTGGTACATGGCGAGGAGGTCCATCAGGTCCAGGTGCCGCATGTGGTACCGGCTGATGTAGTTGTTCCACTTGAACTCGCGATCGTCGTCGCCGAGATCCCAGTACTTGTCGGCCACCACGCCGTGGCGCAAGCCGCGGTAGTGCAGCACCGGCAGGTCGAAGCCGCCGCCGTTCCAGCTCACCAGCTGCGGCACGTGCTTTTCGAGTGTGTTGAAAAAGGTCTGGATGACCTTGCCTTCGCTCGCGTTGTCGCGATCGACGAAGGAGTGAATGCGAATGCCGTCGGCGTTCCTGAACACGCAGCTGATGACCAGGATGCGCTGCAGGTGCAGCGGCATGAAGTCGCTCTGCCCCTTCTCCTTGCGCTCCTCGCACCAGGCGGCAAAGACCTGCTCGTCGCTGGTGCCGGGCGCGCTGCCGCGCAATGCGCGCAGCCCCGCGATGTCGGGAATGGATTCGATGTCGAAAACGAGTACGGGCCAGGCCATGCTCGGGACTGTAGCAGCTAGAACAAGGCTTCTTTGCTGATGCCGTTGCGCACCATGTGGCGTTTGAGTTTGAGCAAGGCCTCGTTCTGGATCTGCCGGACGCGTTCACGCGTGAGGCCCAGGCGGTCGCTGAGCACTTCCAGAGTTTCCGGCTCGCGATCGTGCAGGCCGAAGCGGCCCTCCAGCACTTCCTTTTCGCGGTTCGACAGGGCGTCGATCCAGTTGTTCAGGAGTTTCTCGACCTCGTGGCTCTGGGTCACCCCGGTCGGGTCGACGGCCAGCTCGTCGGCCATCGAGTCGCCCAGCGTATGTTCGTCGTCGGAACGGTCCATCGCGGCGTCGAGCGATCGTGGCGCCTCGGCCATCGCCAGCAGTTCGGCCACTTCCTGCACTTCGCGCCCGAGCAACGCGGCCACATCCTCGACCCGCACGCCCTCGCCTTCGAAGCCGTTGCGCGCTGCGGCAAAGGCCGGATCGTTTTCCAGCGTGCGCCGCGCGCGCAGCACCTGCTGCAGTTCGCGCACGACGTGCACGGGCAGGCGTATCACGCGGCCCTGGTTCATCACGGCGCGCTCGACCGACTGGCGTATCCACCAGGTCGCATAGGTCGAAAAACGAAATCCGCGCTCGGGCTCGAACTTGTCGATCGCGTGCATCAGGCCGAGGTTGCCTTCTTCGATCAGGTCCGACAGCGGCACGCCGCGCCCGAGGTAGCCCTTGGCGATGCTCACCACCAGTCGCAGGTTGTGCTCGATCATCGACTGGCGCGCAGCGAAATCGCCGGCCCGGGCGCGCGTGGCGGCGTCGAATTCCTCGGCGGGGGTGAACAGTTCGGTACGGCGCACTTCGCGCAGGTAGAGCGTCAGCGTGTCGCTCGACTCCCCGGCGATCTCGGCGGGGATGTCGCGGGGGTTGGGCTCGCTGGCGGCTTCATCGCCCTCATCGCCCTGCCCTCTTGCGCCTGGCACAGCCCCATTCTCAGACGCACCCGGAACGGCAGAATTGCTGTGTCCGTTGCGCTTTTTCATCGCTACCTCGGGGGCAGGTACTTGGCGGGGTCGACAGGCTTGCCCTGCCGCCGGATCTCGAAGTGCAGCTTCACCCGGTCGGCGTCGCTGCTGCCCATCTCGGCGATCTTCTGCCCTTTGCGCACCGTCTGGTCTTCCTTGACCATCAGCGACTGGTTGTGCGCATAGGCCGAGAGATACGTGTTGTTGTGCTTGAGGATGATCAGGTTGCCGTAGCCGCGCAAGCCTGCACCCGCGTACACGACGCGTCCATCGGCCGACGCGAGCACCGGGTCTCCGGGCTTGCCCGCGATGTCCAGGCCCTTGTTCCTTTGCTCATCGAAACCCGCGACGACCGAAGCACCGGCCGGCGTCGGCCAGGCCCACGGCAGGTCGTCTTCCCCTGCGGGCACTGGCGTCGGCGCAGGCCCGGGCGACGTGACCGCCGGCGGCACACTCGCCACCAGCCCGGTGGTGGGCGTGCCACGCGGCGCGCTCGCGGCGGGCGTCGGTGCGCCCGGCACCGCGGGAGCAGTGGTCACGGGCCGCACGGCCGCGACGTCCGCGGCAGGCGGTATCACGCGCAGCACTTGCCCCACTTCAATGATGTTCGGGTTCTCGATGCTGTTCCAGCGCGCGATGTCGCGCCAGTTCTGCCCGCTGTCCAACGAAATGCGGATCAGCGTATCGCCGGGACGCACGGTGTAGTAGCCGGGCTTGCCCGCGTTCTCGGCGCCGGGCAAAGTCGTGCGCGGCGGTTCGGCGACGGGGGCTGGGGCCACGACAGGCGCGCGCGCGGCGCTGCGATCCTCCACCGGCGCCGGGGCGCGAAGCGAGGTAGATGCGCACCCGGCAAGCAGCCCTGCTGCCAGTGCCAGCGCCCACGTCCACCCCTGATTGCGCAACTCGAGCATCTTTTCTTTTCCTATCAAGCGATGCCCGATTTTAGGGGGACAAAGTGAACCGCCTCAAGCACAGTTTGTTTCATTTCGCGCGCCGTCTTTTCCATCACCACCAGGGCCTGCTGCCCATTGGGCATGACCGTCGGCGCGACGATGCGCCCACCCACTGCGAGTTGCTCCGTCCAGGCAGCGGGCACGGCCAAACCGCCGGCCGCCGAGATGATGCCGGCATACGGTGCACCCTTGGGGTACCCGACCATGCCGTCGCCGAGCATCAGGTGCACGTTGGGCAGGCGAAACGGGCGCAAGTTCTCGCGAGCCTTGTCGTGCAACCCGCGCAAGCGCTCGATGCTGTAGACCTCGGTAGCGACGAGGCTGAGCACCGCGGCCTGGTAGCCGCAGCCGGTTCCGATTTCGAGCACGCGGCCCAACTTGCCGGCCGCATCGTTCCTGCCGCCGAGTAGGAGCTCGATCATTCGCGCCACCACGTTTGGCTTCGAGATGGTTTGGCCCAGCCCGATCGGTAAGCTGGTGTCCTCATACGCCTGGTTCATCAGCGCCGTATCGACGAAGCGATGCCGCTCGATGCGCCCCATTGCATGAAGCACGCGCGCGTCGCTCACGCCCTGCGCTGCGAGCTTTTCCACCATGCGCGCGCGCACCGCACGCGAATCCGGCGAAACACCTTCGGGGGTGCGCGGCGATGCGTTGACAGCGGGCGTCGCGGCCTTCCGGGCGGGCGCGGGCCGGGTGGACGACGAATCGAGCCGTGCCGGAAAGCCTGGGCGCTGAGGCATCAACGCTCCTGCCCGCCCGATGCCGCGAGCCGTGTCTTCCATCCTGCGAGCGCCTCGTGGTCGGTCAAGTCGACCTTCAACGGTGTGATCGACACGTGGCCCTGTGCGGTGGCATGAAAGTCCGTTCCTTCCGCGTCGTCCTTGGCCGGGCCGGCGCCGCCGATCCAGTACAGCATGTCGCCATGCGGGCTGGGCTGCGCGATCACTTTTTCCGCGGCATGGCGACGGCCCAGGCGGCAGATCTTGAACGGCTTGAGCTCCTCATACGGCATGTTCGGAATGTTGACGTTGAGCAGCCACGGCGCGCTGCCTTGCGCATGCTGCGCGATCACCTGCTGCACCAGGTCGCGCGCCTTGCGCGCCGAGTCGCCGATATGAGCCCAGCCTTTCTGCGTCTGCGAGAAGGCGATGGCGGGGATGCCGAACAGGTAGCCCTCCATCGCCGCGCCGACGGTGCCGGAGTAGATCGTGTCGTCACCCATGTTCGCGCCGTTGTTGATGCCGCTCACGACGAGGTCGGGCCGGTATTCGAGCAGGCCCGTCAGCGCCACATGCACGCAATCCGCCGGCGTGCCGTTGACGTAGCGAAAACCGTTGCCGGCCAGGTGCACGGAGAGCGGCGAATGCAGCGTGAGCGCGTTCGACTTCGCGCTGTTGTTGTGCTCGGGCGCGACGACTTCGACATCGCCCAGGTCCTTGATCGCCTCGTACAGCGCGACGAGACCCGGCGCCTGGTAGCCGTCGTCGTTGGAAAGGAGGATTTTCATTGGGGGTAAAGGATTGAAAAGATTGTAGGTGCGATGGGTCGCCGCAGAGACATTCATGCGGAAATCGTGGGCCTATCATCAATGCGTCCTTTATCCGGAGAATCGGCATGCATGCCTGGATTTGCGAGAACCCCACCGGCGTCGATGCGCTGCAATGGAAAGAACTGCCCACGCCCGCGCCCAAAGCGGGTGAGGTGCTGATCGAGATCAAGGCCGCGAGCCTGAACTTCCCCGATCTGCTGATCGTTCAGAACAAGTACCAGATGAAGCCCGAGCTGCCGTTCGTGCCCGGCTCCGAATACGCAGGCGTGATCGCAGCTGTGGGCGAAGGCGTAACGCATCTCAAGGTCGGGCAGAGCGTCGCGTGCCTGTCGGGCACGGGCGGCTTCGGCACGCACACCATCGCCCCGGCCGCGCTGTGCATGCCGCTGCCGCCCGGCTTTCCCCACGTGGACGCCGCGGCGTTCATCATGATCTACGCCACGTCGCACCATGCGTTGGTGGACCGCGCACAACTGAAGGCCGGTGAAACCGTGCTAGTCCTCGGCGCCGCGGGCGGTGTCGGCACTTCGGCAATCCAGGTCGCCAAGGCGATGGGCGCGCGCGTCATCGCGGCCGCTTCCACCGACGAGAAGTGCGAGCTGTGCAAATCGATCGGCGCCGACGCGACCATCAACTACACGAAGCAGGACTTGCGCGAGGCCATCAAGGCCGCGACCGCAGGCAAAGGCCCGGACGTGATCTACGACCCGGTGGGCGGCGACTATGCCGAGCCGGCGTTCCGCTCCATCGGGTGGCGCGGTCGCTACCTGGTCGTGGGCTTCGCGGCTGGGCCGATTCCTTCGCTGCCGCTCAACCTGCCGCTCCTCAAGGGCGCCTCGATCGTCGGCGTGTTCTGGGGCGGCTTCGCCAAGGCGGAGCCGAAGGCCAACGCCGCCATGATGGGCGAGCTCGCCCGCTGGTACGCCGAGGGCAAGATCAAGCCCGTGATCGACCGCACGATGCCGATGGCCGAGCTCAAATCAGCCTATGCGCACATGGGTTCGCGCGGCGTCAAAGGCAAGCTCGTCATGGTGAATTAGCGTCCGGCTATAATCTCGCTCTCTACGGTGGCTGTAGCTCAGTTGGTAGAGTCCAGGATTGTGATTCCTGTTGTCGTGGGTTCGAGCCCCATCAGCCACCCCAAGCATCCATAGAAAAAGCCCGCCGGCCTTGCAGCCGCGGGCTTTTTTACTGGGATCGCGGCTTGTTGGCCGCGATTGCTGTTACTGCGTCTGCGCGGGCTCACCCAGCCCTGCCGCGGGCTTCGGCGCAAGAATTTGCACCTTGAGCCGCTCCTTCAGCAGGTTGTAGTACGCGATGTTCTCGGCCGAGCCCCAGGCCTGCGCGTACTGCGCGCGATCCTGCTTGGCCACGTCGTCGGCCGGCGTCTCACGCGCAAGCACCTTGTTCACCTTGACCACGGCGTAGCCTTCGCCACCCAACTCGACACCGGTGAACGCCGGCAGCGCGGCCGGGTCGGCGCGCAGTGCGGCTTCGACTACAGCGCCGGGCTGCTTCTGCGTTTCCTGGCGCGAGACGGTGATGGCCGCCGGCAAGGTGGCAGCGCCCGCGTTCGCTTTCCAGGCGGCCAGCTTTTCCATGCCTTCCTTCTTGGCCATCTCGGCCGCGCGAGCGGCAACGACGCGCTCGCGAACACGGTCCTTCACTTCGGCAAACGGCAAGGTGCGCGCCGGCGTGTACTGCACGATGCGGCCCGACACCAACGTGCTCGGGGCGACTTCCACCGCCTCGGTGTTCTGCTTCTTTTCAATGGTGCCTTGCGCAAACAGTGCATTGAGGAACTTGGGATTTGCCAGGGCTGCGGGCGCGCCGGGTTGCGGCGTGCGTCGCACGTTGGTTGCCGTACGGATCTCGAGCTTCAACTTGTCGGCCGCGGGCTTGAGGCTGTCGGGCTGCTGGTAGACCGTGTCGGTAAACGCCTCCGCCGTCTCGGCGAACTTGCGCTGCGCCTGCTGCTTCTTCAGTTCCGCTTCGAGTTCTGGCCGCATCTCTTCGAAAGTCTTCTGCTTGGGCGACTTGATGTCGGCGAGCTTGATGATGTGGAAGCCGAACTCGGTTTCGACGAGCCCGCTGATGTCACCCTTTTTCAGCGCGAACGCGGCTTCCTCGAATGCCTTGGTCATCGCACCGCGCGCGAAGAAGTCGAGGTCCCCACCATTGGCCGCGGAGCCCGGATCCTGCGAGTTCTTCTTCGCGACATCGGCGAAGCTGTCGGGCGCCTTCTTGACGGCAGCGAGCAATTCGGTGGCCTTGGCCTGCGCCTTCTCGCGTTCGGCCGCGGGCGCACCCTTGGGCACGGCCACGAGGATGTGGCTTGCGCGGCGCTCTTCCTGGCCACCCAGGCGCGAGGCGTTCTGGTCGTAATAGGTCTTCAGGTCCTGTTCGTTGACCGTCACCGTCTTCTTCACGGTCTCCAGGTCGAGCACCAGGTATTCGATGCTGGCCTGCTCCGGCGCCTGGAACATTGCCGCATTGGTCTTGTAGAAAGCCTCCAGGTCGGCGTCCGACGGATTGACGCGCGCAACGTAGTCCGCGGATGCGAACCGCACCACCTGCACCTCACGCTTTTCGAAGTACGCGTTGAGCGAGATGGCCGCTTGCGCTGGCGTGGCAAAGCTCGTGCCGCCGACGCCGGCCAGCACCTGGCGCGCTGCGATGTCGGCGCGCACGCTGGCCTCGAACATCTCCGGCGTCATGCCCTGTGCGCCGACCAATTGGCGGTAACGCGCCATGTCCAGCTTGCCGTCGGGGCCGCGCAGCGAGGCGATCATCTCGTTGCTTTGCAGTTCACGGGCCAGGCGCTGGTCACTGGTGGAGAGCTTGGATTTGTCCGCGGCAGCGGCCAATACGCGGTCGCGCACCAGGCGCTCGAGCGTCGCGTAGCGCGCGGCCGGCGAATCCAGCAGCTTCGCGTCGAGGTTGGGCATCTGCTGGCGCAGGCGATCGACCTCCTGCTTGTGGGCGGCGTCCCACTCACCCTGCTTGATGTCCTGGCTGCCGATCTTGGCGACGGCCTCGCCTTTTTCGCCCATGCTGTTGTAGCCGTTGATGCCCACCAGCACGAACGACGGGAAGATCAGCAGAAACAGGATCAACTGCATGATCTTGGTGTGCTTGCGGACGAATTCGAACATGGTCGAGACTCACATTGCTAGAAAAAACAAAAGGCGAACAACAGTTCGCCTTCGCTTGGTGGTGGGTGCTGACGGGATCGAACCGCCGACCTACGCCTTGTAAGGGCGCCGCTCTACCAGCTGAGCTAAGCACCCCACCGTATTAGGGCCGTTCAGTTCAGCGCATCCTTCAGCGCCTTGCCTGGACGGAACTTGGGAACCTTGGCAGCCTTGATTTTAATCGCTGCGCCGGTACGGGGATTGCGGCCCGCGCGGGCGGCCCGTTTACCGACCGCGAAAGTACCGAAACCCACCAGAGACACCGACCCGCCTTTTTTCAGCGTGGTCTTGACGGCACCGATCATCGATTCCAGCGCACGGGTGGCGGCGGCCTTCGAGATATCGGCATGCTTTGCGATGTGCTCAATCAGTTCGGTCTTGTTCACGGGGGCCCCTCGTTGAGAGATAGTTGATCAGGAATGTCTCGTCAAAAATTATTGACTCCCGTTCCTGCGGCCACGTCGCGTGGCATGAGGCGAGGATGCGGGAGACTTCTTTCGCGGCTCCAAAGCCACCGGCCAATTAAAGCCACGGACCCAGACCGTGTCAATACGACGGATGCCTTTACAACAGCGCGGAGGCGGATTCTAGACGCTTTTGACGAGATTCCATGCGGGCTGCAGCCCGATTTTCGTGCGGCACTGCGCAAATTTTTGGTGAGCAAAACCCGCTCACCGACCTGCGCGTCCTCCGCGCAATCCGTTACACGGCAGCAGCGATTGCGCGGCCCACGTCGGTGGTGCTCGCCGTTCCGCCAAGGTCGCCCGTACGCGGTGCACCACTTCCGGGCTGCAGCACTTTCTCGATGGCCGCGAGCACCGCATCATGCGCGTCCTTGTGGCCAAGGAACTCCAGCATCATCGCGCCGCACCAGATCTGCCCGATCGGGTTGGCGATGTTCTTGCCGTAGATGTCGGGGGCCGAACCGTGCACGGGTTCGAACAGCGAGGGGTACTTGCGGTCGGGGTTCATGTTCGCGCTCGGCGCGATGCCGATCGTGCCGGTGCATGCGGGGCCGAGATCGGACAGGATGTCGCCGAACAGGTTGCTGGCCACGACCACATCGAAGAAGTCGGGGCGTTGCACGAAGTGCGCGGTGAGGATGTCGATGTGGAACTTGTCCACCTTCACGTCCGGATAGGCCTTGGCCATCTCGGCCACGCGCTCGTCCCAGTAAGGCATCGTGATGGCGATGCCGTTGGACTTGGTCGCCGACGTCAGGTGCTTCTTCGGCCGCGACCGTGCCAGCTCGAACGCGAACTTCAGGACACGATCGACGCCCACGCGCGACATCACCGTCTCCTGCATCACGATCTCGCGTTCGGTGCCGGGGTACATGCGCCCGCCGATGCTCGAGTATTCGCCTTCGGTGTTCTCACGCACGATGTACATGTCGATCTCGCCCGGCGCGCGGGCGCTGCCGTCGCGCCGCACCACGGGCGCGATGATGCCGGGCATCAGGCGCGCCGGCCGCAAGTTGACGTACTGATCGAACTCGCGGCGAAACAGCAGCAGCGATCCCCACAGCGACACGTGGTCGGCGATCTTCTCGGGCCAACCGACGGCACCGAAATAGATGGCGTCGTGGCCACCGATCTGGTCCTTCCAGTCGTCGGGCAACATCTTGCCGTGCTTCTCGCAGTAGTCCCAGCTTGAGAAATCGAAGTGGTCGAAGGTCAGGTCGATGCCGAACTTCGTCGCCACCGCCTCCATGACGCGGATGCCCTCGGGCATGACTTCCTTGCCGATGCCGTCGCCGGCGATGACTGCGATGCGCTTCTTGCTCATGATGGTGTTGACTCCTGAAAAAATGAAAGGGCTTCTTGCAGCAGAAGGGACGCCGCCTCTTCCGCGATGTAGTGGCCGCAAGGCAGGCTGCGGCCGGTGACTTTCGGCGCGCGCTCGCGCCACAACGCGAGCACGTCGAAGCAGCGGCCCACGGCGCCGTGCTCGCCCCAGAGGACGCGCAGCGGCTGGTTCAATGTCTTTTCGCCGGCGGTAATGTCCGCACGGTCATGTTCCAAATCGATGCCGGCGCTGGCGCGGTAGTCGCCGCAGATGGATTGCGCCGTGCCTGGGATCCGAATGCAGCGCTCGTATTCGGCGAGCGCTTGCGGCGCGAATGCCTGCAGCCCGGCGTGGCGGGCGCCCATCACGCTGCGCAGGTAGCGCACCGGGTCGGACTCGATCAGGGCTTCAGGCAACGGAGGCGGCTGGATGAGGAAGAACCAGTGCCAGTAGGTCTGGGCGAAAGCGAGCGACGTGTGCTCGTACATCGCCACCGTCGGCGCAATGTCCAGCAGCATCAGGCGCGCGACCGCGCCAGGGTGATCGGCGGCAAGCCGGTGCGCCACACGCGCGCCGCGGTCGTGCGCGAGCACACCGAACTGCGCGAAGCCGCGCGACTGCATCACGGCGAGCGCGTCCAGCGCCATCTCACGCTTCGAGTACGCGCCGCTGCCCTCCCCGGCATCGGGCCGGTCCGAATCGCCATAGCCGCGCAGGTCCATCGTCACCACGGTGAATCGCTCCGCCAGCGCGGGAGCGACGAGGTGCCACATGGCGTGGGTTTGCGGGTGGCCGTGGAGCAGCAGCAGCGGCTCGCCGCGGCCCGCCTGCCGCGCATGCAGCCGCACACCGTCGCGCACCACCTCGAATGTCTCGAAACTCTCCAGCATCGGCAGATTCTGGCTGGCGCCCGGCGCCGCCGCAAGCAATAATCCGGCAATCGATCATTTCCAATCGGGAAACTATTGAACCCCCTGCTGAACCGTACGGACCTGGAGTTGCTCCTGGCGGTGCGCGCCCACGGAACCCTGGCCGGCACTGCCGCGGCGGCCGGAGTCGTGCCTTCGGTCGTGACGAAGAAGCTTGCGGCGCTGGAAGAGCGGCTGGGCTTCAAGCTGTTCCAGCGAACCACGCGGCGCGTCGTTCCCACGGCCGAAGGAGAAGCGCTGTGCGAAAGAGCCGGCCAACTGGTGCAGGCCTTCGCGCAGTTGGAGGCGGACTTGCTGGAACGTCGCACTGAGCCGATGGGCGTCATCCGTATCGCCGCCACATTCGGTTTCGGGCGCCTCTGGCTGGGGCCGGTGCTGGCCGAATTCCAGGCGCGCCATCCGGGCCTGCAGGTTCAGCTGCAGCTGACGGAGCAACTGCCCAACCTGGCGGTGGAAGGCTACGACGGCGCAGTGTGGCTGTGGTCTGTGCGCGGCCAGCGGGCGTCCGAATGGGTGGGCCGGCGGCTCGCGCGCAACCAGCGCGTCGTCGTGGCGGCGCCCCAGTACGTGCGCGCACGCGGTATGCCGAAGGCGCCGGCAGACCTTGCGCAGCACGATTGCCTGATGGTGCGCGAGAGCGACCAGCGCTTCGACACCTGGGCGCTGCGCCGTGAGCGCGACAAGGCCGAGACCCGCGTTCGCGTGCAGGGCCCGTTGTCGAGCAATTCCGGCGAACTGGTTCGCGACTGGTGCCTGGCCGGCCGCGGCATCATGCTGCGAAGCCTGTGGGACATTGCCCCGCAGCTTGCCTCGGGCGAGTTGGTGCGGCTCTTGCCCGGCTACGCGATGTGGGACGCCGACATCCACTGGCTCGCGCCGCACCAGGCGCAGACACCCAAACGCGTGCGGCTGCTGATCGACTTCCTCGCGGAACGGTTCAAAGGGGAGCCGTGGCGGTTCAGGGGCGCGGCGAAGGCGAGCGGACCACGAGACTGACCCCGACAGCCGTCAGCGCAATGCCGGCGATGGTGAACACCGTGATGGCCTCGCCGAAGAGCAACCACGCCATCACCGCCGTGCACGGCGGCACGAGGTAAAGCAGGCTTGTGACGGCCGTGGCCGCGCCGCGCTGGATCAACAGGTACAGCAGCGAGCTGCCACCCAACGTCAGCACCAGCACCGACCAGGCCATGGAACCGATCAACTGGCCATTCCAATGCATGGTCTCGCTTTCCAGCAGTGCCAGCGGCAATGTCACGACAAAGGCCGCAGCCATCTGGACCACGCCCGCGGTGCGCACGTCGCAGGGAGCGACGAAGCGCTTCTGGTAGAGGGTGCCCGCCGTGATGCTCAGCAGGGCACCCAACGCAAGCAGGAAATTGGTGCCGTGGATCTCACCGACGCCCAGCTTCTGCCACACCACCAGCGCCAATCCGCCGAACCCCAGCGCCAGGCCGGCCCACTGGCGTTGCGCCACGACGCCCCCGCGCGATGACACCCACACGGCCGTCAGTACCGGCTGCAATCCGACCAGCAAAGCCACCAGGCCGGCGCCCATGCCCAGCTTCACGGCCGCCCACACCCCGCCGAGATAGCCCGCGTGCATCAGCATCCCCGTGATGGCCAGGTGCTTGACCTGCTCGCGATTGGCGGGCATCGCGGCGCGGGCAGCGATGGCCCACAGAGCGAAACACCCCACCGAAAGGAAATAGCGCACCGCCAGGAATTTCATCGGCGGTGCATGCGGCATGCCGTAGCGGGCGACGATGAAGCCGGTGCTCCAGATCAGTACGAACACGGCGGGCATCGCCGCCACCAGCCGGTTGCTTTGCGAATCAGTCGATGTCATCAGCCAAACCGGCTATTTCACCCGCTTGCGGATTTCCGGTAGCGCCTTTTGCAGGTAATAGACCATCGACCAGACGGTGAGGATCGCGGAAATCCAGATCAGCCACGTGCCCCACACGGCGGTATCGATCAGCCCGAACAGCACGCCGTCGAACAGCAGGAACGGGATGGCCACCATCTGGAACGTGGTCTTGACCTTGCCGATCATGTGCACGGCCACGCTCTTGGAAGCGCCGATCTGCGCCATCCATTCGCGCAGGGCGGAGATCGCGATCTCCCGGCCGATGATGATCAACGCGACGAACACGTCCGCGCGCTGCAGGTGCACCAGCACCAGCAGCGAGGCGCAGACCAGGAACTTGTCCGCCACCGGGTCGAGAAAGGCGCCGAACGATGACGTCTGGTTCAGCTTGCGGGCCAGGTAGCCGTCCAGCCAGTCCGTCGCCGCGAAAACGACGAACATCACCGTGGCGATCAGGTTCTGCAGCGCCGGGTTCCAGCCCAGGTAGAACACACCGACGATCAGCGGGATCGCAACGATACGGGTCCAGGTGAGGATCGTGGGGATGGTAAAGAACATGAGCCCCGATTCTGGCATGGCGGCCGAGCAGGCTCCTAATGCAGCGCGCGGTAGATTTCTTCGGCCAGTTCCCGCGAAATGCCTTCCACGCTGGCGATGTCATCGACCCCGGCCGAGGCCACGCCTCGCACGCCGCCGAAACGCTGCAGCAGCCGGGCCCGCTTCTTCGCGCCGATGCCTGGGATGTCCTCGAGCTGGCTGCCGCCGACGCGCACCTTGGCGCGTCGCGCACGCATGCCGGTGATCGCGAAGCGGTGCGCCTCGTCGCGGATCTGCGCCACAAGCATCAGTGCCGCCGAATCCCGGCCCAGGTAGACCTTCTCGCGGCCGTCGGCGAACACCAGCTCTTCCAGGCCGACCTTGCGGCCTTCGCCCTTCTCGACGCCGACGATCACCGCCAGGTCCAGCCCCAGTTCCGCGAACACCTCGCGCGCCATGCTCACCTGGCCCTTGCCGCCATCCACCAGCACAAGGTCCGGCAGGCGCCCTGCACTGCCGCCCGCGCCGCGGGGCGGCATGGCCTCGGGCGAGTCGCGGCCGGCTTCCGCCAGCTTGGCGTAGCGGCGCATCAGCACCTGGCGCATGGCGGCATAGTCGTCGCCCGGCGTGATGCCGTCGATGTTGTAGCGCCTGTACTCCGAGTTCTGCATCTTGTGGTGATGAAACACCACGCAGGACGCCTGGGTCGATTCCCCCGCCGTGTGGGAGATGTCGAAGCACTCGATGCGGAAGGCCTCCAGGTCGTCCGGCGACAGGTCCAGCGCCTCGACCAGCGCACGGGTGCGGGCCTGCTGCGAGCCCTCTTCGGCGAGCAGCCGGGCCAACTGGATGTCGGCATTTTTCTGCGCCATCTCCAGCCACAGGCGGCGCTGCTCGCGCGGGTTGTGAACGGCCGCGATCTTCAGGCCCTGCTGCTGCGAGAGCGCGTCGATCAGTTCGCGGCTGATGGGGTGGCTGGTGATCAGCGCAGGCGGCGCCGGCACGCCGATGTAGTGCTGCGCGATGAAGGCTTCCAGCACCTGGATTTCGACCGGTACCTCGGGCGCCTTGCCAGCCTCATCGTCCGCATTGTTGTCGAAGTCCTGCACCGCCGCCGCGTCTTCGATGTGGCTCGGGAAGTACGGCCGGTCGCCCAGGTGCCGGCCGCCGCGCACCATCGCCAGGTTGACGCAGGCCTTGCCGCCCTGCACCTTGACGGCGAGGATGTCGACGTCCTTGTCGGAAGCCGTTTCCACCGATTGCTGGTGCAGCACCTTGGACAAGGCGCTCATCTGGTTGCGTAGCTCGGCCGCCTGCTCGAATTCCAGGTTTTCGGCGTGCCGCATCATGCGCGACTCCAGCGTCACCAGCACCTGCTGCGTGTCCCCCCGCAGGAACGCCTCGGCGTTCTGCACATCCTGCTGGTAGTCCTGCGGCGTCACAAGGTTGACGCACGGGCCCGAGCAGCGCTTGATCTGGTAAAGCAGGCAAGGCCGCGTGCGGTTAGCGAAAACAGTGTCTTCGCACGTGCGGAGGCGAAACACCTTCTGCAGGAGCTGGATCGATTCCTTGACCGCCCAGGCGCTGGGATACGGCCCGAAGTAGCGGTGCTTTCGATCCACTGCGCCGCGGTAGTAGGCGACGCGCGGGAAGGCCACTGCCGCCGGCGGCGCGCTTTCGTCGCCCGCCTTGCCGGGTCCATAGATCTTCAGGTAGGGGTAGCTCTTGTCGTCGCGAAACAGGATGTTGTAGCGCGGGTTGAGCGTCTTGATCAGGTTGTTTTCCAGCAGCAGCGCCTCGGCTTCCGAGCGCACCACCGTGGTCTCCATGCGCACGATCTTGCCGATCATGTGGCCGATGCGCGTGCCGCCATGGTTCTTCTGGAAGTAGCTGGAGACGCGCTTCTTGAGGTTGCGCGCCTTCCCGACGTAGAGCACACCGCCGTCGGCATCGAAATAGCGGTAGACACCGGGCAAGCCAGGCAAGGCGGCGACTTGCGCCAGGAGTTCTTCGGAATGGGCCTCGGACATACAGGCGCTATTGTGGCAATCTCCGGCAAACTCATCGCCCGCTTCATGCTCTGGGACATTTTCTGCAAGGTCATCGACAACCACGGCGACGCCGGCGTGTGCTGGCGCCTGTCCGTCCAGTTGGCCGGGCGCGGCCACCGCGTGCGCCTGTGGATCGACGACGCATCGGCGCTGACATGGATGGCGCCCGAGGGGCATCCGCGTGTGGAGGTGCTGCCCTGGGCTGAACAGGCGCAAGCGCCCGAGCCCGGCGACGTCGTGATCGAGGCATTCGGCTGCGAACTGGAAGCGCCCTTCCAGGCCGCGATCGCCGCTCGTGCGCGCAGCCGGGGCCGCCAGCCCGCCTGGATCAACCTGGAATACCTGACGGCCGAATCCTTTGCCGAGCGCAACCACGGCCTGGCCTCTCCTGTCATGTCCGGGCCCGCGGCTGGCCTCGTCAAGCACTTCTTCTACCCGGGCTTCACCGATCGCACCGGCGGGCTGCTGCGTGAGCCGGACTTGCTGCAGCGTCAGGCCGCCTTCGACGGCGACGGCTGGCTCGCCTCGAAAGGCATCGACAAGCGCGGCCGGCGGGTCAGCCTGTTCTGCTACGAGCCGCCGTCGCTGCGCGAGTTGCTCGCGCAGTGGGCAGCCGCGGCCGGCGACACGCAGCTGCTGGTGACGCCCGGCCGCGCCGCGGCCTGCGTCAACGCCGCGGTGGAGGACAACGACCGCACGATGCCGGGATGGATCCGGCCGTCGCGGCTCTCAATCTCGTTCCTGCCCTACCTCACGCAGCCGGACTACGACCACCTGCTATGGGCCTGCGACCTCAATTTCGTGCGCGGCGAAGACTCGCTGGTGCGCGCCCTGTGGGCCGGCAAGCCGTTGGTGTGGCAAATCTATCCGCAGGAAGACGGCGCCCACCTGCCCAAGCTCTCGGCCTTCCTGGATTGGCTGGAAGCGCCGCCGTCGCTGCGCGATTTCCACGCCGTGTGGAACGGCTCCGCGCCCGGCCCTCTGGCATCCACCGATCCGACCGTATGGGCGGATCGCCTGCTGCGTGCCCGCGACAAGCTGCTGGCGCAGGAAGACCTGGCGTCCAGGCTGCTGGCCTTCATCACGGCACAATCGCCCGCACCATGAGACTGCTGCTGGTTGAAGACGACACCATGATCGGGCGCGCGATGCGCCAGGGCCTGGGCGACGCCGGCTTCGTCATCGACTGGGTGACCGATGGCAAGGCCGCGGAGCTGGCGCTGGCCAACGGTGTCTACGACCTCGTGCTGCTGGACCTCGGCTTGCCGGGCAAGGACGGCATGGCTCTGCTGCGCGAGCTGCGCAGGCGTGGCGACGCCATCCCGGTGCTCGTCGTGACCGCGCGTGACGCCGTCGCGGACCGTATCGCAGGCCTGAACGAAGGCGCGGACGACTACGTGCTCAAGCCCTTCGACCTGGACGAACTGGTTGCGCGGGTGCGCGCCCTGCTCCGCCGCCGCACGGGCAACGCCAGCCCGGTGCTCGAGTGCGGCAGCCTGCTGCTGGACCCGGTGCGGCGCGAGGTCCGTCTCCAGGAGCAGCCTGTCAGCCTCTCGGCCAAGGAGTTCGCCTTGCTGGAACTGCTGATGCAGCGGCCGGGCGCGGTGCTGTCACGCGACCAGCTGGAAGACGCCCTCTACGGCTGGGAGCGCGAGGTCGGCAGCAATGCCGTCGAGGTGCACCTGCACAACCTGCGCCGCAAGCTGGGCCCCGACACCATCCGCAACGTGCGCGGTGTGGGCTACAAGGTGGTGCAGCCATGACGGTCTCGATTCATCGGCGGGTCCTGCTGTGGGCCATGGGAGCCCTGCTGGTGGGCGCCATGCTGCTGGTCGGCGGTTCGTGGTGGGTGCTGGCGCACGAGATGGGCGAGGTGTTCCAGGACAACCTGAAGCAGGTGGCGCTCGCCGTCGCGAACCACCACGGCACCTACGGCACGGCGAGGCCACCGCGCCTGGCGCAGCAGTTGCCGAAGATCTACGAGGAATACGGCCAGTTCGAATTCGTCACCGCGGTGTGGACGCGCGATGGCCAGCGCATGCAAAGTTCCAACCCGGGCGTCGCCCTGCCCTTCCTGTCGCGCAGCGGGTTGAGCCAGGACCGGGTCAACGGCGAAACCTGGCACCTCTACACCATCGTCCTCGACGACGGCATCGTCCAGGCCGCCCAGCGGGCGAGCGAGCGCGACTCGCTGGCCCGCGAGACCGCGTCGACGCTGGTGCCGCCGGCGCTGCTGCTGGTGGCCGTGATCGCGGTGCTGCTGACGCTCGCCCTGCGGCGCGGCCTGGCGCCGCTGTCCAACGCCGCCAGCGAGGTGACCGCGCGCAGCGTGGAAGCCCTACACCCCATTCCCATGGCCGATCACCCGCCCGAGCTGCACCTGCTGATCGGCGCCATCAACGACCTGATGGCGCGGCTGGGAAGCGCCCTGGCCTTGCAGCGGCATTTCGTCGCCGACGCGGCGCATGAGCTGCGCACGCCGATCACGGCGTTAAGCCTGCAGCTGCAGTTGCTGGAGCGGGCGGGCGACGAGGCGCATCGGGTGGCGGCGCTGCACGAATTGCGCGCGGGCGTCGACCGGGCCCATCGCCTGGTCGAACAGTTGCTGCAGCTGTCGCGGCTGGGACCGGAAGCACCCGCCCTCCTGCGTGAGGCCGTGGACCTGGCGGAGCTGGTCCGTGCCACCGTCGCCCGGTTCAGCGCGCGCGCCGAGAACCTGGGCATCGACCTGGGCGCCGCAACGACCGGGCCGGTGCCCGTCACCGGCGATGCGCGCCAGCTCGGCCTGCTGCTGGACAACCTGGTGGAGAACGCGCTGCGCTACACGCCGCGTGGCGGCAAGGTCGACGTGGGCGCGAAGGTTGAAGGGCCGCAGTCGGTCCTGCTGGTCGACGACACCGGCCCGGGCATCCCGACCGCCGAGCGCGACCGTGTTTTCGACCGTTTCTACCGGGCGGCCGGCACCGGTGCCACCGGCGGCAGCGGGCTGGGCCTGGCGATCGTCAGGGCCGTGGCCCTGCGGCATGACGCCGAGGTGGTGCTGGGAGATGCGCCCGGCGGCGGCCTGCAGGTCAAGGTGCTATTCCGGCGTTAGCCGGGCGGCACGGCGCAAAGAGGTCCATGTCCGGCCGATAGACGGCGGTCTGCACGTCCAGCACGCCCAGCAGCGAATGGAACAGGTTGTCGTGGCTCGCCGCCAGCGCCGACTGCTCGCGCATGCAGTTGGCGTCGACATGAAAATCGCGCCGGAACGCCGGCGACAGCCACATCAGCAAGGGCACGTGGCGCTGCACGTCGGGGGCGATGGCGTAGGGCACGCCGTGCAGGTACAGGCCGTTCTCGCCCAGCGACTCGCCGTGGTCGGAGACGTACAGCATCGCGGTGTCGTGCGTGGCTTGTGCCTTGTCGAGAAACTCGATCACCCGCCCCAGCATGAAGTCGGTGTACAGGAGGGAGTTGTCGTAGGCATTGACGATCTCGGCCTGCGTGCAATAGCGCAACTCCTCGTTCTCGCAGGCCGGCGTGAAGCGCCTGAACACCGCGGGGTAGCGCTTGTAGTACGCCGGCCCGTGGCTGCCCAGCTGGTGCATCACCACGAACAGGTTGCCGTGGTTGTCGCGCGCGATCCCTTCCATGCCGCGCAGCAGAATCTCGTCGAGGCACTGGCCCTCGGCGCACAGCGCATCGACCTTGGCGCGATCCAGTTGCTCGGCCGGCAGGCCCTGGCACACGCCCTTGCATCCGCTCTGGTTGTCCCGCCACAGCACCTTGAACCCCGCGCGCGCCAGCACGTGCAGCACCGACTCGTGCGTGAGGATCTTTTCCTCGTCGTAGCCGTGCCGCCCGAAGGGCGAGAACATGCAGGGCAAAGATACCTCGGTGGACGTGCCGCAGGCCCGCGCGTCGGGAAAGTTGATCACGTCCAGGCCCGACAGCCGCGGATTGGTGGGCCGGGCGTAGCCGTTGAGCGCGAAGTTCTGTGCGCGGGCGGTTTCACCAACCACCAGGACGAACAGCGCTGGCCGCTTGCGTGCCTGCCACGCCGGGCCCAGGCGCGCGTCGCCACCGACGGTGAGCTTGGGCGTGTTGGGCCGCTTGGCCCGGCCCCAGGCATTGGCCGCACCGGCCGCCACCAGGTTGCCCGGCGTCAGCAGGTATCGGACCTCCCCGTGGTTGCGTACCAGCGAAGCAAAGTCCGCGAACACCAGCAGGAGGCTGGCCACCCCGGTCGCCAGCGCAGCAGCCACGCAAGCCAGCCGCACCGCCGCAGCGCGCCGCAGCGGACGCTGCTTCAGCCGGGTCCACCAGACCAGCACCGAGGGCAGCACGCCGAACGCCAGCACGTACGCCACCAGGTCACGGCCGAGCAGCTCGCCCGCCTCGTGGTAGTTGGTGGCCAACACGTTGCGCAGCATCGCGCGGTCGAAATAAACCGCATAGCGTTCCATGTAGTACGCCGCGGCCGCCGTGACCAGCAGGAGGATGGTGAGCAACGTCTTGGCGGTGTGCCGGGTGGCAAGCGCCGAGCCGAAGGCAAAGTAGAAGGCGGTGAATGCAATGAAGACCGCGGCGGCGAACAGCCAGGTGCCGGGCTCATCCATCGGACGCCCCGCCAGAGCCATGTGCCAGAACGGCCGGTTGCAGGCCAGCATCATGAAGGCGGCGCAAATCAGCACCAGGGTTTCCACATGCAACTTGGGGCGCGTCCACGCCGTCATGCGCACCCCCATCGGGCTCAGGACAGGCATGTGCGTTGCTTTTCCGCCATCCGAACCGCCCCGTCCAGGCCCCAGGCAGCAGCCCAACAAAGCCACCCGGTCCAGAGCGTGTGGCTCATGAAGTGCGCGCCGCGGAACTGCTGCGCCAGGCCCAAGGCCAAACCCGCCGCCAGCACGACGGCCAGGCAGCGGACCGCCAGCGATGGGGAGACGGGCCTCAGGACGAAGAACCCGCCGATGAACGCAAAGGCCGCCGAGGCGTGGCCAGCCGGGAAGCAGTGGCCGGGACCGCCGTCGGCCTGTCCCCAGGCCCAATGGTTCACGTAGGCGACGGCGCCGCCGAATTCCGCCAGGTCCCAGGGGCAACTCGTCCTGCTCGCGTACTTGAGCAGGTTGACCAGCGCCACCCCCAGCAGCAGGCTGGCCAGCCATTGGATGCGGGCCGGCCGCGAAAGCCGCCGAAGCACGCCGACCGGCCACCACACGCCCGCGAACAGCCAGGCGCCCGCGGCGAAGGCCAAGTGCCGCATGCCGTCGTGCAGCAGGACACCCGCGAACCAGCTGTCACGCCCGGTGAAGCCGTGGCCGCCGCCGGCCGCCAGCCGCGCCAGGGGCACGTCCAGGCCGCTGGCTTCCCATGCCAAGAGCAGAACCAGTGCGCCCAACGTCCAATTCCAGAGCGAGCGCCCAGCGGGCTCGCTCCCCTTCTTTACTGCGAAAAATTCCATACGGCCGAGTCTGCGAGCCCGACACTTAAGGCAGCCTGAAGCCGAGGCGGTGCGGCGGAAGCAAAACGCGCTAAAATTCAGGGCTTTGCGCAATTTCTGGGGCTATGGCGCCCTTATGCGCATCCCCCGCCGCGGATTAACGCATCCCCCTTGAAGCGCAGCGCGGCCAACCTATCTAAATCGTTATGAAAATCGCTCAAGACATCCGCGCCGGCAACGTCATCATGAACGGCAAGGACCCGATGGTCGTGCTGAAGACCGAATACTCGCGCGGCGGCCGCAATTCCGCCACCGTGCGCATGAAGCTCAAGAGCCTGATCGCCAACTTCAACACCGAAGTGGTCTTCAAGGCCGACGACAAGATGGACCAGATCATCCTGGACAAGAAGGACTGCACCTACTCCTACTTCGCCGACCCGATGTACGTCTGGATGGACGCCGAGTACAACCAGTACGAAGTCGAGAAGGAAAACATGGGCGACGCCCTGAACTACCTCGAAGAGGGCATGCCCGCCGAAGTGGTGTTCTATGACGGCAAGGCCATCTCGGTCGAATTGCCCACCAGCGTCGAGCGCGAGATCACCTGGACCGAGCCGGCCGTCAAGGGTGACAC
Organism: Ramlibacter sp. WS9; assembly: GCF_003797765.1. Lineage (GTDB taxonomy): Bacteria > Pseudomonadota > Gammaproteobacteria > Burkholderiales > Burkholderiaceae_C > Ramlibacter. The sequence goes on along the minus strand of NZ_RKMB01000024.1, from coordinate 44,011 downwards.
TTCGGGCAAGGTGCTCAAGCCCGCCAAGCTGTCCACCGGTTTCGAAATCGGCGTGCCGATCTTCGTGGCCCAGGGCGACAAGGTGGAAGTCGACACGCGCACGGGCGAGTACAGAAGGCGCGTCTGACGCAAGGGAATTTTCGAGAAGGCTCCGGAAGGAGCCTTTTGTTTTTGGGGCCACCTGTGGACTTCGAGTTCGATTTCGACCGCCTCGTCGTGCCTTTCCGGATGCAGCCGGGGCTCGCGCGCCTCGATCCATCCGAGCGGCAACTGATCGCGCTCGACCCTGCGTCGCAACTCTTCGAAGAAAAGCGCGCGGTCGTCGAAGCCGGCCAGTCCCGCCAGATCGTTCCGGGCTTCGACGCCGGCCCCGCGCTGGCCGCCATCGCGGAACACCTGCCCAGTGACCGCATCCCGGAACTCGCTTACCGGCAGGATCTCGCGATCCTCGACGGCGAGACCGGCACCCTGCCCTGGCTTTGCGTCTGCGTGCCTTCCCATTGGGCGCCCGAAGAAAAACTGGGGCTGGGCTTCGCGGCCCTGCACGCGCCGGTCGCCGACAACGAGTTGCTCGTCAAGGCGTCGGCGCAGTTGGTCAAGCTGGCGACTTCGGGCGAATGCTGGGAGCGGTATGTGATGACGGTGAGCACATCGCCTCGCTACGACCAACACCCGCGCCGGCACGCGCGCAAGCCATGGCCCGCGTCGGCCGATGATCAAGCTTTCGCGGAGAGCTGCTGGCTGCGTGCGGAACGCCAAACCTTCTTTCCCGTGCTGCGCGGAACGCGCCAGGCCGTCTTCACGATCCACGTCATGCTCAAACCTCTGGGTGAAGCTGTCGCGGCGCCCGGCGCCGCAGGCCGCCTGCACGACTGGCTCGCCTCCATGTCGCCTGCGGTGCTCGAATACAAGGGCTTGGCGCCCGCGCGCGAGCCCCTGCTTCGCTGGCTGAAGGCGCGCGGCTGATGGAACTGGCTGCCCGCATCGCCCAGGTCATCGTGCCGGTCTTTCTGATCGTCGCCATCGGGTTTTTCTACGGCCGGCGCACGCGGCCCGATCTCAGCTCGTTCAACCGGATCGTGCTCGACGTGCTGGCCCCAGCGCTGGTCTACACGGCGCTCGCGGCCAAGGATTTCCGTCTTGGCGACCATGCCGTGCTGCTTGCCGGCGGTGCGATCTTGATCCTGGGCAGCGGCGCTGTGGGTTGGCTGCTCTCGCGTGCCACACACACGCAGCCGCGCACGCTCGTACCGGTGGTGATGTTCAACAATTGCGGCAACATGGGCCTGCCCCTGGCGCTGCTGGCCTTCGGCGCGGAAAGCTTTGGCGCGGCAGTGGCGTTGTTTTCCATCAGCAACCTGATCCATTTCTCGCTGGGCGCACGGATCACGAGCGCTCACGCCCGCACGCGCGATTTGCTGCTGAGCCCGTTGATGATCGCCACGGCCCTGGGATTCGCCAGCGCCGCCAGCGGCGTGCGCCCGCCCGACATGTTGTTCACCGGCCTCAAGATCATGGGTGAGGCGATGCTGCCGCTGATGCTGTTCGCGCTGGGCGTGCGGCTCACCGCACTGCGCCGGCAGGACGTGCCGCGCGGACTGCTGGGCGCCTTCGCCCGGCCGATCATCGGCCTGGCCCTGGCGTTGCCGCTGGTCTGGGCGCTGGGCCTCACCGGCGCCTCGAAGGGGCAATTGATCCTGTTCGGCTCGCTCCCACCGGCGGTGATGCAGTTCCTGCTGGCGGAACGCTATCGCCAGGAGCCGGAAAAAGTCGCGGCGATGATCTTGCTGGGCAACGCGCTCGCGGTGCTGTTCGTGCCGCTTGCACTCGCCCTTGCGCTGTAGCGGCTCCAGCCGTCGACGGGCCGCCCCTAGACGGCTGCGCCCCCTGAGGGGGCAGGGCGTAGCCCGTGGGGGCTCCTAATAAACGCGCCGCTGCAGCAGCACGACCAGGATCAGAACCACCAGCACCACCACGAAGACGGCCAGTCCCAACCCCGACAGCCAGAGCATCCTGTGGTCGGCACCGATTGCCGCTGGAGCGGCTTCAGGCCAGGGCGTCGCTGCCGGCAGCCACTCGACCAGTTCCCCCGCCGCTTCCGGCGTGAAGAGTTGCATGCAGACGCGTTGCATCGGCCCGCCGGCCTTTGCGGGCCGCATCCACAGATCGACTTGCGAGCCCCTGATCCGGGCATGAACCACGTCGTTCAGCGCCAGCTTGACCCGCCCGTCCTTCCAGCCCAGACCGCGACGGAACCGGCCCGCAATCCGCAGGACATCGCCCTGCACACGGACTTCGACTTCGTCCTTGAACCGGGGAATGCGGGCGCCCGGTCCCTGCACCTCGAGCAACGCGGCCGTGAACCTCGCGCGCACCACCGAAAAGCTGCTGCTGCGGTCGGGGTTGAAGGTGGATGCAGGCCCCTGCTGGCCGATCAGGTCGGCCACGGTCAACTGGGAGCCGTCCGTGCCGATCAGCACGTGCTCGCTCGTCAATGTCTCCTTGATCCGCATTCCGACGACCGTCCGCCGGTCGTACGGCCCGACTTTACGGCCCTCCAGCAGGACGTAATATCTCTGGTGCAACTGCAGTCCCCACGTTACTTTCTTTGGATGGCAAGGATAGCGGAGAACCATCCCGAATAGCCGCAGAATGTAGCCATGGCTTCATCCACCCGCAACATCCACAACCCCCGCCTGGCCGACGCCTGGGCCACGCTTCAGGCTCACGCCAGCGAAGGGCTTCCCCTCGATCCGGACGCGGGGCGCCTCGCTTTCGCCGATCCGGAATTCCTGCTGCGCCGCGAAACGCGCGGCATCCGCTTCCAGCTCGAACTCCTCAAGCCCGACCTCGAACAGCAGGCCATGGGCATCGAGAACACCATCGTCGTCTTCGGTAGCGCACGCTTTCGCAGCGAAGAGGACTCCGCCGCCATGGTCGCCGCCGCCGAGGCGACGAAAGACGAAGTGCAGATCCGCCGCGCCCACGCGCTGGCCCGCAATGCCCACTACTACGAGAAAGCGCGGGCCTTCGGCAAACTGGTGGCGCACTACAGCGCGGGCAAGGAGCCCGCCGACATGCTCTTCATCTGCACCGGCGGCGGGCCGGGCATCATGCAAGCCGCCAACCGCGGCGCGCACGAGGGCGACGGCATCAGCGTGGGACTGTCGATCGCGCTGCCCATGGAAGAGGCCGCGAACCCGTACGTCACGCCGGCGCTGTCCTTCAAGTTCCACTATTTCGCGCTGCGCAAGATGCATTTCATGATGCGCGCCAAGGCCCTGGTGGCCTTCCCCGGCGGCTTCGGCACGCTGGACGAGTTGTTCGAAGTGATCACACTGGTGCAGACCCGCAAGTCCAAGCAGGTGCCCATCGTGCTGTTCGGCACCGACTACTGGAAGCGCCTGATCAATTTCGACGTGCTGATCGAGGAAGGCGTCATCTCCGCCGCCGACCTGGACCTGTTCCAGTACGCCGACGACCCGGAAAAGGCCTGGGACATCATCAAGGGGTTCTATCGGCTTTGAGGCCGTAGGCCAGGCGCGTGCCCGCGCCCACCAGCAGGCCCACGGCCCAGAACACGCCGGAAATGCCGATCACGGCGCCGGCCACGCCGAAGAGCATGGGCATGGCGACGCTGGCCGCGTTGATGGCCATGATCCGCAGCGCCACGGCTTCGCCGTGACGGGCCTCGGGCGTGATCTGGTGCAGCGTGCTCATGATCATCGGCTGCACCACGCCCAACGCGATCCCCAGCAGGACCGAACATGCGCCCATGGCCAGCGGCGAGTGGAGGAACGGATAGACGGCGAAGAGCACGGCCGTTGCCGCCATGGAGCCCGCGACGACCGCCCACTCCCGCAGGTGCGCAGCGATCATCGGCAGTGCAAGCCGTACCAGCGCCGCCGCCACGGCGAATGCGCCCAGGATGGCGCCGATCACCGACGCGGACAGCCCGCGCTCATGACCCAGCACCGGCACGACGAACGTGTGAACGTCCCAGCACGACGAGAGCAGCCAGTTCACCAGCAGCAGCCGGCGGAACATCGGTTCGCGCAGCAGGTTCCAGGCGGTGCCATGCGACGTGCCTTCCGGCCGGATCACGGGCGGCAGTTCGACGGTTTTTCGCACCCACAGCCACGCGACCAGGGGCAACAACGCCAGCAGCAGAAAGGCGGCGCGGAAGCCCGCGTGGTCGATCATCAAGCCGGCGGCGAACGGACCGACGAAGTTGGAGACGGCCGGGCCGATGGCCAGCCACGAAAACACCTGCTTGAGCTCGGTCGTGTTCTGTGCCGCCCGGCCGACATGCCGCTGCAGCGCGATGGAAGCCGCGCCGGTGGCGCCGCCGGTGAGCAGCGCCGCCACACACAGGACGGGAAAAACCGGAAACGCGACCGCAATGCCCGCGCCCACCACTGCCGCGATGACGGAAAAGCCCATTGGGCGCTTCAACCCGTAGCGGTCCGCGAACCGGCCGGCGGGGAGTGCGAGGAACACCTGCGTCAGGGCGAACAGCGCGAGCAGCACGCCCACCGCGGCCTCGCTATGGCCCTGCCGCAGTGCCAGCAGCGGCGCCGCCATCCGCATGCCGGCCATGCAGGCGTGCAGAAAAATTTGACCGGCGATCAGGCGAGCAAGTGCCGTGTTGAGGCCGCCGCTCATGGACCGGGATCGTCCCCTTCCTGCGTCAGCGGCAGCAACGCCTGTGCCTGGGCTTCCGGCAACGCTTCCACGACCTTGAGCGCGCGGCGCATCTGGTTGGTCCGCGTCGAAGCGGTGTCCAGCGTATCCGAGGCCTTGCGCACCTGTTCGCGAATCTTGTCGACCCAGGTGCCGTAACGCTCGAACTCGGTCTTGACCGCGCCCAACACCTTCCAGACTTCGGACGCCTGCTGTTCGAGCGCCAGTGTGCGAAAGCCCATGTGCAGGCTGTTCAGCATCGCGAGCAGCGTCGTCGGCCCCGCCAGCGTCACGCGGTAGTCGCGCTGCAGGCCATCCATGAGGCCCGGTCGGCGCAGCACTTCGGCGTAGAGGCTTTCGATCGGCAGGAACAGGATCGCGAAGTCGGTGGTCTGCGGCGGGCACAGGTAGCTGTCGGCGATCGACTTGGCTTCGGTGCGGATGCGTGCTTCGAGCGCACGCGCCGCGATGTCGGCGGCGGCCGGGTCGGCGCGGTCCTGTGCGTCCAGGAGGCGCTCATAGTCGTCGCGCGGAAATTTCGCGTCGACCGGCAACCACACCGGCGTGCCGTCGGCGCTGCGGCCGGGAAAGCGGATCGCGAAGTCGACACGTTGGTTGCTGCGCGGCTTGGTCTCCACCTGCTTGCCGTACTGCTCGGGCGTCAGGACCTGTTCCAGCAAGGCTTCGAGTTGCACTTCACCGAACATGCCGCGCGTCTTGACGTTGGTCAGCACGCGCTGCAGGTCGCCCACGCCCTGCGCCAGCGTCTGCATTTCACCCAGGCCCTTGTGCACCTGCTCCAGCCGGTCCGCCACCTGCTTGAAGCTTTCGCCCAGGCGCGTCTCAAGCGTGGTCTGCAGCTTCTCGTCCACCGTCTTGCGCATCTCGTCCAGCTTGGCGGTGTTGCTCTGCTGCAGTTGCGACAACTGGGCTTCCAGCGTCTCGCGCACTTCGACCATGCGGCGCGCGTTGGATTCGCTGACGTTCTGGAGCTGCGTCACCAAGGTGTCGGACAAAGACTTTTGCAATAGCGTCAATTGCTGGGCGAACGCGTCGATCTGTGTGTTTTGCGTGCGCGTGGCCTCGGCGCCCTGTTTGACCAGCGCCTCCTGGAATGTGGCCAGCGTGTGGGTCAGCTCGGTCCGCGCGCCGCGTGAAGACTCGCTGATCTCGCGCCGCAGCTCGCGCTCCATCCGCTCGTTGGCGGCCAACAGCTCCGCTCGCGCAGCCTCGTTGACCGGCGGCTTGCGCATGAGAACCATGAAAACCAGTGCCAGGTTGGCGATGGCGAGGGCGATGATGAGCCAGAGTTCCAAGATCAGGCCAATGCTTCCGGGTTCAGCGGGTTGAGCGCCTTGCCCTGCACCAGGAAGCCGATGAGGTTGTCCGCGGCCAGGTTGGCCATCGCCTTTCGCGTGGGCACCGTGGCGCTGGCGATGTGCGGCGTCAGGACGACGTTGGGCACCGTGAGCAGGTCGGGGTGGACCTTGGGCTCGCCTTCGAAGACGTCGAGGCCTGCCGCTGCAATCCTTTTCTCGCGCAGGGCCGCAGCCAAGGCCGCATCGTCCACGATGCCGCCGCGCGCGATGTTGACGAGGTTCGCCGTGGGCTTCATCAGCGCAAGCTCCGGCGCACCGATCGTGTGGTGCGATTGCGCGGAATAAGGCAGCACCAGCACCAGATGATCGGCCGTCTTCAGCAGTTCGTCCTTGGCAACGTAACGTGCCTTGCACTCCGCTTCGAGCTCCGGCGAAAGACGCGAGCGGTTGTGATAAACGACGTTCATGCCGAAGCCATGGGCGCCACGCCGCGCGATGCCCTGGCCGATTCGGCCCATGCCCAGGATGCCCAGCGTGCTCCCATGGACGTCCGACCCTGAGAACATGTCGTAGCTCCAGCGGTCCCACTTGCCGTCGCGCAAGTAGTGCTCGCTCTCGGTCACACGCCGCGCCGTCGCCATCAGCAGCGCGAAGCCGAAGTCGGCGGTGGTCTCCGTCAGCACGTCAGGCGTGTTGGTCCCCAGCACTTTGCGCGCCGTCATGGCCGGCACGTCGAAGTTGTTGTAGCCCACTGCCATGTTGGCGCAAATCTTCAGTTGCGACGCGGCGGCGAGCACCTCCGCGTCGATGCGTTCACCACCCGTCGTGAAGGCGCCAACCTTGTCCCGCAACTTGTCAGCCAGTTGCTGTTTCGACCAGGCTTCATCGGCCTGGTTGTGTTCGACTTCGAAGTACTGCTCGAGCCGGGCGATGACCTCGGGGAAGACGGCCCGAGTGACGAGGATCTTTGCTTTTTTCATGATGGTTTCAGAGTTTGGCGTCCGGATGCCAGCCGAGGACCAGCAGAAGAACGAAGAAGCCGATGACATAGGCCACGGCGATGTGCCAGCCGGCCTTGAGCCAGGCGCCGACAGAACGGGCCTCGGGATAGATGTTGGACAGCGCCACGCCGGCCGAGGAGCCGAACCAGATCATCGATCCGCCGAACCCCACGGCATAGGCGAGGAAGCCCCAGTCGTACCCGCCTTGGCGCAGCGCCAGCGCGGTGAGCGGGATGTTGTCGAACACCGCGCTCACGAAGCCCAGGCCCAGCGCCGTTTGCCATGACGCGGCCGGCAGGTGCTGCACCGGCATCATCGCCGCGCACATCACCAGCGCGAGCAGGAAGACGCTGCCCTTCAACGCCTCGGGCAAGAGGCCCCAGGCCGGTCGCCGCCATGGCGCGGTGACGATGATGGCCACCCAGACTGCCAGCCCGATCACGGGCAAGGTGTTCAACACGGCGGGGTGGTTGATGTTGAAGAACACATTGGCTGCGATTGCCGACAGCAGGATCACCGCGACGATTGCCAGCCGCGAGCCGTCCAGCCGGACGCCCTCCGGGCTGTCCTTCATGATCGGCTGGAATGCGTGCTGCTGCCGCGCCGCGAAGACGCCGAAGATCAGCGTGGCCGTGACGGCCGCGACGTAGGCTTCGAACACTTGGCCCGGCCTGACGCCGGCGATCCACATCATGGTGGTGGTGGTGTCGCCCACGACGCTGCCTGAGCCGCCGGCATTGCTTGCTGCGACGATGCCGGCCAGGAAACCGATGTGAACACGTCGCTTGTAGAGCACCGCCGCCATGGTTCCGCCGATCATTGCCGCGGCGATGTTGTCCAGGAAGCTCGACAGGACAAACACCAGCAAGAGCAGGCACAAGCCGCCCTTCCAGTCGTCCGGCAGGTAGCGAGGCAGCAGCGCAGGCACACCGCTGCGTTCGAAGTGGTCCGACAAGAGAGCGAAGCCGAGCAGCAAGCCCAGCAGGTTCGCCAGGGTGACCCATTCATGAGCCACCAGTTTCGCGAGGCCCTCCGCGCCCGGCACGCCGCCAAAATCGCCGAAGACGAACTTGAACAGCGCAATGACCAGGAGCCCCGCCAATGCGACGTAGAGCGTGTGATGGTGAAAGAGCGCGACGCCGAGAAGCGTCAGGGCGAACAGGATGAAATCGACAGGTATGCCCGCAATCGACAAAAGAGCCTCCGGGGATTTGTTCTGCGAAGAGAACGGCAGATTATGGCGTAGGCACCCGCCTACGCCGCCGCTCCGGCTCGGCCTACTGAAGGTGCCTGGCAGCAAACCTAGAGTCGGGCAATCAACTTCAGGAGATCCACATGAACAACGACCGTATCGAAGGCAGCTGGAAGCAGGTCAAGGGCAAGGTGAAAGAGCAGTGGGGCAAGCTCACCGACGACGACCTCGATGTCATCGCCGGCAAGCGCGACCAACTGCTTGGGCGCATCCAGCAGCGCCATGGCGTTGCGAAAGACGAGGCCGAACGGCAGATCGACACGTTCGAGCGCTCCAACCCGGACTACCGGTTCGAGCGGTAAGCGCAGGCCGCGCTGAGCGCAGCTAGTCCAGCCAGTGCGTGAACTCTTCCACCGGCGCACGCGGCGTGTGGAAGGTGTTCACCTTTTCGCTCTGGTCGGCATAGCCCAGGGACATGCCGCACACCAGCATCTCGTCGGGCCCCGCGCCGACGTGGGGCAGGATGATCTTGGAAAAACCGTTCCATGCCGCCTGGGGGCAGGTGTGCAGGCCGCGCGCACGCGCCCCGACCATCAGGTTCTGCAGGAAAGCGCCGTAATCCACCAGGGAACCCCGCCCCATCACGCGATCGATGGTGAACATGAAGCCCACGGGCGCGTCGAAGAAGCGGAAGTTGCGGTGGTGCTGGGCGTGCATCCTTTCTTTTTCGCCTTTGGCGATACCGAGCAGCCCGTACAGGCCCCAGCCGTTTTCACGGCGGCGGTCGATGTAGGGGGAGACCCACTTTTCCGGGTAGTAGTCGTACTCTTCGGGGTATTGGGCCGCCAGCGACGGGTCGGCGTAGATCGCATCATGCGCAGCGCACACCTTGTCCACGAGGGCGTCGCGGCTGGCGCCTTGCAACACGTACACCTTCCAGGGCTGGCAATTCGTCCCCGACGGCGCGCGGCGCGCCACGCTCAGCATGTCCTCGATGGCTTCGCGCGGCACCGGCTTGTCGCGCAGGAATGCCCGGCACGAGAAGCGGCTTTCGATCGCGGCATCGACACTGCCGGGGTCTTCCACCACGGTGCTGACTTGGGTTTGGCTCACTTGAGGGCCTCCAGGACGGATTTGAGTTTCTCCGGCAACGTTGCCGGGCGCCGCGTCGCGCGGTCGACGTAGACGTGGATGAAGTGGCCGCGGGCCGCCGTGAGCGGCTCGCCGTGCACGAACAGGCCGACTTCGTACCGCACACTGGACTTGCCCATATGCGCGACGCGCAGGCCGGCTTCCACCATCTGCGGGAACTGGATCGACGAAAAGTAGTTGCACTGGGTCTCCACCACCAGGCCGATGGTCTCGCCGTGGTGGATGTCCAGCGCGCCCTCTTCGATCAGGTGGGCGTTGACCACCGTGTCGAACCAGCTGTAGTAGACGACGTTGTTGACATGGCCGTAGGCGTCGTTGTCCATCCACCGGGTGCTGATGGTGCGGAAGGTCTTGTAGGCGCCGCGCGGCTCGGGCTGCGGTTTGGCGGCAGGGGTCTGGGTCATCGCGCCTGATTCTGCCAGCGCGCGAAATACTGCGTCGCGACCCGGAAGGTATTGACCTGCGCCTGCACGGTGTCCTCGATCCGCACGCCATAGCCGCCCGCCATGGCGAAAGCGAGGGGGACGCGCCGTTGCCAGGCCCAGTCGAACACGCGCCGGTCGCGTGCCTCCAGGCCGTCCCACGTCAGCTTGAGGCGCCCGAGCCGGTCGCCCTCGTGCGGATCCGCGCCCGCCAGGTAGATGACGAGGCCGGGATCGAAACGCCGCTCCAGTTCATCCAGCGCGCTGTCAAGCGCATGCAGGTACTCATCGTCGCAGCAGCCGTCGGGCAGGTCCACGTCCAGGTCGCTCGCCTCCTTGCGGAACGGGAAGTTCTTCTGCCCGTGCATCGAGAGGGTGAAGACCGTGGGGTCGCCCCGAAAGATGCTGGCCGTGCCGTTGCCCTGGTGCACATCGAGGTCGATGATGGCGATCTTGAGTGGCGCGCGCCGCGAGCGACCCCACTCGGCCTGCATCAGCCGCGAGGCTACGGCGGTGTCGTTGAAAACGCAGAAGCCGCCGCCCTTGTCGGCATACGCGTGGTGCGTGCCGCCGGCCACGTTGGCGGCGATGCCCTGCGCAAAGGCGGCCCGGCACGCGGAAATCGTCGCGCCTACGGAACGGCGTGCCCGCTCTGCCATGGCCGGGCTCCAGGGAAAGCCGATCTCGCGCATGAGCCTGGCATCGGCTGTGCCGGTCGATATCGCGTCGATGTAGGCTGGGCTGTGGGCCAGCGCCAGTTCTCCGTCGGTAGCCGGCAAGGCCTGCATGAGCTCGATCTGCGGCAACTCATCCGCGAGCCGGTCGCGCAGGAGCTGGTATTTGGCCATCGGGAACCGGTGTCCTTCCGGCAGGGGCAGGACGAATTGCGTGGCGTAGTAGACCTGCATCCCAGCCATTGTGTCCGGGCGATGAAATCCTCGGTTCTAGGGGCCGCGTTCTAGAATGTTGCAATGCAGCAAAAACCGCTTGCAATGGCGCTCGCTGCCCCTATACTTCTATCCATGCTGCACTGCAACATATTGATGGCCTAGGCCGGTTCAGAGCAGATATCGATTGCCACCCTTAACTACTGGAGATTTTCTATATGTTGACCGCTGAACAAGTCCTGGCCTCGCAAAAAGCTTCCGTCGAAACCCTGTTTGGCCTGACCACCAAGGCTTTCGAAGGCGTCGAGAAGCTCGTCGAGCTGAACCTGACCGCCTCCAAGGCTGCCCTGGCCGAAGCCGCCGGCACCACGCAAGCCATCCTGGGCGTCAAGGACGCGCAAGAGCTGCTGGCCCTGCAAGCTTCCCTGTTCCAGCCCCTGGCCGAGAAGACCGCCGCCTACAGCCGTCACCTGTATGACATCGCTTCGGGCACCGGCGCCGAATTCGGCAAGGCTTTCGAATCGCAAGCCGCTGAAGCCCAGAAGAAGTTCCTGGCTGTCGTCGACAACGCCGCCAAGAACGCCCCGGCCGGCAGCGAAACCGCCGTCGCCGTGTTCAAGAGCGCCGTTGCCGCTGGCAACAACGCCCTGGAATCGGTCCAGAAGGCTGTCAAGCAAGCCTCCGACGTGGCAGAAGCCAACTTCAACGCCGTCGCCAGCCAGGCCGTGAACGCCGCCAAGACCACGACCGCCAAGAAGCGCTAACCCGATTTGCAGCAACGCTCCAGCTGGCTGGAGCGGGAACTCTACAAGTCTCGGGGCATCTATTCGACACTCCTGTTCGTTGAACAAGAGTTCTTCAGGTTGTCTCCTCGGGTCCTTTCGACACTCCATCGCGGGTTCAGGGATCCTTCAAGGGCAGATCGCAAGATCTGCCCTTTTTTTATTTTTCCTCGCCGAGCTCCGGGAGTCGCGTTCATGGACCGCGCGGCCCAGCGCGGCATAACTCACCGCGCCTTGCGCGGTTCAAACAGATGCCGCGAGCATGAGACGGTCGCATGGCTCGATCCGCGCGTCGGGCGCTCTCGAGCCACGCTGGGCCGCAAGACCGTCCACCGCGGGGACTCCGGCAGGAGCTTGCGACAGCAAGCGATGCCGGACGCCGTAGCCATCGCGCCGCGGCCCGGCGGTGCACGGCGTTACAGCGAGGTCCAAGAGCGCAACTCCCCGAGAGGACATGGAATCGGTGAAGAACGCTACTTCGCCTTCGCTTCCATCGCCGCCTTGAGCTGCGGCAGCAGGCGCGTCATGGCCGCACGGCCGGCTTCGATGGCGCGGCGGCGCGCGGTGAAATCGGCGCTTCCCACGCCGACCAGCGCGGGACGCACCACGACATCCGCATCGCGCAACTCATAGCTGTTGATGCTCTTGCCCATGATGGCGAACGTTTGCAGCAGGATCTGCAGCGTGCCGTCCGATGGGTTGCCCTCCGGCGCACTCGAAATATCGACAGCGATGACCAGTTCGGCGCCCATCTGCTTCGCGTAGCGCACGGGCACAGGCGAGACCAGGCCGCCATCGACGTACTCCTGCGCGCCGATCTTCACCGGCAGGAACAGGGCCGGGACGGCGCTGGAGGCACGCACCGCCGTACCGGTGTCGCCGCGCTGGAACAACACGCCCAGCCCGCTGTTGAGGTCGGTGGCCACAATGCCGAGCGGCACGGGCATCTGCTCGATCAGCTTGTTGCCGACCTGCGTGTTGACGTACCGGGACAAGGCTTCGCCGCGCAGCATCCCGCGGCTGAAAATCGGGAGCGTCCAGTCGGCAAAAGTGGCTTCCTCCATCGCCTCCGCCACCTGCTGCAGCTGCTGGCCATTGCGCCCGCTCGTGTACAGCGCGGCGACCAGGCTGCCGGCCGACGTTCCGACCACAAAGTCCGGCTTGAGCCCGGACTCCTCCAGCACCTGAATCACCCCTACGTGGGCGAAGCCCCTGGCCGCTCCTCCGCCCAGCGCCAAGCCGATCTTCGGGGGGCGTTTGGCCACCGGCTGAGGCGGCACCGCGACGGGCGGCTCGTCCTTGGACGGGCCCCAGGCGCAGCCCGCCAGGAAGCTCGCCGCACAGAGGAGAAATAGCGATCTTTTGATCTTCATCAAGCACATACAATTGAGAATGATTCGTGTTTGCTTTATTATCCAGGCATTCGCTCAACGCTCTCCCGAAGGAATTTCCATGATCAAGAAGTCTGCCGGCCTGGCCTGCGCGCTGCTGTTGGCCGCTGCCGGTGTCTCGGCCCAGGAACAAGTGCTGAACCTGTACTCGGCGCGCCACTACTCCACCGACGAGGCGCTCTACGCAAACTTCACCAAGGCCACGGGCATCAAGATCAACCGCGTCGATGCAGACGACGCCGGCATTCTCGCCCGCCTGAAAGCCGAGGGCACCGCGTCGCCCGCCGACGTGATCTTGCTGGTGGATGCGGCGCGCCTGTACAAGGGCGAGGTGGACGGCTTGTACCAACCGGTCAAGTCCAAGCTCCTGGACGATGCCATCCCTGCCCAATACCGTGGCAAGGCCACCGCCGAAGGCACGCCGTGGTTCGGCTTCTCGACGCGCGCGCGCGTGATCGTGTACGACAAGATCAAGGTCAAGCGCGAGGACGTCGACACGTACGAGGAACTCGCCGACGCCAAGAACAAGGGCAAGATCTGCATCCGTTCCGGCTCCCACCCGTACAACCTGTCGCTGTTCGGCGCTGTCACCGAACACCTCGGTGAGCAAAAAGCCGAAGCCTGGCTCAAGGGCGTCGTTGCCAACCTCGCGCGCGATCCCAAGGGTGGCGACACAGACCAGATCAAGGGCGTGAGCTCCGGCGAGTGCCAGATCGCCGTGAGCAACACCTACTACATCGCCCGCCTTATCCGCTCGAGCAATCCGGAAGACAAGGCGCTGATGGAGCGTGTCGGCGTCGTGTTTCCGAACCAGTCGTCGTGGGGCACGCACCTCAACATCGCCGGCGGCGCCGTCGCCAAGAACGCGAAGAACCCGGCCAACGCGGTGAAATTCCTGGAATACCTGGCCAGCGCCGATGCTCAGAACTACTTCGCGAACGGCAACAACGAATGGCCGACCGCCAAGGGCGTGAAGGTGAACAACCCCGCGCTCACGGCGATGAGCGGTGGCGGGGACTTCAAGACAGAGACGATTCCGCTGGCCGCCGTTGGGGCGAACCAGGTGAAGGTTCAGCAGATGCTGGACCGGGTCGGATTCCGCTAAGGCGCTTCGCACCGCGCGAAACCGCCGCGGTCTGTTCGCGGTCGAGTCCGCCCTTCTGGCGGCTCACCGCTCACCAAAAAAGCCCGACTTCGTTCGGGCTTTGTCTTTCCGGCAAGTTGACCGGCTCCAGGCCGTGTCGAACGCGCCGAGTTCGCGTTGCCGGCGAAGGCGATAATCGTGGTTGACGTTAACGTAAACGGAAACCAGGAGAATCGGAATGGAAATAGCGAACAAAGTCTTCATCGTCACCGGCGGCGCGTCCGGCCTTGGCGAAGGCACGGCGCGCATGCTGGCCGCGGCCGGCGGCACGGTCGTCATCGCCGACATGCAGGTGGAAAAAGGGGAAGCGGTCGCCAAGGAAATCGGTGGCGCGTTCGTCAAGTGCGACGTGAGCCAGGAAGCCGACGGCCAAGCGGTGGTCGCCAAAGCTGTTTCGCTTGGCAAGTTGATGGGGCTCGTCAACTGCGCCGGCATCGCCCCCGCGGAAAAGACCGTCGGTAAGAACGGCGCCCATTCGCTGGCGGTCTACACCAAGACCATCACCGTCAACCTGATCGGCAGCTTCAACATGATTCGTCTGGCGGCCGAGGCCATGAGCAAGAACGAGCCGGAAAGCACCGGCGAGCGGGGCTGCATGATTTCGACGGCATCCGTCGCGGCCTACGATGGCCAGATCGGCCAGGCCGCGTACAGCGCGTCCAAAGGCGGTGTCGTCGGCATGACGCTGCCGATAGCGCGGGACTTGTCGCGCAACGGCATCCGCAACATGACGATCGCACCGGGCATCTTCGGCACGCCGATGCTGTTCGGCATGCCCCAGGAAGTGCAGGACGCATTGGCCGCCAGCGTGCCCTTCCCTTCGCGCTTGGGCACCCCGGAAGACTACGCCAAGCTCGCGAAGCACATCTTCGAAAACGACATGCTCAACGGCGAAACGATCCGCCTGGACGGCGCGATCCGCCTTGCGCCGCGTTAACCCGCCATGTCGTGCAGCCGGGCGAGCCGGCTGCTGAAGGCCGCGGCGAGCTCGTCCATCACCACCTGCACACGCGTCGGCACATAGCGGCGGC
This sequence comes from Ramlibacter sp. WS9, assembly GCF_003797765.1. Classification (GTDB taxonomy): domain Bacteria; phylum Pseudomonadota; class Gammaproteobacteria; order Burkholderiales; family Burkholderiaceae_C; genus Ramlibacter. Next base: position 29,007 of record NZ_RKMB01000024.1, on the reverse strand, counting down.
TGGGCAGCACGGCGAAGAGCGACGAATCCTCGCCCTGCCAGCCGGGCAACAGCTGCACCAGCTGGCCGTCGGCAAGCAGGTCGACCAGCGCCAGCTCCGATTGGTACAGAATGCCGCGGCCCTGCAGCGCCCACTGTTGCGCGATCGATGCATCGTTGCAGGCCAGCCGTCCGCCGACGCGTACCTGCTGCGGCGGCTCGTCCCCGCGAGCGAACTGCCACACGTCCATGCGACGGCCGCGCACGTGATAGACGAAGCACTCGTGATCGGCAAGCTGCGACGGCTGCTGCGGCGCACCGTGGCGCATCACGTATTCAGGGCTTGCGCACGCGATGCGGCGGGCCGACGCCAGCAGGCGCGCCGAATGACTGGAATCGGGCAGCGGGCCGTTTCGCAAGGCGAGATCGATGCCGTCACGCACCAGGTCGAGGTGCGCGTCGCTCACCAGCAGGTCCACCTTCAAGTGAGGATGCTGCGCCGCGAACTCCGCCAGCCAGCGCGCCAGCATCTCGTGGGCGAAAACGGCCGCCGACGTGATGCAGATGGTCCCCGTGAGGCCGGCCGACCCGGCGCGTACCTTGGCCTGGCCGTCGGCGACGATCTCCAGGGCTCGGCGTGCATGGTCGATCATCACTTCGCCTTCGGCGGTGGGCCGCAGCGAACGCGTGGTGCGCTCGAAGAGGCGCACGCCCAGCGCCGTCTCCAGCCGCTTGATCGCCGCGCTGACGGCCGCCGTCGACAGGCCGCCACGGCGGCCGGCGCCTGTCAGGCTCCCGGTTTCCGCAGTGGCCAACAGAACGCGCAGGTCGTCGAGATTGTCAAATTCCATGGAACATTGATTCTTGCGATGCGCGATTGTGGGGCAGCGGAGCCGACCCTATAGTCGCGGCCAACATTCACAGGAGACCCGATGAGGAAACATGTCCTGACCGCACTGGCGGCCGCCGCGCTGCTTGCCGCTTGCGCCGGTTCCGGCTTCAGCTACCGCACGCCGGCCGATGAGGTCGCGCGCAGGGACAAGTACCTCCAGCCCGAGGGCTCTTCCGGTTTCACCGCCAAGCCGGGATGGGCAACGAACAAGTTCGCGGTGGCCGCCGCCAACCCTCTGGCCACGGACGCAGGCTATCAGGTGCTGAAGGCCGGCGGCTCGGCGGTCGATGCCGCGATCGCGGTGCAGATGGTGCTGACGCTGGTCGAGCCGCAATCGAGCGGCATCGGCGGCGGTGCCTTCCTGTTGCACTACAACGGCAAGGATGTGGAAGCCTTCGATGGCCGCGAGACCGCGCCGTCAGCCGCGGACGAGAAACTGTTCATTGGAGCCGACGGCAAGCCCCTGCCCTTTGCCGACGCGGTGGTCGGCGGGCGCTCGGTGGGCGTGCCGGGCGCGGTGCGCATGCTGGAGATGGCGCACAAGCAGTACGGAAAACTCCCCTGGGCGCAGTTGCTGCAGCCGGCCATCATGCTGGCGGAGAACGGCTTCAAGGTCAGCCCGCGGCTGAACACGCTCGCGAAGGCCGACGCTCACCTCAAGAAGGATCCGCAGGCCGCGGCGTATTTCTTCGACGCCGCCGGCGAAGTGCGCGAGGTCGGCTACACCCTGCGCAATCCGGAACTCGCGGCCGTGCTGCGCAGAATGGCCGCGGAAGGATCGAAGGCGTTGCACGAAGGCGAGGTCGCCCAGGCCATCGTCAACAAGGTGCAGTCGCACCCCACCAACCCCGGCAAGCTCACGCTCGCGGACATGGCGGGCTACCAGCCGAAGAAGCGCGAGCCGATCTGCCACGACTACAAGGCGAAGGGGCGTGACTTCCGTATCTGCGGCTTCCCGCCGCCAAGTTCCGGCGCGATTGCCGTGGGCCAGATCCTTGGAATCCTCAACAACGTCCACGCGGACGCGATCCCGCTGGAGACCGGATTGCCCTCGGCGAACTGGCTGCATCTGTACACCGAAGCGGCGCGGCTCGCCTTTGCCGACCGGGCCCAATACCTGGGTGACCCGGACTTCGTGCAGCCACCTGCCGGTGGGTGGGCGAGCCTGCTCGCACCTGCGTACCTGGCGGAGCGCGCAAAGCTGATCGGCCCGCAGAGCATGAAGGTGGCGCAACCGGGAGCACCAGGTGCCGTGAAGGCCGCCTATGCGCCCAGCGCCGACCAGCCGGAATACGGCACCTCGCACATCAGCATCGTCGATGGCTGGGGCAACGCGATCGCCATGACGACGACCATCGAGGACCAGTTCGGGGCGCGCCAGATGGTGAGCGTGAAGGGCGGCCCCGGTGGCTTCCTGCTGAACAACGAGCTCACGGATTTCAGCTTCGCGCCCGCCGACGCGCAAGGCAAACCCATCGCCAACCGTGTGCAGCCCGGCAAGCGCCCGCGTTCGTCGATGGCGCCGACACTGGTGTTCGACAAGGCGACCGGCCAGCTGGTGATGAGCGGGGGCAGCCCCGGCGGCGCGCTCATCATCCACTTCACGGCGAAGACGCTGTACGGGGTGCTGAACTGGGGGCTGAACACGCAGCAGGCGATCAACCTGCCCAACTTCGCGTCGCTGAACGGTCCGAGCATCCTGGAAGAAAAGCGCTTCCCGCCCGCCACCGTCGAAGCGCTGCGCGCCCGCGGTGCGGAGGTGCGCGAGCAGACGATGACCAGCGGACTGCAGGCGATCCAGAAGACGCCCACCGGTTTCTTCGGCGGCGCCGACCCGCGGCGCGAGGGCATCGTGATGGGCGATTGACGCCTCAGGTCGGCTCGGTGCGCAGCGGGTTGGCCGGCTCGGACTCTTTGGGCAGGCCAATCCGCTCGAACTCCGAAATGACCTGCGCCCCGAGCAACAAAAGCGTGGCACCGATCTCCAGGCTGAACAGCACAATGATCGAAGTGGTGAGGGAGCCGTAGACCACGCTCACCTGCGACAGGGTGCTGAAATACCAGACCAGCACATGCCGGGTGATTTCCCACAGCAACGCGGCTGTGGCGCCCCCGATCAGCGCATGCCGCCACGACAGGCGGCCCACCGGCATGACCATGTAGACAGAACTCAGCACGAAGATCTCGCCCGCCAGGCCCAGCAAATAGAGCAGCACGCCCGAGACACCTTTGAGCGACCACTCCCTCCCCAGAAAGTCCACGCTCTCCTGCCCCATCGCCTGCAGGCTGCCCGCGACGAGCGTCACGACCAGCAAGCCGAAGCCGAGGCTCAGGATGTAGGCGTACGGCAGCACGGCAGACACGACGTAGCGCCTTTTGCGTGTGGCGATGCGGTGCAGGAAGATCACCTGCATGGCGTTTTCCAGCACGGTGAACGCCAGCGAGCTGAAGAAGAGCATGGTCACCAGCAGCAGCCAGCCGATGACTTCCCGATGGTCGAGGAAGTTGCGCAGTTCGGTAATCAGCGCGCCCGACTGCCCGGGAATGATCCATTCCAGGTAGCGGCCCAGCGTGCTGAGCAGTTCGCCTTGATCGATCACATGCGAAAGCGCGATCGCCACCAGAATCAGAAGCGGAACGACCGAGAGTAAGGCGTAGTACGCCACGGCGCCTGCCAGCAACAGGCCCTGGTTTTTCTTGAAAGCCTTGAGCACGCACCAGGCGAACGCGCCGGGATTTTTCAGGACGTGGGCGGCTTGCGGACTGATGACGGGCATGGTTGCGCCCAGTATGCAGCCTGGCCGCGCCGCCGTGGGAACGGCGTTACTGCCTCAGACGTCGATCGCGGCCGCTGAGCCAGCCTGCTTGCGCAGCTCGAACTTCTGGATCTTGCCGGTGGAGGTTTTGGGCAATTCGCCGAACACCACGGCCTTGGGCACCTTGAAGCCCGCCAGGTGCTTCTCGCAATGCGCCACGATGTCTTGCGCTGTGACTGACGCGCCCGCCTTCAATTCCACGAACGCACAGGGCGTCTCGCCCCACTTCGCATCGGGCTTGGCAACCACTGCCGCGGCCAGCACGTCAGGGTGCCGGTACAACACATCCTCGACCTCGATCGATGAAATGTTTTCGCCGCCCGAGATGATGATGTCTTTGCTGCGGTCCTTGATCTTGATGTAGCCGTCCGGGTACTGAACGGCCAGATCGCCGGTGTGGAACCAGCCCCCGCCGAAAGCTTCGTCGGTGGCGGCTTTGTTCTTCAGGTAGCCCTTCATCGTGATGTTGCCGCGGAACATGATCTCGCCCATCGTCTCGCCATCCAGCGGGACAGGCTTCATGGTCTGCGCATCGATCACCCGTGCATCGCGCTGCAGGTGGTAACGCACGCCCTGCCGCGCATTGAGCCGGGCACGCTCGCCGATGTCGACGTCGTTCCACTCGTCGTGCTTGGGGCACACCGTCGCCGGGCCGTACACCTCAGTCAAGCCATAGACATGCGTCAGGTCGAAGCCCATCCGCTCCATGCCTTCGATCATCGAGGCCGGCGGCGCAGCGCCCGCCACCATGGCCTTCACGCCGGTGGGCAGGCCTTTCTTCATCTCGTCCGGCGCATTGACCAGCATGCCGTGCACGATCGGTGCACCGCAGTAGTGGGTGACGCCATGCGTCTTGATCGCGTCGATGATCGCCTGCGCTTCCACCTTGCGCAGGCACACGTTCACGCCGGCGCGCGCCGCCACTGTCCAGGGAAAGCACCAGCCGTTGCAATGAAACATCGGCAACGTCCACAGGTAGACGGGATGCCGGCCCATGTCCCATTCGAGGATGTTGGAAATCGCGTTCACCGCCGCGCCGCGATGGTGATAGACCACGCCCTTCGGGTTGCCGGTGGTGCCGCTCGTGTAGTTGAGCGCGATGGCGTCCCATTCGTCGGCAGGCGGTTCCCATGCGAATTCAGGATCGCCGCCCGCGAGAAAGTCTTCGTACGCAGCCTCGCCGATGGGCTCGACGGTGCCCGTGAAGAGCGCGTCGGACACGTCGACAACCAGAAGCGGCCGCGAGTTCTTGCGCAGGGCGATGGCCTTTTTCATGACCCCGGCAAACTCCGGATCGACGATGACCGCCTTGGCCTCGCCATGGTCGAGCATGAAGGCGATGGATTCGGCGTCCAGGCGCGTGTTGAGCGCGTTCAGCACGGCGCCGCTCATCGGGATGCCGAAATGCGCCTCGACCATGGGCGGGGTGTTCGGCAGCATCACGGCCACCGCATCGCCCTTGCCGACGCCACGGCGAGCCAACGCACTCGCCAGCCGCCGGCAGCGGGTATAGACCTCGCTCCACGTCCGGCGGAGGTCACCGTGCACCACGGCGAGCCGCTGCGGATAGACTTCCGCGGCGCGCTCGATGAACGACAGTGGGGAGAGCGGCGCGAAATTGGCCGGGTTGCGCGGCAAGTCCTGGTCGAAAATGCTTGTCATGTCTCTTGTCTCCAATGTTTCCCCGTTCTGGCCGGGTGTGCCTGTAGCGTACGCGCATTGCTGCGCTGCAGCAATTAGGTAGGACTACGCAACCCGATGGCCATCCCGCAGACTTTCATCCAGGAACTGCTCGCGCGCGCCGACGTCGTGGAGATCGTCGGCCGCTATGTTCCGCTCAAGAAGGGCGGCGCCAACTTCATGGGGCTGTGCCCCTTCCATGGCGAGAAGTCGCCGTCGTTCTCGGTCAGCCCCACGAAGCAGTTCTACCACTGCTTCGGCTGCGGCAAGAACGGCAACGCGATCGGGTTCCTGATGGAACACGCGGGGATGAATTTCGTCGAGGCCGTGAAGGATCTCGCCGGCCAGTACGGCATGCAGGTGCCTGAAGAAGACGCTTCGCCGCAGGACCGCGAGCGCGCCGCCAAGCAGCGCGAGAAGCAGGCCACGTTGACCGACGTGCTGGAGAAAGCCGGCGAGGCCTACCGGAAGCAGCTCAAGAATTCGCCCAAAGCCATCGACTATCTCAAGGGCCGAGGCCTCTCGGGCGAAGTCGCGAAGCAGTTCGGCCTGGGCTACGCCCCGGAGGGCTGGCGCAGCCTGGCCAGCGTCTTTCCCAACTACGACGATCCCATGTTGGCCGAGAGCGGCCTGGTGATCGTCAACGAGGACGAAGACAAGCGGTACGACCGCTTCCGCGACCGCGTGATGTTCCCCATCCGCAACGTCAAGGGCGAATGCATCGGCTTCGGCGGGCGCGTGCTCGGAGACGAAAAGCCCAAATACCTCAATTCGCCCGAAACGCCGGTGTTCAGCAAGGGCCGCGAACTCTACGGTCTGTTCGAAGCACGTTCGGCATTGCGCGAAGAGGGCTATGTGCTCGTGACCGAGGGCTACATGGACGTCGTTGCGCTGGCGCAGCTCGGCTTCCCGAATGCCGTGGCCACGCTCGGCACGGCCTGCACGCCCGACCATGTGCAAAAGCTCTTCCGCTTCACGGACTCGGTGGTCTTCAGCTTCGATGGCGACGAGGCCGGCCGGCGCGCCGCGCGCAAGGCGCTCGACGGTGCCCTGCCCTACGCCACCGATGTGCGCTCGGTGAAGTTCCTTTTCCTGCCCGCGGAGCACGATCCCGACAGCTACATCCGCGAATTCGGCCGTGACGCTTTCGCCCGGTATGTCCAGTCCGCCGTGCCGTTGAGTTCGTTCTTGCTCGACTCGGTCGCTGAAGGTTGCGACCTCTCGAGCGCTGAGGGGCGTTCCAAGATGCTCAGCGCTGCGGCGCCGATGTGGAAGTTGATGCCGGAAGGCGCGCTCAAACGGCAGATTCTCTCCGCCCTGTCCGAAAAGGCCCAGCTGGCGCCGCGTGAAGTGTCCGAGCTGTGGGGCATCTCGGTCTCGACCCAAAGCAAGCGCAGCAAAGGCACCGCGTCCTACCGGCAACGCGCCTTCGGTGCCGGCTCCCGGCATGCTGTCAAGCCCAAATCCCTTGCGCTGGCCGAGCACGTTGCCCGTTTTGTGTTGCGAAATTCCGGCGGATGGTCTGCCTTGTCGGATGTCGATCACCACGCGCTTTGCGACTTGCAGGCACCCTACGGGGATCTGTTCGGCTGGATCGACACGTCATTTCATGATCGGGGCGGGGAGCCTTGGGCGGCCATTCAGGTGGCGTTGGGGGAAATGCCGTTCGCCGGCCTGGCCCTCCAGATCATGGAACGCGACAACCTGCTGGGAAGCGGTGATGGCTCGGATGCAGATGAAATCGGCGTGGTCCAAGTCAGGTCGGCCATGCAGGGAATCCACCTGGATGCCATCCGCGAAGAAATTGCCCAGGCCAGCCAAATGCCGCTGAGCGATCCAGCCCGTCAGGAGCGCCTGTACGAACTTTCGCGCCGGCAGCAGGCGCTTTTAACGCCGCCCAACGCGACGCGGACTTGAAATTCACATGTAACGGTATAATGTAGGGTTTGCTAGGCGCAAGAGCGACAGCAGCACCTCCGGACCCAGGCCGACAGTGGACATCACGCTCCCGACAGGCCCCCTCCCCGCAAGGACTGCACCCCAAATGTTCGCCCATCCATCTTGCCCTTCGAAGGACAGCTGAGGCCCCGCCCGGGCCGCGGCGTCCCGTCACCCGCGCCGGGTTTCGTTGGCGCTTTTGTGTTTCTGCTTTTTTGAATCCCGAGGTATTTCTTCATGCCCGCTCAAAAGTCCGGAAAGCTTGCAAAGCCCGCCGCGAAACCCGTCGCGAATAAATTGATCAAACCCGTGGCCCCGGCCAAGGCTCAGTTGAAGGTCGTCAAGACCTCCGCCAAGCCGCAAGCCCAAGCCACCGCCAAGTCAGCAACGAAAGCCAAGCCAGTGCCCAATACGAAGTCCCCCGTCAAGCCCACCGAGAAAGCCGTCGCCAAGGATGAGGCGAAGAAGCCCGCGAAGGCAGTAGCCGCCACCGAAGAGGTCGTGAAGAAAAAGCCGGGCCGCCCGCCCAAGGTCCAGGTGCCCGGCGCGGAGGCTCCGGCCAAGACGGGCGCCAAGCGCGGCCGCAAGCCCAAGAACGCCGCCGGCGCAAAGCCGATGGGTGAAGAAGAGGACATGTCCGACATCGAGGACGACCTCGCCGGCGAGCCGGTGGCCGAGACGACCGAAAAGGTCAAACCGCTGCGCATGAAGATCAGCAAGGCGAAGGAACGCGCCTTGATGAAGGAATTCGGCCTGGACGAGACCGTCCTGTCCGAAGAGGAAATGCTCAAGCGCCGCCAGCGCCTGAAGGCGCTGATCACGCTGGGCAAGACGCGCGGGTACCTGACGCACTCCGAAATTACCGACCACTTGCCCGAAAAGCTGGTCGATGCCGAGACGCTGGAAGTCGTGGTCGCGATGCTGAACGACCTGGGTGTAGCGGTGTACGAGCAGACGCCCGACGCCGAGATGCTCCTCTTGAACAACACCACGCCGACGACGGCGACGGTGGAAGAAGCAGAAGAGGAAGCCGAAGCCGCCCTGTCCACCGTCGACAGCGAATTCGGCCGCACCACCGACCCGGTCCGCATGTACATGCGCGAGATGGGCACCGTGGAACTGCTGACGCGTGAAGGCGAGATCGAAATCGCCAAGCGCATCGAAGGTGGCCTGATGGCCATGATGGAAGCGATCTCCGCATCGCCCGCCACCATCGCCGAGATCCTGCGCCTGGCCAACGAGATCCGCGAAGGCAAGATCGTCATCTCCACCGTGGTGGACGGTTTCTCCAACCCGAACGAGGCCGACGATTACGTGGCCGAGGAAGACTTCGACGAGTTCGACGCCGACGACGACGACGACGGCCAGGGCGGCTCGAAGGCCCTCACCAAGAAGCTGGAAGAACTCAAGACGCAGGCGCTCGAGCGCTTCGACCGCATCCAGCAGATGTTCGAGAAAGTGCACAAGGTCTACGACAAGGAAGGCTGGGGCACGCCCGCCTACGTGAAGACCCAGCACTCGCTGTCCGAAGAGCTGATGACCATCCGCTTCACGGCCAAGACCATCGAGAAGCTGTGCGACATGGTGCGCGGCCAGGTCGACGACGTGCGCAAGAAGGAGCGCGAGCTGCGCCGCATCATCGTCGACAAGTGCGGCATGCCCCAGGAAGTCTTCATCAAGGATTTCCCGCCCAACCTGTTGAACCAGAAGTGGGTCGAGAAGCAGGCCGCGGCCGGCAAGCCGTGGTCCATCATCATCGCGCGCAACATTCCGCCGATCCAGGAACTGCAGCAAAAGCTGGCCGACATCCAGTCGCGCGTCGTGGTGCCGCTGGCGCAGCTGAAGGACATCAACAAGCGCATGAACGAGGGCGAGGCCTCTTCGCGCGAAGCCAAGAAGGAAATGATCGAGGCCAACCTGCGCCTCGTGATCTCCATCGCCAAGAAGTACACCAACCGCGGCCTGCAGTTCCTCGACCTGATCCAGGAGGGCAACATCGGCCTGATGAAGGCGGTGGACAAGTTCGAATACCGCCGCGGCTACAAGTTCTCGACCTACGCCACGTGGTGGATCCGCCAGGCCATCACCCGCTCGATCGCGGACCAGGCCCGCACGATCCGCATCCCGGTGCACATGATCGAGACCATCAACAAGATGAACCGCATCTCGCGCCAGCACTTGCAGGAATTCGGCTTCGAGCCGGACGCCGGCATCCTGGCCGCCAAGATGGAGATTCCGGAGGACAAGATCCGCAAGATCATGAAGATCGCCAAAGAGCCGATCTCCATGGAAACGCCGATCGGCGACGACGACGATTCCCACCTGGGCGACTTCATCGAGGACCAGGCCAACACCGCGCCTATCGAAGCTGCGATGCAGGCCGGCCTGCGCGACGTGGTGAAGGACATCCTCGACTCGCTGACGCCGCGCGAAGCCAAGGTGCTGCGCATGCGCTTCGGCATCGAGATGAGCACGGACCACACGCTGGAAGAAGTCGGCAAGCAGTTCGACGTGACCCGCGAGCGGATTCGCCAGATCGAAGCCAAAGCACTGCGCAAGCTGAAGCATCCGAGCCGTTCGGACAAGCTGCGCTCGTTCATCGACACGTTGTAAAGGCTGCCATTGCCTTCAAAAGCGCCCTGCGGGGCGCTTTTTCTTTTCAGCCCCAGGAGCGCGTGAGCAGTTCGTCCAGAGCGTCGGCGATCGTCTGCCCCCGTTCGGCCAGTGAATCCACCTTGGTGCCCAGTTGATCCAGAGCGACGGACACCATGTCCAATGGATGCAACACCACGCTCGTGCCCTTGACATTGAAGACCGGATTCAGCCGCGTACCTACGGCCGCCGTCCCGCCGGGCAGCACCGTACGGCGCACCAGAGGCACAACCATTCGCCGGCGATACCGGTCGAACAGCGATGACTGGACGATGACGACGAAGGGGATGGACTCTTTGAGCGGACCCTTGTTGCGATGAACGTCGAACTGCGCCATTACAGGGTGGAGTGCTCGTCCGCGAACGAGCCCACCTTGTCATGCACGGCATTCCAGTCGGCCGCGCTGGCATCGGCCAGCTGCTGGCGACCCTTCCGGGCTTGCTGCTGCTCCACCACGTATGCGGCGAGCAACTCCTCCACCGTGGCAGACAGGTTGCTGGTGTGGTTTTTCGCTTCGGCGACCAGGCTGTCGCTGAGCGTCAGGTTGACGGGGCGCTTGCGCGCCGTGGCAGCGGTTGTGGCCATGGATTCATCTCCAGCGGGGCAATGCGCATATTATGCGCATAACGCGGGCTAACGCGCAGCTCATTTTTGTTCGCAGGCCGTTTACCGAGCCTCGGCAGACTGCGGTCCACAACAAAGGAGCTGCTCATGAAACTCGCTGCCACCGTCCTGCAAGTCCTCGCCACATGCCTCATGGGCCTGATGGCGGGCTTCTTCTTCGCGTTCTCCGTCGACGTCGCGCCCGCAATGCGCGAACTCGATGTCCAGGGCTACATCACCACGCAGCAAGCCATCAACCGCGCCGTGCGCAACCTGCCCTTCGCATTGGTGTACTTCGGCGCGGCCATCACGCCGTTTGTGGCGGCGCTGGCTCTCTGTCTCGCCGGCCGCCAGCGCGACGCGGCGCTGTGGCTCGGCGTCGCGCTGGTCTATGTGGCGGGCGTCTTCTTGCTGACGCGCGAGGTCAACGTACCGATCAACAATGCCCTGGCCCTGTGGAATCCGCAGTCACCGCCAATGGAGTGGCAACAAGCCCGCGACGATTGGAACGCGGCCAACCTCGTGCGATGCCTGGTGGCATGCGCGTGTTTCGCCGTCGCGGCCGCGTTGCCGAAGCGAAGCGCTCTCAAAGCCTAGAACATGGTCTCTTGATAGCTGTCGGTCTTGCCGTCGCTGCGGTGGGCGAGCAGGCTCACGAGCGGCGGCAACGCGGCGTGCGTGGTGTAGCCCTTGTTGCATTCGGGGCAGGCGTAGTCCTCATGCTCGTCCTCACCCGCCAGGCGCGACAGCAGGACTTCGAACCTCGCGCCGCAATACGCGCACGACTGCACGAAGCTGCTGCGCTTGAAGCCCGGTTCCTGCCTGAGGATCTGGCCCATGACGTTCCCTTCACGCCGGTACACGCGGCGGCTCCCGCTCAGTATGCAGCGGCAGCGCGACGCTCGCAATGCCCCCGTCGAGCGCATGTGTAACGCTGCCCGACGGAGGGCGCTACCCGGCAATTGCTAGCCGATCGCTTCCATGGCCATCATGCCGGCCGCCGTGTTGGAAATCGGGATGTGATAGTTGGTGTGGACCTCGCGCACCGCGCCGGGCACAGCGCCGCGCGTTGCCAGCCACATGAGCAGTTCGACACCCTGCGTCCCCGTCTTTTCCACCAGTTCATGGATGCTGTACTGCGTCGCCCACGCCGGGTCGGCGATCAAGCTGTCCATGAACTTGAGGTCGAAAGGCTTGTTGATGAATCCGGCACGCTCACCGTCGAGCTGGTGGCTGAGGCCGCCGGTGCCGATCACGACAACCTTCTCGTCGCTCTGCCAGGATGAGATGGCTTCGCCCACAGCCTTGCCCAGCGCGAGGCAGCGCTTGGCGCTGGGCAACGGAAATTGCACGGTGTTGATGCAGATCGGCACGGTGCGCACCGGGCATTCGCCGTCGGGCCAGAACAGCTTGAGCGGCAAGGTGAACGCGTGGTCCACCAGCATCTCCTGGCAAGTGGTGATGTCGAACTCGCGGTCCACCAGGTGCTCGATGATGTGCCACGACAGCTCGGGCATGCCCTTGAACGGCGGCAGCGTGGGAATGCCCCAGCCTTCGTCGGCGTTTCGATATTCCGGCGCGGCTCCGACGGCGAAGGTCGGCATCTTGTCCAGGAAGAAGTTCAGGCCATGGTCGTTGTAGAAAACCACCGCTACATCGGGCTTGACGTCGTCCAGCCATTTGCGCACGGGCAGAAAGCCGTCGAAGAAAGGCTTCCAGTAAGGCTCCTGCTGCAAGCCCTTGGCGATCGCGCCGCCGATCGCCGGCACGTGGGAAGTGGTGAGGCCACCGAGAATCTTTGCCATCTTCTTGCTTTCTTGCCGGCTCAGCCCGCCAGCGTTGCCGGTTGTTCGTTCTGCGCGACCAGGCGCGCCTTGAACGCGTCCTTGGTCATTCCCGTTTGCGCGGCGCCAAGGTCCTGCACGTCCAGGCCCAGGATGCCGGCAAACTTCGCCAGGTAGTACACGTTCCCGCCCGCGGCGAGGAGGCCCAGCACGTCGCGCTCGCGAATGGCCCGCGCCTGCATTTCGCCGAGGCCGTACTTGCGCATGTACACGTCCTCGTCGCGCTTGAACTCCGCGCGGGCCTGCGCGGAGTTGAACGAGAAGCACATCTTGTTGAGCGCATAGCCTTTGCGCGCCTGTTCGCCGTCGAACGGCGTGGTGCCGGGGATCGGTCGGCGGTCGGGTCGGGTCATGCAGGCTCTCCTGTAGCGGTTCGCCGCAGTGTCAGCCCGATCTTGCAGAAGATCAATGCATGCTTCATCATATGATTCATGAGCAATGTCGATTGGTCGGCGCTTGACGCCAGGTTGCTGCACCTGCTGGTTTCGGTGGTCGAGGAAGGCAGCGTCACCGGCGCCGCCCAGCGGCTGGGCGTGACCCAGTCGGCCGTGAGCCACCTGCTGGACAAGCTGCGCGCGATCACCGGGGACCCCTTGTTCGTCAAGAGCGGACGCGGGATCGTCGCCACGGCCCGCGCCGAAGCGCTGGCTCCGCAAGCGCGAGCGCTGTTGCACGATCTGCGCAATTTCGCGCAGCGGGCGAAGTTCGAGCCGACGCAGCTGCGGGCGACGCTGACCATTGCGGCCAACGACTTCCAGCGCGACCTGTTGCTGCCCGCCTTCGCCGCTCGGCTGCGCGAACACGCACCCGGCGTCACGCTGCGCATCATTCCCTCGACCGTGCCGCGCCTCGAGATGCTGCGCACCGACCAGTGCCAGCTCGTGATAAGCCCGCGGCCACCGGACGGCACCGACATCGTCCAGAAGCGTCTCTTCGAAGACCGCTATCGCGTCTTCTTCGATCCGGCCGTGCGCACGGCGCCACGCAATCGCGCGGAATATCTCGCCAGCGACCATGCCACGGTGGTCTACGAGCCAAAACGCAGCCTCGACCTGGATCAGCAACTTGCGGCGCGCGGCATCGAGCGCCGTTTCACGGTGATGGTGCCCACGTTCAGCGCCGTGGGCGCCTTCGTTCGCGGCACGGCGCTGCTCGCGACGCTGCCCGGCCTGCTGGGGCGCCACACGCTGCGCCAGCTGGCCAGCGCGCGGCCGCCAGTCGCCTGCCCGCGCATGCCCATGTACCTGATCTGGCATGCGCGCTACCAGGAAGATGCGGCGCACCGATGGCTGCGCGCGCAGCTGGAGGCAGTCGTCGGGCCGGCGCTCGCCGAGCCGGAGGGCTGACCCGCGTCACTCAGCCGTCCGGTGCGCCTGGCGCCAGCGTTGCGGGCTCAGGCCCGTGCGGCGCTTGAAGAAGCGCGAGAAATACGCCGGGTCCTCGAACCCGAGCTCCGACGCCAGGCTGGCCGCCGGCGCGGCGATGTACACGAGGCGCCTGCACGCCTCCCGCGTGAGGCGCTCGTGCACGAGTTCCAGCGCCGAGCGCCCGCTCCGGGCGCGTACCAGCCGATTGAGGCGCGCGGTGGACAGGCCCAGGCGCGATGCGTACCTCTCCAGCGGCCAGTGGTCGAGGAACTTCTCTTCGACCAGCAGCAGGAAGCGCGTGAACAGCGCCTGATGCGGGTGCGCGGTCTGCGTGTCGCCCCCCAGCGCGCGCGCTTGGGCGAGCCGCCAGATCACCGCACGCGCCAGCCAGCCCGCGACCGGCGACTGGGTGCTGCCCGGCGCGCCGAACTCCACCGCCAGTTCCTGCAGCAGCGCATCCAGGCGCACCGCGACCGGAGCTGACGCGCCGAAGCGCAACAGGCCCGGCGCAGAAAAAAGCGAACGAAAAGCGTTGCCCACGGACTGAAAGTCACCCTCGACGAGGAAACGCGCACTCAGCGTCAGCACCAAACCGTCGGTGTCGGGCGCAAAACGGAAACCATGCACGACACCCGGTGGCACGACGATCGCGACCGGGCCCTCCGCCGTTTCGCGCTGCTCGTCGAGCCAGACCTGCGCCTTGCCCGCGTGCAGCCACAGCACCTGGTACAGCCCCTGGTGCACGTGGGGCTCGATTTCCCAGTGGTACAGCCGGCTGCGCGATTGCACTTCCTCGATGTGCAGCAGCTCCTGACCGGGCTGTGGCGGCTCGCCGTAAAGTGCAAATGCTGGAATTGCCGCCCGCTTTGCGGCTGGACCTTGGTCTGGCGTGCGTCTCCCGGGCGCACGCGATCGGCGAGGCTTCGGGTCCAAGGCGGCGGGGGCCATCGGCGCAATTCGGGTTGAACGAAAAGTGCAATTTTCCGCTGCACTTCGTCCAGTGTCAAAAGAGCCGACGTTGCCTAGAGTTGACCCTGCATCGAACAACACCGAGGAGACCCCATGTTCAGCTTCGATCCGTATTCGCCGGCGGTGGACGCCGACCCGTTCCCGTACTACCGACGCCTGCGCGATGAGCACCCGTGCTTGTGGAGCCCGGAAGCGCAAATGTGGGTGCTCTCCCGCTACGCCGACATCGTCTCGGCCGGCCAGGACTGGCAGACCTATTCTTCCGCGAGCGGCAACCTCATGACCGAATTGCCGAACCGCGCGGGTGCCACGCTGGGCACCACCGATCCCCCGCGGCACGACCGCTTGCGTGCGCTGATCCAGAGCGCCTTCATGAAGCGCAACCTGGAAAGCCTCGGCGGCCCGATACGCGCCATCGCGCGGCAGGCTGCCGAGGAATTGCGTGGCAGCCGCTCGTTCGACTTCAAGGACTTTTCCGCGAAGTTCACGGTTCGCGTGCTCATGGCCGCATTGGGATTGCCCAGCGGCGACGAGGCCATCGTCGATGAACAGACCGTGCGCGAAAAAGCGGTGCTGATGGTGCAGAGCGATCCGCACACGCGTACCAAGGGCCCGGAACACCTTGCCGCCTACAACTGGATGCAGGACTACGCGGGCAAGGTCATCGCGATGCGCCGGGCCGCGCCGCGCAACGACCTGATCTCCAACTTCGCGCAGGCGGAGATCGACGGCGACCGGTTGGATGAACGTGAGGTTCTGTTGACGACCACCACCCTCATCATGGCCGGCGTGGAATCGCTGGGCGGCTTCATGATGATGTTCGCGCTGAACCTGGCCGACCATCCGCAAGCACGGCAGGCCGTGGTGGGCAATCCGGCGCTGCTCCCCGACGCGATCGAGGAAAGCCTGCGGTTCAACACGTCCGCGCAGCGTTTCCGCCGGCGCCTGATGAAGGATGTGACGCTGCATGGCCAGACCATGAAGGCCGGCGACTTCGTCTGCCTCGCCTACGGCAGTGGCAACCGCGACGAACGCCAGTATCCCAACCCCGACCTCTACGACATCGCGCGCAAGCCGCGTGGCCACCTCGGGTTCGGCGGCGGCGTCCATGCGTGCCTGGGCACGGCCATCGCCCGCCTGGGCGTGAAGATCGCCTTCGAAGAATTTCACAAGGTGTTCCCCGATTACGGGCGCGTCGCCGAGCAACTCGCGTGGATGCCGTCGTCCACCTTCCGCAGCCCGCTGGTGCTCGACCTCGCGGTCCGCTGACGGCATCCCTGGAGAACATCATGCCGAAAATCACCTACATCGAGGCCACCGGCGCCGCAACCACACTCGACCTGGCCGAAGGCTGGAGCCTGATGCAGGGCGCCACCGCCAATGGCGTCGAGGGCATCCTCGGCGAATGCGGCGGCTCCTGCGCCTGTGCCACCTGCCACTGCTATGTGGACGAGGCCCGCCTCGGCGATCTGCCCGCACCCTCGGATGGCGAGCAGGCAATGCTCGAGAACGTCGCCGCACCGCGCCGCCCGAACAGCCGCCTGGCTTGCCAGATCAAGGCAACGGCCGCGCTGAACGGACTCGTCGTGCACTTGCCCGAGACGCAGGAATGAGCCCGTCGATCGTGGTCGTCGGCGCGGGGCAAGCCGGCGTGCAGGCGGCCGAAGCGCTGCGCGCGGGGGGGTTCGAGGGCGCGATCACCCTGCTGGGCGACGAACCCCATGGCCCCTACCACCGCCCGCCGCTTTCCAAGGCGTGGCTTGCGGGGGAGCTGGACGCGGCGCAACTGGCGATCCGCGCCCCGGAGGCGCTGGCACGCAAACGCATCGAGTTGCGCACGGGCATGGCTGTGACCGCGATCGACCGCGCGTCGCGCACCCTGCACCTGGCCGACGGCAGCGCTCTGCCCTACACCGGCCTGGTCCTCGCGACCGGCGCATCGCCTCGCACGCTGCTTCTGCCCGGGGCCGGCTTGGCCGGGGTGCTCGCGCTGCGAACCCGCGACGACGCGGCGGGCATCGCCGAACGGATGGCCGCGTGCACGAAAGACACGCGGCCCGTGGTGGTGGTCGGCGGCGGCTTCATCGGGCTCGAGGTCGCCGCCACGGCGCGCAAGAAAGGCTTGTCCGTCACCGTGCTCGAAGCCGCGCCGCGCCTGCTCGGACGCGTCCTCGCGCCCGTCCTCTCCGACTGGTACGCGCAGTTGCACAAGAGGCATGGCGTGCGTGTCATGCTGGACACACGCATCGCGACCATCGAGGCCGGCCCCGAGGGGTCGGCGGCGGGCCTGCGCCTGGCTGACGGCCACTTCATCTCCGCGGGCTTGATCGTGGTCGGCATTGGCGTGCAGGCCAACGACCGACTCGCGCGTGAGGCCGGGCTCGATTGCGATCACGGCATCGTCGTCGATGCATGCTCCCGCACCAGCGACTCCGTGATCGTGGCGGCCGGCGACTGCACGGCGCGCCGCACGGATGACGGCACGCTGCTGCGCCTGGAGTCCGTGAACAATGCCACCGAACAGGGCAAATCCGCCGCGGCGGCCCTGCTGGGTCAGGAGCGCCCGTTTGCGGGCACCCCCTGGTTCTGGAGCGACCAGTACGACCAGAAGCTGCAAATGGCCGGCCTGTCCACCGGCGCCACGGACTGGGTCGTGCGCGGCGACATGGCATCGGGACAGGGGTTCAGCGTCTACCATTTCAAGGCCGGCCGGTTGGTCGCAGTCGACAGCGTCAACGCGAGGCGCGACCATCTGCAGGCGCGCAAGCTGCTCGATGCGAAGGCCGCGCTCAGCCCCGCGGAGGTCGCAGATGCGGGGTTCGACCTGGCTGCATGCCTGGCGACAGCGCGCGCCTGACGCGCGCCGCCCGTCAGAACACCTCGGTGTCGACTTCAGTATTGGACTGTGCGCTGTACCGGTCCCCGGTCACCGTCCTTTCGTTGATCAGCGCCTCCAGGCTCGCCAGCAATCCCGCGTCGAGCCTCACCTGCGAGGCCACAAGATTCTCTTGCAGGTGCGCGACGCTCGTGGTGCCGGGAATGGGGACGATGTGCGGCGCCTTGTGCAGCAACCATGCCAATGCGAGCTGCGCCGGCGTGCAACCAGCGGACTGCGCGAGCGCCTTGTAGGGCGGCAACAGTTTCAGGTTGGCTGCATAGTTGTCAGGGGAGAACCGCGGCATCGCCTTGCGGATGTCCTTGGCGTCCAGTGTCGCCACGTCATGCAGCGCATCGCACAGGAAGCCGCGCGCCACGGGGCTGAATGCGACGAAAGCGGCTCCCAGCTCGCGGCAGGCGTCGAGCACGGCGATCTCCGGGTTGCGGGTCCACAGCGAATATTCGGTTTGCACGGCCGTGATCGGATGCACCGCATGCGCCTTGCGCAAGGTCGCCGCCGAGACCTCGGACAAGCCAATGGCGCGTACTTTGCCGGCCCGCACCAGGTCGCCGACGGCGCCCACGCTGTCTTCGACGGGCACCTTCTTGTCCCAGCGGTGCAGGTAATAGAGGTCGATCACGTCGGTGCGCAGGCGGCGCAGGCTGTCTTCGCAGTTGCGCCGGATCGCCTCCGGGCGGCCGTCGATCACGCGGCGCACGGCGCCGTCTTCGCCGGTCACGCCCGCCATGCCGCCCTTGCTGGCCAGCGTGAAGCGCTGCCGGTGCCTGGAAAGCACCCGGCCGACCAGCGTTTCGTTGGCGCCGAAGCCGTAGAGCGCCGCCGTGTCGAACAGCGTGACGCCGGCGTCGAGCGCCGCGAGCAGCACGCGCTCGCCCTGCTCCGGCGACGGTGGCACTCCGTAGGCGTGGCTGAGGTTCATGCAGCCCAGGCCGAGGGCGCTGACCTGGAACGGGCCGATTTGTCTTTCTTGCATCGCCCTAATCCGCCGCGTCAGGCGTTCAGCTGCTGCTCGAGCTGGTGCAGGACCTCGTAACAAGGCAGGACGGCTGCGACGCTGGCATTGGGCTCGCGCCCTTCCTTGATCGCTGCGAAGAATTCGCGGTCCTGCAGCTCGATGCCGTTCATCGACACGTCCACCTTGGACACGTCGATCTTTTCTTCCTTGCCGTTGAACAGGTCATCGTAGCGCGCGATGTAGGTCGCGGAGTCGCCGATGTAGCGGAAGAAGGTGCCGAGCGGGCCTTCGTTGTTGAAACTCAGGGAGAGCGTGCAGATGGCGCCGTTGGCCGCCTTCAGCTGGATGCTCATGTCCATCGCGATGCCGAGCGACGGATGGATCGGGCCCTGAAGGGCGTTAGCCTTCACGACGGGGCTGCCGCATTGGTAGGCAAACAGGTCCACGGTATGCGCGGCGTGGTGCCACAGCAGGTGGTCGGTCCAGCTGCGCGGCTGGCCCAGTGCGTTCATGTTGGTGCGGCGGAAGAAATACGTCTGCACGTCCATCTGGTGGATGTTGAACTCGCCGGCCTCGATACGCTTGTGCACGAACTGGTGGCTGGGGTTGAAGCGGCGGGTGTGACCGCACATGGCGACCAGGCCGGTTTCCTTCTGCATCGCCACCACGGCCCGCGCATCCGCCAGGCTGTCCGCCAGCGGAATCTCCACCTGCACGTGCTTGCCCGCCTTCATGCATTGCATGGCCTGGGCCGCGTGCATCTGCGTCGGCGTGCACAGGATGACGGCGTCGACTTCCTTCAGCGCCAGGCTGTCGGCGAGATCGGTGGTGACATGGCCGATGCCGTACTTGTCCGCCACTTCCTTCGTCTTTTCCAGGTCGCGGCTGACCAGGGAGACGACTTCCACACCATCGATCAGCTTGATGCCGTCCAGATGCTTGATGCCGAATGCGCCGGCGCCAGCCAGGGCTACTTTGATGGTCATTTCGAGTTCTCCAGAATCAGGTGGCCCACGGCCGTGTTGGAGGCAGGCACATGGTAGAAGCGATGGGCGACTTTCGGCTTGGGCCCGCCTGCCAGGTCAGCCATCGCGCCACGCGCGATGAGCCACATGACGAGCTCGATGCCTTCGCTGCCGGCCTCGCGCACGTAGTCGATATGCGGCACGGCGGCCTGGCCTTCCGGGTCCGCGATCATGCGGTCCAGGAAGCCGTTGTCGAATTCCTTGTTGATCAGGCCGGCGCGCGGACCCTGCAGCTGGTGGCTCATGCCGCCCGTGCCCCAGATCTGCACGTTCAGGTCGGCGTCGTAGCTTTCCACCGCCTTGCGGATCGCCTTGCCCAGGTTCAGGCAGCGCTGGCCCGACGGCACCGGGTACTGCACCACGTTCACCGCGAACGGAATCACCGGGCAGGGCCAGGCCTGGGGTTGCCCGCACATCAGCGAGAGCGGCACCGTGAGGCCGTGGTCCACATCCATCTTGTTGACGATGGTGAGGTCGAAGTCCTGCTGGATGACCGACTGGGCGATGTGCGCCGATAGCTCGGGATGGCCGATGACCTTGGGCACGGGGCGCGGCCCCCAGCCCTCGTCGGCCGGCTGGTACTCGGCCGCCGTGCCGATGGCGAAGGTGGGGATCATGTCCAGGCTGAACGCGGTGGCATGGTCGTTGTACACCAGGAAGATGACGTCCGGCTTGTGCTCGCGCAGCCACTGCTTGGAAAAGTCATAGCCCTGGAACACGGGTTGCCAATAGGGTTCCTGGGTCTTGCCGAGGTCGAGCGCGGCGCCGATGGCCGGCACGTGCGAGGTATAGACGCTGGCGGTGATGCGTGCCATTCAAAGGCCTTTCTTCTGGGCGGAGCCCTGCGGCTGGTGATGCGCCTGCGCATTGCCGTCTTCGCCGATGCGGCGGTTGCCGTCCACGGAGCGCCCGCCGGCCACCATCATGTTGCGATATTCCTCTTCGGTCATGCCCGTCATGCTGCCGGCCATCTGCTGGAAGCTCTTGCCGTCGGTGGCGCCGATCTTGGCCAGGAAGTAGATGTTGCCGCCCAGCGAGATGCAGCGATTCAGGTCGCGGTCGAGCACGGCCTGTTTCTGCTCTTCGGTCATGGCCCACTGGTCCAGGTAGGCGCGCTCGTCGGCCTTGAACTTCTCGCGGTTCTCCGCCTTCATGAGCGACATGCAGAACTGGTTGAGGTGGTAGCCCTTGCGGGACTGTTCCGCATCGAAGATGGTCGTGCCGGGCACGTCCAGATAAGGTTTGTCGAGGGACATGGCTACTTTTCTTCCGCCCAGTAAAGGCGATTCGGATTGTCCACCAGCAGCTTGCGCTGCAGCTCGGGCGTGGTGGCGATGTGAGGAATGAAATCCACCAGCAGGCCGTCGTCGGGCATGTGGTCCTTCAGGTTCGGGTGGGGCCAATCGGTGCCCCAGAGTACCCGGTCCGGGAAGGTTTCGACGATGCGGCGCGCGAAAGGCACCACATCGCGGTAGGCGTTGCGTTCGCCGTTCAGCGCCGGCAGGCCCGAGACGCTCAGCCGCTCGGGGCAGCTGACCTTGGACCACACGTTGGGGTACTCGCGCATGAACTTCACGAACAGCTCGAACTGGGGGCCGTCCACCGGCAGCTTCACGTCGGGGCGGCCCATGTGGTCCACGACCACCGTGGTGGGCAGGGCGGTGAAGAAGTCCCACAGCTCGGGCAGGTCCACGGCCTCGAAATAGATCACCACATGCCAGCCCAAGGGGGCGATGCGCGCAGCAATCTCCATCAACTCGTCTTTCGGCGTGAAGTCCACCAGCCGCTTGACGAAGTTGAATCGCACCCCGCGCACCCCGGCGTCGTGCATCTCCTGCAACTGCGGGTCCGTGACGCTGCGCTTCACGGTCGCCACGCCCTTCGCCTTTCCGTTCGAGTGACGCAGTGCATCCACCAGCGCGCTGTTGTCCGCGCCGTGGCATGTGGCCTGCACGATCACGTTCTTGTCGAAGCCCAGGTGGTCGCGCAGCGCGAACAGCTGGTCCTTGCCGGCATCGCAGGGCGTGTACTTGCGCTCGGGCGCGAAGGGAAACTGCTCGCCGGGGCCGAACACATGGCAGTGCGCGTCCACGGCGCCGGCGGGAAGCGTGAAGCGGGGCTTGCTTGGGCCGGCGTACCAATCCAGCCAGCCGGGGGTCTTTTCGAATTTCATCAGTCGATGTATTTCAGGCCGGCCTTGGCCAGCGGCTCACGCATGTTGTACATGTCCAGGCCCAGCACGCCGGAAGCGAGCTTGGCGCGCTTTTCGCCCTCGTTGGCTTCGCGCGCGGCGGCGGCGTCGAGGGTCTTGCGCGCCAGCGCGGCGGGCACGACGACCACGCCGTCGTCGTCGGCCACGACCACATCGCCGGGGTTCACGCTCATCCCCGCGCACACCACGGGGATGTTCACCGAGCCCAGGGTGGCCTTCACGGTGCCCTTGGAACTGATGGCCCGGCTCCAGACCGGGAAGCCCATTTCCTGCAGGGTCTTGACGTCGCGGCAGCCGCCGTCGATCACCAGGCCGCGGGCGCCGCGCGCCATGAAGCTGGTGGCCAGCAAGTCGCCGAAGAAGCCATCGGTGTTGTCGGTGGTGCAAGCCGCCACCACGATGTCGCCAGGCTGAATCTGTTCGGCCGCCACATGCATCATCCAGTTGTCGCCCGGCTGCAGCAGCACGGTGACGGCAGTGCCGGAAATCTGCGCGCCGGGGTAGATCGGCCGCATGTAAGTCTTGAGCAGGCCCACGCGGCCCATGGCCTCGTGCACCGTGGCCGATCCGAGCTTGGCCAGGCCGTCGGCGGCCGCGCGGTCGGCACGGGTGATGTTGCGGTAAACCACGCCGAGTTCAAACATGATCAGAGTCCTTTCGCTTTCAATTGCGCATCCAGCCGCGGGAACACGCGACGGGTATTCGCTTCGTAGATCTGGTGGCGGTCGGCGTCACTCAAAATCTTCGACGCTTCGATGTAGCGCTTCGTGTCGTCGTAGTAGTTGCCGGTTTCCGGGTCGATGCCGCGCACGGCGCCGATCATTTCGGAGGCGAACAGCACGTTCTTCACCGGGATCACCGTGTTCAGCAGGTCGATGCCCGGCTGGTGGTACACGCAGGTGTCGAAGAAGATGTTGTTGAGCAGGTGCTCCGTCAGCAGCGGTTTCTTCAGCTCCTGCGCCAGGCCGCGGAAGCGCCCCCAGTGGTAGGGCACCGCGCCGCCGCCGTGCGGAATCAGGAAGCGCAGCGTGGGGAAGTCCTTGAACAGGTCCGACGTCAGGCACTGCATGAAGGCGGTGGTGTCCGCGTTGAGGTAGTGCGCACCGGTGGTGTGGAAGCACGCGTTGCAGCTGGTGCTGACGTGGATCATCGCGGGGATGTCGTACTCGACCATCTTTTCGTAGATGGGGTACCAGTGCCTGTCGGACAGCGGAGGCGAGGTCCAGTGGCCGCCGGAAGGATCGGGGTTGAGGTTGATGCCGACGTTGCCGTATTCGTTGATGCACCGCTCCAGCTCGGGGATGCAGGTCTTCGGGTCGACCCCGGGCGACTGGGGCAGCATCGCCACCGGCACGAAGTGGTCCGCAAACAGCTTGCTGACGCGAAAGCACAGCTCATTGCAGATCGCCGCCCAGGTCGACGACACGTTGAAATCGCCGATGTGGTGCGCCATGAAGCTGGCGCGCGGCGAGAACAGCGTGATATCGCTGCCGCGCTCCTTCATCAGGCGCAGCTGGTTGGTCTCGATCGATTCGCGCAGTTCGTCGTCGCTGATCTTCAGATCGGACGCCTTGGGCATGACGGCCGGGTCCTTGATGCCCGCGATCTGCTTGTTGCGCCACTCTTCCAGCGCTTTGGGTGCCGTGGTGTAGTGCCCATGGCAGTCGATGATGAGGCTCATTGGCGATGTTCCTTGTGAATGCCTTGCGGCGTTGCGTTCAGGCCGGCTCCATGCCGTGGCGGCGCTTGGCATCGGCCGCTTCGGGGGAAGCCATGAAGTCGAGCATGGCGCGCGCCGCATCGCCGTCCGGCGAGCCGGCGCACACGCCCGCGGAAAAAGTGGTGACGATCTGGACAGGCTGCGGCAGCGTTCCGACCACATCGATCCCCTGGAGATGCAGCAGCTCGCTGAGCTGCTGGAAACCGAGCGCCACGTCGCCGCGTGCCACGAGCGTGCCGACCGGCACGCCCGGTGGCGCCTGCACGAGTCGGCCCTGCAGTTGCGCTGTGACGCCCCACCGATCGAAGAGGCGCAGCAGGGCGACGCCACTGGGCCCCGTGGAGTAACCCACGCTCGGCGCCGCGAGCACGGCGCTGCGCACGGCTTCTTCGCTCGCGATATCGGGATGCGGCGCGCCCGTGCGCACCGCGACGGCGACCGGCGACACCATCAGGTCGACCTTGCTGTACGGTGCGATGCGGCCGGCGGCGGCCAGCTTGTCGACCGCGTCGGACGCCAGGAACACGACGTCGAACGGCTCGCCCGCCTGCACGCGCTTGGCGGCGTCCACGCCCCCGACGGATTCGATCTCGACGGCGCGGTCGCAGCGGCGCTCGTAAGCCTCGGCGAGTTCGGCCAGCACCTGGCGTGTGGCCATGGACGAAATTCCCTTGATCGGCATCTCAGCCTCCCCCGAGCCGCCTCAAAGAGGCTGAAGCCCCCGCGGGGGGCTGCGACAGAGACAGAACGAAGTGACGAGCGTGGGGGTTCATAGACTGCGATTGTGGGGTGGGCATCCCTGCCGCGGAAGGCTGCGCGCTCACTAGCAGCTATACCGGCCCGGCATAATGTGACACCAGGTATCACAGATATGGACCTCAAGCAGCTTGAATACTTCGTGCGGGTCGCCGAGCTCGGCAGCTTCACGCGCGCCGCCGTTGCGCTGAACGTGGCCCAGCCCGCGCTCAGCCGCCAGGTGCGGCAGCTTGAAGTGGAATTGCGGCAGAACCTGCTGATCCGCAACGGCCGCGGCGCGGCGCCGACGGAGGCCGGCAAGCTCCTTCTCGAGCATGGGCGCGGCATCCTGCACCAGGTGGAGCGCGCGCGGGAGGAACTGGGGCGTGTGCGCGGCGCGCTCGCGGGTCGCGTCGCCATCGGCCTGCCCCCCAGCGTCGCCAAGGCGATGGCCGTGCCGCTGATCCGCGAGTTCCGCCAGCGCATGCCCGACGCCACGCTGTCGATCAGCGAGGGCCTGTCCGTGAGCATGCACGAGTCGCTCACCAACGGCCGGCTGGACATCGCCTTGCTCTACAACGCGAGCCCGTCGCCGGACATCGAACTGGCGCCGCTGTTGGAAGAGCCCCTGTTTCTCGTGCAGCACCGCACCGCCAACAGGCCTGGCCCGGCGCGGCCCAAACCCGTGCCGTTGCGTGAAGTGGCCGCGATGCCGCTGGTCATCCCGAGCCGGCCGAATGCGATCCGAATGCTGGTGGAAACCGAGCTCGCCAACCTGGGCTGCCGGCCCCAGGTGGCGCTGGAGATCGACGGCGTCGCGGCCATCCTGGACCTGGTGGAAGACGGCGCGGGCAGCGCCATCCTGTCACGCAACGCGGTGACCACCAGCGCGCATCCGCAGGCTTTCACGCTGCGTCCCATCGGTTCGCCGACCCTGCGCAGCAGGCTGTCCACGGCCATGAGTTCGCAGCGTCCCGCCACGCTCACCCAGAAAGCCGCGCTGCAGTTGATACGGGAGCTGGCGCACAAGCTGCTGGCGCCCGCCTGAATTCGCGCGAACCGGTCAGCCGCGCTTGCGCGCTTCGATCAAGCGGTCTGCGTAATCCTGCCAGCGCGCGTCCTTGGGCAGGCCATCGAAGACGCCCGCCTGCGCGCAGTCTGCCACCCACTGCTGCTTGTCGGCGATTGCGGCGGCCATGAAGGGCTCGAAGCCGGCCTCGCGCACCGTGTTGGCGGCTTCCCGCATTTCCTCCGCGCGGCGCTTGCCGTGCTGGGCCACCCGGCTGAAGAAATAAGCGCCCTGCTTTTGCCAGTCGATGCTGGGGAATGTCTCCTGCAGCGTCGGCAGCACATGGTCCTCGACACCGTACTGCCGCGCCGTGGCGTAGCTCTCGATCACCAGGGCCTCGAGCCCCTTGATCATCACGCTGCGCGACATCTTGATCGCGGAGGCGACCCCCAGGCGCTCGGACACCGCCTTCGCGTCCATGCCCCAGCCCACCAGCAATGACGCGAGGGCCGCCGCCTGCGCGCCGCCCAGCAGCATCGGCACCTTGATGCCGTAGGGCGGCACGGACGTCATCACGCCCGCCTCGACATAGTGCCCACCCGCCGCGTCGATCGCCGCCGCGGCACGCTGCTTCGTGCCGGGCGAAGCCGAGTTCAGGTCCAGGAAGACGGTGCCGGGGCGGATGTGCATGGCCGCCTCCTGCGCGACGGCGAACGTGTTGGACGCCGTCACGGCGGAGATGACGAGGTCGCTCGCGGCGCACAGCGCCCGCGCCGAAGGCTGCGCCTCGATGCCCGCCTGCGCCGCGTGCGACAGTTCGGCGGGGCGCGCCACCGGCTGCGCGAACTTCAGGTCCCAGGCGCCGACCGACTGCACACCGCGGCCTGCTTTCAGCCCAGCCGAGAAGATCTTGCCGACTTCACCGTAGCCGATGAGGCCGATATGTCGAACATCCATACGCTCTCTTTCGTTTGTCACTGCCGCGGAATTTTTGCACGGGCGATCACCTCGGCCCAGCGCCGGGTCTCGCTGTCCAGCAGGGTGGCGAGCTGTTGCGGCGTGCTGGCGCTGGGCGTGACGTTGATCTCCCCCAACCGTCGCACGACTTCGGGGGAAGTCAGCGCCGCCTGCACTTCCCGGTTCAGCCGGGCCAGCACCTGCGGCGGCGTGCGGGCCGGCGCGGCCAGCGCGTTCCACGATGCCACATTGAAGCCGGGCACGCCGCTTTCCGCCAGCGTGGGCACCTCGGGCAACGCGGGAGCGCGGCCTTCGCCCATCACCGCCAGGGCCAGCACTGTGCCGCCCCTGACCTGGCCCAGCATGGGCGCGAGCATCTCGACGCCGGCGTCCACCTGCCCTCCTCGCAACGCGTTCAGCAGCGCGGGCGATCCGTTGAACGGCACGACCTGGAACTCCACCCCGGCGGTGGTCTTGAGCAGTTCCGCGGCCAGGTTCTGCGTGCTGCCGACGTTGACGGTGCCGACGTTCAGCTTGCCCGGATTGGCGCGGGCATGTGCAATCAGCCCGGCGGCCGTCCGGTAGCGCCCGCCCGCCGGGGCCAGCAGCGCGATATCGAAATAGCCGAGCATGGAAACTGGCGCGAAGTCGCTGCGCGCGTCGAACGGCAGGTTTGAAAAGAGGCTCGCGCTGACGGCCGTTGCATTGCTCATGAGCAGCAGCGTGTGCCCATCGGGCACCGCCTTTGCCACCGTCTCGCCGGCCACCACGCCGCCCGCGCCGGGCTTGTTCTCGATCACCACCGGCTGGCCGAGCCCCTGTTCCATCCTTTGCGCGACGATGCGCGCCGTGAGGTCGCCCACGCCGCCGGGGCCGAAAGGAACCACGATGCGCACGGGCTTCGTCGGAAAAGCCTGGGCCACGGCCGCCGCCGGCAGCAGGAGGCACGGCATGCCCAGGATGAAGTCTCGCCTGCCCCGCATGGTCAATCCCGTCAACCCACGAAGCGCACCAGCCACAAGGTGATCCCAGGAACGAACAACAGCAGGGTCGTGCGGATCACGTCGCTCACCAGGAACGGGTAGACCCCGCGGTAACTCTCCGCGATCGGAACGTCCTTGGCCATGCCGTTGACCACGTACACATTCAGGCCGACGGGCGGAGCAAGCAGGCCGAACCCCACCGTCATGAGCACCAGGATGCCGAACCAGATGGCCACCGATTCTTTAGGCAGCCCGAAATCGAGGCCCATCACGATCGGGAAGAAGATCGGGATCGTGAGCAGGATCATCGACAGCTCGTCCATCACTGCGCCGAGCACGACATAGAACAGCAGGATCGCTGTGACCACCATCAGCGGCGGCACACTCCAGCCCTGCACCAGGGCGGCGAGCTGGCCCGGCACCTGGGTGAGCGCCAGGGCGCCGTTCATCATGTCCGCGCCGATGAAGATCATGAAGATCATGGCGCTGGCGCCGGCCGTGGCGTAGAAGCAGTGCATCGCCTTCTGCCACGTCAGCTCGCGCTTGATCAATGCGGCGATGAACGTGCTGGCGGCGCCCACGCCCGCGCCCTCGGTGGGCGTGAACAGGCCGCCGTAGATGCCGCCGAAAACGATCAGGAAGATGGCCGCGATCGGAGCCACCTGCCCCACGGCCGCCCAGGTCAGCGGCGGCCGGTCGTCGTCGTGTTCGGGGGCATGGCCCGGGAACAGCCGCACGTACACGCCAATGGCGATCATGTAGCCGGTCATCGCGATGAGGCCCGGGATGGTGGCCGCGGCGAACAGCTTGGCGATGTTCTGCTCTGTCAGGATGGCATAGATCACCAGCGGGACCGATGGCGGGATCAGGATGCCCAGCGTGCCGCCGGCGGCCAGAGTGCCGGTGGCCAGCCGCCCCGAATAACCGTGCCGCTTCATTTCGGGCAGTGCCACCGACGTGATCGTGGCGGCGGTGGCGATCGATGAGCCGCAGATCGCGCCGAACGCCGCGCTGGCCAGCACGGCCGCCATCGCGAGCCCGCCGCGGAATCGGCCCATCACGGCGCTGGCGAACTGGAACAGCGCCTTGGAGATCCCGCCCTGCGTGGCGAAATTGCCCATCAGGATGAACAGCGGGATCACCGACAGGTCGTAGCTTGCAAAGCGCGCATAGGCCAGTCCGTTGAGGTTGTTCAGGAAGGGCGACATGCCGACCTGGTAGACATACCCCAGGCAGCCCGCCACGAACATAGCGATCGCGATCGGTGCGCGGATGGCCATCAGCGCCAGCATGCAGGCAAAGATGGAAGCGGCCAGGGCGATGGAGTTCATTGCGCCTGCTCCGGGAAGTCGCCGGCGGCCGTCTGCACGAAGGCGATCACGGCCGTCAGCACGAGGGGCGGCACCATCAGTGCGTAAGTGATCCACTCCGGGAAGCCGAGCATCATGGTGCTCGAGCCGGACCGCCAGGCGCTCAGGCCGCCGACGCCCGTGCGCCAGGCCAACAGCACCATTGCTGTGCCAAGCAGGAGACTGCCGACGCGGTCCAGCCGCGCGTTGGTTGCGGCATGCAGCCGCGCGGTAAAGAAGTCCACGATGATGTTCTCGCGCTTCAGCTGGCACCAGGGCAGGAACAGCGCCACGGCGGCGCCCGCTGCCACTGCCGTGAGCTCGTAGTCACCCACGAGCGTTTTGCCGACCGTGTTACGGCCGATCAGGCTGACGCACGTCACCAGGGTGATGGCCGTCAGGATGACCCCTGCGAGCACGGCGC
>NZ_RKMB01000023.1 GCF_003797765.1 Ramlibacter sp. WS9 | reverse complement strand
GGCGCGGGCGCGGGGGGCGGCGGCGGCGGTGGCGCCGGCGGCAGGCCGGTCGCCAGGTCGACCTGCGCCAGGAGGATGGCCATCGCCGCAGCCAGGCTTTCCGGGGAAGCATCCACCGTCTCGACGAAGGCGCGCGCCAGCGCGGCCGAGTGGTCGCCCGCAAAGCCGGCGATCTCGCGGTTGGTGTCCAACTGCTCCAGGAAGGCCGTGGTCAGTGCCAGCTTGTTCTGCACGGCCGTGATGTCGGAGTTCTGCGCGCTCTGCAGAATCGCCAGGGCAACATACTCTGAGGTGACGCGGCCGGTGGCGAGCGCGTCCAGCCAGAAGGCCATGCCCCCCGCCTCAGCGTCCCGGTTGAACAGGTTCTGGTAGATCGCGTTGATCTGATCGGCGCCGGCGGAGTTGTGATACAGGGTCGTGGACTCCGGCGAAGCGTAGAACCAGTGGACCACGTCGCCAAATGGCCAGTCGCCGTTCAGATAGAAGTTCAAGCCCGGAACGTCCGGCGGACGGCCCACATAAGCAAGGTAAAGCTCGACCAGCTGGGCGCGGTTGACGGACATGGGGGCTTTCGGCAAGTGAGAGGACGCCGCGCGAGGCAGCTGATCGAAGAACCTCTCAGGGGTAAAACATCTCCCGGGCGAGAGACTTGGAAAGTGTAAACGAACGTTACTTCGACATTGGAGCGGGTTGGGCCCTATGGACAGCGGTGTGCAAGCTGTCGGCTGCTTTGCGGCAGCTCGGCCAGTCCGTGACAAGAAAGGCGGCCAAGCATCGTCATGTGACGAGAAGGAAAAAACTCCTTAGCATTCAACATTCTTCAGGTTCTTTTTCCTTGTCATCTATGCCCATGGTTAGCTTGCCGGAGCGCTACGTGTTCAAGGAAGAACTGCTCGACGCTCAACCTAACATCGATCCGCAGACGGCCCTGCGGTGCGAAGGCATTCAGGCCATTGCGACACCCGTGGACAAACGCTTCCGCACGATGTTCCTCGTGGATTTTTCCTGGGGCTCATCGCTTCTCGAAGGCGGCAGCTATTCCGCTTTGGACACGGAGGCGCTGATTCGCTACGGCCAGAAGAACAAGGACAAGCCGACCGCGGACGCGCTGCTCGTGCTCGATCACAAGACGGCCGCCGAGTACCTCTGGACGCACCGTGAACTCACTCGGGACAACGTCTGCGCCATGCACGCCCTGGTGACGCACGATCACGGCCTGGCCGAAGTGGCCGAGTCGGAGCATTTTCTTCCCGAGCACCAGCGCGGCAAGCCTCGGCACGCGCTCGAGCAGATCATTGCGCAGGCGCGCAGCCTGCGTCCGGTGGAGGCTGCGCTGTATTTGATGACGCGCATTCCCTACGTGCAGGTCTTCGCCAACGGCAACAAGCGCGCTTCACGCCTGGCGGCGAACGCGGCGCTGCTGGCGGGCGGCATGCTGCCGTTTTCGTTCGCGGATGTCGACAAGTCGGAATACATTCGCGGCATGGCGGCGTTCTATGAATTGGGCAGCACACACGTCATCGAACAGACGTTCATCCAGGGCTACGCGCGCTCGGTCGTCCGCGGGAGCGACATTCCCGTTCGCATGAGGACGCACGGCTTCGACATCGATGCCGTCGCGCGAGAGCTGGTCGATTTCATCAACACCGGCCGTGAGCCCGCGGACAAGCGGGCGCTGTTGTTCCTGCGCGGCGCCTGACGCCGGCGGTTACCGCACGGACTCCCACCACCGCGTCGACGCGAACGGGCGGTCTGCATCGACGACCTCGCCCAAACGCGGCGTGACCAGTTCAACGCCCACGCGCGTGGCTTCCGCCGCCGCTCGCCGGATCGGTTCATCCCAATCGTGATACGCCAGGTTGAAGGTCGACCAGTGGACGGGAAACATGCGTTTGGCGCGCACGTCTCGGTGCACCTGCACAGCCTGCTCGGGTGTCATGTGGATGTCGGTCCAGGCCTGGCCCGGCCCGTAGGCGCCGATCTTGACGAAGGCCATGTCGAACGGGCCCAGGCGCGCGCCGATGTCCTGGAACAGCTTGCCGTAGCCCGTGTCGCCGCTGTAGAAGAAGCGGTGCTGCGGCCCGATCACCGACCAGCTTGACCAGAGCGTGGTGCTGCGGTTGTTCAAGCCGCGGCCGGAGTAGTGTCGCGTGGGCGTGCACACGATGCGCACGCTGCCGACCGAACGCTCCTGCCACCATTCCAGCTCCTCGATCTGTGCGGCGGGCACGCCCCATCGTTCCAGGTGCGCGCCGATGCCCAGCGGCACGTAGAACTTCGAGCCACGCTGCGCGAGGTGGCGCACCGTGTCCATGTCGAGGTGGTCGTAGTGGTCATGCGAGATGAGCACGGCGTCGATGCGGGGCAGGTCGGCCAGTGCGATCGGCGGCGCATGGAAACGCCCCGGGCCGACCGGCAGGGGCGAAACGCGCTCGGCGAACACCGGGTCCATCAGGATGCGCATTCCGTCGATCTCCACATACGTGCTGGCGTGGCCGATCCAGAATGCGCGCAGGCCGCTCGCCGGCGGAGCGGCCGCCAGCGCCGCCTTGTCCACGACTTGCACCGGCACAGGCTTCGGCGGCACGCGCACCTCGTCGCCGGACATCTGGCGCATGGTGTAGTCGACCAATGAAGTGTCGCTCGGGGCTTCGGGCTCCAGGTTGACGAAGCGGCCGCCCTTGTACTGCGGATTGGCGACTGCGCGTTCAAGTCGCGCGCCGGCCATGGGCGCACCGAACTGCGGTTGAGACAACACCACCCATGTCCCGGCAACGAGCACTGCCGCAAGCACGGCGAGCGTCATGATCGTGCGCACCAGCCAGCGTGGAAGCTTGGTTGTCATGGATCTTTCCGTGGTGATGGGGAGCGTCCACGGCAGTGTGCATGGTTGCACGCACGAGTTCAACCCGCACGCGCTGAAAGGCGGCCGATACCCAAGTCAGGGAATGAAGTTCAGTCCCTCAGGCAACGGTCCCACCAAAGGCGTCTCGAACAATCCCGCCGCGCCGTCCGGGTCGATCGTCAGCGTGCCGCCACTCGACAGGAACTCGCCGATCTGTCGCTGCGCAGCGATGGCGTGCGGCCGGTTCGCCGGATTGGTGACGCCCGTCGTGAAGCCATGCGGGTCCTTCGGAAGGGCTGGGTTCGCGGCATAGGCGAGGTCGTTGCGGAAGTACGTGACGCGATCCGCGAAGTCGCCGGCCCGAACGATGAGGCTCGAAGTCGGGTTGGGCATCGTCTTGTCGCCCTTGGCTATCTGGAAGATGATGGGTTTGGCGGAGTGGCCGGGCAGCGGACGCTTGCGGATCAGCGGCGCATAGGCCGCGGCCGCGCCCGCCTGTTGCGCCCATTCGGCGCGCTCGAAAGCGCTGGCGATGGCCAATGCGCCGGGCACGCTCTTGACCAGCGGCGGCTCGTTGCGCAGCGGCATGTTCTCGTCGAACTGCAGGTTGAGCGGCGCCGGCACGCCGGGCAGCGGCGGGAGGTTGATGAGCGACGGCGTGCGGCCCGCGAGGCTGGTCGAGCGCAGGATGCGAAGCGATCCGAGCCGGGTCGCCTCCACCAGGTTGCCGCCGCCCACGACCGGGACACCTGCGACAAGGGAGCGCTCCACGCCGAGCAGCATGGTGCCGTAAACCCCGCCGAACGAGTGTCCGCTGTAGCTGACGCGCTTGCCGTCGAAATCCACGGCGCCGTCACCGTCGATGTCCACGCCGGCCTCGAACTGGCGCACCAGCTGCATCAGGTCGACGACGGTCTGACGCAGCGTGTCGCGCGCGCCGATCAGGCCGTAAGGCGCGGGTGCCGTGCTGCCCTCGGTGGCCGCGATCGTGCCGTCGCCATTGACGTCGATGCCGCGCCCGTTCGCGGCAAGCGTGAGCGTCGCGCCATGGGCAAGCGTCGCCTGCAGGCTGCCCTGCGTGCCGCCGCCGTGGCCCATCACGTGGATCGAAGCCGTGGCCAGGCCATATGAAGCCAACACTGATGCCACCGACCAGGGCGCGCCGAACAGGCTGTCGCTGAAGCCATGGCCGAAGACGACCACGGGCCAGCCGCCCGCTGGCTTGGCGCCGGTTGGCACGAAGACCTGCATCAGCAGCTTGTTTTCGCCGCGCTGCTGCGGCGCGCCGGTGGCCGTGCCCATCGGCGGAATCTGCAAGGTGTTCGTGAGGTAGTTGGGCGAGTTGAAGTAGCCGTAGCCCACGCGCGCCACGCTGCCGGGCACGACTTGCAGCGATGCCAGCGGCTGCTCGATGTCGTTGAACTGCGTTGTGCCCACCTGGCGGCGGAACAGCATGCGCGACACATCGGCCACGTCCATCAACGCGCGCGCCGGTGCGCCGTCACGCGTCGCCACCATGAAGTCAACCGACG
The DNA here is from genome assembly GCF_003797765.1 of Ramlibacter sp. WS9. GTDB lineage: Bacteria > Pseudomonadota > Gammaproteobacteria > Burkholderiales > Burkholderiaceae_C > Ramlibacter. The sequence continues at coordinate 94,886 of NZ_RKMB01000023.1, read as the reverse complement.
CCGGCGTGCGCGCCTTCACCTGGCCCGCCATCTGCGCGAGCTCCGAGGTCGCGCTCTGCGTGGTGAACAGGCTCGCGGCCACCGGGGACGCGGCACCGGGCGGCAACAGGGCCAGCGCCCGGCGCAACTCGTCGCGGTAAGTCCCCGCCTCGGCTTCGCGGCCCACGGGCAGGCTTGTCGTCACCTCCAGCCAGTCGCCGCCGCCCAGGCGCCGGCCCTGCGCGTCGCGCACACGGTCGGTCACCACCAGCAGGTAGCGCGCATGTTCCAGCAGCAGCTCATCGCTCTTGAACGAGAGCGTGCGCGACGGCGCATCCCATGCGATCTGGTTGATGCCCACGCGGGCACCCGCACGCGGCTCGCCGGCCGAGCCGACGTGCAGCAGGTACACGCTCTCGCTCGTCACCGTCGCCGGGTCGATGTCGCCGGTGAAGGGCACGGTGAAGCGCGGCGTCACCGAAAATCCGTCCAGCGTGTTGAGCATCGTGATGTCGTCGCAGTCGCTCACGCGAATCACGCAGTCCGGCTTCGGGAGGGCGATGCGACGCCCGGAGAGCTGCGCCGCATCGGCCACGGTATAGCGGTCGCTGGGGAAGGGCGCGGCGTCGGGGTTGCTCGCCGAGAACTGCACGCTGACGTTGCTGGTGGCATCGCCCGAGCCGCACGAGCTCAGTGCGGCGGTGGTGGCAAGCAGCATGCAGCGCGTCAAGGCGCGACGGTGGGTGAACAGCATCGGGTATGTCTCCTCTCGTTGTGGTTTGTTTTGCTCGTGCGTCGATGTGTCAAGCGGGCAGTGCCGCCTCGGACAGGCGGCGCAGTGCCGTCCTGTATTCACGTGTGAGGCGGGCGACCAGTTCCGAGGTGGGCTGCACCTCGGTCACGGCCGCGATGCCCTGGCCGCAGCCCCAGATGTCTTTCCAGGGTTTCACGCGGTCGCTGCCGAAGTTCATCTGGCTTGCATCGCTGGCCGGCAGCGCGTCGGGGTCGAGCCCGGCCGCCACGACGGAGCCGCGCAGGTAATTGCCGTGCACGCCGGTGAACAGGTTCGAATAGACGATGTCGTGGCTGCTGCTCTCGACGATCATCCGCTTGTAGGCCGCGTCGGCGCGCGCCTCTTCGGTGGCGATGAAGGCCGAGCCGATGTAGCCGAAGTCCGCTCCGGTGGCGAGCGCGGCCAGCACCGCATCGCCCGTCGCGATGGCGCCGCTCAGCGCGAGCGGCCCTTTGAACCAGCGGCGGATTTCGTGCACCAGCGCGAACGGGCTCGTGGTTCCCGCGTGGCCGCCCGCACCGGCCGCCACCGCCACCAGACCATCCGCGCCTTTCTCCACGGCCTTGCGCGCGAACTTGTCGTCGATCACGTCGTGCAGCACGACGCCGCCCCAGGCGTGCACGGCGGAATTGATCTCGGGGCGCGCCCCCAGCGAGGTGATCACGATGGGCACCTTGTAGCGCGCGCACACCTCCATGTCGTGCTCCAGCCGGGTGTTGCTCCGGTGCACGATCTGGTTGATGGCGAACGGCGCGGCAGGCGCTTCGGGGTGCCGCCGGTCGTGCGCGGCCAACTCTTCGGTAATCTCGGCCAGCCACTGGTCCAGCAGCTCGGGCGGCCGCGCATTGAGCGCAGGCATGGAGCCGACGATGCCGGCCTTGCACTGCGCGATCACGAGTTGCGGCGTGCTGATGATGAAGAGCGGTGCGGCGATGACGGGCAGCCGCAGCTTGCGGAACGCAGGATGCATGGTCTTGAAGAAAGGTTCAGAAAATCGAAACGAAGCCGCCGAGGCGGTTCCAGCGTTTGCCGTCGAACTGCACGGGCTGTAGCGACTTGATCAGGCGGTAGTCGTCGGGGCTGCTGCTCACCACCACCCCCGGCAGGAACATGGGCAGTTGCACGGCCTTGATGGACGCGGCTTGCTTGAGCACGTTCTCGCGCGTGAGGTTGTCGCCGCTCGCGCGCAGGATGTCCGCCATCAGCTTCGCGCTGGAGTACGCGTAGACGTGCGAGCCCAGCCGCAGGTCGGCTTCGGGCCGGTACTTCTTCATGAAGGCCAGCCACTCGCGGAAGGCGGGGTCGTTTTCCCACTGCGGATCGTTCGGGTCCTTGGAATACGCGGTGGAGATCACGCCGATCGCCTTCTCGGGGCCGGCGGGGTTGAATACTGCGCCGATCAGTGCGGCGCCCTGCGCCAGGTAGTGCGTGGGTTTCCAACCGGTGTCATGGAGCTTGCGCAGCGTCTGGATCGCGGCCTTGGCGGTGCTGAAACTCACCAGCACATCGGCGCCGGATCCCTTCAGCTGCACGATCTGCGAGTCCACCGTCGGGTCAGTCACTTCGTAAGACGCTTCCGAAACGATCATGGCCTTCGCCTTGGCGCCCAGGCCTTCCTTGAAGCCCTTGAGGTAGTCGCGGCCGTAGTCGTCGTTCTGGTACAGCACGGCGATCTTCGCGTTGGGGCGCTGCTCCAGAATCTGCCGCGCGTACACGCGCGCCTCGGACGGATAGTCCGGGTAGAAGCTCATGCTCCAGGGGTTGCCCTTGGCATCGTTCCACTTCGAAGCGCCGGTGAGCAGCAGCAGGTGCGGCACCTTCTTCGCGTTGAGGTAGCGGTGAACCGCGGTGTTGGTGGCGGTGCCGAACATGCCGTACAGCAGCAGCACCTGTTCCTGTTCCACCAGCTTGCGCACACCCTCCACCGTCTTCGGCGGCGAGTAGGCGTCGTCCAGGCTGATGAAGTTGATCTTGCGGCCGTTCACGCCGCCCTGGTCGTTGACCATGCGGAAGTACGCTGCCTGTGTCTTGCCGACTTCGCCGTAGATCGAAGCAGCGCCGCTGTAGGGCATGGTCTGCCCGATGCGGATCTCGCTGTCGGTCGCGCCCGGGTCGTACTTCTTCTGCGCCGCGGCAGTGCCGCAGGCCAGCGCCAGCGACGCGGCCAGGCTGATGATCATCGCTTTCATGCTTGTCTCCTTCTGTTGAACCAGGTTTGCAGGCGGGCGGCGCCACCGGCCACGCCGGTCGGCCACACCAGCATGAGGGCGAGCAGGATGGCTCCGTACACCGCCCAGGGCGCGGCCTTCGACACCTGTTCGGCCACCTGAGGCACGAACTGGATGAAGAGGGCGCCGTAGAGCGCGCCCGACAGCGAGCCGAGCCCCCCGACCACCGCGCCGACGAGCAGCGTGATCGACAGGAAGACCGAGAAGCTGTCCGGCGCGACGAACTGCACGACGATGGCCGAGAGCGCGCCGCCCACGCTCGTGTACATCGCGGAGATGCCGAAGGTGAGCGTCTTGACCCGGGCGTTGTCCACGCCCATGGCCTGCGCCGCGATCGGGTGGTCACGCACCGCGATGAGGCTCAGGCCCACGCCGCCGCGCAACAGGTTGCGCGCCGCGATAAACAGCGCCAGCGCCACCGCCAGGCTGAAGTAATAGAGCCATTGGTCCGGGTCCAGCGGCAGGCCGAAGGGCGCGTCGGGCTTCATCAGCACCAGGCCCTGCGAGCCGCCGGTCCATGCTTCGAAGCCCTTGTACTTGAGTAGCTGCGGCGTCGCGACGCCGAGCGCGAAAGTGGCGAGCGCGAGGTAGACGCCATCGAGCTTCAATGCCGGCAGGCCGAACAGATAGCCGACGACGCCGCCGGCGAGTGCGGCGGCAGGCAGCGTCGCCCAATACGGCCAGCCCGCTTGCTCCATCAACATGGCGGCGACGTAGGCACCGAGTGCGAAGAACGCGCCGTGGCCCAGCGAGATCTGGCCGTTGTAGCCGGTCAGCAGGTTCAGGCCCAACAGGGCCAGCGCATAGGCGATGACCATGGTCGCCTGGAACACGGCATAACTTGGCAGCACGAGCGGCAGCACGCAAGCGGTGGCCAGCAGTCCGATGAAGAACAGGTTCTTTTGCATCGTCAAACCCTCACCACGATGGCCTTGCCGAACAGGCCGGTGGGCTTGGCCACCAGCACGACGATGATCAGCACCAGGGCGACCGAGAGCTTGAGTTCGGCGCCGACGACGTAGGTGCCCAGCAGGTTCTCGAGCACGCCGACGATGAAGCCGCCGGCCACCGCGCCGGGCGCGCTGCCGATGCCGCCCAGCACCGCGGCCGCGAAGGCATACAGCAGCACGCCGGACATCATGTGCACGTCGAGGAAGACGACGGGCGCGATCATCATTCCGGCCACCGCGCCGATCGCGCCCGCCAGGCCCCAGCCCAGGGCCAGCATGCGGTTGACGCGAACACCGACCAGCCGGCTGGACGTCGGGTTCTCCGCCGTCGCCCGCATCTGCAGGCCGAGCGGCGAGTAGCGGAAGAACACGTACATCAGCGCCAGCATCAGCAGGGTGATGCCAATGGCGCCGAGCTGGTGCGGGGACAGCAGGCCACCGGCCACCGCGGCTTCGGCGAACGGGCTCGGGAACGCGCGAATCGTGTACCCGAACAGCCAGCCCGCCAGGCTGTGCAAGATGACCAGCAGGGCCACGAACACGACGACGATCGCCAGCACGGGCGCGTTGCGAAGGCGGCGCACCAGCAGCGCCTCGATCGCCGCGCCCATGGCGAACGCGACCACGACCGTCGTGAAGAAGGCCGCCCAATACGGCCAGCCGGCCTGGATCAGCGTCGACGCGATGAAGGTCGAGAACATCGCCATCTCGCCCTGCGCGAAGTTCACGTGGTGCGTGCTGCGGTAGATCATCACCAGCGCGAGCGCGAGGCTGGCATAGATGCCGCCGGTGGCGAGGCCCGCCATCAGCTGCGCGAAGAACGCATTCATACCTTTGCTCCTCCGAGGTAGGCCGCGCGAACGGCCTCGTTGCTGCGTATCGACGCGGACGGCCCCGAAAGCGCGATGCGGCCGGTCTCCAGCAGGTAGGCCGTGTCGGCCAGCTCGAGCGCGAGCGAGGCGTTCTGTTCCACCAGCAGGATCGCCACCTGCTGTTCTTCGCGAACGCGCCGCATGATGCGGAAGATGTCCTGCACCACTTTCGGCGCCAGGCCGAAGGAGGGTTCATCCATCAACAGCAGGCGGGGGCGCAGCATCAGCGCGCGCGCGATGGCCAGCATCTGCTGCTCGCCGCCGGAGAGGGTTCCCGCCTGCTGGTGGCGGCGCTCTTTCAGCCGTGGGAAGTATTCGTAGAAGCGCTCGAAGTCCGCGCGCACGCCTGCCTTGTCGCGGCGCGTGCAGGCGCCCATGCGCAGGTTCTCTTCGGTGGTGAGGCCGGTGAAAGTGCCGCGCCCGTCGGGCACATGCGCGACGCCGAGCCGCACGATTTCCTCCGTCGCCATGCCGTCGATGCGCTGGCCGGCCAGCGTGACGTGGCCCTGGCGGCGGATCAGGCCGCACAGCGCGCGCAGCGTCGTGGTCTTGCCCGCGCCGTTGGCGCCGAGCAGTGCCGTGACGGAGCCCGCGGCCACCTGCAGGTCGATGCCGAACAGCACGCGGGAAGCGCCATAGCCCGCTTCGAGTCCGCGTACGTCGAGCAGTACTTCACTCATGCAGGCTCTCCCAAATATGCTTTGACGAGTTCAGGATCGCGCTGCACTTCGGCGGGCAGGCCTTCGGCGATCTTGCGGCCGAAGTTCAGGGCGACGATCTTGTCGGAGAGGGACATCACCAGGCCCATGTGGTGTTCCACCAGCAGCACAGTGAGCGCGAAGCGCTGGCGAATGTCGCGGATGAGCGATCCGAGCTGGTCGACCTCGTGGTGATTGAGGCCGCAGGCCGGCTCGTCCAACAGCAGCAGCCGCGGCGATGCGGCCAACGCACGCGCGAGTTCGACGCGCTTTTGCGTGCCGAAAGGCAGCTCCGACACCGGCAGCTGTTGCACGTCGCCCAGCTGCAGAAGTGCGACGAGTTCATCGACGCGCCGGGCCTGCTCGGCCTCCGCGCGCGCCACCGACGGCAGCCGCAGCGCGTGCGCGAGGAAGCCGCTGCGCTGTCGGCAGGTGGTGCCCACGGCGATGTTCTGCCGCACCGTCAGCGTTTTGAAGAGCGCGATGTTCTGGAAGGTGCGGCCTATGCCCAGCCCCGCCATCTTGTGCTGCGGCAGAGTGCCGAGTGCGCGCCCGTCGAACAGGATTTCGCCCGCGTGATGGGAATACAGCCGCGACAGGCAATTGAACAACGTGGTCTTGCCCGCGCCGTTCGGCCCGATCAGTCCGCAGATCTCGCCGGGCGCGACATCGAACGACACGCCGTCGAGCGCCACCACACCACCGAAGCGCAGCGTGACTTCACGCACTTCGAGCAAGGGCGCGGGCCTCGGCCGGCCGCCGGAAATGCCGTGTCTCATCGCCGCGCCTTCATCCGCGCACCTGCTGGCGCAGCACGCTTTTGAGCACCTTGCCCGCGCCCGACATCGGCAGTTCGGGCACGAAGCTGAAGGCGCGCGGGCACTTGTAGCCGGCCAGCCGGGTGCGGCACCAGTCGGTCAACGCGTCGCCGGCCGCCGGCACGCCGGGTCGCAGCACCACCACCGCATGCACGGCCTCGCCCCAGCGCGGGTCCGGCACGCCGACCACGGCCGCCTGCGCCACCGCGGGGTGGCCGCGCAGCACGGTTTCCACCTCACCGCTGTACACGTTCTCGCCGCCGCTGATGATCATGTCCTTGATGCGGTCGACGATGAAGAGGTGGCCGCTTTCGTCCATGCGGCCGGCATCGCCCGTGCGCAGCCACCCGTCGCGGAACGCCGCCCGCGTCGTGTCCGGCTGACGCCAATAGCCCTGCATCACCATCGGGCCGCGTAAGGCGATTTCGCCCACGCCGCCGCGTGGCAGCTCGCGGCCTTCCTCGTCGGTGATGCGAATCTCGGCCCCCAGGCCGGCGCGGCCCACCGAATTCACCAGGCCGCTGGCGCGAGCGCCTGCACGGTGGTTGGCGGGAGGATTCATGCACACCGCGCCTGCGGTTTCTGTCATGCCGTAGGCCTGAAAGAACTCGGCTTGAGGCAATGCAACCAGTGCCTGCTCCAGCAGGTCCGGCGGCATCGGTGCCGCGCCGAACGCGACGCGCGTCAACCCCCGGACTCGCTCCGACCGGAACTCGGGCGCATCCAGCAGCGACTGCAGCATCGTGGGCACCACGACGATGTCGCTCACGCCATCGTGCTCGATGGCGTCCAACACGCGATCAGGCTGGAAGCGGGCGAGCGTCATGCACGTGCCGCCCACGACGAGCTGGCCAATCAGCCGGCTGAGCCCGGCGACGTGGAACAACGGCGCCACCAGCAGTGCCACCGAATCCGGTGAGTTGGGCAGCTCCGCGCCGCGCGCCAGGCAGGACGCCCACAAGTTGGCGTGCGACAGCATCACACCCTTGGCGCGGCCGGTTGTGCCGCCCGTGTAGAGCAGCGCGGCCAGCGAGTCGCCTCCAGTGCGCGTGTCCTCGACCTCGGCGTGCTCGCGCGCTTGCGCGGCGAACGTCTCCAAGGCGACTACGGGCGCTTCGATCTTGGGGACCATGTGTGCGAGCGATTCATCGGCCAACAGCAGAGCCGCGCCGCTGTCGGCGAAGGCGTCGGCCAACTCGACCACGCTCCAGCGGATGTTCAGCGGGCAGGCCACGGCGCCAAGCCACCAGCACGCCAGCAACGCTTCGACGAAGTGATCGGTGTTGGGCGCAAGCAGCGCCACGCGGTCGCCCGCTTGAACGCCATGGGCGGCCAGTGCGGCGGCCTGCCGCGCCACGGTGGACGCGAGCTCGGCAAAAGTCTGCTGCCGGCGGGCGTGTCCGCTGAGATGGACCAGGGCTTGCTTGCCCGAATGGCGCTGCAGGGAACGGTGCAGCCCTTGGGTGAGATACATGGGGTTGTTTCCAAAAACAACCCAAGGATTGCGCGGCAACGCGCCCGCCGCTATCGGAATGGTGCACGATGACGGTTTTGGTGCATCGAGAATGGGCGTTTCTGCCATTGCAGGGCGACGGCAGCGGGCCGACAGTGAGTGCATGTGCGTGCCCACCCTGCCTTCCCAGATCGAATTCGGCGGCCACCGGATCGCCGGGCTTCGCCTGGCGGACTGCCTGGACGTCGATCAGTCCAACGAGCTTTCAGCCCGGCTGTTCGGCTCCGCGCGCATGCGCCGGTTGCGCGCCGCCGGCTCTTTTCATTTCACGCACGACCACGTGCCGTTCGGCCCGGTGTCCTTCGACCGCATGAGCTGGGGCGCGCATACATCCCTGGTGCCCAGGACGGAATCGCTGTCGGGCTACTACCTCGTCACCTTGCCCATCCAGGGCGCGGCGCGGGTGCGGCAGGATTCGCATGTGCATCCACTGACGCGAGGCGCCGGTGGCGTGTTCAATCCCTTGCGCAGTTTCGAGATCGAAGCCTTTGAAGGTTTCGACCAGCTGCTGGTGCGCGTCGACGCCGCTTTCCTGGCGCGCGCGTGGCAGGGAATTTCCGGCCGGCCGCTCACCGCGCCCCTGTTCTTCGAGCACGCCATGCCGGAGTCGCCCGCGCTCGCGGCCAGCTGGATGTCGCTGGTGACGTTGGGCGAAAGCGTGGCCAGGCTGCCGTTGGGCAGCGCGGCGCGCGAGTATGCGCAGTCGGCATTGGCGGCCAGTGTGGCCTCCGTCCTGCTCACACAGCATGACCACAACCACCGCTTCCTGCTCCAAGGCGAAGTCAATACAGCCGCGCCCCGTGTGGTGCGGCTCGCCGAGGAGTTCATGCTGCAGCGGTTGCGCGAGCCGGTCAGCGTGGACGAGGTCTGCACCGCCAGCGGCGTGTCACGCCGCTCGCTGTTCGCCGCATTCCAGGCGCACCATGCGGCGGGCCCCATCGCCTGGCTGCGCCAGCGCCGCCTGGACGCGGCCCGGGAATCGCTGGAGAAGCCCGCACGCGGCGACTTGCGCGTGGCCGACGTGGCCCTGGAGTTCGGCTTTCCCCATGTGGGCGAATTCGCAGCCGCTTATGGGCGCGCCTTCGGTGAAACGCCTTCGGTGACGTTGCGGCGGGGCCGGCCTCCGCGAGCCCGGAGCGGATGAGCGCAGGCGGCGCCGAGGTCGAGCATTGCGGGCTTGACGCGCAATCCATGAATTCACTTTTTGTGTTCTTGGGCCGCCGGGCGAAGCTGTGCGTGGGCGGGCTGCGGCGCGATGGCTACGGCGTTCGGCATCGCTCGCTTCGCGAGTCTCCTGCCGAATCCCTTGCGCCGGGAGACCCCGCGACCCGCGCGAAAAAACTCCCTGCGCTGCGCTCCGGTCAAACAGTTTTCGCGAGCATGAAACGGTCGCACGGCTGAAGCCGTGCTGGGTCGCGTGGTCCCCCGCCGCAAGCGCCTGTGCTTTATTCGCGCCACAGCCCGCCCACGCACAGCTTCGCAGAGACACTGTTGGCGCGCCCCCGGGGGCGTGCCGGCGCTTCCGCAGTCCGCTCGGACATCGGTGCACCACCGCAGGCACGCCGCGGCCCGGCCATGCACGGTGTTGCCGCGAGGTCAAAGAGCGCCGCTCTCTCAGAAGGGCGGCGCCAAAGAGATCCGCAGCACTGGACACTAACTCCTTGCCCCCTGCCGCCGCAGCAATCGCCCCGCGTGGCTGCGCGTCGCCCTACCCGAGTCGATGCCCAGCACACCGTTCACAAAAACCATCTCGACCCCTTCGGACTGGGCGAGGGGGTTTTCGTAGGTCGCGACATCGCGGATGCGCAGCGGGTCGAACACCGTCACATCGGCAAACCAGTTCGCGCGAATCTGCCCGCGCTGGTGCAAGCGAAAGTTGCGCGCCGACAAACCCGTCATCTTGTGGACGGCGAGTTCCATCGTGAACAGCTGCTGCTCCCGCCAGTAGCGCGCCAGCACGCGCGGGAAAGCGCCCCACAGGCGCGGGTGCGGGTGCCTGTCGTGCGGCAGGCCGTCGGAGCCGATCATGCTGAACGGGTGGCTGACGACGCGCCGCACGTCGTCCTCGTGCATCTGGAAGTAGCAGGCGCCGCCCGGCTTGAGCCGGATGCAGGCTTCCTTCTGCGTCACGCCCCACTCCGCGGCGATCGACGCCAGCATGCGCCCCGTCATTTCGGGAAAAGGCGCCGACCAGCTCACCATCACGTCAATGATCTCGTCCACCAGGTCTTCGCGCAGCACCGTGGAGCCGGCGACGTACGGGTACACGTCCATCGAGATGGCCTGCCGCTCGGCCAGTTTTTCGATGAGGGGCAAGGTCTCGGCGGTGCGGCCCCAGTTGGCGGGGCCGGCGCACTTGTGGTGCGAGATGATCAGTGGCACCCCGGCGTCGAAGGCACAGTCGCTCGCCTCGTGCATGGCTTCGAGGATCGTCGCCATCTCCGATCGCATGTGGGTCGCGTACACGCCGCCATGCCGGGCCACCACGCGTGCGAGTTGCGTCACTTCGTCGGCCGGCGCGGGCATGGCTTCGGCGTAGAACAGGCCGGACGACATGCCGATGGCGCCTTGCGCCATGCATTCGTCGAGCAGCTTGCACATCGCCTCGAGTTCGGCAGGTGATGCAGGGCGCGTGAGGTCGCCCATGCAGGCGTAGCGCAGTGTGGTGTGGCCGATCAAGGGCGCGACGTTGACCGCGGGCTCGGCCTCGGCCAGCGCCTTTGCATACGCGTCGATGGTCGGGTACTTGAAGGAATTGCCAAGCAGCGTCAGTGCCCCCTGCGGTTCATCCACCACGAAAGGCGCGACCGACAGCCCGCAGTTGCCGGTGACGACCGTCGTCACGCCTTGCGAGAGCTTGGGGAACATGCCAGGCGCGTTGAGGACGATCGCGTCGTCGTGCGTGTGCACGTCGATGAAGCCCGGCGCGATCGCGAGGCCCGCGCAATCACGCACGTCGATGTCGGCGAGGGTAAGGCCCGCCGGCAACTGGTGGCGCAGGCCCGGTCCGACGGCCGCGATCCTGTCGCCGGTGATCAGCACGTCCTGTTCTGTCGCCGGGTCGCCGGTACCATCGACCACGAGCCCGTTCTCCAGCAAGGTCGCGCGCGTCATGGCGTGCTTCCGTTGGTGCCGTTGGCCGGCTCTTCCCAATCGATCCGCGCGTGGTGCTGAATGTCGTGACCCCGCGTCTCGAGCGTGCGCTGGATGTTCGCGAGACGGTCGATCGCCTTGTCGCCCAGGCGTTGCGCCACGAGCACGGTGAGAATCTCGATGACCGTCAGGTGCGCGAGATAAGCCTCGGGGCCGACGGGCATCACCGGGTCGGGCGCGACTTCCACGGCGAGCACGATGTCCGACAGTTCGGCCAGCTTGCTGCCGGGTTGCGTGAGCCCGATGATGGTCGCGCCTTGCGAGCGGGCCACATCCACGGCTTCCAGCAACGAAGGCATGCCGCCGACGTAGGTGATCGCCATCACGACGCCTTGCGGGCCAATCGTGGCCGCCGAGATCAACTGCAGGTGCGGATCCAGGTAGCTGCTGGTCGCGAGCCCGAGCCGGTAGAGGCGCGCCTGCAGGTCCGACGCCATGAAGTTCGAGGTGACGCCGACGCCGTAGCAGTCCACGCGCGTGGCCGTCGCGATGGCGTTGGCCGCGCGCTCCACCGCGCCGGCATCCAGCTGCGCCTGCACGCTGTTGATCACCGTGGCCGCGCCGCGCGTCACCTTGGCAATCACCTGCCGCGTGTCGTCGTCGATGCGCACGCGCCGGTTCAGCGGCGAGCCGCCCACCGCCAGTTCCTGCGCCAGCGCCAGCTTGAATTCGCGCAGCCCCGGAAAGCCCAGGTCGCGGCAGGTGCGCATGATCGTGGGCACCGAGCTGTTGGCGCGCTGGGCCAGCGTCTCGAAGGTTTCGTCGAGCACGCGCTGCGGGTCTTCCAGGATCAGCGCCAGCACCGCGCGGCGGGCGGCGGGGGCGCGGTCGATGATCGCGGCAATTTTTTCGAGGACGCGGGGGACCATGGTTGTACTTCCGGATGTCATGGGGGCGCCAATGAGGGAATGTCGTCGCGGATGCAGGCCTTGAAGCGCCCGCCGCCCATCGCGCGAGGCTCCGGCCGCGTCTGGGCGCAGGCGTCGATCGCATAAGGGCAACGCGTGCGGAACACGCAACCCGAAGGCGGATTCACCGGGCTCGGGATGTCGCCCTTCAGCGGGATGTGAATTGTCTTGACCTGCGGGTCGGGCGTCGGCGACGCGGCGAGCAGCGCCTGGGTGTAGGGATGCAGCGGCCGCGCGAACAGGTCTTGCGTGGGCGCCACTTCCATCACGCGGCCGAGGTAGAGCACCACGACGCGATCGCACAGGTACTCGACCACATCCAGGTCGTGCGAGATGAACAGCATGGTGAGCGACAGCCGGTCGCGCAGGTCGCACAGCAGGTTGACCACCTGCGCCTGGATCGACACGTCGAGCGCCGACAGCGGCTCGTCGGCGACGATGAATTCGGGCTCCACCGACAGCGCCCTGGCGACGCCGATGCGCTGGCGCTGGCCACCCGAGAATTCATGCGGAAAGCGCGCGCCATGCTCGGGCTGCAGCCCCACCAGGCGCAACAGCTCGGCGATGCGATCGGCGGTGGCGGCCTTCCCCTTGACCAGCGAATGGGTGTGCAGCGCTTCGCCCAGGATGTCGCGCACGCGCATCTTCGGATTCAGGCTGGCATACGGGTCCTGGAAGATGATCTGCAACTTGCTGCGCAAGAACCGCATGCGGCTGTCCGAGGCACTGCCGAGGTCCTCGCCACGGTATTTCACGCTGCCGGCGGTGCTTTCGACCAGGCGCAGCAGCGCCCGCCCGATGGTGCTCTTGCCCGAACCCGACTCGCCGACCAGGCCCAGCGTCTCGCCGCTGTGGATTTCGAACGAGACGTCGTCCACCGCGCGCACCGGGCGCGATGCCGGCCCGAAGAACTTCTGCAGGTTGCGCACCTCGATCAGCGGCGTCGCGCCGTTCATGCGTCCTCCCCGATCCTGGCCACGGCCGGGACGATGCAGCGCATCCCCCGCCCGGCTTCGTCGACGACCAACGCGGGCATCGCGTCCTTGCAGGCTCCGATGGCCCGGTCGCAACGCGGCTCGAAGGCGCAGCCCGGCGGCGGGGCGAGCGGGCTGGACACCTGGCCCCGAATGGCATACAGCCGCCGCTTGCCGGATGCCGCGCCCGCCGCTTTGCCGCGCTGGTGCCCCGGCAGGCAGGCCAGCAGCCCCTGGGTGTAGGGATGCTGCGGCCGCGCGAACAGGTCTTCGACCGGCGCTGCTTCCACGACGCGGCCCGCATACATCACGGCCACATCGTCGGCGTGATGCGCAACCACGCCCAGGTTGTGCGTGATGAACAGGATGCTCATGCCGGTTTCGGCCTGCAGACTGCGCATCAGCGCGAGGATCTGCGCCTGGATCGTCACGTCCAGCGCAGTGGTCGGTTCGTCGGCGATCAGCAGCGCCGGGTCGCAGGCCATTGCGAGCGCGATCATCACGCGCTGCCGCATGCCGCCGGACAGTTGGTGCGGGTACTCGTGCAGCCGCTGCGGCGCGGCGGGAATCTCCACCAGTTCCAGCAAGCGCAGCGCCTGCGCCAGCGCCGCCGCGCCGTCCATGCCCTTGTGCAGGCGCAGCGACTCCGCGATCTGCTCGCCGATGCGCAGCACCGGGTTCAGGCTGGTCATCGGCTCCTGGAAGATCATCGCTACTTCATTGCCGCGAACACGGCGCATCTGCGCCTCGGGCAGTTGCAGCAAGTCGACCGTCTCGCCGGCGCGATTGACGAACAGCGCCTGGCCATCGACGCGCGTCGCCGCGGTGCGCGGCAACAGGCGCATGAGCGTGAGGCTGGTGACCGATTTGCCCGAGCCCGATTCGCCCACCAGCGCCGTGGTCCGGCCGCTGCGGATCGAAAAGTCGACGTCGGCGACAGCACGAACCACACCTTCCTCGGTTTCGAACGAGGTGCTGAGGTTGCGCACTTCAAGTCGATTCATAAAGACTTCCGCAAACGCGGATCGAGCAGGTCGCGGATGCCGTCGCCTACGAGTTGCAACGACAGGGCCGTGGCGATGATCGCCAAACCCGGGAACAACACGATCCACAACGCCTGGTGCGCGTACTGTTGGCTGCCCGCGACCATCGTTCCCCAGGTCGGAATCTCCGGCGGCACGCCCACGCCGAGGAACGACAGCGCAGCTTCGGCCAGGATGGCATACGCGAAGATGAACGACGCCTGCACCAGGACGGGCGACATGAGGTTGGGCAGCACGTGGCGCCACAGAATCCGGAACTGCGAGATGCCTATCGCGCGCGCCGCCTCCACGAACAGCAACTCGCGCACGACGAGCGTCGAGGCGCGCACGACACGCGCCACGCGTGGCGTGTAGACCAGCACCAGAGCCAGCACGACGTTCAGCATCGACGGCCCGAGGATGCCCACCAGCGCGATTGCCAGCAGGATGTCGGGGAACGACATCATCGCGTCCACCACGCGCATCACCGGCGCGTCCAGGGCGCGGAAGAATCCCGCGATCAAACCGAACAGCGTGCCGATCACCATGGCGCCGATGGCCGTCAACAGGGCGATGGTCAGCGAATAGCGTCCGCCGAATGCAATCCGCGTGAACAGGTCCCGGCCCAGTTCGTCGGTGCCCAGGATGTGGACGGATGAGGGGCTGGAAAGCCGCTGGCTCACGGCCGTCTCGTTCGGGTCGAACCCACTCAGCACGCCCGCGAAAACCGACACGAGCACGACCAGAACGAGCGCGATGGTCGCGCCCATGACGATGCGGCGCCGGAACAGCTTTTGCAGGATAAGGGGAAGCTGCATGTCAGGGCATGCCCTTTCCAACACCGCAGGCGCTTCGGGGGTGGGTCATATTTTCACCCGTGGATCGAGCACCGTGTAGAGCAGGTCGATCAGGAAATTGATGACGACGTAGATCGCCGCCACGACCAGCAGCGCACCCTGAATGACCGGGTAGTCGCGCCGGATCACGGCACTCACGACAAGGTTGCCGACACCCGGCAGGCCGAACACGGTCTCGGTGACCACCGCGCCGCCGATGAGGAGCGCCACGGTCAACCCGATCACCGTGACAATGGGCACCAGCGCATTGCGCAGCGCGTGCTTGAGCACCACCACGTCTTCGCCGAGACCTTTGGCGCGCGCCGTCCGCACGTAGTCTTCGCCCAGCACGTCCAGCATCGACGCGCGCGTGAAGCGGATGATCAGCGCCGAATTCAGCAAGCCCAGCACGGCGGCGGGCAGCACCAGGCACCAGACGCGCGCGGCCAGCGAGGCGCCCGGCCCGCCATAGCCCGAGACCGGAAACCAGCCGAGCGACACCGCGAAGATCTGCATCAGCACCAGGCCGAGCCAGAAGCTCGGGATGCTGGCGCCGAGCATCGCGAAGCCGGTGAACACCTGGTCGATCATCTTGCCGCGGTACACGGCCGACACGATGCCGCAGGGCACGCCGATCAAGGTGGCGATGGTGATCGCCAGCAGCGACAGCAACGCCGTGGGCTCCGCGCGCTCCCACAACGCCTGCGTCACCGGTCGCTGCAGGAAGATCGATTCGCCCAGGTTGCCGTGCGCCAGCTGGTTCAGCCACAACGCGAATTGCACGGGCAAGGGCTTGTCCAGGCCATAGACCTTCTGCACGCGTGCGATGTCTTCCGCCGTGGCCTGGTCGCCCAGCAGAACAGCGATCGGATCGCCCGACGCCGCGCGCGTGAGGATGAACACCAGCACCGCCACGATGGCCATCACCACCAGCATGCCGCCGAGGCGGGACAACAGGTAACGCGTCATTCGGGCGGCGCTTTCGCGGGGCGCAGGGTCGTCAACTCTTCAGGCTGGTGTTCCAGAAGAACGGGTAGGTCGCGGGGTTGTAGTTCTGCAACGAAGGCGCGCGCGCCGACAGGCTCGCGAATTTGCCGACGTGGACATAAGGCACCTCGTCATACACCACCTGCTGCACCTTGCCCCACAGCGGCCCGCGCTTGGCCGGATCGGGCTCCTGGTTCAACGCGGCCAGCGCGGCCACCTTCGCAGGCGAAGTCCACCAGCCCGGCGCACCGTCGCCCAACTGCGGCGGCGACAGCATCGGCTCGGGGAAGAGGCCCGAATGCGTGATGTAGATGTCCCACAACTTCGGATCGGCGCGGCGTTGCAACAACGTCGCCCACTCCACCACGTTGAGTTCGGCCTTGAAACCGGCGCGCTTGAGCTGCTCGGCCATGATGAGCGCCATGTTGTAGTGAAAGTCGTACTGGCGGCTGGTGAGGATGCGCACCGGCTCGCCCTTGTAGCCGGCTTGCTCCGCCTGCGTCCGGGCCTTGGCCGCATTGCGCTCGTTGTAGCGGTCGGTGCCTGCGGTGGAATAGAAGGGCGTGCCCTTGGGGAAGTGATTGCCTTCCGCGATGAAGAAGCGCGTGTCGCCAAAGCCTGCCGCCAGCATTTCGCCTTCGCCGATGGCTGTCTGGAAGGCCTTGCGCATGGCCACGTTCATCATCGAGCCCTCCTTGGTGTTGAGCACCAGGTAGGGAAAGCCGAACGACTGCGTCATCAGGGGCACGACCTTGTCCTTGGCTTTTTCGAGGCGGCTGAGCGCCTCGATCGGCAGCAGGTCGGCGTAGTGGAACTGGCCGGCCAGTGCGCCTTCGACCCGCGTGTTGGCATTGGGCACGGGCACGAAGCGCAATTCGTCCACCACAGCCACGCGCTTGCCGCCGTAGCCGCTGGCCGGCTCCTTGCGTGCCGAGTAGTTGTCGAAGCGGGTCAACAGCACGTACTGGTCGGGCTTGCGCTCGGTGAATTTGTACGGGCCGGTGCCGACGTATTCGCGCAGCGGCTGCGCGATGCTTTCCTTGGCCATGATGCCCGCCATGCCCGAGGCCATCGCCAGTTGCGAGAGCAACGGCGCGTAGGCATTCTTCATGCTGATGTCGACCGCGAGCGGGCCTTTGGCGGAAAGGTCCGCCACTTGCCCCGCCACCGACTTGCCGCGCGGCGACACCTCCATCCATCGCTTCAGGCTCGCCACGACGTCCTCGGCGTTGAGATCGCGGCCGTTGTGCAGCTTCACGCCGCTGCGCAGGGTGATGCTGTACAGCTTGCCGTCGGCCGAAATCTTCGGCATGGATTCGGCGAGCATCGGCACCAGCGCGGCTTTCGCGTCGAAGGTGAAGAGCGGCTCGTAGACGTGCTGCATGATGATGCAGACCAGGTCGGCCGGCGTGGACTGGATGTCCAGCGTCGGCGGCTCGGCCACCATGGCCAGGTTCAGCGCCGATTTGCCTTGTGCGTGGGCAGGGACGAAGCCCGCTCCCGCCGCGCCGAGCGCCAAAAGGGACGACAGCGCCGTGCGCCGGTGCATCGAGAGTCCACGCTTCATGCCAATCTCCTGGAAGTGAACGGAAATTTCAGATCTGAAGGGTAATTGGGCCGGAATAGGTCGTTTTTAGGGGAAACCCGTAGAAATGCCGGCAAAAACTGAAATTGTTTTTCAGATCGGGCGCTCAACGCAGCGATATGAAGCTTTTCGTTCCCATCAGCGCCGTTGGCTGTGGGCGGATTCAGACGCTGCACTCCCGCCGGTCGGCCCCCGCAGCCTCCTGGACACAGATGCTTGCTTCCGGGTGCGGCGTAAAGTAGTTTGGCCGAGTGTTCCTTTCCCACCGATGCGCAAAGCATCCCATTCCGTCTCATGAGAAGTACCCCCAGAACCCGAACCCCCATCCTTCGGCACGCGTTGCGCTGCTTGATCCTTTGCAGTGCGCTTGCATCGTCGCAAGCGATGGCCCAGGCCGGCATCACCGACAAACAGGTCGTGGTGGGGCAATTCGCCGCATTCAGCGGCGCGGCCGCACAGCTCGGCGAGCGGTTGAAAGTCGGCATCGAAGCCTATTTCAAATCGGTCAACGCCCAGGGCGGCGTGAACGGGCGCCAGCTCAAGCTCGTCACGCGCGACGACGGCTATGAGCCCGAGAAGTCCAAGGCGGCCGTGAAGGCGCTGATCGAGGAGGACAACGTCTTCGCCCTCATCGGCTCGGTGGGCACGCCCACCGGCATCGCGACGGTGCCGATCCTCACCGAAGCCAAGGTGCCGCTGGTCGGCATGTTCACCGGGGCCGAAGCCCTGCGCACCCCGTTCAACCGCCAGGTGTTCCACGTGCGAGGCAGCTACTTCGACGAGACCGAGCGCATCGTTCAACACCTGACGAACCTCGGGCTCAAGAAGATCGCGGTGTTCTACCAGAACGACGCGTACGGCAAGACGGGGTTGGACGGTGTCGAACGCGCACTGGCCCGGCGGCAGCTCAAGCTCGTGGCCACGGGCACGGTGGAACGCAATACCGTCGACGTCGCGAAATCGCTCGAGACGATCCTCGCGGCGCAGCCCGACGCCATCGTGCAGATCAGCGCGTACAAGTCATGCGCCGCTTTCATCAAGCAAGCGCGGGCCAAGGGGTTCGGCGGCCAGTTCTTCAACGTGAGCTTCGTCGGCTCGAAGGCGTTGGCCGATGAACTGGGCGACGCCGGCGCGGGCGTGGTGATCTCGCAGGTGGTGCCCTTCCCGTACGGAGGCTCCATTCCCATCGTGCGCGAATACCAGCAGACGATGACGGAGGCCGGCCACACGGCCTTCGACTTTTCCAGCATGGAAGGCTTCCTCACCGCCAAGGTGTTCGTCGAAGGGCTCAAGCGTGCCGGGCGCACACCGACACGCGACGGGCTCATCGCCGGCCTGGAATCGATCCGTGATTGGGACATGGGTGGATTCAGCATCCGCTACGGCCCGCTCGATCACATCGGTTCCGAGTTCATCGACGTGACGACCATCGGGCGCGGCGGCAGGTTCATGCGCTGACGCGGGAGGGGGCGCCGCACTCCGCTCTCAGGCAGGGGTCAAGGCCCACTGCCGGCGGGCCGTTTCGTGCAGGAAGTCGATGACGGCCCGCACCCGGGCGGCATTGCGCCGGCTGGGCAGCGAGACAGCGAACATCGTGTGAACCCCGGTGGAAGCGAACGGCGCAAGAACTTCCACCAGGCGGCCCTTCGCCACGTCCGCGGCTGCCAAAGGGCGCGACAGCAAACCAATAATGCCCGCGCCGGCCACCAAGGCGTGGTGCACCAGGGCGTACCGCGCGCATTGCGCAGAGGTCGGCGTCCAGCCGCTTGAGTTGAGCTAACAGTTCTCCAGCTTCACGAACTCAGCAGTTGCTGGCGCCCGGAGGAGCGGCGTGCCCCTTGATGACGATCAGGTACAGGTCATCGGCAATCTGACGCTTTCGTTCCGCTTCGTCTTTGTCGGCCAGACTGGGCTCGCTGCCCCTGTTGTTGAAGTAGCGAAGGTATGCTTCGGCCACCAGCCGTTCGGCGGCCGCGGCCGCCTTGGCTGCAATTCGCCATTCATTCAGCAGAAGTTGTTCCGGCGTCATAGGGTTTCGCGAATGGCCGCACGGGACGGATCGTCCCGATCCCGATTGTCGCGCATCGCGTTGGACTGGGGTCCGGTCAGCTAGCCCGCGTCCGTCTTGAACGCTTCGATCGCCTTCTTCGCATCCCCCGCCGCGTCCGCCTCGAGCTTCTTGCTGCCCCATCGGGGCTTGCCGACGTAGCTGGGTAAAGCCGTCACACGCTTGAGCACCTTCTCGTTCAGCCTGATCGCATAGCTGCCGTGCCGGTCGACCTCGATGTCATAGGTCAGGCCACTTCCGCCTTGACGCGTGTATTCAAATCTCATGGGGCCATTCTCGCCGACCAGCGGCGCAAGCGGCTGCCGCCGGAAGTCGCGGCGTCCATGAAGGCCCGCACCTTCGCAGCGCGCGATGGATGAGGATTCGGATCTCAAGCTGCTGGCGGTGGTGGCCGATGCGCCGCTGGCGCATTTCCGCCGCACGCTGGATCAGCTCATCGCGAAAGAGCAGGCGCCCGCCGGTTGACGAGCACGATGCCGGCGGCCACGCCGCACAGCGCCAGCATCAGCTGCAGTGTGAGAGGCTCCTTGAGCAGCAGCACGCCGAACACCAGCGCGAACACGGGCGTGAGGAAGGTGAACGACGACATCTGCGTGGCCGGGTAGTGGCGCAGCATCCACATCCAGGTGAGGTAGCTCGCGAAGGCGCCGATGGCCGTCTGCAACGCGAGCGAGCCCCAGGCCTGCGCCGAATAGTCCAGCGACCAGGTCTCGCCCAGCGCGAGCGAGAGAAATGGCGCGACGACGGTTGTGACCGCCACTTGGTAGAAAAGCGTCTTCTCGGCGCTGGCCGTGGCCATGGCCGAAGCACGGATCACGAGCGTGGTGAGTCCCCACAACACGCCGGCCGCGAGCGCAAGCGCGTCGCCACGCAGCTGGCGTGCCGTGCTTCCGCCCGCGAAGCCTTCGCTGAACGCCACCGCCACCGCGACGAAAGCGATCACCAGGCCGGCCCACTGCACCGGCCGCAGCTTTTCAGCGGGCACGAAGCGCGGCAGCAGCAGCGCCACCACGAAAGGCGAGGTGTAGAGGAATACCGTGAGGCGCGAGGCCGTGGTGTCACGCAGGCCCAGGTAGATGCAGCTGAACTCGCCGGCAAAGAGCACGCCGGCCAACAGGCCCGCGCGCAATGTGCCGTCGCGGGTGAAGAGCTTGACGCCGCGCACGACGCACCAGATCCACAGCAGCAAGGTGGCCCCCGCGAAGCGCAATGACGCTTGCCAGAGTGGCGGCACCTCGCCCACGGTGGTCTTGATCAGGATCTGCTGGAAGCCCCAGAACAGGCAGCAGACAAGCAGCAATGAGACGGCGAGCGTGTCGAGGTGGTTCTTGCGGGCGATCATCGGGGCGATGTTAGCGTGCTATCGGCGAGCGCGTAGCGCGCCGCCGGCAACGCTCACGCCCGCGCCAGTTGCTGGAAGTCGCTCTGGTTGGCCGAGCGCGACGCGCGCTTGCGCAGCGGCACCAGGCTGGGCGAAGTCGGCCAGCCTTCGAAATCGGTCCAGCAGTGCGCTTCGTAGTTGTACAGCTTGCAGCGCCGGAAGACGTCGAGCAAAGTGCCCGCGCGGAAAGGAACGACCGCTGCCTTCGCGCCCATCAGCTGGTCGAGCCGCTGCTGCGCGTCGTACAGCCGATAGCAGGGAATGCTGGGGCACACATGGTGGGCGGCGTGGCAGTAGGCGTGGTGGAGCAGCGCGCTCACCGCGCGGGGCATCGCCATGTGCACGCTTAATTCTTCGGCACCGAAGCCGCGGTGGCGCTCGTCGCCTTCTTCGAACCATGGCACCGCCGGATGCGTGTGCTGGAAGTACACGACGATGGCCATCCAGGCCTGGAACGCCAGGAAAGGCAACACCAGGGCGAAGAACAGGTTCTGCGCAAACACCAGCCAGCTGCCGGCACTGGCGAGGGCGATGAGGCCAATGAAGCCGCACAGGTACACGCCCATCAGCCCGGCGTAGAGCCAGGCTTCGCGCCGCACCGCGAGCGGCATCGTCTTCTTGGGGAAGACCTCGGACTTCAACAAGCGCGACACAGCGCCATACGCCATCAATGCCAGCGGGTTGGGCGAGCGGATGAAGCGCTCCCACGCGCGACGCCAAAGTGGGCACGCACGGTATTGCGCCAAAGTCATCGGCCGGTAGGCGTCGGGCTGCGGCCCGTTGACCAGCGGGTGGTGGCGCAGCAAGTGGTCGTAGAGGCGCAGGCGGTAGTTGTAGAAGCCAGTGAGGTAGGCCACGATGCCGATGGCCTTGTTGAGGCCGCGCGACGCCGTCAGCGTGTTGTGCGCGGCGTCGTGTGCAATCGCGTAGAGCGTGCTCATCTTGAACCCGGCCAGCAGCGCGCCCGCGATGCGCAGCGCCGGGTGCGACGCGAGGAGCGCCAGGGCGGTGCCCAGCAGGAACAGACCGTAGTCGACGCAAAAGAGCAGCACGCCACGGCGCGTGTCAGGTGCGGCGAACGGCAGCAGGGCTTCGACCAGCTCGCGCCGCGAACGGATGCGGTAGGAAGGCAATGACATGGGGCCTCCTTCAGGACACGGCGGCCGTGGCCAGCAGCGAATCGACGGAGGTTTTGTCGTGCCGGCGCAGCCAGGGCACCTGTTCGCCCGCATCCAGGTACTCCAGCTCCATGCCGTACAGGGCGTCCTGCTCTTGCAGCGAGTTGTGCGAGAAATACATGCGCACGTCCTTCTCCAATGCCGCCAGCCATCCGTCGAGGATCAGGTCCACATGCGCATGGTGCCAGCCGCTGGCGCGCTGGTTCATGCCGCTCCTGAACATGGGTTCGAACGTCATCACCGACATCAGGGCCAGCTCATGCTCGGCGCGCAACACGGCTTCCGCAAAGACGATGCGCGAGATGTACCCGGCCAGGTTGTGGCCGCGCCAGCGCGGGTGAACCCAGCCCGCACCGAGATAGCCGAAGCGCGCGTGAGGTTCGAGCATCGGGCCGCGGGCGCGCAGGTACGCTTCGGGCTTGCCGCCCTGCGAAGGGTAGAGCCCGCCATCGGCCATGAAAGCCGCGCAGGTTTGAGGGTGCGGACCGTTCTGCATCGTGCGATAGGCCGCGAGAGCGATGATGCTGTCGCCATCCTTCAGCGATACCCAGAAATGCGGGCTGGGGACGCGCCGGGATTTCTCCAGCATGAACGGCAACTGCACGTAGCCGGTCTCGGAAAGTCGGGCGTAGGTGCGCACCAGTTCCAGCATGTCGTCGCTGATGCGCGTGGCCAATCGCAGGCTGTTTTTCAGTGTGGCGATCGTGAGGCGCTGGTGCCTGGAAAGTTCGGTTCGATTCATGGGCCGCTCCTGTTGGGCGGACCAATGTAGGCACCTCATCCATTGCGCTGCAATCCTGTCAGAACTGACAGGGGGCCATGACACAGGCCGGAAAATCAGCCCCGCGCGAGCTTGGCCAGGAGCTTCTTGAGGGCCGCTTTTTCGGGGCCGGCGAGGGCCCGCAGCATGGTGGCTTCTTGCGTGCGCGCCTTCTCGACCAGAGGGCGAACGAGGCGTTTGCCGGCGGCCGTGGCCACCACCAAGGTACGGCGCTGGTCGCCCGGGTCAGCCTGCAGCACGACCCATCCCTGGTCGCTCATGCGCTGCACAAGTTTTGTTACGGTCGGTTGCTTGGCTAACACTTCTTCGGCGAGTCGGCTCACCGTCAGCGGGTCCCCGTCGTGCAGCGTGGCCAGCACCCGCCATTCGATGGAGCTCAGCCCCGCGGCGCGCACATGCGAATCGAAGTCTTTATAAAGCGCGTGATTCGCCTGCCCGAGCAGGTAACCCAGGTAGTCTTCGACGAAGCGCGGTGCGGTCATCTAGATCGGATGCTCGGTGTAGTAGCGGCCGCCGTGAAAGAGCAGCGGCGAAGTGCCGGCGCGCCAGGTACAGCGCTCGACCTCACCGACGAAGATGACGTGGTCGCCTTCTTCGTAGCGGCTGCGGTTGAAGCATTCGAAGCTGGCCGATGCGCCTTCGAGCAAGGGTGCCCCGCCCATGCCGTCGGTGAAGCTCACGCCGGCCCAGCGGTCCGCGCCCTTGAGCGCGAAGCGTTCGGCCAGGGCTTTCTGGTCTTTCGCGAGGATGTTGATGGCGTAATGCGAGCCCGCGCGAAACGCCGGCAGCGACGCCGCGGCCTGCGCCAGGCTCCACAGCACGAGCGGCGGGTCGAGCGACACGGAGTTGAAGGAATTGGCCGTGAGGCCGATCACCTCGCCATCGGGCGTGCGCGCGGTGACGATGGTGACGCCGGTGGCGAACATGCCGAGGGCCGAGCGGAATTCCTGGGTGGAGAAGCTCGGTGGCTGGGCTTTGCGGGGCGGGTTCATCGGCCTGATTGCATGAATTTTCATGTATTATGGACCGAAACCGGAGAGCCATGTTGCAGTCCCACCTGGAGCCCGCCTGGGTCGATGCCTTTCACGCCGTGTTGTCGCGCTGCGCCTTGCGGCCCGGGGACACGGTGGCCGTCCTGTGCGAAAGCCAGACCCGCGCGGAGCTGCCGGCACTGGCGCGGTTCGCGGCAGCCCGGATAGGCTGCCAGGTGTTCGAAATCTGCGTACCCACCCCGTTCGAAGCCGGCCCGCCGGTGCGCTCGACCGGCGCTTCCACCGCCTTGCAGCAAATGGCGCCCGTGCTGGCGGCGCTGGCCTCCAGCACATTGGTCGTCGACTGCACCGTCGAAGGCTTGATGCACGCGCCCGAACTGCCCGCCATCCTGAAGGGCGGCGCGCGCGTGCTCTACGTCAGCAACGAGCATCCGGAAGCGCTGGTGCGGCTGGTGCCGGACGACACGCTGGAGCCGCTGGTGAAGGATCACGTCAAGCGCCTGCGCGCCGCGAAGGCGATGCGGGTGACGTCGGCCGCAGGAACCGAGCTCGATATTTCCATGACGGGCGCCACCTGCGGCGGCAACTGGGGCTACACCAGCAAGCCCGGCACCATGACGCATTGGCCCGGTGGCCTGGCGCTGGCCTTTCCCGGCGCGGGCTGCGTGAACGGCACGCTGGTGCTGGCCGAAGGCGACGTCAATCTCACCTTCAAACGCTACATCGAAAGACCGATCACCTTGCGCATCGAGAACGACTACGTCACGCGCATCGAAGGCACGGGTGTCGACGCCGATTTGATGCGCAGCTACATCGCGGCCTGGGGCGATAGAGACGCGTATGCGGTGAGCCACGTCGGCTACGGCCTGAACACGGCGGCGCGCTGGGACAGCATGGCGCTGTACGACAAGCGCGACTTCAACGGCACCGAGCTGCGTGCGTTCTCCGGTAACTTTCTCTACAGCACCGGCGCGAACGAGGTGGCGGGCCGCCACACGCGCGGGCACTTCGACTTGCCGCTTCGCAATTGCACGGTCACGCTGGATGGGGTCGCGGTCGTGGACAACGGAAAGGTGCTGTGACGAACATCCCGACCTTCACCACACTCGGTAGCGGCCCCACGGTGCTGATGCTGCACGGCATCGGCGGCGGGCACCTGGCGTTCGCGCCGCAAGTCGAGACGCTCGCTTCGTCCGGTTATCGGGCCGTCGCCTGGGACATGCCGGGCTACGGCCACAGCGCACCGATCGAACCCTACAACTTCAAGGGCCTGGCCCAAAGCTGCGTGACCCTCATCGAAAGCCTGCAGTGCGCGGACCTCACACTGGTGGGCCACAGCATGGGCGGCATGGTGGCGCAGGAGGTGATGGCGCGGCGGCCCGAGCTGGTCAACCGGCTGGTGCTGTGCGGCACGTCGCCGTCGTTCGGCAAACCCGATGGCGACTGGCAGCGCGAATTCATCGCCCAGCGCACTGCGCCGCTGGACGCCGGCAAGAGCATGACCGAGCTGGCGCAGGTGCTGGTGCCGCAAATGGTCGGCCCAGGCTCCCTGCCCGAAGGCGTGCGCCTGGCCACCGTCTGTATGAGCCAGGTGCCCGCGTCCACCTACCGCCGCGCACTCGAAGCGATCGTCACCTTCGACCGGCGCGCGAACCTCACGCAGATTCGCGTGCCCACCCTGATGATCGCCGGCGAGCATGACCGCAACGCGCCGCCGGCGGTGATGCGCAAGATGGCCGATGCGATTCCCAACAGCACCTACATGGAAATGCGCGGCATCGGGCATCTGCAGAACCTCGAAGCGCCCGATGACTTCGACTCCATGCTGCTCAATTTCCTCGCGCTGCCGCGCGAACTGCTGCACTGATCCGATCCGTACGAAGGATTCACCATGGACGCCTTGCCCACCCTCAGCTTCACGCCCGCCGTCGGCGACCTGGCATTCACGGCGCAGCAGCGCTCGCTACTCTCGCTGGCCCATGAGCTGGGGCGCGAGAAATTCGCGCCACGCGCCGCCGAGTGGGACAAGACCGCGACTTTTCCTTTCGCTAACTACGAAGACCTGCGCGGCGCGGGCCTGCTGGCGCTGTGCGTGCCGCAGTCTCACGGCGGCCTCGGCGCCGACTACGCCACCTACATGATGGTGGCGGCCGAGATCGGGCGCTTCTGCGGCGCGACCGCGCTCACCTACAACATGCACATCTGCTCGACGATGTGGACGGGCGTGCTGGCCGACGGCATCGCGATGACGGACGCGCAGCGCGCCGAGCATGCGCGCCGGCGCGAGCTGCACTTCAAGCGGGTGGTGAAGGACGGCGCCGTGTACGCACAGCCGTTCTCCGAAGGCAGCGCCGCGGCGGCGGGCCGTGCGCCTTTCGGCACCACGGCGCGCAAGGTCGAAGGCGGCTGGGTGGTGAACGGGCGCAAGATCTTCGCCTCGCTCTCCGGCGCGGCCGACTACTACGGCGTGCTGTGTACGGAAGACAAGGGCGACCAGCATCCCGATGCGCGCGACACGCTGTACCTGGCCGTGCCCGCCACGAGCGAGGGTCTTGCCATCAGCGGTGAATGGGATCCGCTGGGCATGCGCGGCACCGTGAGCCGAAACCTCACGTTCAAGGAGGTGTTCGTCTCCGACGACGAGCAGCTCATGCCGCGCGGCGTCTACTTCATGGGCGCGCAGACTTGGCCCGCGATGTTCTTCACACTCGCGCCCACCTACCTCGGGCAGGCCAATGCGGCCTACGACTTCACGGTGAGCTACCTGCGCGGCGAGGTGCCAGGCGAGCCGCCCGTCAAGCGCCGCATGTACCCCACCAAGCAGATCGCGGTGGCGCAGATGCGCATCCAGCTGGAAGCGATGAAGAGCCTGTTCACGCGCGCCATCCTGGAGGCCGGGCCGAACCCGTCGAAGGATGCGCGCATGCGCCTCTACGCCGCGCATTACAGCGTGATGGAAGGCGCCAACGACATCGCGCGTCTGGCGATCCGCACGTGCGGCGGCCAGAGCATGATGAAGCACCTGCCGCTGGAGCGCATCTACCGCGACAGCCGCTGCGGCTCGCTGATGTTGCCGTGGACGGCGGAGCTGGTGCTCGACCGGATGGGCCGCGAAACCTTGTACGAACCGGGTGAAAAAGACGAGTGATTACGCGGTGCGTGGCGAATAGCCACGCTGCGGCGCATCTACGCCGTAGAACTTGAACGCCATCTCCGGCCGCTCCCCGCCGATCAACTCCGCCATCGCCTTGCCCGAACCGGCACCGTGGGTCCAGCCCAGCGTGCCGTGGCCCGCATTGACCCACAGGCGCCCCACCTTCGTGCGGCCGATGTAGGGGATGTTGGTCGGCGTGGCCGGCCGCAGGCCCGTCCAGAAGCGCGGGTTGCCGCCTTCTTCTTCGCTGCGCGTGTCGCACACGCCGGGCAGCACGGCCTCCACGCGTTCGGCCAGCATGCGGCAGCGCGCCTTCGCCAGTGGGCTGTCCAGTGACAGGTCGAAGCCGCCGAGTTCGATGGTGCCGGCCACGCGCAACTCGTCGCCGATGCGCGAGAGAGCGCACTTCACTTCGTCGTCGATCGTGCTGACGTAGGGTGCGAGCTCGGGCTTCTTCAAGCGGAACGTCGCGCTGTAGCCCTTGCCGGGGTAGATCGGCAGGTCGACGCCCACGCTGCGCAGCAGCGGCGCGCTGTAGGAGCCGCAGGCCACCACGAATTCGTCGGCGGCAAGGCGCCGCTGCGTTCCGGTAGCCCGGTCGCGCACCGCGACGGCGGCAATGGTGCCGCCCGCTTTTTCCAGCCGCTCGATGTCGTGGCCGTAGAGGAACTGCGCGCCACGCGCCGCGCAGCGCGCGGCGAGCTGTTCGGTGAAAAGGCGTGCGTCGCCGCTCTCGTCGCTGGCGGTATACGTTCCGCCGACGATGCGGTGCGCAAAAGACTTGAAGGCCGGCTCGATCTTCAGCAATTCGGCGGTACTCACCACCTTGCGGTGAACGCCGTACTTCTGCATCAGTTGCGCGGCCTGCGCGGCATCGTCGAACGACGCCTGGTCGGTGTAGTAGTGGGCAATGCCCCGCTCGAGGCGGTTGTAGTCGATGCCGGTCGCCCTCACCACAGCCTTGAGCGCGGCGTGGCTGTACGCACCGAGCGCCACGAGCTGCTGCACGTTGCGCTCGAACGCAGCGTCGTTGCATTGGGCGAGGAACTGCAGGCCCCAGCGCCACTGCTGCCAATCCATCTGCGGACGGAACAAGAGCGGCGCGTCGTTGCGGAACATCCATTTGAGCAGCTTGGCCGGTGCGTGGCGGTTGGCCCAGGGTTCGCAATAGCTGACCGAGATCTGCGCTGCGTTGGCGAAACTGGTTTCCTGCGCCGCACCCGGCTGCCGGTCGACGACGGTCACGTCATGCCCCTGCTCCAGCAGGTGCCACGCGGTGCTGACGCCGATGATGCCGGCGCCCAAGACTAGGATTTTCATGGCATCGGAGTGTGTGGGAACTTGTGCGCAATTAAAAGAGAAATTAAACTCTTACGGAAAACATCAGGTTTTCTAATACAACGGAGCCCCTATGAGCACATTCGACCCGGACGCCCTGGAGTGCCTCGCCGCCATCGTGGAAGAGGGTGGATTCGAGCGCGCGGCGCAGCGGCTTTCGATCACCCAATCGGCGGTTTCGCAGCGGCTGCGCGCGCTGGAGGCGCAGATCGGCACCGTGCTTATTGTGCGCAGCCGGCCGCTTCGGCCGACGTCGGCAGGCCAGCTGCTGCTGAAACACACCAAGCAGATGCGCCTGCTGCGTGCCGATCTGGAACGGGACCTGAAGGAACTGGCGCCCAGCTCCACCGGCGGCGCGCGCGAGGAAGAGCGGATCTCGATCGCCATCAACGCCGACAGCATCGCCACCTGGGCGCTGCCCGCGCTGAACGACCTGGCGCGCCAGGGGCTGCCGATGGAGATCATCACCGACGACCAGGATTTCACGCAGGAATGGCTGCGTGAAGGGCAGGTGCTCGGCTGCGTCACCACGCTCAAGCAGGCGCTGCGCGGCTGCAAAGTGGTGCCGCTGGGCGCGATGGAATACGTGGCGGTGGCGCAGGCGCAGTTCGCGCGGGATCACTTCCCCAAGGGCCTCGGCCCGCACAATTTCCGCGAGCATCCGTTCATCGCGTTCAATCGCAAGGACGACATGCAGAGCGAGTTCGTGGGCAAGGCCTTCGGCCTCAAGCGGGTGACGCTGAACCAGCTGTTCGTGCCCAGCTCAGAAGGCCAGGTGCGCGCGGTGCTCGCCGGCTGGGGCGCGAGCGTGGTGCCGGAATTGCTGGCCCGCGGGCTGCTGGAGCAGGGCCAGCTGGTGAACATCGCGCCGGCGTACACGCTGCCCATCCAGCTCTACTGGCACTGCTGGAACCTCGAATCGGAAGTGCTCGATTCACTGACGAGCGCGCTGATGCAGGCCGCGGGCGGCGCGCTGTCGGTGGGGTAGCGCCGGCTCAGTCCCCCTGCGCCAGCAGGGTTTCGCGCAAGGCCTGAGCCTTGGCTTCGTCGTACAGGCCCTCGGCGCGCGCGAGCACCTTGCCTTCGCGATTGAGCACCAGCACCCAGGCGTGCTCGGTGCCCGAAAGGCCGGCAGCGCGAATGAACGCATCGCGGTCGGTGAACACGGGCACCAGGCGCGAGAGGTCGGCCCCGGCCGGGTGCCGCGCGAGCATCTGGTTTTGCAGGTCGTTGCGCGCCACTTCACTGCCGGGGTCGTTGAACACCGGCATCTTGAACCAGGGAATGCTCGGGTCGTGGCCCAGCCGCAGGCCCTGGATCCAGCTGTCGATCTCGGCGCGCTGGCTGCGATTGAAGGCCACCAGTGCCAAGGTGCGTTCGGCGGGCAGGCCGTGCGGCAGCGTCACCAGTTGCTGGTCGAGGCGTTTGGCAGTGAGGGTGGGAAGGCGGCCCATGAAGTGAGACTCGCTGGGGGTGGCCATGGCAAGCGCGAGTGCGCCGGTGACGGCGGCAAGCCACGCGAGCGTCGGGGTCAAGATTGCTTTTCCCATGCCTGCCTCCTTGATGGTGCGACAAGTGTTTCACGCGACCTGTGTTCGCGGCACGTCCCGGGTGTAAAGAATTAGCTGCAGTTGTATGCACGCGCGCCAGCGCGGTGCGAAATCTCACAGGAACGCCTGCTGGCAGCGTCGATGCAAGTTCTGCGCCTTTGCGCGCCTCTCCGCCAGTCCCTCACGCGTTGCGCGAAGGAACCTCGATGACGAGTTGCTCGCGAAAGCCTTCCTGCTCGCCGCGCGCGGCATAGCCCAAGGTGTTGGCCACGATGTGGCAGCCCTCAGCGATATAGTCGTGCTGGCAATGCAGATGTCCGTGCAGCCAAAGTTGCGCCAGGGGCAGCAGCTCATCAAGAGAGTTGCAAAAGCCCGCTGTGCCGGGCGTGAGGCCGTAGCGCGGATCGGCGCTGCGCAGTGTGGGCGCAAAGTGCGTCACCACCACGGTGGTGCCGGTGAAAGGCGTCGCGAGCGCGGCGCGTAGCCATTGCTCGCATTCCAGCGCCAACTCGCGCCAGCCCGGGGCCAGCAAGGGCTCGCCGGCTCGCATGCCGCTCATCTTCTTCAGGTAGTAGTTGGCGGCGCGAAACGCCTTTTCCCGCTTGGCGAGCACACGCGTTTCCCCCGCGAGGCGGTCGGAGTCGGTGATGAGCGCTTCGAAATCGGCCCACAGCGTGGTGCCGATGAAGCGCACGTCGCCGAAGGTGAGAACTTCGCGCTCCAGCCAGGTGATGCCCAGGCGCTCGCAGGTTTCGCGCAGGCGCAGGTGCGTCGCGTCGAAGTCGAGGTTGTCGTATTCGTGGTTGCCGGGGACATACAGCACCGGCACCGGCCAGCCGAGTTTGGGCGAGAACCGCTCCAGCCCGAAGTCGTCACCGGCGAGCCGGCTTCCTGTCTGGTAGGAGCCGATGTCTCCCGCGAGCACCAGCAGTTGCGCATCGGGTGCCGGGCGTGGCTGGTAGTTCGGGTGGACTTCGAGGTGGAGGTCGGACAGCAGCTGGATTCGCATCCGGCGATTGTGGGGCCCCAATGAGCCTCAGGTTTCAGGCCGCCATGACGGCGCGCCGGGCTTCGGCCGGTTCCATGGCGCCCAGTTCCATCACGTCGGAGAGCAGGTCGTACGCGGCCGCCCACGCATCGCGCACTTCGGGCGTGAACTTGTCGCCCAGGCTTTCGTCCAGCGTCCACATCAACGCGCTGCCGACAGTGACGTAGTGCGCGCTGTTCACGCCGTAGCCGGCATGGCGAGCGCCCAGTTGCCGCAACACCGGCGCGAGCTTCTCCAGATTGCGCAGGCCCACGACGGCCGCACCGATCATGCTCATCAGCATCTGGCCCTGCTTCGTCATCTCGCCCTTGAACATGGGGCGAATGCTCGGATCGAGCATGAACAGGCGCTTGTAGAAGAGAGCTGCTGCTGCGGCAGCGATCGGCTTGACCTCGTTGAAGCTGCGCTGGACCAGGTCGATTTGTTGGGGGCTCATGGATGTTCCTCGTTGGTTTGATAAGAAGTCGTGGGGCTCCGCGCGACGCGTTCGCCACTGCGCGCGGCGGCTGTGCTTGATTCGCTTGCGTGAAGGATCTGCTGCACGCCGCTCGCAAGCGAGCTCGATGCCGCTGCGGGTTGCGGGCCGTTGCCGCATGCAGTGAGCGCCATGGCCGCCAACGCCGCGAGCAGGGCGCAGTTGAAGCGGTCGAGACGGCGCGCGAGGCGCAGGAGGCTGAAGTGTTTCATGCCGTTTTGACACTCAAGAGGCGTGCCATGAGGCAAACCCAATGGAATCAACGGCTTACGAAGCAGCGGCTCGGGCGGGGTGTCGGCGAACGCCGACAGGGCTGCCGCCGGCAGAGCGGATTCGCTTTCAGATCAAGGGCTTGCGTTGTCGGCGTTTGCCGACAGTCGCGGGGGTGCAAAAGTCACGCGCCTTGCTTGAAGGCTGCAGGTTCCAGCTGGTGGCGCCCGAGCAGCGCATAAAAGTCGGTGCGGTTGCGGCGCGCGAGCCGCGCCGCCTGGCTCACGTTGCCTGCGGTGAGCTTGAGCAATTGGGTGAGGTAGTCGCGCTCGAACTGCCGGCGCGCCTCATCGAAGGGCAGCATTTCGCCGACGGCATTCGACAGCGCGCGCTGGACCAGGCCGGTGTCGAGCAAGGGCGAGGTGGCCAGCACCACGCACTTTTCCACGACGTTCTGCAACTGGCGAACATTGCCCGGCCACGCGGCGCCGACCAGCATTTCCATGGCACCCGGCGCAAACGCGGTGACGGGCTTGCCATAGCGCTGCGCCAGCGTCGCCATGAAATGCTGCGCCAGCAACGCGATGTCCTCCCGCCGCGCGCCCAGCGGGGGCAGCACCAGGTTGACCACGTTCAGGCGATAGAACAGGTCTTCGCGAAAGCGCCCGGCCGCCACCTCGTCCTCGAGCTTGCGGTGCGACGCGCAGATGACCCGCACGTCGATCCGCACGCTGCGCTCTGCGCCCACCGGACGCACTTCGCGTTCCTGCAGCACGCGCAGCAGCTTGACCTGCATCGAGAGCGGAAGATCGGCGATCTCGTCGAGAAAGATGGTGCCGCGCTGGGCGTCGACGAAGAGGCCCGGGCGGTCCCGCACCGCGCCCGTGAACGCCCCTTTCACGTGGCCGAACAGCTCCGACTCGACGAGGTTCTCCGGGATCGCACCGCAGTTGACCCCGACGAAATTCTCGCGCGCGCGGGTGCTGGCCGAATGGATCGCGCGCGCGAGAAGCTCCTTGCCCGTGCCGCTGTCGCCCTGGATCAGTACCGAGGCATCGCTCTGCGCGACCATGCGCGCCTCGGCCAGCAGCTGCTGCATGCGCGGGCTGCGCGTCAGGATGGATTCGCGCCAGGCCTCGCCCGCGTCACCCTCGGCGCCGTCCACGGGAATGTTGGCGCCCAGTGCCTGCGACGCGGCGAGTGCGCGGTCGACTTCGACCATCAGGTCGCGTGCCTCGAAGGGCTTCGCGAGATAACCGAACACGCCGCGCTGCAGCGCCTTCACCGCGTCGGGGATGGTGCCGTGCGCCGTGAGCATCAGCACGGGCAGCAGCGGGTGGCGGCGGTGCACGGCTTCGAACAGCTGCAGGCCGTCCATGCCGGCCATGCGCAGATCGGTGATGAGCAGCTGCGGCAACTCGTGGTCCAGCTTCGCCAGTGCGGCTTCGCCCGAGACGGCTTCCAGCACTTCATGCCCTTCGCCGCGCAGCCGCAGCGACAGCAGGCGCAGCAGCGCCGGGTCGTCGTCGACGATGAGGATGCGCGCCATGTCAGGCCACGAGGGGCGCGTGCAGTTGCACGTGGAAGGTCGCGCCCTGGCCCGGCTCGCTCCGGACGTCGATGGTGCCCTGGTGCAGCGCCACGCACTCCTTGACGATGTGCAGGCCGATCCCGGTGCCCTGGATGTTGCCGACGTTGGTGCCGCGGTGGAACGACTCGAACAGGCGCGGCAGGTCGGCCGGCGGGATGCCGATGCCCCGGTCGGCGATCGACAGGTGCAGCAGCTCGCCCTCGGCCGTGGCGGTGCAGGTCACGCCGCTGTCGGGGGGCGAATATTTCAGCGCGTTGGTGAGCAGGTTTACGAGGATGTGGCTGAGCAGCTTGCCGTCGACCAGGCGCACCTGCTCGACGCCTTCGCAGCGCATCGCGATGCGTGCCGCCTGGGGGTGCGCTTGATCCATCTCGGCGGCCACCTGCACCAGCAGCTCGGGCACGTTGCGTGCCTTGGGCTCGAAAGCGAAGCTGCCGGCCTCGAGCCGGCTCGTCACCAGCACCTGTTCGACCATCTTGTTCATCCGCGCCACCGCGTTCTTGATCAGCCCGACGATCTCCTTGCGTTCGTCTTCCGGCAGGCGCGTGCCGTAGTCGTCCAGCAGCTCGATCGACGACAGGATTGCCGCGAGCGGCGTTCGGAACTCGTGAGACGCGACGGCAACGAAGCGCGACTTCAGTTCGGACAGTTCGCGCTCGCGAGCCAGCGCCGACAGCATGTCCTGCTCGACCCGGCGGCGCTCGGTCACGTCGGTCAGGAAGTTCAGCGTCGCCGGCGCGTTCTGCCACTCGAACACCACGGCGCTGATCTCAAGCCAGCGCACGTCGCCGTTCTTGTGGATCACGCGGAACTGGTAGT
Organism: Ramlibacter sp. WS9; assembly: GCF_003797765.1. Lineage (GTDB taxonomy): Bacteria > Pseudomonadota > Gammaproteobacteria > Burkholderiales > Burkholderiaceae_C > Ramlibacter. The sequence continues at coordinate 60,985 of NZ_RKMB01000023.1, read as the reverse complement.
GGTTCTCGACCGGCTCGCCCTTCAGCCGACGCATATGGTTGCCCAGCACCAGCTCACGGTCGTCCGGGTGGATGAATTCGATGAAGGGCCTGGACTTGGCGGTCTCGTCGTCCAGGCCGGTGAGTTCCAGCGCGCGCGGATTGGCGTACAGGATGCGGCCGCCCGCCGTGATGAGGATGCCCTCGTTGACGTTCTCCACCACCTTGCGGTACTTGACCTCGGACTCGGCGAGCGCCTTCTCGGCGGCCTTGCGCCGCGAGATGTCGCGAATGAAGGAGCTGAAGGTGTAGCTGTCGCCGGCGCGCACGGGCCAGATCGACAGTTCGACGTTGAACTCCTCGCCGTTGCGCCGCAGCGCCAGTGTTTCCACCCGGCGGTTGAAGATGGTGCCGGTGCCGTCGCGCAGGAAGCGCGCGATGCCCTCTTCGTGATGCTGGCGGAACGCGGGCGGAATGATCATCTCCGTCAGCGTGTGGCCCAGCGCCTCCTGCCGGCTCCAGCCGAACATGCGCTCGGCCGTTGCATTCCAGTCGACGACGGCACTCTTGTCGTCGATTGTGATCACCGCGTCGTTGGCGCTGGCGATGAGGGTTTCGAGCCGGTGCGTCGCGTCGCTCAGGCTGCGCTCGGCGTCGGCGCGGCGGCTGATCTCGTCGCGCAGCTGCGCGGTGGTGTCGAACTGCCAGGAGATGTCGCGCGCCACATGCGTGATGCAAGGCGCGCCATTGGGGCCGCGGCTGGAGAAAGCACGCTCGCGCAGCCGCCCGGTGCGGCCGGACTTCTTGTCCTTCTCCGGGACAATGACTCGGTACTCTTCGCTGTACGCCGACTGCAGCACGTGCTGGCGCGCGCGCTTGATGCGGTCGCGGTCGTCGGCGTGGATGCGATCGAGCAGGGCCTCGCGCCCATGCCCCAGCTCCTTCGCGCCGACGCCCCAGAAGCGTTCGAACGCCTGGTTGGCGAACAGCACGCGGCCGCTGGCGGCGTCCCAGACCCACAGCATCTCTTCCACCGCGAGACCGACTTGCACCAGCCAATCCACGGCCTGGGAAGGCGCGGCGGGAGCGGGGCTGGGGGGCGAGCTCATCGTTGGAGCATAGCGCCTTGCAGCCCGCGTTTTCAGTGAACTATCGCCTTCAGCCGGCGCCGGCCATGTCGGGGGCGGGCCCTTGCCATGCGCGAGTTGCATGACAACACGGCCGGATTGGACTTGCGACCCTAGGGAAAACCCTTATTCTTGTTTCATGTTCACTCGCGCCCTCACCGGCGACCCAGCCATGTACGCCCTTATCGCCCAACTTGCCCGTCTGCTCAAGGCCACGCCCGCCGTCCCCGGCGTCGCGCGCTGCCTCATGGAAAGCGCCGAAGCCCGCGCAGGGACCGACCCGCAGCAGGCCGAAGAATTGCGAATCGCCGCCAGCGCTTATCTGCGCGTCGTGCGCTAAGGCGCGATAGACCGAACTAACGGCGCAGTGTTTCGCTCGGCTTCTCGCCGAAGCGCTCGCGGTAGCGCGCCGCGAAGTCGCCCAGGTTGCCGAAGCCCCAGCGGTACGCGATTTCGGTGACGCTCGCGCGCGCGTCCAGCAAGTCTGCCCGCGCGCGTTCGAGCCGGCACTGCTGCAGATAGCGCATCGGCGAGATGCCGAGTTTCTTCTCGAACCCGCTGGTGAGCGCGCGGGCGCCCACACCGGCGGCAGCGGCTACATCGGCCAGCGTCACGTCGGCACCGGCGTTCGCCTGGATGTAGTCGATCGCCCTCTCCACGGCGCTGCCTCGTGGTGCCTCGGAGCCGAGGTAACGCGACCAGGTGTGTGGCCACAGCAAGAACAATTCAAGCAGCGCCGCCTCCTGCCAGCGCCGCTCGATCAGCGCGGCTTGCGGCCCCGGGCACACGGGCAGCTGGTTCAGCCGCTGCATCAAGCCTTGCAGATGCAACGCCGGCGCCGAGCCGGGCGCGGCCAGTTCCATGAAACCCAGCGGAGCGGCCGGCAGTTCGCCGAACAGCGTGCGCGCCGCGCCCATGAGGTCGGCTTGCGTGACTTTCAGGTTCATCAAGCGCAGGTCGGCGGACATCGGCAGATCGCCGGCGGCATCCGGCGTGCGCACGCCTGCGGTGCCGGCCCGCACAATGTCCTTGCCGAGCACGATCTCACCTCGCGCCGCGTAAGAGAAGACCCAGTAGTCGTGCGGCTCCTCGGTGCGGGCTGTTGCCACGCAGCCATATTCGATGCTGGACACCGTGAGGCGGCCCACGTCGAAGCCGGCCAACCGCATGTCGAGCCCCGTCCGTGTGCGCAATGCCAGCGAGTGCGGCCCGTAGAGGCGCTCCACGGTCTCGACCGCCTCGTCGGCGCAAGACGTGTGGAACTGCGAGCGCCAGCGCTGGGCGGGGGCCATGGTGGGGTCGTTGGCACTGACCATGGCGCACCGTAAGCCCATGCGCCGCGCCGGTCAATCCGGTGTTGCCGCCTGCGTTACACCCACGCGCCCCACTTGTTGCCCGAATAGTTGAGCGCGCGGTAGGTGGCATCGACCAGCGACTGGCCGCGGTCGTTCAGGCCGGTACCGGGACCCATCCTGTTCATGTTGTAGCCGAAGGAAAGTTTCGCCTGCGGGTCCGCAAAGCCCACGCTGCCCCCGAAGCCGGCGTGGCCGAACGCGTTGGCGCCCATGATCACCGAGAGGCCCGGGCCGAGTACGCGGTTGTCGATGCTGCCGTGAAAGCCCTGGCCGAAGCGCGTGGGGACCAGCACCGTGCGGTCGACCAGGGACGCGCTGTGGATGAGTCCCATGGTGGCGGCGTAGTCGCTGGGCAGCAGGCGCGTCGCACCGAGCGCGCCGCCGTTGGCGAGTGCGGCATACATGGTGGCCAGGCCGCGCGCGTTCGTCACGCCGCCGGCTGCGGGAATCTCGGCCTTGAGCGATGCTTCGGTGTTGTACGCTGGCGGCGTGCTGGGCGGCAGGCCCAGCCAACCCCCCAGGTTGAAGAACACGGCCGACTGCATCGAGCTCGGGTCCGAAAAGATCTTGGCCAGGAAAGGCTCGTAGGCCAGCGCTTCGGTCGCACCCAGCATCGGCGCGACGCGGGGCAGCTGGGCCGTGGGCATACCGATCCAGAAGTCCGCGCCCAATGGCTGCGCGACCTGCTCCTGGAAGAAGGTGCCGAGCGACTTGCCGCTCGCCCGGCGCACCAGCTCGCCGACCAGCCAGCCGAACGTCAGTGCGTGGTAGCCGTGGCCGGTGCCCGGCTCCCAGAACGGCGTGGCTTGCGCGAGCAGCGAGGTCATCAGGTTCCAGTCGGCCCAGCCGCCCGGCGGCACCGGCAGACTGAACGGGATCGCCGCCAGGCCGGCCTGGTGCTGCAGCAGCATGCGCACGGTGATGGCGCCCTTGCCGTTGGCGGCGAACTCGGGCCAGTACTGGGCGACCGGCTTGTCCAGTTCCAGCTTGCCTTGCGCGATCAGCATGTGGGCGCACAAGGCAGTCGCGCCCTTGGTGCACGAAAACACCAGCGACACCGTGTCGCGGTTCCAGGTTTGCGACGGCTGCGGCGACAGCGCGTCCGCGTAGCCACCCCAGGCTTCCACGACCGGCGCGCCATTCACCGTCACGGCCACCGACGCGCCGATCTCCGAGCGGGTGTTGAAGTTGGCGACAAACGCGTCGAACACGCCCTGGAACTGCGGTGCGACGAAGCCATTGATCTTCGCGCCATTGGCAGCGGTGGCGCTGACACCGGGGTTGGTGGTCGTCCAGAAGCTGGCGTCGGCAGCGTGCGCGCCGCCGCAGCCGCTCAAGGTGGCGCCGGCTGCGGCACTGGCCAGAGCGGCGCCGCCGAGCGAGAGGAATCCGCGGCGGGATGTGGGGAGGGAGTGGATCTGCATGGCTGTCTCCTTTATTGGGGTGACAGTCATTCTTCGCAGCGCGGCGCCGAGGCACTACCGCCGGACGGCAGCGCGTCGTCGCCAAAGGGAAATCGAGCCGCCTGGGCGACACGCCGCAGGTGGCGGCTGCTAGCGGCCGGCCTCGCCGAACGCCTTCTGGGACGCCGCGGCCACCGCGAGCCGCAGCCACGCGTGATCGCTTCTTTGCCCTTGGCGCCGGTGCCAGAGCGAATCCACGTGGACGGGCGAGACATCGAAGGGCAGGTCGCGCAGCACGAATTCGTCCGCCATGCCGGTCACCCGGACGAAGTGGCGCGGCAGCACGGACAGCAGGTCGGAGGTGGCGACGACGCGGCCCGCGGTGAAGAACTGGTTCACCGTCAGCACGATGCGGCGCTTGTGGCCGAGCGAGGCCAGCGCTTCATCGACGAAGCCGAACGGCCGCCCGGAAAAGCTCACGAGCAGATGGTGTGCCTGGGTGTAGCGCTTGATTGTCAGTGGGCCTTTCGCCAGCGGATGGTCCTTGCGCATCACGCAGACGTATTCGCCGTGGAAGAGGCGCTGGTGGTCGAAGGCCGCCATGTTGCCGGCCTGGGCCTGCGCCGTCAGGTCGGCCAGCACGGCGGGGAAGAAGCCGATCGCGAGGTCCATCTCGCCTTCATCCAGCAGCCGGCGCGGGTCGCGCGTGGTCAGCGGCAGCACCCGCATCGACACGCCTGGCGCATCGCGTTCGATGATCTCGACCAGCCCGGGGACGATTTCGGCCGCGGTCGCGTCGGCCATGGCCAGCACGAAGGTGTTGACCGCCTCCGAGGCCGTGAAGTCGCCCGGTGACAGCGAGGCCTCCATCTGCCGCAGGGCGTCGGAGATCGCGGGCCAGAGCGCCAGCGCGCGCGGCGTGGGCTCGATGCCATAGCCGCTGCGCACCACCAGCTTGTCGCCCACGGAGTCGCGCAACCGGTTGAGCGCGTTGCTCACGGCCGGCTGCGTCATGGCGAGATTGCGCGCCGCGCGGGTGAGGTTGCGCTCTGTCATGACCTCATCGAAGACCCGCAGGAGGTTCAGGTCGAGCGTGCGGAAGTTCGGGGCTTTCATCATTATCCTGAATGATAGTCATCACGAATCAAAAGTGGATAAATATCAGGGTTCACCCTAGTATCACCCTACGCCCAATGGCAATACCGCCACCAAGCGCCTGAAAAGGGGAAGAAAACCATGACTGCATTTGCCCGCGTGGACCATCCCACCGAACACCTCGGCGTCGTCCGCGCCGAACGCTTCGTCAATGAAGTGAAGCACGCCGCGAGCCGTTTCAACGGCGCCCGCGCCGCAGCCAGCCTGTTGCTGGCCGCCATCGTCGCCGCCCTGATGGTGGTGGCCAACCAGGTGGTCGACACCTGGACCGAGGGCCATCTGCTGGCCGCCTGGATCGTGTTGTGGGCCATTGCCTTCGCGTCACTGGCGCTGCTGGCGTCGCCGGCCAAGCGCGCAGTTGCGGCAACGCGTGCCGGCCTGCGCCGCTGGAACGCGTCCCGCGTTCAGGCCGAAGAAGACCGCAAGCTCTGGGAAGTCGCACTGACGGACGCCCGCGTGATGGCCGACATCAGCCGTGCCATGAGCGCCAGCGCCTCGCGCGACATCAAGGCCTATTACTGAGCACGGAGCTCACGATGAGTGCGATCGCTTACTCAGCTTGGCTGCTGCCGCTTCTGCGGCGGTTGCCGGCGAGGTGGTTGGCGGGGCTCGATGCCTGGTCCTATCGCATCGCGCTGCGCCAGCGGGAGCGGCGCCGCACCAACGAGCTTCGCCGCCAACCCTGAATCCAGCATTTCAGTTTTCAACTCTCTGATCGAAGGAAAAAAATCATGACCACCCTCGTTTACGGCAGCCACTCCGCCAACCACGCCGGTGCCAGCCGCCTCACCGCCGGTCTCGCCATCCTGGCTTCGTTCTTCAAGAACTGGGCTTCGGTCGCGCGCGACTTGGACCAGGCCGGCTTCGATGCCAAACTGAGCGCTCGCGCCCAGCGCCTGCTGCGCGTCGGCTACTGAGTCGCACTCGCCGGCGGGCTCCGATGGCGCTGCGGCCCAACGGGGATGCTACCAATCAGGCCTCATAGCTCCCGTCCGCGTTCAACAAGCGGAATTGAGCGGGCGACTCTTCTAGCGCGTTGGTTCCCCTCAGAGTTGTGATGAGCGCATCGAGATTCGAGTAATCGAACTGGCTTGCCCATCGCGCCATCTTGGCGAGACTCCGGACGAAGCCGGACGGGTCGTTGCCTCGGGTGAGCGCACGCGCGCAATCCACATACTGCGGGTGATAGAGGGTCGGGATGATGATGCGACTCAAGCCCGTTCGAGTGAGCTCCGCGTTCATTGCCAACCGCGAGAGGCGCCCGTTGCCGTCGTCGAACGGGTGAACCTCAGAGACGAGAAACGCGTAGTACACGGCACGGGCCAAGCCTTCGGGAACGGAGAGCGCGAGACGGGAGCCCTCCGCAAGGGTGCCGCGCACATAGGCCGGCTCCACGAACTTCGTCGTGCCCGCGTAATTCACCTCAAGTTTGGGCTTGCCCGGATTCGCCTCCGGCCGCATCTTCAGCATTTCCGCATGCCAGTGTTCCAGGCCTTCCAGAAATTCCGGGCCGGCGACGGGAGGGCTGTCCCGGAAGGGCGACGTGATGGCCAGTCGAAACACACCCAGGATGTCGTGCGAATCCTTGGGGCGGTTGGGCACGATGGTGTTGTTCATCACGATGCCCCGTGCTTGGTCGATGTCGAACTTCGTGCCTTCAACGTAGTTAGAGAAGTACGACTCGACAAAGGCGAAATGCTGCCGCGCAATTCCCACCACGTTCGATTCGATGCGTGGCAGCGGCTCGGCTCGAAGCTGCGCGGCCAGCACCTCGAATCGAGCTGTACGCACTTGGTCCACCGGCGAGCCCTGTGCAACTGCCAAGCCCTCCCTGGTGCGCAGCTCGCCTTTGGAGTGGGTCCCCAGCAGGGCCCCAATGATGCTCCTCAGTTCATTCAGGGCCTTCTCAGCGCCCAGTGCAGGACTCAGGGCCGCCGCCTGGTCACGAATGTCATTCAGGGCCTTCTCTCCCGATGCGTTGAGCACCGAAACAAGCCGGCTCTCGACATCCTCTATTGGCGCTCGCAGGTCTCCCTTGCGGCCAATGTTCTCGAGCAGCATTCTCGTGCGGCCGGCGTAGTGCACACCAGAAGTCCCCATCGGCAAGTCTCCGGGCAGCGGTCCTGGGCCTCGCACGACTCGCACAACCAAGCCCGGGAGGGTCACCTTCTTGTTGAAGACGGTTGGATGCGACAGCGTCACATCGCCAGTCGGTAGCACCCCGCCCTTCATCGCACTGATGTGCGAGACCACTCCCCCGGGCACGACGACGCCGGCCACGCGCTGCCAGTTGCGACGTACAAGCGCGGCGAGTTCCTCGCTCGGCATTTGAGGGGCATAGACGCCCTTACACACGCGGACAAGTGCTCCCACAGCGGCTTGGCGCTGCAGGTTCCTGGCCTCAGCGCTGGGCAACGATGCCGCGAACAGCAACTCATCGGTTGGCATGCGTAGGCGAGCAGATTTCATGTGGAGGTCGTCGATTCCACTTAGAAGTTGGTCAAACATGTCGCTGTGACACTAAGAAAATGACTGATTTGTCGTTCAGGCACTTAGATTCAGTTCTCCACAGCTCATCCGCCTTCACTCCGAATCACTTAAGAAAGAGGGTTTGAACAGCAAATTGTCGTTTAGTAACTTAGAACGTGCAAGTTTTGTCGTTTAAGCACTAAGAAGAATAGTTTTTGGGCCATCTGCTGATTGACGCCCCCAAAAGCAAAAAAGCCACCGTCCTCGGTGGCCTTTCTGTGGGCGGAAGGCGCTCAGCCCGCGAGGCGCAGCTCGATCTTTGCCTTGGTCTCGCTCAACTCCTGGGGCAGGTGGTAAGCGAGCTGCTCGAACAGCTCGGTGTGCAGTTCCAGCTCCTTCTGCCAAGCCGCCTTGTCGATGCTGGTGACGCTGGCGAACTTTTCGGCGCTGAAGTCCAGGCCGGTCCAGTTCATCTCTTCATACGTGGGGCTCACGCCGAACAGGTGGTCGGTGCCGGTGGCCTTGCCTTCGATGCGGTCGATCATCCACTTGAGAACGCGCATGTTCTCGCCGTAGCCGGGCCAGACGAACTTGCCGTCTTCGCCCTTGCGGAACCAGTTGGTGGTGAAGATGCGCGGCAGCGTGGCGCCGGTCGCGCCGATCTTCTTGCCCAGGTTCAGCCAGTGCTGGAAGTAGTCGGACATGTTGTAGCCGCAGAACGCGATCATCGCGAACGGGTCGCGGCGCACCACGCCCACCTGGCCGGTGATGGCCGCGGTGGTTTCCGAACCCATGGTGGAGGCCATGTACACGCCTTCCACCCAGTTGCGGCCTTCGGTCACGAGGGGCACGGTGGTCGAGCGGCGGCCGCCGAAGATGAACGCGTCGATCGGCACGCCGGCGGCGTCGTCCCAGGCCGGATCCAGCGCCGGGTTGTTGGTGGCAGCTACCGTGAAGCGAGAGTTCGGGTGAGCGGCCTTGGCGCCGGTCTCCTTCGCGATCTCGGGGGTCCAGTCCTTGCCCTGCCAATCGATCGCGTGCCTTGGCGCCGGGCCCATGCCTTCCCACCACACGTCGCCGTCGTCCGTCAGCGCCACGTTCGTGAAGATGACGTTCTTGTCCAGGCTGGCCATGCAGTTGGGGTTGGTCTCGTTGTTGGTGCCGGGGGCGACGCCGAAGTAACCCGCTTCCGGGTTGATCGCGTAGAGCTTGCCGTCGGTGCCCGGCTTGATCCAGGCGATGTCGTCGCCGATGGTCGTGACCTTCCAGCCGTCGAAGCCCTTGGGCGGGACCAGCATCGCGAAATTGGTCTTGCCGCAAGCGGAGGGGAAAGCCGCCGCCACGTGGTACTTCTTGCCCTGCGGATTGGTCACGCCCAGGATCAGCATGTGCTCGGCCAGCCAGCCTTCGTCACGCCCCATGTTGGAGGCGATGCGCAGCGCGAAGCACTTCTTGCCCAGCAGCGCGTTGCCGCCGTAGCCCGAGCCGTACGACCAGATCTCGCGCGTCTCGGGATAGTGGACGATGTACTTGGTCTTGTTGCAGGGCCACTTCACGTCTTGCTGGCCCGCCTCCAGCGGGGCGCCGACGGTGTGCACGCAGGGCACGAACTCGCCGTTGACGCCCAGCACGTCGCACACGGCCTTGCCCATGCGGGTCATGATCTTCATGTTGACCGCCACATAGGGGCTGTCGGAGAGTTCGATGCCGATGTGGGCGATGGGCGAGCCCAGCGGGCCCATCGAGAACGGCACCACGTACATGGTGCGGCCGCGCATGCAGCCGTCGAACAGCGGGTGCAGGGTGGCGCGCATCTCGGCCGGGGCCATCCAGTTGTTGGTGGGGCCGGCGTCTTCCTTCTTCTCGGAGCAGATGAAGGTGCGGTCCTCGACGCGGGCCACGTCGCTCGGGTCGGAGCAGGCCAGGTAGGAGTTGGGGCGCTTGACCGGGTCGAGCTTCTTGAAGGTGCCGCCTTCGACCAGCTTGCCGCACAGGCGGTCGTATTCGTCCTCGCTGCCGTCGCACCAGTGGATGCTGTCGGGCTTGCACAGGGCGGCCATATCGGCCACCCAGGCGATCAAATTCGCGTTCTTCACGAAGGCGGGGCTGTTCAAATTCAGACCCTGCATCACCGGTGAGTTCATCCAAAGCTCCTAAAGTTAAACCTGATTTCAAAAGGGAGCAGGCTTCGGATGGCGAGCGACTCCCTTTTGAAACCGGGCTTTCGGGCCGGTTGGGTCACCAATTTTAGGGACCGGGGGAGCATCTTGGCTTCCAGAGGGGGCAAAAACAATGCAAAACTTGCATGAGGTTATGCAAGACAGTCTTTACTTGTATGAGGTGAATCTCGATGGATAGACGAAGCTTCGTAGGCGGTGTGGCGGCCATGGCTGCCGGCACCGCGATCGCGCAAACGCGACCTGCGGGCGGGTCGGCCGCCGTGCGTGTCGCGGCGGCGAGCGACCTGAAGTTTGCGCTTGCCGACATCGCCGACCAGTACCAGCGAGACGCGGGGCAGAAGGTCCAGCTCAGCCTGGGGTCGTCGGGTCAGTTCGCGCAGCAGATCCGGCAGGGTTTGCCGGTGGATCTCTATATGGCGGCTGATGAAGCCTTCGTGTTCCAGCTGGCCGACGCCGGGCTGACCCGAGACCGCGGGGCGCTCTACGCACTGGGCCGCATCGCTGCGCTGGTTCCTGCCCAGTCCACTGTCCCGTTGGATGCCGGACTGGTGGGGCTGCGCGCCGCATGGCCCGGGATCGGGCACTTTGCAATTGCCAACCCCGAGCACGCGCCCTATGGCCGGGCCGCGCAGCAGGCGCTGGAGCGTCTGGGCTTGTGGGAGCTCGCCAAACCCAGGCTCGTGATGGGCGAGAACATCGCACAAGCCACTCAGTACGTCACAAGCGGTGCAGCGCAGGCCGGCATCAGCGCCTTGTCCCTGGTCCTGGCGCCCGAAGTCGCGCGGCTAGCGCGCCATGTCGCGTTGCCGGAGGGCTTGCACCAGCCCCTGCGCCAGCGCATGGCACTGATCAAGGGCGCCAGCTCGGCGGCGGCGGACTTCTACGCCTATTTGCAGACCGAGCCGGCGCGGGCACTGTTGCGCCGTTACGGCTTCTCCTTCGACTGAACGCACTGGGCGCGCTGGGTCACAATCGCGCCCATGGATTGGCAAGCCGCCCGCGTCTCGCTTCTGCTGGCTGTGTTGACGGCCGCACTTCTGTTGCCGCCGGGCGTGGCCCTGGCGCGTTGGCTTGCGTTCACGCCCTGGCGCGGCAAACCGTTTGCCGAAGCCTTGTTGATGCTGCCGCTGCTGCTGCCGCCCACCGTCATCGGGTTCTATCTGCTCCTGACGCTCGGACAGGCCTCCCCCATCGGTGCCTGGCTGGCCGAGCGGCTGGACTTGCAGCTGGTGTTCAGTTTCCAGGGGCTTTTGCTCGCCAGCGTGCTGGTCAACCTGCCGTTCATGGTCCAGCCGGTACAGCGCGCGTTCGCGGCCATTCCCAACTCCTTGCGTGAAGCGGCGTGGGTGTCCGGGCTCAGCACATGGCGCACCTTCCTGAAGATCGAGCTGCCGCTGGCCTGGCCGGGTTTGCTCGCCGGCGTGGCCCTCACGGCGGCGCACACGCTGGGCGAATTCGGCGTGGTCCTCATGGTGGGGGGCAGCATCCCGGGAGAGACGCGAACCCTGAGCATCGCCATCTACGACCGCGTGCAGGCGTTCGACATGCAGGCAGCCCATGCCATGGCGCTCGCGCTGGTGGCGTGCTCCCTTATCGCCGTGGGCCTGGTGTTCGCGGGCGACCGCAAGCGGCCCTTGCAGGATCGCTGAAATACTCATGATGGGCACGCTCGAAGTCGATTTGCAGAACGCCACGCCGATGCGCCTGAACGCCGCATTCGCGTGCGCGCCCGGCGAGCTGGTGGCGCTGGTGGGGCCTTCCGGCAGCGGCAAGACCAGTCTGCTGCGTGCCGTGGCGGGGCTGCTCAAGAGCAAGACTCTGCGAGGGCGCATCAGTGTGGGGAGCGAAGCCTGGCTCGACAGCGAACGAGGCGTGAACCTGTCGCCCCAGCAACGTCACGCGGGCTTCGTTTTCCAGCACTACGCGCTGTTCCCGCACCTGAGTGCGTTGGAGAACGTCGCGCTTGCGGCGGGGCCCGACCGATCGGGGGCGCTGCTGGCTGCGCTGTTCAAGCGGCTGGGACTGTCCGGCTTGGAAGAGCGGCGCCCGGCCCAGCTTTCGGGCGGGCAGCAGCAACGTGTCGCCCTGGCCCGTGCCCTGGCCCGAGACCCCAAGGTGCTGTTGCTGGATGAACCGTTCTCCGCCGTGGACGCGCCCGCGCGGCAATCGCTATACCGCGAACTCGCCGCGTTGCGTCACACCTTGTCCACGCCCATGGTCGTGGTGACGCATGACCTGGCCGAGGCGCGCCGCCTGGCCGACCGGGTGGTGATCCTCGACGCGGGCGAGACGCTGCAGACGGGAACGCCCGCCCACGTGTTCGCCAGCCCGCGCAACGCCCGGGTCGCGGAGCTGGTGGGCATCCACAACCATTTTGCGGGGCGCTTCCACAAGCAGGAGCTCGGCTGGGGGCGGCTGACGTGGGGAGATGGCGATGCGGTGCGGTTGCGGGTGGTCGACAAGAACCGGATCGTGGACGGCGCGGTGGTGACTTGGGTGGTGGCCGGCGAAAAGGTCGACCTGCTGGCCGACGGCGCGGCGGAGCGCAACGTCTTGCGTTGCCGCATTCTGGAGCAGTTGGCGTTGGGCGAGACCAGCCTGTGCACGCTGGAGCCGGAACACCTGCCGCAGGAACGGGTGACGTTGAATCTGTCGACTGCCCAGCTGCGCTCACTGGGGGCCGAGCCCGGCCGTTGGTTGCGGCTGGCGATCGCCCCGGAGGCGATTCACATCATGCCGCAGAAGGAGGGCGCTTCCGCGGACCGGCCTCAGGCCAAGTAGATGGCGATGAACGCCAGCAGGAACATCAACACGCCGCCGACGACCGGCAGGACGATCGGGATCGCCGGCACGATGGCTTCGACGCCGTCGGGCTCATACTGGTCGCCACCGTGGGTCGTGCGGGGGGCTTCGTGGCTGGACATGGGGATTCCTTCGGATGCTTGAATTCGGGGGATTGGGCGGATTTTACCGCGATGCCCTCACAAGAGGGCGTAGGTGACGCTTGCGCGGCAAACGCTCTTGCCATCGCTGGCACCGCGGATGTCGATCTCGCCAAATGCCAGCGACTTGCCTGCCCGCAGGACCCGGGCCTGCACCAATGCGTCCTGGCCCGACAAGGGCTTGAGGAAGCTCGTGTTCATCTGCACGGTGGTGCACGGCCTGAATTCGCCGAAGTGATTGATAAGGGCCAGCACCATTGCCGTGTCGGCCGCCGCCATCATGGCCTGGCCGCACAGCATGCCGCCCACGCGCGAAAGGTCGCCGCTCTGCGGCAGCCGCGCCGTGACGCTGTCCGCATCGAAACTGTCCACCTGGAGCGCCAGTGCCTGCACCCAGGGTGCGAAGTACTCGGCCAGCGCCGATTGCAGGATCTGTTTGTCCATCGCCATCATTGCTCCTGAGCGGCAAAGCCGCCTTCATGCAGGGCATGAAGCACGCCCTGGATGTGGGCGCGCCCACGCGTCTGGATCACCAATTCGATCTCCACATTCTGTGCCGCCAGCATGGTGAAGGCGCGCTGGTGGTGCACCTCGTCGATGTTGGCGCCCGCTTCGCTAACGATGTGCGTGATCTTGGCGAGCGATCCCGGCACGTCGCGCGCGCTGACGCGAATCCGCGCGAGCCGGCCGGCCCGAACCATGCCGCGCTCGATGATGGCGGCCAGGAGCAGCGGGTCGATGTTTCCTCCGCCCAACACCAGGCCGACTTTCTTGCCGCGAAACCGCTCCGGGTACTTGAGCAGCGCGGCCAGCCCGGCGGCGCCGGCGCCTTCCACCAGCGTCTTCTCGATCTCCAGCAGCATCACGATCGCCTGCTCGATGTCGCCTTCGTCCACCAGCACGATGTCGTCGACGTACTTTTCAATGATGGCCTGCGGGATGCGCCCCGGGGTGCCCACCGCGATGCCTTCGGCGATGGTGCTGCCACCCTGCGGCAGCGCCTGGTGCTTCACGGCGTTGTACATGTTGGGAAATCGCAGCGTCTGAACGCCGATCACCTCAATGCCGGGCTTGAGCGCCTTGGCCGCGACGGCGATCCCGGCGATCAGCCCGCCGCCGCCCACCGCGACCACCAGCGTGTCGAGCTCCGGCACCGCGTCCAGCATCTCGATCCCGGTCGTCCCCTGGCCCGCCACGATCGCCTCGTCGTCGTAGGGGTGGACGAAAGTCAGCTGCTCTTTGGCCGCCAGCGTCAATGCATGGGTGCGTGACTCGTCCAGCGTGTCGCCATGCAGGACGATCTCGGCGCCAAAGCTGCGCGTGCGCTCCACCTTCACGCCCGGCGTGAAGCGCGGCATCACGATCACGGCGCGCAGGCCCAGCCGGTGCGCGTGGTAGGCCACGCCTTGGGCATGGTTGCCCGCGCTCATGGCGATCACGCCCTTCCTCTTTTCGTCATCGCTGAGTTGCGCCAGCTTGTTGCAGGCGCCGCGCTCCTTGAACGATGCGGTGAACTGGAGGTTCTCGAACTTCAGGAACACCTGCGCGCCGGCAATTTCGGAAATCGTCCGCGATTCCACACAGGGGGTGTCGAGCACCTGCCCCTGCAGGCGGGCGGCGGCGGCGCGGATGTCAGCGAGTTCGATCATGCCGGGATTGTCGGCGGGATTGGCCTGCCCGAAAAACCGACAAACTGAGGGTTTCCCCACCATCAGCGTCTTCCATGTAGCATCAACTCGCGTTATCGTAAGGGCGCGCAACAGGTCCTGGAGGCCTTTCCCCATGGTCAAGCGTTCGGTGGATGTGCAGGTACTTCCCTCACCGGGTCTGAAAGACGCGCCGGTGCTGGACCTGATGTGCTCGCATTTCGTGTTGACGCTCGCGGCCAAGCAGGGCGGCAAGTTCAACGTACGGCGCGATCTCAATGGCTTGCTGTCGCTGGCTGGGCGGCACCTGGTCTGGCCGGCCCCGGCGCTGGCCCGCCTGCGCGAGTTCCTCACGCGCCGCTGCAAGGACAACGAGTTCTGGCGTGGCCACGAATCTCTCACCACACAGGAATTCCTGGACCGGCACGGTGTCTGGCGTGGCCCCTATGAAGAAGGAACGCTGTTCTTCTATCTGGACGAATACGCGAAGGACCAGCCCAAGGACCTGTTGTCGGTGTTGTCCGTCACCGGCGACTGGCTGACCAACGCACTGAAGAAGCACTCCACGCTGGTCGAAAAGAACATCGACGCGCTTTCCGGCCTGTTGCAATTGAACAAGGCCGAGCGGGCCTTGCTCTTGTATGGCACGCTGGCCCGGTACCAGCGCGACTTGCGCAGCATCCTGGTCGAGTTCAAGGTCAACAACGCGCCCGAGGCCTATGCCGCCATCGCCGAGATCGCCGGCGTCAACGCCACGGAAGTCGGCGAAGCGCTGCGCGCAGGCTCGCGGCTGGAGCGCATCGGCCTGGTCGAGAACCTGATCTCCGAGCACAACA
This sequence comes from Ramlibacter sp. WS9, assembly GCF_003797765.1. Lineage (GTDB taxonomy): Bacteria > Pseudomonadota > Gammaproteobacteria > Burkholderiales > Burkholderiaceae_C > Ramlibacter. The sequence continues at coordinate 45,894 of NZ_RKMB01000023.1, read as the reverse complement.
TCACCGACCTGGCCGACCTGATGAAGGTGAGCGAAAAGCTGCCGCCGGTGTTGATGCGCGAGTACCGGGACCAGAACGAGCTGATGGCGGTATTCACGCGGCCCTCGGCCAAGAGCGCGCTGGCGCTGCACGACTTCAGCTTCGTGGAAGAAGACGCGCAGGTGCTGTGCTCGCTGCTGAAGAATGCCGTCTCCCGCAAGGAGCCCGGCGTCAACGTGCTGCTCTACGGCCCGCCCGGCACCGGCAAGACCGAGCTGGCGAAAGTCGTCGCGCAGGCGGCGGGGCTGGAGCTTTTCGAAGTGGAATATGCGGACCGAGACGGCAATTCCCTCTCCGGCCGCGACCGCTACCGCTCGCTTCAGATCGCGCAGGTGTTCCTCAAGGGCAGCGCGCAGGCCGCGCTGTTGTTCGACGAGGTCGAGGATGTGTTTCCCCCGATCTCCAGTGAGGCCGCGCAACTGATGGCGCGCGCCGAGCAGGTGGTGGCGCCACCGACGAGCAGCGTCAGCGGCAAGGCGTGGGTCAACCAGATCCTGGAATCGAACGCCGTGCCCACGATCTGGGTCACCAATCGCATCGAGCAGATCGACCCGGCCTTCCGCCGCCGCTTCGCCTATCACCTCGAATTGAAGTCGCCGCCGCCCGGTGCGCGCGAAGGCCTGGTGCGCAAGACGCTGGAAGGCGTGGCCGTGACGGACGCCTTCGTCGGCAAGCTGACCGAACGAAAGGGGTTGACGCCGGCACAGATTCGCACCGCGGTACGCTTTGCCGGGCTGGCCAGCGCCGACGGCAGCTCGATGGAGAGCCTGATCGAGCGGCAACTGCGCAACTCGGACCAGGCACTGGGCAATCGTGCCCACGACGCCGGCACGCGCCGCAGCGTGACGACGTACGACCTGGAAATGCTGAATGTCGAAACGCGCTTCGAGCTGCCACGCATCGTGGCGGCGCTCAAGGCGCGCGGCCACGGCACGCTGTGCTTCTACGGCGCACCCGGCACCGGCAAGACCGCGCTGGCCGAGCACATCGCCAAGAGCCTGGACAAGCCGCTCCTCATCAAGCAGGCCAGCGACCTGATGAGCAAGTTCGTCGGCGAGACCGAGCAGAACATGGCCGGCATGTTTCGCGAGGCCGAGAGCGAGAAGGCGGTGCTGCTGCTGGACGAGGCCGACAGCTTCCTGCAGGACAGGCGCGGCGCGCAGCGCACCTATGAGGTGACTGAAGTCAACGAGATGCTGCAAGGCATGGAGCGCTTCAACGGCATCTTCGTTTGCACCACCAACCTGATGGACCGCATCGACCAGGCGGCGCTGCGGCGCTTCACGTTCAAGATCCGCTTCAAGCCGCTGACGGGGCCGCAACGCGAAAAGATGTTCGTGACCGAGGCGCTGGCCGGCGACGCCGAATTGCTCACGCCGGAAACGAGGGCGCGCCTGGCGAAGCTGGACCAGCTTTGCCCCGGCGACTTTGCCGCGGTGAAACGCCAGGTCGACATCCTCGCGGCGGAATTCACCGTCGCCGAGTTCCTGGAGCAGCTCGAAGCCGAGCATCGCATCAAGCCCGAGGTGCGCGAGGCGCGCAACATCGGGTTCATGCAATAACTGACCCACGCCCGAAGCGCCTGCGGCGATGCCCCCTCGGGCGCTGCCCTCTCCCCCTCAAGGGGGCGCAGCCAGCGGCCCGGCAAAGCCGGTTCCGCGGCTACCCCGAACGATGCAGCTGGCGGTCAAGTGTTTATGACGCGAAGTACTTCCTCGCCGTACTTCTCCAGCTTGCTCGCCCCAATCCCGCTGATGCCCTGCAAGTCGGACAAGCTGGTCGGCGCCATCGAGGCAATCGCGGCCAGCGTGGCGTCGTGGAAGATCACATAGGCCGGCAGATTGTGCGACCGTGCGACTTCGGCGCGCCACGCCTTGAGCGCCGCGAAGCGGGTCTGCCCTGAGTCGGTGAGCCCCGCCGCAACAGCGGGCGCCGTCTTTGCGCTGGCACCCTTGCGTCGCCGCGAATCGGCCGGCAACGACACCGATTCGCGCAGTTGCACCGGCGTCTCGCCTTTCAGCACCGCACGCGACCCTTCGGTGAGCTGGAGCGTGTTGAATGCCTGTCCGTCGACTGCCAGCGCGCCGGTGGCAATCAGCTGCCGCAGCACGCCGCGCAATTGCGCTTCGCTGAATTCGGCGCCGATGCCAAATGTGCTGAGGCGTTCATGCCCGAACTGCGCCACCTTCTCGGTCTTCTTGCCACGCATGATGTCCATCACGTGGCCGGCGCCGAAGCTGATGCCGCTTTGCTGCTGCACGCGGTAGATGGTGGACAGCAGTTTGCGCGCGGCGTCGGTGCCGTCCCACACGTCTGGCGGGTTGAGGCAGTTGTCGCAGTTGCCGCAAGGTGTCGACTCTTCGCCGAAGTAGCCGAGCAGTCGCACGCGCCGGCAATCGGTGGCTTCGGCCAGCGCCAGCAACGCATCCAGCTTGCCGCGCATCACCTGCTTGAAGTCTTCGCCCGCCGGGCTTTCGTCGATCATGCGGCGCTGGTTCACCACGTCCTGCAGGCCGTAAGCCATCCAGGCTGCGGCAGGCAGGCCATCGCGGCCGCCGCGGCCTGTCTCCTGGTAGTAGCCCTCGATGTTCTTCGGCATGTCCAGGTGCGCCACGAAGCGCACGTCGGGCTTGTCGATGCCCATGCCGAACGCAATGGTCGCCACCATCACGATGCCTTCTTCGCGGAGGAAGCGGTCCTGGTTGGTTTGCCGAACGTCCGCATCAAATCCCGCGTGATAGGGCAGGGCGCGGATACCTTGCTGGCTGAGTGTCTGAGCAATCTCTTCGACCCGCTTGCGCGACTGGCAATAGACGATGCCGGCGTCGCCTTCGTGCTCGCGTTCGATGAAGCGCAGCAGCTGCGTGGTGGCGTCCTTCTTCTCGACGATGGTGTAGCGGATGTTGGGCCGGTCGAAGCTGCTGATGAACTGGCGGGCGTCCGCCAGTTGCAAGCGCTCGAGGATGTCCTCGCGCGTGATGGCGTCGGCCGTGGCGGTGAGCGCGATGCGCGGCACATTGGCATAGCGCTCGTGCAGCACCGTGAGCGCTCGGTACTCCGGCCGGAAGTCGTGGCCCCACTGGCTCACGCAATGTGCTTCGTCGATGGCGAACAGGCTCAGCTTGCCGCGCTCGTACATCGAGTCGAGCTGCGCCAGGAAGCGCGGCGTCGTTACCCGTTCCGGCGCCGCGTACAGCAGCGTGATCTCGCCGCGCAGCATGCGCTTCTCGACGGCATTGGCTTGCTCGCCGGTCAGCGTGGAGTTGAGAAACTCCGCTTCGACGCCCGCTTCGTGCAACGCGCCGACCTGGTCGTGCATCAGCGCGATAAGAGGCGACACCACGATCGCCACGCCCTGGCCCGCGCGTTGCCGTGCGATGGCCGGGATCTGGTAGCACAGTGACTTGCCGCCGCCGGTGGGCATCAGCACCAGGGCGTCGCCGCCGTCGATGACATGATCCACGATGGCGGCCTGCGGCCCCCGGAACTGCTCGTAGCCGAAGATTTCGTGGAGAACGGATTGGGGGGAGAGAGGGGTGGCCTGCAAGATGGCCCGTATTGTCCAGGGAAAAAGGGTCGGCCCCTAAAATGAGGGCACTATGAAGCCCATCACCTACACCCGTGGCCAGGCCCTGCCGGGCATCCTCGAGCAACGCATCGCGATCCTCGATGGCGCGATGGGCACCATGATCCAGCGCTTCAAGCTGACGGAAGCCGACTATCGCGGCGAACGCTTCAAGGACCATCCCAAGGACCTGAAGAACAACGGCGACCTGCTGAGCCTGACGCGCCCCGACGTGATCCGCGACATCCACGAGGGCTACCTCGCGGCAGGCGCCGACATCATCGAGACCAACACGTTCGGCGCGACCACCATCGCGCAGGACGACTACGAGCTGGGCGGCCTGGCGTACGAGATGAACCTGGCGTCCGCGAAGATCGCGCGCGCCGCGGCCGACAAATTCTCCACCGCCGACAAGCCGCGCTTCGTCGCCGGCGCGCTCGGCCCCACGCCCAAGACCGCCAGCATCAGCCCGGACGTGAACGACCCGGGCGCGCGCAATGTGGACTTCGAGCAGTTGCGCGCCGCCTACTACGAGCAGGCCCAGGCCTTGACCGAAGGCGGCTCAGACTTGCTGCTCATCGAAACCATCTTCGATACGCTCAATGCCAAGGCGGCGCTGTTCGCCGTGGACGAGTATTTCGAGAAGTCCGGCGAGCGCCTGCCGCTCATCATCAGCGGCACGGTGACCGATGCCTCCGGCCGCATCCTGAGCGGCCAGACCGTCACCGCGTTCTGGTACAGCGTTCGTCACGCGCGGCCTTTGGCGGTCGGCCTCAATTGCGCCTTGGGAGCGGCGCTGATGCGCCCCTATATCCAGGAGCTCAATCGCGCCGCCCCGGATACCTTCATCAGCTGCTATCCCAATGCGGGCCTTCCGAACCCGATGGCCGAAACCGGCTTCGACGAAACGCCGGAAGTGACTTCGCGCCTGCTGCGAGAGTTCGCGGCCGAAGGATTGGTGAACATCGTGGGGGGTTGCTGCGGCACCACGCCGGAGCACATCGGTGCGATCCGCGAGGCGGTGACGCCGCATGCGGCGCGTTCGCTGCGGCGCGAATTCTTCTACAAGGAAGCGGCCTAGACGCGCTGATTTCCTCAAGCGGCCCAACGGGCGGTAACCCGCTGGGCCCTTGTCAGCCTTGCTTGCCGGTAATCAAGCTCGACATCTGTAGTGTCTGCGGACTACCGCCAAAATTCTTGCTCTTTTATCTGCCACATGCGCGTTCGGCAGATGAATTTCCTGAATCAAGCGATCAAATCGGGAACGCCCATCAAGCCAACCTCAGTGGTCGGGGCCGATTCTGCGTCCACGGCGCCACTGATCTTCACGACGACGCCCTGTCCGACCGACCCATTCGCGGCCTCGGCGTAAAACCAGTCGTAGACGGTGTCGCCGCGTGTGAGGGCCTGGGTGGCCTCGCGGCTGTTGTCCAGCGTGTAGGTCCACACCCCGGTTTCATTGATCGAGAAGCTGCCGTAGGTCCCTTCGATGGTCTCGAAAGCACGGAAGAGATCCGGGCCATTCTTGATGTCGAGGTCTCCGCCCGCTGACGTGTGATGCCCGTCCTCGGTTAGCCGCTTGAGGTGGTTGCCGGTAATTGCCGGTGCCGTGCTTCTCGCCATGAATTTCTCCTTGTCGCCGTCTAGCGAGGGTGAAATGTACGTAACAAGACGTTAGCCTTCAAGTGATTTATTTACAATTGGGTTACATCAGAAGATAATCCGGCGTCTTCCTCATACTGCGAGAAATTTTCCTGTATGGACAATCTCGACCGAAAAATTCTGAAGGCGCTCCAGTCCAACAGCCGGGCGAGCCTGCAGGAGATCGGCAACGCCGTGGGACTGAGCAGCTCGCCCTGCTGGGAGCGCATACGCAAGTTGGAACAGGCCGGCGTCATCGAGGGCTACACCGTGCGGCTCAACGCGGAAGCGCTGGGCCTCACCGACACCGTGCTGGTGCAGATCACGCTGGACAGCCATTCGGACAACACGCTGGAGAAGTTCGGCGAGACGCTGGCCGCGATTCCCGAAGTGGTCGAGGCCTATCTGGTGTCAGGCGACTACGACTACCTGCTGCGCGTCGCGGTGAAGGACACGCGAGACTACGAACGCCTGCTGCGGGAACAGCTGTACAAGATCAAGGGGATCCGGCACAGCAAGTCGAGTTTCGTTCTACGCACCTTGAAGAAGGCGGACCTGCCGATCTAGCGGCCGGCCGGGGCGTGAGCCTTGCGGCAGGCTGGGGATGAGCCTCGCGGCTCAGGTCCCGATCACGCCGCCGTCCGCCTTGCGGATCACCACCGTGGCCGAGCGCGGGCGGCCGTCGGGACGGAAATCGGGCCAGTTCGAAATGCCGCGCGGCTGGTCCGGGCTGGTCCGCTCCGAGGCGGTCTCGCCCGGGTGCTGGATGTTGACGAACATCGTGCGGCCGTCCGGCGTGGCCGTGGCGCCGGTGATTTCGCAGCCGGCCGGGCCGACCAGGAAGCGCCGGACTTCGCCGGTGCGCACATCGGCGGCCAGCATGGCGTTGTTGCCGAGCTTGGCCAGGTCGCCCTTGCCCATGGCGGAAGTGGACATGTCCAGCTGGACCCACAGCACGCCGCGACCGTCCACCCACAGGCCGTCCGGGCAGCCGAAGGCGTCGCCGTTGGCGTTGCCCTTGGCTTCGGCGCGCTCGTTGGCCGGGTCGCCGGCCATCACGAAGTGGTTCCAGCGGAAGCGGGTGCCGTCGAAGTCGCCTTCGTCCTTCCAGCGGATGATGTTGCCCATGGTGTTGTTGGCGCGCGGGTTGGCGGCATCGACGCCGGGCTGGCCGCTGGTGCCGCGGCTGGCGTTGTTGGTCAGCGTGCAATAGGCCCAGCCGTCCTTGTCCACGGCGATCCATTCGGGCCGGTCCATCTTGGTGGCGCCCAGCAGGTCGCTGGCCTGGCGCGTCTTGATCAGCACCTCGCCCTGGTCGGCGAAGCTGTTGGCGGGGGTGAGCGGCCCCTGGCCGTGCACGAGGGCGATCCACCGGCCTGTGCCGTCGGCGTCGAACCGCGCGACGTACAACGTGCCGTGGTCCAGCAGCTGCGCGTTCTCGCGGAAGCCGCCCGGCTTGATGCGGTCGCGGCTGACGAACTTGTAGATGTACTCGAAACGCGAGTCCTCGCCCGAATAGACGACGGCGCGCTGGTCGCGCGTCACCGCCACCGTCGCGCCCTCGTGCGCCGCGCGGCCCAACGCCGTGCGCTTGACCGGCGTCGAGCTGGGATTGAAGGGGTCGATCTCCACCACCCAGCCGAAGCGGTTCGGCTCGTTGGGGTGGCGCGTCGCGTCGAAGCGCTCGTCGTGCTCGTGCCAGCGGTAGCCCGCACCGCCCTTGCGCAGGCCCCAGCGGCGCTCGTGCGCGTTGGGCTGGTCCGGCCCATTGAAGTAGTTGATGAAGTTTTCTTCGCTGGTCAGGTACGTGCCCCAGGGCGTGATGCCGCTGGCGCAGTTGTTGAAGGTGCCGAGCACGCGCGTGCCCGACGGGTCCGCCGCCGTGCGCAGCAGGGCGTGACCCGCGGCGGGGCCCGTCACCTGCATGGGCGTGCGCGCCGTGATGCGGCGCGCCCAGGGGGAGGGGCGCACCATCTGCCATTTGCCGTCCTTCTGCTCGACCTCGATCACCGAGACGCCGTGCGCGGCCTGTGCCTTGTGCACCTTGGCCGCGGTCCAGGTTTTCATGCCGTCGGGGTGCAGCAGGCCGTCGTCGGTGTACTCGTGGTTCATCACTAGGAGGCCGGTCTTCGAACCATCTTGCGCGAAGAAGTGGATGCCGTCGTGGTGCATGCCCATCTGGGCTTCCTGCTCGGCGGCGGTGTTGGACGCGTCGGTCTTGAACGCGGGGCTGTCGCCCGACAGGCCCACCGGCTCGCCCCAGGCCGCGATCACTTCGGCGATATAGCCCTCGGGAACGGTCAGCTTGTCGGCGCTGGAGAGGGGGACGCTCTTGAAGCCCAGCAAGGAGCCGTCGCCCGCCATCGTGGCGCAGCCGGCCAGCGTGCCCGCCAGCGGCGCCAGCAGGCCCCCGAGGGCGCTGCCCAGACCGCCCTTCAGGACGATGCGCCGGGAAGGGTCCGAGAGTTCATGGATGTTTCGGTTGGAGGAGCGGTTGCTGTCCTCCATGGAGTTGTAGTCTTTGGCCATGGCGGCCGATTCTGCTTACCGTTTGTGACAGCCACATCACAGCCCCGGTTCACCTCTCAGGTACGTGGTCCACGCCGTCGCAGACGCCGTCGGTGAAGCTCAGCGCGATATGGAAGCCGACCCGGCGCCATTCCAGCACCTCGCGGTTGGCCGACATGCGCGAACGGTGGCTGGGCTCGCCCGCGAACTTGATCACTTCATCGACGTGCCGGCCCTTGAGGGCGCCGAGCTTGCGGAAGCGATGCTGCAGGCGGGCTGACCGCGACGCATAGATGAGTGCGAGCAGCAGCGTCGCGACCAGCGCGTAAGCCAGCAGGGAAAGAAGGGTCGTCATGGCCCTGCGATTCTAGGGCGGTCAACGGGGCCCTGGTCCACAAAGCCCTCAAAGCGGCATCAAGTCGTTGATCTCTTCGTTCATCGCCTGCGTCAGCTGAGCGTAGAGCTTGAGCTTGTCCTGGTTCTCGCGCATGCGCTGCGTGATGCGCAGGGAGATCGCCATCATCAGCTTGGCGGCCGTTCGCGGCTCATCGTTGAGCAGGTGGTTCATCGCGTCGCGCGTCAGGATAGCGCAGCGAACATCGGACATGGCGGTGCACGACGCCGACCGCGGCGCGCCGTCCAGCAGGCCCATTTCGCCGATCAGGCTGCCCGGCCCGAGCACGCTGACCGTGATCGGGGCGGTGCGGCTGACCACGATGGTCTCGATCGTCACTTCGCCGTCCAGCAGGAGCAGCATGAAGTCGGTGTCGTCCGTGTCGCCTTCGCGGATGAAAGTCTGTCCTTCCGGAATCTTGTGCGGGCGCATGTAGGCCACGACGGTGCGGGCCTCCGCATGGCTCAGTTGCATCAGCGCGCTGGGGGCCGACAGCAGCTCCGCTGCACGGTCCGCCGCCGAAGAGCCGGCGATCGACCGCAGCCGCTGTCTCGGCACGCGCGAATCCCCGGCTTCGGCGGGCTTGCGGCCGAAGATCCGGCCGAGGATGCCTGGCACGGGGGGAGTAAGGGCATTGGCGGGCTGCATTTAGAATCATGCTAGCCCAAGGAGCGCTGCAGCGACTAAGCAAAATGCTTAACGTCAGGCTTGGGATTTCCTAACCGCGCTCACCTGTACCAACCCCCAGTTGCACTAGGTGAGAGATGTCTGAAGCCCACGTTCCCCCGATGATGCTGTCCGGCCTGGAGCCGGTTGCGATCGGCCCCGCTCAATCGGTTGGGGACAGAGCTGAAGGTCAGTCCCCAATAGCTTCGTTTGTCAACATCGGCGAGCGCACCAACGTCACCGGTTCCAAGGCGTTCGCCCGCATGATCCTCAACGGCCAGTTCGAGGAAGCCCTGGCCGTCGCGCGCCAGCAGGTCGAAAACGGCGCCCAGGTGATCGACATCAACATGGACGAGGCCATGCTGGACAGCAAGGCGTCGATGGTGCGCTTCCTGCAGCTGATCGCCAGCGAGCCGGACATCGCGCGCGTGCCGATCATGGTCGACTCCTCCAAGTGGGAAGTGATCGAGGCCGGCCTGCGCTGCATCCAGGGCAAGGGCATCGTCAACTCCATCTCCATGAAAGAAGGCGTGGAGGGCTTCAAGCAGCAGGCCCGTCTGGTCAAGCGCTACGGCGCCGCGGCCGTGGTGATGGCCTTCGACGAGAAAGGCCAGGCCGACACCTACGAGCGCAAGGTCGAAATCTGCGAACGGGCTTACCGCATCCTGGTGGACGAGATCGACTTCCCGCCGGAAGACATCATCTTCGACCCCAACATCTTCGCCATCGCCACCGGCATCGAGGAACACAACAACTACGCGGTCGACTTCATCAACGCCACCCGCTGGATCAAGCAGAACCTGCCGGGTGCGAAGGTGAGCGGCGGGGTCTCGAATGTGAGCTTCTCGTTCCGCGGCAACGATCCGGTGCGTGAAGCGATCCACACGGTATTCCTGTACCACGCGATCCAGGCCGGTATGGACATGGGCATCGTCAACGCCGGCATGGTCGGTGTGTACGACGAGCTTGAGCCCGGGTTGCGCGAGCGGGTCGAGGATGTCGTGCTCAATCGCCGTGAGGACGCCGGCGAGCGGCTGGTGGAGATCGCCGAGAGCGCCAAGAGCGGCGCCAAGGACGAGACCAAGAAGAACGAATGGCGCGCCGGCACCGTGGAGCAGCGTCTGTCGCATGCACTGGTGTCGGGCATCACCGACTTCATCGTGCCCGACACCGAAGAGGCCTACCAGGCGGTGCTCGCCAAGGGTGGCCGGCCGTTGCACGTGATCGAAGGGCCGCTGATGGACGGCATGAACATCGTGGGCGACCTGTTCGGCCAGGGCAAGATGTTCCTGCCGCAGGTGGTGAAGTCGGCGCGCGTGATGAAGCAGGCCGTGGCCCACCTCATCCCCTACATCGAGGAAGAAAAGAAGCAGCAGGCCGCGGCTGGCGAGGACGTCAAGGCCAAGGGCAAGATCATCATTGCCACCGTGAAGGGCGACGTGCACGACATCGGCAAGAACATCGTCACCGTCGTGCTCCAGTGCAACAACTTCGAAGTGGTGAACATGGGCGTGATGGTGCCCTGCCACGAGATCCTGGCGCGGGCCAAAGTCGAGGGTGCGGACATCGTCGGCCTGTCGGGGCTGATCACGCCTTCACTGGAGGAGATGCAGTACGTCGCGGCCGAGATGCAGAAGGACGACCACTTCCGCATCAAGAAGATTCCGCTCCTGATCGGGGGCGCCACCACCAGCCGCGTGCACACGGCGGTGAAGATCGCGCCGCACTACGAAGGCCCTGTGGTCTACGTGCCGGATGCCTCGCGCAGCGTGAGCGTGGCGCAGGGGCTGCTGTCGGACCAGGCCGCCAAGTACATCGCCGAGGTCAATGCCGACTACGACAAGGTGCGCTTCCAGCACGCCAACAAGAAGCAGGTGCCACTGTGGCCCTTGGCCAAGGCGCGCGCCAACAAGACGCCGGTTGATTGGAGCGGCTACACGCCGCCGGTGCCGAAGTTCATCGGCCGGCGGGTCTTCAAGAATTTCGACCTGAGTGAACTAGCCAAGTACGTCGACTGGGGCCCGTTCTTCCAGACCTGGGACCTGGCCGGCGCCTTCCCCGGCATCCTCAAGGACGAAGTGGTGGGTTCGGAGGCCGTACGCGTCTACGCCGACGGCCAGCGCATGCTGAAGCGGCTCATCGAAGGGCGTTGGTTGACGGCCAACGGCGTCATGGGCTTCTGGCCCGCCAACAGCGTCAACGACGACGACATCGCGCTTTACACCGACGAATCCCGCAGCCAGGTCGCGATGACCTGGCATGGCCTGCGCCAGCAAACCGAAAAGCAGGCCGTTGAAGGCGTGATGCGGCCCAGCCGCTGCCTCGCCGATTTCGTGGCGCCGAAGGGCGTGGCCAACGACTACGTCGGCATGTTCGCTGTGACGGCCGGCATCGGCACCGAGAAGAAAGAGAAGTACTTCCTGGACGACCACGACGACTACTCCGCGATCATGCTCAAGGCCCTGGCCGACCGGCTGGCCGAAGCGTTCGCCGAGGCGCTGCATGAGCGCGTGCGCAAGGACTTGTGGGGCTACGCTGCACACGAGTCTCTGACCGCCGAAGACCTGATTGGCGAGAAGTACCACGGCATCCGCCCCGCGCCCGGGTATCCGGCCTGCCCCGACCACAGCGTGAAGAAAGACATGTTCGATGTCTTGCAAGCGCACGACGTGGGGATGGAGTTGACCGAGAGCCTGGCCATGATGCCGGCCGCCAGCGTCAGCGGCTTCTACCTGAGCCATCCCGACAGCGTTTATTTCAACGTCGGCAAGATCGGCGAGGACCAGCTGCAGGACCAGGCGGCGCGGCGCGGCGCCGAGGTGGCGCAACTGCAGCGGCTGCTCGCACCGAATCTCTGAGCGTCAGGTGACGGCCAGCGCCCTGCGCTGCGCCAGGAACAGCGCCACCACGGCGGCGACGCTCATCGCCAGCAGCAGCCACAGTCCCCACACGTAGCCCGCCTCGGCGGTCCACAACAGGCCCAGGAGCATGGGCGCAACCGCGCGTGCCAGTGCCGACGGCAGGCCGAGCGCGCCGTTGAGGGACGCGACGTGCTCGCGGCTCACGTACTGCGCGATGGCCGTGCCCTTGACGATGGTCATCATGCCGTTGCCCAGGCCATACAGCACGACGAAGAGCAGCGCGGCCCAAGGATGCCCGGCACCGGCCAGCAGCGCGCCCAGCCCCAGCGGAATGAGGGTGGGGATCACGCGGTTCGCGACGTGCAGGTCGAAGTGGTGCTCAAAGAAAAAAAGCAGCAGCCGCCCCAACACCTGGACCAGGCCGATGCTGGCGGGGATGGCGATCACCCAGGCCTCGGCGAGGCCCGTGCCGCGCAGCAGGCTGATCATGTGCGGCGGCAATGCGGCGGTGACACCCATCATGCCGACCACGAACACGCCGATCAATAGAAAAGGCGCGCTGCGCAGGTAAACGTCGACCGACGGCGCCTTGTCGCCTGCGCTGGCCACCGCGCGCGCCGGCGGCGCGTTGCGCAGCCACACGGCGTGCAGCGGCGCGCAGACCAGCAACTGCAGCGCCGCGAGCACCCACAGCGCATGCCGCCAGCCGAGTGATTGGATCAGCCACGCCGACAGCGGTATGAACACCGTGCTGGCAAGGCCGCCCAGGAACGTGAGCGTGATGATCGCACGGCGAAAATCGTTGGGGAAACGGCGCGTCACGACCGCGAAGACGGGCGTGTACAAGGTGGCGGCGAGGCCCGCGCCCAGGCCGATCCACACCGCATAGAAGCCGGCGGTGGTGGTGATTACGCTGTGGAGCAACAGGCAGGCTGCCACCAACAGCGAGCCGCCCGTCATCACCGCGCGCTCGTGGCCGCGGTCGATCCAGCGCCCCACCGGGTACGCCAGCGCGCCCTCGGCCAGCAAGGCGAGGCTGAAGGCGAGGGAGGACTGCGCGCGCGTGAGGCCCAGCTCGCGCTCCACCGGCTCCATCAACAGCGCGAAGGTGTAGAAGACGCTGCCCCAGGTGATCAGCTGGCCCAGCGAGAGCCAGCCCACGAGCCGGCGTTCATTGTTCAAAACTGCGGAACCCTTCGCAGGTAGGCCAGCCGTTCGGCGGCGGGCAGGCTGCCTTGCACGTTGCGCGCGACGGCCAGCAGCCGCGGGCTGAGCCGCAGCTTCTGCCGTGTCGCCGAGTCCACCGAGATGCCGAAGCGCACATTGCCGGTTTCGACGAAAAAGCTGATGACGCTGCCGAGCGGATGGGCTCCGTCGGAGTCGGCGATCGTGAGCACGCCTTCGGGCACCTGCTGGAGCAGCTCCGTCATGCGGGCGGCGGTCGTCTTTATGTAGAGGATGTGGTAGCCGGTGAGCGGGTCGCCATCCTTCAGGCGGGTGACCACCACCGGCCTGCCATCGCGGTCGCGGTCCTTCGCCAGTTCACTCAGATCTTGCCAGATCGCGTCGTTGCCGAGGATGCCGATTTTCAACGGGCTGTCGGCCTTTTCGAATTGCCCTGGGGGCCATTCGACGAAGCTCGCGAACTTGTGCAGAAAGGCCGCCTTGACGAGCGCCTCACTTGCCCGTTCGAGGGCCGGCTGCGCCATCGCGCCGCCGGCGGCCAGCAGCAGAACGGCCGCGCCGAGCGCGCACGCACATCGTCGCAGGAACGGGGCCGGTCGCAGCATTCGGTACAGCCAGGAGTGCATGGCGGATGGTTAATAGTGCCACACGGCTTTGACAAATGCGCTTCGGCGCAGTTCAGCGCGACCCGGCGCGCTGCCCCATTCGGCATGGCGCGAATCGCCAATGTTGCGCAGCGCCACGGACAGCTCGAGATCGGGCCGCACGCGCCAGCCCCAGCGCGCGTCGAGCGCCGTGTACGCGGGCACGTCCGGGCTGGGCAGTGCAGCGGAGTGGCGAACCTGCACGTCCACTTCCATGGAGGCGCCGATGTCGAGGGATGCGCCCAGCGTCCAGCGATGCGGCGGGTCGTTGCCCAGCGACGCCACACCGCCCAGTGGGGCCGTGCCGGCCTTGGCCTCGAAGCGCTGCTTCAGGCGTGCATAACTGGCGTTCACGCGCCAATGATCGTTCACGCGCCAGCGGGCCCATGACGTGAGGCCGTCCAGCGTGCCTTCGAAGTTGTTGTTGAAGGTGGCGCCGCCCGGCGCTGCGTCCACCGACCGCAGCTTGTCGAAATCGTGGTGGAACACGCTCATCGAATAGGACAGCGAAGGCAGCGGCTGGCCGCGGTAGCCGATCTCGAAAACCTTCGACACCTCGGACTCGAAGCGCGAGCCGCCGGCGATGGCGAAGGGCGGCGTGCCGGGAGAATAGAAGTCCCGGTCTATCCGCGCCGGCGTGCGCACTGTGCGCGACACCGCACCCCACAGCAGGTGGTTGGGCGCGAGCTCCCAGGCCAGGCGCGCGTTGGGCAGCGACTCCATGCCGGTGTAGTCGTTGTGCTCCAGCTTCAGCCCGAACGTCAGCTTGAGGTGCGGCGCCAGCGCGAATTCGTCCTGCGCGAACACATTCCACAGCGTCATCCGGCGCGCGGCGGGCAGCAGTGCCAATGCGGCAGCATTGATGTTCTCCGCCCGGTCGTCGAGGTGCCGCCAGCCGCCGCCCCAGATCAGGTCGTGGCTGGGCAGGGGCTGCGACAGGTGCTGGAAGTCGATGTCCCAGGTGTCGAGGGTGTCGCGCAGTGTGCCCGGCTGGTCGCGCTCGGTCCGGTCGAAATACATCTGGACCTGGGCTCTGCTGCCGCCGGAGAGCTCGCGCGCCCACCGGCCCAGCAAATTGGCGCCCGAGATGCGCCGCTCGGCCGGCGCCTGGTCGATGGTGCTGCGGTACAGGTCGCCCTGGACGGTGACGTGGTCGGTGCCGTCGCCGTGGTCGGCGCGAAACCCGGCATGCGACATCGATGCTTCGTCACGCACCGCCGCGCCGCTGGCCAGCTCGGAGTGCTCTCGGTGCGTTGCCTTGGCCCAGGCGCGCCACGCGGTGCCACCCGCCGTGGTGCGGCCGTAACGCGCCGCCAGCGCCTTGTCCCGGGTGCCTGCGCCGGCGCTCACAACCCCGCCCTGCGTTTCGGCCGCGCCGCGGCTGATGATGTTGATCACACCTTGCACGGCGTTGGCGCCGTACAAGGTGCCGCCCGGCCCGCTGATCACTTCGATGCGCTCGATGTCTTCGAGCATCACGTCCTGCGCTTCCCAGAACACACCGGAGAACAGCGGCGAGTACACGGTGCGCCCATCGATCAAGACCAGCATCTTGTTCGACAGCACACTGTTGAAGCCGCGCGCCGTGATGGCGTACTGGTTGGCGTCGGCGCGCGCGACCTGCAGGTTCGGCGCAAGGCGCAGCACCTCGGGCAAGCTGGTGGCACCGGAGCGCCGGATGTCATCAGCGGTGATCACATAAGCGGTCGCCGACACGTCGGCCAGCCGCTGCGGCCGTTTGGACACGGACGTCACCTCGATGTTGACGAGCTGCTCCAGGGACAGGTCCACCAGGCTGGTGGCGGTCCGCGCGGTCTGGGCGCCGGTATCGAACACCCACACGGCCATCGCAATGGCGGTCAGCCGAGCCGTGATCGACCTGTCGATGAACCGATGCATGAACGGAATTTCCTGTTGAGCTTCGATTATTGATGCTCGTGGCGGCACAGGTTCCGAAATGTGCGTGGCATGTGCGTGTTGTTCCGCCCGCGTGTTGCGCCCGCGCCGCTTTTACCCGCCGCGGCCGAGCCCCCGCCGATATTGCACCGCCTCCGCCACATGCGCGACCTGCGTGGTGCCTGCGCCGGCTAGGTCCGCGATCGTGCGCGCCACCTTCAGAACGCGATGCGTTGAGCGGGCGCTCCAACCCAGGCGCGCCGCGGCAATGTTGAGGAATTTCGCGGCGGCGTCTTCCAGCCCGACGTGGGTGTCGATTTCCTTGCCCTGCAATGCGTGATTCGCCTTGCCTTGTCGTTGAATCGCGCGATCTCGCGCCGTCCCGCAACGCATGCGGATCGCCTCCGTTGATTCGCCCGGCGGTGCGGCAAGCAGTTGGTCCGGCGGCAAGGTCGGCACTTCAACGTGCAGGTCGATGCGGTCTAAAAGCGGCCCGGACAGCTTGCCCTGGTAGCGCGCGACTTGGTCGGGCGTGCAGCGGCAGGCCTTGTGCGTCGCACCCAGGAAGCCGCAGGGGCAGGGGTTCATCGCCCCGACGAACTGGAACCGCGCGGGAAATTCGGATCGCCGCGCGGCGCGGGCGATGGTGATCTGGCCCGTCTCCAGCGGTTCACGTAATGCTTCCAGGGCGGCGCGTGGAAATTCGGGCAATTCATCCAGGAAGAGCACGCCGTGGTGGGCGAGCGAAATTTCACCAGGCCGTGGCGGTGACCCGCCGCCGACGAGCGCCACCGCGCTCGCGGAATGGTGCGGACTGCAAGTCGGCCGCACGGCCCAGCGGGCCAGCGTGAACTGCCCGGCGAGGCTGGCAACGGCGGCCGTCTCCAGGGCTTCGTCCACGGTCATCGGCGGCAGCAGGCCGGCAAAGCGCTGCGCCAGCATGGACTTGCCCGAACCCGGCGGGCCGAGCAATAACAGGCTGTGCCCGCCAGCCGCCGCGATCTCCAGCGCCCGCTTGGCGCCGGCCTGGCCCTTCACGTCGGCCAGGTCCAGGTAGGTTGCCGGTGCGGCCGCGGGTTGCGTGACGACGCGCGACCAGCCCTCGCCTGGTTCGGCGGGTTCGCCCGGCAGGAATTGCTTCACCACGTCCAGCAGGTGGTCGGCCCGGTAGACCTGGGCCTGCGGGACCAGCGCCGCCTCCTCGGCGCTGCCGGGCGGCAACACCAGCCGCGCCTGCGCGCCCGCGCTGTGCAGCGCCAGGCTCATGGCCAGCGCCCCCCGCACCGGCCGCAGTTCCCCGGAGAGGGACAGCTCGCCCGCGAATTCCCAACCCGCCAACTTGGCGGCGTCGATCTGGCCGCTGGCCGCCAGGATGCCCAGTGCGATCGGCAGGTCGAACCGGCCCGAATCCTTGGGCAGGTCGGCCGGTGCCAGGTTTACCGTGATCCTCTTGTTATGCGGAAACTCCAAACCGCAGTTTTGCAGCGCCGAGCGAACCCGCTCACGCGCTTCCTTCACCTCCACGTCGGCCAGCCCCACCAGCGTGAAGCTCGGCAGGCCATTGGCCAGGTGCACCTCCACGGTGACAGCGGCCGCCTGCAGCCCGAGCAGGGCGCGACTTTGCACCAAAGACAAGCTCACTTCGCAATCCCTCCCCGTTTAGGTGCGTGTTTACCGTTGGTGCCTGAAAAAGAACAAGATCGCACCATAGCGGTGCGGTTTTGCGTTAATTTGCCGCCACGTTCACGGTTAACGCTGCGGACCAGGGGTCCGTGGACCTGCCGGACAGGAGTTGTGACTTTTGGCACCTTTCCTGCTTAGAGCTGAGTTCAATACCTTTTTCTTTTCATCGGAGAACTCAGTGGAACTCAAGACGACCCAAAAAATGGTTCTGGCCGCTCTGGCTTTCTCGGGCGCCGCGTTCGCCCAGACCAAGGCACCGGAACCCGATTACACGCTTTCGTACAACGTGGGCGTCGTGACCGACTACCGTTACCGCGGCATCTCCCAGTCGCGCCTGAAGCCGGCCCTGCAAGGCGGCATCGACTTCGCGCACAAGAGCGGCTTCTACCTGGGCACCTGGGCTTCGACGATCAAGTGGATCAAGGACGCTGGCGGCGGCGCTTCGGTGGAATGGGACATCTACGGCGGCTACAAGGGTACGGCCGGCCCCATCGGCTACGACGTCGGCGTCCTGCGGTATCAGTACCCCAGCCATGACCTGTCCGTCAGCCCGAACACGACCGAAATCTATGGCGCCGGCACCTACGGCCCCGCAACGCTGAAGTACTCGCACGCCGTCACCAACCTGTTCGGTTTTGCCGACACCAAGGGCAGCGGCTACCTGGACCTGAGCGCCACGTTCGACCTGGGCAACGGCTGGTCGCTGGCTCCGCACGTCGGCCACCAAAAGGTCAAGAACTTCTCGCCCGCTTCGTACACGGATTACTCCGTGACCGTGGGCAAGGACTTCGGCAACGGCTTCTCCGCCAGCGCCGCGCTGGTCGGCACCGACGCCGACGACTCCGTGTACTTCACCCCGGCAGGCAAGTTCACCGGCAAGTCCGGCCTCGTCCTGGGCGCCAAGTACAGCTTCTAAGCTGTCCCACCCAAAGGAGAAGAGACATGAAACTCGTAACGGCCATCATCAAACCGTTCAAGCTTGACGAGGTGCGCGAAGCCCTTTCGGGCATCGGCGTCCAGGGCATCACCGTGACCGAAGTCAAGGGCTTCGGCCGCCAGAAGGGCCACACCGAGCTGTACCGCGGTGCGGAATACGTCGTGGACTTCCTGCCGAAGGTCAAGATCGAGGCGGCGGTGGCCGACGAGCTCGTCGACCGCGTCATCGAATCCGTCGAAGCCGCGGCCCGCACGGGCAAGATCGGCGACGGCAAGATCTTTGTCTACAACCTCGAGCAGGTCGTGCGCATCCGCACCGGCGAAACTGGCAAGGAGGCGCTGTAACACAGCGACCCCCTTCACAACAGAGAGACGAACATGAGAAAACTTCTTGCCTCCCTGGCCTTGGGCCTGGGTCTCCTCGCGGGCGGCTCGGCCGTCTTCGCGCAAGCACCCGCGGCACCTGCGGCCACGGCTGCTTCTGAAGCGGCTGCTCCCGCCGCGGCAGCGACGGCGTCGGCTCCGGCCGCGGCCGCAACTGCCGCCGCGGCATCTGCGCCCGCACCCGCGGCCGCACCGGCCGCGGTGCCCAACAAGGGCGACACCGCCTGGATGACCGTCGCCACCGTGCTGGTGATCCTGATGACCATCCCCGGCCTGGCGCTGTTCTACGGCGGCCTGGTCCGCAGCAAGAACATGCTGTCGGTGCTGATGCAGGTCTTCGTCGTAACGTCGCTGATCTACGTGCTGTGGGTCCTGTACGGCTACAGCGTCGCCTTCACCGGCGGCAATGCCTTCATGGGCGGCTTCGACAAGGTCTTCCTGAAGGGCGTCACACCGGAATCCATCGCTGCCACGTTCAGCAAGGGCGTCGTGATTCCCGAGCTGAGCTTCGTCGCCTTCCAGGCCACGTTCGCGGCCATCACCTGCGCGCTGATCGTCGGTGCCTTCGCCGAGCGCATCAAGTTCTCGGCCGTGCTGCTGTTCTGCGTCATCTGGTTCACGTTCAGCTACCTGCCGATCGCCCACATGGTCTGGTACTGGGACGGCCCGGACGCGATCACCGACAAGGCATCGCTCGACAAGGTCACCGCCGCAGCCGGCTGGTTGTGGGCCAAGGGCGCGCTCGACTTCGCGGGCGGCACCGTGGTGCACATCAACGCCGGTGTCGCCGGCCTGGTGGGCGCCTATGTGCTGGGCAAGCGCGTCGGCTACGGCAAGGAGTCGTTCGCACCGCACAGCCTCACGCTGACGATGGTCGGCGCCGCGCTGCTGTGGGTGGGCTGGTTCGGCTTCAACGCCGGCTCCAACCTGGAAGCCAACGGTGTCACCGCGCTGGCCTTCGTGAACACGCTGGTCGCCACCGCCGCCGCCACGCTCTCCTGGATCGCCGGTGAAGCACTGTCCAAGGGCAAGGCCTCGATGCTGGGCGCCGCGTCCGGCGCCGTCGCCGGCCTCGTGGCCATCACCCCGGCCTGCGGCTTCGTCGGCCCGATGGGCGCGATCGTCATCGGCCTGCTGGCCGGCATTGTCTGCCTGTGGGGCGTGAACGGCCTGAAGCGCATGCTCGGCGCCGACGACTCGCTGGACGTCTTTGGCGTGCACGGCGTGGGCGGTATCCTGGGCGCGCTGCTGACCGGTGTGTTCGCTTCGCCCTCGCTGGGCGGCGTCGGCATCTGCAACTACGTCACCAACAAGTGCGGCGACCCGGCTGACTTCCCCGGCATCGGCGCCCAGGTCTGGATCCAGGCGCAAGCCGTCCTGACCACGCTGGTGTGGTCGGCAGTCGTTGCGTTCATCGCCTACAAGGTTGTTGACCTGGTGATCGGCCTGCGCGTCACCGAAGAGGAAGAGCGCGAAGGCCTGGACATCTCGTCCCACGGCGAAACCGCGTACAACCGCTAAGGACTCATTGCCGCGCGCACCGCTTCGGTGGTGCCGCGGCCCCGCATAAAAAAGCAAGTCTCCTTTGGATGTTCGGCCCGCAAGAGCTTCGGCTCGGCGGGCCGTTTTTTTTTGGAGGCAGCCTGAATGGAGTGAAACGCAATCCGCGGTGAAGCCTACCCCAAGCCCGACTGCGCACTGGACGTCAAGCTGAACTCCGGGTAGAACCCCGCCACATGACAGAGCTCGATATCAATGCCACCCACATTGGTGAAATCTCCCGCTGTCGCCGCACTTTTGGCAATAAACACTTGGGTGCGTTCTGGGTAGCGGCTGATCTCTGCCAACTGTGCCAATAAGGCTGCTCGCTCGGGAGAGTCCTGGTGTTGCAGGTTGATGAACCAGGGCGTCAGCTTCGCGATCAGGTCATGAGCATGACTCAAGTTCAAGGCTTCCGGCATCACCACAGCCAGTCTGGCAATAAATTCAGCCTGCTCCGGCGCCAAGACATAGGTTTCGTTCTGGGGCATTGGGTGGTTGGCATTCCACATCAACGTCTTGAGGAACTTGTCGGGATGGCGCAGGTAGTCAAGATGGCAATCCGGCAGCTGCAAATCGGGATTGGCGACGGCGCTGACCATATCCTCGATATTCACTCTGCCCAGGCTGTGGTCGAAGTGACTGCTGAACGCTCTATCCGTTAGGTAGTCCACACTACACAATGCGCTGGCGGGCACCAGTTCGGGGGCTGCGGCGTGTTTGCCGCAGATGACAGGAACCCCTGCGTAACTGGCTTCCACCAGCACCCGTCCCAGGGTTTCCAGGTTGGAGGTGCTGGGAAACACCATGGCATCGAATCGGCGGTACAGCTCCCAAATCTGGCCATTCGACTGGGGTGGCAAATACTGAAAGTAGTCGCCTGCTCCCAGTTCCTGCTTGATTCTTGCCTGAATAAGCTCGGGGTGGCAGCTCGGTGAATGGATGTCGCCGCAGGCCACCAGCTTGTATTTCCGTGAATGCTCCTTGTTGAGGGTGATCAGCAATTGCACGAGATCGGGAAAATTTTTGTCCTCCGACAATCTGCCGATATAGCCGAGGACGAAGGTGTCGTCACCTCGGTCGGCCATGTGCTGGCGCGGTGGCAGTTCGGTTGGAAACGCCACGGTCAGCGGGTAGCAGCGAAAGGTGCTGTACCGCTGAAGATGGGGGAATATCCGTTCGTAAACTCCCCGCGTGTAATGACTGGCCACCATCAACATATCGCCCGCTCTCAAATAAGGTGCCACCAGATGCTCCTGGAGCAGGTAGCTGCTCCAGATGGCGGTTCTCACATCGCGGATGATGTTGAATTGAAGGTTAAATTTTTCCCGCAGGTAGAAGTAGTAGTGGGCATGGGGCCCGATATTGCTGATGACGCAATCCGCAGCCGCGAGAAGTTCCCGTGCATGGGCGTCGTCGGCGAGCAGTCGGTTGATGTCGTGGAATGTCACCGCCAGATCCGCGCAGACGTTATCCCTGAGCAACGCGGCGATATTCTCGTGGGCTAGATTGACGCCATCCTTCTGGGGGAGGAGTGGATCGGTACTGTAGTCGTGCAGAGTAACGCGCATTAAGTCACTTGGTCTCGATTCAGCAGTGATGATCCGGTCATACCACTGGGTGCTTGGGCGCGCAGAAGGTCAAGGATCGTGGCGGGCATATCCTCCAGATTGCCGCGCCTCGTCCTGAGTCCGGGGGCAATGCCTGGGCCGCGGACCGCAAAGAGATTTTCCACCAGGGTGCCGTGAGCGACATGGCCGCCGGAGCGGAAATAGGGCAGTGGGCCGATGCGACCGCACTCTGGACTGTCCAATACATCAGCGGGAAATTGATCGTTCCAGCAGACAATCAGATCCGGCGGGATGGGGGGGGAGTCGCCGGGTTTCTCCCTGGTGGCAATCAGTTGCTTGACGATGGGCTGGCCGGTTCTGGGGTTGACGGCCCGCTCCAGGAGTTCGGAGATCTTCGCCAGCTCATGGCTGAAATCTTCGGGCGGGATAATGCCTTGAACTTCCCGTCCCCGGACATTGAGGCGCACATAGCCGTCGGAAACCGAGGGCAGGGCAAATGCTTTCATGGTTGGCCACAGCGGCTGATACCAGGTGGCAGGATTCCAGCTCGTGGGGTTGCCGTTGGTCTCCAATTGACTGGGCGAAGCCAATTGCCGCCTGCCCTGGTCGGTGGCGAGAGACCAGACTTCCTGCTTCCAGTGGCGGCGATAATCCCTTCTCATGGCGGGAACCGGATGGGCCAAATCGCCGACTGCCAGAGCCTGCTGCCCGGGAAAATTCCAGCGGTAGAGCAGCTCGGGAAGTAGCGCCATGCTGGGCACATCCATGCTGTTCGCTGCCGTGTGGTCAATGGTGTAGAACAAGACGGTGGCATGCTCGGGCAGCGCCTTGGCAATCCGTCCGATCGATAGGTCTATAGCTCGCAGAATTTCCAGCTGGACGTTGCCTGAAGAATCTGCCTCGGACAGAGGATGTTTTTCACCCAGGTGCCAGCCGATATGGTTTGCGGTATGGCTCTCGACGTAGAGCGCGAGAAACAGATCCCAATCATCGCGGGCCAGTAAATCAAGGCAGATATCGGTGCGGCGGTCAACGGCGGTCAGCAGTTTCGACCTGAAGTCGAGCACAGCGTCCAGGTCGTAGGCGGATGGCAGCACGTAGGAGTATTCCACCTCTTGTGTCTGATGGTCGTAGACCTTGATGGATTCCGCCAGCTTGGGGTCTGAACCATACCGGTTGCGCAGTTGCGCGATCAGCTCTGGTGGTTGGGATAGGGGTGCGGCAACATTCAGTTCGCTTCCCCAGCCTGAGATTTGAATGCCGCTAACGCCCGCAACAAGGGTCGCAGGGAGATCGAACATGCATACCTTGAATGGCTCGCCCAGGGCGTAGAACGGCCTGTAGCGATCTTCCCGCTGCAAGGATTCGTTGAAATATCCATAGCTGTCGGGCAGGAATGACGATCCAAAAGACCCAATATCCCGCCCGGAAAGGAAAGTATCCCAACATCTTTCATTGCGAAAGCGCTTGGTGTGGACTACATCGCCACTGGCACCTTGGTCGAAAATTGCCTTGATATGGGGCAATTCACCTCGTGCTAGCCAGGTTTTTATCTGGTTGCCGTTGGGGGCGTCGACGCCGATGGCAATAACTTTGGGTTTCATGGAGTCTTACCTGGATTCGCCTTGCCTCTTACGGAGAGGTCGTGGAATCTTCGGCGGTGCGCCGCTGATTGTTGAGCGTCTGGAGATGAGCCTGCAAAAGCGACAGGGCTTGCTCGAGTTCCGGGGTTGGCTGCTGGGCGGCGCTGGCGTTGGCCGCCTTCAGCACGGTGGTGGTGGAGAATTCGGCAATGGGCAGGCCGAACGTGGCGGTGTCCCTGGCGTCGAGTGCCAACAGTGCGCAGTGAACGCCTTTGTCCAGGAGCAGCGCGTGGGCGGCGCGATAGCTGTTCTCTGGGTGCCAGCCCTGCTGATGTCCATCAATCCAGATGCCGCTTGCGGTGGAGAAGGCATTGCAGCCCAGCTTGTCAGCACATTGTTGAGCCGCTTCAAAAATCTGGCTGGCAGGCTGTCCGGAGGTCAGCAGTAAATGCACGGGGATGGCACCTGCTCCCGGCACCAGCTCCCGCAGCATGTCCTTATAGATGCCCGGCGTATCCCGATACCCGATCTGGGGTTGGGCGTTGACCTCGCAGATGATGGCTCCCGTCGTCAACCAGGATTCCCTGGCATCCGGCATGATCAGGTCAATGCCGGCAATGTCCAAGCCGAGAATACTGGCGGCCCGAATGGCCAGCGTGCAGTTGTCTGGATGAGCCGCCTCGACGGGGATTAAGGCGTGGCTGCCGCCAGAAGAGATATTGCTTTTTCTTCTCAGCAGGACCATTTCGTTGATGGCTGGAATGGATTCCGTTGTCAACTCCTGGTCTTCAAGCAGTTCCAGCGCTTCGGCATCCAACTGCAAACGCATTTTGCCGGTGCGCCGCAAGGCGCGCTGGTGATCCTCGCTCGCCTGCGCCTGGGCAACCAATTGGGCCACGGTTTGTTGGCCATCGCCGGTGACCTGGCCCGGCTTCCGGTGCATGATCTTGATGACGCGGTCGGCCATCACTGTAAAGCGGTAGTCCTCACCGTGGTGGTGTTTCTCCACCAGGATGTGGCTGGAAACCTCTTTGGCGGCGCGGTAGGCGATCCTTAGGCTGCGCTCGCCGCGCAGGCCCGCAAAAACGCCGATGCCCTGATCCTTGTCCGCCGGTTTGATCACCACCGGGTAGCCAAGCTGCTGCGCAACGGCCACGGCGTTTTTCTCGCTATTGACCAGGCGATGCTTGGGTACCGGCAGGCAATATTTGCCGAGCACGATCGCGGAGGCCGTTTTGTTCTTGGCGATGGCCACGCCAAGATTGGGTGTCTTGTCGGTAATGGAGCTGCTCAACCACCGACTGTTGCTGCCAATCCCAATACAGTAGGTGCCGCCGTTCAGGTTGTGCCACCACATGCCCTGGTCATGGGCTGCGGCGAGAAAATGCATCATGTTGGTGCCGCGGATGGCATAGGGCCGCAAATCGGCTTTCAGCTGGGTAAACCCCCGGGTGATTCGCCCTCTCGCAGCGGCGGGCACTGCCGGGTTTTGCAGTAGCGCATTGAGCGCATCGAGGATCCAATCGAGCGCGGCTATGCTGGCCTTGGGATGGATAAAAGAGAGCGCCAGTCGATAGCGCTCCTGACCATTTTCCCCGGCGCGGCTATCTCTATCGACAACACAATCGCCAAACACCGGGATGCTGTGTTCCTCCTGGATAGTTGCCTGCCAGTGGTGGATTCTCCGCAAGAGGGCGGTTGTGGCATCGGTTGTGTCGTCGCTGTCAAGATAAGGTTTGATGATCCACTCTGCCATGTGGTCGTCTATGGCGGGGAAGTTCAAGGTCGGCAACGGTTGAATCCTGAGGGATACCACCAGGGTTGACTGGCGCTGGCCGTAGGCCATGCCCTGATAGGTGCGATGCTGCTTATCCAGCATCAGGAACGGTTGTGAAGGGTTTTGCGGCATGGGGCCGTTGTGCTCTTATCGGGTCTTGCTGGGCGTGGTGTCCAGCAGTAGCTCGAATACCTGGGTTTTCGTGACCGCGTCCGGGAGTGTGGACAGGCGGCTGAAGATTTCGCCGGCGGCAACAGGGAACTGGGCGGGCAGTCCTGCGCCGGCGAAGGTGTCCGCCACTTCGTCCATCTCCCCGGCAAAGCGCCAGGCCTTGGCCAGGCGGCGAAAATTTTCGTCCATGCCCCGCGCCAGATTGGCGGTATTGGCGCTGGCTCCCCAGAGTTCGGTCAGCTCGTGGCGCACTCCCAGGCTCTCCGCACCGGCCAGGGTGGCGATGAGCATGGCCAGCTGGCCCTTGTGCATGGCGGAATGGCACATCTTCAGGCTCGACGCTCTGCCGATTTCCGCGCCCAGATTGATGATCCTGAGCCCTGGACTGGCAAAACAGCGGGCAATTTCTGCCACTGATTCCCCACTGAGGTAAAGGCGGGTGTCTGTGCTCTTGCCCGGCGGCGGCCCGACAATAGCGGCATCGACAAATCGACCACCACCCAACGCGATGATGTCGTTCACCTGGCGGGCGTGAGTGGGGGATATGGCATTGGCATCTATATAAACCCCGGTAAACCCCTGTCTGGCCACTTGCCTGGCAACATCCATTGCCGCGTGGGGCGGGCAAATGCTGATGATGATTCCACTGTGCTGACAGAATGCCTCGATCGTGGCGATTTCGGTCATGGCGGCGCGCAGTGCGCGGTTGCGGGTGGCGTCGCTGCGATCCTGGGCAAGCCAATAGGGGGTGAAGCCGTTGCTTTTGACCAGGGTTGCCAGTGCGGAGCCCATCTCTCCGGGATGGAGGAAGCCGATAGATCCGCTGGTCGAGGGGGGAGCTGTAGTTGTCGTCATGAGCCGATGTTGATCATGCTGGGGAGGTCTGAACAACGCGCAAACGACCGCCGCTTAGCTGCGCGCGAGATTCGAAGGTCGGCGTAGTTCATCATTTCTGGTTGTTTTTATGAGTTTAGGCGCCGATCTGCGCTTTGTTTTCGGACGCACTGCTCCGTCGAAGAAATTACCGGGGCAACTCGCAATTGCCCGCTCCAAAGCAAACCGTAGTAGAGCATTGGACACGCTGTGATGACTGCGGGCACGACTACGACCCGGCCATGCGGCCGGCGCCGCGCGACGTGTTACCGGCTTGTACCCGGCGGCCCCAAGGCGCGGCACAATGGTCCGCAGGAGCAACGCTTACCCATGATCGAACTGAAGTCCGGCGCGCTGCGCTGCGAGATCGAGCCCCGCCTGGGCGGCTGCATCGCCGGCCTGTGGCTGGACGGCGAGCCGGTGCTGCGCTCCGCACCGGCCGCGCAGCTTGCCTCGGCGCGGCAGTCCGGCAGCTATCCGCTCGTGCCCTTTTCCAATCGCGTGGCGCAGGCGACCCTGCTGTGGCAGGGCACACAGCATCCTCTGGTTCGCAACAACGGCGCCGAGCCGCACGCCATCCATGGCGTGGGCTGGCAGCGGCCGTGGGAAGTTCTCGAAAGCGACGGCAGCTTTGCGATGCTCGCGTACGAGCACCCGGCCGACGCCTCATGGCCGTTCGCGTTCGACAGCTCGCAGACACTGCGGCTGCGCGCGAACGCGCTGGAGTTCACGCTGTCGCTCACCAACCAGTCGCCTCACCCGGCGCCCGCCGGCCTGGGCTGGCACCCGTACTTCGTCAAGCGCACGCGCAGCCATGTGTCGTTCGAAGCCGCCGGCCGCTGGGAGATGGGTGACGACAAGCTGCCGACCCACCGCGAAGCCGCGGCGGGACTGGACGTGGACTGCGCCTTCCTCGACGTCGACCATTGCTTCGACGGCTGGACGGGCTCGGTGCACCTGCGCGACGAGATGCTGCATGTGACGGTCACGTCCAACCTGAGCCGGCTCGTCGTGTTCACCAACGAGACGCGCGACTTCGTGGCCATCGAGCCGGTGAGCCATGTCAACAACGCGGTGAACCTGGTGGACGCGGGCGCCGACGCCGCCAGCCTGGGCCTGGCGATCCTGCAGCCGGGCGAATCGCTTTCGGCACAGATGACGATCAATGTGGAGCGTGTGAAATGATGGAATGGCGGACCGTGGTCGCGCAGCGCGATGAATTGGGTGAGTCGCCGTTCTGGCATCCGGACGAACGCAAGCTCTATTGGGTCGACATCCCCGGCCGCCAGATCCGCAGGGCCGATCCGGCGACCGGCAGCACGGAGAGCTGGCCCTTGCCGATGGACCCGGGCTGCATCGCGCCGGTGCGCGGTGGCGGCCTGGTCATCGCCTTGCGCGACGGCATCTACCGTGCCGCGGGTTGGGGGAGTGCGCTGGCGTTGATCGCGCGCTTCGGCCACGACCCGAAGACCACGCGCTTCAACGACGGCAAGGCCGATCCGCAGGGGCGCTTCTGGGCCGGCACCATGTACGAGCCGCGCGACCGGCGCGCCGCCGAGCTGTACAGCGTCGACCTGCGCGCGAGCGCCGGCAACGGGGGCGAGCCGGTGATCGAGCTCAAGGCCGACAACGGCGTCATCGCCAATGGCCTCGCATGGTCGCCGGACACGCGCACGGTGTACTGGTCGGACACGACGCATCACGTCATCTACGCCTGGAACTGGGACGCACAGACCAACGCGATGAGCAACCATCGTGTCTTTCACCAGTTTCCCGGCAAACCCGACGGCTGGAAGACCGGCGACGCGGGTTACGGCGGCCGGCCCGACGGCGCGGCCGTGGACGTGCAGGGCAACTACTGGGTGGCCATGTTCGAAGGCGGCCGCATCCTCAAGCTGTCTCCTTCGGGCGAAGTGTTGCAGGACATTCCGGTTCCGGCGCGCTGCCCGACCATGCCGTGCTTCGGCGGCGATGACCTGCGGACGCTGTTCGTCACCAGCGCCAGCTACAACCGGCCCCCGGAAGAACTGCAGGCGCTGCCGCAAAGTGGCTGCATCATCGCCGCGCAGGTCGACGTGCCGGGTCTGCCGGTGAATTTCGTCAGCACCTGATTTCAAAAATCTCACGCGGTGCCGTAGCGCTGCCCGCGCCACGTGCGCTTACCATGAGCGCATGGACGCCATCCTCGACGCCTTGACCGCTCGCATCCGCGCCGCCGCAGCCGGCGGCACGCCGCTGCGCATCCGCGGCGGCGGCAGCAAGGACTTCTATGGCGAGCGGCTGGAAGGCGAACTGCTGGAGACTGCGCCGCTGTCCGGCATCACGAGCTATGAGCCGAGCGAGCTCGTCGTCACGGTGCGCGCCGGCACACCGCTGGCCGAGCTGGAAGCGGTGTTGGCCGAGCGCGGACAGTGCCTGCCGTTCGAGCCGCCGCACTTCGGCGGGGGCGCTACCGTCGGTGGCATGGTGGCGGCCGGCCTGAGCGGCCCGGCGCGTGCCAGCGTCGGCGCCGTGCGTGACTACGTGCTGGGCCTCACGATGATCAACGGCAAGGGCGAGTTGCTCACGTTCGGCGGGCAGGTGATGAAGAACGTCGCCGGTTACGACGTCTCGCGGCTGATGGTGGGCGCGCTCGGCACGCTGGGCCTCATCGCTGAAGTGAGCCTGAAGGTTTTGCCGATCGCACCGGCCGAGGCCACGCTGAAATTCGAGATGAAGCAAGACGAGGCCCTACAGCGCCTCAACACCTGGGGCGGACAGCCCTTGCCGCTCAACGCGAGCTGCTGGGTGGAGGTGGACGGCGTGTCCACGCTCTACCTGCGCCTGCGTGGTGCCGTCGCAGCGGTCGAGGCGGCGTGCCGCACGATGGGTGGCGAGCGGCAGGACAACGCCACCGTCGCGCCAGACTGGCCGCTGTGCCGGGACCACCGCCTGCCCTGGTTCCTCGAGCGCGGCGAACGCGACCTGTGGCGTCTGTCCGTGCCGCAGACCGCACCGGCCCTCGACTTGCCCGAGGCGCCGTTGGTCGAGTGGCACGGGGGCCTGCGCTGGGTGCGCGCCGAACCGGGTGACGCGGCGCGATTGCGCGATGTGGCGGTACGCACGGGCGGCCACGCCAGCCTGTTCTCGTTGGGCAAGGGCAGGGCCGAAGCGCCCGTTGGACGCTTCGCGCCGCTTACGCCGCCGTTGGACCGCATCCACCGCGACGTGAAGCGCGAATTCGATCCCGCCGGTATCTTCAACCGCGGCCGCATGTACGCGGACTTCTAGCCCTCGCTCATGCAAACCTCCCTCTCCTCCGAATTCAAGGACACGGCCGAGGGCCGCGAGGCCGAGGCCATCCTGCGCAAGTGCGTGCACTGCGGCTTTTGCACCGCGACCTGTCCCACCTACCAAGTGCTGGGCGACGAGCTCGACGGTCCGCGCGGCCGCATCTACCTCATCAAGCAGATGCTCGAAGGCGAAGCGCCGACGCGCAAGACGCAACTCCATCTGGACCGGTGCCTGACCTGCCGCAATTGCGAGAGCACCTGCCCGAGCGGCGTCGAGTACGGTCACCTGGTCGACATCGGGCGGCGCATCGTCGAAGAAAAAGTGCCGCGCGGCACCGGCTCGAGCGCGCTCCGTTGGGCGCTGAAAGAAGGCTTGACCTCGCCGCTGTTCGGCCCGGCGATGAAGCTGGGCCAGGCGGTGCGTGGCGTCTTGCCGGCAACGCTCAAAGCCAAAGTCCCCGAGAAGCAGAGTGCCGGTGCGTGGCCGACACGCGAACACGCGCGCAAGGTGCTGATGCTGGCCGGCTGCGTGCAGCCGTCGATGATGGCCAACATCAACAGCGCGACCGCGCGCGTGCTCGACGCGACCGGAATCCAGACCCTTGTTGCGCGCAAGGCGGGCTGCTGCGGCGCCGTGAAATTCCACCTCAATGACCAGGAAGGCGGCAAGGCGCAGATGCGCGCCAACATCGACGCGTGGTGGCCGCAGGTGGAAAACGGTTCGGTGGAAGCGATCGTGATGAACGCCTCGGGCTGCGGCGTGACGGTGCGCGAGTACGGGCACATCCTGCAGCACGACGCTGCCTATGCCGCCAAGGCGAAACGCATCAGCGAGCTCACGCGCGACCTGAGCGAATTGCTGCCCGACATCGTCGCCGCGTTGCGCGGCAAGGTCCGGCCCGTCGACGGGTTGCTGGCCTTCCATCCACCCTGCACCTTGCAGCACGGCCAGCAATTGCGCGGCGGCGTGGAGAAGCACCTGAGCGAGCTGGGCTTCACGGTCCGCGTGGCGATGAACGAATCGCACCTGTGCTGCGGCTCGGCCGGAACCTACTCGGTGCTGCAGCCGGAGATCGCGCACGAATTGCGTGACCGCAAGCTCGGCCATCTGGCCGAACTGCAGCCGGCATCGATCATTTCCGCCAACATCGGCTGCATCGCCCATTTGCAGAGCGGCACCGCGACGCCGGTGCGACATTGGGTGGAAATACTTGACGCCGCGCTGATGGGCTCCTGACAGTACCTTGTCAGGAGCCTCGGGGCACAGTAACGTCCCTCCATGCGCCGCGCCGACCGTCTTTTCCACATCATCCAGCTGATCCGCGGCCGGCGGCTGACCACTGCCGCCTACATGGCCCAACGGCTTGAAGTGTCCGAACGCACCATCTATCGCGACGTCGCCGACCTGCAGTTCCAGGGCGTGCCGATCGAGGGCGAGGCCGGTGTGGGCTACCGGCTGGGTGCCGGCTTCGACCTGCCCCCGATGATGTTCACGCAGGACGAGGCCAAGGCCTTGGTGGCATCCGTGCGGATGGCCCAGGTCTGGCTCGATCCGGCGCTGGCCCAGGGCGCGGAAGACGCCCTGGGCAAGATCCTGTCGGTGCTGCCGGCCGACGCGCGGGTGGCCGCCGAGGCGCTGGCCGTCTACGCGCCGTCCGGCGGCTTGCCGCAATCCACCCAGCGCACACTGCAGACGCTGCGCGAGGCGGTGCACGAGCGCCGCAAGGTCTTCATCAATTACAAAGACCTGGCGGACAAGCCGAGCGAGCGCACTTTGCGACCCTTGGGCTGCTTCTACTGGGGCAAGGTCTGGACGCTGGCGGCGTGGTGCGAGCAGCGCAACGACTTCCGCAGTTTCCGGGTCGACCGCGTCACCGCGGTGCGGCGCCTGGAAGAGCAGTTCCGCGACGAACCGGGCCGCACGCTGGCCGATCTGGCTCGGCTGAATGAAGCCCGCGCCCGCGAAATGGGTTGGGCGCAGTAGTGCTTGAAGCGCGAGCGCGCGACACTGGCTTTGGCGCAACCAGGAGTCGATGATGTTCACCACCACGGATAAGACGGAGTTGGTTGAGCGCCGCTCCCGTTTTCATGCCGAAGCCGAACAGCGGCTTGCCAACTTGACAGCGTTGGGCAAGACGCTGGCTTGGCCGGAGGTGCGCCGTTATCTCGAAGCGCGCGCTGCTGGTCAGGCAAGAGCAAGGCCCAAAGCCCGCAAGTTCACCAAGTGAGGCATGTTGCGGCCCTGGGACGCTGATCATCCGTAGCCAGCGCGAAGCCGGCTATTCGCATCCCTGAACGTCACCGGCCCAGCACGTCCCGGTAGCGCCTGCTGCACGGCACCTGCGTGCCGTCTTTCATCTTCAGGCGCGCATCGCCGCCGTCCAGCGGTTCGATCTCGGCAATGCGGTCCAGGTTCACGGCGTAGCTGCGGTGTACGCGCGCGAACCGTGCCGGGTCCAGTTGCTCAAGGAACTCCGTGAGGGTCGAGCGCAGCAGGTAGTCGTGGCCGCTCACGTGCAGGCCGACGTAGTTGCCTTGCGCCTGCAGCCATTCGATGTCGGCGGCGGCGATGAGGAATTCGCGGCGCAGCTTGCGCACCAGGAAGCGTTCGGGTCTCGGCGCCGGGGCGGGGGGAGAGGTGGGCTCGCCGGCCGGCGGCTCGGCCGCATCCAGCACCCGCGCCTCGCCTTGCAGCCGCAACAGCACCAGCCGGTAGCTGAACACCGCCACCAGGATCAGCGCGTAGCTGCGCACGTCCTTCAGGTATTCGTAGACCAGCCGGGTCGGCCAGTCGCCGAAGCGGTAATCGAGGCCCGCCAACGCGTAAACCGGATAGCGCATCGCCAGCATCAGGCCCACATGCGCGGCACAGAAAGCCATGCTCGCGGCGATGTGCCAGCCCAGGCTGCCCGGCAGGGTGTCCCAGCGCAGCGGACGGCGCCGCTCGAAAGCGAAGATCAGCGGGATCAGAAGCCCCACCGCGAAATTGCTGCTCAGCTCCCAGACGAAGGGCTCCCAGAGCGCGACACGGCCCGGCCCCCGCCCCAGGTCGATCCAGGTCACCACCGTGTTGAAGGTGACCTGCACCGCGAGCACGACGACCCAGAACCCGATCTCCGCCCGCCGCCGGTAGGGCTGGTAACGGGCCAGCCAGTCGATTTCGCTCGAAGCCATGGCCGCCAGTCTAGGGCCCGAGCCGGGAATTCCGTCCCGGCAAGCCACCGCTCGTCACAAAGCTTGGCCGGTTGGTCCCAGCGGCGCGCCGGCGCGCAGGGGCCGGCCCAAGAATCGCCGCCACGACCGATAGGAGCCTCTCATGAACCGACGACACGACATCGACGCCCTGCGCGCGCTGGCCTTCGGGCTGGTCATCCTGTACCACGTGGCCATGTACTACGTGGCCGATTGGCACTTCCACCTGAAGAGTCCGCACGCCGCGGGCTGGCTGCAGGACCCGATGCGCTCGCTGAACCTGTGGCGGATGGACCTGGTGTTCGTGATCTCGGGCCTGGCCATCGGCTTCCTGCGCCGCGGCCAGACGGCCGCCGGCCTGCTGGGCCAGCGCAGCCTGCGCCTGCTGCTGCCGCTGGCTTTCGGGATGGCAGTGGTGGTGCCGTTCCAGCCTTATGCCCAGGCCGTGGCCAACGGCCTTGTCGAGCCCGGCTTCGGCAACTTCCTCGCGCGCTACTTCACCGGTGGGCCCTGGCCGCGCGGCGCGTTCGATGGCTGGGATTTTGGTGTCACCTGGAATCACCTCTGGTACCTGCCCTATCTGTGGCTCTACACCACGCTGTTGATCCTGATGTTGCCATTGCTGGAGTCAGCGGCCGGGCTGCGTCTGCGCCGCGCCTTCACCGGCTTGCGCGGCGTCCGGCTGGTCCTGTTGCCGGCCGTTCCGCTGATGCTGTATTCGCTCACGCTGTGGCCGCACTTCCCGGTCACGCACGACCTGATCCATGACGCGTGGATGCACGCCGTCTACTTCACGCTGTTCCTGTACGGCTACTGGATCGGCATCGACGACGGTTTCTGGGCCGAGGCGAGCCGTTTGGCGCGCAGGATGCTCGCGACCGCCCTGGGCCTTCTGGTGCTGTACTTCGCACTGCGGTACACAGGCGTGCCGCGCGTCGCCGTGCGGCTGGCGGGCGATCTCTACATGTGGTCCGCCATCCTGGCGATCCTGGGCTGGGCACACCTGAAGCTGAACCGGCCCTGGCCTTGGCTGGCATGGGCCAACGAATCGGTCTACCCGTGGTACATCCTGCACCAGACCTGGATCATTGTGCTGATCTGGTGGCTGGCGCCGCTGGCACTGGGCCCGGTGGTCGAACCGGCGCTGTTGGTGGCCGGGACCGTCCTGGGCTGCTGGGGCACGACCAGCATCGTCCGGCGCAGCGCGTGGCTGCGGCCGTTATTTGGACTCAAGCCAAAGCTTGCTCGATATCCTTCGCCAGCTTCTTCGGCTCATCGTTCGGCGCGTAGCGCTTGATGACCTGCCCGTCTTTGCCGATCAGGAACTTGGTGAAGTTCCATTTGATGATGGTGCTGCCGAGCAAGCCCGGCGCTTCCTTGGTGAGCCATTGGAACAGCGGGTCGGCATCGGTGCCGTTGACGTCGATCTTCGCCATCATCGGAAAGCTCACGCCGAAGTTGAGCTGGCAGAACTCGGCGATCTCTTCGTTGCTGCCCGGGTCCTGCGCACCGAACTGGTTGCACGGGAAACCGAGCACCACCAGGCCCTGCTTGCCGTAGGTCTTGTGCAGCTCTTCCAGGCCGCCGAACTGGGGCGTGAAGCCGCAGGCGCTGGCGGTGTTGACGATGAGCAGCGCCTTGCCCTTGAATTTTTTCAGGGGCACGATCTTGCCGTCGATCTGTCGCGCTTCGAAGTCGTAGATGGCCGTCATGCGGCCGATTGTGCGCCTGCGTTGGCCGGTTTGCTGTCGCCCGCAGGCCAGGCCGACCAGGCCGCGGCGGCCAGAATCAACGCGCCGCCGGCCAGGGTGCGGGCCGTCAGTTCCGAGGCGCCCAGCGCCACCGAAGACAGGCTGGCGAACACCACCTCCGACAGCATGATCAACGCCCCGGCATGCGCATTGATGCGCGAAGCACCGTACTGCAGCGCGATGTTGCTCACCAGGAAACCCAGGCTGAGCGCCAGCCCCACGCCGGCCCAGGCGGCCTGCGGCGCAGGCACCGGCGGAACGACGCCGAGCGCCATGCCGATCAGCGCGGCGGCGAGCGCCGTTGCGCCGCCACCGCCGAACATCGCGAGGATGCGCGCCGTCGGTGGCGCGGCGTGGAGCTTGCGCAGCAGGATGTTCGTCAGGGCGAAACTGAAGCCGCCCGCCAGCGAGAGCCAATCGGCCAGGCTCTCGGGCACCGGCCAGGCCGCGCCGTCGGTCTTCAAGACGATCACCACACCGGCCAGCGCCAGCAGCAGGCGCACCAGCCCCATCGGCGTCGGCTTCTCGCCGAGGATGGGCCAGGCCAGCAGAAGCGTCCACGCGGGCATCAGGTAGAACAGCAGCACCACCCGAACCACGTCGCCGACGGTCACGGCCCAATTGAAGCCGACGTTGGTGAGGCCGGCCGCAGCCATCAGCAGCCACAGCAGGGGCCGCCCGCGAAAACCGCGCCAGGCGCCCGGCTGCCACGCGAACAGCAACGCCATCGACACGAGGTACACCAGCGCCGTGGCCCACAGGGGATGCAGGCCCCAATTCTGCAATTGGCGGAACGGCCACCAGGACACGCCCCACACGAAGGCGTTGAGCATCAGCGCCAGCGCAGGCAGCAGCGCCGGAAAGCGGGCGGGCCCCACAGGGCCCGGCGCGCTAACCATGCGTGTTGTCGTGGCGGGCGATCTGCAGCAGGTGTTCGACTTCCTCGCGGTACTTCACGCAGTTGTTTTGGTGCCAGCGATAGATCACCCACATCACGCCAGCAACGATCACGCCGAAGCCCGTGATGGCGGCGAAGGCGGACATCCCCATGCCGGCCGACAGGCTGTAGAGCGCGCCCAGGCCCAGGATGCAGGCCTGCTCGTTGAAGTTCTGCACCGCGATCGACCGGCCCGCGCCCATGAGGTTGTGGCCGCGGTGCTGCAGCAGCGCATTCATCGGCACGACCATGAAGCCGGCGATCGCGCCCAGCAGGATCAGGAAAGGCGCAGCCACCCAGACGTTGCCGATGAAATTCATCAGGATCACGAACAGGCCCATCGCGATGCCCACCGGGATCACGCTCGTGGCCATGTCCAGCCGCATGCGCACGGACGCCACCACGGCGCCGATGGCCGTGCCCATGGCCACGACACCCGACAGCGCCGATGCCTGCGTCGTGCTGTAAGAAAGTGCCGCCGCGCTCCAGGCCAGGATGATGTAGCGCAGGTTGCCGCTCACGCCCCAGATCAGCGTGGTGGTGGCCAGCGAGATTTGGCCCAGCTTGTCGCGCCACAGGCGGGAATTGCAGGTCCAGAAATCGGGCACCAGCTCCAGCGCGTTCTTGGGCATCGGCCGCATTTCCACGCCGGTGTGGGGGATGCGGGTGTTGAACCAGGCCGCCAGCATGTAAATGAAGATGAGGACGAAGATCGCGGCCTCGGGTGCCGTGTCGATGCCCGTATCGAATACCGGGAAGTCCATTGCGAGCATGCGGCTGGCGATGGCGTGGCCCACCAGCTGGCCGCCCAGCAGGATGCCCAGGATGATGGAAGCGATCGTCAGGCCTTCGATCCAGCCATTGGCCTTGACCAGTTGCGACGAGGGCAGCAGCTCGGTGAGGATGCCGTACTTGGCCGGGGAATAGGCGGCGGCGCCCAGGCCGACGACGGCGTACGCGAGCAAGGGATGCAGCCCGAACAGCATCAGCAGGCAGCCCACCACCTTGATGAAGTTGCTCGCGAACATCACCTTGCCTTTCGGCATCGCGTCCGCGAACGCGCCGACGAAGGGCGCCAGCACCACATAGAACAGGGCGAACATCGGCACCAATGCGGCACGCTGCCACTCGGCGGCGCCGCCGGATTTGAGCAATTCCACCGCGGCCACGAACAAAGCGTTGTCGGCCAGCGACGAGAAGAACTGCGCCGACATGATGGTGTAGAAACCGCGCTTCATTGGCTGTTCTGTGGCGCATCAGCGGGGCTGATGCGCGGTGATTTTGAGTCCGTCTCCAAGCGACAAGGGGTTATATCACGCGGGGTAATGACAGAATCTGGCATGCCCCGTCCCATCCAGGCCACCATCCACACTGAATCCCTGCGCCACAACCTCGCGCGCATCCGGCTCGCCGCGCCCGACGCGAAGGTCTGGGGCGTGGTCAAGGCCAACGCCTATGGC
Source organism: Ramlibacter sp. WS9 (assembly GCF_003797765.1). Classification (GTDB taxonomy): domain Bacteria; phylum Pseudomonadota; class Gammaproteobacteria; order Burkholderiales; family Burkholderiaceae_C; genus Ramlibacter. The sequence goes on along the minus strand of NZ_RKMB01000023.1, from coordinate 9,366 downwards.
CACGGCATCGAGCGGGTATGGGAGGGGATGCGCGGCGCCGACGGCTTCGCGCTGCTGGACCTGCAGGAGGCTGAGCGCGTGCGCGCACTGGGCTGGCGCGGGCCGATCCTGCTGCTGGAAGGCGTGTTCGAGGCGCGCGACCTGGAGCTGTGCTCGCGGCTGAACCTCTGGCACACCGTGCACTGCGACGAACAGATCGACATGCTGGCCACCCACAAGACGCACCAGCCGCACCGCGTTTTCCTCAAGATGAATTCGGGCATGAACCGCCTTGGTTTCGCGCCGCAGCGGTTTCGCGGGGCCTGGACGCGGCTGGATGCGTTGCCGCAGGTAGATGAGATTTCACTGATGACCCATTTCAGCGATGCCGACGGCCCGCGCGGCATCGCGCAGCAGGTCAAGGTGTTCGAGGACATCACGCGTGACCTGCCCGGTGAGCGCACGCTGTCCAACAGCGCCGCCAGCCTGCGCTTCGGCGCCGAGCCCATGGTGCGCGCCGATTGGGTCCGGCCCGGCATCGCCGTCTACGGCAGCGCGCCCGATTTCCCCGACCATGACGCCGCGCATTGGAATCTTCTGCCGGCAATGACGCTCGCCAGCCGCATCATTGGCGTTCAGCACCTGGCTGCCGACGACACGGTGGGCTACGGCTCCAATTTCACCGCCGACGGGCCGCTTCGTATCGGCGTGGTCGCCTGCGGCTATGCCGACGGCTACCCGCGCCACTGCAACACCGGGACGCCGGTTCTGGTGGACGGCGTGCGCACGCGGATCGTCGGGCGCGTCAGCATGGACATGATCACGGTCGACTTGTCGCCCGTCCCGCACGCGGCCTTGGGGACCGAAGTCACGCTGTGGGGCCGCGCATCGAACGGTACGGTGCTGCCGATCGACGAGCCCGCCCGCGCCGGCGGTACCGTCGGCTATGAGTTGATGTGCGCGCTGGCGCAGCGGGTGCCGGTCGCCGTGGAATGAAGCCGCCCAAGAGCCTGTCGAACTGGCGGTCGGTCCGGCTTTGGGAGAGCAGCCTCCAGCGTGACCTGCGCAAGCGCCACTGGCTCTGGCTGCACGGCTGGTGCATCGGGCTCACGGTGCTGCTGGCCATGTGGGCTGCGGCCCATATGCAGTTTGTGCTGGGCTCCGATTCGCTTGCGCTGCGCTATGCCGTGACGCTCGGCGTCGGTTACCTTGCGTACCTGCTGGTGCTCCGGTTCTGGGCCGCGGCTTTGGTGCGCCGGGAAGCTTCGCTCGATCTTGGCGGCGACATCCCGCTTCCCGACATCGTCGGTTCGGTGGACGTCCCGCATGGTTCGCTCCCCGACATTTCCGCCGGCGGCGGTGGCGACTTCGGTGGCGGCGGCGCGTCCGGCGATTTCCCCGTCGCGGCGGACCTGGGCGGTGACGTCGCTTCCGGCGCCCTGGACGCGGTCAGCGGCTCCGACGAAGGCGCCGTCGTCGTCATCCCGGTGGTGGTTGTGTTCCTGATCGGCCTGGCCGTGCTGTTCGGGGCCGGCTCGCTGCTGATGCTGTACTTCGGCGCCGAGGCGCTGCTCGCGGTGGCTGTCGAGATCGCGTTCGGCTATGTGTCGGCACGCACAGCGGTGCGGGTCGTTCGCGAAGGCTGGATGTCAGCGGTGCTGCGCCTCACCTGGAAGCCGTTGCTCGGCGCACTGTTCTGCGCCGTGGCGTTGGGCGCGCTGATCGACCACTTCATCCCGCAGGCGCAATCGCTGCCGCAGGCGATCAGGGCGATCAACGCCAGCATGCGCTGAACTCGCGGCGGCTGGTCAGCGCCGGCGCATCCCGAGCACCATCACGGCACCGACAACGATTAGAGCCCCAATGACTTGAATCGGCGCGATGGCCTGGCCGAGGATCAACCAGGCCAGCACCAGCGCGAACACCGGCTCGACATTCATGATCGCCGAGTTGCCGACCACGCCGAGCTTGGGCAACACGGTGAACATGATGGTGAAGGCCGTGCCGTACAGGAATGTGAGCGCAGCCAGGCCCCACCAGCCCGCCATGGCGGTGGGCAAATGGAAGCCGCCTTGCAGTCCGACGGTGGCAAGCGCCACCACCCCCGCGATGGCCATCGTGGTCGCGGTGCGCACACGCCCATCGATATCGCCGGCTTCGTGCTGCGTCACCACCAGCGCCAAACCGAATGTTCCCGCGGCGGCGAGTGCGAACGCCACGCCCGCGCCGATGCGTGCCCACTGGCCCGCGGCGCCCAGCCCCGATGCCGCGCCGAACACATCCAGCGCCAACGCGAGGCCGGCGAGGATCACCGGCATGGCGATCAGCATGGCGCGCTCGGGCCGCTGCCCATAGATCACGCGGGCCCACAACGCCGTCCAGATCGGGTACGTGTTGAAGGCGAGCAACGCCAGTGCCACGGGCAACCGCGCCACGGCCGAATACAGGCACAAACTCTGGATACCGATCAGCAGGCCGATCGCCGGCAGCATCCGCTTGTGGCGTGTCGAGAAAGTGAAGCGCACGCCTTGCAGAACCAGCAGGGCCACAACGACCAGCGCCGTCACGCCACTACGGAAGACAACGGCCGTGGCGACGTCAACGCCGTTGTTGAAGGCGATGCGCGCGGCCACGTGGTTGGCGCCCATCATCAGGGCGATCAGCAGCAGGGTGGCGAAGGCGGTGCCGCTGATCGCACGGGAGGTCGTCATCGGCGGCGGATCAAGGAAGACTGGCCAGGTGCGTCTTGGCCGCAACGGCAAGCGTCTCGTCGAAGGTGGCCAGGGGAGCCCTGAGTTCGGCGGCCAGCCAGAGGTATGCGGCGTCGTAGGCCGAGAGCTTGTAGCGCAGCGCCAACGCAAACTGGGCCGGCGCATCGGTGTCGCGCAGTTCGATCTGGTACTGGATGTAGTCGTCGAGCGCGCTGGCGATGGATTCGCGCGGCCAGTTCTGGCGTTGCTTCTTGAGGGTGACGCTGACCACCTCGTGGTGCAGCAGGTACGGGGCGTACAAGGTTTTCCCGGAAAGGCGCTCCATGGCCTGTGCGCGCCACGGCTCGTCGAACAGGATGCCGCAGATCGCGCTGCAGTCCACCACGATGGGCGGCCGGGGCAAGTACGCGGCCGGCGGCTCGGCCACGTGCAGCGTGCGCGCTCCCGCCTTCACCGGCTGTCCCGGTCTTCCCGGATGATGTCCACCGACATCGGTCCCTCGGTGAAGGGCTCGGGGAAGCGCTCCAGGTGCTCCGCGTAGATTTGTTCAATGGTCTTCCAGCCGCGCCGCCCCTCCGCGCGGCGAGCGGGCTGGCCGCCGGCTTGCGGCTGCGGTGCTGCAGCGTCGGAAGCCAAGGCCGCGCGCTCGATGATGGCCATCAGCTCGCCCTGGAGCGAACGGTGATTGCGGGCGGCACGCTGCCGAAGTGCTTCGGCCCAGTCTTCGGGCACATCTTTGATCGACAGAGTTGTCATTTTGGCTCCAAAACGGATCTTGGAGCCATTTTGGATCCGTTTGGCGCAAGAATCAAGGCGCGCGGGATGCTCGCACGGCCTCGGCCAAGCCGTCGAGAACGGCCACGGTGCTGTCCCAGCCGATGCAGCCGTCCGTCACGCTCTGCCCATAGCGCAGCCCGGTGCGGCCGTCGGTGATGTCTTGCCGGCCTTCGTTGAGGTGGCTCTCCAGCAGGATGCCCGCGATGGCCTGCGATCCGCCAGCGACCTGCCGCGCAATGTCAGCCGCGACTTCGGGCTGGCGCCGGTAGTCCTTGGCGCTGTTGCCGTGGCTGCAATCGATCAGCAGGCGCGCCGGCAGGCCCGCATCGGTCAATGCTTGCGCGGCCTTGGCCACGTTCGCCGCTTCGTAGTTCGGCCCGCTGTTAGCACCGCGCAGCACAAGGTGTGCGTCCGGGTTGCCGGTGGTGGTGACGACGATGGCACGGCCTTCCAGCGAAATGCTGGGGAAGCGGTGTGCCTGGGCCGCGACGTGGATGGCGTCGATGGCCACCGCGACGCTGCCGTTGGTTGCGTTCTTGAAACCCAATGGCGCAGACAGCGCAGACGCCATCTGCCGATGGAGCGGACTCTCGACCGTGCGCGCACCGATGGCGCCCCAGCTCAAGAGCTCCGCGTAGTACTGCGGCGTGACGAGGTCCAGGATTTCGGATGCAGCCGGTACGCCCAGGCGCGCGCATTCCAGCAGGATGCGGCGTGCCGCGCGCAGGCCCTCGCCGATGTCGCCCACGCCGTCCAGGCCCGGGTCGTAGATCAGGCCTTTCCAACCCATGCGGGTGCGCGGCTTCTCAAAGTACACGCGCATCACGGGAAAGAGCGCGTCCGCCGTGCGGTCCATCGCTTCGCGCAGGCGTTCTGCGTATTCGATGGCCGATGTGGGGTCGTGGATGGAGCAGGGCCCGACGATCACCAGCAGGCGCGGGTCTTCGCCGCGCAGGATGCGACGGACCGTGTCGCGCGACTTCGCGATGTGTTCGGACTCCGCGTCGCTGCAAGGGAGTTCCTGCTGCAGCGCGAGCGGTGTGGGAAGCGCATCTTCGCGCGCGATGTGCAGGTCGGAGATGCGGGTGGTCATCGATACAGCCCGCGCCCACGTGCATGCAAGCGCGCAAGGCCCAGCAGCGCATCGGTGAAGGGCGTCGGTACCTGCGTCAACTCGCCGAGTTCCTTCACCACCGTCACCAGCGCATCCAGCTCCACCGCCTTGCCGGCCTCCACGTCTTGCAACATCGAGGTCTTGAAGGCGCCGAGTTTGCGCGTGACCACGTGCCGGTCTTCCGGCGTCTGGTCGATAGGGATGCCGATGCGCGCGCCGATCTCCTTGGCCTCCAACATCACCTCGTGGATGAAGCCGCGCACCAGGTCGTCGTCCAGCACCTTGTCCGTGGTGGCGCCCGTGATGGCACTCACCGGGTTCATGGTCATATTGCCCCAGAGCTTGTACCAGGCGTCTTTCTGGATCTGCTCCGACAGCACGGTCTCGAAGCCGGCTTTCTCCAGCAGCGCCGCCAGTTCGCGCACACGCGGCGTTTTCTCGCCCGACGGCTCGCCGATGATCAGCTTGTTGCCGAAGTGGTGCTGCACGAACCCGGGACCGTTCAGCGAGCAGCTCGCATGCACGACGCAGCCGATGATGTGATGAGCCGGCACAGCCCTGGCGATATTGCCTTCAGGGTCCACCGCCTTCAGGCGTGTGCCCGCGAAGCGTCCGCCGAAGCCTTCGAAGAACCACCACGGCACGCCGTTCATCGCGGTCAACACCACGGTTTGCGGCCCGAGCAGCGGGCCGATGGCCTGCGCCACGTCAGCCATGGACGGCTCCTTGACGGCGACCACCACCAGATCCTGCACGCCGAGTTCCGCCGGCGAAGCATCGGCCTTCACCGGCGTGGACAGCGTCTCATCGCCTTGCTGCAATCGCAACCCATTCGACCGCAGCGCTTCCAGCGTCGCCCCGCGCGCCACCACGCTGACGTCGCAGCCCGCGCGCGCCAGCTTCACACCGATCCATCCGCCGATGGCCCCGGCGCCGTAGATGCAAGCCTTCATGACTTGTAGCTCGTGTCGATGCGGTCGATGCGGCGCGTCAGCGCGTCGAACACGTCCTGGCCTGCGCCGAACTGGGCGTCGAACTGGAACGAGTCATACGTCGTCTTTTGCGCCACAGTGGGTGACACGGCGATGGCCGGCCCCATCGTGGCTTGCGCCATCTGGATCTCGCAGGCGCGCTGCAGCGTCCACAGCCGCACGAAGGCCAGCGGCAAGGTCTTGCCCCAGGTCAGCAGGCCGTGGTTGCGCAGGATCACCGCCGGCTTGTTGCCGATGTTCTTGAGCAGCCGGGGCGCCTCGTCGGCGTGGATGGTGATGCCCTCGAAGTCGTGATACGCCACCAGATCATGCAACTGCGCGGAGTAGAAATTGTTCTGCGCGAGCCCACCTTGCGTACACGCCACGGCCACACCCGCCGTGGTGTGGGTGTGCATCACGCAGTGGGCTTCGGGCAAGCCTTCGTGGATGGCCGCGTGCACCGTGAACCCAGCCGGGTTCACCGGCCAGGGGTTCTCGTCCAGCTTGTTGCCCTTGACGTCGATCTTCAACAGGTTGCTCGCCGTCACCTCGCTGTAGTGCAGACCGAAGGGATTGATGAGGAACTGCTTTTCACCTCCACTCACACTTTCCGGCAGGCGGATGGTGATGTGGTTGTAGATCATCTCCGTCCAGCCGAGCATGTCGAAGATGCGGTAGCAGGCCGCGAGCTGCAGGCGCGCCTGCCATTCGTCCGGATGCATGCCGGCGGCGGCGGGTTTGAGGACGGCGTTCATGGTGTATCGCTCCGAGTCAGTAGGTCTTGCTGGCCGGTACGGCGGCGTGGTCGGTCTTGAACTTCGCGGCCAGGGCCGACGTGGCCATCATCAGCAGGTTGCTGTCCAGGCCGACGGCGACGAAGGTCGCGCCGAGGTCGAGGTACTTGCGTGCCAGCGTTTCGTTGGGCGTGAGGATGCCGGCGGCCTTGCCGGCCTTCACGATGCGCTTGATCGCATCTTCGATCGCCGCTTGCACTTCGGGGTGCATGGGGTTACCCACGTGGCCCAACGCCGCCGACAAGTCCGCCGGGCCGATGAAGACGCCGTCCACGCCTTCGGTGGCCGCGATGGCGTCGAGGTTGTCCAGCGCTTCACGCGTCTCCACCTGAACCAGCAGGCAGATCTGGTCATTCGCGTCCTTGCCGTAGTTCGGGATGCGGCCCCAGCGCGAGGCCCGCGCGCCGCCCATGCCACGGATGCCCAGCGGCGGATAACGCGATGCGCGAACCAGGTCGGCCGCCTGCTGTGCGGTGTCGACCATCGGCACCAGCAAGGTCTGGATGCCAAGATCCAGGTATTGCTTGATCAGCGCGGTGCCGACGTTGCCGTGGCCGACCGGCACGCGCGCGATCGCGTGCGACGCGGGGTAGGCCGCGATCACCTGCGCCTGCTGCAGCAGGCTGCGGATGTCGTTGGGCGAGTGCTCGCCGTCGAGCAGCAGCCAGTCGAAACCGGCGCCGGCGCAAATCTCGGTGGTGTAGTGATCGGCCAGGCCGACCCACAGGCCGATCTGGACGCGCTTGTCGCGCAGGGCTTGCTTGAAGGGATTGATGGGCGTTTGCATGGGCACCTTTTGTACGGCAAAGGGAAATTCTGCGCTCGAAATGGCTTCCAGGCGCCTTTAGGCAAACCTGAACTCGAAACGGCCGAGCGAACCGTAATCGGCGTCGAACACGTCGCCCTTTTTTGCGCCGACCGGACGCGTGAACGAACCGGCCAGCACCACTTCGCCGGCCTCCAGGCATTCGCCCCAGGGCGCGAGTTTCATCGCCAGCCACGCCACGCCGATGGCGGGATGGCCTTGTACGCCGGCGGCCAGGCCGGTCTCTTCCACCGCGCCGTTCTGGCGCAGGATGGCGCCGCACCAGGGCAGGTCCAGCTCGCGCGGGTGCACCTTGCGCCCGCCCAGCACGATGCCGGCGTTGGCGGCGTTGTCGCTGATCGTGTCCTGCACCTTGCGCGCGGCCTTGGTGTGGCGGCAGAACTGCTCGATGCGCGCGTCGATGATCTCGATCGCCGGCGTCACGTAATCGGTGGCCTCCAGCACGTCATCGACGCTGATGTGGTCGCCTTCCAGCTTGTGCTTGAGTACGAACGCCAACTCAACCTCGACCCGCGGTGCGATGAAGCGCGAGATGGGAATGTCGCCGGGCTCGAAGAACATGTCGTCCAGCAGCGTCCCGTAGTCCGGCTCGTCGATCTGGCTGGAGATCTGCATCGCGCGCGAGGTCAGGCCGATCTTGTGGCCCATGGGCTTGCGGCCCTCGGCGATCTTGCGCGCGACCCAGGCACGCGAGATCGCGTAGCCGTCTTCGACGGTCATGCCGGGGAAGCGCTTGGAGAAATGCTCGACCTGCACGCGCGACTTCTCGCTCTCGTGGAGTTCCGCGGCAAGCTGGTTGATGAGGTCCTGGGAAAACATCGTCGGCTACTTGTTGAAAAGCGGATGCAGGTTGCTGTGCTTGGCGTCGTACACCTGGCCCGGGCTCTCGTCGATCTGGATGGTCACGCCCACGTGGCCGCTCTCGAAAGCGGGGGCGAAAAGCGCCTGCACCCTGGCCAGCACCGCATCGCCCGCGGCCTTCTTCTTCGCGTCGGTGCGTCCGGCCGCGATGCGGATGTTGATGTAGCAAAAGCCGTAGTCGCCTTTCGCATCAGCCACCGCATACGCCTGCGCCGGATACGCCAGCACGCGCGTACCGCCGACCGGGAACAGCGGCCCGCCCGCTTCATCCCGCAACTCGATCAGCGTGGCCGCCACCTCGCGGCACAGCTGCGGCATGTCGACCCGGGCTTCGAGGTTGGCGGTGTATTGAATGACGACGTGTGGCATGCGGGGAGCAACTCCAAATTGGGGTCAGATTCCACAATCGATCAGGCGAGAGGCGTGACGGGAAAGATCGCGTTGATCTGCCCCGTGCCCGAGCTGCCGAAGTAGGGCGTGATGACTTCCGCCGGCGCCGTGTACTGATCCCAGCCCAGCAGGCCTAGGAGCATGGCCGTGTCGTGCATGTCGCCTTCGCCCCAGCATTTCTCCGCATACATCGGCAGCATGCCGATGAACGTCTTCCAGTCGCCCTGTTCCCACAGTTCCACCACACGATGGTCGACCTGTTCGAGGAAGGGGTCGTAGACCTTGTGCATGAACTCGGGTGCGCGGCCGTTGTCCGCGAAGTGGTGCGACAGCGAACCACTGGCGAACACCGCGACGGTGCCGTCGTACCTCTCCTCGATCGCCTTGCGCACCGCCAGGCCGAAGCGGCCGGACTCCTGCAGGTCGTGCCAGTCGCACCAGCCGCTGATGCTGATCACCTTGTAGTGCTGGTCGGCGTTCATGTAGCGCATCGGCACCAGCGTGCCGTATTCCAGGCCCAGCGTCGTGTCCGAATGCGCGCGGCTCTTCACGCCCATCTCGTTGGCCATGTCGCCGATCAGGTGGCCCAACTGCGGATTGCCCGGGTAGGCATACGGCATGTTCTTGATGAAGTGCGGCAGCTCGTTGCTGGTGTAGACGCCTTCGAACTTCGGGCCGCAGTTGATGTGGTATTCGCTGTTGACCTGCCAGTGCACGTCGAACACCACGATGGTGTCCACGCCGAGTGCGCGGCAGCGCCGGTCGATCTCCTTGTGGCCGTTGATCGCGGCCTCGCGGCAACCCTGGTTGGGCCCCGGGAATTCCGACAGGTACATCGAAGGAACGTGCGTGATCTTGGCAGCGAGAGCAAGCTTACCCATGAGTTCTCTCCTGGCCGTTTGGCCCTCCCCTTGAGGGGAGGGTCAAACGGCCAGGAGAGAAC
>NZ_RKMB01000022.1 GCF_003797765.1 Ramlibacter sp. WS9 | reverse complement strand
CCGGGCTTCTGGCGCATGGTCTGCGCAGTGGCTTTCACGGCCTTTTGGTCGCGCGGCGTGTAGGCCCGCAACGCATGTTGCACACGGTTGCCCAGCTGGGCGAGCACGCTGTCGGGGATGTCCAGCGGGTTCTGCGTCACGAAATACACGCCCACGCCCTTGGAGCGCACCAGGCGCACCACCAGCTCGATGCGCTCGACCAGCACCTTGGGCGCTTCGTCGAACAAGAGGTGCGCCTCGTCGAAGAAGAACACCAGCTTGGGCTTCTCGGGGTCACCGATTTCCGGCAACTGCTCGAACAGCTCGGACAGCATCCACAAGAGGAAGGTCGCGTAAAGGCGCGGAGAGTTCAGCAACTTGTCGGCGGCCAGGATGTTGGCAACGCCGTGGCCCTTCTCGTCGGTCTGCAGGAAGTCGGCGATGTTGAGCATGGGTTCGCCGAAGAACTTTTCGCCGCCCTGCGATTCGATCTGCAGCAGCCCGCGCTGGATGGTGCCGACGCTGGCCGCGCTGACGTTGCCGTATTCGGTGCGGAAATCGGCCGCGTTGTCGCCCACATGCTGCAGCATCGCGCGCAGGTCTTTCAGGTCGAGCAGCAGCATGCCGTTGTCGTCGGCGATCTTGAAGACCAGGTTCAGCACGCCGGCCTGAGTTTCGTTGAGCCCGAGCATGCGGCCCAGCAGCAGCGGGCCCATATCGGAGACGGTTGCGCGCACCGGGTGGCCTTGCTCGCCAAAGACGTCCCAGAGCGTGGTGGGGCAGGCAAAGGGTTCGGGCGCCGGTAGCCCGCGCTCCTTGATGACTTCGGCCAACTTGCCTTCGATCTTGCCGGGTTGGCTGATGCCGGTGAGGTCGCCCTTGACGTCGGCCATGAAGACCGGGACGCCGATTTTCGAGAAGTTTTCGGCCAGCGCCTGCAAGGTCACGGTCTTGCCGGTGCCCGTGGCGCCAGTGACAAGTCCGTGCCGATTGGCCAAGCCGGGCAGCAAATGGCACTCGGTTTGGCCGTTTTTGGCGATCAAAAGAGGTTCAGCCATGGTGTGAAAAGTAAAATGCAGACCAACGCAATATAAGGCGAAGGGGAATACTTCAGTGGCCGGACACAGTAAATGGGCGAATATCCAGCACCGCAAGGGCCGCCAGGACGAAAAGCGGGGCAAGGTCTGGACGCGGGTCATCCGTGAAATCATGGTCGCGGCCCGCCTGGGCGGCGGCGACATGGCCATCAACCCCCGGCTCAGGCTCGCGGTCGAGAAAGCCAAAGCCGCCAACCTGCCGATCGACACGGTCAAGCGCAACATCGACAAGGCCACCGGCAACCTCGAAGGCGTGCACTACGAGGAAATCCGCTACGAGGGCTACGGCATCGGCGGCGCGGCGATCATCGTGGACACCATGACGGACAACAAGGTCCGCACCGTGGCCGACGTCCGCCATGCGTTCAGCAAGTACGGCGGCAGCATGGGCACGGCGGGTTCGGTCTCGTTCCAGTTCAAGCACGTGGGCCAGCTCATCTTTGCGCCGGGCACGAGTGAAGACAAGGTGATGGAAGTGGCGCTGGAAGCGGGCGCCGAAGACGTGATCACCGGCGATGATGGTGCCATCGAGGTGCTGACGGCCTACCCGGACTTCGAAGCCGTCAAGAACGCCCTGGAAGCAGCCGGCCTGAAGCCCGAAGTGGCCGAAGTCACGATGCGCCCGGAAAACACCATTGAACTCTCCGGCGAAGACGCGGCGAAAATGCAGAAGTTGCTGGATGTGATCGAGGACCTGGACGACGTGCAAGACGTCTTCCACAACGCAGAAATTGATCTATGAAAGTCCTCGTGATAGGTGGCGGCGGCCGTGAACACGCGCTGGCCTGGAAACTCGCCCAATCGCCGAAGGTGCAGGCGGTGTACGTGGCGCCCGGCAACGGCGGCACGGCGCTCGATGCGCGGCTGGAGAACGTAGACATCACCGACATCCCGGCGCTGCGCCAATGGGCGCTGGACCAGAAGATCCAGCTCACCGTGGTCGGCCCCGAGGCGCCGCTGGCGGCCGGTGTGGTCGACGATTTCCGCGCGCACGGTCTGCGGGTCTTCGGGCCGACCCAGGCGGCGGCGCAGCTGGAAAGCTCCAAGGCTTTCTCCAAGGCGTTCATGAAGCGCCATGGCATCCCCACGGCGGAATACGAAACCTTTTCCGACCCGGTGGCGGCCCACGCGTATGTGGACCGCATGGGCGCGCCCATCGTCGTGAAGGCCGATGGCCTGGCGGCGGGGAAGGGCGTGGTCGTCGCGACGACCGCGGCCGAGGCGCACGAGGCCATCGACTTCATGCTGCTGGACAACAAGCTGGGCGTCACGCATGTACGCGGAGAAGACGGACAGGTGGTCGCGCGCGTCGTGATCGAGGAGTTCCTTTCGGGCGAGGAAGCCAGCTTCATCGTGCTGTGCGACGGCAGGAACGTCACGGCGCTGGCCACCAGCCAGGACCACAAGCGCCTGCTCGACGACGACCAGGGCCCCAACACGGGCGGCATGGGAGCCTATTCGCCGGCGCCGGTGGTCACGCCCGAGATCCACGCACGCGCCATGCGCGAGATCATCCTGCCGACCATCAAGGGCATGGAAAGGGACGGCATTCCCTTCACCGGTTTCCTCTATGCGGGCTTGATGATCGACCCGCAGGGCCGCGTCAAGACGCTCGAATTCAACTGCCGCATGGGTGACCCGGAGACGCAGCCCATCATGATGCGGCTCAAGTCCGACCTGTACGACGTGATGATGCGCGCCACGTCCGGCACGCTGGACCAGATCGACCTGGAGTGGGACCGCCGCACGGCGCTGGGCGTGGTGATGGCCGCTGCCGGCTATCCCCTCAACCCGCGCAAGGGTGACGCGATCACGGGCCTGCCCAAGGCCAAGGAAGACTCGATGGTGTTTCACGCCGGCACGGTGCCGAAGGATGGCGGCACGCTGACCGCGGGCGGGCGGGTGCTCTGCGTCACGGCACTGGCAGACAGCGTCAAGGCGGCGCAGCATCGCGCTTACGAGGTTGCCGCCGAGATCCATTTCGACGGCGCCCAGTACCGCCGCGATATCGGCCATCGCGCGATCCGCGGTTGATACTTCCATGACCAACGTCGACGCCGTACGCGAGTACCTGCAGGACTTGCAGGCCCGCATCACCACGGCCTGCGCCGAAGTCGATGGCGGCACTTTCACCAAGGACAAGTGGATGAAGGGCAAGGGCGAGCCGCTGCAGGGCGACGGCGCGACCATGATCCTGGAAGAGGGCAACGTCTTCGAGCGCGCCGGCTGCGGCTTTTCGCACGTGGTGGGCACACGGCTGCCGCCGTCGGCCAGCCAGCATCGCCCGGAACTGGCCGGCGCCGGCTTCGAAGCGCTAGGCGTTTCGCTGGTGTTCCATCCGCGCAACCCCTATGTGCCGACGGTGCACATGAACGTGCGCATGATCTGCGCGACGCCCGAGAAGGGCGAACCGGTGTTCTGGTTCGGCGGTGGGATGGACCTGACGCCGTATTACGGGTTCGAAGAGGACGCCGAGCACTTCCACAGCGTGTGCAAGCAGGCGGTAGAGCCTTTTGGCGCCGATAAGTACCCGCGCTTCAAGACCTGGTGCGACGATTATTTCTATTTGAAGCACCGCGACGAGCAGCGCGGCATCGGCGGCATCTTCTTCGACGATTTTGCCGAAGGCGGTTTCATGAACAGCTTCGCGCTGATGAGCAGCGTGGGCGATTCATTCCTGGACGCCTATGTGCCCATCCTCAACGTCCGCAAGGGCACGCCCTACGGCGAGCGCGAACGCAACTTCCAGCTGTACCGGCGCGGCCGCTATGTGGAATTCAACCTGGTGTTCGACCGCGGCACGCACTTCGGCCTCCAGTCGGGCGGGCGCACGGAATCCATCCTGATGTCGATGCCGCCGCTGGTGAGCTGGGCCTACCAGCGCCAGACCAAGCCCGGCTCGCCCGAAGACGATCTCTACAAGAAATTCCTGGTTCGAAGGGACTGGGTGTGACCATTCCGGCGCGGCGCGTCGGCGTCTTCGGCGGCGCGTTCGACCCACCCCACGTCGCCCACGTGGCGCTGGCGCGGGCGGCGGTGGAGCAGCTGCGGCTGGACGAACTGCGTGTCTTTCCGACCGGGCAGGCGTGGCACAAACCCAACGCCCTCAGCCCGGCGGAACACCGCCTTGCCATGGCGCGCATCGCCTTCGACGGCCTGCCGCAGACGGTGATCGACGAACGTGAGCTGCGCCGCCCGGGCGCTACGTATACCATCGACACCCTGCGCGAACTCGCCGCCGAGATGCCCGGGGCTCAGCTGTTCCTCGTGATGGGCGAAGATCAGGCCGTTTCGCTGACCCGCTGGCACGAGTGGCGAGCCATCCTGGCGATGACCACCGTTTGCATGGCCTCGCGAGCCGCGGATCCGAATTCGGGGCCGCGACTGCTGCCTGTCGAAGCCGAGTTGAGGCTGCTGCGCCTGCCCGAGATGCCTGAGAGCGCCACCCAGGTGCGCGACCGAGTTGCCGCCGAAGAAGGGATCGCCCATCTGGTCCCGCCGGGCGTTGCACGTTATATTGACCAACATTCCCTTTACCAACCTGCCTGATGACCCAAGAAGCCGCCGCAAGAAAAGACACGCAACGCCTGCAAAGAGCCATCGTCGATGGCCTGGAGGACGTCAAAGCGCAGGACATCCAGGTTTTCAACACCGAGCACCTTTCGCCCTTGTTCGAACGCGTCATCGTCGCGTCGGGCACCTCGAATCGACAGACCAAGGCACTCGCGTCCAGCGTCCGCGATGCCGTCCGTGAGGCGGGCTTTCCCAAGCCGCGCATCGAAGGCGAGGAAAACGGCGAATGGATCATCGTGGACTGCGGTGCCGCAGTGGCGCACATCATGCAGCCGGCGATCCGGACGTACTATCATCTTGAAGAGATCTGGGGTGAGAAGCCCGTACGGTTGAAGTTCGGCGCCCCGAAGCCGGCGTTCGCCGAGGCTGAGCCCGAACCCGCCACAAAGAAGCCCGCCTCCAAGAAGGCACCCGCGAAGACAGCAGCAAAGGCAACTGCGAAGACGACAACCGGGAAACCGGCAGCCAAGGCGCCTGCGAAAAAAGCGCCCGCCAGGAAGTACCTTGTTCCCACACGCAAGCCGGCCGCGGGCAAGTCCACTGGCAAGACCGCAGGCAAGACGCCCACCCGCAAGAGATGAAGCTGCTGGTCGTGGCGGTCGGCCAGCGGGTCCCCGACTGGGCCCAGACCGCCTGGGACGACTATGCCAAGCGCTTCCCGCCTGAACTGCGCGTGGAACTGAAGGCCGTCAAGACCGAGCCGCGCGCTTCCAAGACGCTGGAAACGCTCTACGCCGCCGAAAGGCAGCGCATCGAGGCGGCCATTCCCAAGGGCACGCACGTGGTGGCGCTGGACGAGCGCGGCACCGCGCTCACCACAGTGGCCCTGGCGTCGCGCCTCAAAGGCTGGCAAATGCAGGGCGGCGATGTGGCGCTGGTGATCGGTGGTCCCGACGGGCTCGATCCCGGATTCAAGCAGGCCGCGCACGAGCGCGTCCGCCTGTCCGATCTGACGCTGCCGCACGCGATGGTGCGGGTGTTGCTGGTGGAACAGCTGTACCGCGCATGGTCGATCAATGCGAACCATCCCTATCACCGTGAATGATCCGAAGCCCACATTCGTTTACCTGGCATCCCAAAGCCCGCGCCGCAGGCAACTGCTGGAGCAGCTGGGCATCCGGCATGAACTGCTGCTGCCGGACGCCGGCGAAGATACCGAGTCGCTCGAAGACGTGCTGCCCGGCGAAGCACCGGCCCGCTACGTCGTGCGGGTGACCGGGCTCAAACTCGACGCCGCGTTGGCGCGCATGAAGCGCCGCGGCCTCCCGCCCGCGCCGGTGCTGTGCTCGGACACGACGGTGGCGCGGGGCCGCACGATTTACGGCAAGCCGGCCGATGCGCAAGACGCGGCGCGCATGCTGCGCGAGCTGTCCGGGTCCACGCATCGGGTGCTGACGGCCGTGGCGGTGCAATCGGGCCGCAAACGCCAGGAGGCGCTGAGCGATTCACGCGTCACCTTCGCGGCGATGACGCCCGCGCAGATCAAAAACTACGTCGAGGGCGGCGAGCCCATGGGCAAGGCCGGCGCCTATGCGGTGCAGGGCAGGGCGGCGGCCTATATTTCGCACATCAGCGGCAGCTACTCTGGCATCATGGGTTTGCCCATGCACGAAACCACGCAGCTGCTGCGCGGGCTGGGTTTCAAGATCTAGATAGTGAGACAAATGCAGCAGGACATCCTGATCAACTGGTCGCCGCAGGAGACGCGCGTGGCCATCGTCGAAAACGGCGCCGTGCAGGAACTGCATGTGGAACGCACGCTGGAACGCGGGCTGGTCAGCAACGTCTACCTGGGCAAGGTGGCACGCGTTCTGCCGGGCATGCAGTCGGCCTTCATCGACATCGGCCTGGAGCGCGCGGCGTTCCTGCACGTGGCGGACGTCTGGCACCGCCAGCCCGAGGGCGAGCCGCCGGGGTTTGTGCGCAACACGCTGCCGCAGGTGCCGATCGAAAAGCAGGTGTTCGAAGGCCAGTCGCTGATGGTGCAGGTGATCAAGGACCCGATCGGCACCAAGGGCGCACGGCTGTCGACGCAGATCAGCATCGCTGGGCGCCTGCTCGTGTTCCTGCCGCAGGACGACCACGTGGGCGTCTCCCAGAAGATCCCGGTTGAGCAGCGCGAAGCGCTGCGTGGCCGGCTGCAGGCGCTGGTCGGCGCGCAGGGCGGCGGCTTCATCCTGCGTACCAATGGCGAAGACGCGTCGGACGCCGAACTGGCGGAAGACATCGCGTACCTGCGCAAGACCTGGACCCGCATCAAGGAGGCTTCCACCCGCCTGCCGCCGATGTCGCTGCTGCACCAGGATCTGGACCTGCTGCAGCGCGTGCTGCGCGACCTGGTGAGCGAGGAGACACAGACCATCCGCCTTGACTCGAAAGAGCAGTTCGCGCGGCTGCATGCCTTCGGGCAGGAGTTCATGCCGGCCGCTGCCGGGCGGCTGCAGTTGTACAAGGGCGAGCGGCCGATCTTCGACCTGTTTTCGATCGACGACGAAATCGCCAAGGCGCTGGGCCGCCGCGTCGATCTCAAGTCGGGCGGCTACGTGATCGTCGACCAGACCGAAGCGCTGACCACCGTCGACGTCAACACCGGCGGATTCGTGGGCGCGCGCAATTTCGACGACACGATCTTCAAGACCAACCTGGAAGCGGCGCAAGCCATCGCGCGGCAACTTCGGCTGCGCAACCTGGGCGGCATCATCATCGTGGATTTCATCGACATGGGGCGCGAAGACCATCGCGACGCCGTGCTGGCGGAGTTCCGCAAGCAGCTGGGGCGCGACCGGGTCAAGACCATGTCGGGCGGCTTCTCGCAACTGGGCCTGGTGGAGATGACGCGCAAGCGCACCCGCGAATCGCTGGCGCACATGCTGTGCGAGCCTTGCCTCGCCTGCCAGGGCAAGGGCACGGTGAAGACCGCGCGCAGCGTGGCGTACGACATCTTGCGCGAGATACTTCGAGAGGCGCGCCAGTTCAATCCGCGCGAATACCGCGTCGTGGCGTCGCCCAAGGTGATCGAGCTGTTCCTCGACGAGGAAAGCCAGCATCTGGCCGGCCTGTCGGATTTCATCGGCAAGCCGATCTCGCTGCAAAGCGAAAGCGCGATGGGGCAGGAACAGTACGATATCGTGCTGCTCTGATGCGCCCCCCGATCCCGATCCTTACCTATCACCAGGTCGACGCCACGCCGCCGCGCGATACGGCCTATCGCAGCCTGGTGGTGTCGCCCGCGACGTTCGCGCGGCAAATGGGCCTGCTGAAGGTGCTGGGCTACCAGGGCCTCTCCATGACGGCGCTGGAGCCGTACCTGCGCGGCGAGAAAACCGGCAAGGTCGTGGGGATCACGCTCGACGACGGCTACGTCAACAACCTCGAGCACGCACTGCCGGTCCTGCAGCGCCACGGCTTCAGCGCGACGTGCTACATCGTGAGTGGCCAGATGGGCGGTTCCAACATGTGGGACCATGCCAAAGGGGTCGCACCCAAGCGGCTGATGAACGCGGCGCAGCTCAAGGCATGGGTGGCGGGCGGCCAGGAGGCCGGCGGACACACGCGCAACCACCTGGATCTTCTCAAGATCAGCGACGACCTGGCTCGCGACGAGATCGCGGGCTGCCGGCGCGACCTGCAGGACCTGCTGGGCACCGAGGTGCGGCACTTTTGCTATCCCTACGGATTTCACCGGCCCGAGCATGCGGCGATGGTGCGGGAAGCCGGCTACACCACCGGCACGACCACCCAGCGTTCCCGCACGCATGCTGCCGACGATTTGTTCGAATTGCCGCGCGTGCCCGTGCTGCGCACGACGTCGTGGCCCGTGCTGTGGATGAAGGTTGCGACCCGGTATGAGGACAAGCGCCGCGATGGCCGCTGAAACGCCGCGCCGCCTGCGCATCGCCGTGTTGAACCGCGTGTTCAGCCGCGCCGGCGGGGGCGCCGAAAGCTATTCGATCCATGTCGTGGAGCATCTGGCCGCGCGGCACGAAGTGCATGTGTTCGCGCAAGAGATCGTTCACGAGTTTCCCGGCGTCGTGTACCACCGGGTCTCACGCCCGCTGGTCAAGCCGCGCTGGATCAACCAGCTCTGGTACGCGACCCGCACCTGGTGGGCCACGCGGCACGGCTTCGACGCGGTGCACTCGCATGAGAACACTTGGCACGGCGACGTCCAGACCATTCACGTCAAGCCGGTGCGTGGCAACTTGCTGGTAGGGCGGAGAGACGGGGCCTTGGCGCTCGCGTGGCTGAAGATCGTCACCAGCCCTCGCCTTATCGCGAACCTGAGGCTGGAGTCGGCCCGCTTCGAGCGGAAGCCTGGACGCGCGATCGTGCTGGCTTCAGAGACGTTGCGGCAACAGGCCGCCGCCGCGTATCCCTCCGCGGGGCCGATGATGTCGGTCATCACGCCGGGCGTAGACCTGCCGGCCGCGGGGCCATCGCCGGGCGAGGCACGCCGGCTCCTGGGCTTGCCGCAATCCGGTGTGCTGATGCTGTTCGTCGCGAACGACTATGCGCGCAAGGGCCTGGACGCTTTGCTGGCGGCGATGGCTCGCCTTCCCGAAGGCACGATGCTGGCCGTGGTGGGCAACCCCGCCGGCATCCCGGCCTACAAGGAGCAGGCGCGGCGCCTTCACGTTGCCGAACAGGTTCACTTTCTCGGCACGATGAAGGACGTGAGCCTGGCCTATCGTGCCGCCACGCTGCTCGTGCATCCGACGCTGGACGACACCTTCGCCATGGTGGTGCTGGAGGCCATGGCGCACGGACTTCCGGTGGTGGTGAGCGGGCCTGCGTACTGCGGCATTTCGGCGCTGCTGAAGAACGGCGAAGATGCATTGCTGCTGGACGATCCTCGCAACGAGCGGCAGTTGTCCGCAGCGCTGTCGCGGCTGCTGGCCGATACGGCACTGGCCGCAAAATTGTCCGAGAACGGCCGCCGTTTTGCCCGGGACCACACGTGGGAAGAGGCGGCGCGGCGGTACGAAGCGCTTTATCTTTCGACGGTCTCTTAGGCCACCAGCTTGAAGTGCTTGCGGCTGAAGTCCAGGCCGGTCAGGTTTTCGATGGCCTTCGACAGGCGGTACTTTCGCTCCTTGCGTGTGAGCTGGTAGTCGGGGTTGAACACCAGTTCCTGCTCGGCCTCGGTGGCCAGCCAATGCGCCATCACCTTCGGATGCGTGCCCTTGAATGGCGTCACGGCCTGCGGGTCGAAGTTGGCGTAGTTGATCGTCGGCACCACCGCGCCCTGCCAGTATTTGGACACCTGGTCGAGCTTGGCCTGCATGTATTCGGCGCGGCGCACCCAGCCGTAGTGGTAGATGTGCGCCCCGGCCAGCGCACCGTGCGGGTTGCGGGGTTTCTTGTGCTGGTGCATCACCAGCCAGTACTGGCCGTCCGGAGCGTACGTGCGAATGGTGTTGCGCACCAGCCGGCATTCGCGCCGGTACCAGCCCGGGCTGATGGAGATATAGCCCGGCGAGCCGTAGAAGTGCAGGTAGTCGAACACCAGCGCCTCGACAGCCGGGTTGCCGTGGTGCTTCTCGACGCTGGCGCGGATGGCATCCAGCTCGCTCTCGTGCACCACCTCGTCGCCTTCGAGGTAAAAAGCCCAGTCGCCGGTGCAGGCGTACTGCGCCATCATCTTCTGCTGCGCGTAGACGAAACCACGGTCGGCCATGCGTTCGTTCCACACCGTTTCGATGATGCGAATCTTCGGGTCGCCGATGGCCTGCACGCGCGCCAACGTGTCGTCCTCCCCGCGCCCCACAGCGACGACGAACTCGTCCACGAGCGGCAGCAGCGACCGGATCGACTCCTCGAACGGAAAGCCCAGCGAGACGCCGTTGCGGATAAAGGTGAAGCCGCTGATCGAAACCTTCATTCCAGAACTTCCTCTTGCGAGCTGTCCAGGTCGCTCGTCACAGCCAGGTTGTACAGGCGAGCGTAGTGGCCGTTGCGGCGCAGCAGCTCATCGTGCGAGCCTTCTTCGACGATCTTGCCCGCGCCCATGACCAGGATGCGGTCAGCGTGCTCGATGGTGGACAGCCGGTGCGCGATGATGAGCGTGGTGCGGCCTGCCATCAGGCGCTGGAGCGCGGACTTCACGGCCTGCTCGGATTCCGTGTCCAGCGCCGACGTGGCCTCGTCGAGCACCAGGATGGGAGCGTCCTTGTAGAGCGCACGCGCGATCGCGAGCCGCTGGCGCTGCCCTCCCGAGAGCTGCGTGGCGTTGTGGCCGACGACAGTGTCCATCCCTTCCGGCAAGCCGGCGACGTGTGCGTCGAGGTTGGCGGCTTCCAGTGCGCGGGCGATGCGTTCGCGATCGGGCGGGAGGCCCAGCGTCACGTTCGCGGCAATGGTGTCGTTGAACATCACGACGTCCTGGCTGACGAACGAAAACTGCCTGCGCAGCGCCGACAGGCGCCAATCGCGCAGCTCGACGCCGTCCAGCGTGATGCGGCCGCTGGTGATTTCGACGAACCGCGGCAGCAGGTTGACCAGCGTCGTCTTGCCCGAGCCGGAACTGCCGACCAGTGCCATCGTCTGCCCCGGATCGACGCGCAGGCTGACGGCTTCCAGTGCGTCGCGGTTGCTGCCGGCATAGCGCACCGTCACGCCTTCCAGCACCAGTTCGCCGCGGGCGTGCGCGGCCTCGTGCGTGCCTTCCTGTTCGGGCGGCGTGTTCTGGATCAGGTCCAGGCCGCGTTCGACGGCGGCCAGGCCCCGCGTGATCGGCGATGCCACTTCCGACAGGTGCTTGATGGGTGAGATCAGCATCAGCATCGCCGTCACGAAAGCGGCGAAGGCGCCCACGGTGATCCCGCTGGTGCTGCTTTGCCACAGTGCGGTGCAGATCACCGCCGACAGTGCGAGCGCGGCCAGCATCTGCGTGAGCGGCGTCATGGCGGAAGCGGCGATGGTGGACTTCATGGCCAGGCGCCGCAGCTCGCTGCTGAGGCGCTCGAAGCGCTCGCCCTGGGCCTGCTGCGCCTCGTGCAGGCGCACCACGCGATGGGCCAGCACGTTCTCCTCCACCACGTACGCCAGGCGATCGGTGGCCTTCTGGCTGGCCTGGGTGATGCGATGCAGCCGCTTGGACAGCACCTTCATCACATAGGCCACGCCGGGGAAAATCACCAGCACGATCAGGGTGAGCTTCCAGTTCAGGTAGAGCAGGTAGCCCATCAGCGCGACGAGCGTCAGCGTGTCCTTGATCAGCGACAACATGGCGTTGACCAGCAGGAGGGTGCCGGTCTGCACTTCGTAGACCACGGTGTTGGACAAGGCGCTGGCGGACGTCTGGCCGAACAGCGTCATCGGCGCGTCCAGCAAGCGGCCGAACAGCCGGCTGCGCAGCCGCACCATCGCGTGGTTGGCCATGTAGGCCAGCGAATACTGGGCGATGAAACCGGCCAGGCCGCGAATGCCGAAGAGGCCCAGCAACGCCACGGGCACGACCCAGAGATAGAGCGTGCCGCCCTGGAAACCACGGTCCAGCAGCGGCTTCATCAGCGCCGGGATGACCGGCTCGGTGAGCGCGACGACGATGGTGGCAATGAGCAGCCCCGGCATGCTCCAGCCGGCGCCTTTGAAGTACGGCAGCAGTTGCGCGATGCGCGACCTGAGACTCGCTGCGGCTGTATTCATCGCCGCTCGGCGGACAGCGAATGCATGACCATGGCCGCAACCTCTTGTGGGGAAATGTCCGACACCCGGTCCGTCGCCGAGCGCAGTGCAGTGTAAGTGCAGTCTGCCGGCATCCGCCATTCGGGCGCGATCTTCGCGGCGAACAGCGGCACGATGGGCGCGCGCGTGGTGAGCGCCAGGTGCATCAGTCCGCCGTCGGGGCAGGCCGTCACGGCAGCGGCATCCAGCACCGCGCGCGTTTCGGGCAGCGTCAGGCGGCCCGTGAGGTCGGCGACCTCGGCACTGCCGGACAGCGCCTGGGCCAGGGCTTGCGCTTGCGTCCTGGCGTTGTCGCTGCCGACAAGCACGAACCGGCGCCGGCCCGCCGCCAGCAGCTCGCGCATGACTGCTTCCCAGTGGGAATAGGTGCGCGCGTCATGGACGCCGCCCACGCCGAGCGCAACGGCACCGGGCGCCACGGTCGAGTGCTCGGGCTGGATCGGCCCCAGTTTCTGGCGGCCATGGTGGTCGATCTGTGCGGGGCTCAGCGCCTGTCCGGCCAGGTCCGCCAAGCGCTGCGCCGCAAAAAGGCCGCGATGAAAATTGGGGCCAGTGAAGTTCTCGTGCACCGACACCCACGGCAGGCGCGGGAAGCTGCGCATCTTCGGCTGCAGGGGACGGCGCTTGTTGCTGAGCACGATCGCACACTGGTATTCCGCACCCACGAAGTCGGAAGCAAGCGAGCCCACCCTGCGCAGCCAGGGATCGCCCTGGAATACCGCTGCGAGCGCAGGGACGGTGAACAGGTCGACTTCGAACCCCAGCTCCTGCAGCAGGGAGCGCGGCGCGAGGTCCATCAGGGCATCCCCGAGCTGCGCTTCGCCGAAGTAGCACCACAGGACCTTGCGCGCAGCTGCGGGGAAACGGTCATGCTTGAACTTGCGCTGGCCCGTGAGCCAGAGCACGCCCTGGCGCAACGCGGCCCGGCGGGCAGCCTTCGCCGGGCCGACAGCGGCCAGGTGGCTGGCAGCGCTTTCGCCGGGCACGGGCCGGCTCAGCGGCTGCGTCGCGGAGGCGAGGGCGAGTTTGCGCAGCATCGCGGTCAGGCGGGACGGGCTTGGGGTATCTGCGGCGCCGACCCGGCGGCCAGCAAGAGCCCGAAGAGGATGCAGAAGTAGTCGCCGATGAGGGCGTCGTAGAGCATGGAATTGAACATGCACACGGCAGCGAAGATCACCACCAGCGACCAGGCCGCCTCGCGAACCGGCGGCGTGAACCGCGACGCGTCATGCGCCAGCGCGGCCAGGAGCGCGAGGAACAGCGCGACGCCCACCGCACCCAATTGCACGGCCCACATCAGGTATTCCTGGTGCGGGTTGCGCAGGTTCTGTACTTCGCTGCGCAGGTGAGTGCCCTCTAGCCGGCGGAATTCGGTGTTCCAGCTGCCCACCCCATGGCCCAGGATCGGGCGTTCGGCGAAGGCCTCGACCGATCGACGCCAGTACGTCAGGCGCAGGCCCGACGAGGTGGGTTTGACGTCGCCGCGCTGGTAGGCCTGGGCTTCGGACACCACGGCCGCGGCCCGGTCGCGGAATTCCGTCGGCAACCACAGCATCGCGGCCACGAGCAACAAAGGCGCCGCGAGCGCGGCCGGACGCAACCGGCCCGGGAGCGCCCACAGCAGCGACATCGTCAGCACCGCGAGCAAGGCGACATGGCCGCTGCGCCCGGGCAAGAGGAACAACACGTTGCCCGCGCACAGCAAGGCGATGGCAACGCCGATCTTTGTGCCATGCCGGCCCGGAATCTCATGGCGCAGGTGCCACGCGAGCGCCCCCAGGCCGACGGTCATGATCGACTGGTCGAGGTAGCTGGAAAACACCGCGCCTTCCGAGGTGCGTTCGACAACGGTCTTGTAGACCCAGGGGAGGGGTACGTTGACGCTGAGCAGGTAAGACGACGCCACGACGAACAGCTGCGCGCACGCGTACACGCCGAGGGCGATGAGGGCGTGCCGCCGGGTGGGCAAGACCAGCAGCAGCAAGGGAATCGCCAGCAGCTTGCTGTACTTGACCCAGTCATGGGCGCCCTGCGACAAGGTCGCGGATGTGTACCCCAGGCTCATTGCCAGGGCGCCCAGCATCAAGGCAATGACCACCAATGTGCGGCGGCCTTGCAGCGGCTCCAGCCGCCTGCGCCCGGCCACCGCACCGAGCAAAAGCGACAGCGCGAAGACCAGCAGCACGGCCTTGAAGACATTGGTGGCGGCCAGCGAAATGGGCACCGAAGCCGCGACGGCATAGGCAGGCCACGGCCGAAGGCTTTCCCAACTGAATCTTTCCGACACCCGGTCCCACCTCTTCGTTCTGAGAGCCTTCGATTATGGACGCCCTGCAATAGGCCAAAATACCCGCCCAGACGCCCCACAGCGAGACAGCCCTTCATGCCCCGGATTTCCGCCTACATCATTGCCTACAACGAAGCTGCCAAGGTGGCCGACGCCATCCGCAGCGTGCAATGGGCCGACGAGGTGGTGGTGGCGGATTCCAATAGTACGGACGGGACGATAGCGATCGCCGAGGGCCTGGGTGCGCGCGTGGTGCAGATTCCGTTCGAAGGCTTCGGCAAGCTGCGCAACGATGCGATTGCCGCATGCACGCACGACTGGATCTTCAGCCTCGACTCCGACGAGCGCTGCACGCCCGAGGTCGGCCAGGAAGTGCGTGCCTTGGCCGAGCGTGCCGAGCATGGCGCCTACTTCGTGCCGCGGCGCAACTTTTTCCTGGGCCGCGAAATCCGTCATTCGGGCTGGTACCCCAACTACCGCCAGCCGCAGCTCTTCCGCAGGGACTCGATGCGCTACGAGATGAGCCCCGTACACGAAGGTTTTGAACTCTCGCCTGGCGTTACCACAGGTTACCTGCGCAATGCCATCTGGCAGCTGCCGTTCAAGGATCTGGCCGAATCCATCAGTAAGATGAACCGCTATTCGACGCTGGGCGCCACCAAGCGGCGGCAGGCCGGCTCCAGCTACGGCAAGGCGCTGGTCCACGCGAAGTGGGCTTTCCTGAAGCACTACCTCTTCAAGCGCGGATTCATGGACGGCTGGGCGGGCTTCATCATTGCCCTGTCGTATTTCGAAGTGACGTTCTACCGATACGCCAAAGCTGTCGAGCTGGAGCACCGGGACAGCTGGGCGGCTAGCTGGAAAGACATCGGCAAGCGTTAAGCAGTTTCAAAAACAAGGACCAGACAAGTCATGGGTGAAAAAATGATGAAACGACGAACCTGCGTGGCCGGCCTGCTGCTGGCACCGGTGGCCGGGGCCTGGGCGCAGTTCCGCGTGGAGGTAACGGGTGTGGGACTCACGCAGCTACCAATCGCCATCGCGCCTTTCCGCGGCGAAAGCGCGGCGCCGCAGAAGATCGCGGCCATCATCCAGGCCGACCTGGAGCGCAGCGGCCAATTCCGATCCATCGATGCGGCCGGCGCCGCGCTCGATGAAACCAGCCGCCCCGACCTCACGCCTTGGCGCCAGAAAAATGCCGACTCGCTGGCCACGGGTAGCGTCGCCCGGCTGGCCGACGGCCGCTGGGACGTGCGCTTCCGGCTGTGGGACGTGGTCAAGGGCGTGGACCTGGGCGGCCAGAGCTACGCGGTCACGGAAGCCGACCTGCGCCTTGCGGCCCACCGCATCGCCGACTTCATCTACGAAAAACTCACCGGCGAGAAGGGCGTGTTCTCCACCCGCATCGCGTACGTGACGAAGGCCGGCAACCGCTACAACCTGTGGGTGGCCGATTCCGACGGCGAGAACGCGCAATCGGCGCTGGCCAGTGCCGAGCCCATCATTTCGCCCGCTTGGTCGGCCGACGGCGGGCGGCTGGCGTACGTGTCGTTCGAATCCCGCAAGCCCGTGGTCTACGTGCACGAGGTCTCGAGCGGCAGGCGCCGCCTGATCGCGAACTTCCGCGGCTCCAACAGCGCGCCGGCATGGTCGCCGGACGGGCGCACGCTGGCCGTCACCCTGAGCCGCGACGGCGGCTCGCAGCTCTACACCATCGACGCGAACGGCGGCGAGCCGCGGCGCCTCACGCAGTCGTCCAGCATCGATACCGAGCCCCTCTATTCGCCCGACGGCCGCAGCATCTATTTCGTGAGCGACCGGGGCGGCGCGCCGCAGATTTACCGCGTGCCGCCCAGCGGTGGGAATGCCGAGCGCGTTACCTTTACGGGGAGTTACAACATATCACCGACCATCAGCCCAGACGGGCGGTGGCTGGCCTACATTTCGCGCATCAACGGTGCGTTCAAGCTGCAGGTCATGGAACTCGGCAGCGGGACGGTGCACTCAATCACTGATACCAGCGCCGATGAAAGCCCCAGTTTCGCGCCCAATGGCCGCCTCATCGTCTACGCGACACGGCAGAATGGGCAGGAAGCCCTCATGACCACCACGCTCGACGGCAAGATCAAGGCACGCCTGCCGGGCCGCGGTGGCGACATTCGTGAGCCCGATTGGGGTCCTTTTCAGAAGTGAACACATTTTCAGGAGGTAATTGAATGATCAAGCGTATGTTGCTGGCCCTTGGCGTCGTGGCCGTCATGGCCGGCTGTTCCAGCGTTCCGCTCAGCGACGTGCCGGTCGAGGACAAGACGCCCAAGACGGGCGCCGCGACCCAAGCCGGCACCGGCGGGCAGACCCAGGTAACGCCGGTGGTGACCGACCCGACCGCCGGCACCACCCAGGGCCCCGTCAACGTGGCGCGCCTGGTGTACTTCGACTACGACAGCTACGTCATCAAGTCGGAATACCAATCGCTGATCGAGGCGCATGCGCGCTTCCTGAAGGCCAACGCCGGCCGCAAGATCAACATCGAAGGCCACACCGACGAGCGCGGCGGCCGCGAATACAACCTGGCCCTGGGGCAGCGCCGCGCCGAGGCCGTGCGCCGCGCGCTGGGCCTGCTGGGCGTGACGGACAACCAGGTCGAAGCCGTGAGCTTCGGCAAGGAAAAGCCTGCGGCCCAGGGTAGCGACGAAGCGTCGTACGCCCGGAACCGCCGCGCCGAGATCGTCTACCGTTGATGAGCAGCTCCTTCATTCGCTCCGCCGTCCTGGCCTCGGCTGCCTTGTTGGCCGCCTCCGGCGCGTCGGCCGCGCTCTTCGACGACGACGAGGCACGCCGCGCTATCCTGGAATTGCGTGGCCGCGTGGAGCAGCAGCGGCTCGCGCACGAGCGCGACGCTGAAGCCCAGCGCCAGGACACCATGCAGTTGCGCCGCAGCCTGCTCGATCTGCAGGCACAGATCGAAACCGTGCGCGGCGAGCTTGCGCGTATCACTGGCCAGAACGAGCAACTCCTGCGCGAGATCGCCGACCTGCAGCGCCGCCAGAAAGACATCGCCGCGGGCGTGGACGAGCGTCTGCGCAAGTTCGAGCCATCCAAGGTGTCGGTCGACGGCAAGGAGTTCATCGCCGACCCCACCGAGTCGCGTGACTTCGAGGCCGCGCTTGCCGTCTTCCGCAAAGGCGATTTCCCCGGCGCGCAAACGGCGTTCGCGGATTTCATCAAGCGCTTCCCGCAAAGCGGTTTCCGTCCGACGGCGCTCTTCTGGCTGGGCAACTCGCAGTACGCCAACCGCGACTACCGGGGCGCCATCGCTAATTTCCGCGGGCTCCTGGCCCAGGCTCCCGATCACCCGCGCGCGCCCGAGGCCGTGCTGTCGATTGCCAATTGCCAGATCGAGCTGAAAGACGCTGCGGGTGCGCGCCGCACGCTGGACGAGCTGATCAAGACGTACCCGCAGTCCGAGGCGGCAGTGGCAGCGAAAGACCGGCTGTCCAAGATCCGCTAGTCCCTAGAATCGGGCGGTGACCCACCTCGATGAAACCGCCGACCTCCAACGCCGCTTCGGCGGCTTGGAGCGCCTCTTTGGAGTCCCCGGCGCGCAGGCCATCCGCGCGGCCCACGTGGCGGTGGTGGGAATCGGCGGCGTAGGCTCGTGGGCGGCGGAAGCGCTGGCCCGCAGCGGCGTGGGCCAGCTCACGCTGATCGACCTGGACCACATCGCCGAATCCAACATCAACCGGCAGGTCCACGCACTGGCCGCAACGCTCGGCCAGGCCAAGGTGCAGGCGATGGCGGAGCGCATCGCGCAGATCAACCCGTCATGCAAGGTGCATTGCGTCGAGGAGTTCGTCGAACCTGACAATTGGCCCCGGCTGCTGCCGCCGGGCGTCGATGCGGTGGTGGACGCGTGCGACCAGGTGAAGGCCAAGGCGGCCATGGCGGCGTGGGCGCGGGATACCGGCACATTGTTCGTCGCGGCTGGCGCGGCCGGCGGCAAGCGGCTGGCGCACAAGGTCGACATTGACGACCTGGCCCACACCACGCATGACCCGTTGCTCGCGCAACTGCGGTACCGGCTGCGCAAGTTTCACGGCGCGCCCAAGGAGGGCAAGAAGATCGGCGTGGCCTGCGTGTTCAGCCGCGAAGCCGTGGCGCCGCCCGACCCGTCCTGCGCGATCGAAGGCGACGGCTCGCTCAACTGCCACGGCTACGGATCGGTCGTAAGCGTCACCGCGACGTTCGGCCAATGCGCGGCGGGGTGGGTGTTGGATCGGTTGGCTACGTCAAAAGGCCAAAAACCGGGGATATAATCGTTGGCTTTGCTGGGACGTTAGCTCAGTTGGTAGAGCAGCGGACTTTTAATCCGTTGGTCACAAGTTCGAATCTTGTACGTCCTACCAGTTTCCCCTCGTGGGGTTTGAAAAGCCTGCTACTTAAAAGTGAGCAGGCTTTTTTCTTTTCGGGTTGGGTGACAGTTTTCCGGCCCCGCGATTGATGCGAAAAGGTGGCATGCGTAACCGAAACGGAAGGGTATGTTGGCAAGCGTTGGGGTCGATACCCCCCAGTCCGGGTCGACAGCGTCTAGGGGTTCAACGAGGATTTGCCGTGCAGTAGCGATGCCATGTCGGCGTCGGCTGACCCAAGGAGCCGCGAAGATGGATGAAGACCAAGGTGCGATCATGAAGATGCAGGCTTCGCCCAAGCGTTCGCTGTACCGGGGGCGGCCGCAATTTCCCGGCGCGACTCTCTCTATGCTCCCGCGAACCCTCCAGGGTCCGGATCCACAATTGATGACGAGCGCCCCGAGGCTGCATATCGAGCCTGCACCTGCGCGAACTGCGCCGCCGAAGCATAGGGACCGACGATAAATTCGCAGCTGTGGGGCCAAGCACGCACGCCATTGCGTTTTACGAAGCCGATCAAGCGCTTTTCCATCTTGTTCACCGTGAGCTTCGCAATCAGCAGCTGCCTTGAGCCCGAGCTCTTTTGCTCGTCGAGCATCAGCCGCGCCGCCATGAAAACAAGTGATGCTGCGGTGCACGCGCGAAGCGAGTCCCCCTCGGTGTCGTGCGCGCGCTGAAGAGTCGTTGCGGTGATCTCGCTTCCCATTACGAGACGCACGATCGTCTCTGCGTAGCCGCACCGCTCCGAGTGGGATCCGAGGTCCGCGACCCTCATCGCGACTTCCATGTCTGTGTGCATACGGCGAACGGCCGCAAGCAGAGGGTCGGAATTGAAGAGCTGAGTCAGTGTTCCCATGATTGCCACCTCCTGTGGAAACCGGCGCGCGATCCCATAGTAGGTGAGCCCGCAGGGAATGGCACATGACATTTGCCCCGGATCCCATGGGAAAAACCTCCCCTTTAACGTGGCAGTCCTGTCAGCTGCGCCCTCGCAACTCCCAGCGCTCAAAGTGTGCGGCGTGGTGAGGCTAAACGCTCACAGGAAGCGCGATCGGCATCACGGTGAGGGTTGGGCCCCGGTTCACCCGCTAACCGGTTCCATGCGGACGGGATGTGACACTGGTGGAGCGCTCGATCAATGCCAGCGCCTTCTGCAGCTCATCGAGAATTTCTGACTTCAGTGTGCCCACGCTGTCTGC
The DNA here is from genome assembly GCF_003797765.1 of Ramlibacter sp. WS9. Classification (GTDB taxonomy): domain Bacteria; phylum Pseudomonadota; class Gammaproteobacteria; order Burkholderiales; family Burkholderiaceae_C; genus Ramlibacter. Next base: position 80,670 of record NZ_RKMB01000022.1, on the reverse strand, counting down.
GGCGTCGTGCATACCGAGGGATGAAGCGCTCGCAAAATGAACGAGCAGGCGCAGAAGCCCAGGGATCTCGTGGTCCGGATGTGACGGGCCGATCTCCTCCTCGTTTTGCCACCGGGCAAGTTGCCGGCCGCCTCCATGGGAGTAGTCGCACAAGGCATCCCACGCCAGGGCCTTCGATTGCGCAAAGACGCCGCTTGGGGCCGCGCCAGGAGCGCGATGGAGCTGCTTAACGATCGTCTCAAACTTGGGGCTCACCCCTTGGCGCATGCCGACTAGCTGGTGTTCTTCGGCGGCGTAGTTGACCCAGAGTCCGCGGAAACAGGCTTCATAGACCGACCTCACCAGCGCGTTGCATTGCACCTGCCGGGCTTCCTGCTCCGGGACAAAAACGGGACATTTTTCCCATACAGGTTTCCGCGCTGCTCCCCTCTAATGACCTACCGGCCCTTTAGCTGTAGTAGAGGTCGACGTGAGGCAGTTGATTGTGAAAGAGCAGACCGAGAGCTGGCGGCTCGACTCGGGCTCGTGGTATCGCGATCCAGGATCGGACACCTGGCATCTTGCCGCGTCCACCGATGGGACGCTCGTCAACGCAAATCTCTCAACCCAGGACGTGCGCCGGATGATCGGCGCACGAAAAGACACCTCCACGGGCCAGTGGTTCCCGTCGGATTTCAATTACTCACCGCAATCCGGCACTCAGCTGCATGACACGATCCTGGGCCAGGACTCGTCGTGGGTTCCACCCTTCGGCGCGTCGCCGGTATCCGACACCTGCGGCCCTGCGTCAGCGGGCTTGAGGCAAACAGCTGCGCCCCTGGTCTTGGCACGGTCGAACGCGCGCCTCGATCCAGCAAGCGATGCGGACAGAACCTTGCCGGCATTGCCACCGGGGCAGTATCGATTCGTGGTTCACAAGTTCGATGTGGCCTCGTCGACCTTGATGGCCATAGAGCCGCAGCAAGGCAAGCTCCTCGTGTTTCTGCCGGAATCGAAGGTCTGGTTCCCGCTCGAAGGCCAGGCCGGTGCGACCTTGGCACCGGGGTTGCAGAACTTCCGTGGTTGGCGCATGGAAGTCGCCGAGGGGGTCCGCAGCGCCACGTTGTACTTTCCGACGGCTGATGGATTGGCGGTGCTAACACCGACTGTGATCGGTTTGTCGTACACGGTAGAGTATTTTGGAGACGGCCCGGCGCTCGGCGGTCCAGTTGCATGGGCAGGCGAAATCTGGTTGCCGCAACTGGGCAAGAACGGCACCGTGAACCTCGTCGGCCAACCCCTGGGTGCGGCCGAAACGGTGGTCCTGCCGACGGGTGCCGTCGCTCCCGCACATGGCTTCGAGGCGCCGGTTTTCGATTCCCTGCATGTGATCTGGCCAAGCGAGGAAGGACAGCTCATTCTTCGCCTCAATCAAACGGACAAGAAGAAGTCCGATTGGATGGCCTGGCCGGATGGGCTGAGGCCGGCTTTCTCGTTGGGCTGTCCCTTGTTTTTCGAGTCTTTCTGGCAGCAGTGTTGGAGCGACCAGAACGCGCCGCTGGAGTACGTGCAAATGGGCAAGCTGTTTCCGCAGCGGGTACCCATCGAAGCGCCGCGGCTGTGCACAGGGTGCATCAGCTACGCGAATGACCAACGCATCGAGGGCAGCCCCGGAATGCAGCCCGGGTGTGTTTCCGCTCGTACGTCTCCACAGGTCGTTGTGCCACTTGTCGAATCGGAGTGTGAGCGGGCGGTCGTCGGCCTGCGGATCGATGCACCCCAGGGGGTTCTCGCCTTGCTCGCATCCGATGAAGAAACACATCTTGCCGTTCTTCAACTGCAGGCAGATGGCAACCCTGAGGTGCTGTTCGGCACATTGAGCGTCGCAAGGCCATGGCTCACGTCGCTGTTTGTCTACGACGCTCATTTGTGGGCATACCACCCCGCGCTTTCGCAAGCGTCCGGTTGGAAATTGGAGAGCCAGGTTGACTAGGCGAACGTCCAGATGAACAACCCGACTCAATCGCCGCAAGCTGACAACCTGTGTGAGTATTGCCGGCGGCCGTGGTTCGGGGTAGTGGCCTTTTGTCCATACTGCGGACGCAAGCCCCGCTTCGGGGCGGCCGACCGGCAGCCCGAGGGCGCTCCTGGAGGTGGCGTAGCGATCGCACTTCGACAAGAAAGCTCGGGGCGGCCGACGGGCCGGACGGCATCTCCGCTTCTGTTCACGACCGTCATCGCGGGCGTCATCGCCTTGGTGCTGTTATGGATGGTGGCGAAGATTCTCGCATCCCGGACCAGCGAAGACGCATCGCCGCAGCCACCGGCGCACGCCACAGCTATCGCCTCCCCAGCTCACATCCCGTTGACGAGCGGGGCAGAAGCGTCATCGGTGCTGCTCACCGAGAGTCCGGTTGCGCCGCGATCAAGCAGGTCGCCGTGCTCCGCGGCGCACCAGACCGCAGGGTTGTGCACATCGCAAGAGTGATGTTTTCAAGGAAAGGATACGCCATGCAACGAATGACACCAACGGCCCACTTGTGGCTTGACTTGATGAAAGGTGTGCTTGTGCTTGTGCTCGTGGCTGTCGCGGTGGCTAGTGCACATGCAGAAGTCATCGTGACGGGTGGGAAGACCGGCACTTACTACCAGATAGGCAACAACCTCAAGGAATTCGTTTCCCCGGCGCTGGAAGTGCGCGATTCAAAGGGCTCCTGGGCGAACGTGGAGGACATGAGCCAGACGGAAGGCGTTACCTTGGGGATTGTGCAGTCGGATGTTTATGCCGCTTTTGTGTACTTGCGCGACAGCCGTGACGTGCCTGCGGAAACAAGACGGCAATACGGCAAACTCCTCAAGAATCTCAGAGTCTTCATGCCGCTGTACAGAGAGGAGATCCATTTCCTGGTACACAAAGACAGCCCGCTTGAGTTCATTTACCAGGTCCGGGGCAGGCGGATCTGGATGGATGCCGAGAAGAGCGGGACATATCTGACTGCACTGAACATCTACAGCAAGATGTTCAACGAACGACCAACCGCCGTGGCGCCTTTCATCAATCCCGCTGTGACGGGCGACGATGAAGGCACCCGGACGCGGAGATCGGCATTGATGGTCCTGAGCGACCCGGACTTCTACTCGGCCTTCCCCAAAATCGATGTACTTGTGCTTGTCGGCGGCCAGCCTCTCAAGTTGCTCGAGGCGAACGTGCCTCCAAACTTAAGGCTGCTGAAGTTCGATCCGGCGCATGGCACCTCGGCAAAAGTTCTGCAGGACTACAAAAGGGCGGAGATTCAGAAGTCCAGCTACCCCGCATTGAATATCACTGGTGCGGGCCTGCCCTCGCTCGGCGTCGATTCGTATCTGATCACCGCCAACTTCATAAGCGAAGAACGCAATCAATTCATCACCAGTCTGGCCGGCCAGTTCTGCGAAAAGTTTGAAGCCCTCCAGAGCAAGGGCCATCCGAAGTGGAAGACGCTCAGTTGGAAACCAGGTGCGCCTTTGCCTCCCCTGGCCGTGGGGTGGCAATACTCCGCAAGGGTGAAGGATCGGCTCAGCCGATGCCACGTGCAAGGATCTGTTGATGAAAGCCCGGCCGCCATTCCCGGTGCGACTTGCAAGCCACAAGACCGTTTCGCCGGGCTATGCCGATGAGGCGCGTCTGACCAGATCATTGACGGAAGAGGCGGCTGCCATGGCCTGTCCCTTTTTTTCGTCGCTTGCCAGGGCGCTGAAGCGCCGGGTATGAGCCCTTTAGTTAGCATCAATATTGATGATCGCGTGATCCTTCCGTTTGCGTTAAGGTCCGGCGCACCCCCATCCATCGCCTACGCTGACGAGAGCACACGCGCCCTATGGAGTACATCGCTGGCCCGATCCATGGCTTCTATCTGGCCTGCTACACCGTCCCTTCCCCCGATGGCCACTACGCCTATGCGAAGGTCTGCGTCAACTGTCCGGAATCGGTCTGGGAAGAAGGAATCGCTACCCGCAAGATCGGCGCGGGACCGTTTGCGACGGAACAGCGGGCGCTAGATGCCGTACAGGCTGAATCACGCAGGCGGCTGGCTGCGCGTGCTGCCCATATGGGACTTCTGATGGGGCACGGCGCGGAAAAAATCGCCTCGTAGCGCGCCAGCAAGAGGGCCCAAAAGGCCTCGCCGTCTAGGCGCCCAGCCGCCGGTGGGCCGTCGGCGCCGGAAGCGCCAATTGCGCGGCCTGTGCCACCCGCACGCAATCCTTGATGTGCTCTTCACCCAGGTAGCGCAGGGCCGTGTAACCCATCACAGCGGCTATCGCCTGCCCGGCCAGGGGCACGTACTTGGCGGCCTGCTTGGTGGTCATGCGCATGCCGACAGTCTTTGCCATGCGCAGCACCATGTCGCGCGTGATGAGCTTGCCCACCAGCACCGAGCCGACCGTGGCCAACGCCTTCTGCACATTGTCGCGCTGGTGCGCGGGCAGTTCAGCGAGCTGCTGGGGCGTCAGACCGAATTCGGAATTGATGGCGGGGACAAGGCGGGACAGCAGCGCGGCGTCCACGGCCCAGTCCAGGCCCGGCACGGGCACGGCGCTGGCAGCCGCGCCCACCAGGGCCCGCCGGTTCAGCAGCTTTCGGCTGCGGCGCACGGCGTCCATGAGGATGGGGTTGCCTTCGGCGAGCTGCAGGGCGGTGGGCATCGCAGCATGTTAACAATCCCTGGGCGGGGATGGGCAAATCACCTAAGGCTGGCTAGTCCACATCCTTAACTGGCTGGCGTGAGGCGGTGGCCCAATGCATTCAAGGGTTGAAGTCATTCCAGCTCTGCCAAGAAAGGACCCGCTATGCAAACCATCACAACCAAGGTCGCAGCCGTGGCCATTCTGCTCGGACTGGTGGGCGGTGTTGCTTCGGCGGTCCGGCCGCACAGCGGTGGTGCGACTGTGGCGGTCCACGATACCGCCGACGTGTGTGCCATTGCGGCGAGCTTCCAGGGCGACCACGCCACCCGCAACGCGGTCCGCGCCGCTATGGGCTGCGCCCCCGAATCCGTCCGCCACTGACCCAACCGATTCCGGTTCAGCGCTTGAAATTGGCCTGCCCCAGGTCCCACATGGGCAGGAAGATGCCCAGCACCAGGGTGCCCACCAGGATGCCCATCAAGGCCAGCAACAGCGGCTCGATCGTCTGGCTCAGCCTGGCAACCTCGTACTCCACTTCTTCGGAGTACATCAGCGCGATCTGCTCTACCGCCTGGTCGACCTCGCCGGTGCGCTCCGCCACCGTGATCAGCTGCAGTTCGAGCGGCGAAAAGATTCCCGAAGTTCGCATCACGCGGCTCAAGATCTCGCCGCGCTCGACGCCCGTGCGCATCAGCAAGATCCGCGCTTCAAAGAAGGCGTTGTCAACTACCCGCGACACCAACTGGAAGGCGGTGACGATGGGCACATTGCTCTTCATGGCGGTGGCAAAGCTGCGGCTGAACCGTGCCACGGTACCCTTCGTCAGGATCTGCCCGATGATAGGAAGCCCCAACTTGAACCTGTCCCAGGCATAGCGGCCGTCCGGCGATTTCAGGACGAGATGAATGATGAAATACAGCGTTCCTACACCGATCAGCATTGCCCACCAATAGTTCACCGTGAAGGTCGAAATGCCCAGCAGGAAGCGCGTGATCAGCGGGAGCTCGACTTTGAGACCGGCATAGGTCTTGGCGAACGAAGGTATGACGAAAACCGTCATGATCGTCATAGCGATGGCGAGCGCAATGAGGATGAAAGTCGGATAGCGCAGCGCAGCCTTGATCTTTTGGCGCATCTGCCGATCGAATTCCACCTGCTTGTACAGGCTTTGGAACGATTCTTCGAGCCTGCCTGTACCCTCGCCCACGCGGACCATGCTCACGTAGTAGTCATCGAACACCTCCGGTTGCCGCGCAAATGCGCCGCTAAGAACAATGCCGCGGTCCAGGTCATCTCGCACGCTGCGTAGAACCTTGGCGAGAGGTTTGCTTGCTGTCGTTCTTTGGATGCCGTCGATGGCATCCATCATCTGCAAGCCAGCCCGCACCATGTTGGCCATCTGCCGGGTGAACAACAGCAGGTCGATTGGCGCCACTTTTTCCTGGCCTGAAATCCGCGTGAACCAGGCGGGCTGCTTGAACGCCGGGGCCTGGGCCTTGATAGAGACAGGAAAGATGTCCGTGTCCATCAACCACGTGGCCACGGCCTGCGCGCTTGCAGATTCAACCGTGCCGCGCATGCTTTCTCCGCGACGATTGCGCCCCGAGTATTCAAATATTTCCATGGCACGTCCTCCGTTAACCCAGATCGCCACCCATCGTCACCGTCATGGCTTCCGAGATGGTGGTCTCGCCTGCAAGCACCAGTTCGTGCGCGTTGCGCTCGATGGTGTAGATACCGATTTGATCGCGCGCCAGCGGCTCGAACGTGCTGGGGTCCGGCTGCTGGATCGCCAGCGCGAGCGGTGGGGTCATCTCGACGACCTCGAACACGCCCCTACGGCCGAAGTAGCCCACGCCATTGCAGCGCACACAGCCCTTGCCGTGCCGGAACTTGGCCAGCGATAGTTCTTCTTCGCTCACGCGGCTCTTGAACCATGCAAGGTGTTCCGGTGAAGGGGTGTAGGGCGCGGCGCAATTGCCGCAGATCAGCCGGACGAGGCGCTGCGACACGACGGCCAGCAGGCTGGACGCGATCAGGTAGCCAGGGACATGCATGTCCAACAGGCGCAGCGGTGTCGTGGCGGCGTCATTGGTGTGCAGCGTCGACAAGACGAGATGTCCGGTCATCGCCGCGCGCGCGGCGATGTCCGCTGTTTCGTTGTCCCGAATTTCGCCGACCAGCAGAATGTCCGGGTCCTGACGCAGGAAGGAGCGCAAAACGCGCGCGAAAGTGAGCTCGATCTTTTCGTTGATCTGGACTTGGTTGATGCCGGGCAGGCGATACTCCACGGGATCCTCGCAGGTGAGGATCTTGACGTCCGGCTTGTTGAGCATCTCGAGAGCCGCATACAGAGTGGTCGTCTTGCCGCTGCCGGTCGGGCCGGTGACCAGGACGATGCCGTGTGGCGACTGCAAAGCCTTCTCAAACGTCTTGCGTGCGCGCCGGGTCATGATCTGCGCCAGCTGCAACCGCTTCGAATCCTGGCGCAGGAGGCGCAGCACTACCGATTCGCCGAACTGCGTGGGCATCGTCGACATCCGGACGTCGAAGCGGGACTCGCCCACCTTGATGTTCAACCGGCCGTCCTGCGGCAGCCTTCTTTCCGCGATGTCCAGTCCAGCCATCAGCTTCAGCCGGACAATGAGGGTGGACGCGATTCGAGGGTCGGTTTCCACCTGGACGTGAAGGAGGCCGTCGATCCGGAAACGGACCACCAGGCTCGTTTCCTGCGGTTCGAAGTGGATGTCGGACGCGTTGATGCGGGCCGCGTCGTCAAAGATCGTTTGCAGGAGCTTGACAACCGGCACCTCGGCGTCCTCGATCGCGTGACTCAGATTCTTCAGGTCGAACACGTTGTCATGCGCCTGGACCTCTTGCCCTACAGCCCTAGCGAACTGGCCGATCTGTTCGGTCTTGCGATAGACCCGTTCGATCGTGTCGTTCAGCTGTTCTGCCGTAATGACGGCTACGTCCAGCGGCCGTTTCAGCGCACCCGCGACCTCGTCCTGCGCGCGCAGGTCCCAGGGGTCGACGAACCCGATCAGGTAGGTTTCGCCGCGGTCTTCCAGGACCAGCGCCTTGAAGCGGCGGGCTTGCGCTTCGTTGAGCAGCTTGACGGTTTGCGGATGAAAGTCGTGCTCGCGCAGGTTGACGAACGGCACGCCGAGTCTCTTGGCGTGCGCCTTGGCCGCTTCATCTTCAGTCGGGTCCACGTCTGGCGGCCTCACTTCCAACTGCGGGATGTGCTCCACCATGAACGACCGGGTCATCTCGAAATCTTGCGGCATCATGACTGCTCCGATGTTGCTGTCGGTTGAATGCGTTTCACTGCACCTGTTCCTGCCACCTGCCGGGCTTGACGGTGGAGCTCGTGACCGGCGCGATGAGACTGGCATCCACGCCCTTCAGGCACGCGAAGCCGCTGCTCCATTGGCTTGTGTCAGCTCCCACAGTGCTGCGTTCGATCCTGAATTCAGTGACGGAACTGGTACTTGACGGCCCGTTGAAGAATGCGCATGTGCCACCGCAGGCGACGCCGCCTTCGATGGCCGCAGTGGGCGCCGGCGAAACCACGAAGGAATTGGCCCCGACGGACTGCACCGTCGTGTTGGCCGCAAACGCGCCGGCTCCTCCGTTGTTGGTGAACAGCGCAACTCGAGTACCAACCGAAGGCAAGGAACTGGATGTCGAGACGCGGATCGTGTCTCCAGAGCCAGCGGAGCCTTGGGTGATCGGGACTGAGATGGGAACTGAGGTTTCTGTCGACAACGTGTAGATCGAGGCCACCGGCCCTGACGCGATAGTGACCGCCCCGTTGTTGGTCGCGCCAGCAGTGAATGCGATCCCGGCCTGGCCCTGAACGATCAGGTTCTTTGACGATGCAAGGGGCACCGTCCCGGCATTCATGTTGCTGGTGGTCGGTGTATCGAAAGTGTATGTCCCGGCTGCGCTGTTGCACGTTGCGCCGCCCGGAGTCGCCGTGATTTTCGTGCCACTTACAAACCGATTGTTGCCCGAATATGTGGACAGTAAGTCGTCGACGCAAATTTTGCTTCCCGCACCGACGACCGATGACACTTCCATGGTGGTTGTACCGCCTGACATGCTTGAACTCAAATTGATGTGCGCACCAACGGTCCCCAACACGGCCGCTGGATAGGAGGTCGCGGGAGCGCTCGTGGACGAAAGATAGTCGGCGTTGGTCGCCACCCAGATTTCCGAATAGATCGTCCCGGAGGCGTTCGCCGTGCCCCCGCCGGTGTCCGGAAAATGGACGAAGCGTGTCAACTGAACGTTCTGGGCCGGGGTTCCGCTGATGTTGAACGTGACGGTGCTGAGCTCGGCCGACACGCCGGCCGACCTCCCAGCCAAGCCATAGATCAGGGTGTCGCCGCCGTGGCACCAGCTGTTGCAGGATTGCTCGGTGCCGGCGCTGGGCGCTGCAACGCAGGTGCCCGAGGTCGCGGCCACCACGCCACTATTGACTTCGCCGGTGTAGCCCGAGTTGTTGACCGTCTTGCTGCCGGTACCCCCGCCGCTTTGATCATCCCAATACGAACCCACAAAGGTTGGCGCAGCGCCATAACTGACGGTGGCAGGGAACAGCGCGCCTACCTCAACGTAATCGCGGCTGAGACTGAGGTTCTGCGTAACAACCTGGCTGTAGGTGAGAGGGGCGATTGGAACCGTCACGCCCATGGCACCGACGCTGGGATTTCCACTGCTGGACTCGACGGTCCATCTGTTGCCGCAAGTGCCGCAGATCGAGGCGTTGGCGTTGCCTCCTGCACCTTGCCGCTGCCAGGCAAGATGGAACAAAGCCAACGCCGGAACCGTGTGAATGTTCTTCAATACCATGGTGACCACCGTTCCCCGGCCAGTGACGCCATAGGACTGGCTGATGTTGAATGTCGTGCTCAGGGAACGCTGAGCCGAATTAACCGTTCCGGTGACCGGAACCGAACAGCTGGAACACGCTGTGCCTGCGTAGCTGCATCCTGCTGGGTCGGCCACTGGTGCCGCATAGCTGAAACTTCCTCGGCCAAGTGCAAACGGACCGCCGGTAGCGATTCCGCTACATACAGCATCGCTCATGATTCCTGAACTCGACGCAGTAGCAATTACGGCCTGCGCCCGCTGCAACCCGCTTTCAGCCAGTTCCAGCGCCGCGGTGCTATCCAGCTGTCGGGTGGTATCACCGCCGCGTGTGCCGACTATGCCCATGGTTTGGCCGAGGATGAACACCACGCCGGCGATCAGCAACAGCACCACGATGATGGAGGCCACGCCGCGCTGGCGGTCACGCTGAGTTCGCTCACGGCGTTGCTCGTTCATCATGAACTCCTCAAGGCAACGCGTAGACGCTCGGTGATCGACTGTCCACTGGTGCCATCGGTCACCGTGAGGCTGATGACGACGAAGCGCACATTCGCTGTTGACGTGGCGGCGCTGTTATCGAGCTGGAGGTAATTCACCGTGAAGCCGCTCACGTTGCCGCACAGAACCAAGGGGGCGCCGTAGCTGAGGCGCAGGTCCGTGCCGTTCACGTCCACAGAGACCGCCTGTTCGACGCCATTGATGACGTTCGTGAAGGAGGCGGAAGATGCCGGCGAAGTAATCGAGCCAATCACGTAGTTGCTGCCGGTGTATTTCACCTGGCGAATCTCGCGAGCCAGCCGTTCGACTGCGTACCGGGCCTGGGTGGCGGCGGACTGGCTTGCATAAACCATCTTCGTCGTCTTGAATGTGTCGACGATCATCGTGGATCCGACGGCCGACAGGAAGCCAAGGACGACAACGACGATGACCAGTTCCATCAGCGTGAAGCCACGCTGGAGGAAAGGGGATCTTGTCGTTCGGATCATGATCAGTAGTCAGCCAACATCAGGGTCAGCGGCGTCATGCCGTTCTGCGTGATCGTCACGAGCTTGCACGTGCCGTTGGTTGGGCAGGCAGTGCCGGTGTAGCCTTCGGTGATGGATACAGTCGGGATCGCATAGCCAGCTTGGGCGGGGGCCGTCAGTCCCCCGCAGAGGTTGGTGCCGAAGCTTCCGTTGGACACCGCGGCATAGGATTCGTCGACGGTGAAGCGCCTCACCGCGAGCACCTGCTCAGCACACTCCTCCATGAGGCGGATGCGGATCTGCAGGTCCTTGACCGACGACTGGCCATCGAAGATGTTGCCTTGCATCGCGGCGATCCCCGTGCCGGCGATTGCGAGCACGACGATGACGATGATGCACTCGATCAGCGTGAATCCGTGATCTCTCCGCCGAAGGTCCGTACGATATTTGTTCATGGCGCATTCACGAAACCCGTCACAGCGGAAACTGTCACGTTTTTGGAAGTGCTCCCGGCAGTCAGCACGTAGGCCGCGGCGGCCGCGGGCTTGCCAAGGCTGTTGATATCGAGGGTGGCAGTGCCGCTCAAGGAAATATCTTTCTCAAGAGCGACCGCGAAGTTTGACCCAGTCAGGGGGTTGGTCATCGGCGTATTGACGACGGAGTTGCAAGGCGACGCACCCGGGGTGACGCAACTCACGCTATAGCTGCCATTGGTGCCGGTGATGATCGAAATTCGCAAGCTCTTGCCCAGGGTGGTGGCCAACGCCTGTGCATGGCGCAAGTCGCTGACCATGGTCTGCGCTTGCGAATGGAGCGTGTAGTCACCTGACGAGCCGTTCTTGACGGCGGCGTAGACGCTCAGCACGCCAATCACCACGATCACGATGATCAGCTCGATCAGTGTGAAACCCGCTTGAAGTGTTCGCACAGGTGTGGTCATTTGAGGCGGTACAACTGGGCCGGACCGTTGCCGGCCCAGCCTTGGCTTATGCCGGTACGCCGTAAATGTTGGTCGCGGTGTACGACGAACTGCCGGGGCCGGTGAACGTGCACGAGCCGCCGGGCCCGGTTGCCAATGCGGCTGCTGTGATCGAAACGCCGGCGGGAACTTCGATCAGCGAGGTCAAAGCCGAGCAGTTGGTGATGGTCGTGTGCGTGAGATTTCCCTGCTGCAGCGAATATTGCACTGCGCTAGCCGAGGCAGCCGCCCCCGCAGCCGCCTTTAGCACGCCGACATTGGCTTCTGCAGTCAGGTCCTGATACTTTGGGATAGCCACCGCGGCAAGGATGCCGATCACCACGATGACGATGATCAACTCGATCAGCGTGAAGCCGGATTGCAGTGGCTTGTGAAATTGGCGTGTACGCATGAGGATCTCCGAAAGCTATTGAGGTTGATGGGTGAATTGGGGCGGTACCGCTGCCGGCCCCGCCCTGTCATGTCACATCCTTATGCCGGTACGCCATAGATGTTCGTCGCGGTGTAAGTCGACCCGCCGGGGCCGGTGAAGGTGCATGAGCCGCCGGCTCCCGTGGCCAGCGCAGCCGCTGTGATCGCAACGCCGGACGGAACCTCAATCAGGGCGGTCAACGCCGAGCAGTTGGTAATCGTCGTATGCGTCAGACCCCCCTGCTGCAGCGAGTACTGCACCGCGCTGGCGGAGGCAGCCGCGCCTGCAGCGGCCTTGAGCACGCCCACGTTGGCTTGCGCAGTCAAGTCCTGGTACTTGGGTATGGCCACCGCGGCAAGAATGCCGATCACCACGATGACGATGATCAGTTCGATCAGCGTGAAGCCCGATTGCAGGGGTTTGCGAAGTTGATGTGTACGCATGAGTGATCTCCGTAGGCTGTTTGAACGGTGGATAGGCGATGGAATCTCCGCTTTCGACTAGATGGACTAGGTCTTTTGGCTGAACGCAAGGTGTAACTACTGTGTGCAAAACCAAGAGGCCAAAAAAGTGTCACACGTGTACTTGCAAAAGGACATAGTGCATTTGCGTGATGTCCCCCGTACAGCACACTTTGTTGTAAGAACCTATATACAAAATCTAACCTTGTGTGACATGATGAATCGCATCACAGGTGTGAAGGTGAGTTGTCTTTGAACTGCGGTTTTTAGCGCTCGACATCTGTGAGGCCACGCAGCCGCTCCTGTGACAGGGGGCGAGAGGGGAATGCAAGCATGAACCTTTATTGGCCCATGTTCGGATCGGGCACCCAAGGTTGGACGGCGTTCGACGCGGCCGCTGATGGCACCTTCGCTGCGGTGAGTGTGCGCACATCGCGCTATCCGAGTCGCAGACCGCAGGTCCTCCAGTGCGCGCACAGCTCCGCCGTCTCAATAGGCGCGCAAGCCATAGCGGACTTGATGAAGAAGGTAGGGGGCGCGGGCTATCCTTGCACGCTTGCGCTGGCGCGAGGCAGCTACCAGGTGCTCGTGATGCCAGAAGCACCTGTGCTCGATTCAGAAATGGATGCGAGCCTTCGCTGGTCGATCGCATCGATGATCGAGTTCCCTGTGAGCGAAGCGGGGCTCTCATGGATGCGAATACCCACCGTGGAGTTTCAGCCCGATCGCGAGAAGCAACTCTATGCGATTGTTGCGCGCAAGTCGTTGCTGGACGAACAGGCGGGCTGGTTCAAGCACGCCAAGCCCGCCCTCAAGGCGATCGACATTCGCGAAACCGCGCTGCGCAACATTGCTGGCTTGCTGGAAAAAAAGAACGAAGGTTTGGGCCTGTTGACTGTGAGCCCGGCCGGCGTGACGAGCACGTTCACCTTCAGGGGTGAGCTGTATCTGGACAGGTTCATTGCCCAACCGATGGACGAAGTTCTCTCCGGCGATGAGCAACGAAAGCGAAAATTTCTTGATCGCGTGACGCAGCAGGTTTACCAATCCATGGAGCTGATCACGCGAACGCACCCCTTCGTGTCGATCGAACGCATCGTGGTTGGGCCGTCGCCAACCCCGTTGGAGCTGGGGCGCCACCTTGCCGGCAAACTGCCGGTGCCCGTGCAGATGCTTGATCTCGCGTCGATCTTCGATATCTCCGCCGCGCCCCAACTGGCGCAGCCGGAGGCGCAGGCCCGCTATCTGGTTGCGCTGGGCGCTGCCCTGCGCGGCCTAAGGAAGACAACATGAGCCAACAGATCAACCTTCTTCAGCCCAAGGACCGATCAGCCAACACAACGGCCTGGATGCTGGCGGGCGTTGGTGTGGTGTTGATTGGCTTGCTGGTTAATTTTCAGGCCATCATGTCGCAGACAAACCGGCTGCGAGAAACCGCCGCCGCGGGACAGAGGCAGCTCGTGCAGTTGCGCGCCGTCGTCCAGGCGGTGCAGCAGAAGAGCGCCGCGCAGGGTGACCCTGCGGCCCTGGCCGCTGAAATCTCCGCTTTGCGCCCTCGTGCCGACGCCATGGGCCAGCTCGTCCGAGAAGTTCGTGCCGGAAGCCTGGGCAGTCCTCAAGGTTTTTCGCAGCATTACCGGACGCTGGCCGCGATTTCGGAAGACGGGGTCTGGCTTACCAGCGTCACGGTGACCAAGGGCGGTGGTTCCGTCAGCATCAGTGGGCGGGCTCTGCGCAGTGAATCGGTCATGGCGTATGCAAGACGGCTCAATGAAGCCTTCGGTTCAACCGCTGTGCGATTCAACTCGCTGGAGCTGACCCCCGAAAACGTGGCCAAGCCGGGCGCTCCGAACGCTGCCCCGGCCCTGGCTGTCATAGCGTTCAAGCTGTCCTGAAGCCATGAAATATTTCACGCCCCTCGTCAAACAGTTCCAGGCGCTCAGCATGCGTGAGCGGTTGTGGGCGATCGCCGCTCTTGTCGGCGTTGTCTACTTCATATTCGAATTCGCGTTGCTACGGCCGCAGCAGAGTACTGCCAGGGCACTCGGCACACAGATAGAGCAGCAGCAAGTCGAGCTGGACGCGGTGACCAAGGCATTGCGGGTGCTAGAGGATCCAGGCAAGGTCGATCCGCTTGCCAGGCAACGCGCCGAGCGAGACGAACTGCGCAATACGGCCGCGCAGGGTGATGCGGTGATCGCCCATGCCTCGGTGGATGTGAACTTGCTCCAATTGATCCGTGCAACGACGACATCCAAACCTGGACTGACCCTCGTCTCTCTCAAGACACTGCCAGTTGACATATTTCTTCGGGTGGGCGCGGCGCCAGCGGTCGGGATGGCCGACATGAAGACGGCGGGTGCTGCCCCCGCACCGGCTCTCTACAAGCACGGGATCGAAGTGACGGTGCAGGGGAGCTATCCCGCACTGGTGGCCTACATGCAGGAACTTGAGCGTAACGCAAAGGGCGTTTTTTGGGGAAATGTGCGGCTGGAAACGCTTGCCTATCCTGACGCGACGCTCAAGATGACGATCCACACACTGAGTGCCCGGCAAGAGTTGCCGCTGGGATGAGGCGAACCATGCAAACATCCATTCTTCGCTACAGTGGCCACACAGCCGTGACGCTGGTCCTGGCCGCCTTGTCGCCATGCCACGCCCAGATGGCCGACCCCACGCGCCCCGCGCCCGCCTGGCTCGCCGCGCAGGCGGCCAAGCCAGGTGCCGAGCCGGTGGCCGAGGCAGCAACTCCCGAGGTTCAGATCTTCGTGACGGGACCTACCCGCAGGTTCGCCATGGTCGATGGTGAAGCCATCCGGCCGGGTGACACTCACAACGGTGCCAAGCTCGTCGCGATCAATGCCGATGGCGCAGTCTGGCAAAAGGGTGGCGTGCTCGAGAAAACACTCGTGAATTCCAGTGTCGAGAAAACCGAGCCAGGAAGGCAGACCCCACTGCAGGGGTCGCCCAAGGTGCAAAAGAAAATTGTGATTGGAGAAGGCAAATGAGGCGATATCTGATCCCGTGTTTGGCCCCCGTCTTGTTTGGGTGCAGCGTTCCCATGCTGCCCCATGACCAGACGGTGCAGACCCGCATCAACGCAGAGATGCAGCAAGCTGCCGTGCCGCGTCCGCGCGCCGAGCCCACGCCTGGGTTGCCGCCGACGGTGAGCAACTCCTTGTTGCCTCCACTGCGCGGCGGAACACCTCGGGCATCGGCGCGCCAACTCGAGCAGCGCTTTGACCTGAAGGTGACGGACGCACCGATCGGTCAAGTGTTGCTGGCGATTGTGCAGGACACGCCGTATAGCGTTCTCCTCAGTCCCAAGACCATTCCGCCCTCCACGCCGGTTGCTGCTGGGCAGGTAGCGTCAGCCTCGGGTACGGGGGTCTCAGAGTCCCTTACTGTCAACCTCAAGGATGTGACGGTCTTTGAGGCGCTCGACGCAATCCGTGAGATGTACGGCTACGAATACACGGTGGACGGGAATCGCATCTATGTGCAGCCGCCTGAGATGCGCACCAAGCTGTACCAAGTCAACTACATCTTGGGCCAGCGCAGGGGCGTTAGCGATGTGCAGGTGGTGGGCGGCGCATCACCCAACTCGTCGGGCGGCAGCAGTGGTAGCGGGACGACCGGAGGCGGCGGCACTGGCAACACGACAAGCGGAACCACCGGGGCTACCGGATCCTCCTCTGGCGGAAGTTATCCCGCCATCCAGACCAGCGGCTTGAGCTCGATCTCGAAGTCCGATATCTGGGGCGAGATGGAAGATGCGGTGCGTACGGTCCTCGGTTGCCAAATCGCCAGGATCCAGAACCGCCCCACTACGAATGCGGGAAGCTCAGGCAGTGGCCGTGCGGATGTCTCGTTTGTCGGCGACACCCAGGTTGGTGAACGGATGCGCGGCTCCGAAGGTTGCAGCGGCGGCCGGGCGATGACGGTCAACCAAATGAGCGGGATCGTGGTGGTGCGTGGATTGCCCAAGGAGCTGCGTCAAGTGGAAAGCCTGCTGCGCTCTATGCAACTGAGCATCGAGCGTCAGGTGATCATCGAGGCGAAAATCATCGAGGTCGAACTGAACTCCGGCTCGCAGCAGGGCATCAACTGGTCGGGGTTCCGACAAGGCCTGTTCCGGGGCGGAGTCGGCGCCAATCCCAACGTGATCGGCAGTAATGGCACCTCCGGAAGGAGCCGCATCCTCTCGCAAACCGCAGACGACGGTTCCGCGATTTTCACGAGTTCCATGGGCGACGTTTTGGGCGGCGGCCTGCTGGGTGTAGCCACGCCCAATGCGTTTTCTGCGGGTCTTGGCGTCGCGCTTCAGTTCAGCAATTTTTCGGCGCTCATTAACTTCCTGGAATCGCAAGGCCGCGTGCAGGTGCTGTCCAGCCCTCGTATCGCAACATTGAACAATCAGAAGGCGGTTCTGAAGGTGGGTAGCGAAGAGCCGTTCGTGACCAACATAACGGCCGGGACCACCAGCCAGAACAACAATTCGAACATCTCGACGCCACCCACGATCAACTACCAGCCGTTTTTCTCCGGAATCGCGCTCGACGTGACGCCGCAGATCGACGACAACGACAACATCACGCTCCACGTTCATTCGATGGTGAATTCGATCACCGAGAAGGAAAAGATCGCGTCGCCGTCCGGGGGCGGCGCGCGCGTGCCGTTCGCCGTGAACAGCATCAACGAGACCGACAGCGTGGTGAAGTCGAGGGACGGGCAGGTCATCGTGATTGGCGGGTTGATGACTGAAAGCAGCTCTGACAGCCGTGACAAGGTGCCGTTGGCGGGGGATGTGCCGGTGGTTGGTGCGCTGTTCGGCAAGAGCAACCGGCAAACCGTCAAGCGCGAATTGGTCATCCTGCTGAAGCCCACCGTCGTCAAGGGCGACGAAACCTGGACGACGGACATCAATGCCGCACAGAGCCGTATCGAACGCATGAACGTCGCGCCGACCACGCGCCTGGTCCAGTAGTGCCATGTACCTCCGCCACTTCGGCCTGCGCGAGTTCCCGTTCAGCATCACGCCGGACACGAGCTTCTTTTTCTCGTCCGCGGGATCGCAGGAGGCGCTGAACACGCTGCTGGTGGCCGCACGCATGGGCGAGGGCTTCATCAAGATCACGGGCGAGGTGGGCACCGGCAAGACGCTGCTTTGCCGCAAGCTCATGTCCAGCCTCGGCAGGGACTTTTGCGTTGCGTACATTCCGAACCCGTACCTCGAGCCCATCTCGCTTTTCATGGAGTTGGCCTCGGAGCTCGGGATCGAGCTGGAGCCGGGCGCCAACTTCAACCAGCACCACCTGCTGCGGCGCCTGACGCTGCGCCTCGTGGAACTGACAGGGCAGGGCAAGCGCGTGGTGATCTGCCTGGACGAAGCGCAGGCAATGCCCATTGAGACACTGGAAGCGTTGCGCCTGCTGACGAACCTGGAGACAGAGAAGCGCAAGCTGCTGCAGGTGATCATCTTCGGCCAGCCCGAACTGGAAGACAAACTCAACCACCCGTCGATCCGGCAATTGAAGCAGCGCATCACCTTCGACTACCACCTGGCGCCGCTGACCGGGTCCGAGCTGGACTACTACCTGCACCACCGGCTGGTGGTGGCGGGCTTCAAGGGCGGCCGGCTGTTCGACAGCTCGGCGACCTGGCTGCTGGAGCGCCGCACGCGGCGCATTCCTCGCCTGGTCAACATCGTCGCGCACAAGTCGCTGCTCAGCGCGTACGGCAAAGGCAAGCGCCGCGTCGGGTTCTTCGACGTACTGGCGGCCACCAACGACACGGCGTCGCTCGAGGGGAACGGCACCTCGGGCATGCGCGGCGTGCTTCTCGTCCTGCTTCTGGGCAGCTGCCTTGCCACTCTTGGATGGGTATCGCTATGAGCTTGATCAACAAATTGCTGCAAGACCTCGAACAGCGCCAGGGCCAGGGTGCCGGCAACGAACCGATGTCGACCGAGATCCGGTCCGTGATGCCGCTGCCTAACCGGGCCCGATGGCTGATTCCTGTTGCGTTGATCCTGCCGGTGGTCGCCGCCGCCGGCCTCTGGATGCTGATGATGCCGTCGGAATCCAAACGACCCGTCGTCGCAGCTGTTCCGGCGCCGCAACCTGCGGCGAAGCCGGTGCCGACCGTGGTTGCGGCGGCGCCTGTGGCAATGGCTGCGCCAGTGCCGGTCGCTGCGCCTGTACCTGTAGCGGTACCCATGGCCGTGGCTGCCGCTCCAGTCGCCGCGCCCGTTGTGGCTGCAGTTGTTGCACCCGCTCCCGCGCCGGCCGTCGCACCAGTCATCGCGCGAGCTGTACCACCGGAGCCTGCCAAGGTTGTCGCTGCAGCCTCGCCCAGGCTACAGGCGCCGAAGGTCGAGCAGGCCGAGCGCCCGGTGGTTGCCGTGCGCCCGGTGCAAGAGGGCATCAAGGTCGTGGCAATGGCGGGCGTCACCAAGAGGGCCGTCGCGGTTGCGGAGCCTCTTCCCGCCGATGCGCCCGCCGAAAAGCCGATGGACAAACCGGCAGTCAAAGTCAGTGCCGCAGAAGCGCAGTCGCAGAAGACGGTGAGTCCCCAGCAGCTGTCCGACAACATGTACAAGCGGGCCGTCGTGCTGTCGCAGCAGGGCCGCAGCAAGGAAGCCCGCGCAGCGCTGGCCGAATCGCTCGTGGCCTCGCCCCGCAATGCGCCCGCGCGCCAACTCCTCGTGGGCCTGCATGTAGAGGCCAGCAACCTCAGCGAAGCTTCGGCGCTGCTGCGCGAAGGCGTGAAGCTGTCGCCCGACCACAGCGGCTTGTGGATGAATCTCGCGCGCCTGCAGTTGGAGAACGCCGATGCGAATGGCGCGACCGCCACGCTGGAGCAGGGATTGCCGTCTGCGTCCGAAGACGGCGCCTATCACGCCTTCTACGCCGCCTTGCTGCAGCGGGCAGGGCGCCACGACGAGGCGGTGAAGCATTACCTCGCGGCGCTGCGCATCGAGCCGGGCATGCCCAACTGGCTGGTCGGCATCGGCATTTCCCTGCAGGCCATCGGCAAGGGACAGGACGCTGCCGAAGCTTTCCAGCGCGCCAAAGACGGCGGGCAGCTGCCGCCCGCGTTCATTGCCTTTGTGGACCAGCGGCTGAGTCAGCTGAAGCGCTAAGCTGGGTTTCACTGGATCGGACGGTCGCGATGGCACAATGTCTCAAGCACTCCTTCAGACGCGGGTGCAGAGGGAATTTGATTGAAAGAACTGCTTGCAAGGTTCCTGGGCGTCCGGCGTGAGCTGGTGTTGCCAGAGCGATCCGCACCTTCCGCCCACCCCGAAAACTTTGTCTCCCCGTTGAATTGGGGACTTGCCGACCCCAAACGCTTCACGGAACTGTTGCAGGAGTTGCTGACGCTCATGCCGCCCGGCGTGTATTCCGGGGACAACCTGATCACGTGGGGCCGCAACAATTCCGCACTCGGGGATGGCCCGTTCTGCGAGGCTTGGAAGGCCAATTTGCAGAACGACGCCGATCACACCATCTTGTGGCGCAGGTACGTGCTCGCGTGCGCGGGTTATCACTGTGTCCATCTGAATGGCGACTTCGTGGAGTGCGGTGTCTATCGCGGCACGGGCATCAAGACCGTGATGGACTATCTTGGTGGCAGAGCCTTCCCAAAGCGTTTTTTCGGCTACGACACGTTCGACTACAACCCGGTACCTGGCCATGCCTTCCCCGGCCAGGAGGCAGGTTTGTACGAGGAGGTTATCTCGCGGTTCGACGGTTATCCGCAGGTCAGGCTCATCAAAGGCTTGATTCCGGAAAGCTTCACCCAAGGGTTACCGCCTGCGATCTCGTACCTGCACATCGACTTGAACAGCGCCGAGGCGGAGATCGCCGTGTTGGAGATGCTGTTCGACCGTGTCGTTCCAGGTGGCATCGTGATCCTTGACGACTACGAGTGGTCGGGAGTCTACCGGGTCCAGAAGGTCGCTGAGGACGCCTGGCTTGACAAACGCGGCTATCGAGTGTTTCCGCTGCCTACCGGCCAGGGTCTGGTTCTCAAGAGGTAACGGCGCCTGCCTGCATCGCTTCGATCTGTTGCGATACGGCCAGCCAACGCTCCTCGAGCGCGTGGAGTTCGTCGCTCAGCTCCTTCATGCGCTTGCCCGCGCGGGCGATCTCGGCCGGGGGCAGGGCAGTTGCCATGCGCGCCTCCAGGCCGGCCTTCTCGGCGTTGAGGTCGGCCATCTTCTTTTCGGCCTGCTCCAGTTCGCGCTTGAGCGGCTTGGTGCGCGCACTCTGCTGCTGCCGCAGCTGCGCATCCTGCTTGCGGGTGTCTTGCACGGGCGCAGCGGGCGGGGGTGCCGCGGCGATCGCTTCCTGCTTGGCCACTTCGCGCAGGCGCTTGGCTTCGTCCAGCAGATATTTCTGGTAGTCGTCCAGGTCGCCGTCGAACGGCGACACCTTGCCGCGGCCCACCAGCCAGAACTCGTCGCACACGGCGCGCAGCAAGGCTCGGTCGTGGCTCACCAGCATCACCGTGCCTTCGAACTCGTTGAGCGCCATCGACAACGCCTCGCGCGTCGCCAGGTCCAGGTGGTTGGTCGGCTCGTCCAGCAGCAGCAGGTTGGGGCGCTGCCAAACCATCATGGCCAGCACCAACCGCGCTTTCTCGCCGCCGCTCATCGTGCCCACGGTCTGCTTGACCATGTCGCCCGTGAAGTTGAAGGTGCCGAGGAAGTTGCGCAGGTCCTGCTCGCGGCCCGATTCGCCCGAGTTGGGGCCGAGCTCACGCGCCAGGCGGAACATGTGTTCCAGGGGCGTGTCGCCGGGCCGCAGCACGTCCAGCTCCTGTTGCGCGAAGTAGCCAATATTCAGGCCCTTGCCTTCGGTGATGGTGCCGCCCAGCGCGGGCAGGTCGCGCGCGATGGACTTCACCAGCGTCGACTTGCCCTGGCCGTTGGCGCCCAGGATGCCGATGCGCTGGCCGGCCATCACGGACTTGCTGACGCCGCCGACGATCAGCTTGGGCTCGTCGTCCACCACGTAGCCGAACTGGCCGTCGGTGATCGCGAGCATCGGGTTCGGCAGGTTGGCCGGCTCCTTGAACTCGAACGTGAACTCGGCGTCGGCCAGCACCGGCGCGATCTTCTCCATGCGCTCCAGAGCCTTGACCCGGCTCTGGGCCTGCTTGGCCTTGGACGCCTTCGCCTTGAAGCGGTCGATGAACTTCTGCAGGTGAGCGATCTTTTCCTTCTGCTTCGAGAACGCAGACTGCTGCAGTTCGAGCTGCTGCGAACGCAGGGTTTCGAAGGCGCTGTAGTTGCCGCCGTAGCGCGTGAGCTGTTGGCGCTCGATGTGCAGCGTGACGTCGGTCACGGCATCGAGAAATTCGCGGTCATGGCTGATGACGATCATCGTGCCGGCATAGCGCTTGAGCCACGCTTCCAGCCACACCAATGCATCGAGGTCCAAGTGGTTGGTGGGTTCGTCCAGCAGCAGCAGGTCCGACGGGCACATCAGCGCGCGCGCCAATTGCAGGCGCATGCGCCATCCCCCGGAGAAGCTGTTGACGGGATGTTCCAGCTCGTGCGTTTTGAAACCCAGGCCCAGGATCAGCGCCTGCGCGCGCGGCACGGCGTCGTGCTCGCCCGCGTCCGCGAGATCGGAGTGCAGGTGCGCGATCTCCATCCCCAGGTCGTGGTTGTCCATGTCCTGGTCATGCGCCGTTTCGGCGCGTGAGAGCGCCTCTCGCAGTTCCATCAGGCGTGTGTCGCCGCCCAGCACGAAGTCGGTAGCCGACTCTTCGGTCTCAGGCATGTTCTGCGCGACCTGGCCCAGACGCCATTGCGCGGGCATGGAGAAGTCGCCGCTGTCCTCGTGCAACGTGCCGTTGAGAAGGCCGAACAAGGTCGATTTGCCGGCGCCGTTGCGCCCCACCAGGCCGACTTTTTCGCCGGGGTTGATCGTCACGGACACGTTGTCCAGCAGCACCTTCGCGCTGCGGCGAAGGATCAGGTTACGCAGAAAAATCACTTGGTTCCTGTCATCCCGGATTGATTCCGGGATCCATTCAATGTGGCAAAGGCCTGGGCAAAGTCGTCCAGCAAGTCTTGTTGTGCTTCGATGCCGACCGACACGCGGATCAGCGAATCGGCGATGTCCATGCTTTCGCGCTGCTCGGCGCCCATCTCCCAGAAGATGGTGCGGGCCACGGGGATCGCGAGCGTCCGGTTGTCTCCGAGGTGGCTGGACTTGATCACCAGATCCAGCGCATTGAGCACCTCGAAGGGGTCGACACCCTCGACGGTCTCGAAGCTCAGCAGGGCACCGGCGTCCTTGAACAGCGCCTTGGCGCGTGCGTGTTGCGGATGGCTAGTGAGGCCCGGGTAATGCACCTTCGACACCAGCGGCTGGGCTTCCAGCCATTCGGCCAAGGCCCGCGCATTGGCGCAAGCACGCTCCATGCGCAGCGGCAGTGTTTCCGCGCCCGCCGCGATGCGGTGGCCGTGTTCCGCGCTCAGCGTCGCGCCCATGTCGCGCAGGCCCTTCTTGCGGATCTGCAGCAGGCCCCACGCCGTGGGCGGGCCTTTTCGGTAGGCGGGCATGAGGTTCGGGTACTTGTCCCAGTCATACAGGCCCGTATCGGAAATGGAGCCGCCCAGCGCGTTGCCGTGGCCGCAGATCGACTTGCTGAGCGAATGCAGCACCAGCGAAGCGCCCACGGCTTTGGGTTGGAACAGTGCCGGCGTGCTCATGGTGCTGTCCACGATGTAGAGCAGTCCGCGCTGTTGGCACAGTTGGCCAATGCCTTCCAGATCCGCCACCTGCGTGCGCGGATTGGCGACTGTTTCCACGAACACCATGCGTGTTTCGGGCCGCAGGGCCTGTTCGACATTGACCGCCTCGGTCGCATCGACGAGCGTCACTTCGCAGCCGAGCTGCGACAGCGTGCCCATCCAGCTGGCGGTATTGCCGAACAGGAAGCGGCTGGCCACCACGTGGTCGCCGCTCTTGAGCAAGGCCATCATGGTCGAACAGATGGCCGCCATGCCGGTGGCGAAGCACACCGTCCCGACGGCGTCCTCCATCAGGCTGATCTTGGCTTCCAGCGCCTGCGTGGTGGGGTTGCCCTGGCGGCCGTAGACATGGCCGCTTTGCTGGCCCTGGAAAACGGCCGTCAGTTCTTCGGCCGTGGCATAGCCATAGGCCGTCGCGATGTGCAGCGGCTTGAGGATGGCGCCATGCTCGACCGCGCCCAGCCGGTCGGCGTGGAGGATGCGGGTGGTGATATCTCGGGTCATGGGTGTATTGTCGGTCATGCCCCTCACCCCAGCCCTCTCCCCAGAGGGGCGAGGGGGTCAAGCCCGCAGTGACAATTCCTCACGGGTGACCAGTAGCACCTGGTTTTCGCCCGCGCTCGTTTCCAGCCAGACGACTTCCAGCTTGGGAAACGCGGCTTCGAAGTTCTCGCGCTCGTTGCCGATCTCCAGCACCAGCACCGCCTGCTCGCGCATGTGCGCCGGCGCGTCGCGAAGCAGCGCGCGGATGAAGTCCATGCCGTCCGCGCCGCCCGCCAGGGCGAGCTCTGGCTCGGCGCGGTATTCCTGGGGCAGCTGCGACATGCTCAACGCATTGACGTAGGGCGGGTTGCAAAGGATCAGGTCGTAAGGTCCCCGCACCGATTGCAGCCCATCGGATTGCAGCAGATGTACGCGATCGGTCAGGCTGTGCTTGTCGACATTGATGCGGGCCACTTCCAGCGCCTCCGCTGAAATGTCCGCGCCGTCGACGGTGACTTCGGGAAAGGTCATGGCGGCGAGGACCGCCAGGCTGCCATTGCCAGTGCACAGGTCCAGCACACGCTGGGTGTGTTCGCCCAGCCAGGTGTCGAAGCTGCCGTCGGCCAGCAGTTCCGCGATGAAGCTGCGCGGCACGATGCTGCGCTCGTCCACGTAGAAGGGCACGCCCTGCAGCCAAGCTTCGCGCGTCAGGTAGGCGGCGGGCTTGCGGGACGCGATGCGCTCGGCGACCAGCTCGTTGACGCTGTCTTGCTGCTGCGGCGACACGGACATCTCGGCAACGCCATCGAGGTCGTCGAGCGGCAAACCCAGTTGCCACAGAACGAGCCACGCCGCTTCGTCGAACGCATTCGTCGTGCCATGGCCGAAACCTACGCCGGCCTGATCGAGCAGCGCCGCGCTCGACTCCACCAGTTCAAGTAGCGTCATGAACGAACCAATGCGGCTTCGAGGTTCTCGAGCGTGCGGCGATAGATGTTTTTCAGCGGCTCGATGTCCGCCACCACCACGTGCTCGTCGATCTTGTGGATGCTGGCGTTGATCGGCCCGAACTCGACGACCTGCGGGCAGATGCGCGAGATGAAGCGCCCGTCGCTGGTGCCGCCCGTGGTCGACAACTCGGTCTCGATCCCCGTCTCGGCGCGGATGGCGCCCTGGATGGCGCCGACCAGGTCACCGGGCGTGGTGAGGAAAGGCAGGCCGCCCACGACCCAATCGACGCTGCAATCCAGGCCATGGCGGTCCAGCACTTCGTGCACGAGCTTTTGCAAGCCTTCCGGCGTGGACTCGGTGGAGTAGCGGAAGTTGAAGTCCACCACCAGAGTGCCCGGGATCACGTTGCCGGCGCCGGTGCCCGCGTGGATGTTGCTCATCTGCCAGCTGGTGGGCTGAAAGAAATCATTGCCCCGATCCCATTCGATGGTGGCGAGTTCCGCCAGTGCGGGCATCGCGAGATGGATCGGGTTCTTTGCCAACTGCGGATAAGCGATATGCCCCTGCACGCCGCGGATGGTGAGCTTGCCGCTCATGCTGCCGCGCCGGCCGTTCTTGATCATGTCGCCGACGCGCTCGACCGAAGAGGGTTCGCCCACGATGCAGTAATCGAGCCGCTCGCCGCGCGCCTTGAGGCGGTCGCAGACGACGACGGTGCCGTCGACGCTGGGACCTTCCTCGTCGCTCGTCAGGAGAAAAGCGATAGACAGATCCGGCTCGGGGTGCGCCGCCAGGAACTCTTCCACGGCCACCGTGAAAGCCGCGATCGACGTTTTCATGTCGGATGCGCCGCGGCCATACAGCTTGCCGTCGCGGTGGGACGGCGTGAAAGGGTCGCTCGTCCATTGGTCCAGTGGGCCGGTGGGCACGACGTCGGTGTGGCCGGCGAACACCACCGTGCGCCCGGCGCCGGGCTGCGCTTCGAGCTTCCCCTCGCGCTTGGCCCAAAGGTTGGTCACGCGGAACGTGTCGGGCCCGCTCAGGATGGTTTTGCAAGCAAAGCCCAGCGGCGCAAGCCGCTCGGCGATGATCTGCTGGCAGTTGCCGTCTTCCGGCGTGATGGACCGGCGAGAGATCAGCTGTTCAGTGAGATGGAGGGCGCGGGTCATCGAAAAGGCCCTTCGGCAAGCAGAGGGCGAACGGGGTTAATGTTTCACGTCGAGCGTGATCTCGGTGAACGACGGTTCATCGGCCATGTCGTCGGACGGGCCGTCTTCGGCGTCGCCCCTGACCTTGGCTGCAAAGTCGTTCTGCAGGCGCCATTGGAGGTTGGTGGGAGAGTCGGCGTAGGCCAGGCCCTCTTTCCGGTCCACGGAACCGTCCACGATGAGGCGGGCGATGTCCATCTCGAAAGTCTGCGAGCCCTCGGCCATGGATTTCTCCATCGCCTCCTTGATGCCCGAGAAGTCGCCTTTCTCGATCAACTCAGCGATCAGCTTGGTGTTCAGCAGCACCTCGACGGCCGGCGTGCGGCTGCCGTGCACAGTGCGCAGAAGACGCTGCGACACGATGGCCTTGAGCGCGGCGGCCAGGTCGCCCAGCATGGTGGGGCGTACTTCGACGGGGTAGAACGAGAGAATGCGGTTCAGCGCCTGGTAGCTGTTGTTCGCGTGCATGGTGGCCAGGCACAGGTGGCCCGACTGCGCATACGCGATGGCCGCGGACATGGTCTCGCGGTCGCGGATTTCACCGACCAGGATCACGTCGGGCGCCTGGCGCAGCGCGTTCTTCAGCGCGGTCTGCATCGACTGCGTGTCGCTGCCGACTTCGCGCTGGTTGACCACCGACTTCTTGTTCTTGAACAGGAATTCGACCGGGTCTTCGATGGTGAGGATGTGCCCCGACACCTTTTCGTTGCGGTGGTCCATCATCGACGCGAGCGTCGTGCTCTTGCCGGCGCCGGTGGCGCCCACCATCAGCAGCAGGCCGCGCTTTTCCATGATCAGGTCGGCCAGGATCATGGGCACGCCGAGGGACGCCAGGGCGGGAATCTCGGTCGTGATGTAGCGAATGACGATGGCGTAGGTGCCGCGCTGGCGCATGCCGGAAATCCGGAAATTGCCGACGCCTTCGATGGCATGCGCCATGTTCAGCTCGCCGGTTTCCTCGAGTTCCTCGATGCGGCGCGCGGGTATCACCTCGGACAGCAGCGCCAAGGGGGCATCCGGCGGCAGCAGCTGGTTGTTGATCGGCAGGCACTGGCCGTTGATCTTGATCAGCGCCGGCGCGTGCGCCGACAGGTACACGTCCGACGCCTTCTTTTCGCCCATCAGGCGAAGAATCCGCTCCATCGTGCTCATAAATGTACTTTCGTCAAGAATTTTGCTCCGCTTCGCTCCACAAAATTCTTGCCGAGTTCAATCAGCAAAAAATCTAGGGGCGGCCCGTCGATTTTTTGAAAACCAGACACCACTAACTCAGTCGCGCAAGAGGTCGTTCAGGCTGGTCTTGGCGCGGGTCTGCGCATCGACGCGCTTGACGATCACCGCACAGTACAGGCTGTACTTGCCGTCCGCGCTCGGCAGATTCCCGGAGACGACCACCGAACCGGCCGGAATGCGGCCGTACGTCACGGTGCCAGTGGCGCGGTCATAGATCTTGGTGCTCTGGCCGATGTACACGCCCATGGAGATCACCGAGTTCTCTTCGACGATCACGCCTTCCACCACTTCGGAGCGGGCGCCGATGAAGCAGTTGTCTTCGATGATGGTCGGGCCGGCCTGCACCGGCTCCAGCACGCCGCCGATGCCGACGCCGCCGGACAGGTGCACGTTCTTGCCGATCTGGGCGCAGCTGCCCACCGTGGCCCAGGTGTCCACCATGGTGGCTTCGTCGACGTAGGCGCCGATGTTCACGTAGCTGGGCATCAGGATCGCGCCCTTGGCGATGAAGCTGCCGCGGCGCGCCACGGCCGGCGGCACGACGCGCACGCCGGTGGCGGCCATCTCTTCGGGCGTTAGGTGCGCGAACTTGGTCGGCACCTTGTCGTAGAAGCCCAGGTCGCCGGCGCGGACGATCTCGTTGTCACGCAGGCGGAAAGACAGCAGCACGGCCTTCTTGATCCACTGGTGCACCGTCCATTGGCCCACCGACTCACGCGTCGCGACGCGCAGGTGGCCGTTGTTCAGCTCGGCGATCACGTGCTCCACAGCCTCGGAGACCTCCTTGGACACGGTCTTGACGGAAATGCCGGCGCGGTTTTCCCACGCGTTGTCGATGATTTGCTGGAGCTGTTGGGTCATTGCGATGATTTTCTGGACTGGACGAACTGGACGATGCGTTGCGCGGCTTCCACGCATTCCGCGGTGGGCGCCACCAGGGCCATGCGGATGCGCCCGGTGCCCGGGTTCTTGCCACCGCTCTCGCGGGCGAGATAACTCCCCGGCAACACGGTGACATTGTATTGAGCCAGGAGGTCGCGGGCGAATTCCGTGTCGCTTCCCCCCACGCCGGCCCACAGATAAAAGCCCGCGTCGGGCAGCTGTACGTCCATCACCTCGGCCAGCATGGGGGTCACCTGGGCGAACTTTTCCCGGTACAGGTTGCGGTTTTCCACCACGTGCTGCTCGTCGCCCCAGGCCGCAATGCTGGCCTGCTGGATCACCGGGCTCATGGCACTGCCATGGTAGGTGCGGTACAGCAGGAATTTCTTTATCAGTGCTGCGTCGCCGGCCACGAAGCCGCTGCGCATGCCGGGCACGTTGCTGCGCTTGGACAGGCTGGTGAAGCTGACCAGGTTCTTGAAGTCGGGCCGCCCCAGCTTCACCGAGGCCTGCAGGCCGCCCAGGGGTGGCTCGTCCCTGAAGAAGATCTCGCTGTAGCACTCGTCCGAGGCGATCACGAAGCCATGCTTGTCGGACAGCTCGAACAGCTTCTTCCACTCTTGCAGCGGCATCACGGCGCCGGTGGGGTTGCCGGGCGAGCAGACGAACAGCAACTGCGTGCGGGCCCAGACCTCCAACGGCACGCTGTCCCAGTCCACCGCGAAGTTGCGGGCCGGGTCGCACGGCGCGTAGTACGGCTCAGCGCCGGCGAGGAGGGCCGCGCCTTCGTAGATTTGATAGAACGGGTTGGGGCAAACCACCACGGGCTTCTTCGTGGGGTCGATCACGGTCTGGGCAAATGCGAAAAGGGCCTCACGAGAGCCGTTCACGGGCAGCATCTGCGTATTGGCGTCCACGGCCATCAACGCGTAGCGGGTCTGCAGCCAATGGCGAAACGTGTCGCGCAGTTTGGGCTCGCCGGCCGTGGCCGGATAGACGGCCAGCCCGCCCAGGGCGCCGGCCAGCGCCTGCTTGATGAATTCGGGCGTCGGGTGCTTGGGTTCGCCGATGCCCAGGCTGATGGGCGTGTACGCGGGATTGGGCGTGACGCCCACGAAAAGTTGCCGCAGGCGCTCGAACGGATAGGGCTGCAGGCGGGAAAGCAGGGGATTCATGGGCCCGATTATCGTTGGCACGGCGGGATGGCCGTGCGCCGGTAGCTCCATACGCCCCTTTGGGTGCCGGTTGGCGCTACACGGGCATCTTCGTGGTACTTCGAACGCCCCGGCGCGAAGAATCCGCGGCACAGGCATTTGCCTGGGTCACTGGATCGTTATGAACATCCCCTCGCGATTTGTCCGCATTGTTTCGTTGGCCGGCATGGCTGTCACATCGGCCGTCCTGGCCGGGTGCTACGTCGTCCCGCTGCAGCACCAAACGCCCCATACGGTGGTGCACGTGCCTGCACCCGCGCCTGCGCCCGTCACTTTTTCGGCGCGGCTCTACCCGGCCAACGACATGGCGGCGGTGCACGGGACGGTGATGGCGGTGGTGACCAACGATCTCAACGGCCGCGGCCACTTCACGACCAACATCAACGGCGAGAGCTTCTCCGGCGAAGCGACCCGGGTGGCCGGCTCGGCCCGTGACGGCCTGGCCAACGGCGCGGGCTCGCGCGGCAGCTACATCAATTGCCGCTACACGATGAATTCGCCCGCGCTCGGCACGGGCAGTTGCCGCCTGTCCAACGGCGCCGTCTTCACCATGCACGTGGGCGGCTGACGGCTTCTCGCAAATGCCTCGCCTTTCCGGCGAAGTGCGCGCAGAATAAGCGCAAGAATACATTTCCAAAGGCGAGGTTGGCGGCCGGGCAATGCCAGGATACGGTCGCTCCGCGGGACGGGAATGAGGGGGGTGCCAGTGCAATTGATTTCTACATTCGTGACCGCGAACGCAGCCGTTCGGGCCGTGTCTTGATGGCGGCGGTTCCGGTGCACTCCCGGCGACTCTCGGACATCGACGCCAAGCTGGGCGACCTGCTTGAATCGACACCTGATGCCATCGTCATGGTCGATTCGGACGGGCATATCGTCCTCGTCAATTCGCAGGCTGAGCACCTCTTCGGCTACCGGCGGGACGAGCTGCTTGGCAAGCCCATCGAGGTATTGCTGCCGGAGCGTTTTCGCCACCAGCACCTCGCGCACCGCGATGGCTATTTCGCGCAACCCCATACCCGCACCATGGGCGCAGGCCTGGAGTTGCATGGACTGCGCAAGGACGGGATCCAGTTTCCCGTGGAGATCAGTCTGAGCCCGCTGAAAACAGAGGGCGGCACGCTGGTCATGAGCGCGGTGCGCGACATCAGCGGGCGCCAGCGGGCCGAAAGAAAATTCAGGGAACTCCTCGAGTCGGCGCCCGACGCGATGGTGATCGTCAATGGCGAGGGGCAGATCGTCCTGGTGAACTCGCAAACTGAAAAGTTGTTCGGCTATCGCCGCGAACAGCTTCTGGGCCAATCGGTCGAGATCCTCGTGCCAAGCCGCTTCAGGGAGCGGCACCCCAGCCACCGCGCCGGATTTTTCAGCCAGCCGCGCGCGCGGTCGATGGGGGCGGGGCTCGAGCTCAATGGCTTGCGCGCGGATGGCTCCGAGTTTCCCGTGGAGATCAGCCTCAGCCCCCTGGAGACGGAAGAGGGCCTCTTCGTGTCCAGCGCGATCCGGGACGTCACCGAGCGCAAGCGATTCGAGCAGGCGCTTCGCGACAAGAACCTCGAGCTCGAAAACGCCGCGCTGGTGAAAGACCGGTTCCTGGCGAGCATGTCTCACGAGCTGCGCACACCGCTCAATGCCATCATCGGATTCACCGGCACGCTGTTGATGAAGTTGCCCGGCCCGATCAATGCCGCGCAGGAGCACCAGCTCCAGACAATCGAATCCAGCGCGCGCCATCTGCATTCGCTGATCAACGACCTGCTCGACCTGGCGCGCATCGAGGCCGGGAAGGTCGAACTGGTACTCGAGGCCGTGAACTGCCGCGAAGTCCTGGACGAGCTCGATGCGGTGTTGCGGCCGGCAGCCGAGGCCAAGGGCCTGTCGTTCAGGCTGGCCGCCCCGCCGGCGGCTCACTCGTTGCGGACCGACCGCCGGGCGCTGACACAAATCCTGCTGAACCTGACGAGCAACGCCATCAAATTCACGCAGACGGGTGAGGTTCGGGTCGACTTCATTTCCGGTGGCAGGGATGCCGAGAGCGAGTTCACGGAGTTCGCCGTCACGGATACGGGCATAGGCATCGCATCGGAAGACCAAGCCAAGCTGTTTCAATCATTCCAGCAGTTGGGAGCGCCGGGCATGCGCCGGCAGGATGGCGCGGGTCTGGGGCTGCACTTGTCAAAGAAACTGGCAGTCCTTGTGGGAGGCGACATCAGCTTTCACAGTGTGGCGGGCCAGGGCAGCCGGTTTACGCTGAAACTGGGCGGGAGCTGAGGCCATGGCCATCGCCCGAGTCCTGCTGATCGAAGACAACGCCGCCAACATGGATCTGGCGAGGTACATCCTGGAAGCCCATGGCTTCGCCTGTCACGAGGCGCGTGACGGCGAAACCGGGGTGAAAGCCGCGCGAGAACGCCGGCCTGACCTGGTCCTTTGCGACCTGCGGTTGCCGGGGATCGACGGGTTCGGCGTGCTGCGCGCGTTGCGCGCCGACGTCGCAATGGCCGGTGTCCCCATCGTCGCGCTGACGGCCTATGCCATGGTGGGCGACCGGGACAGGGTGCTCTCGGCAGGCTTCGACGGGTACCTGGCCAAGCCGCTGGACCCTCAGCGTTTCGCCCATCAGGTGGCCGGTTTCCTCGACGTGCGCCTGCCGGATGCTGGTCAGGCGCCCACAACACCAACCCAAAGCTGACATGGCCCACATCCTCGTCGTCGACGACCGTCCGCTCAATCGCCAGTTGCTGGTGACGCTGCTTGGCTACTACGAGCACCGCGTCTCGGAGGCGGGCGACGGGCTGGCCGCGATGGAGCAAATCGCCACCGATCGGCCGGATCTCGTCATCACGGACCTGCTGATGCCGAACATGGACGGTGAGCAGCTTTGTGTGTGGCTGCGCGGGAACGAAGCCACCGCTGCGATTCCGATCATCATCCACACAGCCAGTTATCGGGCGCGGCAAGCGCGCCAGACCGCTGACCGGGTCCGCGTGCGCTGGGTGCTGCCCAAGCCGAGCGATCCCGCCGAAATCATGGCGATGGTGAATGAAGCGCTGGGCCCGTTGCAGACGCCCGTTGCAGACCCGGGCGAGCAAATGCAGCGGCCCGCAGGCCGGTCGGCCGGGCCGCGCAGGTTCGACCAACTTGCCACGGTGAGGGAGCGCAACGATCGGTTGGCCCGGCTGCTGGCTGACGCCGCTGAAATCGCGCACGTGCAGGCCCGCGCGCTGTCGACCGCCGAACTGCCGCGCGACGCCCAGTCGGAGGTATCGCGCCTGACCAACCTGGTCAATCTGGGCATGGAGATGTCCTGGGAGAGGGACCCAGACGCCATGGTCGCGAGGTTTTGCGAGGCGGCACAGGAGGTCATCGGTGCGCGCTACGTCGGCGTCGCGGTCCTTGCGCCCGACGGCGCATTGCAGGAATTCGCGAGCGCGGGCATCGATCAGGCAACCCATGATGCGCTGAAAGCAGTCATCGGCAACTGTGCGGCGGCACGCCACGTGCTGGATCCGACGCAGCCGCGGATGCTCGTGGCTGAAAAGGCGGGCGATTTTGTAGGCCTGCCGGAAACTCATCCACCCGTGCGCACCTTTCTGGCATGTCCGCTTATGTCCCGGAACGTCGTCCATGGCTGGATGTATGCGGCGGACCGCATGGGGGGCGAGGCCTTCGATGCGGGCGACGAACGGATCATTTCCGCCTTGGCGGCGGTACTCGCGACGGCCTGGAGCGGTTTGCTGGTCGTCGGCGAGCTCGACCGGCGCGTGGCACAACGGACGCGCCAACTGGAGCGCGTCAACGAGCAGCTCGAAGCCTATTCACTGCTCGTGTCGCACGACCTGCGCGCGCCGCTGGGCAGCATCGACGGGTTTGCCAAGGCCTTGCGGGACAAGGCGGGCGCAGTCCTGCCGCCCGACGGCAAGCGCTATCTCGACAAGATCGACCGCAACGTGGAAGTGATGAGGCGCCTCATCGATGATCTGCTGCACTTCGCCCGCACGTCGCACATGGAAGTGCGGCCGCGCAAGCTGGATCTCGGTGTCCTGGTGAACGATTGCCTGGCCAGCTTCAAGGACGAAATCGACCGCCGCGGTGTGACGCTCGAACTGGGCGCCCTGGGAGAGTGCTGCGCAGATCCACCCTTGCTGGCGCAAGTCATGCTCAACCTGTTGGGCAATGCGATCAAGTACACCCGCAAGGAGCCTCACCCCGTCATTCATGTCGCTTGCCGCACGGAAGCGGACGACCTAGTGATCTCCGTCAAGGACAACGGGGCGGGCTTCGACATGCAGTTCGCCGAGGCCTTGTTCAAGCCGTTCGGCCGATTGCATTCCAGCAGCGAATTCGAGGGAAGCGGCATCGGCCTGGCCTTGGTCGAGCAGGTGGTGCGCCGCCATGGCGGCCGCGTGTGGGCGGAAAGCAGCCCCGGCGCCGGCGCCAGCGTGTTCTTCACGCTGCCCCTCGAGCCGCACGTGGAGCCGTGAGCTGCGCGAGCGCAGTTTTTTGCCTCGCGGATTCATGCCTGGTTGCAGGGGTGCAGCCCTGAATGCGAAAGAATTAACCTGCCCGGTTACGTCCTCGCCCGGGCCGAGCCCAGGAAACGCGCCTTTTCACCGCAGGACGCCTGGGCGGCTCGGGTAACATCGTGCGTCCCACGCGGCGCCAGCGCCCGCCACCGAACGTTCAAGACAGGCTTTTCCAGTGCGTCTCAATTCGATCAAGTTATCGGGGTTCAAGTCGTTCGCCGAACCCACCAACTTCCTGCTGCCGGGCCAACTGGTGGGCGTCGTCGGGCCCAATGGCTGCGGCAAGTCCAACATCATGGATGCCGTGCGCTGGGTGCTGGGCGAGTCGCGCGCCAGCGAGCTGCGCGGCGAGTCGATGCAGGACGTGATCTTCAACGGCACCACCACCCGCAAGCCGGCTTCGCGCTCCTCCGTCGAGCTGGTGTTCGACAACGCCGACCATCGCGCCGGCGGCCAGTGGGCCCAGTTCGCTGAGATCGCCGTCAAGCGCGTGCTGACCCGCGACGGCACGTCCAGCTACTACATCAACAACCAGCCGGTACGCCGCCGTGACGTGCAGGACGTGTTCCTCGGCACCGGCCTCGGGCCGCGCGCCTACGCCATCATCGGCCAGGGCACGATCAGCCGAATCATCGAATCCAAGCCGGAAGAGCTGCGCCTGTTCCTCGAAGAAGCGGCGGGCGTGTCCAAGTACAAGGAGCGCCGTCGCGAGACCGAGAACCGCCTGTCGGACACGCGCGAGAACCTCACCCGCGTGGAAGACATCCTGCGCGAGCTGAACAGCAACCTCGACAAGCTGGAAAAGCAGGCCGAGGTGGCGCAACGCTACAACGCGCTGCAGTCCGAGCTGACGCTCAAGCAGCACCAGCAGTGGTTCTTGAAGCGTGCCGAGAGCGAAGCCGACCAGGCGAAGGTGAAAGCGGACGCGGAGAAATCGGTCAACGATTTGGAGTCGCGTGTTGCCGACCTGCGCCGCATCGAAAGCGAGCTGGAAACGATCCGCCAGGCCCACTATGCGGCCGGCGATCAGGTCAACCAGTCGCAAGGCCAGCTGTACGAGGCCAGCGCTGAGGTGGGCCGGCTCGAAGCGGAGATCCGTTTCGTCGTCGAGGGCCGCCAGCGCGTCGAGCAGCGCCTGATTCAGCTGAAAGAGCAGACTGCCCAGTGGGCCGCTCGCAAGGACGACGCCACCGCCGAGATCGAGTCGCTCGCCGCCCAGGGCGTCGAAGCCGAAGAAAAAGCCGTGCTGTTGGCAGCGCAGGTCGAAGAGCAGGCGCAGCAGCTTCCGGAGCTGGAAGACGCACTGCGCCAAGCACAGGCCAAGTCCACCGAGCAACGCGGCTCCGTGGCCCAGGTGCAGCAGCAAATCCAGGTGCTGGCCGCCGACCAGCGCAACATCGAGGAGCAGTCACGCCAGCTGAACCAGCGCCGCGAGAAGCTTGCCGCCGACCGAAACGCGTTGGCAGCACCGGACGAAGCACGGCTGACGAACCTGCAGACGCAGTTCGCAACCGCGCAGGAAGCTGCTGAAACCGCTGACGCCCGTCTGCACGAATTGCAGGACCAGGTGCCGCAGCTCGACGACGACCGCCGCACGAAGCAGCAGACCGTCAACACCGAAAGCCACAAGCAGGCCGACCTGTCGGCGCGCATGGAAGCGCTCAAGGCACTGCAGGAGAAGGTCAAGACCGACGGCAAGCTGCGGCCCTGGCTGGCCAAGCATGGCCTGGACGGTTTGCAAGGCCTGTGGAGCCGCATCCACATCGAACAAGGCTGGGAAAGCGCGCTCGAAGCCGCGCTGCGCGAGCGCATGAACTCGCTCGAAGTGTCGCGGCTCGACATGGTGCGGGCATTCGGCAACGACGCGCCTCCCGCCAAGCTGGCGTTCTACAGCCCGCCGCAAGCAGCGGTGCCGGAAAACGCGGGCGCTCTGCCGCGCCTGGCGGATTTGCTGCGCCTGAACGACGCGGGCCAGAAGGCGCTGCTGGCCGACTGGCTGCACGGCTGCTACACCGCCCAGAGTTTCGAGGACGCGCTGGCGATGCGCGAGAAGCTCGCGCCCGGCGAAGTCATCTACGTCAAGAGCGGGCATGCGGTCACCGCGCACAGCGTGAGCTTTTACGCGCAGGATTCCGAGCAGGCCGGCCTGCTGGCGCGCCAGCAGGAAATCGAGAATCTCGAAAAGCAGCTGCGCGCGCAGGTGCTCATCGCCGAGGAAGCGCGCTCTGCGTTGATCCGCGCCGAAGCCGCGTACACCGACGCATCCCAGCGCCTCGTGTCGGCGCGCCGCGAAGCCGCCGAAACGCAAGACCGCGCGCATGAACTGCAGGTCGAGACGCTGCGCTTGACGCAGTTGGCCGAGCAGACTCGCGCCCGCAGCGAGCAGATCGCGGGCGATCTGGCCGAAGTGGACGCGCTGCTGGAAGAGTTGCAGGAGCGCCGCGTCACCGCGGAAGCGCGCTTCGAAGAGCTGGACATGCAGCTGGCCGACAGCCAGGAGCGTCACGCGCAACTGGACGAGCGCGTGATCGATGCGGAGCGCAAGCTCACCGAATCGCGCGAACAGCAGCGCAGCCTCGAGCGGCAGGCGCAGGAAGCGACTTTCTCGCAGCGCTCGGTCGAAGCGCGCAAGGCCGAGCTGCAGCGCGCCATCGAAACGGCCGCGCAGCAGGCGCAATCCATCGCCACCGAGGAAGAGCGTGCCAAGGAAGAACTCTCGCGCCTCACCGACGCCGCGGCCCAAGCCGGCCTGCAAAACGCGCTGTCCCTGAAGCTGGAGCGCGAACAGGCCCTAGGCGCCAAACGCAGCGAGTACGACGACCTCACGGCCAAGCTGCGTGCCAGCGACGAGCGCCGCCTGCAGCTCGAGCGAGAGCTTGACCCGCTGCGCCAGCGCATCACCGAATTCCAGCTGAAGGAACAGGCGGCGCGCCTGGGCTTCGAGCAGTATTCGCAGTTGCTCACGGACGCGCAGGCCGACCTGGAAGCGGTGGCGAAGTCCGTCGAAGACGGCAAGGTTCGCCTGTCGGGCATGCAGGGCGACATCGATCGCCTGCACCGCGAAATCGCCTCGCTGGGGGCAGTCAACCTGGCCGCGCTGGATGAGCTGACGACCGCGCGCGAGCGCAAGCAGTTTCTCGACGCGCAGTCGGCCGACTTGACCGAGGCCATGACCACGCTCGAAGACGCCATCAAGAAGATCGACGCCGAGACGCGTGATCTCCTGGCCGGCACCTTCAACATCGTCAACGAGCACTTCGGCAAGATGTTCCCCGAGCTGTTCGGCGGCGGCAACGCCAAGCTCGTGATGACGGGCGACGAGATCCTGGATTCGGGCGTGCAGGTGATGGCTCAGCCGCCCGGCAAGAAAAACCAGACCATCCACCTGCTCTCGGGCGGTGAGAAGGCGCTCACGGCGATCGCGCTGGTGTTCGCGATCTTCCAGCTCAACCCCGCGCCGTTCTGCCTGCTGGACGAGGTCGACGCGCCGCTGGATGACGCCAACACGGAGCGTTATGCCAAACTCGTTTCCTCCATGAGCAAAGAAACCCAGTTCCTCTTCATCAGCCACAACAAGATTGCGATGGAAATGGCCGAGCAGCTGATCGGCGTAACCATGCAGGAGCAGGGCGTCTCGCGCATCGTCGCGGTGGACATGGAGTCGGCGGTTTCGATGGCGGAATCTGCATGAGCGGATTTACGGTTGGCTTGGCGATTCTGGGCGGCCTGGTGTTGGCGGCCCTTGTCGCGTGGAATGCGTGGACGACGCGTCGCAACACGCCCCGGCAACCTGATGCCGTGGTACCGACTGAGCGGATTGAGCCCACGGAGCGTGCCGAGCCGATCTTCGACCCCATGGCGCCGCCGCCTGCGCAACTGGAAAAGAAACCCGGGCTGGATGCCTTGATCGACGTGCTGGCGCCGATCGCGCTGGAATCCGTCATCTCCGGTGAGGCGGCCTTGGCAGCGATGCCGCCCACGCGCCGCGCCGGCAGCAAGCCCTTCGCGGTCGAAGGCCTCAACGAGGCGACGCAACAGTGGGAAGCGCCGCAGCCCGGCCAG
Source organism: Ramlibacter sp. WS9 (assembly GCF_003797765.1). Lineage (GTDB taxonomy): Bacteria > Pseudomonadota > Gammaproteobacteria > Burkholderiales > Burkholderiaceae_C > Ramlibacter. The sequence continues at coordinate 42,995 of NZ_RKMB01000022.1, read as the reverse complement.
CGCTACGCCGCGTTCCAGGCGGGAGTGCAGCTGGCCAACCGAACCGGCGCGCTCAACGAGATCGAATACTCGGAATTCGTCATGAAGGCGCAGGCCTTCGCCGACGCGGTCAACGGCGAACCGGACTTCCCCGACATGCTCGAGGAAGTCGGCCGCGCGCGTGAACTGGACCAGTTCGCCAGCGCACACGATGCGCAGCTCAGCGTGACGCTGCGCGCAAGGACTGCCGCATGGAGCCCCGGCTACGTGCAGCAGAATGCCGCGCGGCTGGGCTTCGTGCCGGGTGCCATCCCAGGCCGGCTCGTGCTGCCCGCCGATGCGCCCGGTGCGCCCGCCGTGCTCGGTTTGTCGTTCGACAGCCAGGCCGCGATGGCTGACGACCCCAGCCAGTCCGCGCTGCGCGCCGTGACGCTCAGCCTGGACGTGCCGCAGGTCGACCGCAGCGAGCAGCCTTTCGTGCGGATGCGCGACACAGCCATCGCGCTGGCAGCGTCCATGGAAGGCCTCATCACCGACGACAACGGCGACGTGATCCGCGTCGAAGGGCTGGACGTGATCGGGGCCGACCTGGAACACCTTTACGACACGCTGGACACGCGCGACCTCGCGGCCGGCTCACCGTTGGCAAGACGCCTTTTCTCCTGACATGCCCGCGACCCCGAAGATCCAGGAGCGCGCCGACGCCCTGCGCGAACTGCTGCACCACCACGCCCATCGCTACTACGTGATGGACGAGCCGGACATCCCGGACGCCGAATACGACAAGCTGTTTCGCGAGCTGCAGGAAATCGAGGCGCAGCACCCTGAGCTGCTCACGCCCGATTCGCCCACCCAACGCGTTGGCGGCAAGCTGCTGGAAGGTTTTGCGAAAGTCCGGCACAAGGTGCCGATGCTGTCGATCCGGACCGAGACCGACATCGAGGCTTCCGGCGCCCGCAACTTCGATGCGCGCGTGCGGCGCGAGCTGGGGCTGGCGGAATCCGCGCCGCCTGTCGAATACGTTGCGGAACTCAAGTTCGACGGCCTCGCGCTGAACCTGCGCTATGAAGGCGGTGTCCTGGTGCAAGCCGCGACACGTGGAGACGGCGAAATCGGGGAAGAGGTCACGCAGAACATCCGCACCATCGGTCAGATTCCGCTGCGCCTACCTAAAGATGTGCCCCCCGTTCTCGAAGTGCGCGGCGAGGTCTACATGCGCCGCGACGACTTCGAGAAACTCAACGAGCTGCAGCGCGAGAAGATCGCCAAGGGAGCGAAGGGCGAGAAGACGTTCGTCAATCCGCGCAATGCGGCAGCCGGCGCGGTGCGCCAGCTTGATTCAGGCATCGCAAAGCAGCGGCCGCTCAGTTTCTTCGCCTACGGCTGGGGCGAGATCACGCCGGTGGAGCAGGGCGGGCCTGCGTTCACATCGCATTTTGAGACGTTGCTGACCCTGCGCTCCTGGGGCTTTCCGGTGTCCCCGCGCACGCAAGTCGCCACCGGCCCCGAGGAATTGGTGGCGTACCACCAGGCCGTAGGCAAGGAGCGGGACAGCCTGCCCTTTGACATCGACGGCGTGGTCTACAAAGTCAACAGCCTGGCCTTGCAAAAGCAGCTCGGCTTCGTCTCTCGCGAGCCGCGCTGGGCTGTCGCGCACAAGTACCCCGCGCAGGAACAGCTCACGACGGTGCAGGCCATCGAAGTTCAGGTGGGGCGCACCGGCAAGCTCACGCCGGTGGCGAAGCTCGCGCCGGTGTTCGTGGGCGGCGTCACGGTGACCAACGCCACGCTGCACAACGAGGACGAGGTCCATCGCAAGGACGTGCGCGTCGGTGACACGGTCATCGTGCGGCGTGCGGGCGACGTGATCCCGGAAGTGGTGTCGGTGCTGGTGGACAAGCGTGTGCAAGGTGCGGCGGCATTCAAGATGCCGGCCAAGTGCCCCGTGTGCGGCTCGGACGCCGTGCGGGAGGAGGGCGAAGCCAACCATCGCTGCACCGGCGGCCTCTTCTGCGGCGCCCAGCGTAAGGAGGCGATCCTGCATTTCGCCCAGCGCCGTGCGGTGGATATCGAGGGGCTGGGCGACAAGCTGGTCGACCAGCTTGTGGAAGCCAACGTCATCCGCACCTTGCCCGACCTGTACAAGCTGGGACTCGTGGGCTTGGCCAGCCTGGACCGCATGGCCGAAAAATCGGCGCAGAACGTGCTGGCCGCGCTTGAAAAATCCAAGCAGACGACCCTGCCGCGTTTTCTCTACGGGCTGGGCGTGCGGCACGTGGGCGAGACCACGGCCAAGGACCTGGCGCGGCACTTCGGCAAGCTCGACGCGATCATGGAAGCGAGCACCGAGCAGTTGCTCGAGGTGCCGGACGTGGGGCCTGTGGTCGCCGAAAGCGTCCACACGTTCTTCCAGCAACCGCACAACCGCGAGGTGGTGGAGCAGCTGCGCGCGTGCGGCGTGACCTGGGAGGAGGGCGAAGCCGCCGTGCGTACACCCAAGCCGCTCGCCGGCAAGACGATCGTGCTCACGGGCACGCTGCCGACGCTCAGCCGCGACGAGGCGAAGGACATGCTGGAGGCCGCCGGCGCCAAAGTGTCCGGCTCCGTCAGCAAGAAGACCGACTTCGTGGTCGCCGGCGCCGAGGCCGGCAGCAAGCTCGACAAGGCACGTGAACTCGGCGTCACGGTGCTGGACGAAGACGGCCTGAAGGCGCTGCTGGCGGGCGAGGCCTGAGGCCCGGGAGCCGGCTCCCGGCCCTGGGTCGTCACTCCCGGGTGTACTGCAGCAGGGCCGCGTAGTCCTTGGCTTCGGCCAGGGCCCATTCCTTCACGCCTATGGACGCCATCGCCGGCGCGGCATTCGTGTTCATGGCCAGCAGACCCTCGCGCAGGTGCTTCACGGTCTCGCCCGGCAGGGCGGGCGAGGCCAGGATGGACCAGTTGACCACGGGCTGGGTTTCGGCCAGCACGCGTCCGCCGCCTTCCACCCACTTCTTGGCGGTGGTCGGGTTGACCACACCGACCTGGCCCAGGCCACTCTGGATTTGCTGCGCCACCGCTTCCTGGTACTTCACGTGCATGACCTTCATGTTGGTCAAGTTGTTGCGGAGCAGTTCGGCGCGCGCAACCGCCGTCGTTGCCGCGAACTCGTCAGGCATGATGATCCGGGCCTGGCCGATGTCGGCCAGCGTCTTGATCGGCGAGTCCTTGCCGACGATGAAGGCGGCCTTGTACGGGTCGGCGCGGCGCACCAGCGGCTGGTAGCCGTTGTCGCGCACCAGCTTGGCCAGCTGGTTGACCGACTTGCCGAACACCAGATCCGGCTTCGGCGTGCCCTTGGCGATGGTGAGGAAGCGCTGGATGTCGACCACCGGCTCCATCTCGATCGGCTGGCCCTTCAGGTGCGTCGTCAGGTAGTCCGTCAGCCCCTTGTAGCGGTTGGTGAGCAGGAAGATGTTGGTTTCGCCGGTGACGGCTTCGTTGATGATGAAGCGCCACGGGACGGGGCCCGCTTTTTTCGCCGGGGTCTGGGCCCATGCAGGCAGTGCCCCCATGCCGAGCCAGGCGGCCATCTGTCGTCGTGTTTGCATTTTGTTGCATCCTCCCTTACTGGGCTCGAAGGATAGCAGGCAGCGCATGGCCCTGCGGCGCACTGTATCCTTGGCCATTGCCCAAGCCGCTATTCCTTGTTCCATGACTGTCCGAGAAATCCTCAAGATGGGCGACGCGCGGCTGCTGCGCGTGGCCCTGCCCGTCCCCCGGTTCGACACCGACGAGATCCACCTGCTCGTGTCGGACATGTTCGACACCATGCGTGCCGTCGACGGCGCCGGCCTGGCCGCGCCGCAGATCGGCGTGGACCTGCAACTGGTGATCTTCGGCACCGACGCGCCCAACCCGCGTTATCCCGATGCGCCCGTCGTTCCGCGCACGGTCCTGCTCAACCCGGTGATCACGCCTTTGGGCGACGTGGAAGAGGAAGGTTGGGAAGGCTGCCTTTCTGTGCCGGGCCTGCGTGGCGTGGTGCCGCGATGGGCGCGCATCCGGTACACCGGTTTCGACCCCTACGGCGATCCGATCGACCGCGTGGCGGACGGCTTCCACGCCCGGGTGGTGCAGCACGAATGCGATCACCTGATCGGCAAGCTGTACCCGATGCGGGTGCGCGATTTCACGAAGTTCGGCTACACCGACGTGCTGTTTCCGGGACTCGACGCGGCCGAGGATGACTGACTACCCGGCCGCGCCTGCCGGCTACCAGGTCAAGTTCGAATCCGTGACCGATACAGGCGCGGACCTGCTGGTGCGTTCGTTGCTGGATCGCCAGCAATTCCACGATCCGCTGGGTGACGCGGAGCGGGCGGGCATCTCTTCGGCCCAGTGGCCGCTGTTCGGGCTGCTGTGGCCTTCGGGCCGCGTGCTGGCGGAGGCGATGCTGACTTTCGAGCTCGAGGGGCGGCGCATCCTGGAAATGGGCTGCGGCCTGGGGCTGGCCAGCCTGGTCGTGCACCGGCGGGGTGGCGACATCACCGCCAGCGACTGCCATCCGCTGGCGGCGGCATTCCTCCTGGAGAACCTGACGCTGAACCACCTGCCGCCGATGAAGTACGAAACGGGCCACTGGTCGCGGTCCAATCCCCGCCTGGGCCTGTTCGACCTGATCATCGGCAGCGACCTGCTCTACGACCGCGAGCAGCCCGAAGCGCTGTCGCAGTTCATCGACCGGCACTCGGCATCGGCCGTGGAAGTGCTGATCGCCGATCCGGACCGCGGCAACCAGTCGCGCTTTCGGCGCAAGATGGGTGTGCTGGGCTATTCGCACAGTGAAGAGCGCATCTCGTCCCTACCCGGTGAAGGAGGCCCCTACAGAGGCCGCCTTCACAACTACCGGCGATCGGCATTCGTGGGGTAGCCGACCCCGGCCGCAGGGGCCGGCGCTATAGTCGCTGCATCGCCATCAACGCCTTTTCGAAAGGGACGACCATGAAAAAAATCATCGGCACCATCGCGCTGCTTCTCGCCTTCATGCCCCTGGCGCAGGCGGCTGAAACCGTGGGCGACAAGGCCCAGGAGGTCAAGCAGGATGCCGTGCAGGCGAAGCGCGAAACCGGCAAGGAAGTCCGCAAGGCAGGCCGCCAGGTGAAGGCCACGGGGCGCAAGGTGCGCCAGGCCGTGATCACCCGCTGCGCCGACGGCCGCCATACAGTGAAGGGCAAGGCCGGCTGCGTGGGCCATGGCGGGGTCAGCGACCCGAAGTAACGTGTCCGGCTGGGCGGTTCAGCCCAGCCGCGTCATCCAGGCCACGCCCGAAGCGCACACGGCGAACACGAGCAGCGCGGCGAAGCGCGCCCGCGCATCATCGCGCGAAGCGACCAGCTGCGGCTGCAGCGGCACCGGACCGCTGTCGCCATCGATCATCGGCTGGATCAGGTTTTTGTGGCGGCGGATCATGTAGAAGGCGATCGCCGCGATATGCAGCAGGATGAGCGCGGCCAGCATCCATTGCCCCACCTGCTTGTGGAACCACGTCGCAGCGAGACCCTGCGCCTCGCTCACGAATCGGTTGAGCGGGCCGGTAAAGGAAATCTGGTCGTCGCTGACCAGGCCCGTGCCGACCTGCGCGATCAGGCCCACCAGCATCGCGTACACCGACAACGCGCCGATCGGGTTGTGGCCCAGGCCGCCGGCCTCCTCGCCGCGCAGGTACCGGATCACACGCCGGGGCGAGTACATGAACGACCGGAAACGCGACCACTTGCCGCCGACGAACCCCCAGACAATGCGAAAGAGCAGAAGCGTCAGCACGAGGTAGCCGAGGCGCGCATGCCAGTACATCATGGCGCCGCCCACATAGCCCGTGCCGACCAGACCCACGATGGCGCCGGCGAGGCTCCAGTGGAAGAGTCGCGTGGGCAAGTCCCACACGCGCACACGATGGGACGGTGCATGCGGCACCGGGGGATGATCAATTGTTGCGGTAAGCGTCATGGCAGCTCTTGCAAGTTGCGGCCGTCGAGGCGTAGGCGGCCTTGAGTTGATCGAGGTTGTTGGTCTTGGCGGCCGCCAGCAGGCGTGCCGACTCGACCACGAAATGGTCGTTCTGCTCCTTGAAGCGGGCCTGTTCGGTCCAGATTTCCGGCTTGGCCCCGCGGGAGACGTGTTGCGTGCCCGGGCCGAAGCCGATGGCCGGCAGCTTGGCCAGCACCGCGACCAGTTCGGCGTTTTCGACGGCGGCGCGCGCGTCGTACGGAACGCGGCCATTGACCATCGCGCCGATGCGCGTGAAGTGATGCGACAAGGCGAAGAGCGTGCCCTGGCGGTACTTCACCGCGTCCTCGGCGCGCGCGAACGGGGTTTGGGCTCCGGCGGCCACGCTCATGCCGAGCGCGAGCAGGCCGACGACGAACGATGTGACTCGTTGTGTGTTCATTCGCCCGTGTACTCCAGCAGTGCGATGTATTCCTTGCGGTCGGCGCGGGCCCATTGCTTCACGCCGATCTCGGCCAGGGCACCCGTCTGGCCGTTCATGGCCAGCAGCGAGTCCGTCAGGCGCGCGACCATGTCGGGCGTGGCCTTGGGAGAAGCCAGCACGGACCAGTTCACCACCGGCTGCGTCTCGCCGATTACCCGGCCGCCTGCTTCCTTCCATTTGCGCGCGATCGTGGGATTGACAACGCCCGCTTCGGCGAGCCCGGTTTCGACTTGGCCGGCGACGCTGTCCTGGAAGCGCGTGTGCGACATGAAAGGCTCGCGGATGCCTTGCCTGCGGATCTCGGCGCGGGCCACGGCGGCCGTGGCCGAGTTCGTGTCGGGCAGCAGCAGCTTGCGGCCGGACAGTTGTGAAAAGTCGCGGATCGGCGAATCCTTCGACACGATGAAGGCGGCCTGGTAAGGCTCGGGGCGGCGCACCAGCGGCTGGTAGCCGTGGTCTCGCACCAGCTTGGCGAGCTGGTTGACCGACTTGCCGAACACCAGCAGGGGCTTCTGGTCCGACATGGCCTGCTGCAGGAATCGCTGGATGTCGATGATGGGATCGACCAGCACCTGCTTGTTGTTGATCTTCGCACCCATGTAATCGGCCCAGCCGCGGTAGCGCGTCGCAAGCATCGAGATGCTCAGGTCGGCCGTGACGGCTTCATTGACCAGCAGCCGCCAGCGGTCGCCTGCTGCCTGCTGCGCCCAGCCCAGGGGCACGGCGCAGGCGGCCGCCGCGGCGGCGCCGCGCAGGAGGGTGCGCCGGGAGAGGCGCGATTGTGAATGCGAGAGATTCATGTCATCACCTTTGCTGGGTTGGTTGGAAAAGCGGTGCGGCGGCCGATGCGGAGGCGGGGGAAGCCTTCTTCTCCCACTCCTGCGCGGCGCGCCAGCTGGCACGGAAGGCTTCGGCGCTTTCCAGCAGCCACTTCTTCTGGTCTGCCGTCAGCGCCGTGGGATTTCGGAACTCGTCCACCGGCATGCGGTCTTCGCGCACCGACTTGATCAGGCGGTCGATTTCGCCGGCGGCATGCGCGGGCGTGGACAGCAGCACGAGGCGGCTCATCTTCTCGGGGTTGTTGGGCACGTGGCATTGATTGCACTGCGACTCGCGCAGTTGCAGCGCCAGATCGCGATACTGCCGGTCCATCGCCTTGATGTGCGGGTTCTCAGGGCGCAGCACGCCGTCGAACAGCGTGACCGCCGGCTGCGTGACACCCTTGTCGTCCGTCCACAGCCACTTGCCGTCATGCTTGGCTTGGCGCATCGGCTGCACGGCGTGGAGAGGCGCAGTGGGCGCGCGGTCGGTGAACTGCGCGACGCGGATCAACGCCGTGTCCGGGGCGAGCCAGAGCATCACGGCGTTCGCGTTCTCGTACATCGACCACTTGCTTTCTTCGTGCCAGAACGGGTAGGGGAACTGGCCGGGCGCCAGCCGGTTGCGGAACGCTGCTTCGAGGCGCACGCGGAAGAGGCGCTCTTCAGGCACCCATTCGACCTGGTGCTTGCCGTTGAACATGAACAGCGGCGCGTACATGGTGGCCCAGACGTCCGGCGCGAACTGCGTGAGGCCGGTCGTGCGGATCGTCGCGCCCGCCGCCTTGCTCTCCCGGCCCCAAAGCAGGAATGCCGGCAGCCGCGCACGCAGCGTGGTGGAGCCGTAGAGACCGCGCCGGCACTCGTTGTACGCGGCCGTGTCACCGGCACCGGCAACGGGGCAATGCTGCGCGAGCTCCGTTGCGATGGCCCGCGCTGCCTGCTCGATGGCAGGCGGCACCGGCGTGGTCTGCTGCGCCTGGGCCATTCCGGCCAGCGCCAGCAGGCTCAAGGCTGCTGCGGCAATCCGGCCACGCCGGGGGCTGGGCTTCGAAAGCCCTTCGATCTTCTTTTCCATCCCTGCTACTCCTTCGTGTAATCCAACAGCGCGAGGTATTCCTTGCGCTCGGCTTTCGCCCATTCCTTGACGCCCAGTGCACCCAGCACCGGCGCCGCGTTCTTGTTCATGCCGAACAGCACCTCGCGCAGCTGCTGCACGACTTCGGCCTGCATGCCCGGGCCGGCCAGCACCGACCAGTTGACGACCGGCTGGGTTTCCGCGAGCACGCGGCCGCCTTGTTCCGCCCACTTCTTGGCGATCGTCGGGTTGACCACTCCGACCTGACCCATGCCGCTCGTGATCTGCTGGGCCACGGCTTCCTGGAACTTCACATGCATGACCACGGAGTTGGTGATGTTGTTGCGGCGCAGCTCGGCACGCGCCACCGCGGTGGTGGCGGCAAATTCGTCGGGCATGATGATCTTGGCCTGGCCGATGTCGGCCAGCGTCTTGATCTTGGAGTCCTTGCCCACGATGAAGGCCGCCTTGTACGGATCGGCCCGGCGCACGAGCGGCTGGTAGCCGTGGTCGCGTACCAGCTTCGCCAGCTGGTTCACCGACTTGCCGAACACCAGGTCCGGCTTGATCTGGCCCTGGGCCACCGCCATGAAGCGCTCGATGTTCACGACCGGCTCGATGCCGATGTTGCGGCCCTTGAAGTGCTGCGTGACGTAGTCGGCGAGCGGCTGGTAGCGGCTCGTGAGCAGGAAGAAATTCGTTTCGCCTGTGACTGCTTCATTGACGACCATGCGCCAAGGGGCGAGCTGGCCCTTCGTCGCCGCCGGGGCCTGTGCCCATGCGCTCGTTGCCCCCAGCAATGTGCCGAGACCGAGCGAAGCGCACAACTGGCGCCGGTGAGGCGACGGGGGCGGCGTAGCGCCGCCCCGGGCCATCTTGTAGTTCATTCTCTTCCTCCACTGACCTATTAGCCGACAGAGCCGACCTGTGGGGAATTTAGGCGCACAAATGGATGAGGTCAAACGTGTGGGTATCGAGCGCCCTGTCAACTCTGACAGGTTGCGTGACACGCAGAACCCGCTCGGTACTACCGCTTCACCTAGGGTCGTCACCAATATTCACGTGTCGCAACAACTGGACGCAAAAAGTGGTGTTTGCGCAGCCACTTGTAAGCTTGAGTGAGCGTTGGTCTGCTAATGCGGGCCGCCGGTCGCCTACACACAGAATTTTTCTTAACACTGGTAGTTCTGACGTATCCGCCTCGCCGAGGCTGTCGCCTGACGGCGACAACTTTGCGCTGGGTCAGGTGGACGCGATTGCTTCGAGGAGCTCGGTCTCGATCTCGATCTGCCGCCGGTTCTGCTGCAGCTCGGCGCCGTCGATGAGGAACGTGTCTTCCACGCGCTCGCCGAGCGTCGTCACCTTCGCGAGCTGCAAGTTGATGTGGTGCTTGGCCAGCACACGCGCCACCGAATAGAGCAGGCCGACTCGGTCGCTGGCGGAGATCGACAGCAGCCAGCGTTGCGCCTTTTCGTCGGGGCGCAAATCGACGCGCGGCGCGATCGGAAAACTCTTGACGCGGCGTGACACCCGGCCGCGGCTGGGCTTGGGTAGCGGGCCGGCTTCTTCGATCGTGTGCTCCAGCTCCGACTCGACCATGCTGATCAATTCGCGGTTGTGCTCGGGCAGCATCGAGCTCACCACCTGGAACGTGTCCAGCGCGTAGCCGTTGTTGGCCGTGTGGACCTTCGCGTCCAGGATGCTGAAGCCGGCCTGGTCGAAGTAGCCGCAGATGCGCGCGAACAGGTCCGGCTGGTCGGGCGTGTACACCAGCACCTGCAAACCTTCGCCCACCGGCGACACGCGGGCCCGCACGATGGCCTTGCCCTGCACGGCCTCGGCCGCGCTGGACATCTTCATGAGGTGCCGCGAGAGCTGGCGCGTGTGCCAGGCGATCTCGCCGGCGTCGTGCCGCATGAAATAGCCGACGTCCAGCGTGCTCCAGAGCTGCTTGTGCGCTTCGAACGGCAGGGCATGCAGCGCGAGTTGCACCATCGCTTCGCGCTTGCGGGCTTCGATGTCGGCGTCGCGGTCCGGCGCGCGGCCGCCCAGGATGCGCAGCGTGTAACGGTACAGGTCCTCCAGCAGCTTGCCCTTCCAGGCATTCCAGACCTTGGGGCTGGTGCCGCGGATGTCCGCCACCGTCAGCAAATACAGCGCCGTGAGGTAGCGCTCATTGCCCACGCGCTTGGCGAAGGCGGAGATGATGTCGGTGTTGCTCAGGTCTTCCTTCTGGGCGATGCGGCTCATCGTCAGGTGTTCCTTGACGAGGAACTCGACCAGTTTGCAGTCTTCCGGCTCGATGCGGTGCTGGCGGCAGAACAGGCGCACGTCCTTCGCGCCCAGCTCGGAATGGTCGCCGCCGCGCCCCTTGGCGATGTCGTGGAACAGCGCCGCGATGTACAGGATGTACGGCTTGTCCCAACCAGCGGCCAGCTGCGAGCAGAACGGGTACTCGTGCGCGTGCTCGGCGATGAAGAACCGCCGCACGTTGCGCAGCACCATCAGGATGTGCTGGTCCACCGTGTAGACGTGGAACAGGTCGTGCTGCATCTGCCCCACGATCTTGCGGAACACCCACAGGTAACGCCCTAACACCGACGTCTGGTTCATCAGGCGCATCGCGTGCGTGATGCCCTCGTGCTCCATCAGCATGGCGCGGAAGGTGGCGTGGTTGACCGGATCGCTGCGGAACTTGCTGTCCATCACCGTGCGGGCGTTGTACAGGGCACGCAGCGTGCGTGCCGACAGCCCCTTCACGCCCACCGTCGTTTGGTAGATCAGAAACGTTTCCAGGATGGCGTGCGGGTCCTTGAAATACAAGTCGTCGCTGGCGACCTCGATCATCCCGGCCTTGTTGAGGAACCGCTCGTTGATTGGCTCCGGCTCGTGGGCGTTGGGGTTCAGGCGCTCTTCGATGTTCAGCAGCAGGATCTGGTTCAGCTGCGTCACGGCCTTGGCGGCCCAGTAGAAACGCTTCATCAACGCTTCGCTGGAGCGCGACATCACGCGGTTCGTGTCGGCGTTGATCTTGTTCTCGTAGCCGAACGATTCCGCGACCGCCGTCTGCAGATCGAACACCAGCCGGTCTTCGCGCCGGTGGGCGATGACGTGCAGACGCGCGCGAATCAGGCTGAGGAGCGCCTCGTTGTGCTTGATTTGGCGCACCTCGAAAGGTGTGGCCAGGCCGGTACGCGCCAGGTCGTCCCAGCTTTTGCCCAGGCCCGCCGCGTTGGCGACCCACAGCAGCACCTGCAAATCACGCAGGCCGCCGGGCGACTCCTTGCAATTGGGTTCCAGCGAGTAGGGCGTGTTCTCGAACTTGTTGTGCCGTTGGCGCATCTCCAGCGTCTTGGCGACGTAGAACGCCGTGGGATCGAGCGTCTCTTCGAAGCGGAGATGGAATTTGCGATAGAGGTCCGCGTCGCCCGTCAGCAGGCGCGATTCGAGCAACGAGGTCTGAACAGTGACGTCGCCCTGCGCCTGGGCCACGCATTCGGACAAGGTGCGAACGCTCGAACCAATCTCGAGCCCCGCATCCCAGCAGTTGCCGATGAACGACTCGACCTTGCGTTTGAGTTCGGGATCCTCGTCGGGCGAGGTGCCGTCCGGCATGAGCACCAGCACGTCGACGTCGGAATGCGGGAACAGCTCGCCGCGGCCGAATCCGCCGACGGCCAGCAGCGCGAACGCGGGCGGAAACCCGGCCCGCGCCCACAGGTCCTTCAAGGTGACGTCGGCCTCACGCGACAGGCCTTGCAGCAGCGTGCGGATGCCGCGCGTGGAACTGCCGCTGGCCTGCATGGAAGCGAGCAGGCGCGTCTTGCGGGCGCGGTAATCGTCGCGCAACTCGGCCAATGACAAATGACCCGGCTGCTGTGCAGCCGCGATGACAGATGAACGGGTCATTTGTCATGCCGCGAAGCGGCGTCATCGCGCGCAGCGCGGGTCATGCATTCACGAAGGGCGGCGGGGGCGGGCTGCCGGCCGACAGCGTCAAGACCTCGTAGCCGCTCTCGGTGACCAGCACCGTGTGCTCCCATTGCGCGGACAGGGAATGGTCCTTGGTAACGATGGTCCAGCCGTCGTTGCCCAGTTCCTTCACGTCCTTGCGGCCGGCGTTGATCATCGGCTCGATGGTGAAGGTCATGCCGGGCTTGAGTTCTTCCAGCGTGCCGGGCTTGCCGTAGTGCAGCACCTGCGGCTCTTCGTGGAAGTTGCGGCCGATGCCGTGGCCGCAGAACTCGCGCACCACCGAAAAGCCGTTGCTTTCGGCGAATTTCTGGATGGCGAAGCCGATGTCGCCCAGGTGGATGCCGGGCTTGACGTGCATGATGCCGTGCCACATGGCGTCATAGGTCATGGCGCAGAGGCGCTTGGCGGCGATGGACACTTCGCCGACCATGAACATGCGGCTGGTGTCGCCGTACCAGCCGTCCTTGATGACGGTCACATCGACGTTGACGATGTCCCCCTTCTTGAGCGGCTTGTCGTTGGGGATGCCGTGGCAGACGACGTGGTTGACGGAAGTGCAGAGCGATGCCGGGTAGGGTGGGTAGCCGGCCGGCTGGTAACCCAGCGTGGCGGAGATCGTGCCCTGCTTCTTCATGCATTCCGCCGCCAAACGGTCGATCTCCCGCGTGGTGATGCCCGGCTTGATGTGGGGCGTGAGGTAGTCCAACACCTCCGAGGCGAGCCGGCCCGCGATTTTCATGCCCTGGACGCCGTCGGCGTCTTTGTACGTAATGCTCATTTCGCCAATTATCCCAGAGGGCTAAAACCCTTGCGATTAAAATACAGGGTTAGTACGGAGCGCCCCAGTCAGCGGCGCCCTGTCCACCGGATCCCCGACCCCTACCAGGCCCCATTGTGACCCTGCACATCACCGAGTTCGAGGGCGGCAATGCCCTCAGCGAATTTAGAGTCCAGCAACTGCTGCCCCGTTTGCAGGGCATCCACGACAAGGTCAGCGGCATCGCCGCCCGTCTCGTTCACCTGGTGGCCGCGGACCACGCGCCCGGTGCCGCGGAGAAGGAGCGCCTCGCGTCCCTCCTGACGTATGGCGAGCCCTATGCGGGCGGGCCCGCCGGCGAGCTCATCGTGGTGACCCCCCGTTTCGGCACCGTCTCCCCCTGGGCTTCCAAGGCCACGGACATCGCCCACAACTGCGGCATCGCGCTCAAGCGCGTCGAGCGCATCACCGAGTTCCGGATCAGCCTGAAAGGCGGCCTCTTCGGCAAGTCCAACCTCGAGCCGGTCCAAAGGCAGGCCATCGCTGCCTTGTTGCACGACCGCATGACCGAGAGCGCGATGTTCGACCGGGCGGCCGCCCATGAGCTGTTCACCGAACTCGATGCGGCGCCCTTGGAATACGTGGACGTGCTCGCCGGCGGGCGTGCCGCCCTGGAAAAGGCCAACGTCCAGTTTGGCTTGGCGCTGGCCGAAGACGAGATCGACTACCTGGTCGAGGCTTTCAAGGGCCTGGGCCGCAACCCGAGCGATGTCGAGCTGATGATGTTCGCCCAGGCCAACAGCGAGCACTGCCGCCACAAGATCTTCAACGCGGCGTTCACCATCGACGGCCAGCCCCAGGAACGCAGCATGTTCGGCATGATCCGCCACACGCACCAGGTGAGCCCACAGCACACGGTGATCGCGTATTCGGACAACGCCTCGGTGATGGAAGGCGGCCCCGTCGAGCGTTTCCTGGCCAAACCGGGCAATGGGGCGCGCTACGAGAAGGAAAGCGCTGTCCACCATGTGCTGATGAAGGTGGAGACGCACAACCACCCGACGGCGATTTCGCCTTTTCCGGGCGCTTCCACTGGCGCCGGCGGCGAGATTCGCGACGAGGGCGCCACGGGCCGCGGCTCCAAGCCCAAGGCGGGGATGACGGGCTTCACGGTCTCGAAGCTCTGGGGCGGCATGTCCGATCAGCAGGGCGGCAAGCCCCAGCACATCGCGAGCCCGCTGCAGATCATGATCGAGGGGCCGCTCGGCGGCGCGGCTTTCAACAACGAATTCGGCCGGCCCAACCTGCTCGGCTATTTCCGTGAATACGAACAGCAAGCTGTCTCCAGCGTCGACACGGTTCTGCGCGGCTACCACAAGCCCATCATGATCGCGGGCGGCCTGGGCACCATCGACGCCGGCCTCACGAAGAAGATCGAGTTCCCGGCCGGCACGCTGCTGATCCAGTTGGGCGGTCCCGGCATGCGCATCGGCATGGGCGGCGGCGCGGCCAGCTCCATGGCCACGGGAGCCAATGCGGCGGAGCTGGATTTCGACTCGGTGCAGCGCGGCAACCCGGAGATCGAGCGGCGGGCCCAGGAGGTCATCAACCACTGCGCGGCTGAAGGCGCGGCCAATCCCATTCTGGCGATTCACGACGTGGGCGCGGGCGGCTTGTCGAATGCATTTCCCGAACTGAGCAACGACGCCGGGCGGGGAGCGCGCTTCGACCTGCGCAGTGTTCCGCTGGAAGAGTCGGGCCTGGCGCCCAAGGAAATCTGGTGCAACGAGAGCCAGGAGCGCTACGTGCTGGCCATCGCGCCAGAGTCGCTGGAACAGTTCAAGGCCTTCTGCGAGCGCGAGCGCTGCCCGTTCGCGGTGGTCGGCGTGGCGACGGAGGAGCGGCAGCTGGTGGTGGCCGACGAAGGTGCGGCCTCTCCTGTCGACATGCCCATGAACGTGCTGCTGGGCAAGCCGCCCAAGATGCATCGTGACGTCAAGACCGTCAAGCGCGAGTTCAAGCCGGTGGACCTCACGGGCGTGAACCTGCAAGACGCCGCGATCAAGGTGCTGAGCCATCCGACGGTGGCGTCCAAGCGTTTCCTCATCACCATCGGCGACCGTACGGTGGGCGGCCTGTCGCACCGCGACCAGATGGTCGGTCCCTGGCAGGTGCCGGTGGCCGACTGTGCCGTGACGCTGGCCGACTACAAGGGTTTCGCCGGCGAGGCGATGAGCATGGGCGAGCGCACGCCGCTGGCCGCCATCGACGCACCCGCGTCCGGGCGCATGGCGGTGGCCGAAGCCATCACCAATCTGCTGGCCGCGCCGATTGAATTGCCGCGCGTCAAGCTGTCGGCCAACTGGATGGCGGCTTGCGGTGAAGAGGGTGAAGACGCGGCGCTGTACGAAACCGTGCGCGCCGTCGGCATGGAGCTTTGCCCGGCACTGGGCATTTCCATCCCCGTGGGCAAGGACAGCCTGTCGATGCGCACGCAGTGGACAGATCCGCAGGGCCCCTCCGGCAGCGGTGGCGCGAAGAAAAAGGTCACCTCGCCGGTCAGCCTGATCGTCAGCGCCTTCGCATCGCTGGTCGACGTGCGCGGCACGTTGACGCCGCAGCTCGAAGCCTCCGAAGACACGACGCTGGTGCTGGTCGACCTGGGCCGCGGACGCAACCGCATGGCCGGCAGCATCCTCGCGCAGACGCTGGACCAGGTGGGCAATGAAGTGCCCGACCTGCATGACGCCAAGGACTTGGTGGACCTGGTCAACGCCGTCAACGCGCTGCGTGCTCAGGGCCGCATCCTGGCGTATCACGACCGCAGCGACGGCGGCCTGTTCGCCACCGCTTGCGAGATGGCGTTTGCCGGCCACGTGGGCGTGTCGCTCAACGTCGACTTGCTGGTGACGGAAGGCGACGGCATCTCCGACAGCCGCGCCGACTACGGCGACGCCAAGAACTGGGCGTCGCAAGTCGGCCCGCGCCGCGACGAACTCACGCTCAAGGCGCTGTTCAACGAGGAGCTGGGCGTGCTGCTGCAAGTGCGCACCGGCGAGCGCGATGCCGTGATGCAAGTGCTGCGCGAGCATGGCCTCTCAAAGCACAGCCACTTCGTCGGCAAGACCCGGCCCGCGTCGTCGACCATCGAAGCCGGCAAGGGCGAGGTGCAGGTCTGGCGCGACACCAAGGTGGTGTTCTCGGCCAAGCTGTCGGACTTGCACCAGGTCTGGGACAACGTGAGCTGGAAGATCTGCCAGCAGCGCGACAACCCGGCCGGCGCGGACGCGGAACACGCCGCGGCCGGCGAGACGACGGACCCGGGCCTGCGATTCGCGCCGTCTTTCGATCCGCAAGACAACGTTGCGGCCCCGTTCCTCAACCTCGCGCGGCCCAAGGTTGCCATCCTGCGTGAGCAGGGCGTCAACTCGCACGTCGAGATGGCCTACACGTTCACCGAAGCGGGCTTCGAAGCGTACGACGTGCACATGACGGATCTGCAGACGGGCAGGGCGCGGCTGCAAGACTTCACCGGCTTCGTGGCCTGCGGCGGTTTCAGCTACGGCGACACGTTGGGCGCGGGCATCGGCTGGGCGCGCAGCATCACGTTCAACCCGCAGCTTGCGGACCAGTTCGCGGGCTTCTTCGACCGCCAGGACACCTTTGCGCTGGGCGTTTGCAACGGCTGCCAGATGCTGGCCGAGCTGGCCGACATCATCCCGGGCGCCGGTGCCTGGCCGCGATTCACCACCAACCGCAGCGAGCGCTACGAGGCGCGACTGTCGCAAGTGGAAGTGCTCGAGTCCCCCAGCCTGTTCTTCGCGGGCATGGCCGGCAGCCGCCTCCCGATCGCGGTGGCGCACGGCGAGGGCTTTGCGAACTTCGCGCACCGCGGAGACAGGGCCAAGGCGATCGCGGCGATGCGCTTCACCGACAACCACGGCCAGCCGACCGAGGCCTATCCGTTCAACCCGAACGGCAGCCCGGGCGGCTTGTGCGCGGTGACGACGGCGGACGGGCGCTTCACGGCGATGATGCCGCACCCGGAGCGCGTCTTCCGCAACATCCAGATGAGCTGGACGGGCGGCGACAGGAGCGAGTTCAGCCCCTGGATGCGGATCTGGCGCAACGCGCGCAAGTGGGTCGCTTGAACCCCGCTGTTCAGCCGAGACGCCGGAACAGGTAGTAGCCCAGCGCGGCGACAACAATCGCCACGAGCCAGAACACTCCACTGCCGCCACCGCTCACCTGGCCGGGCGACAGGTTACTGACCCTGGGATGGCTGCTTTCATACGCGTCGACCGCATCCTTGGCTTCTTTCAAGCCCAGGCCGGTTTGCTCGCGCACCAGCCGGATCGCCTCGATGGTCTGGCCGCGTGCAAGAGCGTCCAGGGCAGGCGCGGGCAAGAAGGCGGTGGGGCCGTCATGAGGAGGTGGCATGCCACCGATTGGAGCCATCGCGGCGCACGCCGTCAACCGGGTCAGCCCCAAGCGCGGCTAGACTTGCCGCGATGACGGCACGGCAGGCTCAACGCTACGACACCATCGACACGCTGCGCGGCGTGGCGATCGTATGGATGACGGTGTTCCACTTCTGCTTCGATCTCAACTACTTCGGCTGGCTGAAGCAGAATTTCTACGCCGACCCGTTCTGGACGTGGCAGCGCACCGCCATCGTCAGCCTGTTCCTCTTTTGCGCCGGGCTAGGGCAGGCGGTGGCGGTCGAGCAGAGCCAGAGCTGGACGCGTTTCTGGAAGCGCTGGGCGCAGGTCGCCGCATGCGCGCTGCTGGTCACCATCGGCTCCCTCTTCATGTTCCCCAAGAGCTTCATCTACTTCGGTGTGCTGCACGGAATCGCATTGATGCTCATCGTCGTGCGGTTCACTGCGGGCTGGGGCCGCTGGCTCTGGCTGGCAGGCGCACTGGCCATCGCCGCCAAGCCGCTCGCTGCATGGGCCCATTCGCAGTGGCCTGAACTGGGCTTCCTCAACACCGGCCCGTGGAACTGGCTGGGCCTCATCAGCCGCAAACCCGTGACCGAGGACTATGTTCCGCTGATCCCCTGGCTGGGTGCGATGTGGTGGGGCATGGCGACGGGCCAGGCACTGCTCGCGCAGCGGCAGGCGTGGCTGCAGCGTTCAATGCCGGCCGCGGCAGCGCCCCTGTCGTGGCTGGGGCGCTGGAGCCTGTCCTGGTACATGCTGCACCAGCCCGTCCTGATCGGCGCACTGATGCTGGCTTCGAAACTGAAATGAAAGACGGTTCTTCAGGTGTCTGAGGGGTCTTGCATTGCCGCTACGATATTTTCGCCCGAAGCCTCGGGCAAGCGCCCGAGCCAGAATTTCGCCATGAGCGTCGGTCTGGAGTCGATTCAATCCGGTCACCTGTTCATGAAAAAAGCGGCCCGCAGGCCGCTCTTGGATCCCCGCCTGCGCGGGGATCGAGTGACTCGCTTTCGCTACCTCACTCGACCTTCGCCTTGCCGCGCAGTTCTTCCTGGAACTTTGCGAGCTTCTGCTGCTGCAGCTGCTGCGCGATCTGCGGCTTGACTTCTTCCATCTTGGGCAATTGCGCTTCGCGCACGTCGTCCAGGCGGATCACGTGATAGCCGAACTGGCTCTTGACCGGTTCCTGCGTGGTCTGGCCCTTGTTCAGCTTGACCAGCGCGCCGGAGAACTCGGGCACGTAGCTGCCCGCGTTGGCCCAGTCGAGATCGCCGCCGTTGGCGCCCGATCCCGGGTCCTTGGACTGCTTCTTGGCCATGTCTTCGAACTTCTGGCCCTTCTTGAGGTTGGCGATGATGGCCTTGGCCTCTTCTTCCTTTTCCACCAGGATGTGGCGGGCGCGGTATTCCTTGCCACCGTTGGCCGCAACGAATTTGTCGTACTCGCCTTTGATGTCGGCGTCGGTCACCGGGTTGGCCTTCTGGTACTCGGCGAACAGCTCGCGGATCAGCAGGGTCTGGCGCGCCAGTTCCATCTGGTTCTTGAAGTCTTCGGTGGCGTCCAGGCCGCGCTTTTGCGCTTCCTGCATGAAGACCTCGCGTGCGATGACTTCGTCCTTGAGCTGGCCCATCATCTCGACGGAGACGGGGCGGCCGGATTTGGCGATCTGCGCCGACAAGGCGTCGACACGCGACTTCGGCACGGGCTTGCCGTTGACGATGGCCACGTTCTGCGCGAAGGCGGGCAGGGCGAGGGCGAGGGTGGCCGCCGCCAATGCGGACAGGATGATTTGCTTCATAGGAGAGTCCCCGGGAAAGTCAGGAAGGATGGGAAGGAGAATGTCAGAGCGTTTCGATCGCCAGGGCATGCAAGCCCCTGGCTACAAAATCTTGCAGCGCATCATACACAAGGCGATGGCGCGCTACGCGGGAGCGTCCGTCGAAGAGGGGAGAGGCGATGCGCACCCGGAAATGGGTGCCGGACCCGGTGCCGTCGGCCCCCGCGTGGCCGGCGTGCGCCGAACTTTCGTCGAGCACTTCGAGCGTGGTGGGGGAAAGAAGTTCCGCGAGGCGCTGGCGTAGCGCTTCGGCGGTGATGCCGGTGCCGGTACTCACGATTTCGACGTCTCGTCCTGCGGCAGGTAGCGGCTGATCCACAAGGTCTGCGCGATGATGAACAGGATCATCAGGCCGGTCATGCCGAACACCTTGTACAGGCCCCAGATGCGCTCGGAGAAGTTGTAGGCGATGACCAGGTTCAGCGCGCCCAACAGCGTGAGCAGGCCCGCCCAGCCGAGATTGAGCTTGGCCCAGATGGCGTCCGGCAGCGTCATGTGCTCGCCCATCAGCGCGCGGATGAAATTCTTCTTCAGGAGCACCGGGCCGAGCAGCAGCATCGCCGCGAACATCCAGTTGATGACGGTGGGCTTCCACTTGATGAACGTGGCGTCGTGCAGCAACAGCGTGGCCGTGCCGAAGACCAGCACGACGCCCAGGGTGAACCACTGCACGCCGCTGATCTTCTTCTTCAGCACCAGCATCACCAGGATCTGAAGGGCCATCGCGACCATCACCACGGCGGTCGCGGTGTAGATGTCGAAGAGGAAAAGGGCCGCCAGGAAAAACAGGCCCGGGAGAAAGTCGAAAAACAGCTTCATCGTCACTTGGCCTTCTGGAAATCGAGCGAGGCGGAGTTCATGCAATAGCGCAGGCCCGTATCCGTCGAGCCGTCCGGAAACACGTGTCCCAGGTGCGCGCCGCATTGGGCGCAGACGGTCTCCACGCGCACCATGCCGTGGGTGGTGTCGCGGATTTCCTTGATCGCGCCCGGCACCGCCAGTGAAAAGCTGGGCCAGCCGCACCCGGCGTCGAACTTCGTCTCGGAGTCGAACAGCTTGTTGCCGCAGCAGACGCAGTGGTAGCTGCCGTCGGCCCACACCGCCTCGTACTTGCCGGTGAAGGGGCGTTCCGTCGCCGCATGCCGCGTCACTTCGAAGGCGCCGCGTTCGGCGCCCTTTTGCGCGAGCAGGGCTTGCCACTCGGCTTCGGTCTTTTCGATGGGATAGGTCATGAGGAGCAACTGATTTCGATGTGGGACGCCCAGTCGGGCGGGAAGCCGGCCTTGTCTTCATGGGCCGGATGTTCGTCAAATGGGGATTGGACCAGCATCAGCAAGGCTTCGACTTCGGAATAGTCCTTAAGTTTCGCCTGCCGGATGGCAAGTTCCCCCAGGTGGTTGCGCAGCACGTATTTCGGGTTGGTCTTCAGCATGAGCGCGGCTGCCTCAGCGCGCCCGGCGCCCTCCAGCCGCTGCGAATAAAGTTTGCCCCAGAAATCGAAAGCTTCCCGGTCGAGAAACAGATCGCGCACCGGCTCGACGGTCGTGCCGGCCACGTACTGCGACAGGCGGCGCCAGAAGATCGTGTAGTCCACCTTGTCTTGCGCCAGCAGCTTCAGGATGGATTCGATCAGCTCACGGTCGCCGGGCTGCGCGTCGGGCAGGCCCAGCTTGGCGCGCATCCGCGCTTCCAGTTCGCGCGGAAACACGGTCTTGTACGACTCCAGCGCGGCCAGCGCATGCTCCTGTTCGCCGATGAGCGGCAGCAGAGCCTGGCCCAGGCAGAACAGGTTCCAGTACGCCACGTTCGGCTGCTTGTTGTAGGCATAGCGGCCCTGCTCGTCGCTGTGGTTGCAGATGTGGCCGGGGTCGAACGCGTCGAGGAACTGGAAAGGGCCATAGTCGATGGTCAGGCCCAGGATGCTCATGTTGTCGGTGTTCATCACGCCATGGCAAAAGCCCACGGCCTGCCATTGCGCCACCATGGCGGCCGTCCGCTCGGTCACCTGTTCCAGCAGGGCCGCATAGGCATTGCCCGCGAACTTCGCCGTGGCGCGGCACTCGGGGTAGAACCGGTCGATCACGTAATCGGCCAGTTTGCGCAACTCGCCGTACTGCTCACGGGCGGAGAAGTGTTCGAAATGGCCGAAGCGGATGAAGCTCGGCGCCACACGCGTCACCACGGATGCTGACTCGACTTCTTCCCGGCGCACGGGCGCGTCTGAACCCGTGACCATCAATGCGCGCGTGGTGGGGATGCCGAGACCTTGCATCGCCTCCGAGCCCAGGAACTCGCGGATGCTGGAACGCAGCACGGCGCGCCCGTCGCCCATGCGGGAGTAGGGCGTGCGGCCGCTGCCCTTGAGCTGGAATTCCTGCGGCCCGGCGGCGGTCTGCAATTCGCCCAGCAGGATCGCGCGGCCATCGCCCAACTGGCCTGCCCAGACGCCGAACTGGTGGCCGCTGTAGACGCTGGCGAGGCTCCGCGCGCCTTCGATGGGCCGGCTGCCGGTGAAGGCTTCGACAGCCGCAGTCGTGGCCAGCATGTCCGTTGAAAGTCCCAATTCCTCCGCCAGCAGGCGGTTCACGCACACCGCGTACGGCGCGGGCAGGGGTGTGGGTTGCAGCTCGGTGTAGAAGGCCGGTCCCAACCCGGCAAAGTTGTGCTGCCACGGCAGGCCCACTTCGAGCTGGTCCACAGTGGCTTCGGCGGTTTCGGTCATGGCCCCGATTGTCCCTGCTTCCGGGTGTCCGCGGCGGGGCGGGGACTTGGCCGGACCCGCTCAGTCGGCATCGTCCGCGGCACCCGGTTCGGGCTTGAGCGCCAGGGCCATCAGCCCGCCATCGTCGAGGATGCTGACGCGCCCGAATTCCAGCGCCACCAGGCCTTGCTGCTCCAGGCTCTTCAGGGCGGCGTTGACCGTCTGGCGCGAAAGGCCCGCCAGCACGCCCAGCTCTTCCTGCGACAGGCTCATCTTGCGCGGGCCGTGCCAGAGGTGGCGGCCCAGGTACATGGCCACGCGCTGTTCCGGGGTGCGCAGGCGCATGGTCTCGATGATGGCCATGGCCTGGCCCAACCGCATGTTCAGCTGGTCGGCCAGGGCGTGGTTGAACGCCATGCTGGTCGCACGAAGTTGCGCGAACTCGGCCACGGGGAGGCACAGCAGCTCCGAGTCGCGCAGGGCGATGACGTCGTAGCGGCGCGGTTCGTCTTTCATGGCGGCGCCTTCGCCGAACCATTCGCCGCCCGGGATGCCGAGGTAGGCGGAACGGCGGCCGTGGGACGACTTGCTCTGCAGCTTGACCAACCCCGACAGCACGGCGTACCAGCCCTGCACCTGTTCGCCGGCTCGCAGCATCACGTCGCCCTTGGTGCCCCGGAGAGTGGACACCGTGCCAGCGATGCGGGTCTGCTCATCCGCGGGCAGCGCCGCAAACCAGCGCTGCGACAGCAGCAATCGCGAAGAGGGCCTGGAGATGTCGTGGAGCATGGCTGCATTGTCGCAACTGTCCGCCAGGCGACAAGAGTTGCACCGCGCGGGTGCGCCGCACCATAGTCGCGGCTTTGAGCTGCCCGCCCGACGCACTACGATAGGGCCACAACAATTAAGGAGTACAAATGCTAGGTCTGATGCAAAGCCAGCCGCTGCTGATCTCGTCGTTGATCGACTTCGCGGAAAGGCACCACGGGGACGCGGAGATCGTCTCGCGGAGAGTCGAAGGAGACATCCATCGCTACACCTGGCAGGGCGTCGCGCGCCGCGCGCGGCAGGCGGCCAACGCGCTGGACGGCATGGGCCTGCTGCTCTCCGACCGCGTCGCCACGCTGGCCTGGAACGGCTACCGCCACCTGGAGCTGTATTTCGGTGTCAGCGGCTCCGGCCGCGTGCTGCACACCATCAATCCACGCCTGCACCCGGACCAGATCGCATGGATCGCCAACCACGCGGAAGACCAGGTCCTGTGCTTCGACCTCACCTTCCTGCCGCTGATTCAGGCGATCCAGGCCAGGTGCCCGACCATCCGCCAGTACGTCGCGCTGTGCGACGCCGACAAGCTGCCGCAGGACAGCGGCGTCCCCAACCTGATCAGCTACGAGTCATGGATCGGCGGGCAGCCCACCACCTACCAGTGGCCAACTTTCGACGAGAACTCGGCGTCGAGCATGTGCTACACGAGCGGCACCACGGGCAACCCCAAGGCCGCGCTGTACAGCCACCGCTCCACCATCCTGCATGCCTACGCCGCGGCACTGCCGGACGTGATGTGCGTCTCGGCTCGCGACTCCATCCTGCCGGTGGTGCCGATGTTCCACGTCAATGCCTGGGGCATCCCGTATTCGGCCGCGCTGTGCGGGGCCAAGCTGGTGTTCCCAGGCCCCGCGATGGACGGCAAATCAGTCTACGAGCTGATCGAGGCCGAGAAGGTGAGCTACGCCGCCGGCGTGCCGACGGTGTGGCAGATGATGCTGACGCACATGAAGCCGAACAACCTGCGCTTCTCCGCGCTCAAGCGCACAGTGATCGGCGGCTCCGCTTGCCCGCCCGCGATGATCCAGGCCTTCCAGGAAGACTACGGCGTGGAAGTGCTGCACGCCTGGGGCATGACGGAGATGAGCCCGCTGGGCACGCTGTGTACCTTGAAGAACAAGCACCTCGAGCTGCCAACCGAAGAGCAGATGAAGATCCGCCTGAAACAGGGGCGTGCGATCTACGGCGTCGACATGAAGATCGTCGGCGAAGATGGGCAGGAAGTGCCGTGGGACGGCAAGACCCCGGGCGACCTGTACGTCAAGGGGCCTTGGGTGGTGCGGGAGTACTTCAAGGGCGAGGGCGGCGACCCATTGGTGGACGGTTGGTTCCCCACCGGCGACGTTGCGTCGATCGATCCCGACGGCTACATGCAGATCACCGACCGCAGCAAGGACGTCATCAAGTCGGGCGGTGAGTGGATCAGCTCGATCGAGGTGGAGAACATCGCCGTCGCCCATCCGGCCGTGCTGATGGCGGCCTGCATCGGCATGAAGCACCCCAAGTGGGACGAACGCCCTGTCATCGCCGTGGTGAAGAAGCCGGGCGCTGAAGTGACCCGCGAAGAACTGCTCAAGTTCTACGAAGGCAAGACGGCCAAATGGCAGATTCCCGACGACGTCGTGTTCGTCGACGCCATCCCGCTGGGCGCCACCGGCAAGATGCTCAAGACCCGGCTGCGCGAGATGCTCAAGGACTACAAGCTGCCGACCTGATTGCCGTTGCGGGCCCGGCCCGCGATCCGCTGTCACGCACGCGATAGGAATGGCCCCTCGTTAGGGGCAATCCCTGAGCGTTGCAGTGCACAAAAACGTTACGCTGCCCGCTACCCCAGTCAATGAAGGAGACCTTGATGAAGCTCGCGATGAAGATGGTTGCCGTGTCCGCCCTGATGGCCGTGGCCGGCGTGTCGTATGCCCAGAAGGGCGAGACCGTCAAAATTGCCCATATTGACCCGTTCACGGGCCCGTTCGCCAATGTGGGGCAGAACCAGCTCAAGAGCTGGCAGTTCGTCGCGGAGCGCCTCAACGGCGCCAAGAACCCGGCCGGTGTCAAGTTCGAGATCGTCGGCTTCGACAACAAGGGCCTGCCGCAGGACAGCCTGAACGCACTGAAGGCCGCCATCGACCAGGGCTTCCGCTACGTCACGCAGGGCAACGGCTCGGGCGCCGCGGCCGCCATCATCGATGCGGTGAACAAGCACAACGAGCGCAACCCCGGCAAGGAAGTGGTGTACATCAACTACGCCGCCGTCGACCCGGCACTCACCAACGAGCGCTGCAGCTTCTGGCATTTCCGCCTGGACGCGGACACGACCATGAAGATGGAGGCCTTGACCAGCTACATGAAGGACGAGCCCGCGGTCAAGAACGTCTACCTGATCAACCAGAACTACGCGCATGGCCAGCAGGTGGCGCGCTACTTCAAGGAGGGCATCGCACGCAAGCGCCCCGACGTGAAGATCGTCGGCGACGAGCTGCACCCGCTCGGCCAGGTCAAGGACTTCGCGCCCTATGTGGCGAAGATCAAGGCGGCCGGCGCCGACACCATCGTCACCGGCAACTGGGGCACCGACATGACCCTGTTGATCAAGGCGCTGAACGAGGCCGGCATGAAGATGCCGCTGTACGCGTACTACGCCGGCGTCAGCGGCACGCCCACGGCGCTGGCGCAGGGCAAGGACATGAACGTGAGCCAGGTGGCCATCAGCCACTCGAACTTCACCGGCGAGCTGCGCGACCTGCGCAACGAGTTCAAGAAGAAGTTCAACGACGACTTCTACACCTTCCAGACCTACCTGGGCATCTCGATGCTGTCGCAGGGCATGGCGAACGCCAAGAGCACCGACCCGGTGAAGGTGGCGGCCGCCATGGAGGGGATGCGCTTCAAGGGCATCAGCGGCGAGGCCCAGATGCGCAAATCCGACCACCAGCTGCAGCAGCACCTGTACATCAGCAAGTGGACCAAGGCCACGGCCAAGGACCCGTACAGCGAGGAAAACACCGGCTACAACTTCGCCGTGGTCAAGCAGATGGACCCGTACGTCTCGTCGACGCCGACGTCCTGCCAGATGACGCGCCCGTAAGGCCGCAGTTCCCCGCCAACCCAAGAATGGGGCACGCCGTGCCCCA
Source organism: Ramlibacter sp. WS9 (assembly GCF_003797765.1). GTDB lineage: Bacteria > Pseudomonadota > Gammaproteobacteria > Burkholderiales > Burkholderiaceae_C > Ramlibacter. The sequence goes on along the minus strand of NZ_RKMB01000022.1, from coordinate 16,974 downwards.
TTTTTCCTCCTGCCCGCCGCCATGGAATTCTTCATCATCTCCCTGTTGAACGGCCTGAGTTACGGCCTCCTGCTGTTCATGCTCAGCTCGGGCCTGACCCTGATCTTCAGCATGATGGGCGTGCTCAACTTCGCGCACGCCAGCTTCTACATGCTGGGTGCGTATTTCGGGTACACGGTGACCCAGCTGGTGGGCTTCTGGCCGGCACTGCTCATCGGACCGCTGGTGGTGGCGCTGCTCGGGGCGGGGTTCGAGAAGTACTGCCTGCGCCGCGTGCACAAGTTCGGCCATGTGCCCGAACTGCTCATCACCTTCGGGCTGTCGTTCATCATTCTCGAGACGGTGCAGCTGATCTGGGGCACCAGCTCCGCCGACTACCGCATCCCGGCGGTGCTGGACGGCCCGCTGTTCACGGTCTACGGCACTCAGTTCCCCGCCTACCGCGCTTTCATGATGCTGGTGGCCTTGATCATGCTGGTGTCGGTGTGGCTGCTGCTCACGCGCACGCGGGTCGGGCTGGTGATCCAGGCGGCGCTCACGCACCCTGACACCGTGGAGGCGCTGGGCCACAACGTGCCGCGCGTGTTCATGCTGGTCTTCGGCGGCGGCGCCGCGCTGGCCGGCCTGGCGGGCGTCATCGGCGGCGCCGCGTTCGTGACGGAGCCGGGAATGGCGGGGGCGCTGGGGCCGGTGATCTTCGTGGTGGTGGTGGTCGGCGGGATGGGTTCGCTCTCGGGCGCGTTCGTCGCATCGCTGCTGATCGGCATCATCCAGACCTTCGCGGTGGGCATCGACACCTCGATCATGGGCACCGCGTCGCAAGTCGGCTTGAACATCACGCCCGACACCTTCGGCTACGCGGTATGGAAGCTCAAGATCAGTCAGATCGCGCCCATCCTGCCCTTCATGTTCCTGGTGCTGATGCTGATCTTCCGTCCCAAGGGCCTCCTCGGAAAGAGGGAAGGCTGAGCCATGAACGCAATCACGCAACCCATTGAAAACGCCGCGCCGGCAACCGCGCGCGCACCTGTGCGCTACTACCAGTTCAAGCCACACAACATCGGCCGCTGGATCATCTGGTCGCTGTTCGCCCTGGTGCTGCTGGTGGCGCCCAAGCTGTTCACCAGCAGCTTGTCGCACACCATGCTCAGCCAGATGGGCATCGCGATCATCGTCTGCCTGTCGTACAACATCCTGCTGGGGCAGGGCGGCATGCTCAGCTTCGGCCACGCCGTCTATTCCGGCATGGGCTCGTTCCTGGCGATCCATACGTTGAACATGGTGAGCAAGGGCGGGCTGCCCCTTCCGGTGAGCCTGATCCCCATCGTCGGCGGCCTGTCCGCGATGGTGTTCGCGGTGCTGTTCGGCTGGGTCACGACCAAGAAGGCGGCAACGCCCTTCGCGATGATCACGCTGGGCATCGGTGAGCTGGTCTGGGCGATGTCGCTGATGTTCCCCGAGTTCTTCGGCGGCGAAGGCGGCATCTCGGGCAATCGCGTCACCGGCCCCAAGCCGCTGGGCATCACCTTCGGCCCGCAGATCCAGCTGTACTACCTGATCGCGCTCTACACCTTCGTGTGTACCGGGCTCATGTACGCCTTCACCCGCACGCCGCTGGGCCGCATGCTGAACGCGGTGCGCGACAACCCGGAACGGGTGGAGTTCGTCGGCTACGACACGCAGAAGGTGCGCTACATCGCTTTCATCATCGCGGCCTTTTTCGCCGGCGTGTCGGGCGGACTGGCGGCGTTGAACTTCGAGATCGTCACGTCCGAGGTGGTGAGCGGCCCGCGCTCGGGCGCCTACCTGCTGTTCACCTTCCTCGGCGGCGCCACCTTCTTCTTCGGCCCGATCATCGGCGCCATCCTGATGGTGCTGGCCTTCGTGCTGCTGTCGGAGATGACCAAGGCGTGGCTGCTGTACCTGGGCCTCATCTTCCTGTTCATGGTGATGTACGCACCCGGCGGCATCGCCAGCCTGATCATGATGAACCTGCGCGTGGCGGCCTTCGGGCGGCTGAAGGAGCTGTGGGTGAGCTACCTCGCGCTGGCCGTGACGGCGTTCATCGCGCTGCTCGGCGCGGCCGCGATGATCGAGATGGTCTACCATCTGAAGCTGAACGCGGCACTGGGGCCGGAACTGACTTTCCTGGGCGCCAGGCTCAACGCCCATGGCCTGAACAGCTGGTTCGGTGCCGCCTTCGTGATGTTGACCGGCGTCGGCCTGTTCGAGGTCACGCGCCGCTACTTCGTCAAGCAATGGGGCGAGATCCAGGAGTTCATCGAAAAAGAGATGAAGCGGAGGGAGGCACTATGACCTACGCCCTCGAACTCAAAGACCTGCGCAAGAGCTTCGGCAAGACCGAGATCATCCGCGGCGTGCACCTGGCGGTGAACGCCGGCGAGCGCATCGCGGTGATCGGGCCCAATGGCGCCGGCAAGTCGACGCTCTTCAACCTGATCAGCGGCCGCTTCGCGCCCACCAGCGGCGAGGTGCTGCTGAACGGCCACCGGATCGACGGCAAGAAGCCGTTCGAGATCAACCGCATGGGCCTGTCGCGCAGCTTCCAGATCACCAACATCTTCCCCAAGCTCTCGGTGTTCGAAAACCTGCGCTGCGGCGTGCTGTGGAGCCTGGGCTACAAGTACACCTTTCTGAAGTTCCTGGCCGACCTCGATGATGCGAACGAGCGCGCGGAGCAGCTGATGGAGATGATCAAGCTCGACCGCAAGCGCGACGTGCTGGCCGTGAACCTGACGTACGCGGAGCAACGCGCGCTGGAGATCGGCATCACCATCGCGGGCGGTGCCAACGTGATCCTGCTGGACGAGCCGACGGCGGGTATGAGCAAGAGCGAGACCAAGCGCTTCATCGAGCTCATCAAGGAAGTGACCATCGGCAAGACGCTGCTCACAGTCGAGCACGACATGGGCGTGGTGTTCGGCCTGGCCGACAAGATCGCCGTGGTGGTTTACGGGGAAGTCATCGCCTTTGACAAGCCGGAGGCGGTGCGTGCCAACCAGCGCGTGCAGGAGGCTTACCTCGGCTCACACGTGGCAGACGCGCAAGCAGGGGCCCACTGAGATGCTCAAAGTCCAAAACCTCCACGCCTTCTACGGCAAGAGCCACGTCCTGCACGGCGTCGAATTCGACGTGGGCGAGGGCGAGATCGTCGCGCTGCTGGGCCGCAACGGCTCGGGCCGCTCCACCACCGCCAAGGCCATCATGGGCATGGTCGACTGCACCGGCACCGTGGACTGGAAGGGCCAGCACACGCTGGGACGCAAGCCCTACGAGATCGCCCACCTGGGCATCGGCTACGTGCCGGAAAACCGCGACATCTTCCCCAAGCTCACGGTGCACCAGAACCTCATGCTCGGCCAGAAGGGCAAGGCCGCGGCCGCGAAGGCGCGCTGGTCCTTCGACGACATGTACGGGATGTTCCCGCGCCTGAAGGAACGCCAGCACACCGAAGCCGGTGTACTGTCCGGTGGCGAGCAGCAGATGCTGACGCTGTGCCGCACGCTGATGGGCGACCCCGACCTGATCATCATCGACGAGCCGACCGAAGGGCTGGCCCCGAAGATCGTGGAACTGGTGGGGCAATACCTGCAGAAGCTCAAGGAGCGCGGCATCTCCGTGCTGCTGATCGAGCAGAAGCTGACGATCGCCATGGCGATCTCCGACCGCGCCCTGGTGATGGGGCACGGCAGTATCGTGTTTCACGGCACGCCTGACACCCTGCGTGCCGACGCCTATATCCGCAAGGAATGGCTGGAGGTCTGAGCCGGCTCAGGAACTGGCCGGCTCGCAGCGCACCGCGTAGTGGTCCAGCATGGCGGCTTCGGTCAGGTCGACCAGCCGCCTGATCTGCGCCAGCCAGTCGGTCTCGCGCGGCCATTCGCCTTCGCTGATCGTGCCGTAGACCCGCTCCACGGCCTGGTGCAGCGCCTGCGCACCGGCTTCGCCGCTCATGCCCAGCAGCGAATGCAGCGCGTCGTGCACGCCGTTCCGGTCCTTGGACCCGAGGCATTCCTCCAGGCGCGCCACGAAGCGGCGAATCTCGCCCAGGCAACCGGGCAGCAGCTCATGCAGGATGCCCATGCGCTGGAATTCGTTGATGCGCCGGGTGTTCAACACCGTCGTGAGAGCCGTGGCGGCCGGTGCCGTGGCGCCGCCGGCCGCAATGCGGTTGCCGCCCAGCACGTGAATCAGCTCGCGGCGCAAGGCGGACGGGTCCAGCGGCTTGGTCAGAAAACCGTTCATGCCGGCCGCGCGCGCGGCGTCCCTGCGCTCGGGCGATGAATGCCCGGTCAAGGCCAGCACGGGTGTGTTCTTGACGGAATCGGGCATGGTGCTGCGCAGCACCCGGGTGGCCGCCAGGCCGTCCAGGCCGGGCATCTCCACGTCCATCAGGATGACCGCCGGACGGGTGCCGGCTTCCAGCAGGTGCAGTGCCTTGTACCCATGTTCCGCCTCGACGACCTGCATCCCCCATTCGACCAGCCGCGCCTTGACGATGGCCCGGTTGAAGGCGTTGTCTTCCACCAGCAGGACGGTCTTTCCGACCAGCGCGGTGGTGGCGGGCTCGCCCGGCTGCGGCGCCGCGCCTTCCAGCGCCTGCGCCATGGCCTGTGCCAATTCGACCGTGCTGCAGTCCTTGCCGACAAACCCGTTCATGCCGACTTGCCGGGCCCGCGTGCCCACCGCCGAAGTCGGGCTGCCGCTGAAGCCCACGATCGGTGTGTGTTCGCACCCGGGCACCGCGCCGCGGCGGATCTGCCGTGTGGCGTCGAAACCGTTGGACACCGGCATGTGCAGGTCCATCAGCACCAGTTCGTACGGCCAATGCCGCATCGCTTCGAGCGCCTCCCGGCCGTCGGCCGCGGCATCGACCTGGCAGCCCAGCGCGGCCAGCCGGCTGCTGATGGATTGGCGGACCAGTTCCTCGTCGTCCACCACCAGGACCCGCTTGCCGGCCAGCACGTGCGCCGCGCGCCGAAGGGCCTCCTGCTCATCGGCCTCGATCTGGGCCTGTGGGACGGTCGGGAAGCTCAGGATGAACTCGGTGAACTCGCCGGGCTCCGAGCGGCAGGCGATGTCGCCGCCGATGGCCCGCATCGCCCGCCGGCAGAAGGCCAGGCCCAGGCCGGTGCCTTCGGCCTTGCCCGTGCTGCGGAACTCGCCGAACAGGCCGGCCACCTGGTCGGCCGGAATGCCCGGCCCGGTGTCGCGGACCACCACGCGATTGGGGCGCCCGCTGTCGACGGCCACGGTGACCGTGAGGTGGGGGTGCGTGGGCAGGTAGTACAGCGCGTTCTTGATCAGGTTGAACAGGATCAGGGTGAAGGCGGTCTCGTCGCCGCGGAAGCTGAAGTCGTTCAGTTCGCTCACGGCCACGCGCGCCCGGTGGGTGTAGTCCTCGTAGGCGAACTCGTTCACGGCCTGCTTCACGTACTGGCCGGCCGACAGGTAGCGGAAGCTCGCGGCGTCGAACGCGTTGGGGTTCAGCTGCTGCAGCGTCACCGTGATGGCCTGCAGGCCGCGGGTGACCGCGTCCTGCCCCTGGCCGACCGCGCGCAGCATGTCGCCCACCTGCTGGTGCGTGAACGAGATGCTGCCGCCGGCGCGATAGGCGGCCGGCAGGTCCGCCGCCACGGCGTCCAGCACGTGCCGGATCTGCATGAGCGGGCTGCGCATCTCGTGCGCCACCGAGCCGGCGAGGCCGGCGTAGAGCAGGCGCAAGCGCTCCAGCTCGGCGCGCTTCTGCCCATAGTGCGACAGCGCGCCCACCACCACCACGAGGATGGAGCCCGCGGCCGAGATCACGAATTCGGGCGGGATGCGGGGATCGGAGTCGGTGGCCCAGAACACCAGCACGCTCAGCACATAGCCCGACAGCAACATGGCCACGGTATTGCGCCAATCGGCCAGCAGCACGATCAGGATGGCGCCCATCACCATATTGACCACCGACGGCGTGCCGCCGTGGTTCTTGAGCATGGTGAACGACAGCAGGAAAGACAGGCAGTAGAAGACCGCCAGGTACGAATACCCGATGTAGAAGCGCTTGGCGCGGTCGGGCCACCACCTGCGCACGGCCAGCAGCAGGCACATCAGCGAGGCCGCGATGCGCAGCGCCAGGTCGTCGTAAAGCGGCGGCAGCGCCGAGGTCTGGCGCAGCAGGTAGAACAGCGGGAACGCGGCGAACCCGACGATGCCGATCCACTCCAGGAACGGCCGTTCCATGTCGTGGTGCGCGCAATAGCGCTCGTAAAGGCTGCGGATCAGCTCTTTCATTGTCATGCTCCCTTCGCGGTCCATCGAGGAACCGCGCCCACCCTGAGAGTGGTGGGGCGGACTTTAACAATGTTCAGCTGGCCTATCAAGCCGCCTGCAACTGCCGGTCGGCGCGTGGACACGCGTCCGGGCTGACCCCGAGCGCGAGCGCCACGTCGTCCACCCGGGCATGGATGAGCGCGCATTGCTTGCCGGTGCGGCTTTCGGCCACGCCATGGGGTGCGAAACCGAAGCGGCGATACAGGCGCGTCATCCTTGTCAGGCAGGACGCATGAAAGTGCCGTACGGTGACACGTTCGGTCAATTCGATCAGGGCCATGGCCAGGCACCGGGGCAGCAGGTCGGAGCGCCGATTTTCTGGCGCCATGACCAGCCGGCCCACCTCCCAGCTGTCAGGCCCCAGGATCCCCTCGTCGGAGATCATGTTGCGCCAGAACCGCTCGGTCAGGGTTATGCCGTGGCTGGTGGGGATGAAACGGATGGTGGCAATGGCGGCGCGGCCCAGGAACAGCGCCATCACGATGCCCAGGCTGTCCTTGGTGCTTTCGAACGCGGCCAGGCCGGGGTCGAGTTCGTATTCGGATTCGAAATCCGCGTATTGGCGCAGGTGGGCGATTGCCTGCCGTTCCTGGGGGCTGTGAAGCAAGCGGATACTGAGTTCGGGTGCAGCGACTTCCATGGGTTTTCCTCTCCTGATCATCGAATGTTGAAAGAACACGCCGGCACGAAGCTCTGAGTGCCGGCACCCGGCCCGCGCCGTGGTACCAAAGCTTGCCTTGACCGCCGCCGCCGCGCAACGGCTGAGTCAGCCTGTGGGGTAGGGAATCGGCGACTCGCCACGACAGTCCGCACGCACAGGCCTATATTCGTGACGCCGCCTTTTGTCGCTGGCGAGACAAGCGCTATTGCAGCGCAGCAGAATCCACCTACAATCAAAAACGAACGACCGTTCTTTTTCCTTAGGAGCCCCCAGCATGACCGCTGAATACCAGGTCCACGGCGATGTGGCCGTGATCACGATGAACAACCCGCCCGTCAACGGGCTGGGCTACTCCACCCGCGTCGGCATCACCGATGGCCTCAGCAAGGCCAATGCCGACGCTTCGGTCAAGGCCATCGTCATCACGGGCGCGGGCAAGGCGTTTTCGGGCGGCGCGGATATCAAGGAATTCGGTTCGCCCAAGGCGGGCGCCGAACCCAATCTGCTGTCGGTCATCCTGGCGCTGGAAGCCTCAACCAAGCCGACGGTCGCCGCCATTCACAGCGTCTGCATGGGCGGCGGGCTGGAACTCGCGCTCGGCTGTCACTACCGCATCGCCGCTCCCGGCACGCAGGTTGCGCTGCCGGAAGTGAAGCTGGGGTTGATCCCCGGCGCGGGCGGCACGCAGCGCCTGCCGCGCGTGCTGGGCGTGGAAACGGCCCTCAACATGATCGTCAGCGGCGAAGCCGTTCCCAGTGAACTGCTCGCGCAGCAACCGGGCCAGAAGCTGTTCGACAAGATGGCATCTTCGCCCGCGTCGCTCGCTGACGAGGCGCTGGCCTATGCGCGCTCCGTGGCGGACGCGCGACCATTGCCGCTGGTGCGCAATCTGCCGTCCAAGCACCCGCTGGGCGATGCGTACTTCCAGTTCGCGCGCAACATGGTCAAAGGCATGTCGAAGAATTTCCCGGCGCCTGAGAAGTGCGTCGATGTGGTGGAAGCCTCGACCAAGAAAAAGTTCGACGAGGGCATGGTGCTCGAGCGCGAGGTGTTCACCAACCTGATGTTCACGCCCGAAAGCCGTGCGCTGCGGCACATCTTCATGGCCGAGCGCGCCACGTCGAAGATTCCGGACGTGCCGGAAGACACGCCCAAGCGCGAAATCAAGTCGGTCGCCGTGATCGGCGCCGGCACCATGGGCGGCGGCATCTCGATGAACTTCCTAAACGCCGGCATCCCCGTCAAGATCCTCGAGATGAAGCAGGATGCGCTGGACCGCGGCATCGCCACGATCAAGAAGAACTACGAATCGCAGGTCAAGAAGGGCAAGCTCAAGCAGGACAAGTACGACCAACGCATGGCGCTGCTGTCGACCACGCTCGAGTACAGCGACTTGAAGGACGCCGACCTGGTGATCGAGGCGGTGTTCGAGGAAATGGGCGTCAAGCAGAAGGTGTTCGAGAAGCTGGATGAAGTGATGAAGCCCGGTGCGATCCTGGCATCCAACACCTCGACGCTCGACGTGAACAAGATTGCGTCCTTCACCAAGCGCCCGCAGGATGTGGTCGGCATGCACTTCTTCAGCCCGGCCAACGTGATGAAGCTGCTGGAAGTGGTGCGCGGCGCCAAGACCGGCAAGGACGTGATGGCCACCGTGATGGCCCTGGGCAAGAAGATCAAGAAGACCTCGGTCGTGTCCGGCGTCTGCGATGGCTTCATCGGCAACCGCATGATCGAGCAGTACAGCCGCCAGGCCGGTTTCCTGCTGGACGAGGGCGCGACGCCGCAGCAAGTCGACAAGGCCATCGAGAGGTTCGGCTTCGCGATGGGCCCGTTCCGCATGGGCGACCTGGCCGGCAACGACATCGGCTGGGCCATCCGCAAGCGCCGCGCCGAAGAGCGGCCGAACATGCTGTACAGCCGCACGGCCGACAAGCTGTGCGAACTGGGCCGCTTCGGCCAGAAGACGGGCGCGGGCTGGTACGACTACCAGGCCGGCAAGCGCGACGCCATTCCGTCGGAACTCGTGAACAAGATGATCGACGACCACCGGAAGGAACAGGGCATCACGCCGCGCAAGATCTCCGACGAAGAGATCGTGCAGCGCCTGGTATTCGCCCTGGTCAACGAAGGCGCTCGCATCGTGGAAGACGGCATCGCCAGCAAGGCCAGCGACATCGACATGGTCTACCTGACGGGCTATGGCTTCCCGATCCACCGCGGCGGCCCGATGCTGTACGCGGACCAGGTCGGCCTGTTCAACGTGGTGCAAGCCATGAAGCGCTTCCAGAAGAACCCGCGCGACGACGCGAGTTTCTGGGAACCGGCGCCGCTGCTCGCGAAGCTGGCGGCTGAAGGCAAGACGTTCAGCTAAGGCGCGAAGTACCGTGATCAAGCGCGCGTTGCTGCTGGTGCTGGCTTTGGTGTTGCTGCTGGTGGCCGCCGTGGCCATCAACACGCTGCGCCATGGCTCGCGCCAGCTCGACGTGCCGCCCGCGCCGCCGCTGGCGGTGGACGAGAAGGGCGTGGCCGACAAGCTTGCCGGGGCGATCCGCTTCAACACGGTGTCCAGCGCCGTCGACGCGCAGCAGAACGCCGATGAGTTCCGCAAGTTCCATGCGTTTCTGCAGCAACGCTTTCCCAAGGTCCATGCCGCGCTCAAGCGCGAGGTGGTGGGGGACCTGAGCCTGCTCTACACCTGGCCCGGCACGGACACGAAGGCCAAGCCCATCATGCTGATGGCGCACCAGGACGTGGTGCCGATCGCGCCGGGCACCGAGGCGAATTGGAAAGCCGGCACGTTCAGCGGCGAGATCAAGGACGGCTTCGTCTGGGGCCGCGGCGCCTGGGACGACAAGGCCAACCTGATTGCTCAACTCGAAGCGGTCGAGATGCTGCTGGCCGGCGGCTTCCAGCCGCGCCAGACGGTGCACCTGGCTTTCGGCGCCGACGAGGAAGTCGGCGGCCAGCGCGGCGCGGTGCAGATCGCCAAGCTGCTGGAGTCGCGCGGTACCAAGCTCGACTTCATCATCGACGAAGGCCTGCTGATCATCGACGGCGTCATGCCCGGGCTGAACAAGCCCGCGGCGCTGATCGGCATCGCGGAAAAGGGCTACCTCTCGGTGGTGCTGAAGGTGCCGGCCACGCCCGGCCATTCGTCGATGCCGCCGCCCAAGGGCAGCAGCGCCATCGCGATGATGAGCGCGGCGTTGCGGCGCCTGGACGACGAGCAGCTGCCGGCCAGCCTGCGCGGCGTGGCGCGTGAAATGTTCGAAACCGTCGCGCCCGAGATGAGCGGCTTTCAGCGCGTGGCGCTGTCCAACCTGTGGCTGTTCGGCCCGGTGGTGCTGTCGCAGCTCGAGAAGGGCGCCAACACCAATGCGGTGGTGCGCACGACCACGGCGCTGACCATCGTCAATGCGGGTAACAAGGACAACGTGCTTCCCGGCGTGGCCGAGGCCACGGTGAACTTCCGGCTGCTGCCGGGCGACACGCGGGAAAGCGTCATGCAGCACGTCAAGGACAAAGTGGCCAACGACCGCTTCGAATTGATCGCGCTGCCCGGCTCCGAGCCATCGCCCGTGTCGCCCACGCAGTCGGCCTCTTACCAGCTGATCAATCGCACCGTGCGCTCGCTGTTTCCGGACACCGTCGTCGCGCCGGGCCTGATGATCGGCGCCACCGACTCGCACCACTTCGCCGGGCTGTCCGACCACATCTACCGTTTCTCGCCCGTGCGCGCCAAGCCGGAAGATTTGCCGCGCTTCCACGGCACCAATGAACGCATCGCGACGGCCAACCTCGCCGAGCTGGTGCGCTTTTACAACCAGCTGCTGCAGAACTTGAACCACCCCCGAAGCGCCTTCGGCGCCTCCCCCTCTAGGGGGCGCCACCAGTGGCCCGGCGAAGCCGGTTCCACGGTGGCCCTCGCCTGAACCACGCACACTCTTCCTCGAAAGGCCTTCCCATGTCCAATGCAGTTATCGTCTCCACCGCCCGCACGCCCCTGGCCAAGAGCTGGAAGGGTTCCTTCAACATGACCCACGGCGCGACGCTGGGCGGCCACGCCGTCAAGCACGCGGTCCAGCGCGCCGGCATCGATGCCGCGCACGTGGAAGACGTGATCATGGGCTGCGCGAACCCTGAAGGCGCGACCGGCGCCAACATCGCGCGCCAGATTGCCATCATGGCCGGCATGCCGGTCTCGGTGTCGGGCCTGACGGTGAACCGTTTCTGCTCCTCCGGCCTGCAGACCATCGCCCTGGCAGCCCAGCGCGTGATCGCGGGTGAAGGCGACGTGTACGTGGCCGGTGGCGTGGAAAGCATCTCGTGCGTGCAGCAGGAAATGAACCTGCACATGATGCGCGACCCGGAGCTGGACAAGATCAAGCCCGAAATCTACTGGTCGATGCTGCAGACGGCCGAGCAGGTTGCCAAGCGCTACAACATCTCGCGCGACGTGATGGACGAGTACGGCGCCGCCAGCCAGCAGAAGGCCTGCGCCGCGCAAGCCGAAGGCAAGTTCGACGCCGAGATCGCACCGATCACCGTGAAGGCCGGCGTGGCCGACCCGGTGATGGGCCTGCGCACAAAGGAAGTCACCGTCTCCAAGGACGAAGGTACGCGTGAAGGCACGACCAAGGAAGGCATCAGCGGCATCAAGCCCGCACTGCCGGGTGGTGTGATCTCCGCCGGCAATGCCAGCCAGTTCTCCGACGGCGCCGGCGCCTGCGTGGTGGTGAGCGAAGAGTACGCGAGCAAGAACAACCTCAAGCCCCTGGGCCGCTTCCTCGGCTTCGCCGTGGCCGGCTGCGAGCCGGACGAAATGGGCATCGGCCCCGTTTTCGCCGTGCCCAAGGTGTTGAAGAAGCTGGGCCTGAAAGTCAGCGACATCGACCTGTGGGAACTGAACGAGGCTTTCGCCGTGCAGGTGATCTACTGCCGCGACAAGCTGGGCATTCCGGCGGACCGCCTGAACGTGAACGGCGGCGCCATTGCCGTCGGCCACCCGTATGGTGTGTCGGGCCAACGCCTGACGGGGCACGCGCTGATCGAAGGCAAGCGCCGCGGCGCGAAGAAAGTCGTGGTGACCATGTGCATCGGCGGCGGCATGGGCGCGGCAGGGGTGTTCGAAGTCCTCTGAATGTCATCCCCGCGGAGGCGGGGATCCAAAGCATTGGAAGCCCTGGATTCCCGCCTCCGCGGGAATGACGAGACACCCATGACCCTGCGTCCCACCCTCGATTTCCTCCTCTACAACTGGCTCAAGGCCGAAGGGCTCAACGCGCGAGAGCGCTTCGCCGATCACTCACGCGAAACCTTCGACGCGGTGCTCGACACCTGCGAGCGCATCGCGCGTGAGAAGTACGCGCCCTTCAACCGGCTGGTGGACACCGAGGAGCCACGCTTCGACGGCGAGAAGGTGATCTTGCCGCAGGCGACGCACGATGCGCACCGCGCCTATGTGGAGTCCGGCATGGTCAGCGCGGCGCAGGACTACGAAGAGGGCGGCATGCAGTTGCCCTATACCATCGAAGCCGCGGCCAATGGATTCTTTGCAATGGCTTCGGTGAGCATCGGTTCGAGCCTGCTGACCAAGGGCAACGCGAACCTGCTGCTCGTGCACGGCACGGAAGCGCAGAAGGCCGTGTTTGCGCGCAATGAATTCGGCGGACGGTTCACGGGCACCATGTGCCTGTCGGAGCCGCAGGCCGGCTCGTCGCTGTCGGACATCACGACGCGCGCGACCCCCGATGGCGCGGACTTCGAGTCCGATGCGCTCGGCCCGCGCTACCGGCTTCGCGGCAACAAGATGTGGATATCTGCCGGCGAGAACGAGCTCGCTGAAAACATCATCCACCTCGTCCTGGCGAAGATTCCGGGCCCCGACGGCAAGCTGATCCCGGGCACCAAGGGCATTTCCCTCTTCATCGTTCCGAAGAAGCTGGTGGACGACAGCGGCCAGTTGACCGGCGAGCGCAACGACGTCGCGCTGGCGGGCCTGAACCACAAGCTCGGCTGGCGCGGCACCACCAACACGCTGCTCAACTTCGGCGAGGGCAAGTACCCGGTGCGGGGCGGCGCGGGTGCGATCGGCTACCTCGTGGGCAAGCCGCACGAGGGCCTGCGCTGCATGTTCCACATGATGAATGAGGCGCGCATCGGCATCGGCATGGCCGCGACATCGCTGGGCCTGGCGGGCTACTACGCGTCCCTCGACTATGCGAAGAACCGCCCGCAGGGCAGGCCCGTTGGACCGGCGGGCAAGGACGCAGCGCAACCGCAGGTGCGCATCATCGAACACGCCGACGTCAAACGCATGCTGCTCGCGCAGAAGTCGTACGGCGAAGGCTCGCTGGCGCTGATGCTTTATTGCGCGCGGCTGGTCGACGAGCAGCACACGGGATCGCCCGAGTCCGCGAACGAAGCGCGTTTGCTGCTCGAAGTGCTCACGCCGATTGCCAAGAGCTGGCCGAGCGAATGGTGCCTGGAGGCGAACTCCCTCGCGATCCAGGTGCACGGCGGCTACGGTTACACGCGTGATTTCCCGGTGGAGCAATACTGGCGCGACAATCGCCTGAACATGATTCACGAAGGCACCCATGGCATTCAAGCGGCGGATCTGCTCGGGCGGAAGGTCCTGATGGAAGGCGGCCGCGGGCTGGAGCTGGTGGCCGAACGCATTCGCGCGACCATAGACCGGTCCCTTGGGCGCAGTGACCTGGCCGACCATGCGAAGGCTTTGCGTGATGCCCTTGAGCAAGTGGGCGCCGCGACGCGAGCCGCGTGGGCTACCGGAGATCCGGCGCAGGCACTGGCCAACGCTGTGCCCTACATGCAGGCCTTCGGCCACATGGTCCTGGCATGGATGTGGCTGGACGTATCGACGGCCATCCCGCAAGATGCGGCAGTGAACGTCCCCGCACACCAGGGCCGCATGCGCGCCGCACGGTACTTCTTCCATTACGAGCTGCCGAAGATCGGCGCCTGGTTGAACGTTGCCGCGAGCCGCGACCCGACGTGCGCCGAGATGCCGGAAGAAGCTTTTTGATGGCAACGGAGCGCACCATCGTGTGGATCGAACGCCTGATCTGGACCTGCATCTACGGCGGGCTGTTCACGGCCGTCATCGGCTTGGCGACCCGTGCGCAAGACGGCACGCTGGGGTGGTCGCTGATCGTCGTCGGTGCGTTGATCGCCGTCATTGGCGCCGTGCTCGTCTACGTGCGATCGCGCCTCAACGCGGCCCGATAACCGGCGCGGCCATATCGCTGCCGGGACACACAAACGCCCTGGGCGAAAGCACAATGGGCAGTTGCACAACCGACCCGAGACAACACGCATGACCCGCACCACTTCACAACTTTTTGACCTCAAGGGCAAGACCGCCCTGGTGACCGGCGGCTCGCGCGGGCTGGGCCTGCAGATGGCTCATGCGCTGGGCGAGGCGGGTGCCCGCATCATGCTCACGTCGCGCAAGGCCGCGGACCTGGAGGAGGCCGCCGCCGAACTGCAGGCCGCCGGCATCGACGCGCGCTGGATCGCGGCGGATTGCGGCAAGGAAGAAGACATTCGCCGGCTGGCCGACGAGACGCTGGCGCGCATGGGCGATGTGCACATCCTCGTCAACAACGCCGGCGCCGCATGGGGTGCACCGGCGGAAGACCACCCTGTCGAGGCATGGGACAAGCTGATGAACCTGAACGTTCGCGGCTATTTCATCCTGTCGCAGCACCTTGCCAAGAAGAGCATGATCCCCAAGCAGTACGGGCGCATCATCAATATCGCCAGCATCGCGGGGCTGGGCGGCAATCCGCCCGAGATGCAGACGCTGGCGTACAACACCTCGAAGGGCGCGGTCATCAACTTCACTCGCGCCTTGGGCTGCGAATGGGGCAAGTACAACATCACCGTCAACGCCATCTGCCCGGGCTTTTTTCCCAGCAAGATGACACAGGCCACGCTCAAGACGCTGGGCGAAGACAAGCTGGCCGCACACGCGCCGCTGAAGCGCCTGGGCGATGACGAAGACCTGAAAGGCACCACACTGCTGTTCGCGTCCGACGCGGGCAAGCACATCACCGGGCAGTGGCTCGCCGTCGACGGCGGCGTGAGCGTCGTCACCGGCGGCTGATCAACAGGAGTCAGCATGGAATTCGGCGTCAACATCCCGTTCGTGCATCACCTGGGCTTCGAGCTGCAGTTGTTCGAGGATGGGCAGTCCGAAATCCATTTCGATCCCAAGCCCGAGCACGGCAATTCGTTCAGCGTGGTGCACGGCGGCGCCTGCATGACTCTGCTGGACGTCGCCATGGCGGTCGCAGCGCGCAGCGTCGACAAGGAGATGGGCGTCGTCACCATCGAGATGAAGACCACCTTCATGCAGCCCGCGCGCGGCAAGCTGAGCGGCAAGGGCCGGCTGATGCATCGCACGGCCACCATGGCTTTCACCGACGCCACGATCTACGACAGCGAAGGCAAGGCCTGCGCGCACGCCACCGGCACTTTCAAATACGTCAAGCGCCTGCCCACCGGGGCCAAGAGCGTCAATCCCCTCAACACCATTTCCACCGACTAGGCCACGCCATGCCCCAGAACAAGCAAATTCACCTCGACAACCGCCCGCAGGGCGAAGCCTCTGCCGCCAACTTCAAGCTGGTGACGAGCGACACGCCCGCGCTGCAGGATGGCCAGGTCCTCGTGCGCCATCATTTCCTCAGCCTCGACCCTTACATGCGCGGCCGCATGAACGACGCGAAGAGCTACGCGCTGCCGCAGCCGCTCGGCCAGGTGATGGGTGGCGGCTCGGCGGGTGAAGTGGTGGAGAGCCGCTCGCCCAAGTACCAGCCCGGCGACAAGGTCGTGGGCATGGGCGGCTGGCAGGAATACAGCGTGGTCAACGTCGACCAGCCGGGCGCGCTGCGCAAGGTCGAGACGACGCACGTGCCGCTGTCGCACTATTTAGGCGCGGTGGGCATGCCCGGCGTCACGGCTTGGTACGGGCTGGTGAAAATCATCGAGCCGAAGGAAGGGCAGACCGTGGTCGTCAGCGCGGCTGCCGGTGCTGTGGGCAGCGCCTTCGGTGCGCTGGCCAAGGCGCGCGGCTGCCGCGTGGTCGGCATCGCCGGCGGCGCCGATAAATGCAAATACGTGGTCGACGAACTCGGCTTCGACGCCTGCGTCGACTACAAGCAGCATAAGGACGCGGGCTCGCTGTCGAAGGCCCTGAAGGAAGCGTGCCCCGCCGGCATCGACGGCTACTTCGAGAACGTGGGCGGCATGGTGCTGGACGCCGTGATGCTGCGCATGAACGCGTTCGGGCGCATCGCGCTGTGCGGCATGATCGCGGGCTACGATGGCCAGCCGCTGCCGATGGCGTATCCGCAATTGCTGCTGACCAATCGCCTCAAGCTGGAAGGCTTCATCGTCAGCGAGCACATGGAAGTGTGGCCCGAGGCGCTGAAGGAGCTCGGCACATTGGTAGGGACCGGCAAGCTGCGCCCGCGCGAATCTGTCGCGCAAGGCATCGAATCGGCACCCGAGGCCTTCCTGGGCTTGCTCAAGGGCCGCAATTTCGGCAAGCAGCTGGTCAAGCTGATTTGATGTAACTCACGCGGGAGACCCGCCATGACCGCCACGCACGAGGTTTTCAACCAGCCGGAACCACTGGCCGACTATGACCTGTTCGAAGGCAACCGGCCGCTGCGCGACGCGCTGAAGTTCAACGCGCCGGGGCTGGACATGGCGGAGCTTTCGCAGCTGGGCGCTCTGCTCGGCAGTGCGGAGATGCAGGCGCATGCGCGATTGGCGAATGTGCATCCGCCGCAGTTGCACAGCCACGACCGCTTCGGCCGGCGTATCGACCAGGTGGAGTTTCATCCGAGCTATCACGTGCTGATGAAGGCGGCGACGGGCGCGGGGCTGCATGGCACGCCCTGGGCTTCTCTCCCTCCCCCGTCGGGGGAGGGCGGGGG
>NZ_RKMB01000021.1 GCF_003797765.1 Ramlibacter sp. WS9 | reverse complement strand
TGCGACCCGGCGATGCACTGCCACTGAACACCGAGACCCTGGACGCGGCGCAGATCGTCGCGGAAATCATCATGGAGCCGGCACAGACGCCATTGCTGGCCGCGGCCGCCGCGCGTGGTTGCAGAACTCACCCGGGCATGCCGATGCTGGAGGGCCAGGTCCGGCTCATGGCGGCATTCATGACGGGAAATATTAACTATGAAGGAAGCCGGACATGGACGCCGCAACCCTGATCGCCGAGCTCAGAGCGCTGCTGGACGAGCGTGGCCTGCTCACGGCACCGGGAGACATGGAGCCCTACGCCCATGACTGGCGAGGCTTGTTCAGCGGTACGCCATTGTGTGTGGCACTGCCGCGCAGTACGCAGGAGGTGAGTGCCGTCGTCCGCGCCTGCGCGGCCGCCGGTTGCGCCCTTGTGCCCTACGGTGGCAACACGGGACTCTCCGGCGGTGCAACGCCGGACGGCAGTGGTCGCCAGGTGGTCCTGTCGCTGTCTCGCATGGCCGCGATCCGGAAGATCGATGTGTTCGGCGAAACGATGGAACTTGAGGCGGGCTGCATCTTGCAGACCGCCCAGGAGGCCGCGGCCGAGCATGGGCTTTTGCTGCCCATCACCTTGGCGGCGGAAGGATCGGCTCGCATCGGAGGCATCGTTTCCACCAATGCGGGCGGAACCAATGTCCTGCGCTACGGAATGACACGGAGCCGGGTACTGGGGCTTGAGGTCGTCACTGCCGACGGGCAGATCGTTGACGGCATGCGCCAGCTGCGCAAAGACAACGCCGGCTACGACTGGAAGCAGTGGTTCATCGGCACCGAGGGCACGCTGGGGATTGTCACGCGCGCTGTGCTGCAGCTCGCGCCCATGCCGCGCTATCGCGTGACCGCCTTGTTGGCCGTGCCCACTGCTGCCGCGGCTCTCAACGTGCTGCGTGGGGCGCGCCAAGCCATTGGTGACACGCTCACTGCGTTCGAGCTGATGTCGGGGGCGGCACTTGAGCTGGTGGCCCGCCATCAGCAACTTCGCTTGCCGATGGGCGACTCGCCCTGGTTCGTGCTCCTGGAGGCCAGCTCGTCTCTTGCGGGCTTGCGGGATGCCGTTGAGGCATTTCTGGGGGAAGTCCTGGAGCGCGAGGAGGTGAGCGACGCGGTCGTGGCCGAATCAGAGCGCCAGGAGGCCGAACTGTGGGCGCTGCGCGAATCCATTACCGAAGCGGAGTCCAAAGAGGGACCGTCCATCAAGCACGATGTGTCGGTGCCCATCTCCGAGATTCCCGCATTCCTGACGGCCGCCAATGCTGTCGTCGGCCGCGAGTTCCCGGGGACTCGTGTGAACGCCTTCGGGCACGCTGGCGACGGCAACATTCACTACAACCTGCTTGTGCCACAAGGCACCGACAGCAGCGCCGTCAACGCATTGGTGCACGACGTGGTCGTCGCCCATGGCGGCAGCATTTCCGCCGAGCATGGCGTGGGTCAGTACCGGGTGGGCGAGCTGCTTCGCTGCAAGTCGCCCGCCGAAATCGCGCTGGCCCAACGGATCAAGAAGGCACTGGATCCCCGCAACTTGCTGAATCCCGGCAAGGTGCTGCCGATCCAGTGACTTCGCAGGGAGCATGAGAAATTGAGCATGGATTCATTCGACTACATCATCGTTGGCGGCGGCACCGCGGGCTGCGTCCTGGCGAACCGGCTGACTGCATCCGGAAAGCACCGCGTGCTCATGCTCGAAGCGGGAGGTGAGCCGAACGGCATGTGGATTCCGATACCGGCAGGCTTCAGCAAGCTGCTCACCAACCGCAAATACAACTGGCGATTCGAGACCACGCCCGAGGCCAACACGAACAATCGCGTCATCGCCGTGCCACGCGGCAAAGGCCTGGGCGGCTCCACGCTGATCAACGGCATGGTTTACGTGCGCGGCCAACCGCAAGACTACGACGCCTGGCGCGACGGCGGCGCCAGGGGCTGGGGCTACGCGGACGTCGAGCCCTACTTTCGCAGGCTGGAGCGCTATGCGCCAGGCGGAGCCTTCCGCGGGACGGACGGACCGATGAATCTTGAGCAAGTGGGCGAGCGATTTCCCATTGCCGAGGGATTTCTGCATGCCGCAATGCAAGATGGCCACGCCCTGATTGACGACTACAACGGGCCCAACCAGGAAGGCTTCGGCTACTACCAGGTTTGCCAGCGCAACGGGCGGCGCTGGAGCGCTTACGACGCCTATCTGGCCCCCGCCAGGGCGCGCGAAAACCTGGCGATCGTGACCCATGTCCACGTGACTTCCCTTGACCTGGAGGGCAGTCGCTGCGTCGGCGTCACCTACCGGGAGGGTGGACGCGACGTGAAGGTGAAAGCCAATGTCGAGGTGATCCTGGCGGCCGGCGCCATCCAGTCGCCGCAGCTCCTGGAGCTGTCGGGCATCGGCCAGCCCGAGCTGCTGCAATCTTTGGGCATTCCTGTGCGCCACGCGCTCAAGGGTGTAGGCGAAAACTACATCGACCATTTCGCCACGCGCATGAACTGGCGCGTGAAGAACACGGTCACGCTCAACGAGATGTCGCGGGGATGGCGACTTGTTCGGGAGGTGATGAACTACTACACGCGGCGCAAGGGCATCCTGACGCTGGGTACCGGGCTGGTCCACGGCTTCGTCAAGTCACACCCGGAAATTGCAACGCCGGATGCGCAGTACTTCTTCGTCCATGCCAGCTACGCCAACGCGGCGGAGCGCATCCTCGATCGCAAACCGGGCATGACCCTCGGCGTCACGCAACTGCGTCCGGAGTCGCTTGGCAACATCCACGTGCGTTCGCGGGATCAGCTGATGGGTCCGGCGATCCGCCCGAACTTCCTCGGCAGCCCGGTGGACCAGCTTTGCATGATCAGAAGCATGCAGTTGGCCCGCCGCATCGTCGATCAACCTGCGATGCGCCCGTACATCGACTTCGAGATGAACCCAGGCGAGGACGTGAGCAGCGATGAGGACTGGCTGAGTTTTGCGCGCCAAAACGGCCAAAGCATTTATCACCCGATCGGTACCTGCCGGATGGGCGAAGATGATTCGGCCGTGGTCGACCTTCGCCTGAAGCTGCGTGGGTTGGCGGGCCTGCGCGTGGTCGACGCGTCCGTGATGCCGAAGATGGTCTCAGGCAACATTCAGGCGGCTGTGATGATGACGGCGGAGCGCGGTGCCGATCTGATCCTGGAAGACGCCCGGCACTGAATGGCACGGCGGCGATCCGGTAGTAGGAGAACCCGAGGCGGTGGGCGCCATGGGCAAATGCCGCGACCGCGGGTTGCGCGGTGTCCGCGCCGCCAAGCGGATCGTTGGGCTGATTGAAGAAGTCGAATCACCTGCCGACACCGACCTGTCTACGCGACTTGTGGTGCGTGCAAGCTTGCGCAGGCTTTCACCCGTCAACGGCGAGTAATGGGTTTGCCCGCCGCGGACTTCCTGGGCTAGCGCAAACGCTGCAGGAATCCTCGGCCTGCCGCGAGCCAATCCGCCTTTTCACGATCATTAACGGCCAGGCTGGTCATGTCCGGCGCAATGAGCAAGCGATCCTGCTCGACCAGATGAAGGCTCGAAGGTGAGACGTCCTGCCAACCCTGCATCGGGCTGCCGACCCGATAGGTATGGCTCCCGTCGCTCCCTGTGATGCGCATGACGTGGTCGCTTATCTGCACCGGTACGCCGGGGCGCAACTCGCACCAGGCGGCGCATTGACCGGCCGGATCGAGCTTCAGGACTTCGTCATAGGCTGGATGGCTGGGTGGCACGCTCTCGATGCCTCTCGAGGTCAGCGCGAGCCAAGGCTGGATGCAGGTTACGCCCCGCAGGTGCTCTGCCCAACGTATGGCCGCGGCACAGTCGGGCAGGCCACACAGCATCAGAAGGGTTTCGCGTGTCGGTACCATCAGGCGCCGGAGATTCGACGGTGACAGGGCTTCTTCCGGTGCAATCCAGACATGGTCCAGCGTTTCGGTCCTGTCGGGAACGGCCGCTTGCACGCCAGGCGAAAGGGCCAGGAAGAACCGGGTGTCGAAGCGCTTGGCGCGGCCGGTGGGCGTCAGCCAATGGGCGATGTAGTGCAGCCGCTCCGCCACCAGCCGAAGGCCGTACCGAGTGCACAAGGTCGACAACGTGGCGACGCCCTGGGTCAGGTCGCGGCGCATGGTGGCTGTCGGCCAGCCTGTCTCGTCTTCCAGCGACACGTAGTCGCCCCTTGCATTGACCGCGAGCAGAATGCCCGCTTCCTCGAAACATTCGCGGATGGCGGCGAGGTAGAAGGCGAGGCCACCCGATTCCAGGCCCAGGCGCTCACTGGCCTGCAGGTCCGTCAACCCGGGGGCCACCTCGCTCGGGCTGCGGTCCCCTCGATCGACCACGCCCCCAGGGAACACCCATGCGCCGCTGTTGTGGTCCGCACCTTCCGCACGCTGCAGGAGCAGCACTTCGATTCCGGTCCGCGGCGGGGGCGCGTTGCGGACGATGACAACCGTTGCGGCGTCACGAGGCGCAGGTGCTGCCATCACTCGCTACTCCTCAGCTCTGGGGAGCTGCTTCTTGTGCAGATGTGGCCATAGGCGCGCTACCACTTCGCGTTTCTCCGAATACGCGAAGCAACTGTTGACCTTGGCAGCCCGCTCATCCTCACTCACGGCCTCGTTGATGCGGGCCAGCCGCTGCGGGGCCAGTCCTTGAAATGCCGTGGCGGCCATCGGGCCCAGCAGCTCCACGACGTGCGTACATGACGCTGCTCCGACCAGCAATTCGCGCACCCGCTTGTTCCAGCCGCTGGCGATGCTCAAGCCGCGCAACGGCCGCAGCGTTTCGCTCGCACCGGTGCACACCGCAAATGGCGTGGCCTGCATCTGTGCTTGAACGTCGTGCACGAGCATGCTTTCGTCGATGACCATGCGCACGACGATGTCGTGCAGGGCCGTTCCCGGTGGCAGGTCGTCATCGGCCAGCTGGCGGCGGAAAGGGTGGCTCTTGGTGTCGATGAGCCGGCCTTCCACTTCGTACAGTCCGTCGGTGCGCTTGTAGAAGCGCAGGTCGACCTGCCGGTGGTGGATTTCCTCGCGGTCTGCATCGGCATTCATTCGTCACTCCTTCTTTTACTGACGCACTGCCGCCCAGGCGAACGACTGGGGCTCGGCGACCGCCGCCGCGCCCGACGTGACGAGCTTGTCGCAATCGCGCGGGGTCACGCCGGCGGCGAGCAGAACCTCCATTGTGTGGGCGCCGAGTTCGGCAGGCGGCTGGGTCGGCACATCGCGCGCGGCGCCCAGACGCGGGAACTCTGGCACCTGGAAGGCCAGGCCGCGGTATTGCACGTCGCGCAGCTTTCCAGGATGGCGGGCCTGCGGCGCCTCAAGCACGCGCTCGAGCGGCAGGACTTCAGTAGATCCGACGCCCGCGGCCTGCAACTGCGACGAGGCCTGCTCGAAGGTGAGCGCGCCGATGGCCGCCTTGACGATCTCTTCCACCTGCTCGCTTGCCTTCTTGCGGTTGCGCAGTTGCGCGAGCGACTCGTCGTGCGCCTGGGGCAGGTCCATCGCCTGGCAGAACTTCATCCAATGCCCGTCGGTCAGCATCAGCAAATACATCCAGCGGCCGTCGGACGTCAGGTAGGCGCCGTAGCCCGGCATGCTGAATTCGCCGTGTGGTTCGCGCTCGGGACGCCCGAGCAGCTGTGTCTTGAGCTGCACGCCCACCAGATCTCGCGAGGCCACATGCAACCCGGTTTCGTAGAGGCCCACTTCGACCGGCTCGGGCGGGCGCCCTTCCTTGGCTTTGAGCAGCGACGACAGGATCCCGATCACCGCGTAAGCGCCGGCGAATTGGTCGTGGTACGAAGGCCCGAGCCGGCTGGGGCGGCCGTTGATCACATTGCCTTCCATGACGCCGGTCGCCGCTTCGGCCACCGGGTTGGAGGCCAAGTCGTCTTCCTGGGGGCCCGCGGCATAGCCCCGGATGTGGCAATAGATCAGGCGAGGGTTGATGGCTTCGCAATCCTCGCGCGTGAGCTTCAGCTTGCGCGCCGCCTTGGGCGCCAGGTTGTGCACCAGGGCGTCCGCACTCCCCAGCAATTTGCAGAAGGCGGCATGCCCGTCTGGGGTGGAGAGGTCCAGGCACACGCTCTTCTTGCCATGGCTGTAGGCAATGAAGGTGCCGCTGGGCCCGCCCCGCACGAGTGCGCGGGTGGGGTCGCCCCTGGGCGGTTCGACCTTGATCACCTCCGCACCGAGCTGCGAAAGGATGTGAGCGGCAAATGGCGCGGCCAGCATGGTGCCGAGTTCGATGACCCGCAGGCCGGCGAGGGAGGGGGTGTGCACAGGCAAGCTCCTAAAATAATGCATTCTATATGTCGATCGTTCAGATCGAAAGCGGCCCCGGCACTTCTGTTACCGCTGGAGATCAGTGCAAACCCCAGTCTTGCAAAGAATTCAATCGATCATATAGAATGCATTCTTATCGAAACGGCCCATCCGCCCAAGAACACACCAGGAGCCTCCCATGCGCAGAAGGACTTTCCTCTCCAGCAGTGCCATAGCCGCCACGGCAGCCTTCCCGGGCGTAGCCAGTGCCCAGCAGGCTTCGCCAGGCATCGACCTGGCGGCCAAGACCGTGACCGTCGGCGCCTTCACGCCGATCACGGGCCCGGTGCCGTTCTATTCCATCCTCACGCACGCCGCGGAGTCTTGCTTCAAGTGGGTCAACGAGACGAACCAGCTGAACGGCTGGAAGATCAACTACGTCACCTACGATGACGGTTACGAGCCCGCTCGCAGCGTGGCGGTCACGCGCCGGCTGGTGGAAGAAAACAAGGTCTTCGCGCTGGCCGCACCGGTCGGCACCGCGCAGTCCGTTGCCGTGATCCCCTACGCGAAAGAAGTGGGCCTGCCCATGATCGGCCCGATCGGCGGTGCCACTGCATTGTTCGCGGAACGTCTGGTTTTCCCGCTGCTGCCTGACTACGGCTGGTCCGCTGCCTCCAACCTCGACTACGCCTGGACCGACCTCAAGGCCGGCCGGGTCGCCCTGCTGTGGGAGAACGACGAACTGGGCCGCTCCGCCAAGCGCGGGTTCGACCTGCATATGGCCTCGAGCAAAAAAGAGCCGGCGGAGTCGATTCCGTTCGAGGTGCGCAACACCGACTTCACCCCACACGTTCGCCGCCTGGCGAATGCCAAGGCCGACGTGGTGATCCTGTTCGGCTCCAACGCCAACCTGGCTGCCGCCTTGAAGGCCGCAGAGCGCATCGGCTACAACGCGAAGTGGATGGCGCCGTTCTTCACGGCTGACCCGACGACCCGCAAACTGGCCGGTCCACTGCTCGACGGTGTGTACTTCTCGTCCTGGCTCCTGCCCGTCATGGCGGACGACACGAGCGTCAAGGCCTACCGGGACAACGTCGGCAAGAACTATCCGAGCGACCCTATCGGCGTCTTCGGCCTGAACGGCTGGAGCAATGGCGCGCTCTTCGCCAAGGGCTTCCAGATGCTTCTGGCCAGCGGCAAGCCGCTGACCCGGGCGAACCTGGTCGACGTGATGGAGACCATGACCAACCAGAACGTCGGCGGCGCGCGCAACGTCAGCTTCAAGGCAGGCGACCACCGGGGTGCCCGGCAGGAGGGCATGGTCCAGGCGGCGGCCGATGGCAGCTTCAAGCTGGTACGCGACTTCAAGCCCTACCCGGCCGAAGTCTTCGACGCCAAGCTCTCCTGAGGAATATCGTGACCACTGATTACGCAGACTGGATCGGCCGTGAGGAATCACGTACCGAGCGCATCGATGCGCGGCCCGTACAAGCCATGGCCGCCACGCTCGACCTGCAGGCCGCACCCCAGGCGGGTGGCGCACTGCCCGCGGGCTGGCAGTGGCTGTTCTTCAACCCGATGGTCGCGCGCAGCGGCCTCGGCACCGATGGACATCCGCAGCGCGGCGGCTTCCTGCCGCCCATCGAGCTGCCGCGACGGATGTGGGCCGGCAGCAGGCTGAACTACCTGGCCGACATTGTTGTGGATGCGCTGGCCACGCGCACGAGCCGTATCGCCAAGGTCGAAAACAAGGTGGGCAAGCGCGGCTCGCTCTGGTTCGTGACGGTGGAACACACCACCACCAGCGAGGGCCGGGCCTGCATCGTCGAACAGCAAGACATCGTGTACCGCGATGCAGCCGCGCCCGGCGCGGTGCCCGCGACAACGCCGGAGCGATACGACGGCGTGGCGGAGTGGGGTCGGGAGATCGTGCCCGACACGACGCTTTTGTTCCGCTATTCGGCGCTCACATTCAACGGCCACCGCATCCACTACGACCAGCCCTACGCCCGCGATGAAGAGGGCTACGCCGGCCTCGTCGTGCACGGCCCGCTCACCGCCACGCTGCTGCAGCAGCTCGCGGTGGAGCAGGGCGGCGGTCGCAAGCTGGCGCGCTTCGAATTTCGCGGAGTCAACCCGCTGATCGCAGGCCGGGCCTTCCGCATCGAAGGCCGCGACGCCGGCGATGGAACGCTGGCCCTGTGGGCCCGTGGCCCCGACGGCGAACTGGCGATGTCGGCGACGGCTGCCTTCCACTGAATCCATCAATTTTCAGGAGATAAGAGACATGGCACAGCATCTGAGCGGACCCGCGAGCCTCGAAGGCCAGGTCGCGCTGATCACCGGCGGCGCCGGCGGCATGGGCCGCGCCATCGCCAATGCGTTCAAGGCGGCAGGCGCCCGCGTGGTGGCCACCGACCGCACGGAGCACGAAGACATCGGCCCCGGCATCCAGTACCGACAGTACGACGTGACTTCGCGCGCCTCGACCGACAAGGTCGTGGACGCGGTGATCGCCGAGCACGGCAAGGTCGACATCCTGGTGCTGTGCGCCGGCATCATCGCCCGCACGCCGCTCGCGGACAGCACCGACGAGGAGTGGGACGCGATCATGGGCGTGAACGTCATGGGCGTGGTCAACCCCGCCCGCAAGCTCTTCCCGCTGATGTGCCAGCGCGGATTCGGCAAGATCCTGGCGGCCGGCTCCATCGCCGCGAAAAACGGCGGCGTCGCCTCGGGCCCAGCCTACGTTTCATCGAAGGCGGCAGTGCACGGAATGATGCGCTGGATCGCCAAGGCCGGCGCGCCGCATGGCGTCTACGCCAATACGCTGGCGCCCGGGCCGGTGGAAACTGCGATGTGGGCCAACGTCACCGGCGGCACCACAGCGCCGGCCGCGAACGCCACCGTCCCGCTCGGGCGCTACGGCAATGCCGACGACATCGCGCAGGCGGCGCTCTTCCTGTGCTCGCCCGCCTCCAACTGGATCACAGGCACGTCGCTGGACATCAGCGGCGGCATGTGGATGGACTGAAGAGGCCGACATGAACATGCACACAGCCCCCGTGATCGGGTTCATCGGCCTGGGCGTGATGGGCGGCGCCATGTGCCGCAACGTGGCGCTCAGGCACGAAGGCGAGGTGATGGCATTCGACATGAACGCCGCGGCCTTCGACGCCGCGCTCGGCGGCACCAAGGCGACCCGCGCGGGCTCGGTCGCCCAAATTGCCGCTCGCGCCGACATCGTCTTCCTGTCGTTACCGGGCGGCCCGCAGGTCGAACGCGTCTGCCTGGGCGCCGAGGGGCTGACCAGCGAAGAGAGGCGGCCCTGGATCGTGGTCGACTTGAGCACGACGACCGTCGCGTCCGCGAGAGCGGTGGCCGAACGTTTGCGCGCGCGCAATGTCGCATTTGCCGACGCACCCGTGGCCCGCACGCGCGAAGCAGCGCAGCGCGGCGAGCTCAGCATCATGGTGGGCGCCGACGAGGCATTGTTCGCAAAGATCGAACCGCTGCTGAATTACATGGGCTCGGACGTCACCCGATGCGGCGAAGTGGGCTGCGGCCAGGTGGTTAAGCTGATCAACAACGCGCTCGTGTTCGAGAACACCGTGGCGCTGGCGGAGATGATGGTCCTCGGCGAACGTGCGGGGGTTCAGCCGGCCACGCTGCTCGACGCGGTATCCAAGGGTTCGGGCGACAGCTTCGTGCTGCGCAATCATGGCCGCAAGGCGATGCTGCCGCGCGAGTTTCCGCAGAAGTCGTTTCCTCCGGAATACGTGCTGAAGGACCTCAGCTACGTGCTCGAACTGGCCGAGCAGACCGGTGTCGCTACGCACGTCACCAAGCTGTCGCAGCGCTATTACGAATCGACGGTGGGCAACGGCTTCAGCGGCCGCTACTTTCCGGCCGTGATCGAAATGGTCGATCGCAACATCGGCCCGGCGCCCGCGCCCGCCGGCAAGGACTGAAGGCCATGGGCGACTTCATCGGCCTTGCCTGGTCCGGCGTCATCAGCGGCTGCCTGTATGCGATGGGCGCGATCGGTATCGTGCTGATCTACAAGAGTTCGAACGTGGTGAACTTCGCGCACGGCAACCTCGCCGGCCTCTCGGCGTTCCTGGTGTTCGGCTTCACCGCCGGCGTCTTCGGCAACATGGCGTGGGGCGTAGCGGTGATGCTCACGCTGGCGATCATGGTCGCCGTCATGGCGGTGAGCTACCTGCTGATCGCGCCACTGGTCTTCAAGTCGGATCTCACCAGCACCATCGCCACGCTCGGTATCGGGCTGATCGCGCAGGGGGTGACGCAGATCGTGTTCGGCTCCAACGTCGTTTCCATGGAGCTGCCGCTGCCCGCCTGGAAACTCCAGCTCGGACCGGTTCGCGTGACCTCGTACGACGTGGCTGTGCTGGTGGTGACCGGCACCGCGATCGGCCTGCTGTGGTTGCTGATCGAGCGGACGCGAATCGGCATTGCCTTCCGCGCGGTATCGGCCAACCCCTTCGCGAGCCGCGTATGCGGGCTCAACCTGCGCAACGTTCATTTGTTTTCGTTCGTCGTCGCCGGCCTGCTCGGCCTGATCGCCGCGCTGCTGATCGTGCCCACCACGTTCCTGTCGTCCACCAGCGTGGCGTCATTCATGCTGCAGGCCTTCGCCGCGGCTGTGGTCGGAGGTTTCAGCAGCCTGCCGGGCGCGGTGCTCGGCGGCATCCTCATCGGCGTGCTGATGAACATGCTGTCGTTCTACGTAGCTGCGGAATTCAACAACACTTACCAGCTGATCATCATCCTGCTGGTCCTGAACCTGTTCCCCAAGGGCGTTCTCGCCATCCGCGGAGGTGCCCGTGTCTAGCATTCCCTTGGCAACTCCGGCGGACCTGGCGCAAGCCGGCGCCGCCGCCACGCCGGTCGCGCGCCGGCCGGTCGCCGGCGTCGTCACGGCGCTCGGCATCGGCATTCTTCTGGTGTTGCCGCTGCTGGCGGGCGGCTACTGGACGTTCACGCTCGGACTGTGCTTTGCCAACGCCATCGCCATCATCTCGGTGAGCTTTCTCGTGCGCTACGGCGGCGAAGTGTCCATCGGCCACGGCGTGTTCGTGGCCGCCGGGGCCTACACGGTGGCGCTGATGGAAAAGTACTTCGGCGTGTCGGTGCTGGCGGCCCTCCCTGTCGCTGCGGTTGTCGGCGCCTTGCTGGGCGCCGTGTTCGCCTTCCCCTCGCGCCAGCTGGCCGGCATCTACCTCGCGGTCGCGACGATGGCGCTCGCGCTGGCGCTGCCCGAAGTGCTGTTGCACTTCTCCAGCATCTCCGGTGGCTATGAGGGACTCTACGTCAAGCTCGACGCGCTGCCGGGTGTGCCGAAATCGCTGCAACGCTACTACCTGCCGTTGCTCGGCCTGGGGGCGGTGGTCTTGTTGCTCAGGAACTTCCGCCGTTCGCGCCAGGCCATGGCGCTGCTGCTGATTCGCACGTCGGCGCATGCGGCGGAGTCGTTCGGCATCCGCAGGAGCTGGGCGCGCCTGTCGTGCATGGCCCTGAGCGCGGGCATCGCGGCCATCGCGGGTGCGTTGCTGTCGTTCAGTTCGTCCACGGTTTCGCCGAACAGCTTCACGCTCTGGACGTCCATCTTCCTGCTGGTGGGTTCGGTCGTCAGCCTCTACTCGCTGTCGATCTTGGGCAGCGTGATCGGCGGCCTGTTTCTCACCTTGATGCCGCTGGTGCTCGCGGGTGCCGGCAACTGGGTGCCGATCCTCTACGGCGGTGCGCTGCTCGCGGTGGTGCTCGGCGTCAACGCGCTGCCGCCTGCCGTGCGTGCGCGCCTGGAAGGGGGCGGCACATGAGCGCGGTTCTGGACGCGTCCCCACTGGTCGTGGAGAACCTGTCGCTTTCGTTCGGCGGCAACAAGGTGCTGCACGAGGTCGCATTGCACCTGCAGCCCGGCGAGATCACCGGCCTGATCGGGCCCAACGGCGCCGGCAAGACCAGCTTCTTCAATTGCCTTACCGGGCTCTACACCCCGCAGCACGGCGGCATCCGTTTCGGCGACGTTCGCATCGACGGCATCCCGCCCACGGGCCGCGCGGCCCTCGGCTTTTCGCGCAGCTTCCAGCACGTGGCGCTGTGCCCCGAGCTGAGCGTCGTGGAGAACGTGATGATCGGGCTGGACCGGCAGTCGGTGTCGGGCTGGCTGGATGCCTTCCTGCCGTTGGCACGCGGACGCACCGAGCACGGCCGGAACCGGGCACTCGCGTTCGCGGCACTCTCCAAACTGGGGATCGGCCACGTGGCGGACGCGTCCCCGACGCAGTTGCCGCCCGGCACGCTGCGCCTGGCCGAGATTGCCCGCGCCATCGCCGGCTCACCTCGCGTCTTGCTGCTCGACGAGCCGGCGGCGGGGCTGAACTCGGTGGAAACGCACGATCTGGCCGTGGCGCTCAAGAAGCTGCGGTCGCCGCAGCTGGTGCTGGTCGTCGTCGAGCACGACATGGACCTCATCATGGAAGTCTGCGACACGATCCACGTGCTCAATGTGGGCCGCCTGCTCGCGTCGGGCAACCCGGAGCAAGTGCGCGCCAACCCCGAAGTCGTGCGGGTCTACCTGGGAGACGACGAGGATGCGTAATTCGACGACGGACCTGCTGCAGGTCGATGGCCTCACCGTCCGCTATGGCGCAGGTCCCGTCGTGCATGGCGTTTCTCTCGCGGTGGAAAGCGGCACTGTGGCCGCGCTGCTGGGCGCCAACGGCGCGGGCAAGTCCAGCACGCTGCGCGCCATCGCGGGCCTCGAGCCGGCCAAGGGCACCGTTCGCTTCGATGGCCAGGATGTCTCCGGCCTGTCGGTCGCCCAGCGCTTCAAGGCAGGGTTGGTCTACGTGCCGGAAGGGCGCGCGATCGTGACCGACCTCACCGTTGCCGAGAACCTCACGCTGGGCTCCTACTTCGTCGATGGGCCGACGCGTGCGCGGCGCCGTGCCATGGTGCTGGAATTCTTCCCGGAAATTGCCAATCGGTTGAAGTCACCGGCAGGCCTGCTGAGCGGCGGCGAGCAGCAGATGCTGGCCATCGGCCGCGGCCTGATGTCCGGGCCGCGCCTGCTGCTGCTGGACGAACCCTCGCTTGGACTCGCCCCGTTGCTGGTCGCGCGCGTCTATGAACGCCTGGCTCTGATCCAGAAGGAGCAGAAGCTGTCCGCCCTGCTGGTGGAGCAGAGTTTCCACACGGCCGCGAAACTTGCCGCACGGGCATGGGTGATGCGCCACGGGCACATCGTGGGCGAGCTCGACGCGGCGGCACTGCGCAGCCGCGAAGGGCGGCAGCAGGCGATCGACGCGTACCTCGGTGCGCGGCGAGACCCATCCGCCGTCGTTGCCGCTTGACGAGGAGCCGACATGAAGCAATTGAAACTGGACGGGCAGGTTATCGCAACGGGCCTGCGTTTTCCCGAAGGGCCGGTCGCGTTGCCTGACGGCAGTGTCTTGCTGACGGAGATCGCGGGCGCAACGCTCACACGCATCTCTCGCAACGGTGATGTCGAGGTCGTGGCCCAAGTAGGCGGCGGGCCCAACGGCGCCGCGCTGGGCCCGGACGGCCACTGCTACGTCTGCAACAACGGCGGCTTCAGCTGGCGCAGCGACGATGGCTTCACACGGCCCACCGGCGCAGCCGCCGACTACGCAGGAGGAGCCATCCAGCGCGTCAACCTCACGACGGGCGCGGTGGAACAGCTCTACACGCACTGCGATGGTGTACCGCTGCATGGCCCCAACGACATCGTGTTCGACGCCGGCGGCGGCTTCTGGTTCAGCGACTTCGGCAAGACGTTCGAAGACCGCATCCTGCGCGGCGCCGTGTACTACGCCCGCACGGACGGCAGCTTCATTCGCCGGGCCGCGCATCCGTTCCTGACGCCCAACGGCATCGGCCTGTCGCCCGATGGCCGCACGCTGTACGTGACCGAAACGGAAACCGGCCGCCTGTGGTCCTATCCGGTCGAAGGGCCGGGAAGACTCGGCCTTGCGCCGTGGCCGTCGCCGAACGGCGGCAAGCTGGTTCATGGGTTGCCCGGCTTCCAGCGCTTCGACTCGCTCGCGGTGGAAGAGGGCGGCAACGTCTGTGTGGCTACGCTCGTCAATGGCGGGATCCATGTGTTCTCGCCAGCCGGCGACCTGCTCGAGTTCCACGCCGCGCCCGAGGGGTACTGCACCAACATCTGTTTCGGCGGTGCCGACCGCCGCACGGCCTTCATCACCCTGTCCGGCTACGGCCAGCTGTTCGCGGCGCGCTGGCCACGCGCCGGCTTGGCGCTCGCCAATCAAAAGGATTCCGCATGAACCCTCAACTCACCCGCCGCCGCATCTTGCAGGCGGGCACCGCGATGGCCGCCTGCGGCGTCGCGATGCCCATGAATGCGTTCGCGCAAACCACATGGCCCGATCGCCCGATTCGTGTGATCGTCCCTTATGCCGCCGGCCAGGGCGCCGACGTGCTGATGCGCCTGGTGGGCCAGGAAGTCGCCAAGACCCTGAACCAGCCCGTCGTGATCGAGAACCGCGCCGGTGCTGGCGGCAACATCGGCGCTGCCGCGGTCGCGAAGGCACCCGCCGACGGCTACACCTTCCTGTTCGGCACCAACGCCACCAATGCGGCGAACGAGTTCCTCTATCCGAACCTGGGTTACAACCCGGCAACGGACTTCGATGGGGTCGCGATGGTGGGCCTGCTGCCGATGGTGATCTGCACCACGGCGGCCGACCTGCCCACCAACGGCATCGCCGAGCTGATCTCGCGCGCCAGGGCCAAGCCCAACACGCTGAACGTGGGCCTGCCCAGCACCACCGCGAGCGTGGTGTTTGCACAGTTCGTCAAGTCCGCCCAGGCGCCGCTCTTCAGCGTGAAGTACAAGGCTTCGGCGCAGTCGATGACGGATGTCCTTGGTGGCCAGATTCCCTTGGTGATCGACACCGTCACAGCGGCCCGGCCGCACATCGCCAGCGGCAAGCTGAAGGCGGTCGGCATCACGTCGCTCAAAGGCAGCGAGATGCTGCCCGGCGTCAAGTCGGTTGCCGAGCAGGGCGTGACCGGGTTCGACGTCGTGGCCTGGGATGCATTGTTTGCTCCACGCGGCACGCCGCCCGAAGTCACGCAGAAATTCGCGCAGCACGTCCAGCGCGCGCTGCAGCAGCCCGAACTGCGCCGCAAGCTGCTGGAAACAGGCGTGGAGCCCCTTTTCATGGGCCCGGCTCAGCTGGATGCATTCGTCAAGGACGAGCGCCAGAAGTGGGGCGCAACCATCAAGGCCGCAGAAATCCGCGTCGATTAGGTAACACCCGTCCGGCGCCCGCCGGAAGGCGTTGACATCTTTCCAAAAAGAATGCATTCTGCATTAAATATTATCCAAACCCCAATTCATCAGCAACAGGAGAACCGAATGAGCACCGTCATGACCGCCCCCGAAACCGAAGTGGACAAGAATCGCCCCGCCGAAGGCCTCATCACCGACGAGGCGGTGGCCGCGGCCCGCGCCATGATCGGGCTGCACCTGCGCCCCGAGGGCCCCTACCTGCAGGATGCCTCGGCCGACACGCTTCGCAACTGGTGCAACGGCATCGGCGACCTGAACCCGCTGTACCGCGATGTGGGCTACGGCGCGCAGACCCGCTATGGCTCGATCGTCGGCCACCCGATGTTTCCCATGGCCTTCGGCTGGCTCGGCCGCACGCGCTGGGGCTTGTCCGGCGTGCACGGCTTCTACGCCGGCAACGACTGGGAACTGTTCCGCCACGTCCGCCCGGGTGACCGCATTTCCGCCATCGAGCGCGTCGTCGGCGTGGAAGAAAAGCAAAGCAAGTTCTCCGGCCGCCTGGTGTTGCAGTACGTCGAAGCTTGCTACTACAACCAGCGCGGCGAACTCGTTGCCCGTGGCCTCGGAACCTGCACGCGCCATGAGCGCAAGGCCGCGCGCGACACCGGCAAGTACAAGGAAATCGAGCAATACCAGTACACCAACGAGGAGCACGACCGCATCGACCAGATCGTGCTGGACGAGCCCAAGAACATTCGCGGCGCCAACGTGCGCTACTGGGAAGAAGTCGAGATCGGTGAAGAGCTGCCGACCATCGCGCGCGGTCCGCTGTCGCTGATGGACACCATGGGTTTCCTGGTGGGTTGCGGCCGCGGCCACACTCACGGCGTGGTGCTGCAGGCGGCGGTGAAGCATCCGGGCCATTTCTTCCGCAACCCGGAAGCAGGCGGCGGCGTGGAATACACCGGCATCGGCCACCACCGCGAGTCCGTGGCGAAGGAAGTCGGCGTGCCCGGCACGTATGACTACGGTCCGCAGCGCTCTTCGTGGATGTGCACGCTCATCACCAACTGGATGGGTGACGCCGGTGTCCTCAAGCGTGTCCGCACGGAAATGCGCCGCTTCAACATCGTCGGCGACACGACGTTCTGCAAGGGCAAGGTCATTCGAAAGTACGTCAAGGACAACATCGCGCTGGTGGACATCGAGATCGCCGCGGAAAACCAGCGTGGCGAAGTCACCACCCCCGGCATCGCCACCGTGGCGCTGCCCTCCCGCGACGTCAAGCTGCCGGCTTTCATCGACGGTTCGGGCGTCGACCTCGAACTGCCGGTGATCCGCTGAACCGACGCGCAGAAGGCGAGGGGACCATGCACGCACCCGACTCGAAAACAGGACTCTCGGCGCCGCTCGCCGGTTGCCGCGTCCTGGAGCGTTCGCGAACCGTGGCGGCAGCCTATGCGGGCCGCCTCCTGGCCGCGATGGGCGCGGAGGTCGTCATGCTCGAACCCCCCGGCGGCTCGCCGCTGCGGGAAGCGCCGCCGCTGCTCGCCGATACGGGCGAAAGCGCACTCTTCGTTTACCTGGCCGCCGGCAAGCGCAGCCTGGTCTGCGATCCGGCATCTGCCGCCGGGCGTGCGATCCTGGACCGGGAGCTCGACCTGGCGGATATCCTCATCGAGGACACGCCGGTCGCCGATCGCGCGGCCCAGGGTTTCGACGCCGGGACGCTGGGCGCGCGGTTTCCGCAGCTCGTGCACGTCAGCGTGCTTCCCTTCGGCGCCACGGGGTCGAAGGCGGCCTGGAACGGCGAGGAAGTGAACCTGCTACACGCGGGCGGCGAGGGCTATCTGCTACCCAACGGCTTGTCCAACGAGATGTTCCCCGAGCGCGCGCCGCTGAAGATATATGGCCACTTCGCCGGCTACCAGGGCGGTGTGAGCGCGGCGCTCTGCGCGCTCTCCGCCTGGTGGGCGGTGCCGCAATGCGGAGGCCAATACGTGGACGTCTCGGTGCAGGACGCCGCGTTGTCCGTCGGCGCGTTTGCGCTGCAACGCCTGGGCGATGGCTCGCTCGAGCACCGCACGATGCGCCGTTTCCGCTACGGCGGTGTGTTCAAGGTGCGCGACGGCTACATCGAGCTGTTGACGCTGGAAGACCGGCAGTGGAGCGGACTGGTGGAGTTGCTGGGCCGCCCTGCCTGGGCGGACGACGCGGGCCTGCAAGACCCCCTCGAACGCAGCCGCCGGGGCGACGAGATCAATGCCCACGTACGCGAATGGATGGCCCGGCACGATGCCGACGACATCGTCCGGCGCGCTCAGGAGCTAGGAGTGCCCGTCGCAAAATACCGTTCGCCGGCCGAAGTCGCCCGCGGCGAGCACGAGCGGGCACGCGGCCTCTTCAGCCCGGTGAAGCTGGAGAGCGGCACGATGGCCGAAGTGCTGCTGGCACCCTTCCAGTTCCATTGCTCGCCGCTGGCCCGTGCCGGGCGGGTGCCCCCGCTGAACGAGATGGCCCGGGAAAGCAATCAATGAGCCGTCAACAGTCCCCCCTGGCCGGTGTCCGCATCGCGGACTTCACGATCCATGCGGCGGGCCCTTACTGCACGCACCTGCTGTCCCAGTTGGGCGCGGAGTGCATCAAGATCGAAAGCCGCACACGGCCGGATGCTTTCCGCAAGCCGCACGCGGTGTACGGCCGGATGCAGGCGGCCACGTTCGACCAGGTGTCGGCCAACAAGCTGTCGGTCCGGTTGAACCTGAAGCAGCCCGAGGCAGTGGCGCTCGCCAAGCGTTTGGTGGCCGTCTCCGACATTGCGGCGGAGAGCTTCCGCCCGGGCGTGATGAAGCGGCTCGGCCTGGGGTTCGATGAAATGCGCGAAGCGAAGCACGACATCGTGCTGCTGTCTCTCTCCGCCTCCGGGCAGACGGGTCCCGACTCGCACTTCGCCGGGTACGCCCCGCTGTTCGGTGCCTGGGGTGGGCTGGGCTGGATGAGCGGCTACACCGATGGTCCGCCCGTGGAAATGCGTCATGTGATGGATCACTCCGCCGGCATGCACGCCGCACTGGCGACGATGGCCGCATTGCACCAGCGGCGCCGCACCGGCAACGCCCAGCACGTCGACCTGGCGGCGCGAGAGGTCGCTTCCGCCATGGTCGGCGACGCGCTGGTGCTCGCGAGTGTCGGCCAGACGCCGGCCCGTCCAGGAAACGCCGACCTGGCGATGTCGCCACACGGCGTCTATGCCACGGCCCAGCCCGATCGCTGGCTCACGCTCGCGGTCCGCAACGACGACGAATGGCGCGTCTTATTGCGGGTGCTGGGACAGGCCGATACGGACCCACGGTTCGCCAAGGCCGCTGGCCGCGTGCGTCTCGCCGCGGCAGTAGACCAGATGGTCGCAGGTTGGCTGTCGGCCCGCGACGCCGACGAAACGGCTGTCCGGTTGCAGCAGGCGGGACTCTGTGCGCACGTCTCCTGGACTTTGCAGGACATTGCCGACGATGCGCACCTGCGCAGCCGTGAGGCACTGGTCGAAGTGAGCGCAGAGGGCATCCCGCCCCGCCTGGCGGTCGGCGCACCAGGCCGCTTCGGTGGGACGCCCGACGTGGGCATCCGGCGCCTGACGCCCGCCCTCGGACAAGATGAAGAATATGTATTCGGCGAACTGCTCGGCCTGGGGTCGGCGCAACGCGCGGATCTCGAAGCGCGCGAAGTCATCGCCTGAACGCAACACGCAAAGGAAGTCATCTGTGAGCAATTCCATCTACCTCGTCCTGGACATGATGAACGACCTGGTCCATACCGACGGCCCCAACGGAAAGGCCGCCTACGGCGAGCAGGTTCGCGGCCGCGGCGTCATCGAAAAGACCCGGCTTGCCATCGACAAGGCGCGCGCGGCCGGGCTGCGCATCGGTTTCGTGCGGGTCGGCTTCTCGCCCGACTACCGCGAATGCCCGCCCAATTCGCCGATCTTCTCCGGCGCCCGCAATAACGGCATCTTCAAGCTGGGCACCTGGGGCACCGAGACTCACCCCGCATTGGGCCAAAGCCCGCAGGACTTCGACATCGTCAAGCACCGCGTGAGCCCGTTTTACGCAACCAGCCTCGAAGCGATCCTGCGCGCCCATGGTATCCAGCGCATCTACTGTTCAGGCATATCGACCAACGCAGTGGTGCAGGCCACCGTTCGCGACGGGCATGACCGGGACTACGAAGTCGTGGTGCTGGAGGACTGCTGCTGTGCGTTGTCCGCCGAAGAGCACGAGAGCGCCATGGGCAACCTGAAGCGCTTCTGCAAGATCACCAGCTCGGCCGATGTCGTCTTCGAGTGAGGCGCAGATGAGCCGCATCGCCCGCAGCTTCCTCTTCGTCCCCGGCGACCGGCCGGAGCGCTTCAGCAAGGCGGCCGCCAGCGGGGCCCACGATGTCATCATGGATCTCGAAGACGCCGTGGCCCCGGCTGCCAAGGCGCAAGCACGCAGCGCGGTCGCTGCCTGGCTCGGGGATGGTGGCCGGGCCGTCGTTCGCATCAACGGCGCCGACACGCCATGGTTCGAGGAAGACGTCGTGATGCTGCATGCGGCGCCCGGCGCCCGCGTCATGTTGCCGAAGGCCGAACCGCATTCGCTCGCGCGGCTGGCGCAATTGCTGCCTCAGCACGCCGTCATCGCTCTTGTGGAAACAGTGGCAGGCTATCTGGCGCTGCGAGAGGTCGCCGCGGCCCGCGGCGTCGAGCGTCTCGCGTTCGGCAGCGTCGACTTCGCGGCCGAGAGTGGTATCGCGGACGAAGGCGAGGCCATGACGGGAATCCGCATCCAATTCGTTCTGGAGTCCTGCCGCGCGCAGCTGGCGCCCCCTGTCGACGGTGTCGGCGTCGAATTTCACGACGAAGGCACGATGCAGGCCGACGCCCTGCGTTCGCGGCAGTTGGGCTTCGGCGGCAAGCTCTGTATCCATCCGCGCCAGGTGCCGGCAGTGAACGGAGCTTTCAGGCCGAGTGAAGCCGAAGTCGGTTGGGCGCAACGCGTGCTCGCGGCTTTCGAACTCAGTCGTGGCGCGGCCACGTCCGTGGACGGCAAGATGATCGACAAACCCGTGGTCGAGCGCGCTTTGCGCATCACGGCCGAGTCTGCTGTGGATGGCGAATAGAATGCATTCGCATGGACTACCGCACGAAGGAAGAACAGGTCGCCGACTATCTGCGGGAGCGGATCATCTCCGGTGTCTACGCTCGCGGTTCGCGCCTGAAGCAGGCCGACATCGCCGAGGAGCTGCGTCTCAGCATCACGCCGGTCCGCGAAGCGCTGAAGTTGCTGGAGGCCGAGGGCTACGTGGCCAACGACTCGTACCGGGGCGCCCGGGTGGTTCCGTTCGATCCCACCGCCTCTGCCGAGATCCTTCAGCTCCGCCTGATGCTCGAGGCCCAACTGGTGCGGGGCGCTGTGGACAAGGCGAGCTCCAAGGACATCGAAGAGCTCCGTGCGCTCGCCAGCGAGTTCGAGGCCGCTTTCAAAAAGGGCGACCGTGCGACGGCGCGAGGCATCAATTACCGCTTTCACCGCCGCATGTACGACATCGCGGCGATGCCCCAAACGCTGCACTTCGTGCAGATCCTGTGGGCGCGCTATCCCTTCGACCTGATCAATGCGGTCGCAGGACGTGGCCAGGACGCCATCGCGGAGCACGACGACATCCTGCAGGCATTCGCCGAAGGGGATGCTTCGACCGCTGTGCTGGCCATGCGCAAGCACATCGAGTCCGGCTACACGCTGTTGAAGCCTGCCTGAGCCGCATGCGGCTCAATGCAAGGTTTTCGTTTGTCCATCAAAAGAATGCACTATGCATGATCAAGGAGAGTACCCCATGATCCATCGTCGCCAACTCGTCGCCCTTCTGGCCGCAACCGGCTTCTCGTGTTCCCCGAGCGCGTGGTCCCAGGCGGACTGGCCGACGAAGCCGATCAAGATCGTTGTGCCTGTGGCCGCGGGCGGCGGCACGGACTTCACGGCCCGTGTGCTCGCCGAAAAGCTCTCCACTGCGCTCGGCCAGCCGGTCATCGTGGACAACCGGCCGGGCGCTTCGGGCAACCTGGGCGTGCAGCACGTGGCCAACGCACCGGCGGACGGCTACACGCTGGTGATGCCGATCACGTCGTTCCCGATCAACCCCAGCCTGCAAAAGCTGCCCTTCGACACTGTCAGGGACTTCGCGCCCGTCGTGATGGTGGGCACGTTGCCACTCGTGCTCGTCGTGCATCCGGGATTGGCGGCGAAGAATGTGCAGGAGCTGATTGCACTGGGCACCTCGAAGAAGCCCCTGAGCTACGCGAACTCGGGAACCGGGACCACCGCGCACCTCGCGGGGGAGCTCTTCAACCGCATGGCCGGCATCCAGATGACGAGCATCAATTACAAGGGCGGCGGCCCTGCGGTGAACGACTTGTTGGGCGGCCACGTGCAGTTGTATTTCTCGACGATCCCTTCCGTGTCACAGCACATCGAGAGCGGCAAGCTCCGCGCGCTGGCGGTGACGGGCAAGGCGCGCAGCCCGGAACTCCCGAACGTGCCGACAGTGGCCGAATCGGGACTGCCGGGCTTCGACGTCACCGCATGGTTCGGTGTTTTCGCGCCGGCCCGCACGCCGAAGCCCGTCATCGATCGGTTGAATGCGGAGCTGGTGAAGATCCTGGCCATGGCCGACGTGCGCCAGAAACTTGCGAATCATGGCGTCCAACCGGGCGGTGGCACGCCGGAGTCACTGCGCGACTTCCTCGTGAGCGACATCGACAAGTGGGGGAAGGTGGTTCGCGACGCGGGCATACGGGCCGAGTAGCATTTCGCTGCGAGTGCTTCAGGCCGGCGCAGGCGTTCACGTTAACGGCGAGTGATGGGTTTGCCGGTTGCAACAGAGGCGGGATAGATCGTGACTGGGTTGCCCCTTTGCCATTGCATCAGATTCGCCGTAGCCAACTGATTCTGCCCGGTCTCCGAAAACTGGAAACCCCATCCGGTCGCCGTGGTGCCCGGTGCTTTCTTGTAAGCCAGCACAGCCTCCCGAATCTTTTCCTTGTCAGCGGATTTTGCGTTTGCCAGGATGTCCAGAAACGCCTTGGCTCCAACGTAGTTCACAAGGCTATGTCCCGAGCGCGGAGCCATGAAGTACTGCCGTACATACGAGATCACGAAGCTACGCAGGCCGGGAGCGCCGGCTTCGCCCATCGTCGCTTGGGGGAAGTCGACGTTGAAGACGCCCTCCATGGCC
Organism: Ramlibacter sp. WS9; assembly: GCF_003797765.1. Lineage (GTDB taxonomy): Bacteria > Pseudomonadota > Gammaproteobacteria > Burkholderiales > Burkholderiaceae_C > Ramlibacter. The sequence goes on along the minus strand of NZ_RKMB01000021.1, from coordinate 87,117 downwards.
GTGCCCAGAGCACTCGCGGTGTCATTGAGCGAGTACCCGCCGCCGGCGCCGATGAAGGCCTTGGGTTTGAATCCAGCCGTGGCCGCCTGGCGAAAGAAAAGGATCGTGTCGTTCTTGTACGACGTCTGCAAGACAATGTCTGCGCCGGCGCCTTTCAGCCGCTGGACGAGCGAGGCCAGATCCAGGCTCTTTGCAGAATACGACTGGCTCTCGACCACGGTGAGCCCCAGTCGCTTTGCCTCTTCTTTCTGGTAGCCGCCCACGAGGGTGCCGTACGGGCCGTCTTCGTAGATGATGGCCAGTTTCAAAGTCTTCGGGTCAACCTTCAGCCCTGGTGCGACCACCTTGACGACAGCCTCGATGGTGCGCTCGGCAAAGTTCCTGGCCGTGGGGTTGCTCCTGAAAACATGCCTGAATCCCCGGCCGGTGACGGTGTCGGCCACCGCGCCCAGCTCGAAGTAGGGCACGCCCGCCGGGTCGGTCACCTGTGTCGCCGCCAGTGAGATGCCGGACGCATAGCTGCCGAACACGGCAGCCACCTTTTCCGTCGAGATGAGGTGTTGAGCTCCGATCGCTGCCTGTTCGGCGTCGGCGGCGTCCGCCTTCACGAGCACGATCTTGTTGCCGTTGATGCCGCCAGCGGCATTCCTTTCTTCCACGGCAATCTGCAGGCCGCGGAAGCTCTCGTCACCGAGCTGCGCCAAGCCGCCGCTGAAGGGGTAGAGCGCGCCGATCTTCACGTCCGCTGCGTGCGCCGTCCCTAGACCAATCGCTGCAGCGCCGAGCGCTACAGCGGAAATCCTGAGAAGCCTGAGCATCTGGGTCTCCTTAACGAGTGGGCGTTTAGTTCGGCTCGAGTCCGAGCGGCGAGGCCACGAAAGATGTGGCCAACGAATCAAATTGGTTTTGTTGGCCCTGTTTGAAGCACGATAAATCGGAACTGCTTGTGAAGCGTTTCATAAATACTTCCATTGGTGATAAACTAGAAAAACAAAATTAGTGAATTGAAGCGCTTCAATTGTGCTGGCGTTGCTTGTGTGAATGATGGGGATTTACCCTGAGATACGATGTCCCGGCGCTTTGCATGACCATCAACTGTTGCCAATGCCCGTAGATTCCCGCCCCACACTGGAAGATGTCGCGCGCCTCGCCGGCGTTTCGTTGGGGAGTGCTTCGCGAGCGCTTTCGATTCCGGACCAGGTCAAGCCGGTCACGTTGGAAAAGGTGCAGCGCGCTGTGGAGCAATTGGGTTACGTGCGAAATGGGGCGGCCCAGGCGCTGGCTTCCCGCAGAACCAGAACTGTCGCAGCCGTCTACCCCACTCTGGACAATCCGATCTTCGCGGTATCGATTCAATCCTTGCAGCGCACACTTTGGACCATTGGCTACCAACTGCTAGTGGCGAGCCACGAGTACAAGCCGGAACGCGAGGCCGAGGTCCTGCGGGCGATCCTCGAACGCGGTGTCGATGGCATCGTGCTCGTCGGCACCGATCACGCCGACGCCGTGTTCGATCTGGCCCGGCAATACCGCTTGCCTTATGTGATGACCTGGTCGACCGACGAGCGGGGGACCCGGGACTGTGTTGGGTTCTCCTACTACGACGCCGCGTACGAAATGGCCAGCCTGGTCGCGCAGTACGGGCACACGCGCATAGCGCTGTGCAGTGGCGTGGCACAGGGCAACGAGCGGGTGCGGGCCCGAATCGCCGGCACTCGGGCAGCGCTCAAAGCCGCCGGTCTGGAACTGCGTCCTGAGTGGATGGAGGAGCAGCCCTTCACCTTCGATGGGGGCCGGCAGGCTGTGCGCAATTTGATGGCCGGCAAGGTGCTGCCCACAGCGCTCATCTGCGGCAACGACATCCAGGCGGTTGGGGCCATGGGCGAGTGTCGGGACCGCGGGCTGCGGGTCCCCGACGATCTGTCTGTGACGGGATCAGACGACGTCGAATTGGCCAATTTGGTGGAGCCTCGGCTTACGACCGTTCATGTTCCGACCGTGGAGATCGGGGTGCGTGCAGCAAGACGCATCGTGGAGCTGATAGAAGATGCCGAATCTCCTGCCGAGTCTGAACTTACAACGCGACTTGTGGTGCGCGACAGCCTGCGCAGGCTGTCGCCGAGCCATCGATAGGTTGAACGCTGCCCGTTAGTCGTCCCGGGCCGGCACGGTTGCGAGCTGCTGCGGGCCGGTTAGGAAGGGCCTGGCCATGGATCGCAGCACCTCGCTCAATTGCAGTTCCAGCGGCGCCGCCAACTGTTGCGCATCGAGCGCGTTCACCGCGTCGCCGGCGCGCCTTTCGATGAGGCGCCTCAGCCGGTAACGCGCGCGTGACTGCATCAGCGGGGCGCGCTTGCCCGCATCCGCCAGCCACGCCTGGTGCCGGTCGATGCTCGATGAAAGCGCAGATACGGTGTCGGCCCGCGATGACGTGACGAGCAGCACGGGCGGTCGCCATTCGCCTTCGGGCCGGCGTCCGAGCGCAGCGATGCGCTGGATGTCGGTCGCCATCTTCTGCGCGCCGGACAGGTCGGATTTATTCACCACGAAAATGTCGGCCATTTCCATGATGCCGGCCTTCATGGCTTGCACGATGTCGCCGCTCTCGGGTAGCAAAACCAGTATCAGCGTGTCGACCTGCGCGCGCGCGGCGTACTCGGCCTGACCCACGCCCACCGTCTCCAGCAGTACCTCATCGAAGCCGAATTCGTCCATCGTGTCGAGCATCTCGGGCAAGTTGTCCGCAAGACCGTCATGGGCCGAGCGCGAGCCGATGGAACGGATGTACAACTCGCTGCTCCCCGCCAGTTCGTCCATGCGGATGCGGTCGCCCAGGACTGCGCCACCGGTGCGCGGGCTGCTCGGGTCGATGGCCAGCACGCCTAAGCGCTTGCCAGGCATGCGATGCAGTGCCAGGTGACCGGCCAGCGTGCTCTTGCCGGCGCCGGGCGGGCCGGTCAGGCCGATGCGGCGGGCATGCGCCGGCGGCGCTTCTGTATGCTGCGCGGTCAAGCCGTCCGAAGCGCTCGCGTTTGCCAGCTGGGTCAGGCGCCGGCCCAGCGCGTGGCGGTCCAGCGGAACCTTCGCATGCGTCACGCCGTTGCCTTCCCCAGTACGAGATCGCGGTGCTCGTCCAGCAGCGGTGGCATGCCATAGGCCGGCTCGAATCCATCGAATTTCACGGCGCTGCCGACGGCGCGAAGCGACTGTCGCCCATCGCCCAGAGGCACGATCATGCCGCGCGCCTTCGCTTGCCCGCTTTCGAGCGCGTCGGCCATGGTGCCGACTTCGGCGGCGACCACGCCGAGCGGCGCGAGGCGCTTCACCCACTGCGATGCGGGAAATTCCTGCAGCACTTCGGAAATTGACGCAAGCACCTGCGTGCGATTCGCGCGCCGGCTCTCGAGGGTGGCGTACACCGGATCGGTGATCCACTCCGGCCGATTGATCTCCTTGCAGAACACCTGCCAGAACTTGTCATGGGTGATGAACAGCGTGAGCCAACCCTCGGCGGTGGCGAAGATTTGCGCCGGGACCATGTACGGGTGCGAGGAGTTGGCCATCCGCTCCATCACCTCACCCGCGTTGAGCGAGGCGCCCGCGAGGTAGTTCAACTGTGACAGCATCACGTCGTACATTGCCACATCGACCTGGCCCCCGCGGCCTTCGACGATCTTGGCGAGCAACGCCATCGCGGCCATGATCCCGGCCGAGTTGTCAACGGCGGAGTAGCCTGTCTTGGTCGGTGGCGCCCCGGGGTCACCGGTCAGCGACATCACGCCGGTCAGCGCCTGAATCACATAGTCGTACGCTGGACTCTCGGAGTAGGGACCATGCAAGCCATAGCCGGTGAGCGCGACGCACACGAGCTTGCTGTTGCAGTGCTTCAGGCCCTCGTAGGTCAGTCCGAGCTTCTTGATGGCCGAGGGGCGCAGGTTGGTGATGAGCGCATGCGAGTTTGCGGCAAGGTCATGGAGATCGCGCTTGCCGTTGGCGCTCGCCAGGTCGACCACCACGCTCTTCTTGTTGCGATTCAGGCTGGCGAAATAGGCATTGTGCGGGCCGATGAAATGAGGGCTGACCTTGCGGCCGATGTCGCCCTCGGGCGGCTCGATCTTGATGACCTCGGCGCCCATGTCGGCCAGCAACAGGCCGCAATACGGCCCGGCCAGCATGTGGCCGACTTCGATGATGCGGATGCCCGCCAGTGGGCCGCTCATCCCAGGCTCGCAGCCAGCTGAGCGACCACAGTGTCCAACGGCATGTCGGCGGTGAATACAGCTGCCACTCCCATCTCCTTGAGCATCGCGTGGTCGTCGCCGGGGATCGTTCCGCCGACGAACACTTTCACGTCGCCGGCGTTCTGTGCGCGCAGCTCGGCGAGCACATCCGCGACCAGTTCCTTGTGGCTGCCCGACAAGATCGACAGGCCCACCGCGTCGACGCCCTCATCGACCGCGACTTGCGCAATCTGTCCGGGACTGCGGCGCAGGCCGGTGTAGATCACTTCGGCACCCGCATCGCGCAACGCAAGGGCGACGATCTTGGCGCCAATGTCGTGGCCATCCAGCCCTGGCTTTCCCACCAGGATGCGCTTGCCGGCCAGCGGCCGTGCTTCTTTGACTGCATTCATAGATTCACCGGCTCCTTGAATTCGCCCCATTCCTTCTTCAGGCACGCAACCATCTCGCCGACGGTGGCATACGCGTGGCAGCAGTCGACCAGATAAGGCATGACGTTCTCGCTGTCCTTCGCCGCCGCTGCTGCGAGCTTGCCCAGCGATGCATCGACGCCCGCCTGATTGCGCGTGTCCAGAGTGCGCTGGAACTTCTCGAGCGCGCGCTGCGCGACGGTCGGGTCAAGCTTGAAGACGTCGCCCACGCCGATCTTCTCGCCTTCCTTCTTGAAGTGGTTCTGCCCGACGATCACGTTCTTGCCGGAGTCGGTGTCTAGCTTGCGCTCCAGGCCGCGCTCGGCCAGCCGCAGCTGGATCCAGCCGTCTTCGATGGCCGGCACCACGCCGCCGTATGCGTCGATCTCGTCCATCACCTTGGTGATCATTTCCTCCATCCGGTCGGTGTGCTGCTCCAGGAAGTAGCTGCCGCCCAGGGGATCAACCGTGCGGCCGATGCCGCTTTCGTAGGCGATCATCTGCTGCGTGCGCACCGCCAATTCCGCCGAGAACTCGGTCGGAATCTGGAACGCCTCGTCGAAGGCGCAGGTGAAGATCGATTGCGCGCCGCCGAAAACCGCTGCCATCGTTTCCACCGCAACGCGAACCGCGTTGTTGTAAGGCTGGGGGGCGACCAACGAGGAGCCGCCGCACACCACACCGAAACGGAAGTGCTGAGCTTTCGGATCCTTCACGCCGTAGCGTTCCTTCATGAGCTTGGCCCAGAGGCGGCGGCCGGCGCGGAACTTCGCGATCTCGTCGAAGAAGTCCATGTGCACGTAGAAGAAGAACGACAGCCGTTTGGCGAACTTCTCCACATCGCCGCCGCGCCGTTGAAGTTCGTCGACATAGGCAAGTCCGTTGGCCAGCGTGTACGCCATCTCTTCCGCGGCGGTGCAGCCCGCGTCGCGAACGTGTGCGCCGGCGATGCTGATTGGATTGAAGCGAGGAGTGACGTCGTTGGAATAGAGAATCGAATCGGCGATGAGCCGCATCGAGGGCCGCACCGGGAAGATCCACGTGCCGCGCGCCACGTACTCCTTCAGGATGTCGTTCTGGATCGTGCCCGTCAGCTTGTTTCGCGGTACGCCCTGTTTGTCGGCGACTGCCAGGTACATCGCGTAGATGATGGCCGCGGTGCCGTTGATCGTGAACGAGGTCGAGATCTTCGACAGGTCCAGGTCCTCGAACAGGATCTCGGCTTCGCTCAGGTTCGAAAGCGACACGCCCACTTTGCCGATCTCGGGCCGGGCCATTGGGTGCGTCGGATCGAACCCGCATTGCGTCGGCAAGTCCAGCGCCACCGACAGGCCGGTCTGGCCCTGGTCGAGCAGGAACTTGTAGCGTTCGTTCGATTCCTCCGCGGTGCCGAAGCCGGAGTACTGGCGGATGGTCCAGAGGCGCCCTTGGTAGCCGTCCGGGAAGATGCCGCGGGTGAACGGGTATTCGCCGGGCTTCCCAATGTTGCCCGTGTTCACGGCGCTCGCGTCGACACTCGTGGGCACCGGGATGCCGGTGCGGCTGATGGGGCCCAGTTCAGGCTCGGCCGGCAGGCGCGGGGCGAAGGAAGTGGAGGAGGGATCACGTGCGTTCATCACGAACCTTTGGAGAGGAGCTTGTCGGCAAGGGCCCAGTGGTCGTCGTGCAACCAGGTCTGGACCAGGTGTTTCTGTTCGACGGCGCGGTGGGCTTTCCAGCCCGCGCCCTGGCGCGCCGCGATGGCCTGCGCCTTGATGCCGCGCAGCACTTGCGGCGGGCAGGCGTTCAGCGGCTTGGTAAAGGCGGCGAAGTCCGCGCCTTGCGCGCCATCGGCGATCACGGCGTCCGCGAGTCCCCAGGCGAGCGCCTGTTCGGCCGCTACCAGTTCGCAGCGCGACATCATCCGCATCGCATGTGCGCGGCCGATGAGCTGGAACAGGTCGGGACCGCCGCCCCAGGCGGAAGTGATGCCGAGCTTCGCCTGGATATAGCCGATGCGCGCGTGCCTGGATTGCAGGCGCATATCGCAGGCGAGAGCCAATTCCGCACCGCCACCGATGGCGTCGCCGTTCAGAAATGCGATGACCGGCACCGGGCAGTTGCGAATGGCGTCCAGCGCGGCGCCGGCTTCTTCCATCATCGCCATCACGGCGGCTTCGTCGCGCACGTTGGCGAGGTCGTGCAGGTCGCCGCCGGCGGCGAAGTATTTGTCCCCGGCGCCGGTGACGACGATGTAGCGCACGTCTTCGCGAGCGCCGGCTGCACGCACGGCGGCTGCGAGCTGCGCGAGCACAGGGCGGGCGAGGGCATTGTGTTTCTGGGCGCGGTCGACCGTAACCCACACGGCGCCGGGCTGCGGCTCGGTCACGCGCACGTTGACGGCGGTGTCGTTTGTTGTTGATAGATCCATGAGGTCCATGCTAGATTCAATGCAATTCGTTGGAAAGGACTGGCGTTCGGCATTTGGAACAAGTTGGGTGGACATGAGGCCTCGGGGCACATCTCGCCACGATTTGTTCAACTGGCTGAATTTCCTGAATCGATGAGCAACGTCGCCGTCACCGCTGTCGAGCGTGTTCTCGACATCTTCGAGGCCTTCGACAAGGTCCGTAAGCCGCTGTCTCTCACCGACCTGGCGGAGATGACGAACATTCCCAAGAGCAGCTGCCATGCGATCGTGGGCACTCTCGCGGCGCGCGGCTATCTCTATTCGCTGACGCGGCCGCGCGCCCTGTATCCGACGCGGCGCTTCTTTGACCTGGCGCGCGCGATCCTGGAAAACGATCCGTTCGTCGAACGCGTCATGCCGATGCTCGAGCGTTTGCGTGACGCGTCGCGCGAGACAGTGATCCTGGGCAAGCGCCAGGGCGATTCCGTGATCTATCTGCAGGTGGTGGAGAGCTCGCATCCCATCCGCTATTCGGCGAAGCCCGGCGAGTTCAAGCCGCTGCATTCCAGCGCGATCGGCAAGGCGCTGGTCGGCAGCCTGAAAGAGCCTGAGATGCGCGCCCTGGTGACTGCGCAGTCTCTGCCTGCCGTCACGGGCAGCACGCTCACCGACCACGATGCGCTGATCGCCGACATCCTTGAAAGCAGGCGCCGCGGCTACTTCCTGACGCGCGGCGAGAACGTGGCCGATGTATGGGCCGTGTCTGCTTTCCTGTCGGTGCATGCGGAAACGATTGCGGTCGCGATTGCGGGGCCAAGGCACCGGATGGAAAACAATGTGACGGAGTGCGCGCAGTTGCTGCTGGCGACGTGCAGCTACATCTCGCGGCAGTGGGCGAAGCAATGACCTTGTCATTGCGGGCTTGACCCGCAACCAAGGTATTCGGCGCGCGCAAACGAATACCGGATCAAGTCCGGCATGACGGCGTTACGCCTGAGGCGCCGAATACTCGCCGGCCGACAGCCGGAAGGTGGTGCGCTTCATCAGGCGCGGCTGGTCCAGGCGCATCTCGTCGCGGCGGTGCATGGTGACGCCGTTGTCCCACATCAGCAAGTCGCCGTTGTGCACCTTGTGGCGGTACACGCCCGACGGGTCGCCTCCCGCCTCGAACAGGATGGGCATCACGCGCGCGGCCTCGGAAGCCGACAGGCCCTCGATCGCGACCAGCGTCGTCGGGTCGGCGTACAGCGATTTTCGGCCGGTGCGCGGGTGCGTCAACACGAGGTTGTGCCGCGCATCGGGCAGGCTCAGCATCGCGTTGGCCTTCTCCTTGTCCTTCAGTTCCAGCGCGTTCAGGATCTCGTAGCGCTTGGCGTAGCGGAAGGTGCCGAGCTTGCCGTCGATCAGTGCCTGGATGTCCTTGGGCAGGCGCTCCCACGCCGCGTACTGGTCAGCCCAGTAGATATCGCCGCCGTCATGCGGCACTTCCGTGCCGTACAGCATGGCGCCAGTGGCAGGACGCACCTGGTAGGTCTGATCGGAGTGCCAGTCCACATCGTCGCCGCCGGCGAAGCCGCCCACGAAGCGGCCGTCCGCGTACTTCAGCGTGCTGAAGTAGATGATCTGTTCCTGATAGGGCGACTGGATGTCCTTGCGGCCCGTGGTTTCGCAAGGGCCGAAATGTTCGGTAAAGCGAACGAGTTCCGATTCCTCCAGTGACTGGCGGCGGAAGATCATCACTGGCGACTTCTGCCAAAGGCTCTTCAGTTCTTCGATGGCATCCGGGTCGTCCAGGATGTCCATGACGGTGGTGTGAACTTCGACAGCGAAGTCGGAGTGCAGGGGGCTGGTGCGGATTTTTTGCATAGTGGTCTCACTCGGGTTTCATTTGGGCGGTCTTGACGATCTGGTGGTAGTTGCGGCGCTCGTCGCGCAGCCATGCGTTCAGTTCGGCGTTGCTCATCACCGGCGCGCGCTCGAAGCCCAGGTCAGTCAGCGCTTTCTGGGTTTCGGGCAGGTCGATGATCTTGCGCATCTCCGCGGCCAGCTTGGCGTGGATGTCGGCCGGCACGCCTTTGGGCGCCATCAAGGCATTCCAGGCGGAGATGGTGAAGTTGGGCAGGCCCTGCTCATTGGCGGTCTTGACGCCGGGCATCGAGACCATGGGCGCGGCAGTTGTCACGGCCAGCGGTTTGATCTTGCCCAACTGGTTGCGCGTGGCAGCTACGGTGTCGATCAACACGTGGACGTGGCCGCCAAGCAGCGCAGTCATGGAATCGGCCGAGCCTTTGAACTTCACGGGAAACAGCGGTACGTCGCGCTGTTTGAGCATTTCGAAGATTAGCTGCGCGGTCACGCTGGGAAGCGCGGTGTCGATCTTCCCGGGCTGCTTCCTGGCCGACGCGATCAAGTCATTCAGTGAGCTGATGTTGCTGTTGGGACCGGTGGAGATCGCAAACGGAATCAACGCCGTCAGAACGATCGGCTCGAAATCTTTTTCCGCGTCGAAACCAGGGTTGTCGAACAACGCCGGATTCATCGCATGCGTGCCGTTGGCGCCCATGACCAGCGTGTAGCCGTCGGGCGTGGCACGCGCCGCGAGCGTGGTCCCGATGTTGCCGGAAGCGCCCGGCTTGTTCTCCACCACGAAGCTCTGGCCCATCGCCTGCGACAGCTTGTTCGCGAAGTAGCGCGTGGCGATGTCTGTGCTCTGTCCCGCGGGATAAGCCACGATGATCTTCACCGGGCGGTTCGGGTAGTCGCCATGCTGGGCCTGCGCCAGGCCGATGGCGGCCATGAGAGGCACCGCCGCTGCGAGGCTGATCAGTTGTCGACGGATCTTGAATTTCACGCTTGTCTCCAGATATTTGTTCTGGCTTCTACGTTAGCGGCCGGGCCGTTGGCGGGCTATGCTCCAGGGCGCCGAAGTTTCACATGTTGAACCTATCTACAGGCCCAAATCAGATTTGTTCAGCCCGCTGAATACCAGAACATGAGCTGCCCATCACGGGACTTCTGGATGCGATGAGCGACTCCATCCCTGTTCTGTGCGTCAGTGGCCAAGTGGCGACGGGTGTGATCGGGACGAACCACCGCGGGGCCTTCACGCAACTCGCCCGCAGGCTCGACGCGCCCGCGACGCTGACGCACATGGGGCTTGGAGCCTACCCGTCGTCGGACCCCAACTTCCTCGGCATGCTCGGAGTGCATGGGACGCTCGAGGCAAACCTTGCGATGCATCACGCGGACCTGGTGGTCTGCGTCGGCGCGCGCTTTGATGACCGAGAGACCGGGACGCTTGAAACGTCGCGCCGCCGGCGCCCTGGGGCACGACCAGGGTTACCGGCCTTGCCGGGTACGCCTGCGCCATCGCCCCGCCATGGCCAGCAGCCAGCATGGCTGCCATGAACAGTGTCTTGAACATGCTAGTCATCCCAGGCCGCGTCGACTTCGTCGATTTCCATCTTCGCGTAGATCGCGGCGGCGCCGCTCAGGTCCCAGACGGCGGCGCCTCCTGCAACCTTGGCGGCGACCTCGTCTTCCTTCTTCATCTTGGCCTGCGCGGCGGCAATCACTCGCACGGCGTCGGCGCGCGGAACGGCAATAACGCCATCGCCATCGGCCACGATCAGGTCGCCGGGGCACACATTCACCCCCTCGCAGACCACGGGCGCGTTCACGCAACCATGGCCCGACTTGTCGGGGTGGATCGGGTAGATGTGGGTGGACCAGACGGGCAGGCCGAGCGCGCGCACCTGGTCGACGTCGCGCGCGCAGCCCTGCACCACCACGCCGGCCAGGCCTTTCTTCAACGCGTAGCGGGTCGCCAGATCGCCCCATTGCGCGCCTGACAGCTCGGCTTGGCACACCACGACCAGCACGTCACCGGGCTGCGCGAGGTACAGGGCGCGGTGCATCATCAGGTTGTCGCCGGGCCAGCAGAACGCGGTGACGGCGGGGCCGGCGATCTTCTGGTCCAACGCGAGCGGCCGCATGCGAGCCGACATCAGCGCCGCGCGGCCGGGCGGCCCCATGGCTTCATGGACGTCGGCCACGGTGACTTCGCGCGCCAGCGCGACGACGTGGGCAGCGACACGGTTGATTTTGAGGAAGACTTTGGATGAGCTCATAGTTTCATTCAGTCAAGGCTGGGCGCGCGCTTGTTTAGCGGGCTGAATGCGAGAACATCGGCTGTCCGGCCACCGGCAGCCGGGCCGTGAGAATCGTTCCGGAGCGCGACTCCACCATGTACAAGGTGCGGCCGTCGCTGCCGCCGTAGGCGCAGTTGGTCGTGTACACGCCTTCGAGGGAGTCGATGCGGTACAGAGGTTCGCCGCGCGGGCTGAAGACCCACACCGCGCCGAAGCCCACGTGGCAAACGGCAAGGCCCCCCTGGTCGTCGAGCGCGATGCCATCGGGCCCCCCGCCGCCAGACATCTGGATATAGACGCCCACTTTGGTGGCCGTGCCGTCGGCCATCAGCGGCACGCGCCAGATCGCGTTGTCGCGCGTGACGGCGACGTAGACTGCGGTTTCATCGAGGTTCATGACCAGGCCATTCGGGCTGGGAATGCCGGCCAGCACGATATCGAGCTGGCCCGAGGGCCGCAACCGAAACAGCCGGCCGGTTGGATCGTGCAGGCCTGTCTGGCCCTGGTCGGTGAAGTACAGGTCGCCGTTCGACGCGAAGAACAGATCGTTGCAGCCCTTGAAGCGCTCCAGGCGCGCGCGTTCCATGTATGGCTCGATGCGCCCGGTGCGGGGATCCATCACCATGATGCCGTTGCGGCAGTCGGCAATGAAAGCGCGGCCGTCTGCGTGGAATTTCAGGCCGTTGGGTTCGCCGCCATATTCGCAGGCAAGTTCGACATCGCCTTGGCGGTCGATCCGGAAGATCCGGCCCCAGGGAATGTCGACGACCCACAGGTTGCCGTCTCGGTCGAACGAAGGGCCCTCCAGGAACACCGGTGCGTGCGCGCCGTGCAGCTGGGTGCTGGACCAGACACTGGTGCGGTTGCCGACGTGGAAGCGTTCGGGGATACGGGTAAAGACCTCGGCCTTCAGCCGCTCAGGCGCGTTGAACATCTGATGTCTCCAAGCTCTGGGATTCGGGGTTATTTCCGCAGGAGGTTGAGTCTTGTTGTCACTTGAATAGCTCCAATCAACGAGAGACGCGGCTCGGCAGCCACAGCGCCAGCTCTGGCCAGGCCACCAGCATCAGCAGCAACAGGAACATCAGCAGGTGGAACGGAACGGTGCCCATCACCACGTCGGAAAGCTTGCCGCGCGAGATGCTCTGGATGACGAACAGGTTGATGCCGATGGGCGGCGTGATCTGTCCCATCTCGATGAACAGCACGACGATGATGCCGAACCAGACCGGGTCGATGCCGTACTTGGCCAGCAGCGGATAGAGCAAGGGCACCGTGATCACGATCATCCCCAGGCTTTCGACCAGGGCGCCCAGCGCGGTGAACAGCACCAGCAGCGCGAGGAAGAACTCGAACTTGTTCAGGTTCAGTCCGATGATGAAACGGGTGACCTCTTCGCCCACGCCCGCGAAGCTCATCGCGTACGAGAAGATAAAGGCTGCATAGGTGATGAACAGGATGTTGCTCACCGCCAGCGTCGAGCGCTTCAGGCATTGGAGGAACTCGTTCCACGGCAAGTTCCCGAAGATGCGGGCGATGATCAGCGCAAAGATGCAACCCGCGGCAGCCGCTTCGGTGGGTGTCGCGATGCCGGTGTAGATCGCACCCATGATGCCCACGATCAATAGCATGAACGGAACGACGTCGATCAGGGCCTTGAGCACGACGGCCTGCGAGAGGACGCCGTCCTCGCGTGGCGCGGTCCCTGGGCGAATCAGCGTGGCCACCGCGACGTAGGCCATGAACAGCAGCGTCAGAACGATGCCGGGCACGACGCCCGCCATGAACAGCTTTGCCACCGAGGTCTCGGTGAAGGTGGCATAGACGATCATCGCGATCGACGGCGGAATCAGAATCCCCAGCGTGCCGCCGGCGGCCAGCGAGCCTGTTGCCAGCCGCATGTCGTAGCCGCGCGCTTGCAGCTGCGGCAGCGCCACCTTGCCGATGGCGGCCGCGGTGGCGATGCTCGAACCGCTGACGGCCGCAAACACCGCGCAGCCGGCCACGTTGGTTTGCAGCAGCCCGCCCGGCACCTTGCGCACCAGTTGCGACAAGCCGCTGTATACGCGCAATCCCAGGCCACTGCCCTGCAGCACCTCGGCCATCAGGACGAAGAGTGGAATCGAGGTGAGCGTGTAGCTGTCCATGCTGCCCCAGCTGGCCAGGCCCATGCCGTGCAGCGCACCGATGCCGCCCTGCCAATACAGGTAGACCAGACCCGGCAGCAGAATGGCGAAGGGCACCGCCATGCCCACGCCCAGCAGGCCGATGAAGAGGATGAAGATGAAGATGATCTGGTATTCGCCGGCCATCACGATCCCCTTGCACCTGATGCGGCGCGCACGCGGCGCCAGTCGGCAAGCACCGTGCGCACAAGCGCCCAGGCCAGGACGAGTGTGCCGATCGGCATCACCAGGCGCGGCATCCACTGGGGCGTCATCAGGCTGGTGGCGGCCACGTCGCCCGATCTGAACGTGATCCATTCGAAGCGGACCAGTTCGGCCAGCAGCACGGCCGTGACGAGGAAGGCCGCAACGTCGAAGGCGAGGCGAAGGCGTGCGCGTCCCGTGGGCGATAGCCTGGCTTCGACAAAATGCACCCGGTGGTAGGCGTGCAGCAGCTGGCCAGACGCGAGCGACAGGAAGGTGACGGCCACCAGCGCGTAGCCGCCGATCTCATTGCTGAACTGGATCGACCAACCGAACACGCTGCGCACCAGCATCTCGGCGCCCATCATGACGACCAGGCCCACCACGATCCATTCGCTGAACCCGCGACATATGCGGGCCGCCAAGCCTTCATGCGGGCTGAATTCATCCGCATCGGCGGCGTCAAGCTCCGGGCCAACGAGGGCCTGTTCTTCAATGGATGCCGACATCTCAGCGACCGACGGCTGCACGAACCTTCTGGAGCGCCTCGTTCGACGCCGGGCGCTTCTCGCCCCATTCCTTCCAATAGGGCGAAATGCGCTTCTCGGCTTCCGCGAGTTCGGCCTTCGATGGTTCCGTCACTGTCATACCGCCGGCAGCCAGCTTCTTGGTCAACTCTTCGTCCTCCGCCGCCATCGCGGCCGTGATGCGTTTGGTGTGCTCGTCGACCAGCGCCTGCACCTTGGTGCGAGTCGCCGGCGAGAGTTTGTCCCACGCGTCCTTGTTGACCAGGATGAGCGAGTCGACGAAGCTCACGTTCAGGCGCAAGCTGTACTTGAGCAGGTCGCGCCACACATAGCCGTAGCCGGAGCTGGCCGTGAGCGCGCCATCGATCACGCCGCGGTCGATACCGGCAGCCACTTCCGACGTGCCCAGCGTGACGGGGATGCCGCCCAGCACCTTGATGAACTCGGCCTGCTCAGGCGAGATCACGCGAATCTTCTGGCCTGCGATGTCGGCCAGCGAAGTGAGCTTCTTGCTGGACCACATCACGTTTTCGGGGAAGATGTATCGGCCCAGGAGCACGATATTCTTTTTGGCGTATTCGGCGTGCAGGTATGGGGCCTCGATGTCCCAGGCCTTCTCGAAGTCGGCCCGCTTGGGCAGGAACATCGGCAGGCGAACCACGCCGCCCACCGGCACGCTGCCCACGAAAAAGGCGTCGTCGCCCATCTGAACCACGTTGTCCGACACGGCCTGGGTGATGTTGGTCGCCGCGATCGGCAGCGTGCCACCCAGGTTCAATCGCACGGTCAGCTGGCCCTGCGTTTCCTTCTGGATGGCTTCGAACATGGCGTTGAGCCCCTTGACGGACGTCACGGTGGCAACCGCGTTGTAGGTGTAGGCGCGCCAGTGATCCGCGGCGACTGCGCCGGCTGTGGCGAGGCAGGCCGCGAGGCCCACGATGCAGGCCGTAGCGGCCCGACGGCTGACGTTGTAGAGCTGTTTCATGTCGTTGTCTCCTGAGTTGTTCGTAGGGATTCAGTCACCGGCGCGGCTTCGTGGGCCCCCGGCTTGGTCGGTTTGATTGGCTCGACCGGCTTGCTGTTGACAGGCGCAGGCCACAGGTAACCTGGGTGCAACTCGTCGAAGGCGCGGCACCCGATCTGCGCCATCACCATGTCGACTTCGTTGCGGACGATCTGCAGTGTTCGCGCGATGCCGGCCTCGCCGCCGGCCGCGGCGCCGAACAGCGTCGGCCGGCCGAAGATCGAGAACTTCGCGCCGAGGCAGCGGGCGATCACCACGTCCGAGCCGCGGCGCACGCCGCTGTCCAGAATCAGCTCTACATCGTCGCCAACGGCGGCGCGGATCGCGGGCAGCATGTGCAACGGCGAAGGTGCGGCGTCGAGCTGCCGGCCACCGTGATTGGAGACCACCAGCGCGTCTACGCCCATGCCGACTGCCTGCCGGCAATCGTCGGGGTGCATCAGTCCTTTCACGACGAGCGGGCCGGGCCAGGCTTCGCGGATGCGCTGCAAGTGCGACCACTTCACCATTGGCGCGGGCGTGAGCGTGCCGTACATATCGGCTACTTCGGCTGCCGATGCGCCTTCCTTTGCATAAGGTTTCCAGTTGCTCATCATCGGAATCCCGCCGCTGCGCAAGTAGCGCAGCACCCAGGCCGGGTGCGCCAGCGCTTCCAGTACGACGCCGGGCGTCATGCGGAATGGGCGCGTGAAACCGTTGCGGCGATTGCGCTCGCGGTTCGAATTGACCGGCACATCGACTGACACGACCAGCACTTGAACGCCCGCTGCCTTGGCGCGGCGCACCAGGTCTGCGTTGATGGCTTCATCACTCGTGCAGTACATCTGGAACCACACGTGCTCCGGCGCAGCTTTCACAACATCTTCGAGCGCGCCGTTTGCCGCACTGGACAAGAGAAACGGCACGTTGGCCTTCGCCGCGGCGCGCGCCAGCAACAAGTCGGCGTCGGGATGGAACAGCCCGGCGAGGCCCGTGGGCGAAATGCCGAACGGACTCGCATAGCGGCGCCCGAGCAGCACGGTGGACTGGTCGCGGTGCGAGACGTCCACCAGGTAGCGCGGCAGCAATTGATACTGCTGGAAGGCTTCGCGGTTCCGGCGCAGGCAGTGCTCGTCGTCCGCGCCGCCATCGATGAAGTCAAAGGCAATCCGCGGTAGCGCACGGCGTGCCAGCTCACGGATGTCGTCGAGGTTCAGTGCGGTCTGGATGTTCATGGCGGCCTGGGAAGGAATGGCTGCCACGTTAGCCCTGCGGGTGGCCGGGGCCAAGGCCCGCGGCGCCGCAAGTTTCACATATTGAACTTATGCTTCGCCGCGCTGGTGCGTGAAGAGCATGTGCGCGGCGTCGGCTTCGAGGATGCGGGCTACGTTCTCGAGTTCTTCATGGATTACGGCGAGTTGCTCTTCGGGAAACCCCTCGGATGTGCCAACCAGGCACAGCGCGGAAAATCCCTTTCCATCGGGGCCGTGCACGGGAACCGCGAACGCGTGGAGTCCACCGACGATGTCCCCGAGGTTGATCCCAAAGCCGTGGCGCGCCGAGCGTTTGCGCATTTTCTCCAATGCGGCAAGGCGCGCATCTCCGCGCTTTGCCACTTCCTGATCGACGTTGTTGCGGAGAACATCCTCTGCCTCGTCCGCGGAGAGGGTCTGAAGTATCGCGACACCGCCGACCGAAGTGAAGAGCGGACGGCGCGTGCCCTTTTCGACCATCAATCCCGGCACCCGTGACGGGCCCGCACGAACACTGCACACATATTCATTGCCGCTGCGCATGAGCAGGAGCGTCGTGCCGCGCATGCGGCGGGCGAGTGCCGCGAGGTGCACTTCGGCTGCGGCCTGGAAGTCGTGCTGCCCCGGCAGGGAAAGGCCGAGCTCGTAGAGCAGCGGGCCGGGCAGATAGCGGCGGTCACCAGTGCGCTGCTGCACCAATCGTTCTTCCACCAGTGCGGAGAGCATGCGGTGCGCGGTGCCCTTGTCCAGGTTGCAAGCCGCGGCCAAGTCCGACAGACGCCAGCCAAGCTCGCCCCGCGTCGCCAAGACGCGCAGCAGCTTGATGCCTCGTATCAGGCTTTGCGTGCCCGAGGGCATATCCATGCGCTGGTGGTCATCGGTGGATTCTCCCGCATAAGTCGCGCGGATTGCCTACTCCCGCCCGCCGGCGGAGGGCCCTCTCCAAGCCTGAAGATATTCCCATCCGGGAAAGTACCTACGATGGTTACTTTGCCTTTTGGACTTATAACTTGCATTATTGGACTTAGTAGGCCGCGTGGCCGAATTTTCGTCAACCCATCACTGAGGTCTCTCATATGAAGAAAGTAAAAACATGGTCGCTTGCAGCCATCGCGGCTGCGTCGCTCCTCGCGCAAACCGAGGCCTGGTCCCAGGCTGCGCCGAGCGCGAAGGTGTCGGACAACGTCGTGAAAATCGGTGTGCTGACGGACATGTCCGGCCAGTTCTCACATGAGTCCGGCAAAGGCTCGGTGACTGCGATCCAGATGGCGGTGGAAGACTTCGGTGGCAAAGTTCTTGGCGCTCCGATCGAAGTCATCGTCGGTGACCACGTCAACAAGCCCGACGTCGCGCTGTCCATCGCGCGCGAGTGGTACGACACGAAAAAAGTCGACATGGTGGCCAACCTGATCAACTCCGCGATCGCCATCGGCGTGACCAGCGTCGCCAAGGAGAAGGGCCGCATCGCCATCGTGAATGGCGCGGGTTCATCGCGCCTCACCGGAGACTCCTGCACGCCCAACAGCATCCACTACGCCTACGACACCTACGCGCTGGCCAACGGCACCGCCAAGGCGCTGCTGGACCAAGGCCAGGACTCGTGGTTCTTCCTGACCGCAGACTATGCGTTCGGGCACGCGCTGGAAGGCGATGCCACCGCAATCCTGAAAGCCAGGAACGCCAAGGTACTCGGCTCCGTCCGTTATCCGATCGAGACTGCCGATCATTCGTCCTTCCTGATCCGCGCCAAGGATTCCAAGGCGAAGGTGGTGGCTCTGGCAGGCTCCGGCACGACCTTCGTGAACGCGGTCAAGTCGGCTCGGGAGTTCGGTGTTTCGGGCGGCGGGCAGACTGTCGCTGGGCTGCTGGTCTGGGTCACCGATGTCCATGCGCTCGGCCTGGAAACGGCCCAGGGCATGCTGCTGACGGATGCTTTCTACTGGGACCGCGACGAGCAGACTCGCGCCTGGTCGCGCCGCTTCTTCGAGCGCATGAAGCGCATGCCGCACATGGGTGACGCCGGCGACTACTCGTCGACGATGCACTACCTCAAGGCCATCCAGGCGGCCGGTACCGACGACGCCGCTGCGGTGATGGCCAAGATGAAGGAAATGCCGGTGAACGACTTCTTCGCCAAGAACGGGCGCATCCGGGCCGACGGCCGCATGGTGCACGACATGTACGTGTACGAGGTGAAGAAGCCGAGCGAATCCAAGTACGCCTGGGACTACTACCGCCTGAAGGCGACCATTCCGGCGGACCAGGCCTTCCGTCCGCTGGCCGAAAGCGCCTGCTACCTGGTCAAGAAGTAATTAAAAACCCGGCAAGTGCCGGGTTTTTTATTGGGGGTTGGGATCGCGGTAGTTCATGACGTACCGCATCTGATTGGCGACCAAAGCCTCGCGGCATTGGTCGCACGCCACGACGGCATGGAAGTCGTGGCCGCAGTCCAGGTGCGTCAGGATGAGCGGCGGCTCGCCGCCGGACAGCCACTCATCCCCCCAGCGCAGCATGGCGATCAGCGGCCCGAAGAGATCCTTGCCCTTCTCGGTGAACTTGTACTCGAACCGGTCGGGCAGCGACTGGTACTTCACACGCTCGAACACGCCGTCCGCGACCAGCCGGCCAAGCCGGTCGGCGAGGATATTCGGTGCAATCCCCAGGCCGGTCTGCAGCTCGTCGAAGCGGCGAATCCGGAAGAAGCCCTCGCGGATGATCATGAAGCTCCACCGGTCCCCGATGACCTTCAGCGCACGCGCCACCGAACTCGGCCGGCGTCGTTCCAGCGCCGTCGGATCCGCCGAGCGGCGACCCTTGCGACCGGGCCGCACCGGGCTCGTACCCGCGCCAGGGCCATCGCGGTAGCTGACGCGGCTGGGCAGGACCTCCTCGCGGCATTCGGAGCAGATCACCAGCGCCGTGCATTGTTTGCCGCAGGCCTGGTGCACCAGCTGCAAGGGTTTGCCTTGCTTGCCGGCGAGCCATTTGTCTCCAAAGCTCATCAAGGCCAGCATGACTGGATAGAGGTCCACTCCGACCTTGGTCAGCGCGTACTCGTACCGCGGAGGCCGGTCGGAATACTGTACCTGGCGCAGCAGTCCCTCATCGGTCAGCGCGTTCAGGCGCGCCGCCAGCGTCGTACGCGGCAACTGCAGGATATCCTGGAATTTCTCGAACTTTCGAACGTTGAAATAACACTCGCGCAAGACCATGAAGGTCCAGCCGTCGCCGATGGCGTCGATGGTTCTGCCCACCGAGCAGTTGCGCTCGCGAAATGCCTTGACGGGCGCCTTTCGGCCAACGGCCTCCGGTTGGGCGGATTTCGTGGGTGCCTGCCTCAGCCGCCGCGGCTTGGCCGGCAACTTTTCCAGAGCATTGGATGAAGAGGTCATGTATTGGCGGCTTGTTGAACCGAGTGTAAGGGAAGGGCGCATCTCAACACCCGAATAAAGGACTTGTCACGACAGAAAGAATACAGTCTAATAATGCAAGTGACAAATTAAAAGGCGTTCCGATGCTTCCATTCGAGTTCAACTCGACCAAATCAATCGTGATGGAGCGGGGTTCCGCTGCCAGGCTCGCGCATCGTCTCCAGGGTATGGGTTTTCAATCTGTTCTGGTGGTGACGGATCCTGGCGTGCTGGCTGCGGGACTGCTCGCTGCGACCCTCAATGGCTTCGATGCCATCGGACTGCGCTACGCCTTGTTCGCGGATGTCCAGGCGGATCCGCCAGAGTCGGTTATCGAGGCGGTCGCCGCGGCCGCGCGGCGAGGAGTGGATTGCGTCGTGGGGTTCGGCGGCGGCAGTTCAATGGATGCGGCCAAGCTGGCCGCGCTGTTGGCCGCGAGCGATCAACCGCTGTCGCAGGCCTACGGCGTCAACCAGGCGCGCGGTCCCCGCCTGCCTTTGGTACTGATTCCAACGACAGCCGGAACCGGCTCCGAAGTGACGCCGATCTCCATCGTGACCACGGGAGTCGGCGAAAAGAAGGGCGTTGTGTCGCCGCTGCTCTTGCCCGATCTGGCATTGCTCGATGCCGAATTGACGACCGGACTGCCCCAGCATGTGACCGCCGCGACTGGTATCGACGCCATGGTCCATGCCATCGAGGCCTACACCAGCAAGCGGCTGAAGAACCCTGTCTCGGACTGTCTTGCTCGGGAAGCATTGCGTCTTCTGTCGGCGAACATCCACACGGCCTGTCGCGACCCTCTGGATCTGGATGCCCGCGAGAAGATGTTGCTGGGTGCCTGCCTGGCGGGAATGGCTTTCGCCAACGCGCCGGTTGCTGCCGTCCATGCGCTCGCCTATCCGATCGGGGCCAGGTTCCACGTGCCGCACGGGCTCTCGAATTCCCTGGTGCTGGCGGCGGTGTTCGACTTCAACCTTGCCCTCGCCCAGGAAGAATACGCTGAGCTCGCGGACATCGTGCGGCCCAGGGTGCAGGGCAGTACGGCGGCTAAAGCGGCCGCGCTCTCGCAATACCTGCGGGCACTGCCCGACGAACTGTCCCTGCCGACGCGCCTGCGCGACGTCGGCATCGCGGAATCCGATATCGCCGAGCTGGCCGAGGACGCCATGAAGCAGACCCGGTTGCTGGTGAACAACCCTCGTGAAGTTCGCTACCAGGACGCGGTGGCCCTGTACATGGAGGCCCTGTGATGGAACGTCCCGTCCCGAGTTTGAAGAGTGACTACCCAAGAGTCACGCGCATGCCGACGCGTTGGGCCGACAACGACTCATACGGGCACGTGAACAACGTCGTGTACTACAGCTTTTTCGACACGGCAGTGAACCGGCACCTGATCGAAAGCGGTGTGCTCGACATCGCGGCCAGCCCCGTCATTGCCCTCGTCATAGAAACCCGCTGTACCTACTTCTCCTCCGTGGGCTTTCCCGACGACCTTGACCTGGGGCTGAAGGTTGTGAAACTGGGTAACAGCAGCGTTCAGTACGAGATCGGCCTGTTCAAGTCCACCGCGGAAACGGCATCGGCCGTGGGCTACTTCACGCATGTCTATGTGGACCGCCAGACGAATCGGCCGGTCGCGATTCCGGATTCCGTGCGCTCCGTGCTCTCTGAGCTTCAGGTCGCCGTCCAAGACAAAGGAAACTGAAAATGGAAATGATCGGTGAAGCCAGGATCGAAGCGTCCCGCGAAGCGGTGTGGGATGCCTTGAATGATCCTGATGTGCTGCGAAGCAGCATTCCCGGGTGCGAAGAGATGCTGCGCACCGCGGACAACGAATTCACCGCGAAGGTGGTGTCCAAGGTGGGGCCGATCAAGGCCCGCTTTGCCGGCAAGGTCACCTTGTCGAACATCGTCCCGCCGCGCAGCTATACCTTGACGGGCGAGGGCCAAGGCGGAGCCGCGGGATTTGTCAAATCGGATATCGAAGTGTCCCTCGAAGCCCTGGAGCAGGGCGTCACCATGCTGCGCTACGGGGTCAAAGCCAACATCGGCGGCAAGCTGGCCCAGCTCGGCTCCCGAATGATCGATTCGGCCGCGCGAAAGGCCGCCGATGAATTCTTCGCCGTGTTCGGCAGTGTTGTCGCCAAGCGGGCAGTTGCAGCCCCGCAGGCGCCAGGCGCTGCAGCTGATCCGGACGCGGCCGCCTTCATGGCAGCGGTAACCGCGCCTGGCTTCTCCGAGCGTCCCGAACCCCGTTCGAGAGTCGCGCCCAAGAGCACCGCCGAAAGCGCGCCGCGCGCCGCAGCTGTCAACGACGCCCCATCGCCGGAACTCATGGACGTCTGGGTGTCTCAGCACATCAAGGTGTGGATCGCCGACCAGATCGCGGTGGTCTCATTGAACCGCCCCGACAACCGCAATGCCATGACGTACCCGATGTGGCGGGCCATTCCAGGTCTGATGCGCGCGCTCGAACGCAATCCTGAAGTGCGAACGATCATTCTCACCGGTACAGGCGAGGACTTCTGCGCCGGAGCCGACATTCCCGAGTTCGAGAAAGTACGCGCCGATGTCGCACAGGCAACCGCCTACGAGGTAGCCGTGGACGCGTGCTGCGACGCCATTGCCGGCATCTCGAAGCCGACGATCGCCGTGGTGAAGGGCTACTGCCTGGGCGGCGGCGCGCATCTGGCGATGTCATGCGACTTCCGTTACGCTGCCGCGAGCGCTGTCTTTGGCATTCCCGCGGCGCGCCTGTCCATCATCTATGGCGTGCGGGCGACGCAAAAGCTGTGCGCCCTGGTGGGCCAGGCGCAAGCCAAGCGAATCCTCTACAGCGCGGACCGTTTCACTGCGCCCGAAGCCCTGCGCATCGGCTTTGTCGATCACGTCAGTGGCAGTCTGGGGCCGGCGGTTTCGAGCAGTTGGTGGGCAGGGCTGTGGAGTGCAGCCGATTCCAAGGTTGCCGACCCCATGGCCGACGCCCGAACCTTCGCACGAAAGCTCGCGGCGAACGCACCCCTGTCGATCGCGGGCGCCAAGTACATCCTCACCGGACTCTCCATGGGCCCCGGCGATCTGGATCTCCAGCGCGCGGAAGAATTGATCGCCTTCGCCGCAGGAAGCGAAGACTATCGCGAAGGCCGAAAGGCGTTCGCGGAAAAACGCCCGCCAGGCTTCAAAGGCTTCTGATGAAGCCCGCTCCCTTCGACTACCACTGCGCTGACTCCATCGAGGAGGCTGTCGCGCTCCTGGCACGCCATAGTGCGGACGCGAAAATCATCGCAGGCGGCCAGAGCCTGATGCCGATGCTGAACTTCCGCGTGGTCAAGCCATCTCTTCTGATTGACATCGGCAAGCTGGTCGAATTGGACTATGTTCGCGAGCGCCCCGATGGCGGTCTCACGATCGGTGCGCTGACACGGCATCGCACGCTTGAAACGTCGCCGCTGGTGGCCAGGCGATTTCCAGTCATTCCCGAGACCATGCAGCACGTGGCCCACCTCGCCATCCGAAATCGCGGAACGATAGGAGGCAGCCTGTCGCATGCCGATCCCGCCGCTGAACTTCCGATGCTGGCCAAGTTGCTGAACGCCGTGATCATCGTCCAGTCCGAATCCGGCGAGCGTCACATTCCGGCGCAGGACTTTTTCGTCGGTGCCCTGACGAACGCCCTGGAAGACAACGAGATCGTGGTGCGGATCGAACTACCGGGCCTGCCGGCCGGCAGCGGCAGTGCTTTCGAAGAGTTCGCGCGACGGGCCGGCGATTTTGCGCTGGCTGCCGTCGGTGCCGTGCTGGTCGTTAACGCCGGAAAGGTCACGCAGGCACGCGTGGCGATGATGGGCGTGGGTGACACGCCTCTGCGCTGCCCGGGTGCGGAGCTGGCGCTGGTAGGCCAGGTATTGTCGGAGGAAGTTCTCGATCGCGCCGTGGAAGCCGCATGCGCCCCGCTGGAGCCGAATCGCGATCTTCACGCCTCCCCGGAGTACCGCAAGCACCTCGCGTCGGTGCTGTGCCGAAGAGTCCTGCGCACGGCGTGGGCACGCGCAGGAGCTTCCCATGAATGAACAAGAGATCAAGGCCCGGCCGGTCTGGATGCTGGTCAATGGACAGATCGAGGAGCGCACTGTCGAGCCGCGATTGCTTCTCTCGGATTTCCTGCGCCAAACCCTCGGCTTGACCGGAACCCACGTGGGCTGCGAACACGGCGTCTGCGGTGCCTGCACCGTGATGGTCGACGGCGACAGCGTTCGGTCGTGCCTGATGCTGGCGGTGCAGGCCGACGGCGCCGACGTCAAGACCGTCGAGCAGATGGGGAAGGTCGACGCACTCAGCCCGCTGCAGGAAGCGTTTCGCGAGCACCACGGCCTGCAGTGTGGCTTCTGCACGCCGGGTATGTTGATGACTTGTGCCGACGCGCTGCAGAAGTATCCCTTGCGCACGGACGGCGAGATCCGCGACGTGCTGTCGGGCAACCTGTGCCGCTGCACCGGCTACCAGGGCATTGTGGAAGCCGTGCGCGTCTGTGTCGTGGGACGGAACACACTGCGCGACGCCGCCGGCGATGCCGAATCCACCGAAAAGGTGAGCCCATGAAGATGCACATTCTCAACGGAGGCCGGCTGAGGATGCGCAAGAGCGTCTACCTGCCCACTGCGGACCGCGCCGAAACCATCGAGCTGCCCGTGCCCTGCGTGCTCCTGCGCCACCCGCAAGGCAATGTGCTGTTCGACACCGGCTGCCATCCTTCGACAGCCGCGAACGCCGAGGCGCGGTGGGGCACCATGGCCAAGGCCATGACACCGATTGCGGGTCCGCATGACAACGTCGTTGCCGAACTCGCGAAGCTCAACATCCGGCCGACCGACATCGACGTGGTGGTCAACTCTCACTTCCACTCGGATCACTGCGGCTGCAACGAGTTCTTCAAGCGCGCGACCATCGTGTGCCACCGCAGGGAACTCGAAGCCGCGCAGGCGTCCGATGCCATCCAGAAGGGCTACCTGCCCGTCGATTGGCAGCACCCCATGCCGGTGGAGGCAGTGGACGCCGAGCGCGATCTGTACGGCGACGGCCGAATCGTGCTGTTGCCGCTGCCGGGACACACGGCCGGAACCCTGGGCGCGCTGATCGCAACCGACCGGGACGGCGCATTCCTGTTGGCCGCCGACGCCGTGCCGCTGCGCCCCAACCTGGATCAGGGTTACATGCCGCGCAATACCGCGGACGTGGAAGCTGCCGCGAAGTCGATGGACGAGGTGCGCCGCCTGCAGTCGGGCGGCACCACGGTCGTGTTCGGCCACGACGATCATCAATGGTCGCAACTGCGCAAGGGCGAGGACTGCTATGAGTGACAGCGCCGAAGCCCTCAGGCAGAAGCCGCAGACGCAAGGCAAGCTGGTCGGCCAGCCGGTGCGCCGGGTGGAAGACGCCCGCCTGTTGGCTGGTCTCGGACGCTACGTGGACGACCGCCAGTCGCCGCTGGCGCTGCATGTCGCCATCCTGCGCAGCGACCAGCCGCACGCCCGCATCCTGGCGGTTCACACCGACGCCGCGCGCGTCTTGCCTGGCGTTGTCGGCGTGTTCCAGTGGAGAGACATTTCGGCATTCGTCGCTCCCGCATTGGCGACCTCGCGCATGGCCGACTACCAGGCGACGCCCATCCATGCTTTGGCCAACGAGGTGGTTCGCTACGTGGGCGAGCCCGTGGTGGCCGTGGTGGCCACCAATCGCTACCTTGCCGAGGACGCCGTCGAACTCATTCAGGTCGACTACGAGGCGCTGCCGGTAGCCACGCATCCGGCAGTTGCCGCGGAACCGGATGCGCCCTTGCTGCACGCAGGTCTCAAGAGCAACGTGCTGGTGCAGCGGGCGTTTACCCGCGGTGAGGTCGATGAAGCCTTCGCCGCGGCCTCGCACGTGGTACGGGGGACCTTCCGCTTCCATCGCAAGACGTCAGTGGCCATGGAGAACCGCTGCTACCTGGCGGAACTCGACGCCGGCCGCGATGCCATCACGCTGTACACGTCCAGCCAGGTTCCTGGAATCATCCGCGACGCCCTGGCGCAGCTGCTGGACATGCCGGGCAATCGGCTGACCGTGATTGCCCCTGACGTGGGCGGCGGCTTCGGTGGCAAGACATCCCTGTACCAGGAGGAAATGCTGGTCTGCGCGCTCGCACGCAAACTCGGCAAATCGATCAAGTGGACGGGTGACCGGCTCGAAGACCTGCTTTCCACCAGCCAGGCATTCGATGAGCGCGTCGACGCCGAGTTGGCAGTCGATGAAGAGGGGCGCATTCTCGGCCTGAAGGCCAACGTGCTGGCCGACGTCGGCGCGTACTCCATCTATCCCTGGACAGCGGGCATCGAGCCGGTGCAGGTGGTGAGCTTTCTGCCGGGGCCTTACCGCATACCTTGCTATATGGGCCGCGTGCGTGGCGTTTCGACGCCGAAGTCCCCGACAGGGCCCTACCGCGGCGTCGGCCGGCCGACCTCCACGTTCGTGATGGAGCGGTTGATCGACATGGCCAGCCGGCAGCTCGGAATCGATCCGGTCGAAATGCGCAAGCGCAACCTGGTCGCCGCCGAAGAGTTTCCCTACAAGACGGCTTCCGGCATCGTCTGGGATCGCTCTGGCTTCCAGGAAGGGTTGAGCGCGGCTCGCGACCGGCTCGATTACGACCAGGCCCGGCGGCTGCAACAGGCTGCGCGTGCCGAAGGCCGATGGGTCGGCATCGGAGTGGCTTGCTATGCCGAGTTGTCTGGGATCGGTTCCAAGATTTCCGCTTCTCCCGGGATGCCGATCAACACCGGCACCGATACCTGCGTGATCCAGTTCGACTCCACCGGCGCCATCACCGCCGCGTTTGGATGTGCCTCACATGGGCAGGGCCACGAAACGACGCTGGCCCAGGTGCTGGCGGACGAACTCGGCGCGCGCCACGAAGACATTCGCGTCGTCACGGGCAACAGCGCCGCTGTGCCGCACGGCACCGGCAGCTACGCGAGCCGGACGGCGGTGATCAGCAGCGGCGCGGGCATCCTCGCGGCCCGCGAACTTCGGGAGAGGATGCTGCGCATGGCGGCACATCTGCTGAACGCCGCGCCCGAGTCGCTGCAACTGGAACGCAGCCATATTGTCGATCCGGTCTCCGGAAAGAGCCTGGCCTTCACCGAGTTTGCAAAGGCCGTCTATTCGCAAATGGGCCGGATCCCCGCCGAAGCGCGCGAGGAGTTGTGCGTGACCAAGGTCTACGACCCGGTCGTCGGCACCACCAGCTCCGCTACACACGTTGCGCTCGTGGAAATTGACCCAGAGACATTCTCCGTCCACCTGAAGCGCTACATCATTGCCGAGGACTGTGGCCGGATCATCAATCCGATGATCGTCGCCGGCCAGACCCGCGGCGCGTTGGCCCAGGGCGTCGGCGCCGCGCTGTTCGAGGAAGTGGTCTACGACCCGCAGGGCCAGCTGCAAACGGCCAGCCTGGTCGACTACCTCGTTCCCTCGGCGCCCGAGGTGCCCGAAGTGGAACTGATCCACCTCGATGCGGTGGCGCCTCACACGCTGGGCGGCTTCCGCGGCATGGGCGAGGGCGGGACCATAGGCGCGCCGGCCGCCATCGCCAATGCCGTTGCGGACGCCGTCGCCCACCTCGGCATCGAGATCAATGAGCTCCCCATTACCCCGGACCGCCTCTTCAGGCTGGTTCAGGCCAACAAGTCATCTTCAAAACAGGAACAGAAACCATGAACACCGGATTAGAAGGCAAGGTCGCACTCGTCACCGGAGGCGCGCGAGACGTGGGCCGTGAGATAGCGCTCTCGTTGGCGGCCGAAGGCGCCGCAGTGGCAATCAACTACAACAGCTCGCCCAAGGAAGCCGAGGCCGTGGCGGATCTGATTCGCTCCAAGGGCGGCAAGGCGGCGGCTTACAAAGCCGATGTTTCGAAGCTGTCCGACGTGCAGGCCATGGTGGCACAGGTCGCCGCCGACTTCGGGCGCATCGATGTGCTGGTCAACAATGCCGGCCTCGTGCTGCGCGGACGCTTCGTGGACACCACGCCCAGCGACTGGGAGCGCCAGATCGGCGTGGGCTTGTTTGGCGTGATCCATACCTGCCACGCGGTGGCGCCCCTCATGATCAAGCAGAACGGCGGCCGCATCATCAATCTGGCCGGCGACTCGGCCCGCGTGGGCGAAAACGGGTTGGCCGTGACAGCCGCCTCGCGCGGCGGAGTCCTGGCCTTGACCAAATCGCTGGCCAGGGAACTGGGCCGCAACAACATCACGGCCAACGCCGTCACGCTGGGGCTGATGAACACCGCGCACACCGATGCCTCATGGCTGGAGCAGAACCGCGACAAGATCTTGCGCAACTACTCGATTCGCCGCATTGGCGAGTCGGGCGACGTCGCACCTTTGGTGACGCTGCTGGCTTCTGACGGCGGCGCCTGGGTCACCGGCCAGGTGATCAGCGTCAACGGCGGCTTCAGCATGGTCTGACAGAAAGGACGCGGGGCGTACAGCTGTCGCGAACTTTCCCAGGAGACATCGATGATCCACACCGAATTGATCGAGCCCGTTGGCGCCTTGCTGCGCCGCCACGCGACTGAGCGGCCCACCAAAGTGGCTTTCGAGGACGCGCGGCAGGCAATGACCTACGCCGAGCTGGAACGCTCCACCGCGAACCTGGCGTCGCACTTGCAAGACCACGGCGCCGAGCCTGGCGACAAGGTGGCGCTCTTGCTGCCCAACTGCGTCGCATGGGTGGCCTCCTGCCTCGCAACCGTTCGCGCGGGGTGCGTGAGCGTGCCCATCAGCCACGACGCGACGGAAGCGGAGATCCGGTACCGGCTCGAAGACGCGGGGTGCAAGGCGATCGTCTGTTCCGCACAGCATGTCGAGCTCGTGCAAAAGCTCCAGCGCGAGCTGCCAGGTTTGAAGACGATCTACGCCGCTTCGGCGGACGTGCCCACAGCCGGCGTTCTGGCACTGGTGCCACAGCTCGCCAGCCCAGGCGAAGCAGAGCCGCGCGACAGCGGCGACCTCGATGCCACGGCATTCATCGTCTACACGTCGGGGACGACGGGGCGCGCCAAGGGCGTCATGCTCACGCAGCGCAGCATGCTGTGGGTCGTCGCTGCGTGCTGGGCGCCCATCGCCAACCTGAGCGACAAGGACGTGGTGCTGTCGCCTTTGCCGCTTTTTCACTCCTACGCGCTGAACCTGTGCGTGCTGGGCGTCATTGCCGTGGGTGCGACCGAATACATCCTGGAGCGCTATTCGACCCAGGAGGTCGTGGCCCAGCTGAAGACGGGGCGCTACACACTCATGCCCGCCGTGCCGACGATGTTTCACTACCTGCTGGAGGCCTGCCGCGGCAAGGAGCACTTCGAGGCGGCCGGCATTCGCCGTTTCATTTCGGCCGGCGCCATCATGCCTTCGTCCCTCAACCGGGAGTTCGAAGCCTACTTCGGCGTCGAGCTGCTCGATGGCTACGGCATCACGGAAACCTCCACCATGGTGACCATGAACTGGCCAGGGACCGCCCGGCCCCTGGGTTCGTGCGGCCTGCCCGTTCCCGGGCTGGCCGTCCGTCTGGTGAGCCTGGATGGGAAAGACGTGCCGATCGGCGAGGAGGGCGAGCTCATTGTTCGCGGGCCCAACCTGATGCAGGGCTATCTCAACAAACCTGCCGAAACCGCCGCGGCACTCGTCGATGGCTGGTACCGCACCGGCGACCTGGCCCGCAGCGATCCGAACGGCTTCCTCACCATCACCGGGCGCCTGAAGGAACTGATCATCCGGGGGGGGCAGAACATTGCGCCGGGCGAGGTGGAGGAAGCCGTGTTGTCCTTTCCGGACGTGCTGGACTGTGCCGCTCTCGGCATGCCGCACAAGCACCTGGGCGAGGTGCCTGTGATCTGTGTGGTGGCCCGTGACGGCCGGCAGATCGACCCAGACTCGATCAAGCAGCACTGCGCCGTCCTCTTGTCTTCATACAAGGTGCCGCAGTCGGTGCACGTTGTTTCGGCCATTCCCCGCACTGGCTCGGGCAAGGTGATGCGATTCAAGCTCAAGGAGCAGCTGGCCGCGGATGTACAACTCTTAGTGGAAAAGCAGTGATGAAACTTACAGACAACGAGCTGTGGCGCCAGCGAGCCTTTGTCGCGGGCCGATGGATTTGCGCCGACAGCGGCGAGACCATTGCCGTCACGAACCCCGCGACGGGAACGCAGATCGGCGTGGTTCCCAAAATGGGGGCGGCAGAGACCCGCCGCGCTATCGAAGCGGCCGAATTGGCGGGTGCGGAGTGGCGGTCGCGCACGGGCAAGGAGCGCGCTGCGGTTCTCAAGCGCTGGTTCGAACTCATGATGCAGAACCAGGAAGACCTCGCTCTCCTGATGACGACCGAGCAGGGCAAGCCGCTGGCCGAAAGCCGCGGCGAAATCGCGTATGCCGCTTCGTACATCGAATGGTTCGCCGAGGAGGCCAAGCGGGTCTACGGCGACACGATCCCGGCCCATGCCCGCGACAAACGCATCGTCGTGCTGAAGCAACCCGTCGGCGTGTGCGCGGCCATCACACCCTGGAACTTCCCGGCAGCCATGATCGCGCGCAAAGCCGGTGCTGCGCTGGCGGCCGGTTGCACGATGGTCGTCAAGCCGGCCAGCCAGACGCCGTTCTCCGCGATGGCCTTGTGCGTGCTGGCCGAACGGGCGGGCGTCCCGCCGGGTGTCCTGTCCTGCGTCACGGGGTCGGCTCAGGCGATCGGCGCCGAACTGACATCGAACCCGACGGTGCGCAAGCTGAGCTTCACGGGTTCCACCGAGATCGGCAAGGTATTGATGGCGCAATGCGCCGCGACCGTCAAGAAGACGTCCATGGAGCTGGGCGGCAATGCGCCCTTCATCGTGTTCGACGACGCCGACCTCGACGCCGCGGTGGCCGGCGCCCTCATCTCCAAGTACCGAAACGCCGGCCAGACCTGCGTCTGCGCCAACCGGTTTCTGGTGCAGGACAGCGTCTACGACGCCTTCGCCGCCAAGCTGGCGGAGGCAACGCGGGCGCTCAAGGTAGGGAACGGGGTCGACTCGGGGGTGCAGATCGGTCCGCTGATCGACGGGAAGGCGGTAGAGAAGGTGCAAGAGCATGTGCAGGACGCCCTCGCCAAAGGCGGCAGGCTCGTGCTGGGCGGCGAGAAGCATCCGCTCGGCGGCAACTTCTATGCGCCCACGATCGTGGCCGACGCGACGCCTGACATGCTGATCTTCCGCGAGGAAACCTTCGGCCCGGTCGCTCCCCTGTTCCGCTTCCATACCGAAGAGGAAGCCATCAAGATGGCCAACGATACCGAGTTCGGCCTGGCGTCGTACTTCTACGGCCGCGACATCGGCCGCGTCTGGCGCGTCGCGGAGGCGCTGGAATACGGAATGGTCGGCATCAACGAAGGCCTCATTTCCACCGAAGTGGCGCCATTCGGCGGCATCAAGGAAAGCGGCTCGGGCCGTGAGGGTTCCAAGTACGGCATCGAAGACTATCTCGAAATCAAGTACTTGTGCATGGGAGGCATGCGGTGAGCGCCGCTGTTCAGACCATCCTCGAAACGCGGGGACTGTCGCGGCACTTCAAGGGCTTCGTCGCCGTGAACGATGTGTCGATCAAGGTCCAGCGGGGCCACATCCACGCGCTGATCGGCCCCAACGGCGCGGGCAAGACGACGATGTTCAACCTGCTGACCAAGTTCCTGCGGCCCTCGGCAGGCCAGGTGTTCTACAACGGCGCGGACATCACGAACGCCGGGCCGGCCCAGACGGCGCGCATGGGCATCGTCCGTTCGTTCCAGATTTCGGCGGTCTTCCCCCACATGACCGTCATGCAGAACGTGCGGATCGCGCTTCAACGAGAGCTGGGTGTTTCGTTCCAGTTCTGGCGTTCTCGCCAAATGCTCGACGTGCTGAACGACAAGGCCGTCGGGCTGCTCGAGCAGGTCGATCTAGCCCGCTTCGCCGATTCGCCGGCGGTGGAACTTCCCTACGGCCGCAAACGTGCGCTGGAGATCGCGACCACTTTGGCGCTCGAGCCCGAACTGCTGCTGCTGGACGAGCCCACTCAGGGCATGGGACACGAGGACGTTGGCCGGGTCATGGAACTGATCAAGCGCGTGTCCGCGCAACGAACCGTGTTGATGGTGGAGCACAACATGAACGTGGTGTCACGCATCGCCGACCGCATCACGGTCCTGCAGCGCGGCGCCGTGCTGGCCGAAGGGGCGTACGCAGAGGTGTCGCGAGATCCTCGCGTCATCGAAGCCTATATGGGCACAGTTCACTGACCAGGGGGCACACATGAACACGACAACAAACTCCCCCATCCCCATGCTCCAGGTCAAGGGCCTTCAGGCCTGGTATGGCGAGTCGCACATCCTGCACGGCATCGATCTGGAGGTCCGCGCGGGCGAGGTGGTGACTTTGCTGGGACGCAACGGATCGGGGCGCACGACCACGCTCAAGGCCATTCTCGGCATGACCGACCGGCGGACGGGATCGGTGATGGTCAACGGCACCGAAACCATGCGCATGCCCGATCACAAGCTGGCCCATCTCGGCATCGGCTATTGCCCGGAAGAGCGGGGCATCTTCTCCAGCCTGACCACCGAGGAAAACCTCATGCTCCTGCCGGTCGTTGGGCCGGGAGGCATGTCGGTCGACGAGATCTACACCATGTTCCCGAACCTCAAGGAACGCGCCAAGAGTCCGGGGACTCGGCTGTCCGGAGGCGAGCAGCAAATGCTGGCCATGGCGCGCATCCTGCGCACGGGTGCCAGGTTGCTGCTTCTGGACGAGATTACCGAGGGGCTGGCACCCGTCATTGTGCAGACGCTCGGCAAAGTCATACGCGATCTGGGCCGGCGGGGTTACACGATCGTCATGGCCGAACAGAACTTCCGTTTTGCGGGCCCGCTGGCGGATCGCCACTACGTGATCGAGCACGGTCAGGTTGTCGAGACCATTGCCCGCGACGAACTCGCCTCAAAGGAACAACTGCTCGGCGAACTGCTCGCCGTGTAGCGACTGGAGAAAAGGAAATGCAAGAACTCTTGGGCATGAGCTCGCAAGCCCTGGCGGCACAACTGCTGATCGGGCTGATCAACGGCTCGTTTTACGCGATGCTCAGTCTCGGGCTGGCCATCATCTTCGGCCTGCTGGGCGTCATCAATTTTGCGCACGGCGCGCTGTACATGCTGGGGGCCTTCGCAGCCTGGATGGGTATGACGCAGCTGGGCCCATGGCTCGGCATCCCGGACCTGAGCGTCAACTACTGGGTGGCGCTTGTGCTGGCGCCGCTGGTGGTTGCCATCTTCGGCGTCGTGATCGAACGCACCATGCTCAGCCGCCTGTACAAGCTGGACCACCTCTACAGCCTGCTGTTCACGTTCGGCCTGGCGCTCGTGCTCGAGGGCCTTTTCAGCCACTGGTACGGCGCCGCGGGCCAAAGCTACAGCGTCCCGTCCGCGCTGTCGGGCCCGGTGCGAATCGACTCCCTGGGTGTCGTACTGCCGAAATATCGCGTCTGGGTCGTGATTGCTTCGCTGCTCGTTTGCGCGGCCACCTGGTGGGCGATCGAGAGAACAAGACTGGGCGCCTACCTTCGGGCGGGCACCGAGAACCCCCGGCTGATGCGGGCCTTTGGCATCAATGTCCCGCTGATGATCACGCTGACCTACGCCTACGGCGTATTCCTGGCGGGGTTCGCGGGTGTGTTGGCCGCACCGATTTTTCAGGTCAGTCCGCTGATGGGCTCCAACCTCATCATCATCGTCTTTGCGGTGGTCGTCATCGGCGGCATGGGTTCGATCGGAGGCGCGATCCTGACCGGGCTGGGACTGGGTTTGATCGAAGGCCTGAGCAAGGTGATCTATCCGCAGTCGTCGGCGGTCGTCATCTTCGTGATCATGGCAATCGTCCTGCTGGTGCGCCCCGCCGGACTCTTTGGAAGGCAAGCTTGAGATGAACTCCCCTATGAACCTCACGGCATCCCTCGCTGGCGCTCACGCCACAGCTGCCAAGCCGCTCAAAAAACACGACATGTTCCGTGCATGCCTGGTCCTGGCGATTGCCATCGCCGCCCTGGCCATCCCGTTCCAGCCCTGGCTCTACCCTGTCTTCGTGATGAAGATCATGTGCTTTGCGTTGTTTGCGAGCGCATTCAATCTGCTGCTGGGCTACGGTGGCCTTCTTTCGTTCGGGCATGCGGCGTTCTTCGGGGCTGCCGCATACACCACAGCCCATCTCTGCAAGGCAATGGCGTTTGGCCCTGGCATGGGCTTGGCCGCCGGCGTCGCCGTTGCAGCATTGCTTGGTGCGCTTATGGGGGGGCTCGCGATCCGTCGCCAGGGCATCTACTTTGCGATGGTCACCCTCGCCCTTGCACAGCTTGTCTACTTCGTCGCAATACAGGCGCCATTCACCGGCGGCGAAGATGGCATTCAGAACGTGCCTCGTGGCCGCCTCTTCGGCGTCATCGATCTGGCCAACGACGCCGCGATGTACTACGTTGTGCTGCTGGTCTTCGTTGGTGCGGTGTGGCTCCTGCACCGGACGGTCCAATCACCGTTCGGAGAAGTACTGCAGGCGATCCGCGAGAACGAATCCAGGGCGATCTCCCTGGGCTACAACGTGGACCGCTTCAAGATGCTCGCCTTTGTGCTGTCGGCCGCGTTCGCTGGACTCGCCGGCTCGCTCAAGGTACTGGTGTTTCAGGTTGCCACGCTGTCCGATGTTCACTGGCATGCCTCCGGCGAAGTCGTTCTGATGACGTTGCTGGGTGGGGTCGCAACCCTGTTCGGCCCGATCGTCGGCGCGACAGTGGTTGTCGCGCTGCAGAACGTGCTGGCCGGCGCGGGCTCATGGAGCACGGTCGTGATCGGCCTTGTTTTCATGGCTTGCGTTCTGGCTTTCCGCAAAGGGATCGTCGGTGAATTGAGCGAAGCGCTGCGCCGCCTGCGCCGTATCTAACCAGGAGACATTCATGACATTGCCATTGGGGCTGGGCGTAGCCTTGCCCGTTTTCAGGTCGGCCAACTTGGCATTCCTGGCGGCCTGCGCGCTTGCGGCCTTGTTGCTCCCCACGGGTGCGCGGTCGCAATCGGCCCCGGGGGTCACGGCGGACAAGATCACCGTGGGGCAAACGATCGCCATGAGCGGCCCGTTCGGCGATATCGCGCGTGAACTTTTGAAAGGTTCCCAGGCATATTTCAACGTGT
This sequence comes from Ramlibacter sp. WS9, assembly GCF_003797765.1. Taxonomy (GTDB): domain Bacteria; phylum Pseudomonadota; class Gammaproteobacteria; order Burkholderiales; family Burkholderiaceae_C; genus Ramlibacter. Next base: position 52,088 of record NZ_RKMB01000021.1, on the reverse strand, counting down.
TGAATCGCACCGGTGGAATTCATGGACGCCAGGTGGAGCTGGTGAGCAAGGACGATGGCTACATCACGGCCAGGGCGCTCGACAACGCGAAACAATTCATCGACTCGCAATCCGTCTTCTGCCTGTTCAGCAATTTCGGCACGCCGACGAATGAGGCGATCTTGCCGCTGGCCGAGTCAAGCGGCACGCCGCTCTTCGCTTCTTTCACGGGGGCGCTGTCTTTGCGCTCGAAGGATTTGAAGTCGACGATGAACATCCGAGCCAGCTACGCGGACGAGGCCGAGCACCTGGTAAAGCAATTGCACACCCTCGGCGTGAGGAAGATTGCCGTGGTCTACCAGAACAACACGCTCGGGCAGGAAATTCTTCAGGGCGTGAGCGATTCGTTGGGCAAGCGCGGGATCAAGCCCGTGTGGACCGGCGCGATCGAACCGGACAGCTCGAACGCAGAGGCAATGGCAGCCAAGGCGATGGGGGCGAAACCGGAGGTCTTGATTCTGGGCATCGCGGGGAAGAGCACGATCGAAGTGATCAAGGCCGTGAAAGGCGCCAACGCGGGCATTCAGCTGTACGCGCTCTCCATTCTGGCAACCCCGGCCAATCTGCGGGCGCTGGGCAAGTTGGGACGCGGCGTGGTGGTCAGCCAGGTGGTGCCGTTGCCCACATCCCCCACCATGAGCCTTGCGCGCGAGTACCGCGCCGCCATGACCGAGGCCGGCCACACCGACTTTACTCACCTGAGCTTCGAGGGCTATATCAACGGCCGGATCCTCGCGGAGGGTCTGAAAAGGGCGGGACGAAACCTCACGCGACCGGGGTTCATCAGTGCGTTGCACACCCTTCAACGATACGACGCTGGCGGCCTCATGGTGTCGTTTGGCCGGGGCGCCGCAAGCAGTTCCAGCTTTGTCGAGCTGACGATGATCGACAGCGACGGAAAACTCATCAAGTAGCAACGCCGCTCCACTTCGTTTGGGCAATGAGGGTTGCATTCGCGTGACCGCTTCGATGCTGTTCGTCCGATCCGACGAGGCATCGCACGGCTCGCCTTCATAAAGTGGAGTCGAGACCCTCGATGCAGTGCCGCAGCCGACTGCGACCTCATCGGGGGCTTCGATCCCATTCAACAACCTTGCGGCAAGACCGCGAAACGGAGACAAGCATGATCAATCTGATGTGGCGCGTGGGTGACATTTCCATTACACGGCTGGTCGAAATGGAATTGACCATTCCCGGCGGGCCGGGGTCGCCGCTGCCCGATGCGACGCCGGAAAACGTGCGTCCGATCGGCTGGCTGTTCCCGGCCTTCGCCACGGCCGAGGGCTGGATCAAGGGCAGCATTCATGCGCTGCTGATCCAGACGCCGACCCAACGCTTCATCGTCGACACCTGCGTGGGCAACGACAAGCCGCGAAACAGCCCCGGGTTCAACCAGCTCGCGACCAATTTCCTGGCCGACCTCGAGAGCCTGGGCTGGTCGCTCGACAGCGTGGACGGTGTGCTGTGCACCCACCTGCACGTTGACCATGTGGGCTGGAACACGGTGTTGCGCGACGGGCGCTGGGTGCCGACCTTTCCGAAGGCGCGCTACTACCTCGGCCGGGTCGAGTACGAGCACTGGGCGAGCGAGCTGCGGGGCATGGACGTCACGGGCGAGAAGGATGAATACGCGCTGGCGATGATGGACACGATGAACACCTTCACTGATTCGGTCAAGCCGATCATGGACGCGGACCTGGTGGAACTGGTCGAAGTGGATTCACAGATCGCGCCCGGCATCCGCTTGATGTCGACGCCCGGGCACACGCCGGGCCACGTGAGCGTGGTGATCGAGTCCAAGGGCTCGCGCGCGGTGATCACGGGCGACATGATGCACCACCCCTGCCAGATCGCGCGGATGGATTGGTGCTCGGCCTTCGACACCGACAACCAGCAGTCAACGGATACCCGTCAATCGTTCTGCGAGATGTTCGCGGACACGCCGACCCTCATCATCGGCACCCATTGGGGCGGCCCCACCGCCGGGCGCCTGATCCGCGAGGGCAGCGCGTACCGGCTGGATGTCTGACGCGGGGCCGCCGCCGCGCGGCCGTTTTCGCTCAGTGCGCGGCCGCGAGCCGCAGGCAGGCCACACGTTCGCGCGCGGCTTCGAACTCCCGGCGCAGCCGTGCTACCAGTTCGGCCGTGGGACCGACGCGGTCGATCGCGCCGATGCCTTGGCCGCAGCCCCAGATGTCCTTCCAGGCCTTCTTGCCATTGGCCATCTCGCTGAAGTTCATCTGGCTCGGGTCGCTTTGCGGCAAGTTGTCGGGATCGAACCCCGCAGCGACGATGCTGGGCCGCAGGTAGTTGCCGTGCACGCCGGTGAAGAGGTTGGAGTACACGATGTCGTCCGAGTTGCAGTCGACCACGCACTGCTTGTGCGCGGCGCTGGCCTGGGCCTCGTCGGTGGCGATGAACATCGAGCCGGAGTAGGCGAAGTCGGCACCCAACGCCAGAGCTGCCAGGATGCTGTTGCCCGTGGCGATCGCCCCCGACAGCGCGAGCGGACCGTCGAACCACTGGCGGATTTCCTGGATGAGCGCAAACGGGCTGCGCGTGCCCGCGTGCCCGCCGGCGCCGGTGGCCACCGCGATCAGGCCATCGGCGCCTTTCTCGATCGCCTTGCGGGCGAATCGGCTGTCGATCACGTCGTGCAGCACCACACCGCCGTAGGCATGGACGGCGTCGTTGATCTCGGCGCGCGCGCCCAGCGAGGTGATCACCACGGGCACCTTGTGCTTGATCATGATGTCGAGGTCGTGGTCGAGCCGGTCGTTGCTCTTGTGCACGATCTGGTTGATCGCGAAGGGGGCTGCCGGCCGGTCGGGATGGGCCCGGTCGTGGGCGGCGAGACTCTCGCGGATTTCGTGCAGCCACTCGTCCAGCAGCGAGGCCGGCCTGGCGTTGAGCGCCGGCATCGAGCCCAGCACGCCCGCCTTGCACTGCGCGATCACGAGGGCCGGGTTGCTGATGATGAACAGGGGCGCACCGATCAGTGGGAGCGGAAGTTTCTGCAAGACGGGGGGCAAGCGAGACACGGGGAGTCCTTTCTTAGACAGGGTGAAACATGAATGTGAGCCGGGGCGCGGCCAGGTGGGGACGCTCAGGCCCGTTTGGGCAAAATCCCCAGCACCTTGCACAAAACCTGGAGCATGACTTCGTCGGCGCCGCCTGCAATGGAGCAGAGGCGGACGTCACGGTAGATGCGCGATATGGAGCTTTCGTCGGCGTAGCCCATGCCGCCCCAGTACTGCAGGCAGGCGTCGGCCACCTGGCGCACCAGGCGACCGCCCTTGAGTTTGGCCATCGTGGCGAATGGTGTCGCGTCCTCGCCCCGCACCACCATCTCCACGCCCTTCCAGCAAAGGGCGCTGAGTGCCTCTACCTCGACCTGCATTTCTGCAATGGCGAAGTGGACGACCTGGTTGGACAGCACGCTTCGGCCGAACACCTTGCGTTCCTGCGTGTAGGCGATGGTCTCGCGGATGGCGCGCCTGGCCATGCTGCAGCACTGCATCGCCGCCCACAGGCGTTCGGACTGGAACTGTTCCATCTGGTAGGTGAAGCCGCTGCCCTCCTGGCCAATGAGGTAGCGCTGCGGCACCCGGACGTCGTCGAAATGCAGTTGCGCCGTGTCGGAAGCGTGCATGCCGATTTTCCGGATCTTGCGCGAGACGCTTACGCCCTTGGTCTTCATCGGCACGATGATCAGCGACTTGTTCGCGTGCGGCGATCCGTCGGAGGTGTTGGCAAGCAGGCAGCAGAAATCGGCCTGGGTCCCGTTGGTGATCCAGGTCTTCTCGCCGTTGATGACGTAGTCGCCGCCATCCTTGCGAGCTTTGGTGCGTATGGCCGCGACGTCGGATCCGGCGCCCGATTCGGACACCCCGATGCAGCCGACGTAGTCTCCGCTGATGGCTGGCGTGAGGAACTCGGCGCGCAGTTCAGCGCTGCCGTGTTTTGCGAGGGCGGGCGTGCACATGTCGGTTTGCACGCCGATGCCCATCTGCACTCCGCCGGAGTGGATCTCGCCCATCAACTCGGCTATGACGGCCGGGTAAGAGTAGTCCAGCGCGGAGCCGCCGTTTTCTTCCGGCTTGTCCAGTCCAAGCAAACCCAGTGCCGCGAGTTGCTTGAAGACCTGGCGAGCGGGGAACCGCTCCTCGCGCTCCCATTCGTCCACGTGGGGGTTCACCTCCGTGGTGATCCAGCGCTGGAATGTTTGCCTCAGTTGCTCGTGTTCGTGGGTCAGTTGCATGGTTCGCGGATGGGTTGGTCGTGCGGCTCGGCAGGTTCGGGGCCTCGACGAGGAGGGCAATTCGCCGCATGTCGTGCAGGCGCATCGGCGATTGTTCCAGCCGGGCCAGCGGGTGCCGTCGTCGAAAGCGACGAATGCGGTGCGGGAACACCGAAGATGGCCCGGGTTGGATCGGCCGAAAATTCGTCCGTTGCGACGATGAACGGCTCAGTGTGCGCGCCGAAGATCGGTCCCTACCTTTCCATCACCTCGCAGACGCATTCGCCCCTCTGGCGATACGGGCGGCATCGAATCAGGACTTTCAACATGAGTTTTCAGAACAAGGTCGTTTTCGTCGCCGGCGGAACCAGTGGCATCAACCTCGGCATCGCGGAGGTGTTTGCCGAGGACGGTGCGCGGGTGGTGGTGTTGAGCCGCAACCAGGAGCGGGTCGACGCCGCGGTGGCGCATCTGCGTGGCATGGGCGGCGAGGCGATGGGATTTGCGGCCGACGTGCGCCAGTACCAGGCCCTGTCGGACGCGATGGCGGCCACAGTCACGGCCTGGGGGCCGATCGACGTCCTCATTTCGGGGGCGGCCGGAAACTTTGTGGTGCCCGCGGCGGAGCTCTCGGCCAACGGGTTCAAGACCGTGATCGACATCGACCTCCTCGGTGCCTTCAACGTCATGCGCGCGGCGCTGCCGCACCTGCGCAAGCCGGGGGCGTCCATCGTCAACATCAGCGCACCGCAGTCCACCCAGCCCACGCCGCATCAGATCCACGTGTGCGCGGCCAAGGCGGGTGCCGACCAGGTGACCCGGGTGGCCGCCATGGAGTGGGGCCCGATGGGCGTGCGCGTGAACGCGATCTCCCCGGGGCCGATCGCCGACACCGAGGGCATGCGGCGCCTGGCGCCCACGCCGGCATCGGAAAAGGCGTGGACGCAAAGCGTGCCGCTTCGCCGTTTCGGCACGAAGCGCGAGATCGGCCTGGTCGCCCGCTGGCTGTGCTCGGAGGAAGCCTCGTACATCAACGGCGTGGTGCTGCCCGTGGACGGCGGGTTTGCGCTGGGTGGCTCCAGCGCCCAGGCGCACAACATGCATGCTTGAGCCCGAGGTTGCCATGGAACAACAGACCCAAACTACCGTCTCGCGTCGCCACGAAGGCCGCATTTGCGTGCTGACGCTTTGCACCGGGCCGAAAGCCAATCCGCTGACCATCGCGGTGCAGCGCGACCTGCTGGCCATCCTGGGCGAGGTGTCCGGCGATCCGTCAGTTGGCGCACTCGTGCTGACGGGCGCCGGGCGGACCTTCTGCACCGGCGCGGACCTCTCGTCGATGGGCGAGGCGGGGCCGCCGGGCTCGCCCACGAGCGTCGGCAACACCACTGGCGACGTGATGCGAGAGTTGACCAACCCCCTCGTGCTCAAACTGCGCGACTTTCCAGTGCCCGTGGTCATTGCATTGAACGGTGCGGCCGCCGGCGCGGGCGTCGGGCTGGCGCTCAGCGGCGATTTCCTGCTCGCGGGCAGTTCGGCGTTTTTCTACCTGCCTTTCATGCCCAACCTCGGCATCGTGCCGGACATGGGGTCGTCCTGGTTCCTCACCCGGCAGCTCGGCGTGGCCCGCGCGACGGCGTTGATGCTGCTCGGCGAACGCCTCCCTGCAGAGCAGGCCCGTCAATGGGGCCTGGTCCATGCTGTGGTGCCCGACGGCGAATTGCTTGCGCAGGCGATGATGCTAGCGGCGCGGCTGGCGGCGCTGCCCGCTGGGGCCGCGCGCGAAATCCGGGCGCTCGTGGACGCCGCGCTATCCAACACGCTGCCGGCGCAGCTCGATCTCGAAGCAGCGCGGCAACGCGTACTGATCGATGGGCCGGACTTCGCCGAAGGTGTCCGGGCTTTCATCGGCAAGCGCCCGCCCTTGTTCACGGTCGGCGCCCCCGGTTGACACAAACACTCAGGATCCAGAATCGGCACAGTGTGGAGAAGTGGAACGGAGCCGAAGGCCATGGCGCATACCCGATGACTGGGCCAATGCCGCTCGATCCGGCGGCGCCTGGCGTGCCGCGATCACAGCGCAGGACCAGGCGCCGGAAGGAGGCACGCTACGGCGAACTGATGCGTGCGGCTCTGGCGGAGTTTGTCGAGAGGGGCTTCACCGCTTCGCGTGCCGAGGATGTCGCTGAGCGCGCCGGAGTCTCCAAGGGCACGCTGTATTTGTATTTCAGAAGCAAGGAGGATCTATTCAAGGCCGTCGTGTGCGAGAACCTTGCCTTGCTGAGGGTGAACGAAGCCGAACCATCCGAGGAATTCAAAGGCGGCGATGCGGAGCGGCTGCGTGCCGTGGTGGGCGAGTGGTGGAAACGTGGTGCGCGTGAACCGGCTTTCGGCGTTCTGAAAATCATTGCCGGCGAGACTCGAACGTTCCCGGCACTTGCCGAGCTCTGGGCCGCCCAGGTGGTGGCGCCGTTGCGCGAAGTGCTCGGCAAGGCGATCCTTCGCGGTATCGCATCCGGTGAATTCCGGCGACTGCCACTGGACGACGTCTTGTATTCATTGATCGCACCGCTGCTGTTCATCGCAATGAACCAGCAGTCGCTGGCTGCCTTCTCCATGACCGGTGAGGCCTTTGATGTGGACCGATACATTTCAACCCAGCTCGAGCTGTTGTTGGCGGGGCTGAAACGTACGGCCGACGCCGCGACCCGCCCGTGACTTACGGCATCCGGATTGATGCGCTTGTCACGGCGAACCACGAGCTCGCCCTGTCGCATGTGAAATTGAAATCGTCGAATTCGACGAGGCGTCGGCGGACTAAGACGGTGACCATACCGGCAGTACCAAGCGCCAGACCGAATGCCAAACCCAACCCAACCCCTGCTGCGCATTGACGATGTGTCAGTGCGATTTGGGGGCATTGCGGCACTGGACGGTGTGTCGTTCGATGTGCAGGCCGGTCAGATTTGCGGCCTCATTGGTCCCAATGGCGCCGGCAAGAGCAGCCTGTTTAATTGCCTTTCACGGCTGTACTCGTGCGACAGCGGCGCCATCGAATTCGACGGCCACAACCTGCTGGCACTGCCGCGCCACCGCATGGCAGCGATCGGCATCGGCCGCACGTTCCAGAACCTGGCGTTGTTCAACACCATGTCCGTGCTGGACAACGTGCTGGTGGGTTGCCACGCCAGGCACCATGCCGGAATTTTGCGCAATGCCTTTCGATTGCCCGGGACGCGCGGTGTCGAGGCCGCCGCGCGCGAGCAGGCGAACACATTGATCGAGTTCTTGTCACTTGAAGGCGTCGCGAGCCGGGCAGTCGGCAGCCTGCCCTTCGGAACGCAAAAGCGCGTGGAGTTGGCCCGCGCCTTGGCCGCGAAGCCGAAGCTGCTGCTTCTCGACGAACCTGCCTGCGGCTTGAACCACGAAGAAATGGCGTCGCTCGGCAGCCTCGTCCTCGACGTTCGCCGCCGCTTCGACGTCACCGTGCTGCTCGTCGAACATCACATGAGCCTGGTGATGGGAATTTCGGACAAGGTGGTTGCACTGAACTTCGGGCGCAAGCTGGCCGAAGGCACGCCCGCCGAGGTCGGCACACACCCGGAAGTGATCAAGGCCTATCTGGGCACCGATGGAGCTGAGCTTGACCCCACTGCTTGAAGTTCGCGACCTGCATGCGCGATATGGGGGCACCCAGGTGCTGTACGGCATCTCGCTGGGCATCGAGCGCGGCGGCATCACAGCGCTGCTCGGTGCGAATGGCGCCGGCAAGACGACAACGCTGCGCGCGCTGTGCCAGATGACGGTAGTCACCCAAGGCGAGATCCACTTCGACGGAACGCGCATCGACGGGAAATCCACCGCGCAGATCGCTTGCCTGGGCGTAGGCCATGTCCCGGACGGTCGAGGCACGTTCCTCGCCTTGACTGCCCAGGAGAACCTGCTGCTGGGTGCCAGCCGGCGGCGCGACAAGGCGGAGATTGCCGCCGATGTCGAGAAGGTGTACGGCTACTTTCCGCGGCTGCGTGAGCGCCGCGCACAGCAGGCTGGCACGCTTTCGGGCGGCGAGCAGCAAATGCTGGCGCTCGGACGCGCGCTCATGGGGCGTCCCATGCTGCTGTTGCTGGACGAACCGTCCTTCGGGTTGGCGCCTCTCCTGGTCGGCGAAATCTTCGCCATCCTGCGGCGCATCAACCAGGAGGATGGCGTCTCTGTGCTGCTCGTCGAACAGAACGCGAAGTTGGCCCTCGACCTGGCCGACACCGCCTACGTTATCGAAACGGGCCGCGTCGTGCTGTCCGGTCCGTCCTCGGATCTTCGCTGCGACCCCGCCGTGCGTCGCGTTTACCTCGGCGTTTGAAGGGATTCCGCATGGAAGCACTGCTGCAGCAACTGGGCGCCGGACTGGCCGCGGGGGGGATCTATGCCAGTGTTGCTCTTGCACTCGTGGTGATCTACCAGGCCACGCACCACGTCAATTTCGCACAAGGCGAGATGGCCATGTTTTCGACATATCTGGCCTGGATGCTGATCCAGGCCGGGATGCCCTACTGGGGCGCATTCGCAGCCACCCTGGTGCTCTCGTTCGTGCTGGCCGCCTGCATCGAAGCGATGGTCATCCGGCCCATGCACGGGGCGCCCGTCCTGTCGGTGGTGGTGGTATTCGCGGGCCTTCTGGTCTTGTTGCACAGCATTGCAGGCTTACTGTTCGGTTCCACCATCAAGGAATTTCCCAGCCCATTTGACGGCGGTGCCTGGCAGGGCGGTGTCTTCATGTCGCGGCGCGAGGCGGGCGCTATCGCTGTCACGCTGGTGGTGGTGATGCTGGTGTTCTGCTTTTTCCGTTTTACCTCGCTCGGCCTGAAGATGCGCGCCGCGGCGCAGAACCCGGTGTCCTCGCGCTTGGTGGGCATCAACGTCGAGCGCATGCTCATGCTCGGCTGGGGCCTGGCCGGCACCATCGGGGCGGTCGCCGGGATGATGGTCGCGCCCGTCGTCTTCCTCGATCCACACATGATGTCGGGTGTGCTCCTGTATGCGCTGGCCGGCGCGCTGATCGGCGGCCTGGACAACCCCATCGGCGCCGTGATCGGGGGCTTCATCGTCGGGGTGCTCGAAAACCTGGTCGGAACCTACCTGGTGGGGACGGAGCTCAAGCTCTCCGTCGCGCTCGCCATCATCATGGGCGTGCTGGTCGTGAAGCCCTCGGGGTTGTTGGGGCGAGTCATCGTCGCCCGGGTCTGATGGAGCACCGCACATGAGTTCACCCCTTTCTTCGTTGTCCACCGTCCCTGTTGTAGCCGCAACACGCGATGCCGGTATCAAACCCCGGTTGATTGTTCGTTCGGCGTCGAATGCGTGGTGGGTGCTGGCCCTCCTGGCCGCTGCGCTGGCCTTGACGTTCGTAGCCAAGGGCTATCAGCTCTTTCAGGCCACCATGGTGCTGGCCTACTTCATCGCGTTGCTTGGGCTTAACCTCCTGACCGGATACAACGGACAGATATCGCTCGGGCACGGTGCCTTCTTTGCCATTGGAGCGTACTGCGCAGCCATCCTCATTCTTCAGGCCCATTGGCCGTACTGGGCCGTCCTCCCGGCAGTTGCGGGCGTGTGCGGAGTCGTGGGGTACCTGTTTGGCCGTCCGGCGCTCAAACTCGAAGGGCATTACCTCGCGCTGGCCACATTCGCGCTGGGCGTGTCGCTGCCCCAGCTGCTCAAGTACAAACACCTGGAGCGATGGACAGGAGGCGTGCAAGGGCTGACGGTGCAAAAACCGGAAGTTCCGCTCGGGCTTCCCCTGACGCCGGATCAGTGGCTCTATCTCTTCGCGCTGTTCGTGGCCATCGTGCTCTTCGTCATGGCTCGCAACCTGGTTCGCAGCGGCTCCGGCCGGGCAATGGTCGCCATCAGGGATCACGCGATGGCGGCCGAGGCCATGGGCGTCGACATCAAACACTACAAGGCCATGACCTTTGGCATCTCTGCGGCGTATACCGGCGTCGGCGGCGCAATGGCCGCCCTCGCGGTGGAGTACGTGTCGCCCGATGCTTTCGACATGTACCTGTCCATTGCCCTACTGGTGGGCATGGTGGTGGGTGGCGTGGGAACCTTGTGGGGCGCGCTGTTTGGCGCCGTTTTCATCATGTTCGTTCCAGCGCTGTCCGAGAACATCTCCAAGTCCGCGCCGTGGGCAGTGTACGGCGTCGTCCTGATCGGATTCATGGTCCTGATGCCCGGCGGAGTCGCGGGGCTGATCAACAAGCTGAAGGCACGGTGGTCAATTCATCAAGAAAGAAGGAGACAGGTATGACATTTTTTCGACGGTTGCGCGCGGGCTGGTCCGCTGCGGTGGTTGGGGCGCTGATGCTGGCAGTTCCGTTGGCGGCACAAGCCCAGAAGAAGTACGACCCTGGTGCGTCCGATACCGAGATCCGGATCGGAAACTCCGCGCCGTATTCCGGTCCTGCTTCGGCCTACGGCACCATCGGCCGGGCCATGAGCGCCTACGCGGCCAAGATCAATGCGGAAGGCGGCGTCAATGGCCGCAAGATCAACCTGCTCTCGCTGGACGACGGCTACAACCCGGCGAAGGCCGTGGAGCAGACGCGAAAGCTGGTGGAACAAGAGGAGGTATTGGCGATGTTCGCCATGATGGGCTCGGGAAACATACTTGCCGTCCAGCGCTACCTGAACGGGAAGAAGGTGCCGCAGTTGTTCTTGCTGAGCGGCGCCAGCCGGTTCGACGACCCCAAGAACTTCCCGTGGACCTTGGGCTGGATGCCCAGCTACCGGGCCGAGGCCCGCATCTTCGCCGAGTACGTGCAGGCGAACATGCCCAATGCAAAGATCGGCGTGCTCTACCAGAACGACGAATTCGGCAAGGACTACCTGAACGGCCTGACCGACGCGCTGGGCGACAAGGCCAAGAAAATGATCGTCGCGCAGATCAGCTACGAAGTCACGGACCCGACCATCGACAGCCAGCTCATCGCACTGAAGGCGAGCGGCGCCGACGTCCTGTTCAACATCTCATCACCCAAATTCGCGGCGCAATCGATCCGCAAAGTGGGAGAGCTGGGCTGGAAGCCGTTCCACTATCTCAGCGCGGTGTCCGCTTCCGTGGCGTCCGTGCTCAAGCCGGCGGGTCTGGACCATTCCACCGGCCTGGTCACTGCAATGTTCATGCGCGACCCGTCCGACCCATCCCAGGCGAGCACTCAGGAAGTGAAGGAATATCTTGCTTTCATGAAGGCGCACTACGCGGCCGGCGATCCCAACGATCCGTACAACGTGTTCGGCTACTCGCTCATGCAGACCCTGGTCCATACGCTCAGGCAGTGCGGTGACAACCTCACACGCGCCAATCTCATGCAGCAGGCGTCGAGCCTGTCGATGACCGTGCCGATGTTGCTGCCGGGAATCGACGTCAGAACGGGCCCAGACGATTTTCGTCCCGTCGAACGCCTTCAGCTTGCCCGCTTCAATGGATCGAGGTTCGAACTGTTCGGCAAGGTGCTCGGGCGCTGAGGGCACCGGATTGTTTCAGGATTTTCAATGACCCATTTCGAGTTGATTCCAACCTGTCGGCCCGCGTCGCAGGCGGACTTTGCCTTCGTCGCGTACGGAGCGGCCCAATGAGCGTGGTGTCGATGCCGAATCTCCCCATCGACGTCGACCGGCTGCGGCGCTGGATGGACGATAAAGGCCTTGCCGGTGCGCCCATCACCGACTTCAAACTGCTGACTGGGGGCACACAAAACATACTGGTCCGCTTTCAGCAGGAGGACCGTTGCTATGTGCTGCGCCGGCCGCCCATGCATCCCCGCGCGGAGAGCAACGAAACCATGCGCCGTGAAGCGCGGGTGCTCAAGGCGCTGGCCGCAAGTGGCGTGCCGCATCCGGCCATCATCGCGGTCTGCGAGGACACCGAGGTGCTCGGCGCCGTTTTCTTCATCATGGAGGCGATCGACGGCTTCAACGCACTTGGCGACGGCCTGCCGCCACTGCATGCCTCGGACCCGTCTATCCGCCATCGCATGGGCCTGGCCATGGTCGATGCAATCGCCGCCTTGGGCCAACTGGATCCGCAGTCCCTGGGACTCGCCGATTTGGGCAAACCCGAGCGTTTCCTTGAGCGCCAGGTGCAGCGCTGGCGCAAGCAACTGGACGGCTATGCCGCTTTCACCGAATGGCCGGGCCCGGCCGCTCTGCCCCATGTCGACACTGTCGGGGCCTGGCTGGAAGCCCATCGCCCCGCGCAAGGAGCGGTGGGCCTGATGCACGGCGACTACCATCTTGCCAACGTGATGTTCCGCCACGACGGGCCGGAGCTGGCGGCTGTCATCGACTGGGAAATGGCCACGCAGGGCGACCCGCTGCTCGACCTCGGCTGGTTGCTGGCCACCTGGCCGCGGGGCGACGAGCCCGAGGGGCAGTTGCTCCGTCTGCGTCCGTGGAGCGGCTTTCCGACGCCGGCGCAACTGGTCGCGCGGTACGGGCAGCAGAGCCCGCGCGACATTACGGCCATCCGCTGGTATGCGGTGCTTGCGTGCTACAAGCTGGCGATCGTGTTGGAGGGAACCTATGCACGCGCCTGCGCAGGCCACGCGCCCAAAGCGGCCGGTGACCAGCTCCATCGCCAGGCGGTGTCCCTGCTTGGCCGAGCCGTCGAGTGGATCGAAGGCGGATCGCTCTGACCTGCCGAACGGATCGGCCGCGTTGCCGATCCGGGATTTCCTTTGCGGCCCTCGCGGGCGGCACCTCACCGACTGACACATGACCACCTATCAAGCTCCTGTCCAGGACACTTTTTTCTCGCTCCTCGAGGTGCTGGACTTCCCCGCGCACTACGCCGCGCTAACGCCCGAGGCGCAACTCGACGCTTCCACATTGCAAGCGCTGCTCGAGGCCGTGGCAAAGTTCGCCGAGGGCGTGCTGGCACCCCTGAACGCGCCTGCGGACGCGCAGTCGGCGGTGTGGCATGACGGACAGGTGCGCGCACCCGACGGTTTCCGCGCAGCCTATCGGCAGTATGTCGACGCCGGTTGGCCGGCGCTGGCGCAATCGCCCGAGTGGGGTGGCCAGGGCCTGCCGTACTCTTTGCAGCTTGCCGCCGGTGAGTACCTGCAGGCGGCCAATCAGTCGTGGTGCATGTACATGATGCTCAACGACGGCGCGATCAAGACGCTGCTCGCCGGCGCGGCCCGTGAACAGCTCCAGACGTTCTTGCCCAAGCTGGTGAGTGGCGAATGGCTTGCGACGATGTGCCTGACGGAAAGCCATGCCGGCTCCGACCTGGGACTGTTGCACACACGGGCCGAGCCGGTGGGCGACCCCGCCGCGAAGCGCTACCGGATCACCGGCAACAAGATATTCATCTCCTCGGGCGAGCACGACCTCGCGCCCAACATCGTGCATCTGGTGCTGGCGCGCTTGCCCGGCGCGCCGTCCGGCGTGCGTGGCATCTCGCTGTTCGTGGTGCCGAAATTCATGCCCGCGCCCGATGGCACGCCGGGGGTGGGCAACGCGGTGAGCTGCCTTTCCATCGAGCACAAGATGGGCTTGAAAGGCAGCGCGACCTGCGCGATGGCTTTCGACGGGGCCGAGGGCTGGCTGGTTGGTGAGCCGCACAAGGGCCTGGCCAACATGTTCATCTTCATCAACAAGTCGCGTCTGGCGGTGGGCGTGCAGGCAGTGGCCCAGGCGCAGGCCGCCTATCAGCAAAGCCTCGCCTATGCGCGCGAACGGCTGCAGGGGCGTGCGCCAGGCGGCGCAACGCGGCCCGACCTGCCGGCTGACCCGTTGACCGCCCACCCCGATGTGCGGCGCATGCTGCTGATCCAGAAAGCGGTCGCGGAGGGCGGGCGGGCCTTGGTTCACGAATGCGCCCGCTGGGTGGATCTGGCCGACCACGGCGATGCGGCAACGGCCGAGCGGGCCGTGCTGCGGCTGGCCCTGCTCATCCCCATTGCAAAAGCCTGTCTCTCGGAGCTGGCGTTCGAGTCGGTGGACTTGTCGATCCAGGTGCTCGGGGGCCATGGCTACGTGAGGGAGTGGGGCCTCGAGCAGCGGCTGCGAGACGTGCGTATCACCCGCATCTACGAGGGAACCACAGGCATCCAGGGCGGTGACCTGCTGGGCCGCAAGGTGCTGGCCGATCCGCGGCTGCTCGCGGCGTTCACCGAAGAAATCGACGATTGGTGCGCGCAGGCCGTGCCCTCGAGCCGCGTGACGGCGTTGCAGGCGGCGGTGCGGACCTGGCGCGAGGTCACGCAGGAGATCAGTGAGCTTGCTGTGCAGGACCCGCTGGTGGTGGGGGCGGTGGCGGTGGATTACCTCATGCTGTCCGGCTACGTGACGCTCGGTTTCATGTGGGCGCGCCAGGCTGCCGTGGCGCAGCGCGCAGGCAGCGACCCTCAGCGTGCGGCCGCCAAGGAGGTGACAGCGCAGTTCTACTTCGACGCTTTGCTGCCGCGGCTGCACACACACGCGGCGGTCGTACGGGGTGCAAGCGGCGTGTTGTGCACGCTCGACCCCGCCTGTCTCTGAGGCCGGTTGCCTGTCTCAGGGGCGCGCCCAATCGCGGGTCTTGTCGGCTTTGTGCTGCTGGAAGTTCTGCAGGGCTTCCAGCACCGTCAGATCGAGTGCCGGTTCAAGGCCAGCGCCAATGCGCTCGATCTGCTCGCAGTACCACCCCAGCACGCCGAACGATTCCAGCCGCTTGAACGTGGCATCGTCGATGTCCGGGCCGAGCGCATCGCGCGGTATCTCCAGCAGGCGTTCGAGTGACGGCAGGTCCTGCCTGTCACCGTTCAAGAGATATTTGCCGAGACTGTCTGGATGGGTGCACATCGGCCTGGCGATGCCGACCACCTGGCAGGCCTGCGACGACAAGGCCTCGTTCATGCTCGCAACGCCGCGCATGCCGCCGGTGATCATCAGGGGCACGGAGGCGCGGGGCTTCACCTGCCTGGCATAGTCGAGAAAGTACGCCTCGCGGGCGCGCGTACTCGCGGTCACCGGCTTGCCTTGGTGATCCGCCGACTCGCCCATTCCGGCCATCTGCGGCTGCTCGTAGTTGCCACCGGAAATCTCCAGCAGGTCGATGCGCTCCTCGCTCAGCCAGGAGACGACGGTCATCGACTCTTCAAAGTCGAAGCCACCGCGCTGGAAGTCCGCGGAATTGAGTTTGACCGATACCGGGAAGTCGGCGCCAACCGCCCGGCGAACGGCGCGCACCGTTTCCAGCAGCAGCCGCGCCCGGTTCTCCAGCGGTCCACCCCACTCGTCGTTGCGCGCGTTCGCCAGGGGGCTGAGAAACTGTGAAAGCAGGTACCCGTGGGCCGCATGGATCTGCACGCCGGTGAAGCCAGTTTCACGGCACACCGCGGCGGCGTCGGCGAACCGGCGGATGACATCGGCCACCTGCTCCTGTGTCATAGCCCGCGCCTGGCCGCAACCGGCCTCGGCCATCGGCAATGAGATGGCCGAGGGCGCCAACGGGCTTGCGTTGACGTCCATCGCCGTCTGGCGGCCGGTGTGATTGAGCTGTACCCAGAAGTGCGCGCCATCCTGCCGGCCGATTTCGGCCAGGCGCTGCAAGTCTTCCAAGCCGCCATTGCCGTCGATGGCGACGTTGCTCGATCGTTCCATGTGATGGCGATCCACCTGCACATTGCCCGTCAGCATCAAGCCGAAGCCATTGCCGGCCCAGCGCTTGTACAGGCGCAGCAGTTCCGGGGTGACGCGGTTCATCGGATCGGCGAGGCCTTCCGTCATGGCGGCCTTGGCGAGCCGATTCTTCAGCACGGCACCGCACGGCAGCTGGAGGGGGGCGGAAAGTAGATTGTTCATGGCGAGTGTGAGTTGAGGGTGGGGGGCGGGTTTTCGGCGAAGGATAGGAGGCAGGGCCAACCGGCGCGTCGTCGGATCGGACGAGCCGCGTCGCGGCTCAGACCAAGCTCGCGTCCGGCTGATTTGCGGCGGCGCCAGGTTCGTCGCTTTCGACGATGCCGGGGGAGGGTGCCATTCGTAGAGTTCGGCTCACCTTGGACGTGATCCGGCACTTCCAGAGCGAATCGTCGAGCGGTACATGCCCCGGGCCGACAGCACAACAGGAGACAACACATGCAACAGCGATTCATGGCGAGCACAAGCTCGCGTCACAGACCACGTCCACCCGCCCAGTGCGCGCGACTCACGCGAGGAGCGCTTGCCGTTGCGCTTGTGTGGGGCGGTTTGCCATTGGCCCATGCAGGTACCGTCGACCTTGGTGACGGGGTTGAGGCCGTGTGGTCGCTCAACGCGTCATTCACCAACGGCTGGCGCATGGCCAACCCTGAACCGGCCCTCATTGGCCTGGGCGATGGTGGCGCCGCAGCCGCCTATAGCCAGAGCACGGACCTGAACTTCGCCAAGCGCGACAGCTTCATGACCCAGGCAAGCGTCCTGGGCGACGTCAATATTCGAAAGGGCGGTTATGGCCTGTTGCTGCGGGCCAAGGCCTGGGACAACTACCGCCTGAGCCACAAGACAGTGCCTTTCGGTGCGCCCAGCAACGATTTTCAGCCGAACACCCGCCTCGACGATTCGAACTTCGACACCCGCTTGTCAAAGTTCAGCGGCGTTGCGCTGCTGGACGCCTACGTGTACGGCACCTTCGACCTGACCTCGAACACACAGGCCGCGGTCCGCTTTGGACAGCACGCCGTCAACTTCGGGGAAAGCATCTTTGTGCCCGGAGTGAACCAGTATTCGGTGCTGGACCTGCAGGCATTGCGCACCCCCGGAACGCAGCTCAAAGAGGCGATCCTGCCGGTGCCGCAGGTATCGTTCAACCTGGGGCTGCCGGGCGGCAACTCGGTGGAAGCGTTCTACCAGTTCAAGTGGCGGCGCTCGGTCCTGGAGGGCTGCGGTACGTACTGGTCCATGGGCAACCCCTTGAATTGCGGTGCCGGGGCCATCCTTGTGGGCGCCGACACGACCCCGGCGGGCCCTCAACCATCGGGAGCCTACTGGAACGGCGTGCCGGCCCTGGGAGGCGCGAATGCCAACTTCTCGCAAAGGCCCGACCGTGAGCCGTCCGACAGTGGCCAGTTCGGTCTCGCCTTCAAGAAGAACGTCGAAGCGCTGGACACGGAGCTAGGCGCGTATTTCGTGCGCTACAAGAACCGCTTCGCCACACTTTCCGGCGTGCGTGACCTGAACGCCGTCCCGGGGTCCCTGTTCTATTCCGCCGCGCCGCTCGGCTCCGTTTTCTGGGACTACGATGCCAAGCCCACCAAGGTCTACGGGCTCAGCGGTTCGACCGTTTTGGGAGGCTGGGCGGTCGCCGGCGAACTCTCGTACACGAAGGACGTTCCCGTGGGCGTGAACACCACGGACGCCTTCTTCGCGATGGCAGTGCCGGCGCCCGACGGCACCGTGGGCATCGGCCCGTTGGCGTCGAAATGGAATTCCTCGGTCGCACCCCTCGGCTCGAACACGTACCTGGAAGGCCGGGAGTACAAGAACAAGGCGCAGTTCCAGGTATCGACGATCAAGCTGTTCTCCAACGTGCTCGGCGCGTCCTCGGTGAGCCTCGTGGGCGAATTCGCGTTCCAGCATTGGAGCGGCATCGGAGACCCGTTCACGAGTGTTCGCTACGGCCGCAATTTCGAGTTCGGCTCGGCGCAGCACGCAACCCTGGGTGGGGCGTGCCTGAATCCCAATCCCGCGAACTGCACGCAGGATGGGTACTTCACCAGCAACGCCTACGGCGTGCGGGCGCTGGTCGAGGCCGAGTACCCCAATCTGATCCCGGGCGTCCTCACCAAGCCTCGCCTGTTCCTGTCCAAGGATTTGCGGGGCTGGTCGGCCGACTATGTCTTCAGCCAGGGTCGGCATGTCATCGCACCGGGTGTCCGCTTCACCTACGAAAAGAGCTATTGGCTTGACCTGAGCTACACCCGCTTCAATCGCAAGGCGGCCTTCGACACCTTGCGCGACCGCGACTTTGCGGCACTCGCGCTCGGCATGAGCTTCTGACGCCCCGAACCCCCGGAGACTCTTCATCATGAATTGCATTCGACAACAATCCCGTTCCATCGGCCTGGCCGTGCTGCTTGTTCTGGCGATGGCCGGTGCACAGGCCAAGGCGCCAGCCGACCAGATCGACCGGCTCGGCAAGGACTTGACGCCCATGGGGGCGGAACGCGCAGCCAACAAGGACGGCACCATCCCGGCCTGGACTGGAGGCATCGTCAAGCCACCGGCCGGTTTCGATATCCAGAAAGGCTATGCCGATCCCTTCGCGGCCGACAAGCCGCTCTACACCATCACCGGCGCCAACGCCGAGCAGTACAAGGACAAGCTTGCACCCGGTCAACTGGCGCTGCTCAAGCGCTATTCCTCCTACAAGCTGGTTGTGTATCCCACGCGCCGATCAGCCGGCTATTCCGACGCCGTATACGCGGGGATCAAGCGCGAGGCAGCGAAGATCGACACGACCAATGAAGGCAATTCAGTGGTCAACCGGGTGGAGAGCGCGGTGCCGTTTCCGATTCCGGGCAATGGGGTGGAGGCGATCTGGAACCACATCTTCCGCTACCGCGGCGAGTCGTTCGCACGCGACATGACCGAGTTTCCGGTGTTGCCGGACGGTACGTTCACACCCGTAAAGCGGCAAGAGGAGGTTGTGTTCGGCCACGCGCTGAAAGACCCGGAGCTTCTGTTTGCCTTTTCGACAGTGTTCAAGTCGCCCTCCAGCATCTCGGGGGAGGCGCTGATCGTCAAGGACTTTACCGACCAGATGAAACAGTCGCGCGCAGCGTGGATCTACAACCCCGGCACCCGGCGCGTGCTGCGCGCGCCAGAGATATCCTACGATACGCCCCGCAATGGTGTCGATGGGTTGTCTACCGTCGACGACTACGACGGCTACAACGGGGCTCCGGACCGGTTTACCTGGAAGCTGATCGGCAAACGGGAAATGATCGTCTCCTACAACAACTACCGGCTCACCGATCGCAGCCTGAAGTACAAGGACATCATCAAGCCCGGCACCATGAACCAGGAGCTCGTCCGCTACGAGCTGCACCGCGTGTGGGCCATCGAAGCAACCCTGCGCGCCGACAAGAGCCACGTCTACCACAAGCGGATGTATTACCTCGACGAGGACAGCTGGCAGGTCGTCCATGGCGACCTGTATGACGGCCGTGGCGAACTGTGGCGCGTCCTGGAGGTCATGGGCACGCAGTTCTACACGGCGCCCGCGTTCTACATCGCGGGAATGGCGCAGTATGACCTGCAGGCCCGGCGGTACGTGAGCAGCAATCTGAGCAACGAGGACAAGCCGGTCGTCTTCAACGTGCCGCTGAAGGCTTCGCAATTCACGCCGGACGCGCTTCGGCGCATGGGCAACTGAGCCGAAGTGCACGATAGATAGATAGAGAGAACCTGATCATGGGAACCATTACAAGCGGCGATCGCCGTCTGTCCACCGACGAGTTTCGCTTGCGCTGCGCGCGGGCGGCGACCGGGCTCGACCGCCTGGGCGTGAAGACCGGCGATGGCGTGGCCATCTGCCTGCGCAACGGCCTGGCATTTCTCGAGGCAAGCGGCGCCGTCTCGATGCTGGGCGCTTTTCCAGTTGCGCTGAACTGGCACTACACGGAGCAGGAGGCCCGCTACATCCTCGAGGACTCGGGCGCGAAACTCCTTGTGATCCACGCCGACTTGCTGGTCGGGCTGCGGCCCGTCATCCCTGCGGGCATGACCGTGCTGGTGGTGCCGGTCCCGCCCGATGTGCGGCAGGCCTACGAGCTGTCGGAGGACTGCGGCCAGGTTCCGCAGGGGTTGACCAACTGGGAAGCCTGGCGGGAGGGGTTCGAGCCGCGCGCCAGCGCGGTGCTGGACATCCCCAGCACCATCGTCTACACCTCGGGCACCACCGGCCGGCCCAAGGGCGTGCGCCGTTCCGCGATGACGCCCGAGCAGATGGCTGCCGTGGGCGGCATGCTGGCACGTTCCTTTGGCTATCAGGACTACCTGAATCGGCCCGACGAGGTGGTCACCGCCGTGGTCGGGCCGATGTACCACACCGCCCCGAACATGCACGCGAATTTCTCGGCGCGGATCGGCGTCAACGTGGTCATCGTGCCGCGCTTCGATGCCGAAGAACTGCTCGCCCTGATTCAGCAGCATCGCATTACGCACCTCAACCTGGTGCCGATCATGCTGAACCGCTTGCTGAAGCTGCCGAAGGTTGTCCGCGAGCGCTACGACCTGTCGTCGCTGCGGTTCGTGGCCCATGCCGCGGCGCCCGTTTCCCCGCCCATCAAGCGAGCCATGATCGAATGGTGGGGGCCCGTCATCTGCGAATACTACGGTTCCACCGAGATCGGGAACGTCACCTTCTGCACCGCCGAGGAGTGGCTTGCGCACCCGGGCACGGTTGGCCGTGCGATGCCGGGGGCGACCGTGCGGGTGGTCGACGCCAGCGGCGCAGTGGTGCCGCCGCGCACCGTGGGGGAGGTGGTGGCCGTCAACGCGGGCTTTCCTCAGTTCACCTATCACGGCGATGCCGAAAAGCGGCGAAGCGTTGAGAAGGACGGCTTGATCGCGCCGGGCGACGTCGGCTATCTGGACGAGGACGGCTTCCTGTACCTGTGCGACCGCGCAACCGACATGATGATTTCTGGCGGAGTCAACATCTACCCGGCCGAGATCGAGGCGGAGCTTCACAAGATGCCCGAAGTCGCCGACTGCGCCATCTTCGGCATCCCGGACGATGATTTCGGCGAGGCAGTTTGCGCGGTGGTGCAGCCGCAGCCGGGGGTGAAGCTGACCGCCGAGGACGTCAAGAGCTTTCTGCGGCAGCATGTCGCGGGCTACAAGGTGCCACGGCGCGTGGACTTCAACGACGCACTGCCGCGGGAGGACTCGGGCAAGATCTTCAAGCGCAAACTTCGGGCGGCGTACTGGGAGGGAGCTGGCCGTTCCATCTGAGCCGCGCTATCCGCAACCAGAGGTCCGCCGCACCGTAACCGGCGGGCCCTTCATCGCCGCACTCAGCGGGTCAAGCCCAGGCGCCGTGCTATCGCCACGGCGTGGGTGCGGCTCTGTGCGTTGAGCTTCATGTTGATGTTGCGCAGATGGGTTCTCACGGTGCTGTCCGACACGAACAGCTTTTCGCCGATGGCGCTGTTGCCGTAGCCTTCGGCCAGCAGCTGCAGGACGCGCATTTCCTTACCGGTCAGCGGCTCGATCGGCGACTCGGGCGCCCGGCCCGCATCGCCCCACGCCGCCGCGGGGCCGAGCACCGCGAGCAGCTGCTCCAGGTACCCGGTCATCAGCGGGTCTGCATGCGGGTTCGCACTCTCCACCAGATGGCAGCGATAAATCACGGGGCCGATGGCCGGCCCCTCATCCAGCAGCAGCCGTACAAAGCCTTCGCGGCTCGCCTGGCGAAGCACGTCGCTCATGTGCGACACCGCTGACGTACTCTCGCCCGCTCGCTCCAGCGCGAGGCTCTGCAGCACCCGCAGCTTGAGCACGCGCCGGTGGCGCCGTCCCGCCGCCGCCTGGAAGATGGCGTCTGCCAACAGGGGAAGCGCCGCACCGGCGTCGCCAAACGCAACCTGCCAGCGCAACCGGGCCATGGCCATGTAGTCCAGGTCGTGGGCAAGCAGGTGGCGTTCGTCGACGCGTTGCCAGATCGCCGGATCGTCGGCGCGGTCCATCTCCTCTTTCGAGGCCCGGTCGTTGCCTTGCAGCAGCAGCAACCTGGCGCGTTCCAGCCTCGCGCTGGCCACCAGGCGCGGCAGCCGGCGCTGGTGACCGAGGTACTCGAGTTCCATCAGGGTCTGGGTCGCGCGGTCGATGTCGCCCTGGTAGAAAGCGACGCGCGAGCGCAACCAGTGACACAGGATCGCGTGGTCGGGAGAGCCGAGATTGGTGGCCACCGGCAGGTACACGTTCAGCAGGTGCCCAACCTCGTCCAGCTCGTTGGCTTCGTACAGCGCCACGGTGTAGAGCACGCCCGCCCAGGCGTTGCCGTTGGACGGGTTGTACGCCGCCCGCTCACTGGCACCCAGCGCCATGCGAAAGCGCGCCGTTGCCTGGCGCATTCGGCCTTCTTCCAGGTCGAGCACACCCTCGACACTGTCGGTGAACATGCGGTTGAACGCGCTATCGCCGGGCGCCTGGCGCGCGGCGCTGAGCAACCGGCGGGCCTCTTGAGGCTCCCCGTGCTCCAGCACGATTTCGGCCATTGCATTGACGAGCACGGTGTCGGCGAACGGCCGGCAGGTTGGCAGCCGCGCCAGGCCTTCATGGCCCACGGTGTATGCCTCGGCGCCTCGGTCCTGCATCTCCAGCATCACCGCCGGCAGCGCGTTCAGGTGGGCTTGCACGACCGGGTCGTCGCTGCTGGCCAGCCCGGAACTTTCCATTCGCTCCATGGCGACCCATGGGCCGATCGTGAAGCCGGAGGCCCATAGCCAGATGACGAAGATGCGTGGATGAGCGCGCATATCCTTTTCGGGAATGGCGGTGAACCAGCGCTCCAGGAGCCGCATGCGGCCCTGTTCCAGCAGCGGCTCCGCGTGCTCCGCAAGCAGCGTCAGGGCATAGTTGTAGTCGCCGCCTTCGATGGCGTGATCGATCGCGGGCACCGGCCGGCCCTGCGACTCGTACCAGCCTGAAGCTGCGAGGTGTAGCCTTGCCACGTCGTCGGGGTGTTCGCGCGCCAGCTGGCCGCGAAGAAAGTCGGCGAAAAGGCTGTGGTACCGATAGGTCAAGGCCTCACCGGAGACCGGCGTGAGGAACAGGTTGGCTGATTCCAGCGTGCTCAGGATCCGCGCGCAATCGGCGTGCGGATTCACTGCCTGGCAGACCGAAGCGTTGAGGTGTCGCAGCACGCTGGTGCGCAGCAGGAAACGGCGAATCTCGGAGGGCTGCTGATTGAGAACGTCGTCGGCCAGGTATTCGGCGATCGAGCCCGTGGTGCCGGAAAACCGCTCGATGAACTGCTCGTGCGACGAGCGCCGGCCCAGTGCCATCGCCACCAGCCACAGGGCGGCAACCCAGCCTTCGGTCTTGCGATGCAGCCGGCCCACGCCGTCCGCCGAGATCGGTTCGCCGCACCGCAGCTTCAGAAACTGCGCCGTCTCCTCCAGGCTGAAGCGCAGGTGGTCGCTATCGATCTCGACCAGGTCGCCCTTGGCGCGCAGGCGCCCGAGGCTGATGTCCGGCAGGCTGCGCGTTCCGATGATCAGCTGCCCCCGCCGCGGCAAGTGGGCGATCATGTCGCGCACCAGCGTCAACACGGTAGGTTCGCGCAGGGTCTCGAAGTCGTCCAGGAACAGCGCGAACGGCGATGGCAGCCCCGCGAGGACCTCGGCAATGTCCGATTTGCCCTCGCTCTGGGAAGGTTCGGCGCCGAGCGCTTCAAGGGCACGGCCAATGCAGGCAAGGAAACGGGGCCGGTCATTGTCCGCATCGTCCAGCGTCAACCACGCTGTCTCGATGCCGGCGGCCTCCAGCCTCTCCCTGCTTTGAAGCATGGCGGTGGTCTTGCCAAAGCCGGCTGGTGCACGCACCAAGACCACCTTCGCCGATGACGCGCGCGCAACCTGCTCGCACAGGGCTTCACGCATGATCTGCCCGGTGCTGGGAAGGCGCATGTCGAGCTTGGTCGCAAGGACGGCCGACGTCAACGGGCTGTTGTTGGATGGGGGATGCACTTGTGTTGTCTCCGAGACTTTGCTGTCTCCCTGCGTATCGCCGCCCAGCCGCGAGTTCGCGAATTCGGGCGCGCGCGACCCGAAGCATACGCATCTCCGTGCTGCCCGTCACGTCGATTGCCAAGGGGCCAACGTTCGTCCAATCCGACGATGCCGAGGTGATGGTGCGCTCGTAGAGTTGGCCAAGACAGTTGTTGAACGAACAGCTGAACCACATCTTTTTTCTTCGAGGGTCCTACTTTATGCAACTGAACGCTTCCGTCTCCGCCGTCGTTACCGGCGGCGCTTCCGGCCTGGGTGCCGCCACTGCCCGCCGCCTGGCTGCGAGCGGCGTCAAGGTAGCCCTGTTCGATCTCAACGTGGAGTTGGGCGAAACGCTTGCCCGCGAAATTGGCGGCGTGTTTTGCCGCGTCGACGTGACCTCCGACGATAGCGTGCAGGCCGGATTCGCCAAGGCCCGGGCCGCCAACGGACAGGAGCGCATCCTGATCAATTGCGCCGGTACCGGCAACGCCGTGAAGACGGCCAGTCGCGACAGGAAGACCGGCGACATCCGCCATTTCCCGATCGCGAGCTTCGAGAAGATCATCCAGATCAATCTTCTCGGCACCTTCAGGTGTACCGCCCTGGCGGCCGCGGGGATGCTCTCTTTGCCGCCGGATGATGACGATGGTGAGCGTGGCGTCATCATCAACACGGCGTCGGTCGCCGCGCAGGACGGCCAGATCGGGCAAGCCGCCTACGCGGCTTCCAAGGCGGCCGTGGTCGGAATGACGCTGCCGATTGCGCGCGACCTGATGAACGAGGGGGTGCGCGTCAACACCATCATGCCGGGTATCTTCGACACGCCTCTGCTGCAGGGTGCGCCGGAGTTGGTGCGCACGGCCTTGGCCGCATCGGTGCCATTTCCCAAGCGGCTGGGCCGGGCGGGTGAATTCGCGGCCCTGGCCGAGAGCATGATCACGAACGGCTACTTCAACGGCGAGAGCGTGCGGCTCGACGGTGCCATCCGCATGGCACCTCAGTAACCCGAGGCGGAGAGGGCCGTGGCACTTCAATTCGAGCGCTCATGGAGCAACGATGACCTGAGCCAGTACCGGGACGCCGCGGCGCGCTTCGCACAGGCTGAAATCGCAGCCGCGGAGATCGCGGCGCGCGGGACGGGCCACGTGGAGCGCGACCTCTGGCGCAAGACCGGCGAACTGGGATTTCTTTGCACCGATATCCCCGAGGCTTATGGCGGCGCCGGTGGGGACTTTCGCCACGAAGCCGTGTTGCTGGAGGAGCTCGCGCGACGGGGCCTCACCGGCATGTGCACCGGAGTGCATTCGATCGTCGCGCACTACTTCCTCAACCATGGCACCGAGGAACAGAAGCGCCGCTACCTGCCGCGCATGGCCTCCGGCGAATGGGTCGGTGCCATTGCCATGAGCGAGCCGCAAGCGGGCTCGGACCTGCAGGCGCTGCGCACTCGCGCCGAGCGGCGCGGCGACGGCTACGTCATCAACGGTGCCAAGACTTTCATCAGCAATGGCCTGCTCGCCGGTGTGGTGCTGGTGGTCTGCAAGACCGATCCCGCTCAAGCCGCCCGGGGTACATCCATCCTGATCGTCGAGACGCAAGACTGCGCAGGTTTCCGGGTTGGCCCCCTGCTGGACAAGATCGGCCTGAAATCGCAGGACACCGCCGAGCTGTTCTTCGACGACGTACAGGTCCCCGCCGATGCTTTGCTCGGCGGCGTCGAGGGCCAGGGCTTCTACCAGTTGATGGGCGATCTCCCTTACGAGCGCCTTGTCATCGCGCTCATGTCCGTGGCGGCGATGGAGGGGGCCTTCCAGCACGCGCTGGACTATGTGCGCGAACGCCGCGTCTTCGGCAAGCCGGTAGCCGATTACCAGAACACCCGGTTCAAGCTGGCGGAAGTGGCCACGCAGATCACGGTGGGCCGGGCTTTCATCGACCGCTGCATCGAGCAGATGGTGGCAGGCCGGCTGGACACCGCGACAGCCTCCATGGCCAAGTTGTGGGCCACCGAGACCCAGGGCCGCGTGATCGACGAGTTGCTTCAGCTGTACGGCGGGTACGGCTACATGAACGAATACCTCATCGCCCGCATGTACGCCGACGCCCGTGTCCAGCGCATCTTCGGCGGCACCAGCGAAATCATGAAAGAAGTAATCGCGCGCGCGCTGTGAGGCGTGGGCTGCCGGTCGGAATCGTCGCTTCGGACGACGACTGCGCCGGTTCAGCCCGGGAAAATCTTTTCAAGGGTCCGCAAGGCGCCCCATCATTCATCATCATCAAGGGATATCTCTCATGGCGGCAGAAGCATTTATCGTGGCGGCGGTTCGGACGGCGGGTGGCCGTCGGGCAGGGCGCTTGAGTGGCTGGCACCCGGCCGATCTCGCGGGCCAGGTGATCAACGCGCTGCTTGACCGTTCGGGCGTGGACCCGGCAGCGGTGGAGGACGTCGTTCTGGGCTGCGTCGGCCAGGTCGGAGAGCAGTCGATGAACATTGCCCGCGGCGCGGTGTTGTCGTCCAGGCTGCCGGATTCTGTTCCGGCTACCTCGGTCGATCGCCAGTGCGGCTCGTCCCAGCAGGCGCTGCATTTCGCAGCACAGGCGGTGATGTCCGGCAGCATGGATTGCGTCATCGCGGCCGGTGTCGAAAGCATGACGCGCGTCCCGATGGGCACGCCGTACCTGCTGCCGCTGAAGAACGGCATGGGCACCTATGTGAGCAGCGGCATGCAGGCGCGCTACCCCGGTGTCGAGTTCAGCCAGTTCATGGGCGCCGAAATGATGGCAAGGAAGTACGAACTGTCGAAGGAGTCGATGGACGCTTTCGCGCTCGCCAGCCACAAGCGAGCGGCGGTCGCCACCCGTGAAGGCCGGTTCGAGGCCGAGATCGTGCCGGTTCAGTTGCGCAACGCGCAGGGCGAACTGCTGGACGAATTGCACATGACCGACGAAGGCATCCGCCTGGACGCGACGCTGGAAGGCATTGCCGGCGTCAAGCTGCTGCAAGAAGGCGGCCGCATCACCGCGGCGAATGCGAGCCAGGTGTGCGACGGCGCGGCCGGCCTCATGGTTGTGAATGAGCGCGGCCTCAAGGCCCTGGGCGTGAAGCCGCTCGCCCGCATCCACCACATGACGGTGCTCGGCCACGATCCGGTGATCATGCTCGAGGCACCGATTCCGGCCACCCAGCTCGCGCTGAAGCGGGCGGGGATGAAGATGTCCGACATCGATCTGTACGAGGTGAACGAAGCCTTCGCCTCGGTGCCCATGGCCTGGCAGAAGGTGCTGGAAGCGGACACCGAGCGTCTGAACGTCAATGGCGGCGCGATCGCATTGGGCCACCCCCTGGGCGGCTCGGGTGCAAAGCTGATGACCACTTTGATCCACGCGCTGGGCCAGCGGGGCAAGCGCTACGGCTTGCAGACCATGTGCGAAGGCGGTGGGATGGCCAACGTGACCATCGTCGAACGTCTCTGATACGCCACCGCGCGCAACTCCAGGAGAAATCATGGCAGGCCCTTTGCAAGGACTCAAGGTCGTCGAGTTTGCGGGCCTCGGCCCCGCTCCGTTTTGTGCCATGGTGCTGGCAGACCTGGGGGCGGAGGTCGTTTGTGTGACCAGGCCCAACGCGAAGCGCGACCGGTTCGACATCCTCTCGCGCGGCCGCACTTTCCTGCCGGTCGATCTGCGCAGCGAGGGGGCGAGTGAGCCGGTGCTTGCACTGGTCGAGCGAGCGGACGTCCTCATCGAGGGCTTTCGGCCCGGTGTGATGGAGCGTCTGGGCCTGGGCCCAGACACATGCCTCGCGCGCCAGCCGCGCCTGGTCTACGGCCGCATGACCGGCTGGGGCCAGCAAGGCCCGCTGGCCCACGCAGCCGGGCACGACATCAACTACATCGCCATCACCGGCGCACTGCACGCCGTCGGCCGGTCGGGCGAGGCCCCGGTTCCGCCGTTGAACTATGTCGGCGATTTTGGGGGCGGCGCGATGTTGCTGGCGGTGGGCGTGATGAGCGCGCTGTACGAGGCAAATCGCTCCGGGCGCGGCCAGGTGATCGATGCGGCAATGACCGACGGCGCGTCGCTGCTCTCTGCCATGATGTACGGCTTCAAGGCCGCCGGGATGTGGAGCAATCAGCGCGGCGAGAACATCCTCGACAGCGGGGCGCCGTTCTACGACACCTATGCCTGTGCCGACGGCAAGTACGTCGCTGTCGGAGCGGTCGAACCCCAGTTCTATGCGCTGCTGAGGGAAATCTGCGGCATCGCCGACGACACGTCCTTTGACGCCCAGATGGACATGGCGCGCTGGCCGCTGCTGAAGCTGCGCATGGCCGATGTGTTTCGCACTCGCACCCGTGACGAGTGGTGCGCGGCGCTGGAAGGTACCGACGCATGTTTCGCGCCGGTGCTCGACTGGGACGAGGCGCCA
This sequence comes from Ramlibacter sp. WS9, assembly GCF_003797765.1. GTDB lineage: Bacteria > Pseudomonadota > Gammaproteobacteria > Burkholderiales > Burkholderiaceae_C > Ramlibacter. The sequence continues at coordinate 23,632 of NZ_RKMB01000021.1, read as the reverse complement.
CGGCATCCGCACAATGTTGCGCGCGAAACCTTCGTCACCGTCGACGGTGTGTTGCAACCCGCGCCCGCGCCGCGCTTCAGCCGCACGCCCGCTGCCAGGCCTGGCAGCGCCGCGCCAGTCGAGCCCCAGGAGTTGCTTGCGCGTTGGGGCTTGAGCGACGCGCAGGCTCGGTCTTTGGGCGGCAGCCATGGGGACGGGCGCTAGAAAACCGCTATGGACAGGCGGGACGACCCGCCTGTCACCCGCCTTTAGATTCAACCGCGGCTGTAGGCCCAGCCGCCATCAACCTTAAGCACGGCGCCGGTCGTGTACGAAGCCGCGTCCGACGCCAGGTACAGCGCGGCACCAACGATCTCGCGCGGTTGGCCGAGGCGCCCCATCGGCACCAGGCCGCTCATTGTCTGGATCATGTCGTCCGTCCATGCCTTGCTGATGTCGGTCTGGAACACGCCGGGCACGAGGGTGTTGATGCGCACCTTGCCCTCGTACAGGCGGGACATGCCGGCGGCCATCGTGTGCAGCGCGCTCTTGGCCATGGCGTACGGCAATTCGTGCTCGCTGGGCTGCAGGGCGCCGGCGCTGCTGATGTTGATGATGCTCCCGCCGCCGGCCTTGTGCATCCGCTCGGCAGCCAGCGTGGACAGGCGGAACGGGCCGCGCAAATTGAGGTCCAGCACCTTGGCCCAGAGCGCTTCGTCAATTGCCGTGAGCGAGCTGTAGCGGGGCGAGGAGCCGGCGTTGTTGACCAGGATGTCGATGCGGCCGAACGCCTCTTCGGCGGTTTCGATCAAGCGCTGGGCATCGTCCCATTTGCCGGCGTGGAACGCCACCGGCAGTGCGCGGACGCCGAAGTCGCGGGCGAGGGCCTGCGCGACCTGCTCACACGCTTCGAGTTTGCGGCTGGCGATCACGACGTGCGCGCCTTGCTCCGCGAACGCCTTGGCCATCTCCAGGCCGAGACCGCGGCTGCCGCCGGTCACGATCGCGACCTTGCCGGTGAGGTCGAACAAGTTGCTGCGTTTTTCCATGTCGAGAGATCCTATGTGTTGCGAAGCAGGCCCGTGCCTGCAGCCGTCGGGCCACTGTAGCAATCCGCCATGGCCATGAGGCTCGTCGGATTCGACGGTTTGTCCGCAACCTGATGATCAGCGCAGCAATGGCATGTGGCACACCACCCAGTAGAGCGCGACCAACCCCGTGATCCCTGCAACGATGACCGCCGCACAGCAAATGGCGTCACCGAAATCGCTCAAGGTGCTGGGCAGCCGGTCAGCCAACGCACGGAAGTAGTTCATCTTCGATTCCTTATGACCGTGCCCAGTTAAAGACCCGCCTACAGATTCAGCCGCGGCTGCGAAGCCGTCGGGGCACTGTAGCAATCGACCGATGCCACACGGCTCGTCGGAATCGACGGTTTTAGCGTGGCGGATTCGTCGCAAACGACGATGGCGAACGTCCTCTGCTCGCCCACGATCCAGCGACCGGCAGGCTGGCGTGGCCGTCGGCATTCACGAAGGAGATCGAACATGGCAGTCGAAGAACTGGAGGTCGCCGAAGCCGGCGGCGTGGCGTGGCTGACGCTGAATCGGCCAAACCGTCTGAACGCATTGAACGCCAGCCTGATTCGGGCGTTGCGCGAGTACTTCCAGTCGCTCAACAGCCGCTCCCCGGCACGTGTGGTGGTGCTGCGGGGCGAGGGGCGGGCGTTCTGTGCCGGCCTCGACCTGAAGGACCAGCAAGCGCTGGGGCCGCGTCCCGGCGTGGTGGACATCCTGGAGCAGCAGCAGGGCCTCAGGGACATCATGCTGGCGATGCGCCGCTGTCCCCAGCCCATCATCAGCGTGGTCCAGGGCGCGGCCAGCGGCGGCGGCTTCGCGCTCGCGCTCGCGTCGGACGTCCGGCTCGCCACGCCGGATGCTCGCTTCAACGCGGCGTTCATTCGCCTGGGACTCAGCGGTTGCGATGCCGGCGTCAGCTACTTCCTGCCTCGCATGGTGGGCAGCAGCGTTGCGGCCGAGTACCTGCTCACCGGCCGCTTCATGGACGCGCACCGGGCCTTGACGCTCGGACTCGTGAGCCAGGTCGCGCCGCTGGATGCGCTGCGCCAGGAGGCGGCCGTGCTGGCCGCGGAGATGCTGCAAGCCTCGCCCCTCGGGCTGCGCCTGACGAAGGACGCGCTGTCGCTGGCGGTGGATGCCCCAAGCCTGGAGGCGGTGATTGCCCTGGAGGACCGCAACCAGGTGTTGTGCACGCAGACCGAGGACTTCGACGAAGGCATCGCTGCCTTCGTCGAGCGCCGCGCACCAAGCTACAAGGGACGGTGATCTGCCATGGAATTTCCTCTTCCCCATTTTTCGATTGACCTGAGTGGCCAGACCGCGTTGGTCACGGGTGCGTCGTCGGGCCTGGGCCTGCGGTTCGCGCAGACATTGGCGCGTTGCGGTGCGAAGGTCGCGGTCACCGGCCGGCGCTTCGATCGGCTCGAGGCCCTGGCGCGCGACATCCGCGCGGCCGGCGGCGAGGCCGTGCCGTTGGCGTTGGACGTCACCGACGCCGAACAGCTGGTCGATGTCGTAGCCCGGGCCGAGTCGGCACTCGGCCGCGTGACCATCCTGGTCAACAACGCGGGCATCCCGGACGCCCAGCGCGCGGTCAAGATGCCGCTGGACCTGATCGACCGGGTGCTCGACACCAACCTGCGGGCGCCCTACGTGCTGTCCTGCGAAGTGGCCCGGCGCCTGATGGAGGCCAAGCAGCCCGGGCGCATCGTCAACATCGCCTCGTCGCTGGCCTTCCGCTACGGCGGGCAAGGCGCGGCGCTGTACTCGGTCAGCAAGGCTGGCCTGGTGCGCATGACCGAAGTGCTCGCCGTGGAATGGGCGCGCTTCGACATCAACGTGAACGCGATCGCCCCCGGTGCCTTCGAGTCCGAGATGACGGACGGCATGATCAAGCGCGTCGGCGACATCAGCCAGCAGTTTCCGCGCCGCCGGCTGGGCCGGCCTGCCCAGCTTGACAGCACGCTGCTGTTCCTGGTGTCGCCTTCGTCCGACTGCGTCACCGGCACCTGCGTGCAGGTGGACGACGGACAGGAGGGGCGCTGACGCCGGCGGTCTGGGCCCGATCCCAATTCGTCGGTTCAGACGATCCAGCGTTGCGGGCCGAGTTTCAGAATGACCGGAAGGCATCAGAGCCTGCATGCACCGCACCCCATTCGGGGCGGGTGCGAAACCCAACTAGGAGACAGCCTTGATCAATCATATGTGGCGGGTGGGAGACATCACCATCACGCGTCTTGTCGAAGTCCAGGCGACCATGCCTGGCGGTCCCGACGGCCCCTTGCCCGATGCCACACCCGACAAGGTGATGAAGATGCGATGGCTGTATCCGGCGTTCGCGGATGCGCTCGGCCTCCTCAAGATGAGCGTTCACGCCTTGCTGATCCAGACGCCGGACAAACGCATCGTGGTTGACACCTGCATCGGCAACGGCAAGGAGCGCACGTCGGACCACTTCAACCGGCTCAACACCAGCTTCCTCGCGGATCTTGAAAGCCTGGGCTGGACACGCGACAGCATCGATGGCGTGCTGTGCACCCACCTGCACATCGACCATGTGGGCTGGAACACCATGTGGGACGGCAGCCGCTGGGTTCCGACCTTCCCCAAGGCCAAGTACTACATGGGCCGGGTCGAATACGAGTTCTGGTCCAGGGAACTGCGCGGGGAGGACGTGACGCCGGGCAAAACGGCCGAGACGCTGGCCTGGATGGACACGCGCGCCACGTTCGAAGATTCCGTGCAGCCCGTGATCGACGCGAAGCTGGTGGAGCTGGTCGAGGTCGATGCGCAGATCGCACCCGGGATTCGCCTGATGCATACGCCGGGCCATACGCCGGGGCACGTTTCCGTTGTCATCGAGTCCGGTGGCAGCCGAGCCGTGATCACCGGCGACATGCTCCACCACCCGTGCCAGTTGGCCGCCCACAACTGGGCCTCCGGCTTCGATACGGACAGCCAGGAATCGACCCGCACGCGGCAATCGTTCTGTGAGGAATTCGCCGACACGCAGACGCTGATCATCGGCACGCACTGGGCTGGTCCGACTGCCGGCCGCGTGGTGCGCGACGAAGGCGGCTACCGCCTGGAGCTGTGATGCGCAGCGCCACGATCAACGGAAGCGCCATCCAGCGCGTCCGGGTTGGCGTGGCGGCCGCTGAAGCGGTCGCCAGCGAAGCGCAATTGCTCGGCGCCCAGCGGGTAATGCTGATCGTCGGTAGCCACTTGGCGACGGAGACGGACGAGATCGACCGCATCCGTGCGGCATTGGGTCCGCGTGCGGTGCTGACGCATCAGGGAATCCGTCCCCATGTGATGAAAAGCGACGTCATCGCGGCCGCCCTGCGAGCCGCGGACGAGCGGGTGGACCTTGTCGTCGCGGTGGGTGGTGGATCCGTGATCGATGCTGCCAAGATGGTCGTGCTGTCTTTGCGCCACGGCGCCAGGACGGTGGAGGACCTGGCACCGCTTCGCATGGGCCAGCCGCCGGCGCCCGAGGGCCAGGGGCCCGTGGTTCGCCTGGTGCTCGTGCCTGCCACGCTGTCGGCAGGTGAGTTCAATCCGATGGCCGGGGCGACCGACGAGGCGCGCGGCCAGAAGGAGGGCTACGCCGATCGTGTGATGAGCCCGACGGCGGTTGTGCTCGACCCGGCCATCACCCGGCATACCCCGGAGTGGTTGTGGCTGTCGACGGGTGTGCGAGCGGTCGACCACGCTGTCGAGACGCTCGTTTCCAGGCGGTCCAACGATCACGCCGATGGGCTGGCCGAGAGCGGCCTGAGTCTGCTGGCGCAGGGGCTGCGCCAGGTCAAGGAATATCCCGATGACATGGAGGCGCGGCTGCGCTGCCAGGTCGGTGCCTGGCATGCCATGCTGCCCCTGGTGGGCGGGGTGCCGATGGGCGCGAGCCATGCCATTGGCCACGCGCTGGGTGGGCATTGCAAGGTGCCGCACGGCTACACCTCGTGCGTGATGGCGCCGGAAGTGCAGCGCTGGAACGCCGAGGTCGATACGCATGGCCATGCACGGGCCGCGGCCTGCTTCGATGCCGGCGGGCGCCCCCTGGGCGACGTGCTCGATGACTTCATCCGTGGCCTCGGCCTGCCGCGGCGCCTGGCCGAGGTGGGGGTGACGCGCCAGCAGCTGCATGAAGTGGCGGAGCACGCCCTGCACGACATCTGGGCAAAGACCAATCCGAGGCCGATCGACGGCATCGAGGACATGCTCGCCATCCTGGGACGCGCGGGCGCGGCGGACTGAGCCGAATTTATTTGACATTGAACAAAGGAAAAAATGGACTTCACTTTCACATCCAAGGCGCAAGACCTGCACGACCGCGCCGCGCGCTTCATCGACCGCGAGGTTCGGCCCCTGGAGCTGGAGTGGTTCCAATGGAACAACGACCCAGCCAACCTCTGGAAGGCCTGGCCCAAGCTGGATGCCTTGAAGGACAAGGCGCGCGGCGAAGGGCTCTGGAACCTCTTCATGCCGCACCCGATTCCCGGCCATGCCGAGGGCTGGACCAACCTCGAATACGCGCCGGTTGCCGAGTTGACTGGCGCCTGCATACCGGCCAGCGAGATATTCAACTGCAGTGCGCCGGACACCGGCAACATGGAGGTGCTGTCGATGTTCGGCTCGCCAGCGCAACAGGAGCGCTGGCTGGTCCCGCTGCTGGAAGGGCGCATCCGCTCGGCCTTTCTGATGACCGAGCCACGCGTGGCCTCGTCGGACGCGACCAACGTCGAGACGTCGATCGTGCGTGATGGCGACGACTACGTCATCAACGGCCTCAAGTGGTGGATTTCCGGGATCATGGACGAGCGCTGCGAAGTCCTGATCGTCCTGGGCAAGACGGACCCAACGGCGCCCAAGCATCGCCAGCAGTCCATGATCCTGGTGCCGCGCAATGCCCCTGGCGTCAAGATCGAACGCACGATGCTATGTTTCGGCCGCCACAACTCGCCCGGCGGCGAGGCGGAGGTGTCGCTGACGAACGTGCGTGTGCCCAAGGAGAACCTGATTCTGGGCGAGGGCAGAGGTTTCGAAGTGGCGCAAGGCCGGCTCGGCCCGGGCCGCATTCACCACAGCATGCGCATGATCGGCTCGGCCCAGCGCTGCCTGGAACTGATGATCGAGCGCGCCGAATCGCGCGTGGCTTTCGGCCGCAAGCTGAGCGAGCAAAGCTCCATCCGCCAAGACATCGCGCTGTCGTACTACGAGACCCAGCAAGTGCGCCTGCTGACCCTGCAAGCAGCCGACAAGATGGACCGCGAGGGCAACAAGGCGGCGATGGACCTCATCGCCGCGATCACCGTCGCTGCGCCACGTATGGCTCAGCAGGTGGCCGACCGGACGATCCAGGTGCATGGCGGCATGGGCGTGTCCGATGACACGCCGGCAGCGATCTACTGGACGAATTCTCGCGTCATCCGCATCGCCGACGGCCCGGACGAGGTGCACCTGGACCAGCTCGCGCGCCTGCTCATCAAGCGCTACGGCGACCGGCGGGACGTTTGGGTGGCGCAAAGTCCCAGCGCCAAGCACCGCGTCGCGGCGTAGTGCAAGGATCGACTATGAGCATTGATCTTTTCCACCAGGGACCCTCGATGGGCGAGATCATCGCCTCGGCATTCCAGTTCGGTGGCGACCGCGTCGCCTTCATCCACGGCGATGCGGAGCTGAGCTTTCGCCAATGCGGCGACTTGATCAGCCGCATCATCCAGGCACTGGAAGCGCGTGGCCTCAAAAAGGGCGACTCGGTCGCCACGCTGTCGGCCAACCGCCCCGAGGCCTACCTGATGCAGGCGGCCAGCCACGTGGCCGGGTTTCGCATCACCTTGATCAACCCGAATGCTTCCGAGGACGACCATGCGTTGATCCTCGAGACTGCCGGGGTGCGTGCGCTCTTCGTCGATCCGCCGAACTTCGGCGACCGGGCCAGGCGACTGAAAGCGCGCGTGCCGGGCCTGGAAATGTGTTTCGGCCTGGGCCCCTTCGAGGGGTTTGACGACCTGCTCGACGTGGCCCAGTCCTTCGAGGCCAAGCCGCTGCAGCCCTGCGCGAACAGCGACGACGAGTGTCTCGTCGTCTTCTCCGGCGGAACGACCGGCAAGCCCAAGGGCGTTTCGCATCGCCATGGCGTGCAGGTCACGATGACGCTGCTGCAGATGGCTGACTGGGACTGGCCGAAGGAGGTGCGCTACCTGGTGATGTCTCCCATCACGCATGGCGGCGGCGCATTCATCACGTCCACGTTGCTGCGCGGCGGCACCGTGGTCACGCACCAGGGCTTCAGCCCTGACCGCTTCGTCGACCTCGTGCAGCGCCACCGGATCACGGCGACCTTCCTGGTGCCGACCATGGTTTACGCGTTGCTCGAGCATCCGCGCGCGCGCGCGGCGGACCTGAGCAGCCTGGAACTCATTGCTTATGGCGCCGCGCCCATGCTGGCGAGCCGGCTGGCCGAGGCCATCGAGCGCTTCGGGTCGATCTTCATGCAGATCTACGGCCAGAGCGAGGTGCCGATGTGCATCACCGTCATGCGCCGAGACGACCATGATCCGGTGAAATATCCGCAGCGGCTCTCGTCTTGCGGTCGGCCGATGTTCGGTGCCCAGCTCAAGCTGCTCGACGATGCCGGACGCGAGGTCACCGGGGACGAGGTGGGCGAGATCTGCCTGCGCGGGCCGCTGGTGACGCATGGCTACATCGACAACCCCGAGGAGACAGCGCAGGCGTGGCGCGACGGCTGGCTGTACACCGGCGACCGGGCGCGCCGCGATGCCGACGGCTTTCTCTACATCGTCGACCGGTCCAAGGACATGGTCATCACCGGTGGCTTCAATGTCTATCCCCGCGAGGTCGAAGATGCCATCGCCGGCCATGCGGGCGTGCAGGCCGTGGCGGTGTTCGGCCTACCCGATCCCAAGTGGGGCGAGGCGGTCACGGCGGCCGTGGTGCGGCGGCCGGGCGTCGTAGTGGATGCAGCGGAATTGATTGCGCTGGTGAAGGAACGCAAGGGACCTGTTTACGCGCCCAAGGCCATTCATTTCATCGATCAGCTGCCGGTGACGGGGCTTGGAAAGCTCGACAAGAAGGCGCTGCGCGCCCAATTCAAGCCGCAATAGCCTGTGAGTCAGCAGCATCGGCTGGCCGGCAAGCTGGCAATTGTCACGGGGGCGGCGTCAGGCATCGGGCACGCAGCCACACGGCTGTTCGCGCAGGAGGGGGCCACGGTGCTGGCGGTTGATCGTCCGGGCGCTGCCGTGCAGGCGGCCCACGAGGGTTGCGAGCGCATCGTCCCGTTCGAGCAGGACATCACGCAGGACAGCGCGCCCGCTGCGATCGTCGCGGCGGCATTGCGCGCGGCTGGCGGCATCGACATCCTTTTCAACAATGCCGGCGTCGGCACTGATCCAGGCGACGCGATCATCGAAGATGAAACCTGGGACCACGTCTTCGCCGTCAACACACGCGCCGTGTTCCGGCTTTCCCGCGAGGCCATTCCACACCTGCGCAGCCGCGCCGAACAGACCGGTCGGGCGCGCATCATCAACACGGCCTCGGTGATGGCTGAACGCACCGACTTCGGCCTGAGCGCCTATGCCAGTTCCAAGCACGCGGTGGCCGGGCTCAGCAAGACGATGGCGCTGGACCTCGGCCGTTGGGGCATTACCGTCAACTACCTGCTGCCGGGCGCCATCTACACCGGAATGACCCGCCAAAGGTTCGACCAGGACCCGATTCGAAAGGTCTGGGAGAAGAAAACGGCCCTGCGCCGATTGGGCCAGCCGATCGACGTCGCCCGGGCCGCGCTATTGCTGGCCAGTGACGAAGCCGACTTCATCACCGGGCATGGCCTGGTGGTCGACGGCGGCCTGACTCTGCGAATTTGACCTTTTCATCCGACCTCGTCGACATACTTACATGCTAACCGAACCCTCCAACTCGACCCCCGCCGACAACTTCGAAACCTTGCTGCAGACGCGCTACAGCTGCCGTGGCTTTCTGGCGCGCCCCGTCGAACGCGATGTCATTGAGCAGATCCTGCGCATGGCGCAGCGCACTGCGTCGTGGTGCAACTCGCAGCCGTGGCAGGTGATCGTCACCACGCCGTTGGCGACCGAGCGCCTGCGGCAGGCCATGTTCGGCCCCGAGGTGTTCCGCGCGGCTGACAGCTACGACATCGCACCACCGCAGGCCTACGACGGCGTTTACCGCGAGCGGCGCCGCGAATGCGGCCTGCAACTGTACGAGAGCGTGGGGGTTACTCCCGGGGACCGCGAAGCGTCCGCTCGTCAAGCGCTAGAAAACCTGCGCTTCTTCGGCGCGCCGCATATGGCCCTCGTGACCACCGAGGCCGTGCTCGGGCCCTACGGTACCGCCGACTGTGGTGCCTACGTGTCGAACTTCATGTTGGCGGCACGCAGCCTGGGCGTCGCCTGCATCGCACAGGCGGCGCTCGCATCGCGATCGGCCTTCCTGCGATCGTGGTTCGAACTGCCCGCGCATCGGCAGGTGTTCTGCGGCATTTCGTTCGGCTACGAGGATCCTGACCATCCGGCCAATCGGTTCCGCACCAGCCGGGCAAGCCTCGACCAGTCAGTGCAATGGGTGGAGGCATGACCGGCATGGCGGACGCAGCAGACGCAACGCCCGCTTCACAGCGGGTGCGCACCGAGCGACACGGTCACGTGCTGGTGATTACCCTACGGCGCGAGGCCAAGCGCAATGCCATCGACCGGGCGATGGCCGACGCCCTCGAACTCGCCTTCAACGAACTCGACGATGACCCCGATCTGTACGTGGGCGTGTTGAGCGGCGGCAACCGTGACTTCTGCGCGGGCAGCGACCTCAACGCGAAGGGCGACTACGTCACTCCCCGTGGAGGCGAGTACGGGTTGATTCGCCGCCGTCGCCGCAAGCCGCTGGTGGCTGCCGTCGAAGGGCGTGCATTGGGCGGCGGGTTCGAAGTCGTGCTGGCCTGTGACATGGTCGTGGCGGCCGACAACGCACTGTTCGGCCTGCCCGAGGTGGCTATCGGGGTGGTACCGACCTGCGGGGCGCTTTTCCGCGCGCCCAGGGCCTTGCCGGCGAATGTGGCTCGGGAGCTCGTGCTCACGGGTGACCCCATCGATGCCGCGCGAGCGCATGTCCTTGGCTTCGTCAACGTCTTGACGCCTGCAGGCGGCACGCTGGCGGCGGCGCTCTCTCTCGCGCAGCGGATCGCCGCGCATGCGCCGCTTTCGGTACAGCACAGCCTGCGTGCGGTCAACGACGTGCTGGCGGCGGACGATTTGCATGGCTGGGCCGCCACCGAGGCCGCGTTCGAGACGATCAAGCACAGTGAGGATCTTCAAGAAGGGTTCAAGGCCTTCTTCGGAAAACGCGCGCCGGTTTGGCGTAGCCGCTGAACCCGGCGCGTCCACTGCGCCGTGCGCGTGCCGAGACGGTGCGGCAATTCGTCGATTTCGACGACGCTCGTCAACAGGGCGCTCCATAGACTGGGTGCTGATCCGGGATTCGTCCCGCCGCATACCATGAGGCCCGCCAAGACTGCGGAGCCCGCACTGAGGAGACTCCATGAAGTTCAATGTCAATCCGTCAGGTCGCGTTCGCAAGCGGCTCGGGGGTGTGGCACTGCTGTCTGCCGCCTGCATCGCGGCCGCGCTCGCCATCGGCGCCCCACTGACACAAGTGGTCCCGCGCGAGCTGGATCTGCTGCTGCTGCCTTCGAGCCAAACCTCGCACGGCGAGCGGCGGCTGTTGCTGCAGGCGAGCCAGGCCGGCTCGCGTATCGTGGCGGTGGGCGAGGGCGGCCTCATCCTTCGTTCGGAGGACGGCGGCCAAGGCTGGAAGCAGGTCACCGCACCGTCGTCGGTAATGCTCACCGCCGTGACCTTCGTCGATGAACGCAGCGGGTGGGTCGTGGGGCATGACGGACTCATCCTGCACACGGCCGATGGCGGGCAGACCTGGCAGCGCCAGTTCGACGGCCGGCAGGCGAACGAGCAGGTGCTCGCGTCTGCGCAACGCCGGCTGCAGGAACTGCGGTCGCGTCCCGCGGCGTCGGAGGACGCGCAGCGCAACCTGGCGCGGGCTCAGGACCGTCTCGCCGAGGCCGAGGAATTGACTCAGGTGGGACCCTCGCGCCCGCTGCTGGGCGTGGCCTTCGTCGATGCAAAGGTCGGGTACGCCGCCGGCTCCTTTGGACAGCTGTTGGCCACGCGGGACGGCGGAGCCCATTGGGAATCCATCGGCGACCGGCTGGACAATCCCAATGGCTACCACCTGAACGGAATCGCCGTCGCATCAAACGGTGACCTTCTGGTCGCGGCCGAGGCAGGCACGGTGTTTCGATCCACTGACGGCGGACGGGCCTGGAAGGCGATCGAGCTCGGGTACGCCGGTCATATCTACGGCGTGCTCGCGCTGCCGGGCGGGGCGGTCCGCATCGCCTACGGCTTCAACGGGCACTTGTTCCGCTCCGAGGATGGCGGCGAGCGCTGGGCGCCAGTACGGGCACCCGTAGCCCATACGCTGGTGCACGGCATGGTCAAGGATGGAATCATCTGGCTCCTTGCGCAGAATGGCGAGCTCTTGCGCAGCGACGACGCAGGCCGGACCTTCACTGCCGCGGGCAGGGTGCCCGGCGAGAACGTCAACCATTTCCTGGCCGTCGGCGAGCGTCTCCTGGTGGCCGGTACCCAGGGCATGACCGGAATGAATGTGCCGGTACAGAAGGTGAATCAATGAAGACGACCCGTGTCATCGACCTGGCCGAGCGTGCTCTGTTCGCGCGCCGCCCGCTGTGGCTGCTGGGGTTCCTGGTCGTATCGGCCCTGCTGCTGTGGCAGGCGGTGATGCTGCGCCCCGACGCGAGCCTGCAGAAAATGGTGCCGCTCGGACATCAGTTCGTACAGAACTACCTGAAGTACGAGAACCAGCTTCGCCCGCTGAGCAACAGCATCCGCATCGCGGTCGAGGCGCCCGACGGCGACATCTACAACGCGCGCTATCTCCGCTTGCTCAAGGAGATCACCGACGAGGTTTTCTACGTCCCCGGCATCGACCGCGGCAACCTGCGATCGCTGACGACGGCGAACACGCTGTGGATCGAAGCGTCGGAGGACGGCCTTCGATCCGGATTGGTGGTGCCCGCCAACTTCAGTGGCACGCCGGAGCAGGTGGCCGGGGTGCGCAATAGCGTGCTCAAGGCCGGGCTGGTCGGCCAGCTGGTAGCAAACGACCATCGCTCCTCGATGATTCTCGCGCCGGTGCTCGAGGCCGATCCGCAGACCGGCCAGCACATCGACTACGCGGTGTTCTCGCAGCGGCTGGAGGAGCGCGTGCGCGAGCGCTTCGAGAAGGAAGGCGTGCGGGTGCACATCGTCGGCTTCGCGAAGCTCATCGGCGACCTCATCGAGGGCGCCCGCGACATCGTGTTGTTCTTCCTGGTGACCGTGCTGCTCACCACCACACTGGTGTATGTCTATTCCCGATGCTGGCGAAGCACCGCGGCTACGGTGGGCTGCTGCCTGCTGGCCGTGATCTGGCACCTGGGCATCATGCACCTGCTGGGCTTCGGCCTGGACCCGTACTCGATGCTGGTGCCGTTCCTGACGTTTGCCATCGGCGTCTCGCACGCGATGCAGAACGTCAACACCCTGGCCAGTGAAAGCCTGGCCGGGGCCAGCCGGATCGACGCCGCCCGCGCCACATTCCGCCAGCTGTTCGTGCCTGGCACCGTCGCCTTGCTGTGCAACGTTGTCGGCTTCTCGACGATGCTGATGATCGACATTGGCGTCATCCGCGAGTTGGCGGTGAGTTCCAGCGTCGGCGTGGGCGTGATCATCTTTACCAAGATGTTCCTGCTGCCGATCCTGATGTCGTATGCGGGGCTGTCGCCCGCGGGGCTGCGCAAAGCGGTCGAGCGCGACAAAGGCCGCCATCGCCCCGCCCGCTTCATTGCCTCGTTCGCGCGGCCTGGCCGCGCCTGGGTCGTCGTCGCGGTCGCGGCCGTGATCGGCGGTTGGGGCTATGCCGCCAGCCGCGACCTCAAGATCGGCGACCTGGACGCGGGGGCGCCCGAACTGCGGGCCGACTCGCGCTACAACCGCGACTCCGGCTGGTTCACCGACCATTACGCCACCAGCGCAGACGTATTCGTGGTGATGGTGAAGACCGCCTCCGGCGAGTGTGGCTCGTACGCGGTGGCCAGCCTCGTAAGCCGGCTGCAGTGGCAGATGGAGGAGACCCCCGGTGTCCAGAGCACGGTGTCGCTCTTCGATGTGATGAAGAAGGCCATCGTCAGCAACTATGGGGGCAATCTGAAGTGGGCCACCATCACGCGCAACCGCTATATCTCGAACGCCGCCCACAAGAACGTGCCGCAGGCCATGTACAACAACGACTGCTCGATGCTGCCTGTGATGGTCTACCTCAACGACCACAAAGCCGAGACGCTCGACCGGGCGGTGGACGCGGTGCGCAAGTTTTCCGCCGCGCATCCTGCCGCGCAGGCGCAGTTGCTGTTGGCCGCTGGCAATTCCGGTGTCGAAGCGGCCACCAACGAGGTGGTGCGCCGCGCCTGGTGGCCGATGCTGGCGATGGTCTACGCCATCGTCGCGCTGCTGCTGTTGTTGGAGTTTCGCTCGCTGAAGGTGATGCTCGCCGTGCTCGTGCCGCTGCTCATCTCATCGGTGCTGTGCGAGGCGGTGATGGCCAAGCTCGGCCTGGGCGTGAAGGTGGCGACCTTGCCCGTGATCACACTGGGTGTGGGCATCGGCGTGGATTACGGCATCTATCTGTACAACCGGCTGCAGGGCTTTCTCGCCGAAGGCCTCAACCTTGAAGAGGCCTACTACCGCACCATGCGCACCACCGGCCTGGCCGTGCTGTTCACCGGTGTCACGCTGGCCGCGGGGGTTCTCACCTGGGTGGGTTCGAACATCAAGTTCCAGGCCGACATGGGCCTGCTGCTGACCTTCATGTTCCTGTGGAACATGGTCGGCGCCGTGCTGCTGATCCCCGCGCTCGCGGCCTTGATGCGGCGCGAGCCGGCTCCGATCGGCGGGTAGGCGACTTTCGTCGCTTTCGACGACGCCTCGCGCGCGCCTTCGCAGGAAGATGGCTTCAAGGATCGCTACTCGCGTGGCGGTCCGCCGCCCGCAGTCAGTACCCGGCAAGAAGCCGCGCAAGGAGAACGATTCGATGAAGGGAAAGAGCATCCAGATTCTGGATTTGGGCGAGGGCGTGCTCGAGCTGCGCTTCGACCGTGAGAACGAAGCCATCAACAAGCTCGACGACCGCACGCTCGTCGAGTTCGAGCAGGCCGTTGCCGAGATACGCAACACGCCGGGGGTGCGAGGAGTGCTTGTTAGCAGCGCGAAGGACATGTTCATCGCCGGCGCCGACATCACCGAGTTCGGTGCCAGCTTTTCGCGGTCGCCGGCGGCCATCGCGGAATTGGCGAAGGAGAAGAACCAGGGACTCATCGCGTTCGAGGACCTGGCGGTGCCCTCGGTGGTCGCCATCAACGGCTTTGCTCTGGGGGGCGGGCTGGAACTCGCGCTGGGCGCCAGCTTGCGCGTGATGTCGTCCAACAGCCAGATCGGCTTGCCGGAGGTGAACCTCGGACTGTTCCCCGGTCTTGGCGGCACGGTGCGCCTGTCTCGCATCGCCGGGCTGCCGGTCGCCCTCGAGTGGGTTTGCGGTGGCAAGCCCGTGAAGGCCGCGGCGGCGCTTGCCGCCAAGGTGGTCGATGCAGTGGCCGAGCCAGCCGCGGTTCGCGACGAAGCGCTGGCCCTGCTGCGCCGCGCGATGGCTGGCGAGGTCGATTGGAAAGCCGCCCAGGAGCGCAAGCGCCAACCGGTGCCCATGGCGGCCGGGGTGCAGTCGGCGCTCTTCGACGAGATGCGCGCAAAGTTGATTGCCCGGGCACCCAGGCATCAGCCGGCCGCCTTGATGGCGCTCGACATGATGCGCGAGGCCGCGGTCCTGCCGCGGGCCGAGGCGCTTGGCCGGGAAGCGGCCTGGTTCGGCGAGGTAGCGCGCACCCAGGCGGCCGCGTCGCTGGTTCAAAACTTCCTCAACGATCAGGCAGTCAAGAAGCAGGCCAGGCAACTGGCGCGCCAGGGCCAACCGGTGCGCCAGGCGGCGGTGCTCGGCGCCGGCATCATGGGGGGCGGTATCGCCTACACCAGCGTGCTCAAAGGCGTTCCCGTCCGCCTGAAGGACATCTCCCAGCCCCAACTTGACCTGGGCGTCGCGGAGGTGCGCAAGCAGCTTCAGCGGCTGGTCAAGGGTGCCCGCAAGCAGCCCGCAGAGGCGGAGTCCATCCTGGCTACCGTGAAGCCGCAGCTTGACTACGCCGGCTTCGATGAGGTGGACCTGACCATCGAGGCCGTGGTGGAGAACCTGCAGCTCAAGCACACAGTGCTCGCCGAGCTGGAGCAGCGTGTGAGGCCCGACGCAGTGATTGCGACCAACACGTCCAGCCTGCGCATTGACGACATCGCGGCGCCACTGAAGCGGCCCGAGAACTTCGTCGGCATGCACTTCTTCAACCCGGTGCCCGTCATGCCGCTGGTTGAGGTGATCCGTGGCGCGCGTACCAGCGATGCCGCCGTCGCGATGGCCGTGGGCCATTGCGTCGCGATGGGCAAGACACCGATCGTGGTGAAGGACTGTCCAGGCTTCCTCGTCAATCGGATTCTGACGGCCTACGTTTCGGGCTTCCTGCAGCTTATCAACGAGGGTGCCGACTTCGTCAAGGTCGACCAGGTGATGGAGGAGTTCGGCTGGCCCATGGGGCCGGCCTACCTGCAGGACGTGGTGGGCATGGACACGAGCCGCCACGTCAGCGACGTCATTGGCGCGGGCTACCCCGAGCGGCTCACCCCGCCGCCGCGCAACGCGCTGCGCCTGATGGTGGAGCACGGGCGGCTGGGCCAGAAAAGCGGCAGCGGCTTCTACAAATACGAGGCCGACGCGGAAGGCAAGCCACGCCGCAGCACTGCGCAGGACACCCATGCGCTGCTGGCAACGCTGCAGTCCGATGGCCCGCGGGAGTTTGCGCCGCAGGAGATCGTCGACCGCATGATGCTGCCGCTGATGCTTGAGGCCGCCCGCGCGCTGGAGGAGGGCGTGGTGCGCACGCCGGCCGAACTCGACATGGCTCTGCTGCTCGGGGTCGGCTTGCCGGCCTACCTCGGCGGGGCATTGAAATACGCCGACTGGCTCGGCTTGGCCGAGGTGGTCGCGCGCGCCGACAAGCTCGCCCCGCTGGGCGCTGTTTTCCACGTCACGCCGCGCATGCGCGAGATGGCGGCGGGCGGCGAAACCTTCTACCAGGCCTGAGCCAGACAGTCCAGAGCCAGGCAGGCGTGAACCCAGGCTGCCTGAGCTCCGCCGGTTGGCAACAGGCAAGACGTTTTTTTCTCAAACTCAAAAATTTTCATGCAAGAACCCATCTACATCCTGGCAGGCGCCCGGACGGCCATCGGTGGCTTTGGAGGCTCCCTCAAGGACTTCTCGCCCACGCACCTGGCGAAGACCGTCGTGCGCGAAGCGATCAGCCGCGCGAAACTGGAACTGGATGTCCCCGATCATTCCGTGTTCGGAACGGTGATCCCCACCGAAGCGGCTGACCTCTTTCTGGGCAGGACAGCCGCCATCGAAGCAGGCATGCGAGTCAGTTCCATGGGCCTGACGGTGAACCGCCTGTGTGGCTCGGGCGCCCAGGCGATCATCAGCGCTGCCCAGATGATCCGCCTCGGAGAGTCCTCCATTGCTGTCGCAGGCGGTGCCGAGGCGATGAGCCGGGCGCCGTTTTCCATTCAGGGGCACCGCTACGGCCAGCGCATGGGCGATGGCCTGATTTACGACTGGCTCCACAACACGCTGGCCGATCCTTTCGGCCATGGCGCCATGGGTTGCACGGCGGAAAACGTGGCCAACAAATACGGCATCGGCCGTGAGCGCCAGGATGCCTTCGCGGTCGAAAGCCACAGAAGGGCCACGGCCGCCATCGCCGACGGCCGGTTCGCCAGCCAGATCGTTCCGATCGAGGTCAAGACCAAAAAGGGGATGGTGCTGTTCGGCACCGACGAACATGTGCGGCCGAACACCACCATGGAGGACCTCGCCAAGCTCAAGCCGGCCTTCGACAAGGCAGGGTCGGTGACGGCGGGGAATTCCTCCGGGATCAACGATGGTGCCGCGGCCGTTGTGCTGGCAAGCGAGCAGGCTGTGCGCGAGCGCGGGTTGACGCCGATAGGCCGGCTGGTTTCGTGGGGCCTGGCCGGCGTGCCGCCGGAGATCATGGGCATCGGTCCGGTGCACGCTGTGCCTGTAGCGCTCGAGCGTGCCGGCCTGGGCATCGCTGACATCGATGTTTTCGAATCCAACGAGGCCTTTGCCGTTCAGGCCTTGTCGGTCATCGACGGACTGAAGCTCGATCCGGCCAAGGTCAACCCCAACGGCGGCGCTGTCGCACTGGGCCATCCGCTGGGTGCGACCGGCGCCATCCTTACGGTGAAAGCGCTGTACGAACTGCAACGTTCCGGCGGGAAATACGGCGTAGTGACGATGTGCATTGGCGGCGGGCAGGGCATTGCGCTCGTCGTTGAAAACCTGGTTCGGTAGGAATCGGCATGACCAACAAACTCATTTCGAAAGCCGCGGTCGTCGGCGCCGGCAACATGGGTGCGGGCATCGCAGCGCACCTGGCCAATGCCGGGGTGCCAGTCATCCTGCTCGACAGGGTTGATCCCCAGAGCGCATCGCGCAATTCGCTGGCGGAACAGGCTGTGCAGAGGCAGCTCAAAACTGGTGGCTTCATGCACGCGGACCGGGCCAGCCTGATCGAGACAGGCAATGTCGAAGATGATCTGCACAGGGTGTCCGAGGCCGACTGGATCGTCGAGGCGGTCTTCGAGGATCTCGCGATCAAGCAAGAGCTTTACCGCAAGCTCGAGCCACTGCGTAAGCCCAGGTCCATCGTGTCCTCCAACACCTCGACCATTCCCCTGCACCAGCTGACCGAAGGGCTGCCGCTTTCGTTCCAGGAAGACTTCGTGGTCACGCATTTCTTCAACCCTCCGAGGGTGATGAAGCTGCTCGAACTTGTTGGCGGGGCCAAGACCCTGCCCACCACCCTGCAGCGAGCAGGCGACATCTGCGACCACGTGCTGGGCAAGACAGTGATCTCCTGCCGCGACACCCCCGGTTTCATCGCCAACCGCATCGGCAACTACTGGATGTCGGTTGCCGTGCTGGAAGCCATGGCCTTGGGTTTGACCGTGGAAGAGGCCGACGCCGTGATGGGCCAACCCTTCGGCATTCCGCGGACCGGTATATTCGGACTGTTCGACTATGTGGGGCTCAACCTGGTCCCGCTGGTCTGGGGCAGTTTCATGAAAGCCCTGGCCGCAGACGACGCGCACCGGCGCCACGACATCACCCGCAACCCGCTCATCGCCGACATGACCCGTAAGGGCTGGACCGGGCGTGGTGCCGGCGCCGGCTTCTACCGCACGCGTGACGTGGATGGCCGCAAGGTCCGGGAAGCGCTGGATCTGGTCAAGGGCGACTACCACGCGGTTCAGCCCGCCGCGCTCGAAAGCCTGTCCTTGGCCGCGCGTGACCTGAAGGCACTGTGCGAGCAACCTGATCGCGGTGGCCAGTACGCGTGGCGTGTTTTGTCGCACGCCGTCGTGTACGCAGCCGAGGTCGGCCCCGAGATCGCGGACGACGTCGCCGCGATCGACACGGCCATGAAGCTTGGGTACAACTGGTCGGCAGGCCCGTTCGAACTGGCCGACAAGGTCGGCGCCGACTGGATCGCGAAGCGGCTGCAGGCGCAGGGCGACCCGGTGCCGCCGCTGCTGGCCCGAGCCGCGGCCGGCAACGGCTTCTACGGCGGTGGTGTGGCTATGCCCACCTCCCAGGCAGTCCCCGCCGGCGGGCGTGTTGCCAACGGCGGCACCTTGTCGCTCACCAAGAAGAGCAAGACCCCGGTGGCGGGCAATGCCGCGGCTTCGCTCTGGGA
The DNA here is from genome assembly GCF_003797765.1 of Ramlibacter sp. WS9. Lineage (GTDB taxonomy): Bacteria > Pseudomonadota > Gammaproteobacteria > Burkholderiales > Burkholderiaceae_C > Ramlibacter. The sequence continues at coordinate 4,519 of NZ_RKMB01000021.1, read as the reverse complement.
CCTGGGCGAGGGCGTGCTGGGTCTGGAAGTGCACACCAAGATGAACGCTTGCAACGAGCAGGTGGTCGAGGTCATCGAGTCGGCACCCTCGCACGTGAGTCGGGGCTTCCGCGCTCTCGTGGTCGCCAGTGACCATCCGCGGGCCTTTTCGGTGGGTGCGGACCTGGGAAGCTTCGTGTCGCTCGTCAAGGCGGGCAACTGGGCGGGGCTGACGGCATTCGTCAAGCGCGGCCAGGACGCACTGTATGCGCTTGCCGGCACGAATTTCCCGGTGGTGGCCGCCCCGTTCGGCCTGGCGCTGGGCGGCGGCTGTGAACTGCAACTGGCTTGCGATGCCAGCGTCGCCCATGCCGAACTGAATGCCGGACTGCCCGAGTTGAAGGTCGGCATCCTGCCGGGTTGGGGCGGTTGCATGCGCTTGCTGCAGCGGTGGACCTTGCGCAATGAAGGCGATGTCGTTGCGGGTGCGCAGGCCGCCCTTGCGGTGATCCTGGATGGCACGCCTTCGGGCTCGGCGCTGCTCGCCCGCGACAAGGGACTGTTGCGCGAGAGCGATCCCATCACCATGAACCGTGACCGGCTGGTTGCGGATGCCCATGCTCACGCGATTGCGTTGTCTGGTGCGGGCTACTCGCCGGCGCCCATGCCGCAGTGGATCTCAGCAGGTCCCGTCGGCTTCAATCGCCTCGTGGAGCAGATCGATGCCGGGCAGGCCGCGGGAAAGTTGACTGGTAGCGATGTTCAGATCGCGCGGGCGATCGCCTACGTGATGACCGGCGGCAGTGCGGCGGCGGGATCGGTATTGACTGCGACCGACATCCTCAGGCTCGAGGTGGAGTGCATGGTGAGCTTGGCCAAGACTGACGTCGCCCTCGCGCGCATGGAGCATATGCTCGCGACGGGTAAGCCACTGCGCAATTAACCCGTTGCGATCGGCTATGTGCCCTCAGCGGGTTCAGGCCTCTGTAGATGAGGGCCGGTGAGTGCGGAGTATTTTGAGAGCAATTGAGCAAGGCGCTATGCCGCGGCTGCCCATCGCTACATCCTGGATTGGGGGTCCTCCGTGGCCCAAGCAATCCCCACCTGCTGCGAAGCCTCTGCCAGCGGCAAGAGCTGCAGGCAATGCGCGTTCACTTGAACAGCTCGCCCGGCAGAGCATGCGCCGTGGTCATCGAAAAGTCGCGGCGCAGAGAATCCTCATGATTCAGGCCGCCGGGATCGATCTGCCGTCCGATCTGGATGTCCATCTTGGTACCGTGTGGCCCAACTTGCCCGTGCGGGAGCAACGCCGGATGCAGGCTGCGGCTCGGAGCTGGGCAGCATTGCTCGCCCCGCTTGGTTGATGGAAGTGGTGAGGTCTACCGTATCCTGGGCGTCTCCCCATCGCGGGAAGACTGCATCGAACCTTGGTGGTGAGTTGCCTTCGGGCTGCAGGAGCATCGCGCGGGCAGCCTCCTCGTGCGGTCCCAGCTGTACCCGCGCGTAGAACGGATGGCTGGATACCGAAGCCCACCAAAGCACCGCCACCAGGAATTTCAGAAGCGTCGGGCAGTCCACGTCCTGGCTACTCCAGGCGACAAGCCGACTGCCGTTGTACATGGGCGCAAACAGCTCCTCGAAGCGCTGCAGCAGCACCTGCACCCCATACGTGTCCACCGCCGCGAACGATGATTCGCAGTCGGTGCACAGGATTTCGGAGTCGTAAACGCCGATCGGTGCGCGCCTCACGGGTCCTGCTGAGCGGTCAGCGACCATCAGCGGGGCACGATGGCCCTGCCGAAGTTCGCGGAAGAACGCCTCCGGAATGCAATGGGCCTTGATGAAGTCGCTTCGCGTGCGGCAAAGTCGGCAGAGCTTGGTGGTTTCCGACATACGAACTTGAAGAATGCCCTCGCCGTGGGTTGGATAACATCTGATGATGTTCTTCGGCGGACGGCCGCTACCAAAGTGCCGAGTCCCGCATTCCCTCGACCTTTCGCCTTTGACGCCTGCGTACCAGCAGAGCCAAGCGAGCCAGCACCGCGACTATCAGCAGGGCGACAGCGGCGAACTCCGTGCCTGTCAGCACACGGCCCAGAGCATACGGTGCAGTGACGGTGACCGCAGAAGCCGCTGCAAGAAACGCGAGGATAAAAAGAAGAAGACTCTTCAAGTTGATAGCCCCGGAAATGCTCTTGCCACTTTACACACGGGTTGCACGGCGAACATTTTTTTTCGATGCAAACCGCTTACATGGCGATTACATGGACCCCTACGTGCAAAGGCCGGTTAGCTGCTGCTAACCGGCCGTGCAAGGCAGTGGGTGGTGGGCCCTGAGTGACTCGAACACTCGACCTACGGATTAAGAGTCCGTCTGCTCGCTAGTGCAAGCGACGAACACTTGCCATGCGCCCATGGGACCGTCCGAAATCAGGCAAGTTTTCGCGCCAGGTCGGCCGCCCGAGGATGGTAATACCGCGCCAGCATGCGACTTGACTTGTGGCCGGTGATTTTCATGAGTTCGTGCATGGCGAGTTTTTCGGCCAGACGGGAAGTTGCCTCATGCCGCAAGTCGTGAAAGTGGAGGTTCACCAGAACTTGATCCTCGGTCTCGATCTTTTCCACGAGCTGACGCGTCAGCGCAAGCGGCTCTCGCTTCTTGTAGACGAGCGCCCGGACTTCCCGTGCCTGCTCTTCTTCGTTGTACCCTGCAGAGCCGAGTTGTTGGCAAAGCACGCCGTGCACATGGCGTTTGCGTGCCTGCCTCAGGGCGCGCCCCCATGCAATCTGCAGCGCGTTCTGGGATATCGGCAGAACCAGGCCGTTGATTGAGCGGGGCAAGTCCTTGAGCAGGGCCGCTGCACGGGAAGTCAGCGGGACATCTCTGTAGAGGTCTCCACCCTTGGTCACGCCCCCGTCCTTGCCTCGGACACGGGCGACTCGTACATCGAGGTCGATCTCCGCCCATCGAAGGGCCAACAACTCGGACATCCGTGCAGCCGTTTCGATCGCTAAGACCGCCGCGGCGTGCGGCCACGGCGACTCCCGATCTAGGAGGGCATCGAGGAGTAGCTGTTCCTCGGTGCCCTCCAGACGCCGATCCCGATCGTTCGAGATGCTTGGCTTGCGCACCTGTTGGACCGGGTTGCCCTTGGGGATTGCGATCTTCCAGTCAAGAATTGCGGCATTGAACAGGCGTGAAACCATGCCGAGTTCGTGGGCCACAGTCTGTTCTTTCACTGCCTTTAATCGCGTGTCTCGGTACTCGGACAACATGGCCGGCGTAATTCTCGCCAGGGAATACTCCCCGAACGCCTCCGCGACACGCTTGAGAAGATACTGGTCTTGGACTTGGCCGCGAAGTTTTGGCAGCTTCTCGTTTTGATATCTCTCGACCAGCTGGGCGAACGTCGTTCGAGCTGCATCGTCCGAAGGCAGGAACGATTCAGTGTCCATTGCCCGCTCAATGTGGCGAGCCCAAGCCTCGGCGGCCGCGCGCGTCTGGAAGGTCTCGCTCTGTGAAGGCCAACCTAACCTGCGAATCTTGGCCTGCCAGCGGCCACCGGCTCGCTGAGTGAAAGTTGCCATCAACGAATCCTTACTGTCCCCAAATTGTCCCCGTTTGGGAGAAATCCCGGCCCAATTTCGCTGGAACCCGCACGAATACTAGGTTCCAAGATCATACTATATTGAGCCTGTCACGCCGGGGGTCGCGGGTTCGAGTCCCGTCCACTCCGCCAGTTATCGTTGCGAGTCAACAGACTTTCGAGTTTGTTCGATTCGATTCAACAACACGCTCACACGGCACCGCAGTCAAATGCGGTGCCGTTTTCTTTGTGCCGCTCTGATCCTAGCGACTTGGTTGCGAGTTGTTGTTGCGATTGAGTATTGGGGCCCTGGCTATTCCGCGGTGTCGTGAGCCATTGCTCACGACAATCGGCCATGTACTAGCCTGCGCGCCGGCATCGAATCTGCAATGTCATTTCGCAACCCCCTGGAACCGGACGCGTGGCAGTGCGGCAAGGCGAGCTGAGGCAACGCCCCGCGTCTCGCAAGTTTCAAATCTCTCTTCGCCTGCATGGCAACGCTGAGCGAATCTGGGATATCCGCTGCACAGACCCGCATCGGTCGATAACGCGCTCATCCCTCGGGTGCTGAATGCGGTGGGGCTCGTCGGTGGCGAGTACCAGGAAGTCGGATCGATTGATGCGCTCCCCTGGGTTGCCATCGTGATGGTCGATTGTGCAGCGCCAAGATAGACAAGAACATTGGCCGCCACGTCGTATGGCATCACCCGAAAGCGCGCCGATCGGAAGTCAGCGTCAGAAGATGGGGATGGAGGCTGACTTCGCGTCGCAGGTGCCGAGTGAAGAAGGTTAAAAATTTTTGACGGATGCGAAAATTCCGGTATAGAATCGCAGGCTCTGCTGAAGACGACGCGAAAGCGGCGGGTGCGGCGGAAAAAAAGAAAATCGAGTTTGACTGGTGATCAAAAACTGGTATAGAATTCAAGGCTCAGCTGATCGCAGCTAAGCGGCAA